>NZ_CM180142.1:322500-1984743 GCF_059039125.1 Streptococcus sp. NSSLK0004 | reverse complement strand
TTTTTTCCTCCTTTTCTAATTTATTTAGTTCCTCTAGTGTATCATAAATCAACAAAGTTTTCCACAGGTAATTAAATTATCCACATTCTTTATAAAAGTTTTCCACAAATTGTGTAAAAAATAAGAAACTATCTGAAAATATCATGTTTTCTGGTAAGAAAACATGTGGATAAGGCTGTAAATAAGATTCTTTAATCCTCTGCTTTATTTTAAGTTGTTGATAATTCGCTCATATTCTTCTATTGAAGAAAAAGAGATGAGAATTTTTCCTTGTCCATTTTTTGTCTGCTGAATACTGACTTGTGTTCCTAGTAATTTTTGAAGTTTCTTTTCCTGTTCAGAAAGAAAAATTTGAGTATTTTTTTTTCCTTTTTTTTCTGTTTTCGTTTTGGATACTAATTTTTCGAGCTGACGGACACTGATTTCTTCATTTTCAATGCGCTTTGCCCATTCTTCTTGTTTTTCTTTGGAAAGAGAGAGTAAAAGGCGAGCATGTCCTTGAGAAATTTTTCCTTCTTCGAGAGATTGTAAACAATAAGGAGTTAGATTGAGTAAACGAAGGCAATTTGAAATATAAGGCCTCGATTTTCCCATAATTTTAGCAATTTCTTCATGGGTGAGTCCTTTTTTTATTAATTTTTGGTATGATGTTGCTTCTTCAATGGGGTTGAGGTCAGCACGTTGGAGATTTTCAATAATAGCCTGATAAAGTAATTCCTCATCTGTTAGTTCTTTTATAATGACTGGGACTTTGTCTAGACCAGCAAGTTGACAAGCTCTCAGACGTCTTTCACCAGCCAATAATTCGTAGCCAATAACAGCAGACGTACGGACAATTAAAGGTTGGATGAGACCATTTTCCTTGATAGATTGAGCTAATTCTTCCAATTTTTCCTGATCAAAAATGAGGCGTGGTTGATAAGGGTTTGGGGTGATATCCTTAATAGGAACGTAACGTAATTCTTCCATATAGGCCTATTGTAGCAGAAAAAATCCAACTTTACAAACCTGTAAAGTTGGATTGACAGAGCACTATTGTAAATCTTCTGTTGAATGTGTCAGTGTAATATCGATTTGTTGTTCTTTTCCATCACGGTAGACGGTTACTTGAATGGTATCTCCTATACTGTGCTTGTAAAGGACACTTTGTAGGTCACTTTTTGTTTCGATAGTTTCACCTGAAATGGCTGTAATAATATCATATTTTTCCAACTTTCCACTTGCTGGAAGGCCCGATTGTGTTGAAATAACCACAACTCCAGATGTTAAATCACTATCTTCTAGTCCAACAGTTGTTCTTTGACTGGTAGATAATTCAGATACGTCCACCGTTCTAACACCAAGAGCAGGACGGATTACTTTTCCATCGGTTTCTAGCTGATTAATAATGGCAACCACATCGTTTGATGGAATCGCAAATCCCATACCTTCTACTGCAACATCTGTTGTCGAAGCGGATATAGAGGTGATTTTACTAGAAGTAATCCCGATTACCTGACCTTGAATATTGATAAGAGGACCACCTGAATTTCCTGGATTGATAGCTGTATCAGTCTGAATAGCATTTGTTGAAATTGTCTGACCATCTTCAGATTCTGAAGTAACAGTTCGACTAAGGCTAGAGACTATTCCTTGTGTAACGGAATTTGCATATACACTGCCTAATGGGCTACCAATAGCAATAGCTGTCTCTCCTACATTTAAAGTATCCGAATCAGCAAATTCTGCAACAGTAGTTACTTTATCAGCTGAAATTTTAATGACAGCAATATCAGAATAAGTATCTGAACCAACTAATTCCCCCTCTACTTTTTCACCAGATGCTAACTGAATTTCAATTTTTTCAGCACCTGCAATCACATGTGTATTTGTAACTAGGAAGGCTGTATCATCATTTTTCTTATAAATAACGCCAGAACCTTCTCCAGCTACAGCTAATTCGCTTGAATCTTCTCCTCCAAATACAGAACTTGTGCCGCTTATTGTCTGATAATTTAAAACAGATACAACTGCTTCCTGTACTAACTTGACAGCCTCTGTTGTAGAGGTTTCATTATTATATTGAACAGTGCTAACAGTAGTCTCTGGGGTGTTAGTATTGTTGCTAGTTATTGGATTGGCCATTTGGAAAAGGAATCCTACAAAATACCCTACAATTCCTCCGACAAATCCAATAAGAAAAATGAGTGCAAATTTTGTGTATTTTTTCATATTGAACCTACCTAATGTTTCTTAATTTTTTCTAAAATCTTACTTCGTTTTTCTTAATTATAACTTAAAATTTTCAAAAATCAATCCACAAGTTGTGGATAACTTTTTCTATAAGGTGTATAAATGGGATTGGAACGGAGATTGCTTCAAAGATAACTTGTCCTCAGTATTGTGAATATGTTAGAATGGATTTATGAAAATAAAATTGATAACAGTTGGAAAATTGAAAGAGAATTATCTAAAAGAAGGTATTGCTGAATATGTCAAGCGTCTGGGACGTTTTAGTAAGATTGAAATGATTGAGTTAGCTGATGAAAAAACACCCGATCGGTCTAGTCAGGCAGAAAAAGAGCAAATTTTAAGAAAAGAAGCTGAACGAATTACTGGAAAAATAGGAGAGAGAGATTATGTGATTGTTCTAGCCATAGAAGGAAAACAATATGCTTCAGAGGAGTTTAGCAAGCTTTTAGCTGATGCGACTATAAGAGGGTATTCTGACATTAGTTTCGTGATTGGAGGAAGTCTTGGACTCGATCCAGTAGTTAAAAAACGGGCAAATTTGCTGATTAGTTTCGGAAAATTAACTTTACCCCATCAATTAATGAGACTTGTTCTTGTTGAACAAATTTATCGGGCTTTTATGATTCAGCAAGGGAGTCCATATCACAAATAGTTTCATGTGAAACAGGAGGGAGAATGAATAAAAAAGACTATCGTGTATATGAAGGATTACGTGTAGCCAGTTGTCTTACTTTTATTAGTGGGTACTTAAATGCCTTTACATTTGTAACACAAGGAGGACGATTTGCAGGAGTGCAATCAGGAAATCTAATCTCATTAGCTTTTCACGTTGCACAAGGAAATTTCTCAAAATCGATTCATTTTTTGGTACCAGTTGTTTTTTTTGCTCTTGGTCAATGCATAACTTATTTAGCAAAACGATATGCACTCACTCATCATTTACCTTGGCATTTTGGAAGCAGTATCATCATGCTAACTTTTATTATAGTCACTATTGTCTTAACCCCATTTTTCCCCCCATTTTTTACAATTGCTTTATTAGCGATTGTTGCTTCTATTCAAGTTGAAACTTTTCGTAAGCTTCGGGGAGCTTCTTATGCTAATGTTATGATGACAGGGAATGTAAAGAATGCAGCTTATCTATTGTGTAAAGGAGTGATTGAAAGAGATAAGGAACTTCGTCGAACAGCGTATCATATTATGGTCACAATTATTGCATTTTTGTTAGGAGTTTCTCTTTCTACCTTATTATCATTTTCTTTGCACGAAATGGCTTTAGTAGGTATTTTACTGCCATTGTTGTATGTAAATATTCAATTATGGAACGAAAAAAGACCTAGAAATATATTCTAGGTCAAGTAGATGATTCCAGCAGGATTCGAACCTGCGACCGTTCGCTTAGAAGGCGAATGCTCTATCCAGCTGAGCTATGGAACCACATCAACTCTCTTATTCTAACCTAAAGGTTATAGAATGTCAAGATGGGTAAAAAAAATCTTGACAAAGACTCAGATGTATATTATACTGGATAGTGCTTGTAATGGTCCGTTGGTCAAGGGGTTAAGACACCGCCTTTTCACGGCGGTAACACGGGTTCGAATCCCGTACGGACTATTCTTTCCGCCATAGCTCAGTTGGTAGAGCGCATGACTGTTAATCATGATGTCACAGGTTCGAGCCCTGTTGGCGGAGTACAAACACCGATTGGTGTTTTTTTGTTTATTAAAATGAAGAAAAGGGAGAATTAGATCTCCCTTTTGTAGTATCGTTTTCTTAAGAATCGTTCATATAGAACTACACTGACTATTCCAGTGAAGAAGAATGTAAGGCCTAGCTTCAATCCTTGTGGAATGAAGGTCAAAACAAGTTTTCCTTCTCCGGCAGGAATATCTACTTTCATAAATCCATTTTGGGCACGTGTGATCGGAACAACTTGACCGTTTAAAGTTGCAGACCATCCTTTGTCATAAGGAAGAGTTAATAGAAGTGTGGCATCTTTATCGTTGGAATAGTTTGTTGTTACGGTATTTCCTTTTGTGGTGACTGTAACATCTTTTGCTAATAAATGATTGATAGCTGTTTGATATGCCTCTAAATCCAAACGATAGAATTCGGGCCTATCAAAAGAAACCTGTAAATTTTGCGGGAAGCTGATTGTGATAGCAACATTCTGTTCTTCGGCATAATATCCTGCGCTGAAGAAGGAGAAAGTATTATCTAATGTAAAGTTGACAGGAGTATTGTTTATTGTCATCTGTACATTCTTACTTGCGTCATTTGAGAATGTAATATTAGGTAGATTGATGTACAGCTGTGTATGAGCAGGGATTGTCAAACTGTAATGAACACGGGTAGTGTCCTCTCCTTCAGCCGCATTGACAGTTACACGATTGTTTAATTCAGTGGCATTCTCTACAGATAGTGGTTGTAAAGTATAGTAATATTGTAAACCTAGACCAGTTAATTGATTTAAGAAGTTTGTTTGGTTATCTAAAGTAAGGTTTGTAAACTTGACATCATTGTAAACTCCTTCTGTCAAGATAGCCAATTGTGTAGCATATTCATTACGATAAGCTGTCATAGTCCCTTCTTGTTGACTAGTAACAAAACCAAACTTGTCCGGATTTAAATCAGCTAGATTGTATCGAATTGCAAATAAGCTATCTGCAATCAGTGTATTATTTTGGTAACGTAGATTAAGATTTGTTCCGTCTGAACGGAAACCTAGTTTATCCAAAGTATTACTAGAAGCACGGTTACGAATTGAAGAAAATTGAGAAATTCCATTGTAGTTGTATTTCATGCTATCATTACCAGTCTGGGGAAAAAGTCTTTCAGTACGGTAAAATTGATTTTCACTATTTTCTACATTCTTTACAAGAGTGTCAATATCTGTCAAATTTTGTTCATAATTTGATCGACTAGGAAAATGCCATTCAGCAGACAAACCTTCAACTTGATAATGCGTATTAATCCCAATTTCAAAAAGTGCAAAACAAAGACTAGCTAAAGCAAAAATTGAAGGAGTGATTTTTCTCTTTAGAAGGGTAAAGAATAAAATAACGTAGGCTACGAGAAATTCAGCGGATAAGATGAATTGAATAGCAGATAAAAAATCATACTGTTCTCTGAAAAGATAAGTCACACCAAATCCGATCAATAAAAGACTGAATGGGAAGATAATGTTGAGTAAAGAAAGTCTGTTGAGACGGGACATTGTTTCAGCAGCAGTGTAAATAATGACTAGTGAGAAAACCCAACTATATCTATGCAAGAACATATTCGGAGCGTGCATTCCTTGCCAAAAAAGATCAAGATATTGGATATAGAAACTTGCAATTAGGATAGTAAATAAGGCAATATAGGCTAGTTTTACCTGCCATTTAATTGATTTCAAGGTGAAAAATAGCAAGGAAAATAGTAAGGGAAGTAATCCAACATATATACTAGGAATAGCTCCAAATTTTGTTGTATCATAACTTCCAACCAAATTTTTAGCAAAAATATCTAAGTACCAAGAATTATCGGTCTGAAAGTTGACAATTTCTGTAAATGTTTCTCCATGTGTTTTTAAGTCTAAATAGGTAGGTAGTAGCATAATCATACTTGACAAACCAGCTAATAGTGACATTACAATAAAGTCTAGGATTGCCTTCTTCCGTTTTGAGAAATCCCAAGATAGTTGGACCATGAACCACAGAGTAATAAAAATAGCAGTCATGTAACCAAAATAATAGTTTTGGATAAACAAACAGGTCAGACTGATATAATAAAGAATACGATTATCACCGTCAATCAACTTGTGTAAACCAAGTAATATGATAGGAACTACTATAAATACATCCAACCAGTTATTGATTTCCAATTGACTAGTTGCAAAACTCATCAAAGAAAAGCTGGTAGATAAGATAAGTGCTAAAATAGGATGTAGTCGTTTATAAATGCCTTTTAAGCTGATATAGGTTGACATCCCTGTCAATCCAAACTTTAATAATGTAAAGAAATACAGGGCATCCGGCATGGTTTTCAAATCAAAAAAGAAAACTAAGGGAGAGAGAAAAGAACCAAGATAGTAGGAAGATAAAGCGTAAAAATTAAGTCCTAGCCCACTTGTAAAGGTGTAAAAAAGAGAACCGTCACCATGTAGAGTATTACGAAGAACTTGATTAAAAATCACATATTGATGAAACCCGTCACTGGCTAGAATAGTCGTATCACTCCCCCACCAAATTCCTTTTAGAGCCAGAGCAATCAGAACGATACTGAAAGGGAGAAGAAAGGCTGTACTACATAAAATAAGTGTTTTTCGTGTCGTAAAATTTAATTTTTTCATAGTTTCCTTTATAAGAAAAGAGGCTGGGGCAAGCCCAAGTCCACTTTTCAGAATTTATAGTACTATCTTAGTGTAGGGGTGAGTGCCATATTCCCTACGCTTTTTATTTAGTCTTTCCACAATTCCTGTACTTTTGCTTGTACTTCAGCATTTTCTAGGAATTCATCATAGGTTTCGTCAATTCGGTCAATAACCCCATTTTTTGAAATGACGATAATATGGTTAGCAAGGGTTTGGATAAATTCATGGTCATGGCTGGAAAAGATAATGGATTCTTTGAAGGCCTTAAGACCGTCGTTTAGACTAGAAATAGATTCCAAATCCAAGTGATTGGTAGGATCATCCAAGACTAAGACATTTGATTTGAGGAGCATGAGTTTTGACAACATCACGCGCACTTTTTCGCCCCCTGACAAGACGTTTACAGGTTTGTTTACTTCATCGCCAGAGAAGAGCATGCGTCCTAAGAAACCACGCAAGAAGGTGTTGTCATCTTCTTCTTTGCTGGCAAATTGACGGAGCCAATCAAGGATTGATTCATTGGTATCAAAATCACGAGTGTTATCTTTTGGTAGATAAGATTGACTAGTAGTGACACCCCATTTAACTGTGCCTTCGTATTCAATATCTCCCATGAGAGCACGAATAAGAGCAGTTGTTTGGATGTCGTTCTGACCGATGAGAGCAGTCTTGTCACCTGGACGTAAGATGAAGCTAATATTATCTAAGATAGTTTCACCATCAATTACAACTTTCAAGTTTTCAACTGTCAAGAGGTCATTTCCAATTTCACGTTCTGATTTAAAATTGATAAATGGGTATTTACGGCTAGAAGGAATGATTTCTTCCAACTCGATTTTATCCAACATTTTTTTACGAGAGGTAGCTTGTTTTGACTTAGAAGCATTAGCAGAGAAACGAGCTACGAATTCTTGTAATTCTTTGATTTTTTCCTCTGCCTTTGCGTTACGGTCAGCCTGTAATTTAGCTGCTAATTCACTAGATTGTTTCCAGAAATCATAGTTACCAACGAAGATTTTGATTTTTCCAAAGTCTAAGTCAGCCATGTGAGTACATACTTTGTTAAGGAAATGACGGTCGTGGGATACGACGATAACTGTGTTTTCAAAATCAATTAGGAAATCTTCCAACCAGTTGATGGATTGAATATCAAGACCGTTGGTTGGCTCGTCCAAAAGAAGAACATCCGGTTTACCAAAGAGTGCTTTGGCAAGGAGAACCTTGACCTTCTCACCATTGGTCAATTCGCTCATATTTTGGTAGTGAAGGTCTTCTGAGATATTGAGGTTTTGGAGTAGTTGAGAAGCTTCACTTTCTGCTTCCCAACCACCAAGTTCAGCAAACTCACCTTCTAATTCAGCAGCGCGGACACCGTCTTCATCAGAAAAATCTTCTTTCATGTAAATGGCATCTTTTTCTTTCATGATGCTGTAGAGTTGCTCATTACCCATGATAACGACGTCAATCACGCGGTCATCTTCATAGTCAAAGTGGTTCTGACGTAGAACTGACAAGCGTTCATCTGGTCCTAGTGAGATGTGACCCGTTGTTGGTTCAATGTCACCTGCAAGGATTTTTAAAAAAGTTGATTTACCAGCACCGTTGGCACCAATCAAGCCGTAGGTATTTCCAGCTGTAAACTTAATATTGACATCGTCAAATAATTTGCGGTCACTAAAACGAAGTGACACGTCTGATACTGTAAGCATAGTTTCTCCTATATTTTTGTCTGTTAGCTTTATTGTACTAGAAAGGACTTGAATTTTCAATGAATTACATTGGAATCAGGATATCTTCATCATAGTGCTTATAGTCTTTCTGTAAACTAAAGCCACGGCCACGAACTTGGCTAGCAGGCATGATAATTACAAAAGCTGTTTTGTCAATGGATAGAATAGCAGACTCTAATTTTCGCATTTCAGGGATAGAGGTTGTTGTCATCAACATTCGCTTTTCAACTCCTGTAAACCCACCAATAATTGGAAATTCTGTTACACCACGGTCGGCAACCTTGGTAATATAATCTTTGATTTCTTTTGATTTTTGAGAAATAATCATAACATTTCGTAAAGATTCTGTACCAGACATCATGCGATTGACAATGTAGGTGATAGTAATCAGAGCAATGATAGAATACATAACAGTATCTGGATCAAAAGCTACAAAACCAACACCAACAATCAGCCCATCCACAATAGCCATTGTCACACCTAGTGGCAATGGTGTATATTTATGAACCAATTGAATGAGAATTCCTGTCCCACCTGTTGACGACTTTCCAAGAAAGATGAGTCCTAGACCAAATCCGAGAATAATGCCACCAAAGATTGCTGCAAGGAGAGGATTATCTGTCAAGTTTGGTAAACTTGCTGTAAACTTGATACATAATGGATAGACAAGGGCGCCGTATACTGTTTTAATAAAGACGGATTTTCCAAGAAAAAACCAGCAAAGTATTAAGAGCGGGATGTTACAGTAAAGGACAAAATCAGCAGGATTCCAGCCTAAAATAGCTTTTAAGGCAATGGAGAGGCCACCAATTCCCCCAGAAACAATATGATTTTCCATAAATAGCATATTAAAACCTACTGCCATAACAATGGATCCCAAAGTTACTAAAACAAAGTCTTTGAAACGTTCTTTCATATAACTCCTCATTTCTAATATTTTAAACAGCACCTTTTATTATCCCTGATTTAAAGCTTATCGTCAAGGGATTGGTGACTTGACTTTCTTTTTTTTAGACGGTATAATGGAAGTCAATCAGAAGAGTAATTGGTTACTTATTTTTAGAGAGCTTGTGGTTGCTGAAAACAGGTAATAAGGATTGATGAATGGACTGATATTGAATGAATCTGAAACAATGAGGATTCGGCTAGCAGGCTTTATGTGCATAGAGAAATGAGTGAACACTCATAAGTAAGGTGGTACCGTGTCCTTGACGCCCTTGCACAGTTTATTGTGCAGGGCTTTTTCTATGAAAATTATCAAATGAGGTGAAACAATGACCAAATCAATTATTTTGACGGGGGACCGTCCAACAGGAAAACTCCATATCGGCCACTATGTAGGCTCCTTGAAAAATCGTGTGCTCTTGCAAAATGCTGGTCAGCACGAATTGTTTGTCTTTTTAGCTGATCAGCAAGCTTTGACGGACCATGCTAAGGAACCACAAAAAATCATCGAGTCGGTTGGCAATGTGGCACTTGACTATCTAGCAGCAGGTCTCGATCCAGAGAAGACTACTATTTTTATACAAAGTCAGATTCCTGAATTGGCAGAGTTGACCATGTACTATATGAACTTGGTATCAGTAGCTCGTTTGGAACGCAATCCGACAGTTAAAACGGAGATTGCCCAGAAAGGATTTGGTGAAGGGATTCCAGCTGGTTTCCTTGTTTATCCAGTCTCTCAAGCGGCTGATATTACTGCTTTTAAAGCTAATTTTGTTCCAGTTGGGAATGATCAGAAGCCGATGATTGAGCAGACCAGAGAACTGGTTCGTAGTTTCAATCATGCCTATCAGACGGATATTTTAGTTGAGCCAGAAGGAATTTATCCAGAAAACGAAGCAGCAGGTCGCTTGCCTGGTCTTGATGGAAATGCAAAGATGTCTAAATCGCTTGGAAATGGTATTTATTTGGCGGATGATATGGATACTTTGAAGAAGAAAGTTATGTCCATGTATACAGATCCAAATCATATCCGTGTAGAAGATCCAGGTCAGATTGAAGGCAATATGGTCTTCCACTACCTAGATGTTTTTGGTCGCGAAGAGGATAGAGCTGAAATTGATGCCATGAAGGAGCATTATCAGCGTGGTGGTTTGGGGGATGTGAAAACCAAACGCTATCTTTTGGACATTTTGGAACGCGAATTAGGACCAATCCGTGAACGTCGATTGGAGTTTGCACAGGATATGGGACAGGTCTATGCCATGTTAGAAGAAGGCAGTCGGAAAGCTAGACAGGTTGCAGCAAGTACCCTCGATCAAGTGAAAGATGCTATGGGAATCAACTATTTCAAATAAATTAACAATAAAAGAGCAATGTTGGAAAAACGTTGCTTTTTTACTTTTTAAATAAGATGAGTAAAAACCAAACATTCGACTTTCTAAAAGAAACAAGGATAGAATTTTCTGAATTTTTGAGAAATTGTATTTTAAAGCGAATAATGATTGACAAATGATTTCAAAATGTTATCATATATGAAATAAAAAACAGTTATCAGGCTGATTAAAAAGAGAAAAGAGGAAGAAAATGTCAAACTGGGACACTAAATTTTTGAAAAAAGGTTTTACTTTTGATGACGTCTTGCTGATTCCGGCAGAGAGTCATGTTTTGCCACATGATATTGATTTGAAAACACAACTAGCACCAAACTTGACCCTGAATCTTCCAATTATTTCAGCAGCAATGGATACCGTTACAGATAGTAAAATGGCAATTGCCATGGCTCGAGCAGGGGGGCTTGGTGTTATTCATAAGAATATGTCCATAGCTGAGCAGGCAGACGAAGTTCGTAAGGTAAAACGTTCTGAGAATGGGGTTATCATTGATCCATTCTTCTTGACACCAGAGCATACAATTGCAGAAGCTGAGAAATTGATGGCTACCTATCGTATTTCAGGTGTGCCAATTGTAGAAACCATGGACAACCGTAAATTGGTAGGAATTATCACTAACCGTGATATGCGTTTTATCATCGATTATAGCCAACCAATCTCAACTAACATGACCAGTGACAACTTGGTAACGGCGCCAGTTGGAACAGATTTAGAAACTGCTGAAGCAATTCTTCATAAACATCGCATTGAAAAATTACCTTTGGTTGATGAAACTGGTCGTTTATCTGGTTTGATTACTATTAAGGATATTGAAAAAGTCATCGAGTTTCCAAATTCTGCTAAAGATGAGTTTGGTCGCCTCTTGGTTGCAGGTGCTGTTGGGGTTACTTCTGATACCTTTGAACGTGCTGAAGCCCTCTTTGAAGCAGGTGCAGATGCGATTGTCATTGATACAGCACACGGTCATTCGGCTGGTGTACTCCGCAAAATCAAGGAAATCCGTGAGCATTTCCCAAATCGTACCTTGATTGCAGGAAACATTGCGACAGCAGAAGGTGCGCGTGCTCTTTATGAAGCAGGTGTAGATGTTGTTAAAGTAGGTATCGGACCTGGTTCAATCTGTACAACTCGTGTTATTGCAGGGGTAGGTGTACCACAAGTAACAGCTATTTACGATGCAGCAAGCGTTGCACGCGAGTATGGCAAGACTATCATTGCTGACGGTGGTATCAAGTATTCAGGAGATATTGTTAAGGCTCTGGCAGCAGGTGGTCATGCGGTTATGCTTGGTTCAATGTTTGCAGGAACTGACGAAGCACCAGGAGAAACAGAAATCTTCCAAGGTCGTAAATTCAAGACCTATCGTGGAATGGGCTCTATCGCAGCCATGAAACAGGGCTCAAAAGACCGTTACTTCCAATCTTCAGTTAACGAAGCTAACAAGCTTGTTCCAGAAGGAATTGAGGGACGTGTGGCCTACAAGGGATCTGTTTCCGATATGATTTTTCAAATGGTCGGCGGTTTACGTTCAGGTATGGGCTATGTAGGAGCTGGCAACCTTGCTGAACTTCATGAAAATGCTCAGTTTATCGAGATGTCAGGTGCAGGTTTGAAAGAAAGCCACCCACATGACGTTCAAATTACTAATGAAGCCCCTAACTATTCTGTACAATAAGACAAAAAAAGACTTTGCATAGGCAAAGTCTTTTACTGTATTATAAATAAGATTGACAATAGTGTAAAGAATATTTACAGTTCTTCTTGTATCTTTCCTGCTTCAATATGGAAAATCTTTAATTCCTGTGGGAGATTATGGAGATGGTCCAATGAAGTTGTAGTGATAAAGGTTTGAATGGTATCAGAAATTGTTTCAAGTAACTTAATCTGCCGACTATTGTCCAACTCACTCATGACATCATCCAAGAGTAGAATGGGAGATTCTCGTGTCACTTCTTTCATTAGCTCAATCTCAGCTAGTTTGAGAGAGAGTACGAGACTACGGTGTTGACCTTGACTACCATAATGTGCATTCACTCCATTAATAGCAAATAGAATATCATCTCGGTGGGGTCCCACACCGGTATTTTTTTTGAATAAATCACGTTTACGACTTCTTGATAATTGTGTCAAAAAGTTGTCAAGAATGTTTACAGATTCTGTAAATTCAATTGTGGATTGGTAGGATAGAGTCAACTCTTCTTTGCCGTTGGACAAATCTGCTACCTTTTGACTACCAAAGTGTTCTAATTTTTTCAAGAAGTCGAGGCGGTGGAGGATGACTTTACTACCATATTCTGCTAGTTGTTGGTCCAAGACAGAAAGAAAGGTTTCATCAACCTTCTCTGCTGTCTTGAGATAGGCATTGCGTTGCTTGAGGATATGGTTGTAGTTGGACAGGTCAGATAGGTAGATTGGTTTGATTTGCCCTAGTTCGACATCCATGAATTTACGGCGGAGAGCAGGAGCCCCTTTAATCAGCTGTAAATCTTCAGGAGCAAACAACACAACGTTCATATGACCTATATAATCGGATAATTTCGATTGTTTGAGGTGATTAACTTTGGTAATTCTTCCCTTTTCTGTCAAGTGAATGTCAAGTGGGATGGTTCCTTTTGTTCGCTCTAAAATGCCTTCGACACCGAGATTATCTTGCTCAAACTGAATCAGGTCCTTGTCCGTGCGAGTACGGTGGCTGCGTGTCAGAGCCAGAAAATAGACGGCTTCCAAAATATTGGTTTTACCTTGGGCATTTTGCCCTAAAAAGATATTGAGTCCCTTGTGGAAATCAATTTCAAGCTGTTCATAGTTACGGAAGTGTTGTAGACGAAGCGATTTGAGCCACATATTAAGTACCTGGGAAGCGGACAGGTACTCTGTCAGCCTTTTCTAGTTTGGCCTTGGTTGGACGAGGGCTCTTACTTTTAGTCTTGGCTTTTGCCTCTTTGTTCTGCTTGTTCATAGCCTTGACAATGGCAGCAACCCGCTCTTTTTCAGCCAAGTCTTCTTGATGAGCAGCGACTTCTTCTGCGGTTGGTGCAACGATGCTAATGCTGATCTGGTGGCCTGGCAGGTCAATTCGATCTCCAATTCGAATTTTTTTACCACGACGCTTCTCATCCTCACCGTTAAATAACACTGTATTTTCTGCTAAAAATCCTTTTATAGCACCGCCTGAATGGAGTACGCCACAGGTTTTGAGTAGGGCTTGTAATGTGATATATTCTTCAAATAATTTGTATTCCATAGGTTACCTCGTTTCAGATTATTATATCATAAAATGGTATAATAAAGCTCATAATGCTTGAAAGAGGACGCTATGAAACTACAAGAAGGAGTGCATCTCCATTTTATCGAGACTAACAAGTTTACAACTAATCGTATTAAATTACGGTTTGCAGCTCCTATGTCTGCTAAAACAGTTGCAGGACGGGTGTTGGTAGCCAATATTTTAGAAATTGCTAATGAAGATTATCCTACTGCTCAAGCTTTCCGTCAAAAATTGGCAACCTTCTATGGTGCCCAGTTTTCTACATCTGTGGCTAAGCGAGGTAAGGTACATTTTGTAGATGTAACCATATCCTATGTTCGAGCAGATCAGTTACCTAATCAGGAGGACTTGACAAGTCAGTTACTGGACTTTCTTTACAGCGCTTTATTTAGACCTCTCAAGGAGCGTAAGGGATTTGCACGTGATTTGTTTGAAGTGGAAAAGAAAAATCTTATTGCTTATCTAGAGGCGGAGGTTGAGGATAATTTTTATCATGCGGATGTTGAGTTAGGTAAACTCTTTTATGAAAATGAAAATGTCCAAATACCTCGAGTTGCTCGATTGGACTTGGTGGAGCAAGAAACTGCTGAGACAGCTTACAAAGCATTGTGTGATATGCTTAAATTAGATCGGATTGATATTTTTGTCTTAGGGGAAGTGGATAAAAGGCTTGTTCAGGAAGGTTTTGAGCGGTTTGCCTTTACTTATCGTAATCCGAAACTAGAATTAGAATTGCACCAGGAGTATTCCAATATTACCCGAGAAAAGATGGAGCGAAAAGAAGCAAGACAGTCTATCTTAGAAATAGCTTATAATTTACAGATAGTTTACAATGATGACAACTACATTCCTTTGCTCGTTTTGAATGGTTTATTTGGTGGCTTTTCACATTCTAAGCTCTTTATGAATGTGCGAGAGAAAGAGGGATTAGCCTATACAATTGGAAGTTCAGTATCGATTTTTTCAGGGATGATGAAGGTTTATGCAGGTATTGATAAGGAAAATCGATTAAAAACCATGCAGCTTATTCGGAAACAATTATTAGACATTAAAAAGGGGATTTTTTCTGATGAAGACTTATCTATGACTAAATTTTTGCTTGTAAATGCAGCAACTTTAGCGCAAGATCAACAAGCTAATTTAGTAGAGCAATCCTATAATAAAGCAGTTTTAGGTCAGAGAAATATGGACTGGGAAGATTGGATTGCTGCTGTAAATCTGGTGTCAAGAGAGGATGTTATACGCGTCGCTAGACTTATTCGTTTACAGGCTATTTATTTCATGGAAGGGGAAGAAAATGAAGTTGATTAAATGTGACTACCCATATTTGAAAGAAACCGTTTTTCAAGGGAAACTTGACAACGGATTGACAGTAACCTTGTTACCTAAGTCTGATTATTATGAAACGTATGCTATCCTAACAACAGAATTTGGAGCTGTGGACTCTTTAAGAGGTAAGGGGAAAAATTTTATTCCTGTTGGAACAGCACATTTTTTAGAACATAAGTTATTTGAAACAGAAAGTGGGGATGCGTTGCAAGAATTCGCTCGTTTGGGTTCTAGCGCAAATGCTTACACCAGCTTGCATCAAACCTCCTATCTTTTCTCAACTACCGATAATATTCTGGAGTCTTTGCGATTACTCATGTCTATTACAAAAGAAATTCACTTTACAGAGGAAAGTGTAGAACGAGAAAAGGAAATTATTGCTCAAGAAATTGAGATGTATGAAGACGATCCAGATCATCGTCTTTACATAGGAATACTATCAAAACTCTATCCTAACACCCCTTTGGCGGTTGATATTGCAGGCACTATTGAATCTATTCAATCCATTACTTATCAAACGCTTTACAGATGCTTTACAACATTTTATAAGCCATCCAACATGCATTTGTGTCTTTTGGGAAAAATGGAAGTGGAGGACATTTTACAGAAACTTGATGAGCTATCTAATCAATTTAATACAGGAGAAGTTAGTGTTCCATTAATTGAACGAAAAGAAATAAAAAAGTTGCCAATTTTAGAGTATGAGACAGACTATCTTGAGGTTGCTATGCCAAAATTAGCGATTGGATTAAGAGGGAATGATAAGATTGAACAGAATCAATTACAAACCTATCGTATTTGTCTAAACCTACTTTTTTCAATGCTCCTAGGGTGGACTTCTAAACGTTATCAGAGACTGTATGAAACAGGAAAAATTGATGCATCCTTTGGTTTTCATCTGGATATTCGATCGAATTATCATTTTTTAATCATTACCGCAGATACGACAGAACCAATTGCTTTGTCTGCTATATTGAGACGTGCAATTAGGGAATTTGAGCATGATTCGGATATGTCAGAAGAACATCTACAGTTGTTAAAAAAGGAAGCTTATGGAGATTTTATCAAGAGTTTAAATTCCCTTGAAGTTACAGCAGGTCATATGGCTAGTTTTAATGGAGAAAAACAGTCGTTTTTAGATACCCCCGCTATTCTTGAACAAATTGGTTTAGAGGATGTTTTGGACATTGGACGAAAATTTGTTGGTCAAGCTGATATGACAGATTTTGTGATTTTTCCAAAATAAGGACAGTTAGGGTCGAAATTTTTTTGAATTTTTGTTACAATAGGATACTGAAAACTAGGAGATTGTACCAGATAAAAGCATGTTGATTATCTACAATTTTTTTACTTGAGATTATTATGATGATTGGTTTAGATATATATAGAAAGAGGCGCCGATGAGACAAATAAGTATAGGGGAAGTTTTACGAGCCGCGCGTGAATATCGAGGGTGGAGTTTTACAGAATTGCAACGAGCAACCAATATTCAGGCTAAATATTTGCAGGCTCTAGAGTATAATGATTTTGATTTTATTCCTAGTGAAGAGTATACTCGAATTTTTTTAAAGCGCTATGCTGAAGTATTAGAATTAGATGTTGATGTCATTTTGCATGCCTATGAAACAGAAAGTTTAGTAGTGTATTATGGAGTTGGAGATGAGGAAGACGTACAGTCGGAGTTCAAACGTAGTTATAAGGCTAGAAAGAAAAGAGGAAACTATCTGCCTCTTCTCTATTTACTACTAGCAGCTACATTTATTTTGGTATTTATAACTTATATTGTTTATAGTCGGGTACAAAATCAGACTTCGACATCAACGTCATCAACTTCGTATTCTGTTGTTTCATCATCTAGTGCCAATGTAGACTCATCAAGTTCAACAGAAGCAAGTTCCTCAACAAGTTCAAGTAGTAGTGAGGAAAGTGTTATTTTGACCACATCAGGCGGTGGTGATGATATGACGGTGACGGTTTCAGGAACAACGGGTCCCGTAGAAGTAACGTTATCTGCTACATCTGTAACTAGTTGGGTTAGTCTAACCGATTCAGATATTGTCAATGGCTTTACGCTCTCTCCAACTAGCACAAGTGTGACTGCTACGATTCCAGACGGGGTTACATCTGCAACTTTAACTTTGGGTGTAGTAGATGGTGTTTCAGTGACTATCGCTGGTCAAACGCTAGATACCTCTGCGTTGACTAATCAACACGGTACAGTTTATCTGACCATTCAATAAAGGAAATATATGAAAAAAGAAAATATTCCTAATGCCCTCACTCTGGGGCGTATCCTAATTATCCCTGTTTTTATCCTACTACTGACGGTATGGGACAACTATGCTAGCCATATTTTTGCAGCCCTGCTATTTGCTCTAGCTAGTGCAACAGATTACCTGGATGGGTACCTGGCACGTAAGTGGCAGGTGGTGACTAACTTCGGTAAATTTGCTGACCCTATGGCAGATAAAATCTTAGTTATGACAGCCTTCATTATGTTGGTGGAATTGGACTTTGCACCTGCTTGGGTGGTAGCCATTATTATCTGTCGTGAATTGGCAGTGACAGGCCTTCGTCTCTTGCTGGTCGAAAATGGTGGAACAGTCTTGGCCGCGGCCATGCCTGGAAAAATCAAGACGTTTTCCCAGATGTTTGCAATCATCTTTCTTTTGCTCCATTGGACTTTACTGGGACAAGTAACGTTGTATATTGCTCTCTTTTTCACCCTTTATTCAGGATACGATTATTTCAAGGGTGCGTCTTATTTATTTAAAGATATTTTTAGCTAATGACAACAATTATTGAAATAAAAAATCTCAATTATAAATACGAGACTATTGAGAATGAATATATATTAAAAGATGTTTCGTTTCACGTGAAACAAGGGGAATGGTTTTCCATTATTGGTCACAATGGATCAGGAAAGTCAACGACTGTTCGTTTGATTGATGGACTTTTAGAGGCAGAATCTGGGGACATTATTATCAGTGGAGATAAACTAACTGTTGATAATGTTTGGGATAAGCGTCGCCAGATTGGGATGGTTTTTCAAAATCCAGACAACCAATTTGTTGGAGCAACAGTGGAAGACGATGTTGCTTTTGGTTTAGAAAATCAAGGCTTACCCTTAAGCGAAATGAGGGACAGGGTCCAACATGCTTTAGAGTTAGTTGGTATGGCAGACTTTAAAGATAGAGAACCAGCTCGACTATCTGGTGGGCAAAAACAACGAGTAGCTATTGCAGGTGTCGTCGCTTTGCGACCAGATATCATCATTTTAGATGAAGCGACTAGTATGTTGGATCCTGAGGGACGTAGGGAACTGATAAATGTTGTTCAAGAGATTAAAGAAAAGTACCAAATCACGGTTATCTCTATCACTCATGACTTAGATGAGGTTTCCCTGAGTGACCGAGTTATGGTTATGAAGGAGGGACAGGTAGAGTCAATTAGTCCCCCTGACCAGCTCTTTATGCGAGAAGATCTTCTGGATTTGGGATTGGAAGAACCATTCTCTATTCAGCTGGCCAAAGAACTCCGTCAGATTGGATTAGATATACCGCTCCGCTATTTTACAGATGAGGAATTAGAAGAAATACTATGGCAATCACTCTCCAAGAAGTAAGTTATACCTATCAAGCTGGGACGCCTTTTGAGGGGCGGGCCCTTTTTGGCATAAATTTGGAGATTGTAACTGGATCTTATACAGCTTTGGTAGGTCACACTGGGTCTGGGAAATCAACTATTTTACAGTTATTAAATGGACTCGCGGTTCCTACAGCGGGAACAGTGCTAATCGATGATATGATTATTACGTCCGACTCTATCAATAAAAATATCAAGCAAGTCCGAAAAAAAGTAGGTCTAGTTTTTCAATTTCCAGAGAGTCAGGTATTTGATGAAACAGTGTTGAAAGATGTAGCGTTTGGGCCACAAAATTTTGGCGTTTCAAGAGAAGAAGCAGAAAAAATTGCGAGAGAAAAATTAACGTTAGTTGGGATTTCTGAGGATTTATTTGACCGTAGTCCCTTTGAGTTGTCAGGTGGTCAGATGCGACGAGTAGCAATAGCAGGTATCTTAGCTATGGAACCAGAGGTCTTAGTCTTAGATGAACCAACTGCTGGCTTGGATCCAGCTGGTCGCAAGGAATTGATGAATATTTTCAAAGGTTTGCATAGACAGGGAATGACGATTGTCCTAGTGACACACTTGATGGATGATGTGGCAGATTATGCTGACTTTGTTTATATGATGGAGGCTGGTAAAGTAGTAGCTTCTGGTCAACCTATCGAGCTGTTTCAAGATGTTGAGTTTATGGAGTCTATTAAGTTAGGAGTGCCTAAAATCACACGATTTGCTGCTAACTTAGAACGAAGAGGTTTCATTTTTGATCGCCTCCCGATTACTATAGAAGAGTTCAAGGAGGTACTTGCCAATGGATAAGTTAATTCTTGGACGCTATGTTCCTGGTGACTCTTTTTTACATAGACTAGATCCACGCAGTAAATTGTTGGCTATGTTCTTCTTTTTACTGATTATCTTTTGGGCCAATAATCTCATTACCAATCTTATATTGATTGTATTTGTAATTGGTTTACTTTTTCTATCAAAAATTCGTTTTTCTTTCTTTATCAATGGCCTAAAACCGATGATTGGAATTATTCTTTTTACAACTTTTTTTCAGATTTTTTTCACGAGTGGAAAAGAAGTTTTGTGGAGTTTTTGGTTTGTTCAGGTGACTGCTGCAGGATTAGAGCAAGCAGCAATTATTTTTGTTCGTTTCCTGTTAATCATTTTCTTCTCAACCTTAGTAACCTTGACTACAACTCCTCTTAGTCTAGCAGATGGTATTGAAGCTGGTCTTTCTCCTTTAGCACGTTTTAAGGTACCTGTCCATGAAATCGGACTCATGTTGTCCATGAGTTTGCGTTTTGTACCGACGCTTATGGATGATACGACACGGATTATGAATGCTCAGCGTGCACGAGGTGTAGATTTTGGAGAAGGGAATTTGATGCAGAAGGTAAAATCTGTTATTCCTATTCTCATTCCTCTGTTTGCTTCTAGTTTCAAACGAGCATATGCTTTGGCCATTGCGATGGAGGCAAGGGGCTATCAAGGTGGAGAAGGGAGAACTAGATACCGTGTTTTAGATTGGAAGTGGTCGGATACAGGAGTTATTTTAGTAATGTTTTTACTTGGCCTAGCACTTTACTTCTTAAAAAATTAGAAAAAACGCTGAAACTAGCGTTTTTTTGCTTAATCCCAATCTAATTGTAATATTTGTAACATTTTCACAAAGTCAGAGTAATATTGGACCTGTATCATAGTCTTCAGTTGAATGAAAGGACTTTTTATAATGAAAATGACAACAAAAAAAATCAAATCAACTCTCTTAGGAATGGTGATGGTTGGTGCTATGTTAATCCCAGCAATTGCTAGTGCGGATACATATACAATCAAAGCTGGTGATACTCTTTCTGAAATTGCTCAGACGCACAACACAACAGTTGATCAACTGGTGTCGTTGAACAACATTACCAATCGAAACCTAATCCATGTTGGTCAAGTGATTGAGTTAGGAGAAACTATTACTACTGCTGCTCAAGAAACAACTGTAGCGACAACTACTGCAACAGAGACTACAGCAGCTGTGACGGCAAGTACAACAACAGAAACTTATACTTCAAACTTGAGCGCAGAGGATGCTGCAGCCAAAGAATGGATTGCCATGAAAGAATCAGGTGGTAGCTATACAGCACAAAATGGTATCTACTATGGTCGTTATCAGTTAACGAATACTTATTTGAACGGTGATTATTCTCCAGAAAATCAGGAACGTGTAGCTGATGCCTACGTTGCTAGTCGTTACGGTTCATGGTCAGCCGCTATGGGATTCTGGTTGGCAAACGGTTGGTACTAAAACCATTTCAAATTGAGAATATGAAGTCTAGCTTTGCTAGGCTTTTTTTGGTAATTAGTCTTTTCAACTTTACAAACTGCTAGATTTTGCTTATAATGTGGAAAAATTGACTAGAAAAGAAGAACTATGAATTTACAAAAACGAATTTTTCGCTTAAACATGATTATGTTAGTCCTTTCCTTGATAGCCATGCTAGGTGTCAGCGTCTACGTTGTCAATAGCATTTATCGTAATCAGGGAACTTGGCAATCAACCAGTCAGAAAACTGCTAGTAGCCAGCAAACGTTAGAAAGTTTTTCTGGGACAGACTTTCCAAAATTAGCGGATGATTTAGCTGGAAGTGGTGCTCAATTGTATGTTGAAAGTAATGGACAAGTCTTATTTTCAAACCTCAAAGATGATGCAGATGAACTTTCAGAAGTTACAGTATCATCAACCACTCACACCTCCTATGTAGATGGAGAAGTTGTAATTAGTCGGAAACTAGCTACTGATGGTCAGATTTATTATGTGTATGCTTTGTTAGAAGACTTGGAAGAGCAACAAGAAAGTCAGGAATTCCAAGCCTTTCTATTACAACTCTTCTTGGTCGGTGGGGCAGGTATCATAATTGTAGTGATACTTAATTTCTTCTTTACTCGCCGTCTTTTAGGTGTCGTTATGCGTCCTTTGGATGAATTGCATAGCGGTGTAGAACGCATTCAGAAGGGTGATTATACAGTCCCCTTAACCTATCAAGGAGATAAGGAATTTGAAGAATTGACCCAAGGGTTCAATCAAATGCAGACTTCCTTGTTAGCTGCCCATGAGAAAAATCGATTGTATGAGCAAAACCGAACGCAGATGGTCGCAGATATTTCTCATGATTTGCGAACTCCCTTGACGTCAATCAAAGGCTATGCCAAGGGAATTTTGGACGGTATTGCCAATACGGAGGAAAAACGCAATCAGTACCTGACTGTTATTTATCAAAAATCTCAGGTAATGGAAAAATTACTGGAAAAATTATTTGCCTTTTCACAGTTACAAACAGATAAGATGCCTTTTGATAAGGTCAAACTTGATTTGGCGGAGTTGTTACAGGCCTATGTAAAAGAAAAAACAGCTGAATTAGCAGATGAAGCTATTGAGTTTCAATTGAAAGTATCAGCTGGATTATTGGTTGAGATTGACCCCATTCAATTCCGCAGGATTTTAGATAATCTAGTAGATAATGCTCGAAAATATGCAGCTGTTAGCCCTTTAAAGATAGATATTGCTGGTCATGTTGCCGGTCAAGAGGTTATTTGGACCTTTACAGATAATGGTAAGGGAATAGAAAGTGACAAGTTGAACTTGATATTTGAAGAATTTTACAGGGAAGATGATACTCGTCAGCAAGTAGAAGGACATGGTTTAGGATTAGCCATTGTAAAAAATATTATTGAGCGTTTAGGTGGTCGTGTGTCTGTTGAGGCAACTCCAGGTCTTCGCTTTATCTTTAGCTTACCGAGAAAGGATATGAAATGACACGGATTTTAATTGCAGAAGATGATATAGAAATTGCTTCTTTGGAGCGCGATTATCTGGAAATGCAGGCTTACCAAGTCGATTTGGTCTATGATGGTGGTCTTGTGGAGGAACAACTGAAAAATGAAGACTATTCCCTTCTCATATTGGATGTTATGCTACCTAATAAGACGGGGTATGATCT
This sequence comes from Streptococcus sp. NSSLK0004, assembly GCF_059039125.1. Lineage (NCBI taxonomy): Bacteria > Bacillati > Bacillota > Bacilli > Lactobacillales > Streptococcaceae > Streptococcus > Streptococcus sp. NSSLK0004. The sequence goes on along the minus strand of NZ_CM180142.1, from coordinate 1,961,878 downwards.
TTGCCGTGATTTGCGAGATAAGGTAGATTTTCCTATTTTGATGGTTACTTCCAAGCAAGAAACCATGGATGTGGTGAGAGGTTTAGGTCTTGGAGCAGATGATTATATCAGCAAGCCTTTCGACCCGATGGAGTTGGTGGCGCGTGTTAAGGCGCATTTAGCTCGTTACCAACGTTTTCAAAAAGATACAAACTCTAACGAATTGACAGTCGGAAATGTAACTATTTTCTTGGATAATTGGAAGGTGACCTTGGATGGTCAAGAGATAAAATTACCGAATAGAGAGTTTGAGTTACTTGTTTACCTAGCAAAACATCCTAATCGTGTCTTTTCTAAAGATCACTTGTTTGAAACGATTTGGGGATATGACTATGTGGGAGATAGTGCGACAGTTGCTGTCCATATCAATCGTCTTCGAGATAAATTGGGAGCTGATTTAATCGAAACGGTTTGGGGTGCAGGTTATCGACTTAATGCTTAATTTATAAGTGTTTAAGATTTGTTTAGAAATTTTCCCTAAAGTGTTCAAGATTATCCTCTATAATAGACATATCAGCAATGGAGCTGAAAGAAATATATCAGTCGTTTAGTTTATCTTTTATTACTTCGTTAACTCGCTTTGGGAGCGGGAAAGAACTCGACCATTCATAGAAGAGTTCCTCTCACTTCCAAACATGTAGGTTCGGGCTAAAATAGTCCACTGGACTATTTTACTCCCACCCCGCATAGCTCAAACTGTCTGGGAGACAGTTTGAGGTTGGAAATGAAGCGAACTCGTTCGCATCAGTCGTATAGGTCAGATTTGGAGTGTAAAACACGAACAAATCTGCCAATCAACCACTGCGCTGAGATGTTGATACTAACTTTGAGAAGCGGTGCTGGGCTTTTTGCCCAGTCTCCTGCAGCTCGTTGCCTAGTACTAAAAGCAAACTAAACGACAATATCTAAAAGAGGAAGATAAAATGGAAAACAAAAATCAACAACAAGAAATCATCGAAGTGACAGAAAACAAAAAAACTGGTGCTTGGGAATCAGTCAAAAATAAGGTTACAGGTATGAGTAAAAAATCAATTCTCCTTTTGTCTGTTGCTACCTTAGCATTAGTAACGACTGGTTTTATTGTGGCTGAAGTATATGAAAATAAACTAGAAGCTTTGGAAAATCAGATTGAGCAACAAGTTGGTATCGTTGATGTTGACGATGACAATCAACAGGTAGTTGCAACAGCAAACTCATCTTCATCTACCGTAGCTAGTCCATCATCAGTAGCGACAAATTCTACTACTGCAAATTCATCAACTGCAACAGCTACCAATTCAACATCAGTTAGTCAACTGGCTGCGAGCTATGGTGTAAACTTGATTGACACTTCCGAATTAGATGGAACCTATACTGCAACATCAGGGAATGACACTTATACTTTGACTGTAAAAGGGAATCAAGCGACCTTGACAGAAATTGACAACGATGGGGATCAAGACATTGAACAAGTCATCTTTGATTTAGATAAAAAACTTGCCTATATTGATGGAGAAGCAGATAGCTACACTTTGAATGGTTCAACTCTCACCTTGACAGAGATTGATACAAATGATACGACTTTAGATCAACTTACTTTTACAAAACAATAAGAAAAGGACCATTACGGTCCTTTTAGTTTACAATATTGTCAACTTTCTCCGAAAATCTCTTGCGCCAGTCGACGACCAGTAGGTGTAGCTGCGAGACCACCTTCAGCCGTTTCACGGAAGGCAGTTGGCAGGGCTGCCCCTACTTGGTACATGGCATTGATGACTTCATCTGCGGGAATTTTGGATTCGATACCTGCTAGTGCCATATCGGCAGCTACCATGGCGTAGCTTGCTCCCATTGCATTACGTTTGACACAAGGGACTTCCACTAGACCAGCGACGGGATCGCAAATCAGACCCAGCATATTTTTGATGACAAAGCAGATGGCTTGGCTGGCTTGGTAGGGAGTTCCACCTGCTGCAAGAGTTAATGCTGCGGCAGACATAGCAGAGGCAGATCCGACTTCTGCCTGACAGCCCCCTTCTGCACCTGAGATGGAGGCGTTGTTAGCGATGACCAGCCCAAAGGCTCCTGCTGTAAAGAGGAAGTCAAGTTGTTGGTCTTCGGTCAAGTTGAGTTTGTCAATAGCAACTCCTAGAACAGCAGGTAAACAACCAGCAGATCCAGCAGTTGGTGTGGCACAAACTAGTCCCATTTTGGCGTTTAATTCATTGACTGCCATGGCATTTCTTGCAGCGGATAGGACGGCGGAATCTGATAGGGTTTTACCAGATTTCATATAAGCATCTAACTTGGCAGCATCGCCTCCTGTTAAACCAGATAGAGATTTGCTTTCAGTAAGTCCATCTACGATGGAGGCTTTCATAACTGTCAAGTTTCTTGACATAATTGTCAATATTTCTTCGCGGTTACGACCAGTCAATTCAATTTCAGTAGCGATCATGAGTTCAGCTACATTACCAGAAAAGTTGTCTGCTTGCTGAACTAATTCTTCGATAGTATAAAACATGTCTTTCTCTTTCTAGTTGAAGAAGGTTACATTGTGCAGGTGTGGAATTTTTTCAATTTCTGCAATAGAATTTTCACATTGGCGAGCATCCACTTCGATAATCATAATGGCTTTTTCGCCAGCTTGTTCACGTGTCACATTCATTTGGGCGATATTGATGTCATACTTAGAAAGGACATCGGTCACTTTCGCAATCATACCAGGGACATCTTGGTGAACAATAATAATAGTTGGCGTATTCATATTGAGATTGACAGAAAAGCCGTTGAGCTCGGTTACTTGGATATTGCCGCCGCCGATGGAAACGCCTGTGGCTGAGATGGATTTTTTATCGTTTTTTATGATGATTCTGGTGGTATTGGGATGTGGGGTATTGCTGTCCTTGTTGACACGCCAGTAAACCTTGATGCCACGTTCTCTTGCAATGTCAAGGGAGTCTGGAATGCGGGAATCATCCGTATCCATGCCCAAAATACCTGCCACCAAGGCTACATCTGTACCATGACCGCGATATGTCTTGGCAAAAGAGTTGTAAAGTTGAAATTCCACCTCTGTTGGCTCATCGCCGAAAATTGAAGATACAATTTTCCCAATTCGGACCGCACCAGCTGTGTGGCTAGAAGACGGTCCAATCATAACCGGTCCAATGATGTCAAAAACCGATTGAAATTTTAAGTTTGTCATAGTTTTCCTCGCCTTTCATTCTTAGGTATATTATATCAAAATTTCCGGTCAAGGAATATGCTAAGATGAATGGGTTTTCAATGCCAAATTCCTGTAGCTTCTCCCATTTGTGTGATATAATACAAGTTGTTCAAAATCGACCTTCAAATCGTTTTTTGGAAAAAATTTTGAAATACGACCTTCAAATCGTTATTTCTACGAAAAGATGGGAGAAGATTATGTCAATTGACAATTCTAAAACTCGTGTCGTTGTCGGTATGAGTGGCGGTGTCGATTCATCGGTTACAGCTCTCTTGCTAAAAGAGCAAGGCTACGATGTCATCGGTATCTTCATGAAAAACTGGGACGACACGGACGAAAATGGCTTCTGTACAGCAACAGAAGACTACAAGGATGTGGCTGCAGTGGCAGACCAAATCGGCATTCCCTACTACTCTGTCAACTTTGAAAAAGAGTATTGGGACCGCGTATTTGAATATTTCTTAGCTGAGTATCGGGCGGGTCGCACACCCAATCCAGATGTTATGTGTAACAAGGAAATCAAGTTCAAGGCTTTCTTGGATTACGCTATGAACTTGGGTGCGGATTATGTGGCGACGGGCCATTATGCTCAGGTGTCACGCGACGAGGACGGCACCGTCCATATGTTACGTGGGGCAGACAATGGCAAGGACCAGACCTACTTCCTTAGCCAACTCTCACAGGAACAGCTGCAGAAAACCATGTTTCCGCTCGGCCATTTACAAAAGCCTCAGGTAAGGGAAATAGCAGAGCGAGCAGGCTTGGCGACCGCTAAAAAGAAAGACTCGACAGGCATCTGCTTTATCGGTGAAAAGAACTTCAAAGAATTTTTAGGGCAATATTTGCCAGCCCAGCCCGGTCGGATGATGACAGTTGACGGTCGTGACATGGGAGAACATACAGGTCTTATGTACTATACCATTGGTCAGCGGGGCGGGCTTGGTATCGGAGGACAAATCGGTGGGGACAATGAACCTTGGTTTGTTGTCGGAAAAGACCTGTCAAAAAATATCCTCTATGTCGGTCAAGGTTTCTATCATGAGTCTTTGATGTCAACTTCTTTACAGGCTAGTCAAGTGCACTTTACACGTGATATGCCTGAAGAATTCACGCTTGAATGCACGGCTAAATTCCGCTACCGTCAACCAGACAGTCAAGTAACTGTCAAGGTAAAAGGTGACAAGGCAGAAGTCATCTTTGTAGAGCCACAGCGAGCAATCACACCAGGCCAAGCCGTTGTTTTCTACGATGGACAAGAATGCTTGGGTGGCGGTATGATTGATATGGCCTACAAGGACGGAGTAGCTTGTCAGTATATTTAATCAAAAATAAAAGCTTAGCACCCTCATGCTAAGCTTTTTATCTTATCCCCAGAAAGCATCTTCGGCTTTTTGGTCGGCTGAGAAGAGCCAAACTTCCTTGATTTTGCCATCTTCCATACGGAAAAGATCGATGCCATTCATATTTAGTTCTTTACCATCTGTTCGAGTACCGAGGAATGTTACGTTAGCGGCAACAAGAGTATCATTATCGGATACCCAGTTTGTCACTACTTTGAAAGTTCCATTTGTTTTTTCGGCGAAAGTTGCTAGATGCGCTCCGAGTACTTCCTTACCAATTTTAGCACCAGATGTTGAATGATTTCCGGGTTGATGCCAGATAATGTCATTAGCCATTGTTTCAAAAAGAGCTGCAAAATCACCAGCGATGAGAGCATTGTTATAGGCATTAAAAATTTCCAAGTTTGTTGACATTTGATGTCCTCCAATTTTTTTGATATAGTACAATTATAGCTGAAGCATTCCATTATGCAAGTAGGTACTTTTGCATTCGTTGGTATCAAAAGTGATACTATTGTGATAAATAAAGGAGAATTTTTTTGAAAAAAGTTAGTGAATATGGTATTTGCCCTTTTGCAACAACACAAAAAGTCTTGACTGGTAAGTGGGGATTGGTGATTATCTACCAACTCAGTACAGGAACGAAACGCTTCAATGAATTACAGCGACTGATTCCAGGTATTACTCAAACCATGTTAACAAGGCACCTTAGACAATTGGAGGAGGATCGCATTATTAGTCGCACGGTCTATGCAGAAGTCCCCCCTCGTGTAGAGTATAGCTTGACTGAGATGGGCGAAAAATTTCGTTCGGTACTGGATGCTGTTGAGGCTTGGGGCTTAGAATATATTGAAACGTTAGCGTAACACTAGATTTGAAATTCTACAAATCTTTTGATAGAATAAGAGTAACAATTATCATGATGGTCAAAGCTCATGGGAATTGTAGGCTTTTTGTCCTGCAGTTTTCGAGAGTTTTGGCTATTTTTGTGAAATTAGGAGGAACCATGCCTGTCAAACTGATTGCTCATGTTTTACTGACTGTTGCAGACAGTCACCTGATTATTCAGCGTTCTCAGATTAAGCGTGGCAAACCCAACGTTTTTCCTCAGTATTGGGATATTCCGGGTGGTCGTGTCGAGGAGAATGAATTGCCTCGTGATGCTGCTGTTCGAGAATGCTTGGAAGAAACAGGCATTTTGATAGCCAAGGAAAATCTGACCATTATCCATGAAGATAGTCAGTTTGATGAAGAGAAAGAGGCAGTGTTTACGAGGCTGGTCTATGAAGTGAAACTTCCTGAACAGCCCCCAACAATTCTTCTTGACCCAGAAGAGCATACTGATTTTCTATGGATTACTAGTAGCGATGAAAACAAGAAAAACTTAGTTCCATATCTTGAAGAAATCCTAGAAAAGAGAATGAAGAATGGGTTTTAGAACTAGAATTGACAATCAGGTCTTTGGTGTTCGTGCCACTGGATTGCTTATAAAAGACGGAAAAATATTTCTCACCAAGGACGCTAAAGGGCGTTATTACACCATTGGTGGTGCAATAGCAGTCAATGAAACGGCACAAGATGCGGTTGTTCGAGAAGTCAAAGAAGAATTAGGGGTTGACATCCGTGTCAATCAACTAGCCTTTGTCGTTGAAAATCAGTTTACACATGAAGATATAGATTTTCACAACATCGAGTTTCATTTTATCGTTGAGCCCATTGGAGAAATGCCTAAGGAGATGATTGAAGATAACTTGAAACAAGCTTGTGAATGGATTAAACTTGACAAGCTTGTCAACCTAGATGTCGTACCAGCCTTTCTGACTCAAGAATTGCCAAACTGGAATGGGCAAGTCAAACACATCATGAACATGAAGGAGAAAACAATATGACACACACATTTGCAGAAAACTACGATGTCATCGTGATCGGTGCGGGGCATGCGGGTGTAGAAGCAGGCTTGGCAGCTAGTCGGATGGGCTGTAAGACCCTGCTTGCGACGATAAATTTGGATATGGTGGCCTTTATGCCCTGTAATCCCTCCATTGGTGGTTCTGCCAAGGGGATTGTGGTAAGGGAAATTGATGCCCTGGGTGGCGAAATGGGCCGCAACATTGACAAGACCTATATCCAGATGAAAATGCTCAATATGGGCAAGGGGCCAGCTGTTCGTGCCTTGCGAGCTCAGGCGGACAAGGCAGAGTACGCAGCGGAGATGAAACGGACGGTGGAGCGTCAGGAAAATCTGACCCTGCGTCAAACCATGATTGATGAGATTTTGGTGGAAGAGGGCAAGGTGATCGGTGTCCGCACGGCTACCAACCAGAAATTTTCCGCCAAGGCAGTTGTAGTGACGACTGGTACTGCCCTGCGTGGTGAGATTATCATCGGAGACCTTAAGTATTCGTCAGGACCTAACAATAGCCTGGCTTCTATCACGCTGGCGGATAATCTGAAAGAATTGGGCCTTGAAATCGGTCGGTTCAAGACAGGGACGCCACCGCGTGTCAATGCTCGTACCATTAACTACGAAGAAACCGAAATTCAACCGGGCGATGAAAAGCCAAATCACTTTTCATTCTTATCCAAGGATGAGGATTATTTGCAGGACCAGATTCCTTGCTGGTTGACCTATACCAACGCGACCAGCCATGAGATTATCAACAGCAATCTTCATCGGGCACCTATGTTTTCAGGTATTGTCAAAGGGATTGGGCCCCGTTACTGTCCGTCTATTGAGGACAAGATTGTGCGCTTTGCCGACAAGGAACGCCACCAGCTTTTCCTAGAACCAGAAGGTCGCAATACGGATGAAATCTATGTGCAAGGCTTGTCAACCAGTCTGCCAGAAGATGTGCAGCAGGACTTGATTCATTCTATCAAAGGTCTGGAAAGTGCTCAGATGATGCGGACGGGTTATGCCATCGAGTACGATATGATTATGCCTCATCAGTTGCGAGCAACCCTTGAAACCAAGAAGATTTCCGGACTCTTTACAGCGGGTCAGACCAATGGAACATCGGGTTACGAAGAAGCGGCAGGTCAGGGAATTGTAGCGGGTATCAACGCAGCCCTCAAGGTACAAGGCAAGCCAGAGTTGATTTTGAAACGGAGTGACGGCTATATTGGTGTCATGATTGATGACTTGGTGACTAAAGGAACGGTAGAGCCCTACCGCCTCTTGACCAGTCGGGCAGAGTACCGCTTGATTTTGCGTCATGACAATGCCGATATGCGATTGACAGAAATCGGTCGTCAGGTGGGCTTGGTGGATGATGAGCGCTGGCAGGTCTTCCAAATTCACAAAAATCAGTTTGATAATGAGATGAAACGTTTGGAGTCTATCAAACTCAAGCCAATCAAGGAAACCAATGAAAAAGTAGTTGCCATGGGCTTCAAGCCTTTGACAGATGCTCTTACTGCCAAGGAATTTATGCGTCGTCCTGATGTGACCTATGCCGATGCAGTAGCCTTTATCGGTCCTGCGGCAGAGGATTTGGATGCCAAGACCATTGAACTGATTGAAACAGAGGTCAAGTATGAGGGCTACATTGCCAAGGCATTGGATCAGGTGGAGAAGATGAAACGCATGGAAGAAAAACGCATTCCAGCAGACATCGACTGGGATGATATTGACTCCATTGCGACGGAAGCTCGTCAGAAGTTCAAGCTGATTTCTCCAGAAACCATTGGACAGGCTAGTCGGATTTCAGGTGTCAATCCAGCGGATATTTCTATTCTCATGGTCTATCTGGAAGGACGCAGTCGTTCCATTTCTAAAAATAAGAGCAAGGACAGTCACTAAGACTGTTCTTTTCTTCCTATAATGCCAGAGAAAACTAGCAATTTTCAGCTCTTTGTGGTAAAACGGCAGGAAGAGGTTAATGATGAAAAAATTTCGATTGACAACATTTCATTTTGTGATGATTGGGATTATTTTGTTTGGACTATTGGCTGCAATCAGTAGTCTTTTTCCTGCGTCTAGCATGAATTTACTAGCTCTCTTTGTTACTCTCTTGCTACGGACCCTTCTCTTTCAGAAAAAATCCTATGAGATTGGCGAGTTAGAGCAGATTGAGTACCTCAACCACCAAGCCAACTCAAGCCTCATGTAGTTTTTGGATAAGATGCCAGTTGGGGTGATTAAGGTTCGTTTGGATAGTAATCAGGTAGAATGGTTTAATCCTTACGCAGAACTCATTTTCGCACAGGAAAATGGAGAGTTTGACCAGAAAAATCACGTGAGAAAGCTCATGCAGAAATGGTAGCAAAAGCAGAAGCTATCAAAGCTAAATTGACCGAAGAGGCTACCCTTGTAAAATTTGTTGAAAAGGTTGGTCCAGATGGTCGTACATTTGGCTCTGTTACTAGCAAGAAAATTGCAGAGGAGCTAGAGAAACAATTTGGAATAAAAGTAGATAAACGTCATATTCAACTAGATCATCCAATCCGTGCTCTCGGCTTGATTGATGTTCCGGTCAAACTTTACCATGATGTAACGGGTGTGATTAACTTAAGTATAAAAGAAGCCTAGTAAAAAACTCAGCAGATAGGAGGTGAGAGTGGTGGCAGAAATTAATGAATTGCGGGTACAGCCCCAAGACATCCTCGCGGAGCAGTCCGTTCTCGGTGCGATTTTCATAGACGAGGGCAAGCTGGTTTTCGTCCGTGAGTACATAGAAGCGGATGACTTTTTCAAGTATGCCCATAAACTGATTTTCAAGGCTATGATTACCCTTTCGGATCGCAACGAGGCTATTGATGCGACAACCATGCGCAATTATTTGGCCAATCATGGTGATTTGGAAAATATCGGTGGTTTGGCCTATCTGGCGGAGGTCATCAACTCTGTACCTACTTCAGCCAATGCGGAGTATTACGCTAAGATTGTCGCAGAGAAATCCAATCTTCGTAAACTGATTGAGCGGTTAACGGATGCTGTCAACTCTGCCTACGAAGGTGCGGATGAGTCTGATGAGATTATTGCACAGGCAGAAAAGGCCTTGATCGATGTTAGTGAAGGTGCTAGCCGTAGTGGTTTCAAGAAAATTGATGATATTTTGAATATCAACTTTGAAAATCTGGAGATTCGGTCGCGGCAAACTTCGGATATTACAGGAATTGCGACAGGCTATCCTGCTCTTGATGCCATGACAACTGGTCTGCATGAGGAGGAGTTGATTATTCTCGCTGCTCGTCCAGCCGTTGGTAAGACAGCCTTTGCCCTTAATATCGCACAGAATATCGGAACCAAGCTGGGTTTGACAGTTGCTATTTTCTCCTTGGAGATGGGTGCGGAGAGTTTGGTGGATCGGATGCTGGCAGCAGAAGGTGTCATCAACTCGCGTTCCATTCGTACAGGTCAGTTAACAGATGAAGAGTGGAAGAAGTTGACCATTGCTCAAGCCAACCTGGCCAAGGCTAGTATTTACATTGATGATACACCTGGTATCAAGATTACAGAAATCCGCTCACGGTCGCGAAAATTGGCACAGGAAACTGGGAATCTTGGCTTGATTTTGATTGACTATCTTCAGTTGATTACAGGAACTGGTCGGGAAAACCGCCAACAAGAAGTTTCGGAGATTTCACGTCAGTTGAAGATTTTGGCTAAGGAACTCAAGGTACCAGTTATTGCTCTCAGTCAGCTATCCCGTGGTGTTGAACAACGTCAGGACAAACGTCCAGTTCTGTCTGATATTCGTGAGTCTGGGTCTATCGAGCAAGATGCGGATATCGTTGCCTTCTTGTACCGTGATGATTACTATGAACGTGGTGAGCAGGAAGACGGTGGCATTCCAAACAATACGGTTGAAGTAATCATCGAGAAAAACCGTTCTGGTGCACGTGGTACCGTGGAGTTGATGTTCCAAAAAGAATACAATAAATTTGCAAGCATTTCCAAGAGAGAGGATGGATAGAGAATGAGTGATGCATTTACAGATGTTGCTAAAATGAAGCAAATCAAACAAGATATCAAGGACCATGAGGGACAAGTTGTTGAATTGACTCTTGAAAATGGTCGTAAACGTGAGAAAAATAAGCAAGGGAGAATTATTGAGGTTTATCAATCCCTCTTTATCGTGGAATTTGAAGATCCGAATAATACCTTTGTCGAATCCTATCCCTATTCCGATATATTGACAGAAAAGATTTTGATTCATTATTTGGACTAAAAATAAGAACGAAATCTCTTCAGATTGAAGAAAAAGTCCATTTTGGACCAATTTTCTTCAATCCTTTTTCTTTATATTAAAAATTAAAAACTCTTAGAAATACCGCAATATCAACGTTTCTAAGAGTTTAATGACTTACTATCTTTCGCAAACTTCTTCTGTTTTTTATATTTTTAGTAGTTTGTCTACGTTCTGACCTGTCTCTCTATGAGACAGGAAGCATATATCAAGGTAGAATATAGAAGGCAGTACCTTCATCCTGCCAACCTCTTGTAATTAAGACATTTTTTTCATGTTGATCTGATGTGTAGAGGTGCACCTTCAGTCCGGCATGATAGAGGCGATAAACAGGTTTTGAAAACGGAACATTGAACAAGGAGTACCAAGCAATCCCTTCATACCGCCATCCTCGTTGAGCTAAAACATCTCGTTCAGGGGTGCTGATAGTATAAAGGTGTTCTCTTGTACCAGAGTGGTAAAGACGATAGACAGGAGTACCGCTAGGAACTGTCAAGAATGCAATCCCTTCATGTCTCCACCCCTTTGATGTTAATATCTGGGCTTCAGAGAAGTTTTGAGTGTAGAGGTGCCGTTTGATACCAGCATGGTAAAGTCTATAAATCTCACCAAGACGTGCAACCGTTTCTGTAGATGGCTTTCTATTCTTTGCCAGTTCCATCATTTCCAGAGTATCCTCTTTAACCTTGCGACCGTGATTTTCCACAACCTGATCACGAGCTTCAGAAGTATATTCTGTTACAACGTGAATACCCACAACTTGATTGGCAGTATTGATGATAGGACCACCACTTTGACCGCCTTCTGCATCGATGGAATAAGATAGAAAATTAGGATATTTCTCAATACTAGATAACCGTCCAAAACTGGTATACATCCTTCCTACTTTTGTTGATGTATCGACAGGATAGCCAACAATCTGTAATTCTTCATCAGTGGTTACTTGGGTCGTAAGTTCCAAATATCCCACTCCTTGAACAGCTCTATCTAGTCGGATAATCCCCATATCATCAAATGGTTCATTGGCTCCAGCTTTTAGATAATTTCGCAAGACGTAGTAGTCGGTTGCAGTATAAGTACCATAAGGGGCATAATTTTCCGGAGAGCTAGCGGGCATGACATAGACCATTAGAGGCCACTCCTTGTTTTCATGTGCGTAGATACTGTGTCCCGCAACGAGAACTAAATTCGGAGCGATGAGCACTCCAGAGCTACCTGAAACATGGGTAGGATAAACAGCCTCAATCGAAACAACTGACTGATAAGGTACGGAAGTTAAGTCAGTAACGGGCAATTGATCATCAGTCCCAATCACTGCTTCCTTGGTACCGGATAGCCGACCAATAAATGATGTGGTTTCAGTAGCTTGGACTGCCATAGAGGTAGAGGTTACAATTAGCATTGCTACAGCTAAGGTAAGTAAATAACGAAGATGTATTTTCATATGAGAACTCTCCATAGATTTAGTATACTATTTTTGCAAAAAATGTAAAGAGTGAAATTTAGGTAAATTATAGCTAAAGATAGATAATACGGCTTTACAGAGCCTTTTTTTTGTGTTATACTAACCATTGTGTGAAATAACAGCAGAGCAAAATGAAGCTCGTCAACAGAAGGTCAGCAAGAAGAGTAATCGTTGCTGTTTCGATGAAGGCCTCCTGCACGAATCAGGTTTGCTTAAAACGTTATTTCCTACAATAATTATTATTTTTTATTTTAGGAGGACATAACAAATGTCACGTTATACAGGACCATCTTGGAAACAAGCTCGTCGTCTTGGCTTGTCTTTGACAGGTACAGGTAAAGAATTGGCACGTCGTAACTACGTACCAGGTCAACACGGACCAAACAACCGTTCTAAATTGTCAGAATATGGTTTGCAATTGGCTGAGAAACAAAAATTGCGTTTTTCTTACGGTTTGGGTGAAAAACAATTCCGTAACTTATTCGTACAAGCTACTAAAATCAAACAAGGTACTCTTGGTTTCAACTTCATGCTTCTTTTGGAGCGTCGTTTGGATAACGTCGTTTACCGTCTTGGTTTGGCAACTACTCGTCGCCAAGCTCGTCAATTCGTAAACCACGGTCACATCCTTGTTGACGGTAAACGCGTTGATATCCCATCATACCGCGTTGAAGTTGGTCAAGTTATCTCAGTTCGTGAAAAATCATTGAACGTTCCAGCTATCCGCGAAGCTGTTGAAGCAACTCTTGGTCGTCCAGCTTTCGTATCATTCGATGCTGAAAAATTGGAAGGTTCATTGACTCGCTTGCCAGAACGCGATGAAATCAACCCAGAAATCAACGAAGCTCTTGTCGTAGAATTCTACAACAAAATGCTCTAAGATTTACAAATCAATCAAAAAAGTCCTGTTTCAGGGCTTTTTTGTCTACACAAAAAAAGGGGGACCTCCCCCTATTTTTGTGGCAAAATAATTTTAAGTTGGACCCAGCTGTCTTCCTTGCTGAGTGTGAGATTTCCATCGTACTTGTTGACGACAAATTCCATACTTTTTAGACCAAATCCATGGTAATCCTTATCGGATTTTGATGTTGTGGGGAATTGCCCTGTGGATAAGTCTAGGTCAGATTGGTCATAATTATCCAAGCGAATGATGACAAATTGGCTATGTTTAGACACTTTCAGGGTAATTAAGCGTTGTTCAGGATTGGTAATTTTTTCCACAGCTTCTATTGCGTTATCAATGGCATTTCCAAACAGCGCGGAGATGTCCATAACATTCATAAAGTGCAAGAGTTCCCCTTGAACAATACAGGTAAAGTTAATGTTATTTTGAAGGCAGTACTGATTTTTTTGAGTTAGAATGGTATCTAAGACAGGATTGCCTGTTTCAATTTTCGACTCAAATTGTTGGATATTGAGTGTCATTTCGTCTAGATATTGATTCTGCTTAGTCTTATCTGCTTCCTGTCGAATAATATAGAGTTGATGCTTGAGATCATGGGCTTTTCGGCTAATTAACTCACTATTTTCTCGATAAGCTTGGTACTGTTTATACTGGAGCTGGAAGATGTTATTGATAGAAGAAAGTTCCTGACGCAGATAGCGGTCGTACTGCTGAGATTCTTGTGTCAAGAGTAGGAGTAAGCCTGATAGGTTTACAGTTGTACGGAGGATAAAAATAGAGGTCGAGTCTTGAAATTGGCGGGTACCAGACAGAATAAAACCAATATTGCTGAGAACAAAGATGGATAGGGAGGTGAATATAGCCACCCAAACATCACGTTTTTCGATGATTTTATCTAGCTCTTCCAGCTTCATTTTTCGATTTTGTTGGTAGAATAGATAAAAGACAGCTGTAGAAATCAGGGCCATTAGACCAACCTGCGATCCTAAGTTATCCACAGGCTGTTGATAAATTGTTAAGCAGTAGATATGCCAAGCGATAGAAGCAACAAGCTCAGCCGCAATAAAAGCTTTGGCTGTTAGATAGAGGGAAACTTTTTTATCAACCACACCTAGTAGATAGATGGACAGATACATAAAGGCGATATTGAGACCCATACCCAAGGTCCAAAACAGGAGTGGGAAGGTACCAGCGAGTAGTTGGAGTGCTATTTGTCCCAGAAGGATAAGGATGACCAGGCGTATTTTCTTTGTCCAACTCATCTCAAGGAGTAGGGGAAAACAAACGAGTATGCAGGCAATGGATTCAGCTAAAGCTGTATAGATGCGTGGAATATCGGGAAAAAGTGTAGCCGTCATAAAAGAGTATCTCCTACATAGTTAGTTAAGGCAGTCATGAAATCTTTTTTACGGGGACGACTGATTGGTAAGGCCTCTTCGTTGAGAAAGACTAGATTTCCCTCGACTTTTTCCACATGAGCTAAGTTGACAATGTAGCCTGAATTGGAGCGGAAGAAAGTCTTAGAATCTAATAAAGGTTCTATATTTTTCAGAGAATTGCTGGTCGTAATGATGTCGTTGTTGGTATGAATATAGAGTTGGTGCCCTTGACTCTCAATGTAGAAAATATCCGTTTGGGCAATTTTTATAGTACTGGCCTTGTGTTTGATATAGAGAAACGCTTGCTCCTCATCTTGACTAGGAAGTTTGCGTAGGATTTTCTTGAAATGCTCCTCGAAAACAAAGTTGCTGAGAGGTTTGAGCAGAAAATCAATTGCCTCAACAGAATATCCTTGAATCGCCACTTGAGAATGGTTGGTTACAAAGACGATGAGAACATCTTTATCCACAGACCGAATCTTTTTAGCAGTTGTCATTCCGTCCATGATTTCCATCTCAACATCCAGATAGATGACATCAAACTGTTTCTGATAATCACTGCTGATATCGATTCCGTCATTAAAACACCGAATCTCCACAGGTAGATTGCGGGTATGGCAGGCGGTTTGAATGTAGGTTTGCAATCGTTCTTGCTCAATTTTTTGGTCTTCGACAATCGCGATTTTCATGATAAATTCCCTCTAAAATTCAATAGAAATCAAGCGGTGAATGCTTGGCTTAAGCGATAGTTGCTGAATCAATCCCAATTTCCGTAGAGAAATAATTGCCTCTTGTATCTTCTTCTTAGAAAAATCTGGTCGAAGAATTTGGATCAACTCATTGTCTTTTAAACCTTCTTTTGGATTTGCTACAAATATTGTGGATTGTAGTAATAGGAAGATGATTTGCTTCTGGAGTATCGTATAGTCATCATTGCCTTCTAGAGCATTCCAGGATTGATCAAGTAATCCCTGTTTCTCTTCAAGAAGTTGAATAATATCACGTTGGCCCTCTTCAATCATTTCTAGTAACATTTTCACAAAAAAGGTTGCTTCTGCATAATTGTTAGAGTCACCGGTCATAGCAAATGCTTTATAATACTTAGAACGCTGTTCATAGATTTTTTGCGAGAGGACTAGTCCAGTAAAAACATCCAGTTTGCGTGCCAAATAACGTGATAAAATATAGCGCCCAGTCCGACCATTTCCGTCATAAAAAGGGTGAATGTTTTCGAAGAAATAGTGGGCAACAGTTGCTTTTATAAGAAACGGGAGACTCCTGTTATTAATAAACTGAATCCAGCTCTGCAACATGAGAATGATTTGTTCTTCGTTAGAAGGAGCAATATGCTCAATTTTTCCAGTTTGATTATCTACAATACTAACTGAATGGTTTCGAAATAAATCACCGTCCAGTTGATCATCAGGGCTTACTTCGCCTTCTGTCAATTGATTGTAAATTTGGCGGATAATAGTTAACGAATCGATTTGCAAAAAATCATTTTCAGTAATATCATGATACATTCGAACGGTAGAAAGGAGTCTTGTCTTTTGATTCTGTTCTTGTTTTAATGCTTGAAAGGCATCAGAAACTTCTTTCCGAGTCGTTTTAATCCCTTCGATTTCATTAGTATTGATGACAGCTTTATAGAGCTGTTCCCTATAAAAATGTTGGTGAGCAACTTTCGGTAAAAGAGATGAGATGTTGCGGATTTGTATAGAATTTTCATTTATTTTTTGAATTAATAGTTGGATATCCAACAAGGGAACAACAAAGAGGGGATATTGTTTCGTTTTAAATTGTCCTCTTTGCATGAGATAAGGATAAAGATCGGTTCGGATTGTTCCAATGCTGTTCAGACGTTTATGATACTCCGCTTCCACCTGATCATATTGTTGATATTTAATGATTTTTAATTCTTTGTAGTCCATTATGACACCTCTATTGTTCAAAAATCGCTATTTTTGAACAATATTAACACGTTTTTTATAAATATTCAACTAAAAATTTTCATTTTGAAAAATAAAAACCTTGCTGAGAAAAGTGAAAAAATGCAAATTATGAAGTAAAAATGACAGATTATGAAGAAAGGGTTTTCATCGAGTGCGTTAATTGATATAGTGTAGTCAAGAAAAAAGAAAAGGCTTACAAAAGCTGGTTCTAAAAAATTTTTAGGAGGAGTCTTATGAAGACTTGGAAAAAGAAAGGAGCTCTGTTGAGTGTGGCAGGAGCTCTGCTAGTTGGAAATACTGCTTATGCAGATAGCTATCCTAGTAGCTATCAGTCCTGGGATGCTGTTGGCATTACTAAAACAGTGCTCATTTGTGCTAGCGTAGCTATTGTCGGATTATTGGGCTATGCAATCTATCGGGCTGTGAAACAGAAATCGCTTGATACTAAGAAGAAAAAGCTTGGCTTCGGGCTTTTGGCACTGTTGAGTATCGTTATCGTCGGTGCTAACTATGCTGTCAATATGTTTGTCAATGTGATTGACACCTACTTTGCACCGTCTTATGCGGATGATGCTAAGATTGCAGAAGCAGAAGAAGTTTCCAAATCTTTAGTAACGACCATTCAAGAAGAGGGAACTGTTTTGCTCGAAAACAAAAACCAGACTCTACCACTTGAAAAATCATCTAAGGTCAATGTCTTTGGTATTTCTTCTGTAGCTATTACTTACGGAGGATCTGGTTCAGGTGCTGCAGATGAGTCCAAAAACGTCAATCTGCAACAAGGTCTTGAAAACGCTGGTTTTGAAGTCAACAGTGAATTGACCGATTTTTACACAGAAAATCTACCAGAAAAAGAAGGCACCAACATCTTCTCCCTCAATGGTGGAGATTACAATATCTATGAGCCAACTCAAGACAAATACACAGATGAATTGCTAACAAACGCGAAGAACTTCTCTGATACAGCCTTGGTGGTCATTTCTCGTAACGGTGGTGAGGGGGCAGACCTTCCACAAAATATGGCAGAATACCAACAAGGAGACAAGGATAAACATTATCTTGAACTCCAAGATGTTGAAAAAGCTATGTTGAAAACTGTAACAGAGAATTTTGACAAGGTTGTTGTCCTAGTGAACTCCTCAAATGCGATGGAACTTGGTTTCTTGGAAGATGCAGGTGTCGATGCGGCTCTCTGGATTGGCGGACCTGGTTCAACTGGTTTGAACGGTGTAGCCAATATCTTGGCAGGAGATGTCAACCCGTCTGGTCGCTTGGTCGATACCTACGCTTACGACTTGGAAAGCAACCCAACCTACTGGAATACAGGTGACTTCTCTTATACCAATATCACCTATGAAAAAACTCCATGGGGAGCAAAGGAGCCTCAAACCTTCAACTATAAATTTGTTAACTACCAAGAAGGCATCTATCTAGGCTATCGCTACTATGAAACTCGCTTTGTCGACAATGCAACGGGTCAAGTAGATGAGGCAGCCTATGATGCAACAGTGCAGTACCCATTTGGCTACGGTTTGAGCTATACAACATTTGACCAAGAAATCACCAGTATGAAAGAGAATGGTGACAAGATTGAGGTTAATGTCAAGGTAACCAACACTGGTGATGTGGCTGGTAAAGAGGTTGCACAAGTTTATTACACTGCTCCATATACCGAAGGAGGTATTGAAAAATCCCATGTTGTCTTGGCTGGATTTGACAAGACAGATGTTATTGAGCCAGGTAAGAGCGAGGAATTAACTATTTCCTTCGACCGTGATGACATGGCATCTTACGATGAAAAGACTGAAAAAGCCTATGTTTTGGATAAGGGTGACTACCAAATCAAACTCATGAATAATGCTCATGATGTATTGGATTCAGAAACCTACACAGTTGATAGCAAGGAAGTCTTGACGCAACGTTCATCTGATAAGGCTGAAGTAACCAATGCCTTTGAATATGCTGTAGGTGATGTCAAGTATGTAACCCGTGCAGATTGGGCAGGTACTTTGCCAACTGAACGTACAAAAGATAAAGAAGCTAGCGAGCAAATTGCTACAGAAATCAATAATTCAAACTTCCGTATTGACGAATCTTCAGAAACACCGATTGATACGGTGACAACAGAGGATAACGGACTTCGTTTAGTTGATTTGATTGGTGCAGACTATGATGACGAGCGTTGGGAACAACTCGTTGCTCAAATGTCTGTTAATGAAATGGTCAACTTGATTGGTTACGGAGGTTACGCAACAGGAGCTGTCAAATCAATCGATAAACCAGCTGTTGTTGACTTGGACGGCCCTGCTGGTATCAACGGTATCTTCCAAGGTATCAAAGGTATCCAATACAACTCAGAAGTCGTTGTTGCATCTACTTGGAATACTGACTTGGCTGAAGAAATGGGTGATGCTTTTGCTAAAGAGGCATTAGCACACGGTATCGTTGGTCTGTATGCACCAGCTGTGAACATCCACCGCTCACCATTCTCAGGACGTAACTTCGAATATTACTCAGAAGATCCACTAATTTCAGGTAAAATGGCAAGCTCACTGGTAGCAAAAGCTCTTGAAAATGGTGTCTATACCTTTACCAAACACTTTGCCCTCAACGACCAAGAAGACAACCGTGAAGGTGTGGCGACTTGGTCTAACGAACAAGCCATGCGTGAAATCTATCTGAAGGCCTTTGAAATCCCTGTCAAAGAAGGTGGAGCGACTGCTATTATGTCATCCTTTAACCGTATCGGTACCCTTTGGGCAGGTGGTAACAGCGACCTCTTGAATACTGTCCTTCGTGACGAGTGGGGCTTCAAAGGAATGGTCATCACAGACTTTGACGGTCAAGACTATATGAGTCCAGACCAAGCTATCCGCAACGGTGGTGACCTCATGTTGACACCTATGGGTGATCTTCCAACAGCCACTTCAACTGGTACTGAAGAAGGTGTTGCAGCACTTCGTCAGGCAAGCAAGAATATCTTGTATACAGTAGCCCATTCCGCAGCCTTTGATATCTACAAACCAAAAACAAAATGGTGGATTGTAGTCTTGGTTGCAAGCAACATTGTCCTTGTTGGTTTGACAGGTCTAGGTCTTGTAAAACTAACAGGTAAGAAAAAAGAAGAAAAAGAAGCAGCATAACAAGGGGGAGATCCCCCTTGTATTTCAAGGAGACCGTATGAAAGAATGGATTGCCAAACACCCAGACTTGTGGGAATTTATCAAGTTTAATGTGTTATCAAACGTTGCGACCATTACAAACTTCTGCGTTCTTTGGCTGTCAACCAATTTCCTCTTTACAGCCCTGTCAAGTCAGCCGTTTCACTGGTTTATCTTTCACTATTCCGTAGAAAATGGCGGTTTGAACGGCTTCCTCTCCTTCCTCTTGGCCTATGTAGCGGCACAGATTGTCAACTATATCGTCCAAAGGAAATTGGTCTTTGGAGCAGAAAATGATATTTCCAAAACCCTCCATTGGTATATCTTAACTGTTTTAGTTGCAGGTATTTTGTCCATCGTATTACCACCTTATACCACTCAACTCTTTACATCATGGGGCTTGAGTCTAGGTTGGGCACAAACAGCTGCCAACTGGGTCAATATCTTTGTACAAGTAGCTGTCAACTATCCGATGATGAAGTTTGTAATCATGAAATAAAAAGTGATGAAATCAATCTCCCTAGCCAATTTGACTGGGGAGATTTTTTATAACAAATTATGCCTAAAATAATGCAAATTATGAAGAATGCGTTTTAATTGTCTGATTCGTCTGATATGATAAGGGTAAAGAAATAGAATGAGGAATGTATCATGAAACATCAGGAGATTATTAACCGTTTAACACTAGCAGAAAAAGCTGCTCTTATGTCAGGAAAGTCTGTCTGGGAAACCAAAGACTACCTAGACAAAGGAATTCCGTCGATTTTTCTATCAGACGGACCGCATGGTATCCGTAAGCAAGAAGGGGAAGGAGATCACTTAGGTCTCAATGCTTCTGTTCCAGCAACCTGTTTTCCAACAGCTGCAACCCTCGCAAATTCATGGAATTTGGACTTGGTTGAGCGTGTTGGACAAGGCCTAGGTGCAGAAGCGAGTAGTCTAGGTGTTCATGTTATATTGGGACCAGGTCTCAACATTAAGCGAAATCCCCTTTGTGGTCGGAACTTTGAATACTATTCAGAGGATCCTTATCAGGCGGGCAAACTGGCGGCTGCAATGATTCGAGGTATCCAATCCCAAGGCGTTGCCGCAACTCCTAAACACTTTGCTGTTAACAGTCAAGAATTGCGTCGGATGGCTTCTGATTCGATTGTAGATGAACGCACCTTGCGTGAAATTTATTTAACTGGCTTTGAAATAGCAGTGCGTGAGGGTAATCCTAAGGCTATCATGTCTGCCTATAATAAAATCAATGGGATTTATGCAAATGAAGACAAGCGACTCTTGCGTGATATTCTTCGTGATGAATGGGGCTTTACAGGATTTGTTGTATCCGACTGGGGCGGTTCGAATGACCATGTTTTAGGAGTTGAAAGTGGTAGTCATTTGGAAATGCCTGGTACCATTACAGTTGGTCAAAAAGAAATTATAGATGCTGTAGAGTCTGGACGACTAGACGAGGCCGTTTTAGATGAGCGAGTGGATGAACTTTTAACTGTTGTCTTGGAATTGGCTCAGGCAGAGAAACAGTCAGTGGACTACGCAGCCCAGCATGTACTAGCTCACAAGGCTGCTGCAGAGAGCATTGTCCTTTTGAAGAATGACCAAGGCATTCTCCCGATCTCTCCTGATAAGAAGGTTGCAGTGATTGGTGAGTTTGCTCAAAATCCACGCTATCAGGGTGCTGGCTCCTCCCTTATCAACAGCAAGCAATTGGATACCGTGGTTGCTTGCCTGCCAGACTATGACTTGTCTGTGGTCGGATTTGCCCAAGGCTACCAACGGCTTGATCAAGAGGATCAGAAGCTCTTGACAGAAGCTGTCAACCTGGCAAAAGAAGCAGACCTTGTCCTGCTCTATCTAGGTTTGGACGAAATGGGAGAGAGTGAAGGTTTGGATAGAAGTCACCTCAGCCTACCTAAAAATCAACTGCAGTTGCTAGAAAGTTTACAGGCTGTCAACCCGCAGATTGTGGTGGTATTGTCAGCGGGAGCGGTTGTGGATATGGCTTGGGACAGTCAAGTTCCAGCTGTTCTCCATTCCTACTTGGGTGGTCAGGCAGGTGCTCGGGCGAGTCTGGATGCCTTGACAGGTCGTGTCAACCCGTCTGGGAAGTTGAGTGAAACCTACCCACATGCCTTGTCGGATATTCCGTCTTCCAAAGACTTCCCGGCAAGAGAAGAACACGCCTATTACCGCGAAGGACTGTATGTGGGCTATCGCTACTTTACAAGTGCGGGCAAGGCTGTCAAGTATCCATTTGGATTCGGCCTGTCCTATACAACTTTCAACTACAGCAATCTACGTGTGCAGCCAGACGGTCTGGAACTCACCGTGACCAATACTGGTCAGCGAGCAGGGGCAGAAGTTGTTCAGCTCTACGTTGGTAAGGAAGACAGTCAGATTTTCCGTCCGGTGCGTGAACTGAAAGGCTTTGCAAAAGTGTATCTGGAAGCAGAGGAGAGCCAGCAAGTTTTCATTGCCTTTGATGATAAGACCTTCCGCTATTTCAATACCCTCACTAATCAGTTTGAAGAAGAAGCAGGCACCTATCAGCTTTATGTAGGTGCTAGCAGTCAAGATATTCGTCTGGTTGGTGAAATCGAAAGAGCTGGGACAAGTGATCAATTCCCAGATTATAGCAATCTTCCAAGTTACTGGTCTGCACAAGTAACCACGGTGTCTGATAAAGAATTCTCGCATTTGCTTGGCAGGGACTTACCAAAAGAAACTTGGCAAATTGGGCAGGCACTAAGTCTCAATGACCCACTGTCTAAAATGCAGTATGCCAAAAGTGGACTAGCCCGCTTGGTTTATAAAATTCTGCGTAACTTACTTCAGCAAGCAGAGAAAAAAGGGAAACCAGATCTCAATCTACTTTTCCTTTATAATATGCCTTTTCGTGCTATTGCAAAAATGACGGGAGACGGCATTGACTTACCGATGGTTGAAGGAATACTAACCATGGTAAATGGACATTTCTTCAAAGGTTTGAATCAAGTCCTTAAGGCATTCAAGGCAAAAAGACAATACCAAAAGCAACTTTCCTAAAAATGTGATAAAATAGTAACAAATTGTGTCAAAACGGAGAGAAAGATGACCTTATTAACCATTGCTATTCCTAGCTATAATGCTCAAGATTACCTTCATTACTGCGTGCATTCACTCGTTATCGGAGGGGACTTGGTCGAGGTTTTGATTATCAATGACGGATCCAGTGATCAGACTCAAGCTATTTCCGAAGATTTGGCCGCTCGTTTCTCAAATGTCCGTGCCATCTATCAGGAGAATAAGGGGCATGGTGGAGCAGTTAATACAGGGATTCGCGAGGCTAAGGGCAAGTATTTCAAAGTAGTGGATTCAGATGACTGGGTAGATAGCAGAGCCTATCTGAAAATCTTGGAAAGACTCCAAGTCTTGGAAGAGAAAAACACCCCTGTTGATGCCTTTATTTCTAACTTTGTCTATGAAAAAGAAGGACAATCACGGAAAAAATCCATGTCTTATCAAAATGTCCTACCAGAAAATCAGATATTTGGTTGGGAGGATGTAGGTGCTTTTTCTAAAGGGCAGTACATGATGATGCACTCTCTGATTTACAGAACCGAACTGTTGAGAGAAGTAGGTTTAGAATTACCAGAACATACTTTTTATGTCGATAATATCTTCGTCTTTACTCCCTTGCAGGCTGTGCAGACCATGTATTACCTACCAGTAGATTTTTACCGCTACTTTATTGGACGAAACGATCAGTCTGTCAACGAATCCGTTATGATCAAGCGGATTGACCAGCAGATTAAAGTCAATAAAATCTTGGTGGATAATCTAGATTTAGATACCTTGGCTAATCCTGATTTGCGGAGTTACTTGCTTAATCATGTGGAGATTACGACCATCATCTCCTGTGCTCTTCTAAATCGTGGTGGAACAGCTGAACACATGATGAAAAAACAGGAACTCTGGCATTATATCCGTGATAACAATCCAGCTTTATTTAAAATTGTTCGAAATGGACTTCTAGGCCAATTGACGAATCTTTACGGTTATCCAGGTCGAAAAATTTCTAATGCAGTCTATAAGATTGCTAAAAGAATTTATGGTTTTAACTAAAACTCAGTTTCGGCTGAGTTTTTTTCTTGTTTCAATGTTAGCTATGGACCTGTCTGCTAAAAATAAGTAACGGTACAAGCCAGTATCAGATGATTCAGGACTCAGCAGATCGTTTGTGGAAACGTGAGAAAATTCGTATGCGGACCTATGATGCTCATCCAACTCCAAATAGTCAAGTCTTCTTAGAAATCAAGAAGAAAGAAGAGGGAATTGGATTGAAGGATAGGCTGACCTCCAAGCCAAATTCTGTTTTGAAGTTTATGAGCCACAATCTAGTAGATGAAACCATTAGTAATCCAGTATTATTGGAAACAATGGCAGAGCTACGTGAGCGTTATGGTAAGATTGAGCCGATGATGTATATTTATTATGATCGTTTTTCAATGAAGGGACTTGAAGATAGGGAGGTTCGTATCACGATTGACCAAAATATTCTCTACCGTCATTATGATGTGGATTTGTTTGCAGGAAAATATGGCTATCCATTATTAGATGATAATCAGGTTATTATGGAAATCAAGGTACCTGAAACCTATCCAGACTGGCTTCAAGCAATTATTGATAAATATGGTCTGGAGCGCGTGTCATTTTCAAAATATGGGACAGCGCACCGTAAGTTAGTAGAAAGTCAAGAAGAGGACATTATTTTTGAAAGAGCAATTGTTTAAAAGTATCTTTGAAACAAATACTGGCCCTGCAGAACCATCTATGCTGGCAACCAGTTTAGTGGTTAGCTTGATACTAGGTCTAGTTATTGCAGTCGTTTATAAATACAAGACCTTGTATTCTAAGAAATTTGTGATTACCTTGACCGTTCTCCCGGTTCTTATGACCATGATTATTTTTATGGTCAACGGAAACTTGGGGACCAGTGTGGCGATTGCGGGTACCTTTGGAATGATTCGTTTTCGTTCAGCAGCAGGCGGAGCTAAGGAGCTCTTGATGGTCTTTATTGCCACAGGGATAGGTTTGGCTTGTGGTATGGGATTTATCATCCTAGCTGCCCTTTTCACCATCTTTGTTTGTCTCGTTTTGCTGATTTTGGAAAATTCTTCCTTTACAGCAGTTAGCCAGACTAGACGGAATATCACGATTCGAGTACCTAGGGAATTGGATTATGAATTGCTATTTGAAGCGACTTTTATCAATACTTGTAAGTATGTAGAGTTGGTTAGCATTAAGAATATTAAAAAGAGTAATAGCTTGGAATTGCCCTACAATGTTGATTTAGATTCGAGTTTCTCAGACAAACAAGTGATTGACACCTTGTTAAGTATCAGTGATTCCATCGAAATTAGTATCAGTAAGCTGGCACAGAAGAAAAAAACCTTGTAAAAGAGCATTGCTAACAGGAGATTGGTTAATTTTTTCTCACTAGTGTATTAGAAATTAGTTGACTAGGATACCTGGGAATAATTTTAAAAATAGAGAGGTTAGGACTTTTGTCCCAACCTTTTTTCGTATATAATGGTGTCAGAAAAGGAGTGATAGAAATGCAAGAATTAGGACAGACAGGTTTACAGGTCTCCCGCATTGCTTTGGGCTGTATGCGAATGGCGAATTTGACAGAGAAGGAAACCGCTAAAGTTCTGGATACAGTGGTTGGACAGGGAATCAATTTTTTTGACCATGCCGATATTTACAGTGGCGGTGAGTCAGAAATTCGCTTTGCTCAAGGGGCTAAAATCGCAGGTATCAAACGGGATAATATTTTCCTCCAATCAAAATGCGGTATCCGTAAGGGCTATTTTGATTTTTCAAAAGACTATATTTTGGAGTCTGTGGACGGTATTCTCAAGCGGTTAGACACAGATTATTTGGACGTCCTTGCCCTGCACCGACCTGATGCCCTTATGGAAGCTGAAGAGGTGGCAGAAGCTTTCTATCACTTGAAAAAAGCAGGTAAAGTTCAGCACTTTGGAGTCAGCAATCAAAATATATATCAGATGGAGTTGTTGCAGTCCTATCTAGACCAGCCGCTTGCGGTCAATCAACTGCAACTATCCCCTGCTCACACTCCTCTGATTGATGCAGGGCTGCATGTCAACATGAAAGATGATGCGGCAACCATGCGAGATGGAGGACTGCTTGATTATTGTCAGTTGAAAAAAATCACCATTCAAGCCTGGTCACCTTTCTTGATTGATTTGCAAAGAGGTATTTTTGCTAATCACCCAGGCTATGCTTCTTTGAATCAGACCATTAGCGAAATAGCAGAGCGGTACAATGTTTCACATGAAACAATCGTAGTGGCATGGATATTGCGACATCCAGCTAAAATCCAGACCATTGTTGGCTCTATGAATCCAGAACGTTTAACAAGAATTGCTCAGGCAAACAAGATTAGTTTGACACGTCCAGAATGGTATGAAATATATAAAAGTGCAGGAAACATTTTACCTTAGGAGGCAACCGTGCAGTGGGAAATAAAAGCATTTGAACAACTAAGTTTACAAGAACTTTACAGTATCTTGACACTCAGAACGGATGTATCAGTCTCTTAGTTTTTCTTTTATTACTTCGACGAATGAGGAAACTTCGTTTCCTTATTTCCAACTTCAAATAATCAACGATTATTTGAACTCGCTTTACCGTACTTTAGTACAGCTTACAGCTCGTTTCCTTGTACTAAAAGTAAACTAAAAGACTTAATTTTTAATTGAAAAAGCCTGTCCCTATCCTGAAGTAGATGGAAAGGACCCGGAGTGTTTTCATTTTTTGGGAATAGATAATGGCGAGCTTGTAGCCTACTTGCGAATATTGCCAGCTGGTCTGAGCTATGATGAAGTTTCTATTGGGCGTGTGGTGATCAAGCCAAGCCATCGTGGTAAGGGTCTAGGTAGACCAATGATGGAGCAGGCAATCAACTATATCGTTCAGGAATTGAAGGAAGGTCAGATTAAGATTGGAGCTCAAGCCTATTTGGAAGACGACATCCCTCATCTGGATATGTTGTATCAAAAACCAGCTTTATAAGGCTGATTTTTAAAAATAAGTAAAGTGTTTGATAGAAAAGGTGGTTTTTGAGGGATACTGATAGTATGTTGGAAAAAAAACGAACGACGAGTGGCTGAAAAACTAACCTAAGATAGAAGTGCTGGGCTGCGAGTACAGGTTCTTAGATTTTTCTCGGTAATTTCCCCCAAAAATCAGCCAAATTATGGTAGAATGAATAGGTATAAAATCAGTAAAAGAGGAAGAAAATGAAACGTTCTATGTATGCTGGACGTGTTCGTAAAGAGCACATTGGACAAGAAATTACACTGAAAGGTTGGGTTGGTCGCCGCCGTGACTTAGGTGGCTTGATTTTCATCGACTTGCGTGACCGTGAGGGCATTATGCAGTTGGTGATCAATCCAGAGGTTGTAGCCAGCGATGTAATGGCAACTGCCGAAAGTCTTCGTAGTGAGTTTGTGATTGAAGTGACCGGAACAGTTGTGGCGCGTGAGCAAGCCAATGATAACATCCCAACAGGAGCTGTTGAATTGCAGGTAACTAACTTGACAGTTCTCAATACAGCTAAAACAACACCATTTGAAATCAAGGATGGCATTGAAGCAAGCGACGATACACGTCTCCGTTACCGTTATTTGGACCTTCGTCGCCCAGAAATGCTCAACAACTTTAAATTGCGTGCAGCTGTAACCCACAGCATTCGCAATTACTTGGATGATTTGGAGTTCATCGATGTAGAAACACCAATGTTGACCAAGTCAACACCAGAAGGTGCACGTGATTACTTGGTGCCTTCTCGTGTCTCCAAGGGACATTTCTATGCCCTTCCTCAAAGTCCACAGATTACCAAGCAGCTCTTGATGAACGCAGGTTTTGACCGTTACTACCAAATCGTTAAGTGTTTCCGTGATGAAGACTTGCGTGGTGACCGTCAACCAGAGTTTACACAAGTGGACTTGGAAACTTCCTTCTTGAACGAAGTTGAAATCCAGGATATTGTAGAAGGTTTGATTGCTAAGGTCTTGAAAGATACCAAAGGGATCGAATTGACCTTGCCATTCCCTCGTATGGCCTATGACCATGCCATGAATTTCTATGGTTCAGACAAGCCTGATACACGTTTTGACATGCTGTTACAAGACTTGACAGAAGTTGTCAAGGAAGTTGACTTTAAAGTCTTTTCTGAAGCACCTGTTGTCAAAGCTATTGTAGTCAAGGGTGCAGCAGATAGCTACTCACGCAAAGATATTGAAAAAATAACAGAATACGCAAAACAATTCGGTGCAAAAGGACTTGCTTGGGTCAAGGTTGACCAAGGTGAGCTGGCTGGGCCAGTTGCTAAGTTCTTGACAGGCATTGCAGCAAGATTGACAGAAAGTTTACAACTTGAGGACAAGGATTTGGTCCTGTTTGTAGCAGATGAATTGGAAGTTGCCAACAATACCTTGGGAGCCTTGCGTAACCGACTGGCCAAGGAACAAGGCTTGATTGATGAAAGCAAATTCAATTTCCTTTGGATTGTGGATTGGCCAATGTTTGAATGGTCAGAGGAAGAAGGACGCTATATGAGTGCCCACCACCCATTCACCTTACCAACGGAAGAAACGGCTCATCACTTGGATGGTGATTTGGCACAAGTACGTGCAGTTGCTTACGATATCGTCTTAAACGGTTATGAGCTTGGTGGAGGTAGTCTTCGTATTAACCAAAAAGAGATGCAAGAGCGGATGTTCAAAGCCCTTGGTTTCTCAGCGGAAGATGCCCATGAGCAATTCGGTTTCCTACTGGAAGCTATGGACTACGGTTTCCCACCACACGGTGGCTTGGCTATCGGTTTGGACCGCTTCGTGATGTTATTAGCAGGCGAGGACAACATTCGTGAAGTCATCGCCTTTCCGAAGAATAACAAGGCGTCTGATCCAATGACACAGGCTCCAAGTACAGTTGCATCAGCTCAATTAGAGGAACTAGCTTTAAATATTGAACTTGAAAATGAATAAATTTTTCAGAAAACAGCGAATACTCTTGTTAAGAAAGGCTAGAAAAAATAAATTCTGGTCGGTCATTTCGGGAATTTCTCGAGAAAAATATGCTGAACGGATATCGGGGTCCATTATTTATGGGCTCCTATCTAGTATTGCGGTCAATTTCTTCTTCCGTCCAGGAAATGTCTATTCATCAGGTGTAACAGGTCTTGCCCAGATTGTTTCTGCACTGGCAGCTTCTTATGCAGGCTGGGCTCTACCTATCGCGGTGGTATACTATGGTCTGAACGTTCCCTTGCTCATTTTGGCCTGGTACAAAATTGGTTATAAATTCACCATATTTACCTTTATTACAGTTTCCTTCAGTTCGCTCTTTATCCAATTCATGCCGCCAGTCACTCTGACAACAGACCCTTTGGTTAATGCTATTTTTGGTGGTCTTATGCTGGGAACTGGAATTGGCTTCGCTCTGAGGAATAATGTATCCAGTGGTGGTACAGACATTGTCTCTATCATCATTCGTAAGAAGACAGGCCGGCAAGTTGGTTCGATTTCCCTGATTGTCAATATTATGATTATGTTGATAGCAGGACTGACTTTTGGTTGGCCTTATGCACTTTATTCCATGGTTGCACTCTTTATATCCAGTCGAATGACAGACGCTATTTTCGTGAAACAAAAGCGGATGCAGGCCATGATTATCACCAATCAGCCAGAGAGAGTGATTAAGAAGATTCATAAGAAACTTAATCGTGGTGTGACCATTATCAATGGTGCTGAGGGTGCTTATAACCATGAACAAAAGACAGTTTTGATTACGATTATCACTCGTGCTGAGTTTAGCGATTTTAAGCAAATTATGAAAAAAGCAGATCCCCAAGCCTTTGTATCGGTAGCTGATAACGTCAATATTATTGGTCGTTTTGTGGAAAGTGAATAATTGACAAAGCACTAGATGTAGGAGTAAAATAATATTTACAATCTACATGTAGTGTTTTTATTATGAAGAGGGAATATATGAAGAAAATATACTTGGTTTATATTAGTTTGAGCGGCAATACAGAAAGTTTTGTCAAACGGTTGAAGTCTTTTTTTCAGTTTCAAACAGATTGGGAGATTGAATTAGTTCATGTCAAGGACTTGGTTAAGGAAGATATTCCCTTCTATCAGCTTGATGCGCCGTTTGTTGCTTTTCTACCTACCTATTTAGAAGGTGGAAATGGTGTTGATAACGGGGATGTAGAGATTTTGACAAATCCTCTAGGAGATTTTATCGCTTTTGGGGACAATGTTAAATTTTGTCTGGGCGTCGTTGGCTCAGGCAATCGAAATTTTAATCACCAATATTGTTTAACTGCTAAGCAATATGCAGAGCGTTTCGGTTTTCCAGTCATTGATAACTTTGAATTACGCGGTTTGCAGAATGATATTGAACGCATTGGTAAAAAGATTATAGCCTTAGTCAACTAAACGATGGAGCTATGCTATGATGTATTACAATAAGAAAATACCTCTATTTTCAGAGGTATTTTCTTATTGTAATAGTATTTTTTAACCTTTTAAAATGCAGATGGTTTGTCCTGCTAAGGTTAGTTTTTCTTGATGAGGATTTGATACCTCTGGGTAAGAGAAGAGAATAGTTTTATCTTCTTCTTTTTCATAATTAAAGTCGCTGTCGGCAAAGTTGATAATGAATTGCAGAACTCCAGTTTCAGTAGTTACCTGATAACGAAGAACAAACTCTGTTAACCAGTAAAAATCACAGGATTTCTCAATACTGGAGTAGTCAGCATAGCTGAGCTCTGGGTGTTCTTTACGTAAGGCAATTAGAGATTTAATGTAGTCGATATGTTCTTGGTAACGTACTGCACGAGTCCAATCTAAGCGGTTGATGTCATCTGTTACATTGTAGGTGTTGTCAATTTCATCTTTTGTTCGGAAAAATTCCTGACCAGCATGGATGAAAGCTAATCCTTGTGAAACTAAGATGAGTTGAAGACCAAAGCTTGCAGCCCGCTTTTGCTGATGGTTAGACCAGTCAGGATTTTCTATATGAAAGTAGTCAAAGACAGTGGCATTATCATGGCATTCTAGATAGTTGAGTGACTGATTTGGTGAAAGGAAGTGGCTATAATGACTACCAGCTAAAAGATGTTGGATTTTTTCATGTAGATTCTTTTCAATCAATCGTTGTGGATTGAGCAGCAGTTTTTTGAAGGTGTCACGATAATCATCGTTGAAGAATCCAATTGCTTCCATTTGATCAGCATTGTACTGGTGAGCTAGTCTATCAAACTCTAAACCTGTCTCCATTTTCCAACCTTCGCCATAAAGATAGATGTTAGAATGAAGTTCTTTTAGTTCAGTAGCAATTTCATTCATGGTCTGGATATCCAAGATACCCATGAGGTCAAAACGAAAACCATCAAAGCCATAGAGCTTGGTCCATTGGCGGAGGGATTGCTTGATATAGTTGCGTACCATACTGCGCTCACTTGCTACATCGTTGCCACAGAAGGTTCCGTCTGTACGGAAGCCATCTTGATTGTAGCGGTAGAAATATCCAGGAACAATGCGTTCAAAAGCATATTCTTCTGCATGATAGACGTGGTTGTAGACGACGTCCATAATAACCGAAATATCCGCATCATGATAGGCTTGAATGGCTGTCTGTAGTTCACGAATGCGGGCGTAAGGGTCATCTGGCTGACTGGAGAAAGAACCCTCAGGAACATTGTATTGGACAGGATCGTAACCCCAATTATAGACAGCTTGAGGTTTCTTCTCATCCACACTTCCAAAATCATAGAGGGGAAGGAGTTGGATATGAGTCACTCCTAAATCTTTGATATAATCCATCCCCAATTTCATTCCATCAAGGACAGGCGATTCAGTTAGTCCAGCAAATTGACTACGGTGTTGAAAGCCAGCTTCTTTTTGTTGGGAAAAGTCACGAATACTCATCTCATAGATAATTGCTTGTGAGATAGGGAGTTGTGTTTTTGCGCGACGAGGAGTCGCTAATTTATTAAGATCGATGATATAACTATCACCAGAGTTGGCTTTTGATGAAAGAGCATAGGGATCATGGACAGCAACCCACTGGCCATTGACTTTATGCAAATAATGGTAGGATTGTCCTTCTAAATCCCCTGCTACCTGGGTTTGCCACACCCCTTTTTTTGTCAAAGTCATGGCATGAGGTTGACCTTCAATCACAACAAAGACAGCTTTGGAAATAGGTCCCCAAAACTTAAAAGAAGTCTGCTCAGGTCGGTAGCTAGCTCCCAAATCGTCTCCTGAATAGGTAAATTTTTTTTCAAATCGAGCAGATCGGACAATCGCTCCGTAACCTAATTCTACAGCATTGCGATCCTGGTCATAGACAAGGTAATCTGTTTCTAAATTTAGTGCATGTAAGCTAGTCAAGTAGTAAATGACTTCACAGTCTGTCTCTAGACGAGAATGGATAGACAGCTCTTCTTCATTGTCAGAGCTTTCCAATGTAAAGGTCATGGAATCGCAATCAAATCGCTTTTCCATGACCAGACGAATCGTTGCATCATCGTCAAGAAATGTTTGAAATTCACGTAGTGCCATGAGCCAAAAGGCTCCTTTCTAAGATTAAAGTTCTGTAATAGTATGAGGGATAACCCGACGGTAGCACACCTGCTTACCGTCTTTGCTATCGGCAATAATTTGGTGAAGAGTATTGAAGGCTACACGTCCTAGTTTTATTGCATGAACATCAACGTAGGCTTCAATATCTAATTTTGGTTTGACAGAGTCAAAAGAAATGACCGGCAGTTTGATTCCAACTTCGTTGAGGTACTTGACAATACCTTCGGCTACCATAGTATCTGTCGTTACGATAGCATCAATCTCCTGTTTAAGTAATTTTTTAGAGATTTTATAAGAGCTGTCTTCCAAAAGGAAGCCAGATACAAACTTAACCTTATTTTCATCTAAAGAGATATTATGTGATTTTAGAGCATTTTTATAGCCTTGATAACGGTCTTGAGATACAACCAATTCTTTGTTACCAGCTACAAATCCGATATTCTTATAACCTTGGTTAATGAAGTAGGTAGTCGCTTCAAATCCCGCTTGAATATTGTCGTTATCAACTAGAGAGACAAAAGGGGAGGCAGCCTTCCCTAAAATGAGGAATGGAAAATTGTGCTGAATAGCTAGTTGAACCACGGGATCGTCTGGTTTGGAGTAAAGAAAAATCAATCCGTCAACTCGTTTACCATAGACCATTTGGGAAATAGCTTCTAAACGTTGCTCCTCGTTTTTCCCAGTGCTAATCTGAATGGCGTAATTATAGTCGGCAGCTACTTGGGCAATTCCTCGTAGTGCTGTTGGAAAGAAGGGGTTTTGATAGAAGACATCCGAATCATCTGGCAAAACTAGTCCAATAACTTGTGTATAGCTGGAAACCAAACTTCGCGCATTGAGATTTGGGTGGTAGTTAAGTTCTTGCATAGCCTTTCGTACTGTATCTTTGGTTTTTCGGCTAATAGCAGAGCTGTTTTGAATGACCCGTGTAACAGTTGATGGAGAAACTCCAGCCAACTTAGCGACGTCTTTAATAGTGGCACGCATACAAACCTCCTAATCCTTTCTAAGATAAAATGGAATGATAGACAATCTTATTCGTCCCTAAATCGTGTTTTGAAAAAGACCCAAATCAAGATTAGTACAAAGCAAATATTTTGCACTGTCAGAACGGTTGTGACAGGTTGACCAAAAATCCCAATCAAACAAGCAATCAAGGTTGGTAATCCCAAACAGTTAAGAGAGAGATTATAGGCTTCCTTGAAGGAACCGATTTGGAAGAAGCGAGACTTCTTGGTTAAAAAGAGGAAGAAACTAGCCCCTAACAAGATAAAGAGAAAATTGGTTGCTAAAATCACAGCAGAGACTAGGGTAATAGACAAACTAATCAGCAGGCGATTGCTATTAAACCAGCCTTGAGAGATACTTGCAGTTAGGTTAGATTTGCTATCGAAGCTGGAAGTTGCAAAACTATCGTAAGACAATTCTGTCAAAATATCACTTCCTTTGCGGATGATAAGCTGATTTTGAGCAAATTGGTAGGAAAAATCATTAGTATCGCTCACGCTATTCCCAAATGTTACTTGGTCATAGCTGGTAGTTCCGGTATAGCTGAACTGGCCATTTTCAATCCGAGCATATTGTTTCATATCAGCCACAACTTCGTCTGTTAGAGGAGAATACACCCCCTCTACAAAGTTTTCCATAGGATAGGTAGTTAACTCTAGGGGCTGCAAGGAAGCAGGAATGATTAAGAGGGAAATTAAGAAAATTGTTGTAAAAATACGTTGCCAAAGAGTCAAGATTTGGCGATTGGCAAAAATCTTTCTTGACTGAAAAATACTAGCAAAATAAGAAAAAGGATAAGGGAACATAAATCATTTCTTTCATAAATATTTCTGCTTCCCTTAAGAAAAGGGAAAAGGTGGGACAAGGTTACCCCTTGTCGCCACCACTTGTTAAACCTGATACAAAGTTCTTTTGTAGGAAGAAGAACAAGATACAGATTGGAAGGGCAATCAGAATTGCACCTGCTGAGAAGTAAGCAATCTTCAAGTTTTTCACATCGCTGATGAAGGTTTGAAGACCAACGGCAACTGTATAGAATTCTTTCTCACGAAGCAAGAATTTGGATAGGATGTAATCTCCAAAAGGTCCCATGAAGGCCCAGAGTGCTTGTACCGCAATCATAGGACGAACAAGAGGGAGAACGATTTGCCAGAAACGTCTGAAGTGACCAGCACCGTCTAGTTTTGCAGATTCATCGAGGGAAATTGGCACCGTATCGAAGTAACCTTTCATGAGCCAAGCATTCATTGGGATACCACCACCGACATAGAGGAAGATGAGGAACCAGCTTTGGTTGAGTGCATTGAGCATGAGGGCCATAACGAAGAAGGCAGTAAGAGCTGCCATGGTTGGCACCATTTGAATAATTAAGAAGAAGACCAAACTCTGCTTACGAGCTAAGAAGTTGTAACGGCTATAAGCGTAACCTGCAAGGACTACGATGCTGGTCTGAACAGTCATGGTAATCAAGGCGATAATCAAGGTATTGAGGTACCAAGTGCCGTAGAGGGTTTCACTAAAGAGTTTACTGAAGTTTTCAAGGGTAAAGTTGACATTGCCGTCTAACTTGAAAGCCACCACGTTACCAGACTTGAAGGCAGATAAAATCGTAATCAAGAGTGGGTAAATGATGATAACCGAAAGGGTAATCAAGTAGAGATAGGTTAAAGTCTGGTTAAGACGACGTCTAAATTTTACAGATAATTTCATTTTACACGTCCTCCATTTCAAAGGCATTTAGTTTCTTGAAGGCAATCATGGAAATACTGATGACAATCATTGAGATAATCAGCGTAACCGCTGCTGCCATTGAATACTGCGGAGCAGTACCAGTTGTCAACTTATAAATCCAAGAAATTAGGATATCAGTTGAACCAGCTCCACCACCGACACTACCAGGACCACCGTTGTTGAATAGGTAGATAATAGAGAAGTTGTTGAAGTTGAAGGTGTATTGGCTGATAAGAGTTGGAGCAGCTACCGCCAAAATCATTGGCAGGGTGATGCTACGGAATTTTTGAATCGGACTTGCACCGTCAATATAAGCTGCTTCGTACAAATCATTTGGAATAGACTGCAAAATACCCAAGGTCAATACGTAGATGTAAGGGAAACCAAGCCAAGCCTGCATCATGATGAGGGCAACCTTGGTCCAGAATGGGTCAGTTTTCCAAGGAATCAAGAAGTTATCGATAAATGGCAAGAATTTGCTCAAGAATGGCAATACTTGTGTGTTAATAGCACCGACACTATCGTTGAACATATTACTGAAAGTCAAGATAGTCACGAAAGCAGGTACAGCCCAAGGGAGCAAGAAGATAACACCGAAAATCCGTTTTCCTTTGATGAAAGGTTGGTTCGCAATAATCGCTGTCAAGATACCAATCACAATCTGAGCAGTTGACGCACAGAGGGCCCAGATAATGGTCCAAGACAAGACAGAACCAAAGGCTGCACGGAAAGTGCTCAATTTCCAGATATTTGTAAAGTTGGTCCAGCCTACCCAATCCAAGAGTGCTCCTGGTGGCAAATGTTGGAAGTCATAGTTGGTAAAGGCGATAAAAAGCGTTACAACAACAGGGAAGATAATTGCAAAAGTCATTGCAATGTAGGAAGGAATAATCAAGAGATATGGGAATCCATTCTCGTAAATTCCTTTAACCATATCCTTAAGGGAAGTCGCAACAGGAATACCTTCATTCCAACGTTTAGCTGTATCGCGAGCATCTTTCAAGTTCAAGGCGTAGAAAGCCAGATAAACGACGGTGATAATTAAGTGGAAGGAACCACGAATCAACATGAAGAGTGAATTATCACGACCGCGCATGTCTCCAAGTGTGACGAGGTTGTTAAGTTCACCCGATGCGATAGCTATAAAGTAAATTAGAAAAGCAACAGATACTCCTAAGAAGATATATCCTTTGGCTTTTTGCTTGTTATAAATCTGACCTAGGCCTGGGATAAGGGACAAGAGTAGTGCCTTACCTGGATTTTGTTTTGTCATCATAAAACTCCTTATTTGGTATGAGGGAGATAGAGTGCCAAATAATTCTATCTACTTCCTCTATTATAGCAAACAAGTCTGTATAAATAAAGAGGACTGGGAGACCAGTCCTGCTTTACTTACCATTATTATTCACCGTATTTTTGTGCAATGGTATCTTTGATCAACGCAACCGCATCAGTCGCAGCTGTTTTAGCGTCTTTAGCGCCACTTGCAGCTTCGAAGAGCATGTTACCAGCTGGTTCCCAAACAGTACTCATTTCAGAGATGTTTGGCATTGGTTGAGCTGATGTAAATTGGTTGATAACCGCAGTTGTCAATTCATCGTTTTTAGATACAGCATATTCACGTGCTTCTGTGTTAGCAGGAACTTCGTTTGTAGCATCGTAAAGTGCTTTTTGTTGGTCAGTAGAAGTTAGGTAGTCTACGAATTTTTGCGCCATTTCAGGGTTTTGAGAGCCTGTTGGAATTATCCAAGCTTTACCACCACCGAATGCAGCGTATTCTTTGCCATTTACAAGTGTAGGAATAGTTGCAACACCATAGTTCACACCTGCTTCTTTGTAAGATGCAGCTTTCCATGGGCCTTCGATGATTGCAGCAGCTTTACCTTCAGTAAATTGCGTATTGATCAAGTTGTTAGCAGCTGTCCCGTCTTGGAGACCTTGAGGCCATTTTTCGTACCAAGTTTTAGCGTATTCAATCGCTTTAACAGAACCATCGTTAGCAAGACCGACATCAGAGGCATCTGTACCGTTATCACCGAATACATAGCCACCGTAACCAGCTAACAAACCGTAAGTGTAGTAGAAGTTTGTCCAATCAGCCAAGAAAGCAGTTGTTTTACCATCTTCGCCTTCGAAAGCGTACTTGCTATCTTTAGCTAGTTCTTCCAATTCAGCAAATGTTTTTGGTGCTTCAGAAATCAAGTCTTTATTGTAGTAAAGAACAAGTGTTTCGATAACTGCTGGAGAACCGTAAGTTTTTCCGTCATTGGTAACAAGCGCAGTTGTTGTATCGTCGACTTTACTTGTTTCAGCGAGTTTGACTTCACTCAATTGTCCTTCTGATCCCAAGCTACCTACGCGATCGTATGGTGCCATCATCACGTCTGGAGCTGAGCCAGATTGGTTATCAAGGGACAAGTTGTCCAAACCAGTCAAAGCGTCACCAGTTTTTACGGTTACGTCAACGTCATTGTCTTTTTCAAATTCAGTTGCAGCAGCTTCGATGTATTCTTTGTAGCCTTCATCGACATAAACAGTCAATGTTTTACCTGCATCAGTAGAGTTTGATGAGTTTGAAGAGCAAGCTGCAAGAACAGCAGTTGAAGCTGCAAGAAGAGCAGCGCCTTTGAGCAATTTGTGTTTCATATTATTCCCTCCAAGAATAAAATTGATTGATATAACGTCGCATCAACGCAAACGTTTTCTTAAACTGTTATCATTATACACCAAAATGTATCCGCTTGCAAGTACTTTTCGTAAAAAATTTTAATTTTTTTTAGCGTATATCTCAAAATATATTTCCTACAATAGAAGAAAAATGAGAGGGAATAAGAAAAAATGTATGAAATGAACAAGAAACACTTGATTTGTTAGCGCTATCATTATATAATGGAACAAAGCAATCGTTTGCGTGTATTTTTTATATATTTTTTTAGAAAGAAATAGGGGAATATTATGAAAGAACGCCAAAGTGGTGTGTTGATGCACATCTCATCTCTACCAGGAAAATACGGCATTGGTTCCATGGGACAGGCTGCCTATGATTTTGTTGATTTCTTAGAAAGAACCAAGCAACGCTACTGGCAGATTTTGCCTTTAGGTACAACCAGTTATGGCGATTCGCCTTATCAATCATTTTCTGCTTTTGCAGGCAATACTCATTTTATTGACTTTGATTTTTTAATTGAAAAAGGCTGGTTGACAGAGGCAGATGTAGCAGGTATTGACTTTGGTGACAAGGATACAGAGGTTGATTATGCCAAGGTCTTTCATGGCCGTCGTCCTGTCTTAGAAAAGGCTGTGGCGAATATGAAGGCACAAGGCTTGCCAGAAGAATATGATGTCTTCTTGTGGGAAAATGGTTTTTGGTTGCACACTTTTGCGGAATACATGGCTATCAAGGAGCATTTTGACCTCAAACCTTGGACGGACTGGGAGGATCAGGGAGCTCGTTTGCGTTACCATGACACTTTGGAGTATTACCGTCATCTCTTGGCAGAACAGATGGATTACCACCGTATTACCCAATATTTATTCTTTAGCCAGTGGCATGCTTTGAAGGCTTACGCCAATGCCAAAGGGATCGAGTTTGTTGGAGATATGCCTATTTATATCGCTGCTGATTCTGCGGATATGTGGGCCAATCCTCATTTCTTCAAGACTGATGAAGAAGGGAAGCCGAGCGTGGTTGCAGGTTGTCCGCCAGATGCCTTTTCAGAAATCGGTCAGCTTTGGGGGAATCCTATCTACGACTGGGAAGCTATGAAGCATGACGGCTTCACTTGGTGGGTAGCCCGTTTAAGAGAATCCTTCAAGATTTACGACATGGTCCGTATCGACCACTTTATCGGTTTTGCTTCTTTCTGGGAAATTCCTGCCGGAGAAGAAACAGCTATCAATGGCTACCGTGTTGAAGCACCAGGTTTTGAACTTTTTGAAACCATCAAGTATCACTTGGGTGATTTGAACATCATTGCTGAAGATTTGGGGACTGTGACAGACAAGGTTATTCAACTGCGTGAAACGACCGGTTTCCCAGGCATGAAGGTCTTGCAGTTTGCCTTTGACCCTGAGGGTGACAGCATTGAAATGCCACACAACCACCGCAATAATGTCGTAGCTTATACAGGTACGCACGATAACGATACCATTCTTGGTTGGTATGAGAATGAAACGACCGAAGAATCACGTGACTTTTTAGACAAGTACAGCAATCGTCGTGATGATGAATCAATTAATCACGCCATGTTCCGTATGCTGTTCGGCTCTCCAGCCTTTATGGCTGTGGCTACCATGCAAGATTTGCTTGGTTTGGATGGATCAGCCCGTATGAACCTACCAAACACCCTCGGTGGCAACTGGACCTGGCGGATGACTGCTGACCAACTAACCCCAGCTATTGAAGCTGACTTGCTTGATTTGACAGTAACTTATCGACGTGAGAATGTTCTTGCAAAAGCTACTGAACAAGAAACTACAGAGGGAGAGAGAAAGAACTCAATCGGCTAAAAAAGAGTTCGTCTTCTCACCCCCCGCACAGTTGATTAGGTCAGATTTGGAGTATGAAATACGAACAAATCTGCCAATCAACCACTGCGCTGAGATGTTGATACGAACCCTGAGAAGCGAGACTGGACTTGAGCCCGGTCTCTTTTTGTAAAGGCTTGCGATATGTTTGGAGGATGAAGATTCAAGAATCGTAATCATCAATTGGTTTTTGGACTTTCCAATATCTTTCCTTAACATAAAAAATGCAACTCCTCTAAGTCTGACTTAGAGGAGTTGTTCTATAAGGACTATTCACTAATCATCATTTCCCTGTTCCCAGTATTTCTCCCAAGCAGACATGGCGTAGATAGTCAAGGAAGTGAAGATGGTAATAGATAGTAATTGTAGGATATCATTCATTATTGCTCACTCCTTTATGTTTCTGTTTACGAACGTAGAGCCAGTAGCTAATCCAGTAGTGGATGGTATAGAGTAGAGCGGCGACAAAGCTCCAGAAACCGATAGCAGCTAGGATATTAGCGAAGTCAGGGAAGAGAATTTTCACAAAAAGATAGAAGAGTAGGTATAGATATAGGTAAAGCCAGTAGTATTTTCTAAAATGTTTCATAACCATACCTCCATTAGTTTTGTTTTATTTATTATATCATATTAATAAATGAAATAGAAGCTTGATCGCATAATCACATTGACAAAGCATAGTTTTTGGAGTAGAATAAAACTAAAATTAGGAGGTGTTTGTATGAAAAGACCAATTCATTTGTATATTTTTGTCACTTTATCGACTATTGCTACCCTTATTAATCGTGTATGGAGTGCTTTCTTTACAAATCCGGCTGCGGCTGAGGTACTTGCGGAACAGCAGTCTAGCCTGGGGGTTGGGACGAAAGAAGAGTTATTATCACTCTATAAAAGCTTATTAGAAGCACAAGTAGGCATCTTTTATAAGGTTTTTGCTATCTTACTTTTACTTGCTCTTATTGTAACGATTGTTTTTCTTTTCCAAAAGAAAAACGAGTTGGCTTCCTATGTCTATATCGGTTACTTGTTTGGAACATTGATTCAGGCAGTATATGCTTATGTGACGACCAAAGGTCTTTATGCGGGTATTGCCAATGAAACCTTGCGTGTAACATTGGAAGCTACTGCCTTAGGAACCTTTATCGTTGGTACTATATTCTTTGTAATTTACTTTGGCTTGACAGTCTTCTTCTTGCTTCGTAAACCCAAAGAAGTGCCAAGTATGGTAACTAATGCAACAGATATTTAATAACAGGACCTGTGTAGGTCTCTCGTTTTCAAGCTCATGATAAAAAGACCCGTCTGGGTCTTTTTCTTTACATTTTCTCTGGTGCTTTTACGCCAAGAAGACGAAGCGCTTCTTTGAGGACAACACCTGTTGCGTAAGCAAGCGCTAGACGGCTGTCACGCTCTGGGCTTTCATCCAAGATACGAGTATGTGCGTAGTACTTGTTGAAGGCTTGAGCTAGGTTGATAGCGTATTTTGCAATAAGGGATGGGTCAAATTTGTCACCAGCACGTTCTACAACAGCTGAGAAGTTTTGGATGTGCTTGATGATGTCCCAGCTTTCTGCGTCAGCTAGTTTGTAGTCATTTTCTGCGTTTGGAACAAAATTGGCTTTGCGCAAGATAGACTGGATGCGGGCGTATGCGTATTGCACATAAGGACCTGTCTCACCTTCAAAGGAAACCATGGCTTCGAGGTCGAAGTCGTAGCCGTTGTCACGGTCGGTCTTGAGATCGTAAAACTTAACGGCTCCGACACCAACTGCGTGCGCCACTTCTTCTTTGTTTTCAAGATCAGGGTTTTTAGCTTCGATTTGAGTAAGGGCGCGTGAAATAGCTTCGTCAAGAGTTGGTTCGAGCAGGATGATGTTTCCTTTACGAGTAGAGAGCTTTTTCTTGTCTTTGGTTACTAGACCGAAGGTGACATGGGTCATGTCATCGCTCCAGTCGAAGCCCATTTCTTTCAAGACAGCCTTGAGTTGTTTGAAGTGGTT
Source organism: Streptococcus sp. NSSLK0004 (assembly GCF_059039125.1). Classification (NCBI taxonomy): domain Bacteria; kingdom Bacillati; phylum Bacillota; class Bacilli; order Lactobacillales; family Streptococcaceae; genus Streptococcus; species Streptococcus sp. NSSLK0004. Next base: position 1,920,302 of record NZ_CM180142.1, on the reverse strand, counting down.
GATTTGCTCCTGACCAACGACATAGATACTTTTCACGAAATCGTAGGTGCGTTTGCGGTACATAGCTGTTGCCATGTCACGTGTGATGTAAAGTGTTGCACCATCTGTCTTCATGATGAGTGCTGGTGGAAGATTGTAGCTTTCAAGGTCAACAATTTTCGCACCTTTAGATTCTTGAAGAAGTCCTTTTTCTTCTAAGATTTGGATACCTTCGTCCATCTTGTCGTTGTAGAAAGCCTCGCCGTTATAGCTGTCAAACGTCACATCAAGTTTGTCGTAGATACGGTTGAATTCGACCAAACTTTCGTCACGGAACCATTGCCATAGTTCTTGTGCTTCTGGGTCACCATCTTCCAATTTCTTGAACCATTGGCGTGCTTCTTCGTCGAGTTCAGGTTTTTCTTCAGCTTCCGCATTGATACGAACATAGAGTTTGAGGAGTTCTGAAATTGGGTCTGCTTCGACCGCAGCTTTATCTCCCCATAGCTTGTAGGCAACGATCAACATACCAAATTGTTTGCCCCAATCACCCAAGTGGTTGATGCGGATTGGATTGTAGCCGAGTTTTGCGTGGATATTGGCAAGGGCATCGCCGATAACGGTTGAACGCAAGTGACCAACTGAGAAAGGCTTGGCAATATTTGGGCTAGACATATCAATGGTGACATTGTGACCTTGACCGATGTTGAGTTTACCGTATTGGTCTTTTTCAGTAATGACATTTGTCAAGACTTGGTGGGAAATAGCTGCCTTGTCCAAGAAGAAGTTGACATAAGGACCAGTTGCGACTACCTTCTCAAAGCCAGTTGTATCAAGTTTTTCAACAATTTCCACTGCGATAGCCTGAGGAGCTTTTCGTTCTACTTTTGCGAGTGAAAAGGCAGGAAAGGCGATGTCGCCCATTTCGGATGATTTTGGTTTTTCTAGCAGATTGTAGATGGCTTCAATATCCAAACTCGGAAGGATGGCAGCCAGTCTTTCTGCAATGACTTGTTTTTGATTCATAATCATACCTCCGGATTCATTGTTTCTATTTTACCATAATTTGCCACAAGATATGGTAAAAATGTTATAATGTTTAATAATTATACATTCTGAGGTAAGAAGATGAATAAGCAAGAACGTCATGAGTTAATCAAGATGATGATTCGTCAGGAAAAAATTGGTCGTCAAGCAGATATTCAGGAGAGCTTGAAGCAGAGAGGGATTACGGTTACGCAAACGACCCTGTCACGTGATTTGCGAGAGCTGGGATTAGTTAAACTTTATGAAAATGGGGAGGCCTACTATGCTTTGCCAGACAAGGAAGATGTAACAGATTTTAGTCAACTTCTCGCTCAGTATGCCTACAAAGTGGAGCGAGCAAGTTTTATATTGGTCCTGCATTCGGATTTGGGAGAGGCGGCCTTAATGGCCAATATCATTGATGCAGAAAAACCAGAGACAATACTTGGGACCTTGGCAGGAGCGGATACTCTTTTGGTGATATGTAGTGATGAAACTGCGGCTCAAGAAATTGAGGAAGAAATCAAAAGTTTCTTAGATTGAGAGGGAGAATGGGAACAGAAAAAATTTCCCCTGGAATGCAGCAGTATCTGGACATTAAGGCAAACTATCCAGATGCTTTTTTGCTCTTTCGTATGGGCGACTTTTATGAATTATTTTATGACGATGCGGTAGAAGCTGCACAGATTTTGGAATTATCTTTGACCAGCCGGAATAAGAATGCGGAAAATCCCATTCCCATGGCAGGTGTTCCCTATCATGCGGCCCAGCAGTATATTGACACGCTGGTTGAGTTGGGGCATAAGGTTGCTATTGCTGAGCAGATGGAAGATCCCAAGCAGGCTGTTGGAGTTGTTAAACGCGAAGTGGTGCAGATAATCACTCCAGGGACTGTCTTGGATTCGTCCAAAATGGGAGCCGACAGCAACTATCTGGTGACGATTGATCGTCAAGGTGTACAATTTGCACTCTCTTACATGGATGTATCAACAGGGCAGTTTTTTGTGACGAGCCTAGATGATTTCACCAGTCTTTGCGGTGAAATCCGCAATCTGCGTGCGCGTGAATTGGTCATCGGCTATGCTCTGTCGGAGGAGGAAGAACAAGTTTTTTCTAATCAGATGAACTTGCTCCTTTCTTTTGAAGATGAGTTGACAGAAGATTTACACTTGATTGACAGCTCCTTGACAGACTTGGAAAAGGCTGCGGCTGGCAAACTCCTTAGCTACCTTCATCGGACGCAGATGCGGGATTTGAGCCATTTACAGAAGGTGGTCCACTATGAAATCAAGGACTATTTGCAAATGGACTATGCGTCTAAGTCAAGCTTGGATTTGCTTGAAAATGGTCGGACAGGAAAGAAGCATGGTAGTTTGTACTGGTTGCTAGACGAAACAAGGACAGCCATGGGTATGCGACTATTGCGGACATGGATTGACCGTCCATTGATTGACCTTAAGCGGATTGAGAATCGTCAGGCTGTTGTGCAGGTTTTTCTGGATTACTTCTTTGAACGGAGTGACTTGGTCGAGGCTTTAAAAGGTGTCTATGACATCGAACGCTTGGCCAGTCGGGTATCTTTTGGAAAAACTATGCCCAAGGATCTCTTACAACTCTCCCAGACTTTGGGAAATGTCCCAGCTATTAAGAACATCTTGCAACAAATCAATGAGCCTGCTCTAGGCAATCTGGTAGCTGGTCTGGACCCAATTCCAGAACTACATGCTCTCATCAGCTCTGCTATTGACCCAGAAGCCCAAGGGACCATCACAGATGGAAACATCATCCGTACGGGCTTTGACGAAACGCTGGATCAGTACCGTCTGGTCATGCGTGAGGGAGCGGGTTGGATTGCGGAGATTGAGGCCAAGGAGCGTGAAGCGTCTGGTATCAACAATCTTAAGATTGATTACAATAAAAAAGACGGTTACTATTTCCATGTGACCAATTCAAATCTGGGCAATGTGCCGAGTCATTTTTTCCGTAAGGCGACTCTGAAAAACTCGGAGCGCTATGGAACGGAAGAGTTGGCTAAAATTGAAGGGCAGATGTTGGAGGCGCGTGATAAGTCGGCTAATCTGGAATACGAGATTTTCATGCGGATTCGTCAGGAAGTTGAAAAGTATATCAGTCGTTTGCAGAAATTAGCTCGGACCATTGCGACCATCGATGTTCTTCAGGCTTTTGCAGTTGTGGCGGAGCAGCAACATTTGGTCTGCCCACGTTTTACAGAGCGGAGGGAATTGACTATCGACCGTGGTCGTCATGCGGTGGTGGAGAAGGTTATGGGCAAGCAGACCTATATTCCGAACTCTATTCACTTAGGCACTGATACGCACATGCAGCTGATTACAGGTCCAAACATGAGTGGTAAATCCACCTACATGCGGCAGTTGGCAGTCATTGTCATTATGGCTCAGATGGGTTCCTATGTGCCTGCAGATCAGGCTGAGTTACCGATTTTTGATGCCATTTTCACTCGCATCGGGGCGGCAGATGACCTAGTCAGCGGTCAATCCACCTTTATGGTGGAAATGATGGAGGCCAATAAGGCTGTTCGTCTGGCCACCGAGCGGTCGCTCATTCTCTTTGACGAGCTTGGTCGAGGAACGGCTACCTACGACGGTATGGCCTTGGCTCAGTCTATTATCGAGTACATTCATGATAAGATTGGGGCGAAAACTCTTTTTGCCACCCACTACCATGAATTGACAGATCTCAGTCAGACTTTGGCCCACCTCGAAAACGTCCATGTTTCAACCTTGGAGAGAGATGGACAGGTCACCTTCCTCCATAAGATTGCCAAGGGACCAGCAGATAAGTCCTACGGGATTCATGTGGCTAAGATTGCGGGAATGCCAGAGGACTTATTGAAGCGGGCAGATAGTATTTTGCAGACGCTTGAAAACCAAGCGCCGACTGCACCAACTAGCCCAGTTCCGTCAGCCCAGCCTAGTCAGGCAGAACCAATCAGTCAGCATGACTTTGGTCAACTAGACCTTTTTGCTGAACAGCCTTCTCACCCAGTTCTCGAAGAGCTGGCTAGTTTAGACATCTACAATATGACCCCCATGGAAGTCATGATGGCTGTGGCAGAGTTGAAGAAGAAATTGTAAAGTAAATGAAGTCAGGACGATTGTTCTGGCTTTTTTACCGTCTAGCTCACTGAAACAACCACATAGCCAAAAGCTCTTGAAAGGTTGCTAAGAAAGGTGTTTAATAGGGATAGAAAGGAGAGAAGATGAAAGTAAAACTAGACATTTCACCAGACATTTTAGAAGACTTGGTGACCATTGAAGCAAGAGAGATTTCAGAGAAAATTTCGCACTTAGTTACCTATATCCAAAACTTAGACAAGCAAACTTCCTGTTTGACGGTCAAAAAAGGAGAAGAGGTCTATTTTGTAGATTATACCAATATTGTGCGTCTTTACCTGGAAGGCAAGGTTTTGCAGGTGGAAACGGAGGAGGATTCTTTCATTTCCAACCTACGCTTGTATCAGGTCAAGGAAGAGTTGCCTGCAAACTTTTTGCAGATTTCTCAGTCGGAGATTATCCATATCAAGCAAATAGACCACCTCAAACTGACAGCCAATGGGCTCGTCAAACTGGTCATGAAAAATGGGTCAGTCACCTACTCATCCCGTCGCTATCTCAAGCTCATTAAAGAAAGGTTAGGACTATGAAAAAATACATCTCATCAGCCAGTCAAGGCATTGCAATTGGCAGTTTGATTTCAATCGTTATGGCAGGTTTCTTTGGCGAAGGCTATTATTTGCCAGTTAACCCACACTCAACCATGGGGGCTTACTACCTGAGTACGTTTAATCAGGTAACCGTCATGTTTATTTGTGTGCTGATTTGGGCAGCAATTGGTCTCCTGTTTCAGCTAGCAGAAAGGATTTTTGAACAGGAGTGGAGTCTTCTGCGAATGACGGCAACGCATTTTAGCATCACAGCTTTAGTTTTCACACCGCTGAGTATTTTGGCTGGCTGGTTTCCTGTGAAACTTGGTGCCCTCCTCTTTTTCTGGTTTATTTTTATCTTGATTTACGCTCTGCTATTTTTCCTAAATTATCGGAAAATGGAGCGGCACATCAAGGAGATCAACGGGAGATTGTAGGTCTAGATGAATTTGTGGTATAATAAAGCACTAAGATTGGAGTGTTTTATGAAAATTTTTCTAGCAATTTTATATAGTGTGGCTGTCGGCTACAATCTACTTTATATGATTTATAATATCAATCGGGCATCCGTATTCAACCTCTTGTGGTCTGTGGTGATTATCGTTGCCTGTTCGATTAACCTCTACTTCCTTTGGAAAAACCAGCAGCAGTCCAAATAGGGACTGCTTTTGCTTTGTGGTATAATAGGAGTATTAACAGACAGGGAAGAATCATATGGCACAAATTATAGAATTACCAGAAATCTTAGCCAACCAGATTGCGGCGGGCGAGGTGATTGAACGTCCAGCCAGTGTGGTCAAGGAGTTGGTAGAGAACTCGATTGACGCAGGTGCTAGTCAAATTGAGATTCGTATCGAAGAAGCAGGGCTTAAAACCATTCAAATCACAGATAACGGAGAAGGAATTGCCCCTGACCAAGTGGCCTTGGCGCTTCGCCGTCACGCGACTAGCAAGATAAAAAATCAGGCAGACCTTTTTCGGATTCGGACCTTAGGTTTCCGTGGCGAAGCACTGCCGTCCATCGCATCTGTCAGTCACATGATGATTGAAACAGCTACGGCAGATCACGCCCACGGACTTCGTATGGAAGCAAAGGGCGGCGTCATTGAGTCGGAGGAGCCAATCAGCCGTCCGGTTGGCACACAGATACGGGTTGCGGATTTGTTTTACAATACCCCTGCCCGTCTCAAGTATGTCCGTAGTCAGCAGGCAGAGCTGTCGCATATAGCGGATATTATTAACCGCTTGAGCCTTGCCCACCCCGAAATTGCCTTTACTTTGGTGAATGAAGATAGGGAATTACTGGCAACTGCTGGAACAGGCAAACTCCGCCAAGCGATTTCAGGCATTTATGGGATTGCTTCTGCTAAAAAAATGGTAGAAATCGAAGCGGAAGACTTGGATTTTCATGTTTCTGGCTATGTTTCTCTGCCGGAATTGACCCGTGCTAACCGCAATTATATTTCTATTTTCATCAATGGTCGTTATATCAAGAATTTCCTCCTCAATCGAGCGATTTTGGAGGGATACGGAAGCAAGCTCATGGTGGGGCGCTTTCCATTAGCGGTTATTTCTATTGAAATTGACCCCTACCTTGCTGATGTCAATGTCCATCCGACTAAGCAAGAGGTCCGCATCTCCAAGGAAAAGGAACTCATGACCCTGATTCGTGAGGCTATTATCAAGGCTCTCAAGGAACAGGACTTGATTCCTGATGCCCTTGAAAACCTAGCTCAATCTAGTACGCGTACCAAGGTCAAAGCAGAGCAGGTCACCTTGCCACTCAAGGAAAGCAATCTCTACTATGACATTGTTAAGCAGGACTTCTACCTCAAACCAGAGGTGGTTGCAGAAGACATCAAGCCTCTGGAAGAAGACAAGGAGTTGACAGAAGAGATAAGCCAAGTTGACAAAGTTGTCAATATCAAATTCGCCCAACGGCAAGAAGAAAATGATGAGGATTTGGAGCATCCAGCCCTATCCAATAAAGAATTGGCTAAATTGGCAGACAAGCTGGATCAGGAAGAAACCTCGACTTTTCCAGAATTGGAATACTTTGGGCAGATGCACGGTACTTACCTGTTTGCACAAGGAAAAACTGGGCTCTATATCATCGATCAGCACGCCGCACAAGAACGAGTCAAATATGAATATTATCGTGAAAAGATTGGTCAGGTAGATAACTCTGCCCAGCAACTCTTAGTGCCCTATATCTTTGAATTTCCTCAAAATGATGCCCTTAATCTTGCACATAAAATGGATGCGTTGCGTCAAGTTGGTGTCAACTTGGAAGAATACGGTGTCAACCAATTCATCTTACGTGAACATCCAATTTGGATGAAGGAAGAGGAAATTGAGTCTGGCATTTATGAGATGTGTGATATGTTACTATTGACAGATCAGGTGTCAATCAAGCAATACCGAGCAGAATTGGCCATTATGATGTCATGTAAACGGTCCATAAAGGCTAATCATGCCTTGGATGACTATTCAGCACGCGACTTATTGCGGCAATTATCGCATTGTCAAAATCCTTATAACTGCCCGCATGGCCGACCTGTCTTGGTACACTTTAGCAAGTCGGACATGGAAAAAATGTTCCGTCGCATTCAGGAAAATCACACCAGTTTGAGGGAATTGGGGAAATATTAAATCGTTGACAAATTAGTAAAGGAAATATATGTACGACTATATCAAAGGAGTTCTAACAAAAATCACCGCAAAATATATTGTGGTGGAAACCCACGGAGTTGGCTATCTCTTGCAAGTAGCCAATCCCTATGCGTATTCAGGGCAGGTTCAGCAGGAAGTAACTGTTTATACTCACCAAGTGATTCGTGAAGATGCACACTTACTCTATGGATTTTCGTCTGAGGCGGAGAAGTCTGTTTTTCTCAGTCTGATTTCGGTTTCAGGGATTGGTCCGACGACGGCCTTGGCTATCATTGCTGTCGATGATAATGACGGGCTTGTTCGTGCTATTGACCAGAAGAACATTACCTACCTGACCAAGTTTCCAAAGATTGGCAAGAAAACAGCCCAGCAGATGATTTTGGACTTAGAAGGCAAGTTTGTCATGAGTGAAGAGGCAGGCCCTGTTCAACCAGCAGCACCTGCTAGTGAAAACATTGCCCTAGATGAAGCTATGGAAGCTATGGAGGCACTTGGCTACCGACCAGTTGAACTCAAGAAGATTAAGAAATTCTTCGACGGCACAACCGATACCGCTGAAAACTACATCAAATCAGCTCTTAAGATGTTGATGAAGTAACAAGATACAAAGGACGTAAAGGACAAAGAGAAAATAGGAAGCCTAACGTAGAGCCTTTAGGGTCAAGGTAGGTGCGTCTTTTTCTCACAGTCCTTAGTCCGTGTTCAATTCAGTTTGTTTCGATTTGATGTTAACTATTCCAAAAAAGGAGATTCTATGTCCCGCTGTGCCTGGGTTAATCCCAACAATCCGCTCTATATTGCTTACCATGATGAAGAATGGGGCAAGCCACTACACGATGAACAGGCTCTATTTGAATTGCTCTGCATGGAATCTTACCAAGCAGGACTTTCTTGGGAAATTGTTCTCAATAAGCGCCAGGCTTTCCGCTCTGCCTTTTTCAACTACGATATCCAGAAGGTAGCCGTTATGACAGATGCTAAGCTGGACAGCCTTATGGATAATTCCGATATTATTCGTCACAAGGCAAAATTGTATGCGACCCGTGCCAACGCCCAGGCCTTTCTTAAAGTACAGGAGGAGTTTGGTAGTTTTGCTAAATATATTTGGTCTTGGGTTGACTTTACACCGATTGACAATCCTGTCAAGTCTTTCCGAGAGTTGCCGACCAAGAATGACTTGTCAGAGCGAATTTCAAAAGACTTGAAAAAACGAGGTTTCAAATTTCTCGGTCCTGTCTGTATTTACTCTTATTTGCAGGCGGCAGGACTTTTGAATGAGCATGAAGAATCTTGTGATTTTTGAAAAAAATAACGAATATACTAGATGAGCGAACAATCGCATCTTAGTTGGAGGAGGAATATGAAAGCAGAGCTAATTGCCGTTGGGACAGAGATTTTGACAGGGCAGATTGTCAATACCAATGCCCAGTTTCTTTCTGAAAAATGCGCAGAGCTAGGAATTGATGTTTATTTCCACACAGCGGTTGGAGATAATGCAAACAGACTACTCTCAGTGTTAGAGGTAGCTAGCCGGCGCAGTGATTTAGTTATTTTATGTGGAGGTCTTGGTCCAACGGAAGATGATTTGACCAAGCAGACCTTGGCAACCTTTTTAGGAAAAAACTTGGTATTTGATGAGCAAGCTATGGCAAAATTAGACCGTTTCTTCGCTAGTCGTCCAGGTCGTGTTCGTACTCCCAACAATGACCGACAGGCACAAATTATTGAAGGAAGTCATCCATTACAAAATCCGAATGGCCTAGCAGTTGGAGGTATGCTTGAGCAAGCAGGGGTGACCTATGTCGTTTTACCAGGGCCACCGAGTGAGCTCAGGTCTATGTTTACAGAAAGTTTACAACCTTTGCTGGCACAGTCAAGTCAACAACTCTATTCTCGCGTTCTTCGCTTCTTTGGAATTGGAGAAAGCCAATTGGTGACTGTCTTAGCGGACCTAATTGACAAGCAGACAGATCCGACCCTGGCTCCATATGCCAAAACAGGTGAAGTAACCTTACGATTGTCCACAAAAGCTTCTAGTCAAGAAGAAGCAACTGCCAAACTTGATCGGCTAGAGGCAGAGATTATGCAAAGGGAAAATCTAGTAGATTATCTTTACGGATATGGAGAAGAAAATAGTCTGGCAAAAGTTGCGGTCACAAGTTTAATGGAGCAAGGGTTGAGTCTAACAATTGTTGAGAATCTGACCGCTGGATTGGTTCAGGCGAACTTGATAGAAATGTTACAAGAAAGTCAACTCTATCGTGGTGGACGTATCGAACCAGAAGTCAGAGTTGACCGAGATACCGCGGCAGACATGGCTATAAAGGAAAGACGAAATAGACGGGCTGATTTGGGGCTGGCTACATTGGTTACTATAAAACCGGAGTCACAAGCTGATAATGTCAGGGCAAGGGTTTACTTGGCCTTGGCGATAGGAGAACAATTAGTCGAAGAAGAGGTGGATTTAGGTGGCTATTCATGGCAACACCTTCGGCAAATTGTCTCCTTGCAGACTCTGAATTTCGTACGAAAAACTTTGTCAAATAACAAAAGTTTGCTATAATGAGTTGATTTAGAAAATAGGAGAAAAAAATGGCAAAAAAACCAAGTAAAAATCTAGATGATATTACGAAAAAATTTGGAGATGAGCGTAAGAAGGCGCTTGATGATGCTCTAAAGAATATTGAAAAGGACTTTGGTAAAGGTGCGATTATGCGCCTTGGTGAGCGTGCTGAACAAAAAGTACAGGTCATGAGCTCAGGTAGTTTGTCAATTGATATTGCTTTGGGTGCTGGTGGCTATCCAAAAGGTCGGATTATTGAAATATACGGCCCAGAATCATCAGGTAAAACAACAGTTGCCCTTCATGCTGTTGCTCAAGCTCAAAAAGAAGGCGGCATTGCAGCTTTTATCGATGCGGAACATGCTTTGGATCCAGCCTATGCGGCAGCTCTTGGTGTCAACATTGATGAGTTGCTCTTGTCACAGCCAGACTCAGGGGAGCAAGGTCTTGAAATTGCAGGTAAGTTGATTGACTCAGGTGCGGTTGACTTGGTTGTTGTTGACTCTGTTGCAGCTCTTGTACCTCGTGCAGAAATTGATGGCGATATTGGTGATAGCCACGTTGGTTTGCAGGCTCGCATGATGAGTCAGGCTATGCGCAAACTTGGTGCTTCAATTAACAAAACAAAAACAGTAGCCATTTTTATCAACCAATTACGTGAAAAAGTGGGTGTTATGTTTGGTAATCCCGAAACAACGCCTGGCGGTCGTGCGCTGAAGTTTTATGCATCTGTTCGTATGGATGTTCGTGGGAACACACAAATCAAGGGAACTGGAGATCAAAAAGATCAAAACGTTGGTAAAGAAACCAAGGTGAAAATCGTCAAAAATAAAGTAGCTCCACCATTTAAGGAAGCTGTTGTGGAAATCATGTATGGTGAAGGAATTTCGCAAACAGGTGAACTGATTGAAATTGGAAGCAAGCTAGGAATCATCAAAAAAGCAGGTGCTTGGTATTCTTACAAGGATGAGAAAATTGGCCAAGGATCTGAAAACGCCAAGAAATATCTGGCTGAAAATCCAGAAATTTTTGCAGAAATTGATCGTAAAATCCGTGTTCACTATGGCTTGATTGAAGATACCGAAGCACCAGTGGTGGAAGAGGTTGTCGAAAGTCAAGATGTTGTGTTAGACTTAGACGGTGGAATCGAATTGGAAGATTAGAGAAAGAGGTCTGGAAAGAAAATTCCAGACTTTTTTAGCGATATTTGACTGAAATAAGGGAAAATACAAAAAATATCCTAAAAAATTTGAAGTTTTTTCTAAAAATAGGTCTTCCGACCGAGAAAATATGTGGTATAATGGTCTATAATGTGTTTAAGAAGATGTAGCAAAGGAGAGCCTACATGATAAAAATCTATACAGTATCTAGCTGTACCTCTTGTAAAAAAGCTAAGAATTGGCTCAATGCCCACCAATTATCTTACAATGAGCATAATTTAGCAAAAGAAGCCATTACCAAAGAAGAAATTCTAAACATTTTGACTAAAACAGAAAATGGAATTGCCAGCATCGTATCCTCAAAAAATCGTTATGCTAAGAGTTTGGAGTGCGACATTGAAGAATTGAGTGTCAGCGAAGTGATTGACCTGATTACAGCTAATCCACGCATTTTAAAAAGTCCAATTCTTATTGACGAAAAACGATTGCAGGTTGGCTATAAGGAAGATGACATTCGTGCATTTCTACCACGCTCTGTCCGAAATGTCGAAAATGCCCAAGCGCGTATGAGAGCAGCGCTATAAGAAGGAGTCCGAAAGGACTTTTTTTTATTCGCCATAGTCAAAGTATTATTCTTTTATATTAGTGTTAATTCATTGAAATTTGGTTTGAAACATGATATAATAGACCGAATAAGATAAAGAAGGAAGGTGTAAGTATGGGATTCACAGAAGAAACTGTCCGTTTCCGTCTAGATGATACGAATAAAAAAGAGATAAGTGAAACTTTAACAAATGTGTATCGTTCGCTAGACGATAAGGGATATAATCCGATCAATCAGATTGTTGGCTATGTATTAAGTGGAGATCCTGCTTATATCCCGCGCTATAATGATGCCCGCAATCAGATTCGTCGTTATGAGCGCGATGAAATTGTAGAAGAATTAGTTCGTTTTTACCTCAAAAATAACGGGATTGATTTCTGATGAGAATAATGGGGTTAGACGTTGGTTCAAAAACAGTTGGAGTAGCAATTTCTGATCCATTAGGCTTCACAGCACAAGGATTGGAAATTATTTCGATTGATGAAGATAAAGGGTTGTTTGGTTTTGAACGGATTGCAGAGCTAGTCAAAGAGTATAATGTAGAAAAGTTCGTTGTTGGCTTGCCAAAGAATATGAATAATACTAGTGGACCTAGGGTTGACGCGAGCCAGTCTTATGGGAAACAATTAATAGAGCTCTTTGGTTTGCCGGTGGAATATCAGGATGAGCGCTTAACAACTGTTGCGGCTGAGCGTATGCTGGTTGAACAGGCGGACATCAGTCGAAGTAAGCGTAAAAAAGTTATTGATAAATTAGCTGCTCAGCTAATCTTACAAAATTATTTAGATAGAACATTTTAAGGAGTAGTAAATGGCACATAATCACGACCATGAACATAATCATGATGAACGCGAATTGATTACCTTGGTGGATGACAATGGGAACGAAACCTTGTTTGAAATTTTATTGACTATTGACGGTCAAGAAGAGTTTGGTAAAAATTACGTTCTTTTGATTCCAGCTGGCGCTGAAGAAGATGAAAATGGAGAAGTTGAAATTCAAGCGTACTCCTATATTGAAAATGAGAATGGAACAGAAGGTGACCTTCAAGCGATTCCAGAAGATGCCACTGCAGAGTGGGATATGATTGAAGAAGTTTTCAATAGCTTTATGGAAGAAGAACAATAAAACGGTAAAAGACTGGACGAGGAGTTCAGTCTTTCTTCTTGACTTTTTTTGACTACAGTTGTAAACTAAATTTAGTAAAGCTGATGTTGGGAGGTGAAGGTGTGGAGCAGACGATTTCAGCTGCGGAGTGGCAGGTCATGCGAGTGCTATGGGCTCAACCGGGAGCGACTTCTCAGGAAATTATTCAGGCCTTACAGGAAGGATTTGACTGGCAGGCGACGACCATTAAGACGCTCCTAGGGCGTTTGCGGAAGAAAGACTATTTGAAGATGGTCAAGGAAACCAGCAAGTACCACTATTATCCCTTGGTCAGCGAAGAGGAGCATTTACAGGGGCAGGTGGAACTATTGCTGGCTACCATATGCTCCACAAAACAGGGGCAACTGGTTGAAAACTTGTTAGACACAGGGACATTTTCCCAAAAAAGTCTTGAAGAGATAGCCAGTAAAATCTCGGAGTTACAAAAGACTGCACCTGAGCGAATCGCTTGTCGCTGCTTGGTGGGTCAGTGTACTTGTGGACATCATACTCTTCGAAAATTAACCTCAGACGTTGTTGACTTGATTTGATGAACTTTAGTTCTATCTGCATCTGCGTCGCCTAGTCTGAGGTTGATTTTCATTGAGTATAAAAAAAGGAGAACTAAAATGAAACAAACCTTGAAATTGAAAAACTTATCGTGCCAAAATTGTGTGCAACATGTGACGGATCATCTGTTGGACTTGGATGGAATAGAAGAAGTTAAAATCCAATTGGAAGAACAGTTAGCGGAAGTGGAAACTTCTGTGGAGTACAACCTGGAGCGTTACCAAGAAGTGCTAGAAGATACAATCTATGAAGTAGAAGAATTGGTGTAAATAAAAGTAAAAGCAGCTCTTGAGCTGCTTTTTATAATGCTTTGAGAAACTCATTTAGATCCAGTTGCACCTGCGATAGACTTATCTGATCCCAGAAGCCGTCTGATTGAAAGCGTGGAATTAGGTGGACATGGAAATGGGTGCCGGCATCAAACAAGCGGTCGTTGCAGGCTATGGTCACGCCGTCAATTGCCAATGCTTGACAGAGTTTCTCAGTCAAAAAGACTTCCAAGTCTGATAGTTCATAGCGAACAGCAGGAGGGACTTGGTGGAGCGTGTCATAGTGTTTCTTGCTGATAATCAGCAGATGCCCTGTTTGGACAGGGTCAATATCCCAGACTACTTTGAAATGCTCCGTCTGGTAGAGAATGTCATTTTCATTGAGTTGGTGGCAAAAAATGCAGGTCATGTCTTTTCTCCTAGGTTAGCAGAAAAGGAAATCACATAGGATTTACTTGGGAATTATATGTGATTTACTCTAACTGCCATTTTTTCACGACGTTGTGCGCGTTTCTTTTCGAAGAAGGCTGCTCCTAGGAAAGATACGATTGGCCGTAAAATGTAGAAATAAAAGGCAAGTGTCGGATTAAAGTAAGCAAATAGGATAACAACGATATTGAAGAGGGCGACGGTCACTAATTGCCGCAAGTGTGCCATGGAAACAAACCGCTTTGTATATGTTGTTCCGGCAAACTTTTCTTGTAGGACAAAGTAATTCAAAATGGATTGACAGAGATTGACTGCAATGGTCACGACCCCATAACCAACAACAGCCGTGGTGGTGATGCCTTCCATCATCCACCGAGTAAAGAGGGGGATGAGGGCCAGCGTTACCATGAAGTTAAATTGAACAATCAAGATTTTGCTGGTTGCGTGCTCAATCTGTCCCAGAATCTTGTGGTTGTCATACCAAAAATCCGCCACTATGAAAAAGGATACAAAGAAGATGAGGATGCCAGTGAAAAAGTGATGTGTATCAACAGTGTCGCTCGGTAACGGGATTTCCAGTAACATCATGGTGATGATAACCCCAATCACTGCGTCGGAGAACACTTCCAGATGTTCTTTTAGACGCTTGGCACGACGGCTCTCATCCTCACGATAGAGTTGGTCCAAAAAAGTTTGACGTTCATCGGCAGACAGATGCTCTAATTCAGGATGCAAAAGACAGGCTTCCTGAGCCATTTGCTCAAAATAATCAGTCAAAAATTCTTGATTTTTAGGATTTTGTTTAGTATTTTTCATCGCTTAATAAGTCAGCACCGAATACTTCTTCTTCCCACGGCGGATAACGGTCAACTCGCCGTCGATTTTATCACTGTCAGAAAGAGTGTAGTCCAAGTCCTGTACACGCTCACCGTTGACATAGATGGCACCATTTGCTACGTCTTCACGAGCTTGGCGTTTTGAGTTGACAATACCAGAGGTAACCAAGAGTTCAACGATGTTAAGGTTGTCTTCAGCCTGTACAGCGTAGTTTGGAACGTTGCTAAGCCCCTGTTTGAGTTCTTTTGCGGATAGGTTTTTGATGTTGCCAGCGAACAATTGCTCGGTGATGTTAAGGGCTTGGTTATAGGCTTCTTCACCGTGGACCAATGTCACGACTTCCTTAGCCAAAATCTTCTGAGCCAGGCGTTCATGACGAGCAGCGTCAAATTTTTCTTCAATCTCAGCAATCTCATCCAGTGACAAGAAAGTAAAGATTTTCAAGAAACGAACGGCATCATCGTCCATGACATTGAGCCAGAATTGGTACATTTCATACGGAGAAGTCTTGTCGGCATCGAGCCAAACAGCGTTGCCTTCTGACTTACCAAATTTCTTACCTGTTGAGTCGGTGATAAGGGGAACGGTCATGACGTGGCCAGACTTGTCAGCCTTGCGGCGAAGTAATTCAGTACCTGCTGTCATGTTGCCCCACTGGTCAGAACCACCGATTTGCAGGGTCACATTGTGCTTGTCATTGAGCTCGTAGAAGTCATAGCCCTGCATGATTTGATAGGCAAACTCGGTGTAGGAAATCCCTGTTTCAATCCGTTTTTTCACAGAGTCCTTGCTCATCATGTAGTTGACCGTGTAGTATTTGCCAACATCACGAAGGAAGTCGATAAAGCTAATGTCTGAGAACCAGTCGTAGTTGTTGACCATTTCAGCCTTGTTGTCACCATTTTCAAAATCCAAGAAGCGAGAGAGCTGGCCTTGGATTTTATCAACCCAACCGTCCACTGTGTCTTTGGTCTGCAAGCTCCGCTCCGCATCCTTGAAGGAAGGGTCGCCAATCAGACCAGTAGCTCCACCAACTAGAGCGTAAGGTTTGTGCCCTGCTAATTGCAAGTGACGGCAGACGAGGATTGGTACCAAATGACCCAAATGCAGGCTGTCGGCAGTTGGGTCGTAGCCAGAATAATAGGATACTTGCCCTTCCGTTAATGCTTTTACTAGGGCTTCTTCATCAGTCGTTTGAAAGACCAAACCACGTGCTTTTAGTTCTTCAAAAATGTTCATGTGTTTCTCCTTAATAAGATAGGGTGTGTCAAGAAAGAAAATGAAATTCATTTTTCTTTCCAAGACAGCTTATTATCATAAAAATTCCTCCCTATTATACCACGAAATTGTGGAAAATAAACAAAATTTGGTATAATGGTAAGATAAGGAGTTTGTTATGACAACGAAACAAAGAAAAAAAGCGAAGAAAACGTCTAAAAATATGTCTTTGACTTTTTCAGACATTATCGGCATTATTTTACGTACATTAAAATTATTATTTGATTTCATTGGGATTTTAATTCTGTTGGTTGCTTTATTTGGTGCAGGGACAGGAATTGGCTATGTCGCAAGTTTATTTGATGAAGTAACCGTTCCAAATCAGGAAGAATTGGTCAGCAAAGTAACAGATGTGACGCGTATTTCTAAGGTTGTATATTCTGATGGGACCTTGATTTCGGAGGTGCAATCAGATTTGTTGCGTACTCCTGTAGCGAGTGATGAAATTTCTGATAATGTTAAATATGCAGTTATTGCGACAGAAGATGAAACTTTTGAAAGTCACAATGGGGTAGTTCCAAAGGCAGTTCTTCGAGCAGCGCTAGGTTCTGCAGGTGTCGGTTCATCAAGCGGTGGCTCGACGTTGACACAACAACTTATTAAGCAACAGTTGGTTGGTGATGCACCGACTTTCTCACGTAAAGCAAATGAAATTGTATCTGCCCTAGCACTAGAGCGTGTGATGAGTAAGGATGAAATTTTAACAACTTATCTCAATGTATCGCCGTTTGGACGCAATAATCAGGGGCAAAATATTGCTGGAGTTGAGGAGGCTGCACAGGGGATTTTTGGAAAAACAGCGAAAGAATTAACAATTCCTCAAGCGGCATTTATTGCTGGCCTTCCGCAGAGTCCAATTGTTTACTCTCCCTATTCTTCAGATGGAAGCTTTAAGTCAGATGAGAATATGGCTTATGGGATAGAGCGTTCGAAAGATGTGCTTTATAATATGTATCGTGCAGAATACTTAACGAAAGAAGAGTATGAGACTTATAAGGCTTATGACATAAAACAAGATTTTATTGCACCAAATCCTGTAACTCAAGATACTAAGGATTATCTCTACTATGAGGTTATGGAGGAAGCAGAGCAACGAATATATGACTATTTGATTGAACGAGATAAGGTGTCTGAAAATGATTTGAAAAATGATGCCACGGTTGCTGCCTATCAGGAATTGGCTAAGCAAGAATTGAGTCAAGGTGGCTACACAGTCACAAGTACGGTTAATAAAGGAATCTACGATGCAATGCAGAGTGTTGTTGCCAATTATGGATCGGTCTTAGATGATGGTACAGGTTTGGTGGAGACGGGTAGTGTTCTTTTAGATAACAAAACAGGAGCGGTGCTTGGTTTTATTGGTGGGCGTGATTATGCTAGCAACCAGAATAACCATGTTTTTGATACACAGCGGTCTCCAGGATCGACAGTCAAACCATTTTTGGCATACGGTATTGCGATAGACCAGGGCTTGATGGGTTCTGCTAGTATCTTATCGAACTATCCGACGACATTTTCAGATGGAACTCAAATTATGCATGGTAGTAGCCGAGGTACCGGTATGATGACGTTGCAAGATGCATTGAACAAGTCTGCTAACATTCCTGCGTTCTGGACCTATAAAATGTTGCAGAATGCAGGAGTAGATGTCAAAGGTTATATGGATAAGATGAACTACGATATCTCTATGTATGATATCGAGAGTTTACCGCTCGGAGGTGGGATTGAAACCACGGTAGCTCAGAATACAAATGCTTATCAAACTTTAGCGAATGGCGGTGTGTATAACGAACAACACATTGTCGAAAAGATTACAGATCACAATGGGGACGTTGTGTATCAGTACGAGCAAGCACCAGTTCAAGTCTACTCAAAAGAAGCGGCTAGTATCATGACGCAATTATTGAGACAAGTTATTGCATCAGGAGAGACCACTACCTTCCCAAGTCGGTTGGCAGCTCTCAATCCACAAGCAGCTTCCACAGATTTAATTGGTAAAACAGGGACAAGTAATGATACAGCAGATGTCTGGTTGATGCTTGCGACAACTCAAGTTACATTGGGAACTTGGGCTGGACACGATGACAACACGGGTATGGATAGTCTAACCGGCTACAATAATAACGCCCAATATGTTGCCTATCTAGTGAGTGCTTTATATGATACAAACCCAAGTTTATTCCAAGGTAAGTTTGAATTGGATTCGGACGTGATTTCATCTAACGTATTGGTGTCGACAGGTCTACGACCGGGAACCGTCCAAGTCAATGGCCAATCGATTACTGTTTCAGGAGCGACTACCACAAGTTATTGGGCAAAATCAGGTGCTCCAGCCATGACATATAAATTTATGATTGGGGGGACAGATAGCGATTATGCACAAGCGTGGAATTCGTTAGGAATAAGAACCACAAATCGTTCGTCTACAAGTAATTCCTCGACCTCTACTAGTTCAGAGGAGAATTCGCGGAGGTAAAATGTACTAGCGATTGGGGTTTGTGGAAATGTTCTACAAAAGGTTTGGTGGCAAAGGAATTATCATTACATAAACATATTGGAGGAAGCGTGTAATTCGAATAGAGTTACATGCTTTTCTTGATATAGGAGCTTAGGTAAGAAACTAAACAAAGCTAGCATTTTACAGTGTTTTATGGTAAAATGGCTGGAAGAGGTTAATGATGAAAAAATTTCGGTTTGCAACGATTCACTTTGTGATGATTGGCGTTATTTTGTTTGGTCTGTTGGCGACAATTGTTAGTTTGTTCCCGGGGTCACATATCCTATTATTGTCACTATTTATTGCTCTGTTTTTACTAGTCTGTTTGTTTGTTTTTCAAGAGAAATCTTATGCGATTAGTGAGCTAGAACAGATTGAATACCTAAACCAACAAGCTAATACTGGGCTGATGAAACTTCTAGATAAGATGCCGGTTGGTGTTATAAAGGTGCGATTGGATAGTAATCAAGTAGAATGGTTTAACCCTTATGCAGAATTAATTTTCGCCCAGGAAAATGGGGAGTTTGATCAAAAAAAATTACGAGAGATTGTTAATGTTGGTCTGGATGAGGACCGCCTTTATGCCAATTTCTCAGATAAACGATATGCAGTTCATGTAGACTTTGAACAAGGGCTATTCTATTTTTTTGACGCTTCAACAGAATATACGGCAACGACTAATCTAATTGGTAGCCGTCCAGTCATTGGGATTGTCTCGGTTGATAATTATGATGAGTTAGAGGACCGACTGACGGACTCTCAAGTGAGTCAAGTGAATTCCTTTTTGGCTCAGTTCGTATCGGATTTCGCTGATGAGAATGATATATACTATCGTCGTGGCGCTATGGATCGCTTCTACTTTTTTACAGACTACGCGGTTTTAGAAAAATTAATTGATGATAAGTTTAAGGTTGTTGATAAGTTTCGAGAAGAGGCGAAAAATTTAGATTTAGCCTTGACGCTTAGTATGGGGATTGCGTACGGGGACGGAAATCACCAGCAAGTTGGTCAAGTTGCTCTACAAAACCTAAATATGGCTGAAGTACGCGGCGGCGATCAGGTTGTTGTCAAAGAAAATAATGAGAGTAAGCAACCGCTTTTCTTTGGAGGAGGGTCGGCTTCTTCTGTTAAACGAACCCGTACTCGTACTCGAGCAATGATGACGGCTGTATCGGATAAACTGAAGTCAGTGGACCGTGTCTTTGTTGTCGGCCATCGTAATCTGGATATGGATGCTCTAGGCGCTGCAATCGGTATGCAGCATTTTGCTCAAAACATTATGAATAATGCCTATACAGTCTATAATGAAACTGAAATGGCACCAGATATTGCCCGGGCAATTCAGAAGCTTGAAGGAGAGAATTGTTCCAATTTACTGACTGTTGAAAAAGCCCAAAAAATGGTGACCCCGCAATCTCTCTTGATTATGGTGGACCATTCCAAGACTAGTTTGGCTCTATCAAAAGAATTCTATAGTCAATTTGGTCAAGTGGTTATTGTTGACCATCACCGTAGGGATACGGATTTTCCAAGCAATGCTATTTTGACCTATATTGAAAGTGGTGCTAGCTCGGCCAGTGAACTTGTGACAGAATTGATTCAATTTCAAAATGATAAACATCACAAATTAAATCGTCTCCAGTCTAGTTTGCTTATGGCTGGTATGATGTTGGACACAAAAAACTTTACTACTCGTGTGACGAGCCGGACATTTGATGTGGCTAGTTATTTGCGAACTAGGGGTAGTGATAGTTTGGAAATTCAGCAGATTGCAGCTACGGATTTTGATGAGTACCGGCAAATTAATCAGCTGATTCTCAGAGGGAGAAAGCTAACGGACCAGATTGTCATTGCTTGCGGTGATGAGGAACAAACCTATGATTCTGTTATTCCGAGCAAAGCAGCGGATACAATTTTGGAGATGGCAGGCATTGAGGCTGTCTTTGTTCTAAGTCGCAATACTAAGGGATATGTGGCAATATCAGCTCGTAGCCATAGCAAAGTTAATGTTCAACGGATTATGGAACAAATGGGGGGAGGAGGACATTTCAACCTAGCAGCTGCTCAGATTGAACATCAGAGCATTGGACAGGTAGAAGAGTCTTTGACAAATCTCATTTTTGAAGAACTAAGAGAGAGGTAAGCAAATGAAAGTTATTTTTTTAGCAGATGTTAAAGGTCAAGGGAAAAAAGGGGAAATTAAGGAAGTTCCAACAGGTTATGCTCAAAATTTCTTGCTTAAGAAAAATTTAGCTAAGGAAGCGACCAATCAAGCAATCAGTGCTCTACGTGGACAAGAAAAATCAAAAGAGAAAGCACATGCAGAAATGGTTGCAGAGGCAGAAGCCATCAAGGCTAAATTGGCAGAAGAAGCTACCTTGGTTCAATTTGTTGAAAAGGTTGGTCCAGATGGTCGTACATTTGGCTCTGTTACTAGCAAGAAAATTGCAGAGGAGCTAGAGAAACAATTTGGAATAAAAGTAGATAAACGTCATATTCAACTAGATCATCCAATCCGTGCTCTCGGCTTGATTGATGTTCCGGTCAAACTTTACCATGATGTAACGGGTGTGATTAACTTAAGTATAAAAGAAGCCTAGTAAAAAACTCAGCAGATAGGAGGTGAGAGTGGTGGCAGAAATTAATGAATTGCGGGTACAGCCCCAAGACATCCTCGCGGAGCAGTCCGTTCTCGGTGCGATTTTCATAGACGAGGGCAAGCTGGTTTTCGTCCGTGAGTACATAGAAGCGGATGACTTTTTCAAGTATGCCCATAAACTGATTTTCAAGGCTATGATTGCTCTGGCAGATCGCAATGAGGCTATCGATGCGACAACCATGCGCAATTATTTGGCCAATCATGGTGATTTGGAAAATATCGGTGGTTTGGCCTATCTGGCGGAGGTCATCAACTCTGTACCTACTTCAGCCAATGCGGAGTATTACGCTAAGATTGTCGCAGAGAAATCCAATCTTCGTAAACTGATTGAGCGGTTAACGGATGCTGTCAACTCTGCCTACGAAGGTGCGGATGAGTCTGATGAGATTATTGCACAGGCAGAAAAGGCCTTGATCGATGTTAGTGAAGGTGCTAGCCGTAGTGGTTTCAAGAAAATTGATGATATTTTGAATATCAACTTTGAAAATCTGGAGATTCGGTCGCGGCAAACTTCGGATATTACAGGAATTGCGACAGGCTATCCTGCTCTTGATGCCATGACAACTGGTCTGCATGAGGAGGAGTTGATTATTCTCGCTGCTCGTCCAGCCGTTGGTAAGACAGCCTTTGCCCTTAATATCGCACAGAATATCGGAACCAAGCTGGGTTTGACAGTTGCTATTTTCTCCTTGGAGATGGGTGCGGAGAGTTTGGTGGATCGGATGCTGGCAGCAGAAGGTGTCATCAACTCGCGTTCCATTCGTACAGGTCAGTTGACAGATGAAGAGTGGAAGAAGTTGACCATTGCTCAAGCCAACCTGGCCAAGGCTAGTATTTACATTGATGATACACCTGGTATCAAGATTACAGAAATCCGCTCACGGTCGCGAAAATTGGCACAGGAAACTGGGAATCTTGGCTTGATTTTGATTGACTATCTTCAGTTGATTACAGGAACTGGTCGGGAAAACCGCCAACAAGAAGTTTCGGAGATTTCACGTCAGTTGAAGATTTTGGCTAAGGAACTCAGGGTACCAGTTATTGCTCTCAGTCAGCTATCCCGTGGTGTTGAACAACGTCAGGACAAACGTCCAGTTCTGTCTGATATTCGTGAGTCTGGGTCCATCGAGCAAGATGCGGATATCGTTGCCTTCTTGTACCGTGATGACTACTATGAACGTGGTGAGCAGGAAGACGGTGGCATTCCAAACAATACGGTTGAAGTAATCATCGAGAAAAACCGTTCTGGTGCACGTGGTACCGTGGAGTTGATGTTCCAAAAAGAATACAATAAATTTGCAAGCATTTCCAAGAGAGAGGATGGATAGAGAATGAGTGATGCATTTACAGATGTTGCTAAAATGAAGCAAATCAAACAAGATATCAAGGACCATGAGGGACAAGTTGTTGAATTGACTCTTGAAAATGGTCGTAAACGTGAGAAAAATAAGCAAGGGAGAATTATTGAGGTTTATCAATCCCTCTTTATCGTGGAATTTGAAGATCCGAATAATACCTTTGTTGAGTCTTACACCTATTCTGATATTTTGACAGAGAAGATTTTGATTCATTATTTGGATTAGAAAGACAGTCTGAGGACTGTTTTTTCTCATGCTGAAAATGGAAAAATAATCATTCCTATTAAAGTGTAAGTTGTCGAAAAACATAAAAATACATGTATTTGAAAAGTTGCGTATATTTTCTTTATGTGTCTAAGTGGCTTGTATGTTATCTGTTTTTATGGTATAATAACTTAAATAATTTGTCGTGTGTCTTGTTTGAAATATTGTCCAAACAAGGCTTGCAGCAGTTAAATCATACTTTTCAAAAGGAAGATTTAGCTGCTCTTTTTGTGTCTATGAGGCTAATTTTTGAGATTTGTCATTTATTCTTAAAGATTCTAAATATTCAGAAAAAGGACAAAACAGCCAACTTGTTGGCTGGAAATTGAACTCGGACTAAATTCGTCGGAAAAAAGTTTTGTTAATTAAATAGAATAATTGTTTTGTCTACTGCTTATTGCGTCGTAAACGTCTGGCCTTTCTTCGACATTCTGTCTAGAAAGTCCTAGTCGTTCTGACGAGGGCGCGTCGACGAAATCAAAGTGATAGAAGCGTTGCTTCTCTCATTTCCAACCTCAAATCATCCACTGGATAATTTGAGCTGACTAACCGCTTATTTTTCTCTCGAATTTTACGTCCTCGTATCTTTTAATTGAACTCGGGCTACACTCCTGTAGAAAAATGTGGTTTGTAGAGCTTTGGTTTTGTTTACTGCGTAGCGTCGTAAACGTCTGGTCTTTCTTCGACATTCTGTCTCGAAAGTCCTAGTCGTTCTGACGAGGGTGCGTCAACGAAATCAAAGATTTCGGACTTACCGCTTATTTTCTATTGGAGTGCTACACGCCCTCGTATCTTATTTTACAAAGGAGAAAACTTTTGGCAGGACATGAAGTTCAGTACGGTAAGCACCGTACCCGTCGTAGTTTTTCAAGAATCAAGGAAGTTCTTGATTTACCAAATTTGATTGAAATCCAAACGGATTCTTTCCAAGATTTTCTTGACCATGGGTTGAAGGAAGTTTTTGAGGATGTGCTTCCAGTTTCTAACTTTACTGAAACTATGGAGTTGGAATTTGTTGGCTATGAATTGAAGGAACCTAAATACACATTGGAAGAGGCGCGTGCGCATGATGCGAACTACTCAGCTCCAATTTATGTAACTTTCCGTCTGGTGAATAAAGAAACTGGCGAGATCAAGACGCAAGAAGTCTTCTTCGGTGAGTTTCCAATCATGACTGAAATGGGTACCTTCATCATCAACGGTGCAGAGCGTATCATCGTTTCTCAGTTGGTTCGTTCACCAGGTGTCTACTTCAATGATAAAGTAGATAAGAACGGTAAAGTAGGTTATGGTTCAACGGTTATCCCTAACCGTGGAGCTTGGTTGGAATTGGAAACAGATTCTAAGGATATTGCCTATACCCGTATCGACCGTACGCGTAAGATTCCATTCACAACTCTTGTGCGTGCTCTTGGTTTCTCAGGTGACGATGAAATCTTTGACATCTTTGGTGATAGCGAATTGGTCCGCAATACTGTCGAGAAAGACATCCACAAGAACCCTGCTGATTCTCGTACAGATGAAGCCCTCAAGGAAATCTATGAGCGCCTTCGTCCAGGTGAACCAAAGACAGCTGAAAGCTCTCGTAGCCTTTTGACTGCTCGTTTCTTTGACCCACGTCGTTACGATTTAGCACCTGTTGGTCGTTACAAAATCAATAAAAAACTCAACCTTCGTACTCGTTTGCTCAACCAAACATTGGCTGAGCACGTAATCAACGGTGAAACGGGCGAAATCGTCTTGGAAGCAGGTACAGTCTTGAGCCGTGATGTTTTGGACCGCATTGAAGATCAGTTTGACGAGCTCAACTTGGTGGAATATATTCCAAATGATTCCGCTGTTTTAACTGAGCCAGTTCTTTTGCAGAAATTCAAGATTGTTGCACCAAAAGATCCAGATCGTGTAGTCACTGTGATTGGGAATGCTAATCCGGCGGAAAACGTACGTACAGTAACACCTGCGGATATCTTGGCAGAGATGAGCTACTTCCTCAACTTGGCTGAAGGTCTTGGTCGTGTAGATGATATTGACCACTTGGGTAACCGTCGTATTCGTGCCGTTGGTGAATTGCTTGCCAACCAAGTACGTATCGGTTTGACTCGTATGGAACGTAACTTGCGTGAGCGTATGTCTGTTCAAGACAATGAAGTATTGACGCCACAACAAATCATCAATATCCGTCCTGTTACTGCTGCTATTAAAGAATTCTTTGGTTCTTCTCAGTTGTCACAGTTCATGGACCAACACAACCCACTTTCTGAGTTGTCTCACAAACGTCGTTTGTCAGCCTTAGGACCTGGTGGTTTGACACGTGACCGCGCTGGTTATGAGGTTCGAGACGTTCACTATACTCACTACGGTCGTATGTGTCCGATTGAAACGCCTGAGGGACCAAACATCGGTTTGATCAATAACTTGTCATCTTACGGTCACCTCAACAAGTATGGCTTCATTCAAACGCCATACCGCAAGATTGACCGTGCAACGGGCACTGTTACAAATGAAATCGTTTGGTTGACAGCGGATGAAGAAGATGCCTACATCGTAGCACAATCAACTTCACCACTTGATGAAAACAACCGTTTCGTTGATAAGATTGTCATGGGTCGTCACCAAGGGAACAACCAAGAATTCCCAGCTGATTCAGCAGATTTCATGGACGTTTCTCCTAAACAGGTAGTTGCCGTTGCGACAGCATGTATTCCTTTCTTGGAAAACGATGACTCCAACCGTGCTCTCATGGGTGCCAACATGCAACGTCAGGCTGTGCCATTGATTGATCCAAAAGCACCTTACGTTGGTACTGGTATGGAATACCAGGCTGCCCATGACTCAGGTGCGGCGGTTATTGCCCAATATGATGGTAAGGTTGTCTATGCAGATGCGGACAAGGTAGAAGTACGTCGTGAAGATGGTTCCTTGGATGTTTACAGCATCCAGAAATTTCGTCGTTCAAACTCAGGTACTGCCTACAACCAACGCACCCTTGTAAAAGTAGGCGATATCGTTGAAAAAGGCGACTTTATCGCAGACGGTCCGTCTATGGAAAACGGGGAAATGGCCCTTGGTCAAAACCCTATCGTTGCCTACATGACTTGGGAAGGTTACAACTTCGAGGATGCGGTTATCATGTCTGAACGCCTTGTGAAAGATGATGTCTATACATCTGTTCACTTGGAAGAGTACGAATCAGAAACCCGCGACACCAAGTTAGGCCCTGAAGAAATCACTCGCGAAATTCCAAACGTTGGTGAAGATGCTCTTCGCAACTTGGATGAAATGGGTATTATCCGTATCGGTGCTGAAGTTAAAGAAGGCGACATTCTTGTTGGTAAAGTTACACCAAAAGGTGAAAAAGATCTTTCTGCTGAAGAGCGCCTCTTGCACGCTATCTTCGGTGACAAATCACGTGAAGTACGTGATACTTCTCTTCGTGTACCTCACGGTGCCGATGGTGTCGTTCGTGATGTGAAAATCTTTACTCGTGCCAACGGTGATGAATTGCAATCAGGTGTCAACATGCTGGTTCGTGTTTACATCGCTCAAAAACGTAAGATCAAGGTCGGAGATAAGATGGCCGGTCGTCACGGTAACAAGGGTGTCGTTTCACGTATTGTACCTGTTGAGGATATGCCGTATCTTCCAGACGGAACACCAGTTGACATCATGTTGAATCCGCTTGGGGTACCGTCTCGTATGAACATCGGTCAGGTTATGGAACTTCACTTGGGTATGGCAGCTCGTAACTTGGGTATCCATATTGCAACACCAGTTTTCGACGGTGCAAGTTCAGAAGACCTCTGGTCAACTGTTAAAGAAGCAGGTATGGACTCAGATGCTAAGACCATTCTTTACGATGGTCGTACAGGTGAGCCATTTGACAACCGTGTGTCTGTCGGTGTCATGTACATGATCAAGCTTCACCACATGGTTGACGACAAGCTTCACGCTCGTTCAGTCGGACCATACTCACTCGTTACCCAACAGCCACTCGGAGGTAAGGCTCAGTTTGGTGGTCAGCGTTTCGGTGAGATGGAGGTTTGGGCCCTTGAAGCCTACGGTGCTTCAAACGTCCTTCAAGAAATCTTGACCTACAAGTCAGATGATGTGACAGGCCGTCTCAAAGCCTATGAAGCTATTACCAAAGGTAAACCAATTCCAAAACCAGGCGTTCCAGAATCCTTCCGCGTTCTTGTTAAAGAATTGCAATCACTTGGTTTGGATATGCGTGTCCTTGATGAAGATGATAATGAAGTAGAATTGCGTGACCTTGATGAAGGTGAAGATGATGACATCATCCACGTAGATGATCTTGAAAAAGCACGTGCAAAAGCAGCAGCTGACGCAGCGGCAGCCTTTGCAGCAGAAGAAGCAGAAGACAAAGAATAAGCAGCTAGGAGGCTAGGACAGGTCCTTGCTTGAACTCGCATCAACAAGGATCGCCTGGGTCTGTCTGGTGCTGGTCAGTCCAGCAACTTTGTCTGTTATTCAAGAATCCGAGGTGTGAATCATCCGCCTCTCACAAAGAAAGAAAGGGATTATTAGTGGTTGACGTAAATCGATTTAAAAGTATGCAAATCACGTTAGCTTCACCCAACAAGGTCCGCTCATGGTCTTATGGTGAGGTTAAAAAACCTGAAACAATCAACTATCGTACACTTAAGCCAGAACGAGATGGACTTTTTGATGAAGTGATTTTTGGTCCAACAAAAGACTGGGAGTGTTCATGTGGAAAATACAAGCGTATCCGTTACAAAGGGATTGTTTGTGACCGCTGTGGTGTCGAAGTAACTCGTGCCAAAGTCCGTCGTGAGCGTATGGGACACATCGAGTTGAAAGCTCCAATCTCACACATCTGGTACTTTAAAGGAATTCCAAGCCGAATGGGCTTGACCTTGGATATGAGCCCACGTGCACTTGAGGAAGTTATTTACTTCGCGGCCTATGTGGTGATTGATCCAAAAGAAACACCGCTTGAGCACAAGTCCATTATGACAGAGCGCGAATACCGTGAGCGTTTACGTGAATACGGTCATGGCTCGTTTGTTGCAAAAATGGGGGCAGAAGCCATTCAAGACCTCTTGAAACAAGTTGACCTTCCAAAAGAAATCGCAGCTTTGAAAGAAGAATTGAAAACAGCTTCTGGTCAAAAACGTATTAAAGCAGTTCGTCGTTTGGATGTGCTTGACGCTTTCTACAAATCCGGAAATAAACCTGAATGGATGATTCTCAACATTCTTCCAGTTATTCCACCAGATTTACGTCCAATGGTTCAGTTGGATGGTGGCCGTTTTGCTGCATCTGACTTGAATGAACTCTACCGTCGTGTTATCAACCGTAACAACCGTTTGGCACGTCTTTTGGAACTTAATGCTCCTGGAATCATTGTGCAAAACGAAAAACGTATGCTCCAAGAAGCGGTGGATGCTTTGATTGATAATGGTCGCCGTGGTCGTCCAATTACAGGACCAGGTAGCCGTCCGCTTAAATCACTCAGCCACATGCTGAAAGGTAAGCAAGGACGTTTCCGTCAAAACTTGCTCGGGAAACGTGTTGACTTCTCAGGACGTTCCGTTATCGCTGTTGGTCCAACACTTAAGATGTACCAATGTGGTGTGCCACGTGAAATGGCTATCGAGCTCTTCAAACCGTTTGTCATGCGTGAAATCGTTGCTCGTGATATTGCTGGAAACGTAAAAGCTGCAAAACGTTTGATTGAACGCGGTGATGATCGCATCTGGGATATCTTGGAAGAAGTGATCAAAGAACACCCAGTTCTTTTGAACCGCGCACCGACCCTTCACCGTTTGGGTATCCAGGCTTTTGAGCCAGTTCTCATTGACGGTAAAGCACTTCGCTTGCACCCACTTGTCTGTGAAGCCTACAACGCCGACTTTGACGGTGACCAGATGGCGATTCACGTTCCATTGTCAGAAGAAGCACAAGCAGAAGCACGTATCCTTATGCTTGCTGCAGAGCACATCCTTAACCCTAAAGATGGTAAGCCAGTTGTAACACCATCTCAGGATATGGTTTTGGGTAACTACTACTTGACCATGGAAGATGCAGGTCGTGAAGGTGAAGGTATGGTCTTCAAGGATGCGGATGAGGCTGTCATGGCCTACCGCAATGGCTATGTTCACTTGCATACCCGTGTTGGTATCGCAACAGACAGCCTTGATAAACCTTGGAAAGACAACCAAAAACACAAGATTATGATGACAACAGTCGGAAAAATCTTGTTCAACGCGATTATGCCTGAAGGTCTACCTTACTTGCAAGAGCCAAACAATGCTAACTTAACAGAAGGAACTCCGGATAAATACTTCTTGGAACCAGGTGCTGACATCAAAGCTGCTATCGCAGAATTGCCAATCAACCCACCATTCAAGAAGAAAAACCTTGGAAATATCATCGCGGAAATCTTCAAGCGTTTCCGTACAACTGAAACATCAGCCCTTCTTGACCGTTTGAAAGACTTGGGTTACTATCACTCAACACTTGCTGGTTTGACAGTGGGTATTGCTGATATCCCAGTTATCGACAACAAGGCTGAAATCATTGAAGAATCTCACGAACGTGTAGAACAAATTAAGAAACAATTCCGTCGCGGTATGATTACCGATGATGAGCGTTATGCAGCTGTTACAGATGAGTGGCGTTCAGCTAAGGAAAAATTGGAGAAACTTCTTGTTGAAAAACAAGATCCGAAGAACCCAATCGTTATGATGATGGACTCTGGTGCCCGTGGTAACATTTCCAACTTCTCCCAGTTGGCCGGTATGCGTGGTCTGATGTCAGCTCCGAACGGACGTATCATGGAATTGCCTATCTTGTCTAACTTCCGTGAAGGTCTTTCAGTACTTGAAATGTTCTTCTCAACTCACGGTGCCCGTAAGGGTATGACGGATACGGCCTTGAAGACAGCCGACTCAGGTTATCTGACTCGTCGTTTGGTTGACGTTGCCCAAGATGTCATCATCCGTGAAGACGACTGTGGAACAGACCGTGGTCTTGACATCCGTTCTATCACAGATGGCAAGGAAATGATCGAGCCACTTGAAGAGCGTTTGCAAGGTCGTTACACTAAGAAAACTGTTAAACATCCTGAAACGGGTGCCGTTATCATTGGTCCAAACAAATTGATTACGGAAGATATTGCCCGTGAAATTGTCAATGCAGGCGTTGAACAAGTAACCATCCGTAGCGTATTTACATGTAACACTCGTCACGGTGTCTGCCGTCATTGTTACGGTATCAACTTGGCAACAGGTGATGCGGTTGAAGTGGGTGAAGCAGTTGGTACGATTGCAGCTCAATCTATCGGTGAGCCTGGTACACAGCTTACAATGCGTACCTTCCACACGGGTGGTGTAGCCTCAAACAGCGATATCACGCAGGGTCTTCCTCGTGTCCAAGAGATCTTTGAAGCCCGCAATCCGAAAGGAGAAGCGGTTATCACAGAGGTTAAAGGTGAAGTTATCGCAATTGAAGAAGATGCCTCTACTCGTACTAAGAAAGTCTTTGTTAAAGGTGTGACTGGTGAAGGTGAGTATGTGGTTCCATTTACAGCCCGTATGAAGGTTGAAGTTGGTGACCAAGTTGCGCGTGGAGCAGCCCTTACCGAAGGTTCTATCCAACCAAAACGCTTGCTTGAAGTCCGTGATGTCTTGGCGGTTGAAACTTACCTTCTTTCTGAAGTTCAAAAAGTTTACCGTAGCCAGGGTGTAGAAATCGGCGACAAGCACATCGAGGTAATGGTTCGTCAAATGCTTCGTAAAGTTCGTGTCATGGATCCAGGTGATACAGATCTTCTCATGGGTACCCTCATGGATATCACAGACTTTACAGATGCCAATGCTGACGTGGTTATTGCAGGTGGTATCCCAGCAACAGCTCGTCCAGTTCTTATGGGTATCACGAAGGCTTCCCTTGAAACCAACTCATTCTTGTCTGCCGCATCCTTCCAGGAAACAACTCGTGTCCTTACAGATGCAGCCATTCGTGGTAAACGTGATAACCTTCTTGGTCTTAAAGAGAACGTTATTATCGGTAAGATTATCCCAGCAGGTACAGGTATGGCCCGCTACCGTAATCTTGAACCACAAGCCATCAATGAAGTTGAAATCATTGAAGATACAGTTGCTGAAGAACTTGCAGCAGAAGCAGAGCTTGAAGCTGTAACTGAATAAGATTAGATGCACATCTCTAGTTTTTTTAGGCTCTTTGTCAACTGTAGTGGGTAGATGAAAAGCTAACATCTAGAGAGGACGAACTTCGTTCTCTCTTTTTTTATGTTCAAAGCAATCAAAATCCGTTTTTTAAAGTTTTCAAAGTTCCTGAAACCAAAGGCATTTCTCTTAATGACTTTGATGAGATTATTGGTAGCTTCCAGTTTGGCGTTGGAATAAGGCAATTCCATGGCATTCAAAACCTTGTCTTTATCCTTTAGAAATGTCTTAAATACCGTCTGGAAAATAGGATTAACAGTGGCTATTTCCTGTTCGATGAGGTCAAAGAAATGGTCTGAGTTCTTCTCTTGGAAATGGAATAAGAGCAATTGATAGAGTTCATAGTGCTGTCGTAGTTCCTCGGAGAAAGACAGGAGTTTTTCCAGTATTTCCTTATTGGTCAAATGCATTCGAAACATAGGGCGATAAAATCGTTTATCGCTGAGTTTACGGCTATCCTGTTGAATCAATTTCCAGTAACGTTTCAAGGCACGGTATTCCTGCGATTTTCTGTCGAATTGATTCATAATTTGAATACGAACACGATTCATAGCACGGCTAAGGTGTTGAACAATATGAAAGCGGTCGAGTACGATTTTTGCATTCGGAAAAAGTTGTTTAGCAAGTTGATAATAGGGACTAAACATATCCATGGTAATCACTTTGACCCGATTTCTAACCTTTCTAGGATAGCGTAGAAAGTGGTTTCGGATAGTTGCTTGAGTTCTTCCGTCCAGAATGGTTATGACATTTAGGGAATTGAAATCTTGTGCAATAAAGCTCATCTTCCCCTTCTTGAAGGCAGCTCAAACAGTCTCTTCCCAGACTGTTTGACTCCCAGCTCATCACCTCAGGTAAGGTATTCCAATCCGTTTCAAACTTGAACTCATTGAGCTTTCTCATAACTGATGATGTTGAGATAGATAGCCTGTGTGCAATATGTTGCATTGCTTGATTTTCGATGAGTAATTGAGCGATCTTTTGGTTAACAGCGACGGAGATTTGGTGGTTCTTCTTGACAAGAGGAGTTTCAGCGACAGCCATTTTCCCACATTCCTTGCACTTGAAACGACGCTTTCTAAGGCGGATAAGTAAGGGATAGCCAGCTGTTTCTAGGTAGGGGATCTTAGAGGCTTTCTGGAAATCGTATTTTGCCATTTGTCCCTTGCATTTAGGGCATTTAGGGGCTGTGTAATCCAAGTGACCGTGGAGTTCTAAGTGAGTTCCCATATCAAATTCATCAGTGATAGTGATATTTTTGTCTTTAATTCTGAGAAAATTTGTGATAAGATTTAGTTGTTCCATATGAACCCTTTCTAATGTGAGTTTAGTCGCTTTTCATTATAGGTCATATGGGACTTTTTTTCTACACTCAAAAAGGCTCCATAATTTCCATGGTGGTTTTACCCACTACAGAAATTATAGAGCCTTTTTTATTTTGTGGGCAGAAACCAAATCGTCTTTTAAATTTTACGATTTAGAAGTAGTCAATAGAAACTTTGGTAAATAGTCCAAGAGTGAACACAAGCCTGTGTTTTATTTGGTCTTTTTGTTTGCGCTTTCAAGAATTATAATAAAGCCATAAAAATCATTTCAAAAAGGAGAATTGAAAAATGGATTTTCTTCAAACCCCATTAAACTGGTTCTCGCAAAACATCTTGCAGAATCCAGCCTTCTTCGTAGGTCTTTTGGTATTGGTGGGCTATGCCCTCTTAAAGAAAAAGCCTCATGATGTCTTTGCAGGGTTTATCAAAGCAACGGTCGGCTACATGATTTTGAACGTAGCTGCTGGTGGTTTGGTAACAACCTTCCGTCCAATCTTGGCAGCCTTGAACTACAAGTTCCAAATTGATGCGGCAGTTATCGATCCTTACTTCGGTCTTGCAGCAGCAAACGGAAAAATCGCTGAAGAGTTTCCTGATTTCGTATCAGCAGCAACGACAGCTCTCTTGATTGGTTTTGGTGTCAACATCCTCTTGGTTGCACTTCGTAAGGTTACAAAAGTACGTACTCTGTTCATCACTGGACACATCATGGTACAACAAGCAGCAACAATCTCATTGATGGTGCTCTTCCTTATCCCAGGTCTTCGTAACCAATTCGGTACAGCAGCTATCGGTATCATCTGTGGTATCTACTGGGCAGTCAGCTCAAACATGACTGTTGAAGCAACACAACGCTTGACTGGTGGTGGTGGATTTGCCATCGGTCACCAACAACAATTCGCTATCTGGTTTGTAGATAAGATTGCTCCAAAACTTGGTAAAAAAGAAGAAAACTTGGACAACTTGAAGTTGCCTAGCTTCCTTAACATCTTCCACGATACAGTTGTTGCATCAGCAACCTTGATGTTGGTATTCTTCGGTGTTATCTTGTTCATCTTGGGTCCAGAAATCATGGCAAACCCAGAAGTGATCACTTCTGGTACTCCATACAACCCAGCTAAACAAGCCTTCTTCATGTACGTTGTACAAACAGCCTTCACTTTCTCAGTATATCTCTTCATCTTGATGCAAGGTGTACGTATGTTCGTAGCAGAATTGACCAATGCCTTCCAAGGTATCTCAAGCAAACTGCTTCCAGGTTCATTCCCAGCGGTAGACGTTGCAGCTTCTTACGGCTTCGGTTCATCTAACGCAGTTCTTTCAGGATTTGCCTTCGGTTTGGTCGGTCAGTTGATCACTATCGTTCTCTTGATTGTCTTCAAGAGCCCAATCCTCATCATCACTGGTTTCGTACCTGTATTCTTCGATAACGCAGCTATCGCAGTTTACGCTGACAAACGTGGTGGTTGGAAAGCAGCAGCAATCCTTTCCTTCCTCTCAGGTGTCCTTCAAGTAGCTCTTGGTGCAGTCTGCGTCGGCTTGCTTGAATTGAGCGGTGGTTACCACGGAAACATCGACTTCGAAATCCCATGGTTGCCATTCGGTTATGCCTTCAAATACCTTGGTATTGCTGGTTATGTTCTTGTCTGCCTCTTCTTGTTGGCAATCCCACAACTTCAATTTGCAAAAGCAAAAGATAAGGAAGCTTATTATCGCGGTGAGGCGCAAGCTGACTAACATCGACAACTTCTGATTTTCATTGAGTGCCTGTTCTTCAGTAAGATGATAGCCCTTCGAAAATTAACAGAACAAAACTTCATTTATTACTTGGTTCATTAAGAAAAACAACAAAATATATTTTATAAAAAAACAAGGAGAAAACAATATGGTTAAGGTATTAACAGCTTGTGGTAATGGCATGGGTTCATCCATGGTTATCAAGATGAAGGTTGAAAATGCCCTTCGTCAACTCGGTGTAACAGATTTCCAATCTGCTTCTTGCTCAGTAGGTGAAGCAAAAGGCTTGGCAGCAGGCTATGACATCGTTGTTGCTTCAAATCACTTGATCGCTGAATTGGAAGGTCGTACAAAAGGTCATCTGGTTGGTCTTGACAACCTCATGGACGATAACGAAATCAAGACAAAACTTAGTCAAGTATTGTAATGGAAAAAGGGGGCGGGATTTCTTCTCATCCCCTTTCACATAGAGAGGAGAATAACATGAATTTACAAAAATCATTTACGGAAAACAATTCCATTCGCTTGGGATTGACGGCGGAAACCTGGCAGGAGGCTGTTCACAAGGCTGTTGAACCTTTGATTGAAAGTGGTGCTGCAACAGAAGAATACTACGATGCAATCATTGCTTCAACCGAGGAATACGGTCCCTACTATGTGCTCATGCCAGGTATGGCTATGCCTCATGCCCAGGCAGGTATCGGTGTATTGAAAGATTCTTTTGCTTTAATTACCCTGACCAAGCCAGTAGCCTTTTCAGATGGTAAAGAGGTTTCTGTCCTCTTGACCTTGGCTGCGACAGATCCAAAGATTCACACATCAGTAGCTATTCCACAGATTATTGCCCTCTTTGAATTGGAAAATTCCATTGAGCGTCTGGTAGCCTGTCAGACACCAGAAGAAGTATTGGCAATGGTTGAAGAGTCTAAAAACAGCCCTTACTTAGAAGGTTTAGACTTGGAAAGCTAATTTGACGGTTAGAAATTGACGTAGACAAAAATGAAAGGAATTGAAGGTGAATAGAAAGCTTTATCGGCCGTCTATTCACTCTTGGTAATAGTATTATGACAAAACATATCCCAAATTTACAGGTTGCATTGGATCACTCAGATTTGCAGGGAGCGATTAAGGCTGCTGTCTCTGTTGGTCATGAAGTTGACGTGATTGAAGCAGGTACGGTTTGCTTGCTCCAAGTTGGTAGCGAATTGGTGGAAGTTCTTCGTAGCCTCTTCCCGGACAAGATTATCGTTGCAGATACCAAATGTGCGGATGCTGGTGGTACAGTTGCCAAAAACAATGCCGTTCGCGGTGCGGACTGGATGACTTGTATCTGTTCTGCGACCATTCCAACCATGGAAGCTGCTTTGAAGGCTATCAAGGAAGTGCGTGGCGACAAGGGTGAAATCCAAATCGAGCTTTACGGTGACTGGACTTATGAACAGGCTCAACTTTGGTTGGACGCAGGCATTTCCCAAGCGATTTATCACCAATCTCGTGACGCCCTTCTTGCTGGCGAAACCTGGGGTGAAAAAGACCTCAATAAAGTGAAAAAATTGGTTGACATGGGCTTCCGCGTTTCTGTGACAGGTGGTTTGGATGTGGATACCCTCAAACTCTTCGAGGGTGTAGATGTCTTTACCTTTATCGCAGGTCGCGGTATTACAGAAGCAGCAGATCCAGCAGCTGCAGCGCGTGAATTCAAAGACGAAATCCGTCGTATCTGGGGGTAAGACCTATGGCACGACCAATCGGAATATATGAAAAGGCAACGCCCAAACACTTTACATGGAAAGAGCGTTTGGAGTTTGCCAAAGAATTAGGTTTCGACTTTGTGGAAATGTCGGTGGATGAGAGCGATGCTCGTTTGGCTCGTTTGGAATGGACCAAGGAAGAGCGTTTAGACTTGGTCAAAGCAATTTATGAAACAGGTGTCCGTATTCCGACCATTTGCTTCTCTGGTCACCGTCGTTATCCGCTTGGTTCTAATGACCCTGCTCTTGAAGCTAAGTCTTTGGAGACCATGAAACAGTGTATCGAACTAGCTCAGGACTTGGGTGTCCGTGTCATCCAGTTGGCTGGCTATGATGTTTACTACGAGGAAAAATCACCTGAAACCAGAGAACGTTTCATCAAGAATCTCCGCAAGGCTTGCGACTGGGCAGAACAGGCTCAGGTCATGTTGGCTATTGAGATTATGGATGATCCATTTATCAACTCCATTGAAAAATATCTAGCAGTTGAGAAGGAAATCGACTCACCATATCTCTTTGTTTATCCAGATACTGGAAACGTGTCTGCTTGGCACAATGATATTTATAGCGAATTTTACCTAGGTCATCGCTCTATCGCAGCCCTTCACCTCAAAGATACCTATGCGGTAACTGAAAGCTCCAAAGGTCAATTCCGCGATGTACCATTCGGTCAGGGTTGTGTGGACTGGGACAATATGTTTGCAGTCTTGAAAAAGACCAACTACCAAGGTCCATTCTTGATTGAAATGTGGTCAGAGAATTGTGAAACTGTTGAGGAAACACGTGCAGCCATTAAAGAGGCACAAGATTTCCTCTATCCATTGATTGAGAAAGCGGGGTTGAACTAATGCCAAAAGATTTACAGGAAATGCGTCAGCGGGTCTATGAAGCCAATATCGCTCTGCCTGCCCACGGTCTTGTCAAATTCACCTGGGGTAACGTATCAGAAGTCTGCCGTGAACTTGGTCGCATTGTTATCAAGCCTTCTGGTGTGGATTATGAAAAATTGTCACCAGAAAACATGGTGGTGACTGACTTGGATGGAAATGTGGTAGAAGGTGATCTCAACCCCTCTTCTGATTTGGCGACCCACGTTGCTCTCTACAAGGCTTGGCCAAATGTCCATGCTGTTGTGCATACACATTCGACAGAGGCAGTTGGTTGGGCTCAGGCTGGTCGTGACATTCCATTTTATGGAACAACGCACGCAGACTATTTCTACGGTCCAGTACCGTGCGCTCGTTCCTTAACGGCTGAAGAGGTGAACGCTGCCTATGAAAAAGAAACAGGCTCAGTCATCATTGAGGAATTTGAGCGCCGTGGCATCGATCCAGTTGCTGTGCCAGGAATTGTTGTTCGCAATCATGGTCCGTTTACTTGGGGCAAGGATCCTGCTCAGGCAGTTTACCACAGTGTTGTCCTAGAAGAAGTGGCTCGGATGAACCGCTACACAGAGCAAATCAATCCACGGGTGGAACCAGCACCAAGCTATATCATGGACAAGCACTATCTCCGTAAGCACGGTCCAAATGCCTACTACGGACAAAAAGGTGATGAACACTAAGCTTTGTTTCTAGCCAAAAATGATTAGAAGAATGAGAAAAGAGCTCTCCTCATTCTTCTTTTTTTGAAAGGAGAGGATATGAGAAAATTTTTACAAGATAGTCTGACAGAGATTGCCTATTATCTAGAATTGATATTATCAGCTATTTTAGGATTAGCCCTCCTAGCGCTGTCAGGTTTGTTGTTGGCGGATTTAGTTGGTTCACTGACGGGTGGTATTCAAGCGGATAACTTTATCCAGAGTTTTTTAAGCAAGGCTATGACTTTGGCAGTCGGGGTCGAATTCATCAAAATGCTCTGCAAACAATCCCCTAGTACTGTCATCGAGGTGCTCTTGGTGGCCATTGCTCGTCAACTAATTGTGGAACATGGCTCAAGCATGGACTACTTGATTGGTATTGCATCGGTTGCCATCTTATTTGCCGTGAGAAAGTACCTCTTTACCCAGTTTGATGACTCTAATAACATCATCATGCGGGCCAGTCAAAAGGTCAAAGTTGCCAATATCATCGCACGAGTAAAAATTCCAAGTGAAGGTAGCGAGACTTTGAGAGATTTTGTGACACGAAAACTCAATGAAGAAGAGAAAACCATTGCTATTGGTGCCTGTGTCTATCTGAAGAATGTGGCTCTACGGATTGACAATATGCATGGTGAATTGATTACACGAGTGGAGATTATTAAGAGTATCTACTAAGCTTTTTAGGTGGGGCTGGCACCTTTGAATGAAGGCGCAAGAGCAAGCTCAGTTTTTGCATTTATTAGAATTTAATACATAAATGTGTTAAGATAGAGATAGGGAAAGAAAGGAGGGAGAAAGGGTGTTACTAGATAAAAGTAGTTGTGCCTTATTGCGTCATTTGATTGGTATCCAAGAGCCAGAAACCATTATGGCTATTTCCAAGGAATTGCAACAATCGCGTAGAAAAATCTACTACCACTTGGAAAAAATCAATGCATCTTTACCAGAAGGTATTGAAGCTCAGGAAAGTTTGCCTCGGATTGGTATTCGTTTATCCGAAGAGCAAAAGCAAGCCTGTCGTCAACTCTTAGATTCCATTGATTCCTATAGCTATATTATGAATATGGATGAGCGCATGCAGTTGGTGCTCCTTTATATCTGCATTGCACACGAACGAATTACCTTGGAAAAATTGATGGATTTGACAGAAGTCTCACGGAATACCGTTCTCAACGATCTAAATGAAATCCGTAGTCGATTGAGCAAGGAACAGTATCAGATGACCCTCTATGTTTCCAAGTCACAAGGTTACGATCTGGCCTGTCATCCCTTGACAAAAATCCAGTATATCCACTCTCTACTCTATAGTTTGTTCACAGAAGCGAGCAAGAGTTTTGTCAGCATTTTGGAAGACAAGGTTAGTCTTTTTCACGGGTGTCAATCCTTGTTTTCGAAGGAGTTGGCAAAATTTTTGTCTCAGCAGGTTTATGGAATTGAAAAAGACTTAGGTAAGAAAATCAACCGTTCTGAAATTGAACTGATGCTCAAGATTCTACCCTATATGTTGCTAACTTATCGCAATATGAGTTTGGAGCAAGAGGAAAAGGATGCGATTGTCCGAGAATTTGCCTTGGTCTATGAACGGATTGAGTATGGTGTTGCCCAAAAAATCAGTCAGTCCCTGGAAGAGCAGTTTGGTCTTGATTTAGACGAGATTGAAGTGTCGCTGATTGCTGTCTTGCTCTTGTCTTATCGCAAGGACCGGGATGCCCATGTTACTAGCCAGGATTTTGCGGATTTGAAGAAGATTGTCGATGTCTTCATCCGTCATTTTGAGTTACATTCAGATTTTGAATTGGAGAAAAAAGAGGAGTTAGCCCATGATTTGCTGGCTCACTGCAAGGCCATGCTGTTTCGAAAAACCTATGGGATTTTATCGCGCAATCCTTTGGTTGATCAAATTCGCTACAAGTATGATACTCTTTTTCGATTGACAAAATCTTCTAGTCATATTCTGGAAGAGGCCTGGCAAATCCAGTTGACAGATGAGGATATTGCTTATCTGACGGTGCATTTGGGTGGAGCCCTTCGTCGAAGTAGTAGTCGAAAGCTGACCAGTCCGACTGTCTTTCTTATCTGTGATGAGGGAGTTTCTGTGCAGAAATTGTTGATGAAACAATGCCAGCACCACCTACCTGAAAAAACCATCTCTGCCGTCTTTACAACAGAGCAATTTAAAAGTGTGGAAGACCTGTTGGAGGTGGACTTCTTGATTTCGACCAATGAAGTGACAGATACGGATTTGCCTGTGATTCAGGTCCATCCGATTCTGGATTTTGATGATGTCTTGCGTTTGATTCATTTTGCCAAATACCGCAGTCTGACCGACAGCCAAAAAGGTTTTGCTATGGAATTGGACAAACTCCTAGCGTCATATGTTGAAAATGGCCAGGAAGCCTTGGAATTGAAACAGCGTTTGCAAAATCTGATTGCCAATGAATTATTGGCAAGCTTAGCTAGTTCCGATTTAGAAACAGACCTTTATTAACCAGATGTACAAAAGTCCAAATGTGAACACAAGCCTGTGTTTTATTTGGTCTTTTTTTTGTGACCTGTTGCGCATATACTAGAAACATAGAAATACAATCAGCCTTATAGGAGGAATGAAAAATGGCTAAAGTTCAAGATATTACAAGAGAATCATGGATTCTTTCAACCTTCCCAGAATGGGGAACTTGGCTCAATGAAGAAATTGAAGAAGAAGTAGTGCCAGAGGGCAACTTTGCTATGTGGTGGCTTGGAAACTGCGGTGTCTGGATTAAGACACCTGGTGGAGCGAACGTGGTCATGGACCTCTGGTCATCACGTGGGAAATCCACTAAAAAAGT
Source organism: Streptococcus sp. NSSLK0004 (assembly GCF_059039125.1). Lineage (NCBI taxonomy): Bacteria > Bacillati > Bacillota > Bacilli > Lactobacillales > Streptococcaceae > Streptococcus > Streptococcus sp. NSSLK0004. The sequence goes on along the minus strand of NZ_CM180142.1, from coordinate 1,879,848 downwards.
GAAAGATATGGTTTGGGGACACCAAATGGCTAACATGGCCGGTGTGCGCAAATTGCAACCAAACTTGCGAGTGCAACCAATGGTTATCGATCCATTTGCCATCAATGAATTGGACTACTACCTAGTATCGCACGTCCACAGTGACCACATGGACATCAGCACAGCCGCTGCCATCATCAACAATCCTAAATTGGACCACGTCAAATTTGTCGGTCCAGTTGAAAGTGGCGACATCTGGGAGAAATGGGGTGTTCCAGCTGATCGTATCATCCGTATCGCACCAGGTGATAGCTTTGAGTTCAAAGACATCAAGGTCCACGCTGTAGAATCCTTCGACCGTACTTGCTTGGTGACACTTCCGATCGAAGGTTATGACGAAAATGGTGGTAAATTGGCAGGACTTCCTGTGACAGATGAACTCATGGCTCGCAAGGCAGTCAACTATGTCTTTGAAACACCTGGCGGAACCATCTACCACGGTGCAGATTCCCACTTCTCAAACTACTTTGCCAAACACGGTCGTGACTTCAACATTGACGTTGCTATCAACAACTATGGTGATAACCCAATCGGTATTCAGGACAAGATGACATCAATCGACCTTCTCCGTATGGCAGAAAACTTGCGTGCTAAGGTGATTATCCCTGTTCACTATGACATCTGGTCTAACTTCATGGCGTCAACAGATGAAATCTTGCAGCTCTGGAAAATGCGTAAGGAACGCTTGCAATATGACTTCCATCCATTTATCTGGGAAGTTGGTGGCAAGTACACCTATCCACTTGACAAAGACCGTATTGAATACCATCACCCACGTGGCTTTGACGATTGCTTCTTGGAAGATTCAAACATTCAATTCAAGGCTTTGCTATAATAGATCACTCCGAGGGCGGGACGCAAGTCCTGCCTTTTGAAAATGACAAGCGAAAACGCTTTATGGTATAATAGAACTATGACTTTTTAAAAGGAGAAAAACATGTCACAACTTTCAGTAAACGCAATTCGTTTCCTTGGTATCGACGCCATTGAAAAATCAAAATCAGGTCACCCAGGTGTTGTTATGGGTGCAGCTCCAATGGCCTACAGCCTTTTTACTAAAGAACTTCGTATCAACCCAGCTCAACCAAACTGGATCAACCGTGACCGCTTCATCTTATCAGCAGGTCATGGGTCAATGCTCCTCTACGGACTTCTTCATTTGTCAGGATTTGAAGATGTCACTATGGATGAAATCAAGAACTTCCGTCAATGGGGTTCAAAAACACCAGGTCACCCAGAATTTGGTCACACAGCAGGTGTAGATGCAACAACAGGTCCTCTTGGACAAGGTATCTCAACTGCGACGGGTTTTGCGCAAGCAGAGCGTTTCCTTGCAGCTAAGTACAACCGCGATGGTTTCCCAATCTTTGACCACTATACTTACGTAATCTGTGGTGATGGCGACTTGATGGAAGGTGTTTCTGCAGAAGCGGCTTCTTACGCTGGTCTTCAAAAATTAGAAAAACTCATCGTTCTTTACGATTCAAACGACATTAACTTGGATGGTGAAACAAAAGATTCCTTCACAGAAGATGTGCGCGCACGCTACAATGCTTATGGCTGGCATACAGACCTCGTAACAGACGGTACAGATGTGGATGCAATCTTTGCTGCTATTGAAAAAGCTAAGGCAGCAGGCAAGCCATCTCTTATCGAAATCAAGACTGTTATCGGTCATGGTTCGCCAAACAAACAAGGTACAAATGCCGTCCATGGTGCGCCGCTTGGACCAGAGGAAGCAGAAGCAACTCGCAAAGCACTTGACTGGAACTACGCACCATTTGAAATTCCAGCAGAAGTCTATGCGGACTTCAAAGCAAATGTAGCAGACCGCGGTGCTGCTGCCTACGATGCATGGGTGAAATTGGTCGAAGACTACAAAGTAGCTCATCCAGAATTAGCAGCTGAAGTAACAGCTATCTTGGAAGGTCGTGATGTAGTCGAAATCAAGCCAGAAGACTTCCCTGTTTATGAAAATGGCTTCTCACAAGCAACTCGTAACTCATCACAAGATGCCCTCAACGCAGCGGCTAAGGTCTTGCCAACTTTCTTAGGTGGTTCAGCTGACTTGGCTCACTCAAACATGACCTATATCAAGGAAGATGGTCTGCAAGATTCAGTAAATCCCCTCAACCGCAATATCCAGTTTGGTGTGCGTGAATTTGCTATGGGGACAATCTTGAATGGTATGGCAGCCCACGGTGGACTTCGTGTCTATGGTGGTACCTTCTTCGTCTTTTCAGACTATGTAAAAGCAGCAGTTCGTTTGTCAGCCCTTCAAGGACTTCCTGTGACTTACGTCTTCACACACGACTCTATCGCAGTTGGTGAAGACGGACCAACTCACGAGCCGATTGAGCACTTGGCAGGACTTCGTGCTATGCCAAACCTCAATGTCTTCCGCCCAGCAGATGCGCGTGAAACACAGGCAGCTTGGTACTTGTCATTGACTAGCAAGTCTACACCATCAGCCCTTGTTCTCACTCGTCAAAACTTGACAGTTGAAGAAGGAACAGACTTTGACAAGGTTGCAAAAGGGGCTTATGTTGTCTATGAGGCAGAAGGCTTTGATACTATCCTTCTTGCATCAGGTTCAGAAGTCAACTTGGCTGTTAAAGCTGCCAAAGAACTAGAAGCAGCAGGCACTAAGGTTCGTGTGGTTTCTGTGCCATCAACTGAACTCTTCGATGCCCAAGATGCAGCTTACAAGGAAGAAATCCTTCCAAGCGCTATCCGTCGTCGTTTGGCAATCGAAATGGGTGCTACTCACAGCTGGTACAAGTATGTCGGTCTGGATGGAAAAGTCCTTGGTATCGATACCTTCGGTGCCTCAGCTCCAGCCCAAACCGTTATCGACAACTATGGCTTCACAGTTGAAAATGTTGTGAAACTGGTTGGTGAACTTTAATAACAACCTTCAAAACAGTCCTTCGGGGCTGTTTTTTCTTTTTCTGATATTTTTCAGAAATTGTTCAGCGAGAGTTAACTTTTTGCTATACTAGAGGTGGAAGAACTTCTAGACACTATTTTTTTAACAGTCTGAAAAATCCTGTCCTTAACTTTGAAGCGTTTTCAGTTTATACTGAATATGTTAGAAAACAAGGGGAGGACATGATGATGTCAGATTGGTTGAATATTCGTGATAAGGTTTATGTTGTCACGGGTGGAAGTTCAGGTATTGGTCTAGCTATCGTAGAAGGATTGCTAGAGCAGGGAGCCAAGGTCGCTAACTTGGATATTCGAGATTCGGACGTATCCCACGAGCGACTACTTTTTGTGGAAACAAATGTAGCCAGTCATCAGGCTGTAAAAGAAGCAGTTGCGGTAGTCGTAGAACATTTTGGGACCATTGATGGTCTGGTCAATAATGCGGGAATCAACATTCCAAGCTTGTTGGTCGATACAAAGGAAGAAGCCAGCCAGTATGAACTTGATGAGGCTAAGTTTGATAAGATGATAAATATCAATTTCAAAGGTTTGTTCTTCGTATCCCAAGAAGTTGCTCGTATTTTGGCAACCAAGGGTTCAGGTGTTATCATTAATATGGCTTCAGAAGCAGGTCTAGAAGGTAGTGAGGGACAGAGTGTCTATGCAGCGACTAAAGGAGCAGTTTATTCGCTGACTCGGTCTTGGTCCAAGGAATTGGCCAAGCATGGTATTCGTGTGGTAGGAATTGCACCGGGTATCATGGAAGCAACTGGTCTTCGCACTCTAGCCTATGAAGAAGCGTTAGCCTATACACGTGGCAAAACTGTTGAAGAATTGCGGGCAGGATATGGAAATACCAGCACCATTCCATTGGGTCGTAGTGGCCGTTTGAGTGAAGTAGCTGACTTGGTATGTTACTACTTATCAGATAGGGCTAGCTACATCACCGGTGTGACAACCAACGTGGCAGGCGGAAAAACAAGAGGTTAGGAAACAGAAATGAGTTTAGAGCTAAACAAAAAAGCCTTATTGTACTATCTATCATCTCATGCCAGTGTCAGTTATGACAAGCTAGAAGAGAGATTGAATCTATCCAGACACTCTTTGAAGTTGCTGATCGAGGGACTTTTGTATAGCTATGACCATATCTTTTCCATTCAAGAACAATCTGGAAAGTTAAGTCTTCATATTTTTGATGAGGAAGCTTTTAAAGTTCTAGTCACCGAAGATTTATTGCTTTCGACAGATTTAAATTCTTTCCATAAGCGTCAGGCTATTTTCTTCCAAACCTTACTAGAAGCGGAAGGTTATGTATCTGCTGATCACATTGCAGAAGAGCTAGGGATTAGTCGACGAAGTCTTAGCCGTGATATCAATCGGATGAAAGAGGTCTTGTTGGTCTACCAACTTGACTTGGAGTCTAAGTCGGGGGTGGGGATAAAACTTGTTGGGACAGAGCTGAACAAGCGCTTGCTCTACCTCTACGAAGTCATGGACTATCTGGAGCACGAGCTGGAACTGCCACCAGAGTTGTTGGCAACCTATACGGATTTTATGGAAAACCACCGCTTTCCAATTGATGTAGAGCGGGCCTTCCTGTCCACTCTAAAATTGACTATTCTCCGAAAAGAGATGCCGGTAAAAGAAGAAGGGTTATCATGGTTTACTAGTCAGGATAAGCTGGATTTGCCGTCTATCTTCTACGATATCCTAACTTATTTCTTGGGAAGAAAGATAAGTACGGAAGAAAAAACTTTTTTAACTTTTCCTATGCAGATTGGTTTGTTAGCTTCAGAGATTGGGCGACCAGATATTCTATCTATGGCCGAGGAAATCTTAGGTTTGACAATCCAAGAATTTGGAATCAGTTTGGACATTGAAGAAAGTGCTATCATTCTACAACGCCACTTAGTATATATGCTTAATCGAAGTGTGATGAAGTGGCAGTTTACGGAAATCAGTTTGCGGGAACAATTGATTCAAAGTTCTTTTTCCAAAGTTGTTTCCCAGTATTTTGTAGATCAGGTCGTTGAACGGACAGGATTGACAATATCAGATAAAGAGGTGGTTTTGCTGGCAGCTTGGATGGAGTTGCTACTTGCCCGGAAGAGCAAGCCTTTAATTGCTAAGGTTGCCGTTATTACTCAGTCTGGTCAGTCTTTCAGTTACTTGGTTGAGAATCAAATTCGTCAGATTTTCAACAGTGAAGTACAGTTGGATTTTTTGGATTTTACGAATCATCCACCTTATGAAGAACTGAATCGGACTTATGATTTGATTTTTACGGACAATCTTTTGTATAGTCAAGAACTCTTTCAACCCTTCTTGTCCTTGTCTTTGGTAACTAAGGAAAATCAAGCAGAGCGAGAAGCTTTAGAACGTACAGTGTTGGGACGAAAGATTCAAATGCATTGCCAAGTTGAAACAGTTCGTTTTGATGAAGCGAAAAGCTATGAAGAGAATCGAGATTCTTTGTTGGATCAGTTAGTCGCAAGGAAGGTTATCGGGAAAGAAGTAGCACGGAAACTGCAAGAAAAAGAACAGGATCGCTTAGCTATTTCGGAGAATGGATATGCTTTTCCACACTTGACGGACGCAAGTTTGGAACAGATAGTATTAGTGGTAGCAGATCAGGACAAACTAGATTTACAGAGTCAGTCAGGTTTGCTTGTTCAAGACTTTATCCTCATTTTCGTTCCGTCGGAACTAGATGATTTTAATCAAGATTTATTATTTAACATTTTTGATAATACTTTCCGTATGGGCAAGAAGTCGCATATTAAAGAGCGATTAGGAATTGGCCAGCGGTCAGATATTCTTACTTTATAGAGTAACAGAATAGGAGGAAGAGATGGATTCGATTTATATTTTGGGAGCGGTGGTGATTGTTGCCTATATCTTGCAAATTATCCTCGGACTCAGACAGCTGAAACATTTTAATACCACCTATTCTGAATTACGTAAAAAGGGCCGTGTGGCCATCGGACGTCGAGCAGGGAAAATCAAGGCTGGAACCATTGTCATGTTTGCAGTGGACAAGTCAGGTAAGGTATTAGATGCCAGACGGATGCAGGGTGTAACCGTTGCGGCACGCTTTAAGACCATGCCAGATTATATCGGTCAGGATATTCACTACTTTGACACCTACAATCCACTTGTTAGAAAGGAGAACAAGCTTTTACAAATTGCGATTGAAGATGCGAGGGAAGTCTTTCTCAGAACAGAAGCTGGGAATTATGAAGATGTTCCTAAGTTCGCACCAGTGTTAAATGTGGGCAATCGGTTGAAACTCTTGTCCACTCGTCTTAAGTTACAGTTCAAAAAATAAAAAACAAAGGAGTTTATTATGGACTATATTGTAAAATTTGCCGAAGGCTTTATGAACCTCTTTAAGCTAGGTGGAGAAACCTTTATCAGCTGGATGACTGGTATCGTACCTGTTGTTCTTATGCTCTTGGTAGCTATGAATACCTTGATTGCTCTCCTAGGTGAAGAGAAAGTTAACAAATTGGCTCAGGCTTCTGCTAAAAATCCAGTTAGCCGCTATATGATTTTGCCATTTGTATCGGCATTTATCTTAGGAAACCCAATGTCTATCAGTATGGGACGTTTCTTGCCAGAATACTACAAGCCAGGTTTTGTAGCTGCTCAGATGCAATTCTGTCATACATCAAACGGCGTGTTCCCTCACATTAACCCAGGTGAACTCTTCGTTTGGATGGGGATTGCATCAGGTGTTCAAGCGCTTGGTCTAAACACTATGGATTTGGCGATTCGTTACCTTTTAGTTGGTTTGGTGATGAACTTCGTAGGTGGTTGGGTGACAGACTTCACAACAGCTTACGTTTCTAAACAACAAGGTATCACATTGAGCAAGACACTTTGATAGAAAGAGGACATTCCTATGACATACAAAAGCATAAAAGTTGTAAAAGGTAGTGGCGGTTTTGGTGGCCCTCTTGTCATCACCCCAACAGAAGAAAAACACAAATTCATCTATATCACAGGTGGTGGTGAAAAACCAGCTATTGTTGATAAAATTGCTGAGTTGACAGGTATGGAGCCAGTCAATGGTTTCAAAACTTCTATTCCAGACGAAGAGATTGCTCTTGCAATTGTTGATTGCGGTGGAACGCTTCGCTGTGGAATTTATCCGAAAAAAGGGATCCCAACTATTAACGTGATTCCAACAGGTAAGAGTGGTCCATTGGCACAGTACATCACAGAGGACATTTACGTGTCAAATGTTGGCGTGGATCAAATTACCTTGGCTGATGGTTCAGAGGTCGCTGCAGCAACAAGTGTGGCAACTGAGAAAAAACCGACTTATGATACCAGCAAAAAAATCACCGAACAACGTGCGGAATCTAGCTTGATTGCTCGTATTGGTATGGGAGCTGGTAAGGTTGTTGCAACCTTTAACCAAGCTGCGCGTGAAGCTATTCAAACCATGTTGAACACCATTATTCCGTTCATGGCCTTTGTGTCTCTCTTGATTGGGATTATTCAAGGTTCCGGTGTCGGAAACTGGTTGGCAAAACTTATGGTGCCACTAGCTGGGAATGTTTGGGGACTCATTCTGATTGGTTTCATTTGTTCGCTTCCATTCCTTTCACCACTCTTAGGCCCAGGTGCTGTTATCAGTCAGATTATCGGTACTTTGATTGGTGTGGAAATTGGTAAAGGAAACATCCCACCACAAATGGCTCTTCCAGCTCTCTTTGCTATTAATACACAAAATGGTTGTGACTTTATTCCGGTAGCCCTCGGTCTATCAGAAGCAGAATCTGAAACAGTTGAAGTTGGTGTACCAGCGGTACTCTACTCACGTTTCTTGAACGGTGTCCCACGTGTCATCGTCGCTTGGTTGGCAAGTTTCGGTTTGTACAGCTAGATAAAAATATTATTGAATAGGATAGGATAGAAGAATGACAAAAATTTTTGAAGCAAACATTGTAAGTATCGGAGATCAGGCTCCCAGCATGATTGCAGAAGCGAATATGTTGATATTATTCGGAATGGAAGCTCCTGCAGATTTGGCAGACTACTGCTACAAGATTAGCAACAAGGATTTGTCAGGCTCTATCCAAGTTGGTGGGCGTTTGGTCATTGATGGAGTTGACTATCCCATTACAGCTGTCGGATCGGTTGTCGATCAAAATCTAGCTGCTCTGGGACATATCACCATTGCTTTAGATGGTTCAGTTGAAGGATCACTTCCCGGAACTCTTCATGTGAATGCCGAACAATTACCAAGTTTAAATGCAGGTAGCATAATTCAACTATTTTCGTAATATACATTGAGAGGGTGAAGTATTAATTCACCCTTTTTGAGTATATCTCGAAAAAGATAGCGTTTTCTATGAGCGCTTGACTTTATCGCAAAAAAATTATATTATACTATGTAGGAGTAATTAACAAAAGGAGTTTTATAATGAAAAAGAAATGGTTGATGATTTTCTCTGCTCTTCTAGCAGTTACTGCTTTGGCGGCTTGTTCTAGTAATAAGGAAGAAACAACGGCAAAAAGTTCTTCAACTGAGCAAACGTCCACTTCGGAGTCATCTACTGAAGAATCCACGACCGAATCTTCTACGACAACTTTAAAAGAATCCACAGTGGCATATTTGACAGATGCAGAAATTGACTCTATTCAAACCATTGGAGAATACAAGACAGCAATGAGTTCGTTGATGGATTCATATGTAGCCGATTTTGACGAGTTAATTGCCCAGCTACCAGAAGCTGCACAAACCTCTTTAAAACCATATCGTGAGCAGGTTGTAGAGATGCTTGAGCAACAAAAGTCAACAATGGATTCGCAATTTGCAGCAGTAGGTGATGATTCTACTGTCATTCCAGAAGAAGTACGAGTTTCTGTTTTGGATAGCTTGAAAACAGCTCGTGATCAACTCAAGCAAACAATGACAACTGTTCGTGAACAAGCACAAACATTGTTGAATCAATAACAGAAAAAGATTTGGCGCTAGCCAAGTCTTTTTGTTGTTTTACGTTAATATAGTTTCCCATGGAATATGAAAATTAGGAGACAAAACTTCTATTTTTTTTGATTTTCTACTTGACAATATATATATATATATATATAATGGAATTATAAAAAATTTTGGAGGTTTATATGAAAAAACTTACTTTCCTAACGTTAACTACTCTGTCAGTGTTTGCACTTGCTGCATGCTCAACCACTGAGCCAAGTAAAAAAGAAACTACCGATACCTCTAGCAGTGCTGCACAGTCTAGTTCTGAACAAGCAACCAGTACAAGCTATAAGGTAGGAGATACCATTGTATTTAAAGATGTGGCAGAAATTACAATTACGAATATTGCATGGACAGACGAAAGAAATGAAGCGAGTGATATTGTTGCGAATAAAGTACTTTTGGTAACCTATAATGTCACCAACTTGACTGATGAGGATTATGTTGTTGGCGAGGATATAGATTTATATGTGAATAATAAGGTGACTGAAAGCTACCCAGTTGGAACAATTCTCGCAACAATTGCACCTGGTAGAAGTATGGAGGGAGCGACAACTGCCTTTGCAGTAAATGAAGAGGGAACTTCTGAGTTAGAGATTAAACCAGGATTCCAGTTTAGTACAGATATAAAACCAGCTATTGTAAAATTCGATTTACCACAATAACTTTAGGAGGCTATCTTAGCCTCTTTTTCATTTTTTAATATTTCTTTCCCAAATTTTCAGAAAATTTTGATATAATAGAAAAAATATTATTTTTAGATTGGAATTATTATGACTGCACAAAAAATGACTGCGCAAGAAATCATTGCCTTTATCGGTAATGCGGTGAAAAAAACGACTGTTAAAGTGACTTTTGAAGGTGAATTGGCTGGTCCTGTTCCTGCTGAGGTGACAAAGCTTGGCAATGTCCTCTTCGGTGACTGGAGGGACGTCGAGCCACTTTTGGCAAACTTGACTGAAAATGTAGATTACGTGGTTGAGCAAGACGGCCGCAATTCGGCTGTGCCCTTGTTGGATAAACGCAATATCAATGCCCGTATCGAGCCAGGTGCCATTATCCGTGATCAAGTGACAATCGGTGATAATGCCGTTATCATGATGGGTGCAGTGATTAATATCGGTGCGGAAATCGGTCCAGGTACCATGATTGACATGGGTGCTATCCTAGGTGGTCGTGCGACGGTTGGTAAAAACAGTCATATCGGTGCAGGTGCGGTTCTTGCAGGTGTTATCGAGCCAGCTTCGGCTGAGCCAGTACGTGTTGGCGACAATGTTTTGGTCGGTGCCAATGCCGTTGTTATCGAAGGCGTGCAAATCGGTAGTGGCTCTGTTGTCGCAGCGGGCGCTATTGTGACCCAAGACGTCCCTGAAAATGTTGTGGTGGCAGGTGTGCCAGCTCGCATTATCAAGGAAATCGACGCTCAAACCCAACAAAAAACAGCCTTGGAAGAGGCTTTGCGAACACTCTAAGAGGTAGTTATGCTAGATTTAATCGCAACACGCCGTGCCCTTCACCAAATACCAGAATTGGGCATGGAGGAGTTCAAGACCCACGCCTTTCTTATGGAGACCATTGAAGGTTTACTTCAAGACTGTTCTTTTGCTCAAGTGCGTACTTGGAAGACTGGGATTTTGGTCTATCTGACAGGTTCTGCACCTGAAAAGACCATTGGCTGGCGGGCAGATATTGACGGCCTGCCTATCGTGGAAGAAACGGACCTGGACTTCAAGTCCCTCCACCCAGACCGGATGCACGCCTGTGGACATGATTTCCACATGACCATTGCCTTGGGGCTTTTGGAGAAACTGGCAGAGCAGCAACCAAGAAACAATCTTCTCTTCTTATTTCAGCCTGCGGAGGAAAATCTAGCAGGTGGCATGCTTATGTATGAAGCGGGTGCTTTTGGGGATTGGTTGCCAGATGAATTTTATGGGCTCCATGTCCGACCAGACCTCAAAGTCGGTCAAATGGCCACTAACCGTGCGACCCTCTTTGCTGGGACCTGTGAAGTCAAGATACGGTTTACAGGAAAGGGTGGCCACGCAGCATTTCCCCATACCGCCAATGACGCCTTAGTGGCGGCCAGCTACTTTGTGACCCAGGTTCAGTCAGTGGTCAGCCGTAATGTCGACCCAATAGAGGGGGCTGTGGTAACCTTCGGCTCAATGCACGCGGGCACGACCAACAATGTCATTGCTGAAACGGCCTTTTTGCACGGGACCATTCGGGCCTTGACACAGAACATGAGCCTCTTGGTACAAAAGCGGGTGCGGGAAGTGGCAGAGGGAATCGCCCTGTCCTTTGGAGTGGACTTGGAGATTGAGCTCAATCCAAGCGGCTATCTGCCTGTGGAGAACAATCCTCAACTGGCAGATGAACTGATGACCTATTTTGAACAGGTTGATGGTGTGGAAATGATTGACTGTCCACCTGCCATGACGGGTGAAGACTTTGGCTACCTGCTCAACAAGGTTCCAGGTGTTATGTTCTGGTTGGGTGTGGATACGCCTTATCCCCTTCACAATCCTCGTCTCAGTCCCAAAGAGGAAGTACTTCCCTTTGCTGTGGATAAGTTGAGCGATTTTTTGAAAATAAAAGCAAACTAGACTGGTTTTCCAGTCTTTTTCTGAAAAGAAAGGAGTTTCTGTGGATAAAAAAGAAATTCGGCAAGAGGTCTTGCAGAGATTGAAAGCCCTGACTAGTAGCCAGCGAGCAAGATGGAGCCAGCAACTAACAGAAAGGCTCCTTTCATCTGACACCTATAAGTGCTCAAAGTCGCTTGGGACCTACCTTTCCATGCCCCATGAGTTTGACACTTCTTACCTGATTGAACAGGCTCAAAAGGACGGCAAGCAGATTTTCATCCCTAAGACCTATTCACAAGGGCGTATGGATTTTGTAGAATATAATTCTGATGATTTGGTAAAATCTAGGTTTGGGGTTTGGGAACCTGGTACTTATTCACAACCTGTGGATAAGTCTGTGGTTAAGTTGATCCATGTTCCTGGTTTAGCTTGGAATCAAGCGGGTTTTCGAGTGGGCTATGGAGGTGGTTTTTATGATCGCTACCTAGCAGATTATCAGGGGAGAACGGTATCGACCTTGGCGGGCTTTCAAGTCTACGATTTTGAACCACAGACATTTGATATTCCAGTAAAGGAGTTGTTGATTTTTGAAGAATCTTTTTGATAAGCGCTATCCTGTGACAAATGGCCTGCTGGCAGTGACGGCTCTTGTTTTTCTGTTGATACAAGTTTTTCGATTTGGGCAGACGACCGCAGCTTACACGATTTTTGAATTTGGTGGCATGTATGGTGAAGTGGTACGCTATGATCCGACTCAGTTATGGCGCCTAGTAACGCCAATATTTGTCCACATCGGCTGGGAACATTTTATCTTTAACAGTATTACTTTACTTGGTTTGGGCTACCAATTAGAAGGGTTGTTTGGGTCACGGCGCTTCTTTCTGCTTTATCTTTTATCTGGTATAATGGGTAATTTATTTGTCCTCTTTTTTACACCAGACGTAGTTGGGGCAGGAGCTTCTACTTCTTTATTTGGATTGTTTGCTGCCATGGCCTTCTTACGGTATTACAGTCGAAGTACTTATCTTCAACTCTTAGGGCAGCGTTACACAGCTTTGCTGCTGATTAACCTAGCTTTGGGATTGTTTAATCCAGCTATCAGTATGGCAGGGCATATTGGAGGAGCTGTTGGAGGATGTTTGGTCGTTATCTTTCTTCCGCCATTAGTGGAAAAAAATCTCTTTTCTGGTAAGCAGATTTTTTATGGTTTGCTTGGCTATTTAGGATTGATTGTCCTGCTACTTGGAATATTCTATATGGGATAAGAAAAAAACTAGCGATTGCTAGTTTTTCTTTGTATCTAATTTTTTACCAAGATTAATCAAGTATTGTTTCAAATCATCTTTTACTTGAGGATGCTGGAGAGCGTAGTCGATAGAGGTTTTCATGAAACCGAACTTATCCCCTACATCATAGCGATTTCCCTTGAACTCACGAGCAAAGACGCGTTGCGTTTTATTAAGGGTGTCAATGGCATCTGTCAATTGAATTTCATTACCTGCACCTGGTTCTTGATTTTCCAAAATGCTGAAAATTTCAGGAGTGAGAAGGTAGCGTCCGATGATAGCAAGGTCAGAAGGAGCGTCTTCAGGTTTTGGTTTTTCCACAAAAGTTTCTACACTATAAAGCCCATTAATACCTTCACCTTGAGGGGCAATAACACCATATGCAGAAACTTCTTCATGAGGAACTGGCATAACAGCAATTGTTGAAGCATGTGTCTTTTCGTAGTCGTTCATGAGTTGCTTAGTCAATGGAACAGCCTTTGTGTCTGTAATATCCATAAGATCATCACCAAGCATAACGACAAAAGGTTCATTTCCGACAAAGGCCTTGGCTTGGAGTACGGCATCACCGAGTCCACGTGGGTGACTTTGACGAATGAAGTGTAGGCGAATACCTGTTGTCTCATCAACGAGTTTCAACAAATCATTTTTGCCTTTTTCTTTAAGGTTATATTCCAATTCAAAGTTGGAGTCAAAGTGATCTTCGATAGAGCGTTTTGACTTACCAGTTACTACTAAGATATCTTCGATACCAGAGCGGAGGGCTTCTTCAACGATGAATTGGATGGTTGGTTTATCAACAATTGGTAACATTTCTTTTGCAAGTGCTTTGGTAGCAGGTAAGAATCTAGTCCCTAAGCCTGCCGCTGGAATAACAGCTTTTCTAACTTTTTGTGCCATAGTGTATTCTCCGTTTTCTATATTAAGACCATTCGTTTTCTTGACGGAATTCGCCAGACATGATTTCCCGAATGGCATCTTGAATACTAGCACCTTGATAAATCACGCTATAAATGGCATTGGTAATGGGCATGTAAACACCTAGTTCCTTTGCTAATTCATAGGCGGCTTTTGTGGTAGAAATTCCTTCGATGACCATACCCATGTTGGCTTCGATATCTTCGAGTTTTTCTCCCTTACCAAGCAGATCCCCTGCTCGCCAGTTACGAGAGTGGACAGAAGTTCCTGTCACAATCAGGTCACCAACTCCAGACAAACCACTGTAGGTTAAGGGATTGGCTCCCATTTCCACACCGAGTCGGGTAATTTCAGTCAAGCCACGTGCAATAATGGCAGCTTTGGCATTGTCGCCGTATCCAAGTCCATGCAGGGCACCAGCTCCAACCGCAATGATGTTTTTAAGAGCCCCAGCTGTTTCCACACCAATAACATCATTGTTGGTGTAAAGGCGGAAGTAGTTGTTACTGAAAAGGTTTTGAACATAGCTAGCTGTTCCCAAGTCTTTTGAAGCGGCAGAAATTAAGGTTAAATCACGGACGATAGTTTCTTCTGCGTGGCTAGGCCCTGAAACTACAACAATTTCTGAACGAAGTTCTGCAGGAATCTCTTCCTCCAAGACTTGTGAGAGACGTTTGTGACTGTCTGGCTCCAATCCTTTTGAGGCGTGCATGATGACTACTTTATGTTTGAGGGTCTCTGCAACTTGTTTTGCGACTAGACGGGTTACCTTGGTTGGCACAACAAAGAGGACAGCGTCGACACCGTCTAGAGTTTCAGCTAAATCCTTGTAGCCTTTAATGTTTTCATCAAGAACAATATCTTTGAAATAACGTGTGTTAGTATGTTTTTCGTTGATTTCATCAATTTGCTCCGGAATATTTCCCCAAATGCGAACAGTATGTCCATTATCATTGAGAACTTGTGCAAGGGCTGTTCCCCAAGAACCAGGCCCCAAAACAGCAATTGTTTGTTTCTCCATAAGATTCCTCTGTGATAGTATTTTCTCTATTATAACATAGATGATTTTTTTTTGAAAATAGCAGAGCGGAAACTTGACAATAGTTCTCAAGAAAACTATAATGAGCTTTATGTTTACTAGTTGGTTAAATAGAAAGGGGTTCTTGTGGGGCACACAATTGCAGATTTTCGAAATTTATTAAATCAGATTGAACAGATTAGTGAAGCGATTGCTAAGGAATACGATGTGGAGCATTTAGCGGGGCCACAAGGATGGGCTTTGCGATTTTTATCGAATAGATTAGAGCTTGAAACCTTTGTAAAAGATATTGAATCAGAGCTCCGCATTTCCAAATCGGTTGCCAGTAATCTAGTCAAACGTATGGAGAAAAACGGCTTCATACAAGTCCTGCCTTCTCAGATTGATAAACGCTATAAACAGTTGATTTTGACGGAGAAAGGTCGGAGTAAGATTAGCCGATTAGAAGCTTTTCATGAGGAGATGCACCGCTCGCTTTTTCAGGGAATTCAGAAGGAAGACTTTCAACTGATTAAGCAGGTGGCCGATCAATTAAAAGAAAACATTAGGAATTATAAGGAGAATGACCATGTTTAAACAAGCAATCCTACGCTATAAATGGTATGCCTTGGCCTGTATCACCTTGACATCGATTGTCGTTATTACGACCCTCTTGCAGCCCAACTACTTAAAGGATGTCTTGGCAGCAGTCTTGGCTAATGACAAGGAAGAGATTGTCCGTGTGGGCCAGTTGCTCTTGGTGATTGCGGGGATTGGTCTTTTGGCTGGTCTGGCTAATACCATTGCTGCAGCGAAAATTTCACAAGGGGTATCTGCGGATATTCGTGAGCAAACCTTCCGCAAGATTCAGAGTTTTTCTTATGCTAACGTTGAAGAATTCAATGCGGGGAACTTGGTCGTTCGGATGACCAACGATGTAACCCAGATTCAAAACTTGACCATGATGCTCTTTACCATCTTGCTACGGGTTCCCCTCCTCTTTATCGGCGCCTTTATCATGGCGGTGCGGACCTTGCCAGAACTCTGGTGGATGATTATTCTCATGGTGATCTTAATCATGGTCATCATGGCGGTTGTCATGGGGCAAATGGGGCCTCGTTTTGGGAAATTCCAGTCCCTCATGGATAAGATGAACAGCATTGCCAAGGAAAACCTGCGTGGGATTCGCGTGGTCAAGTCCTTTGTGCAGGAGAAAAACCAGTACAAGAAATTCAAGGATGTGTCCAATGAACTCTTGGACCTCAACCTTTTCATCGGTTACGGTTTCTCTATCTTGCAACCTCTGATGATGTTTATTTCCTACATGGCGATTTTTGCATCGCTCTACTTGGTGTCTGGTATGCTGGAAACCAATATGGAAGCAGTTGGTGGCTTTACTTCCTTTATGAGTTACCTCATGCAAATCATGTTTGCCATTATCATGGCTAGCTTTATGGGGATGCAAGCTTCTCGTGCAGCGATTTCTATTAAGCGTATCAGCGAGGTCTTGGATACAGAGCCAGCGATGACCTTCAAGGATGTGGCAGATGAGGACCTGACAGGTCGGATTGTCTTTGACAATGTTAGCTTTACCTATCCGCATGATACCGAGCCAACTTTGAAAAATATCTCCTTTGAGATTGAGCCAGGTCAAATGGTCGGCGTGGTCGGTGCAACGGGTGCGGGTAAATCTACTCTTGCCCAGCTGATTCCGCGTTTGTTTGATCCACAGGAAGGAACAGTATCTATCGGCGGTCGGGACTTGAAAGAAGTCAGCAAGAGCACCCTGCGTGACACGGTATCGATTGTCTTGCAAAAAGCTATTCTCTTCTCAGGGACCATTGCGGACAACCTGCGTCAAGGGGCACCTGGTGCTGATTTGCAACGTTTGGAGCGGGCCGCAGGTATTGCCCAAGCCAAAGAATTTATCGACCGCTTGGATGATACCTATGAGAGTCAAGTAGAAGAACGTGGAAATAACTTCTCAGGTGGTCAGAAACAGCGGATGTCCATTGCGCGTGGTGTGATTAGCGAGCCTAAGGTCTTGGTACTAGATGATTCGACCTCAGCCCTGGATGCCAAGTCTGAGAAGTTGGTGCAAGAAGCCCTCAACCATGATTTGAAGGGGACAACGACGGTCATCGTTGCCCAGAAGATTTCTTCTGTTGTCAAAGCTGATAAGATTTTGGTTCTTGATGAAGGTCGCTTGATTGGTCAGGGAACACACGCAGAATTGGTAGCGACAAATGACGTCTACCGTGAAATTTACGAAACACAGAAAGGAAAGGAAGAATAAATGAAAACTTTACGTTTTTTCTGGTTTTATTTTAAACGCTATAAGCTGTCCTTTGCTGTGATTTTTCTAGCCATTGTGACGGCGACTTATTTGCAGGTTAAGACACCTGTTTTCCTGGGTAATGCGATTGCAGAGATGGGGAAAATTGGTCAGGCTTATTTTGCTTCGGTGCAAATGGGTCAGTCGGATTTCAAGCCTGACCTAGCTGATTTTAATGGGGTCATGCTCCATCTCTTGTTGGCCTATGTGGCGACTGTGGTATCAACTTTGATTTATACCCTGCTCTTTACACGCATCGTTGCTCATTCAACCAACCGTATGCGAAAAGGTCTGTTTGGCAAGTTGGAACGCTTGACAGTTGCCTTCTTTGATAGCCACAAGGATGGGGATATTCTTTCTCGTTTTACCAGTGATTTGGATAATATCCAAAATGCTTTTAACCAGTCCTTGACTCAGGTAGTGACCAATATCGCTCTTTACATCGGTATGGTTATCATGATGTTCCGTCAGGATACTCGCTTGGCTTTGGTAACTATCGCATCTACGCCAGTTGCTTTGATTGCCCTAGTGATTATCATTCGCCTGTCACGGAAATATACGGATAAGCAACAGGCTGCGGTGTCTAAACTCAATGCCTACATGGATGAGAAGATTTCAGGACAAAAAGCGATTATTGTACAGGGTGTGCAGGAAGAGACGATTGATGGTTTCTTGGAGCTCAATGAAGAAGTTCGTCGCACGACTTTCAAGGGACGTTTGTTTGGTGGGATCCTCTTTCCATTTATGAACGGAATGAGCTTGGTTAATACGGCCATTGTTATCTTTGCAGGCTCCAGCATTGTGCTCAATGATAGCTCACTTACAACAGCTGCCGCACTTGGTCTGGTCGTGACTTTTGTTCAGTATTCGCAACAGTATTACCAGCCTATCATGCAGATTGCATCTAGCTGGGCAGAATTGCAGTTGGCTTTCACAGGTGCTCACCGTATCCAGGAAATGTTTGATGAGCCTGAGGAAGTCCGCCCTCAAAACGCTCCGCTATTTACCGAATTAAAAGAAGGTGTTGAAATCAAGGACATCGACTTTGGCTACCTGCCAGGTCAGAAGGTCTTGGACAAGGTGTCCATTTCAGCTCCTAAGGGCAAAATGGTGGCGGTCGTTGGTCCGACGGGATCCGGTAAGACTACCATTATGAACTTGATCAACCGCTTCTATGATGTCAATGGTGGTAGCGTGGCCTTTGACGGTCGCGATATTCGGGAATATGACCTGGATAGTTTGCGAGATAAGGTCGGTATTGTCTTGCAGGAGTCGGTCCTCTTCTCTGGTACTATTGCGGACAATATCCGCTTTGGCGATGAGAGTATTTCGCAGGAAATGGTGGAAACCGCAGCTCGTGCCACCCATATCCATGACTTTATCATGAGCTTGCCAGAGGGCTATGAAACCTTTGTGACTGATGATGAGAATGTCTTCTCTACAGGTCAGAAACAGCTGATTTCTATTGCCCGTACGCTCTTGACAGATCCACAGGTCTTGATTTTGGACGAAGCAACCTCAAACGTTGATACCGTAACGGAAGCCAAAATCCAAAAGGCTATGGAGGCTATTATCGCAGGTCGGACCAGCTTCGTCATTGCCCACCGCCTCAAAACCATTCTCAATGCGGATGAAATCATCGTCCTCAAAGACGGAAAAGTTATCGAGCAGGGCAACCACAGCCAGCTTCTTAAACTTAACGGCTTCTACGCTGAGCTCTACCACAACCAGTTTGTGTTTGAATAGTAAAAAATAACAGCCAAGATAAGCAGGCCACAATCCTTAAACTTTTAGGATGTGGTTTATCTTGGCTGTTTTTGTAGTATCATTACTGTTCAAGATGGTTGGTTTTGGTCTGATTGAGCCAAGCATAAGCAATTCCAATAAAGAGGCCGGCTCCAAGCCAATTTCCAAAGAAAACAACAATCCACTGACGAAGAATATTCGCGATGGTAAAGGTATCTACATTAGTACGAGCAGCATTAAAGGCTAAGAGCATGAATGATGCGAAATTAGCAACTAAGTGTTCGTTGATAAGGAAAACAAACATAAAAATAGCTGATACAATAACAAAGAATTTGGCGGATTGTTCCTTGAGTAGCATATACCCAAGGATAGCCATATTCACAAACATATTGGCAGTAATTCCCTCAAAGAAGTTACTCCAGTCGGATTTTCCTAGTTTGATGGTGACAGCGTTGACAACAAAACTTTCGTTAGATAAGTTAAGGTAGGAGAAGGACTGATTGAAAAGCCAAGCCAGAATGGTAGCACCTACAAAGTTGAAGAAGGTGCAGTAAAGTAACATCAGCGTTACTTTTTTCCAAGTAATTTGCTTATAATAGGCACCAGTCGTTAGATACATCATATTAGATGTAGCCAATTCGCCACCAAAAATAAGAACAAAAATCAGTCCGATAGCAAAGATAAAGGTAAAAACAAAACGCGATAGACTTGGGAATTGACTGGAGATGACATCAGCTCCAATAATACCAACAGCTGTTGACATGGTCAAATAAGCTCCTGCATACATGGAGCGTAAGGCGTAACGGCTTAGACTTTCATCAAAAAGGGATTCTTTTTTTGAAACTGCAACCGAAATTTTTTCTTGAAATGGGGACATGGGGCCTCCTTGTGACATAATCATCAAAAATTTATTGAAAAAATATAGTGGAAAGGGAGCCCCTTCCCACTAGTTTTTATTTGTTAGTGAGCAGATGCACCAGAATTGGCATCTGTCGGTGTGGAAGCTGTATGGGTACTACCTGTATCTGAAGCGCCAGAGGTTGCATCAACATGGGCAGGAGATGCGGTGTTTCCTGCACCCCCCACCAAGCGTTGTCCAGTGGTTTCAAGATACCAATCTAACCATGGCTTAAAATTAAAGATAATTTCATTGATACCAGCGTAGGACCCGTCAGGATAGTACATAGCTTGGTAGTTATGAGTATTGATAATTTCAGGTGGTGTGCCTGGGACGATTGTTCGAACGTACTCTTGGTTACCATTGCGTAAGGTTCCAACAACCCATTCGACATTTTTCATACGAGCAGGTGGTAAAGTGCCGTGAACGGTTGACAAGCGGTTTCCTACTTGAGCAAGTACCCGTTTACCCAACATGGTATTTGGCTCCTGGTGCTTGTTGTTGTAGTAGAGGAATTGGTTATTATCATCTGCATAGGTCAATTCAAATGGCATCGCATTGAGAAACATATTGAGTTGGTCTACGGTGAGGAGACCGTTATCCAATTTCACATAGGTATTTCCGTCAACGGCATTGACCTGTTTGGCAGCTTTTTCCAACCAGTCTGGATCATCTGGATCGATGCCGTGGATGGTCGTCGCAATCGGCTTTCCACAGTCCAAATCTTCGGGTGCAATTGGCTTGGGTTGTTTCAATTTAGATACAACGCCGACATACTTGATAAAGTTGTCTAGACAGCTTTCCAAGAATTTCACAGTCCCTTCATTGATAATGTTCCCTTTATCATCAAAAGCTTCTTTCGCTTTACCAAGGAGGAATTCATTACCTGGTAACGTGTAGGCATTGACACCTGGAGCGTCCAAAATTTTTCTCAAGTGTACTTGAGCACGAGACGTTCCTTGGTCGTAGTAAGAAGCACCGATAATCATAACTGGTTTATTTTCAAATGGATGTAAATTGAAACTGAGCCACTCTAGAGTACTCTTAAGAGCAGGTGTGATGGTGTGGTTGTGCTCAGGTGTAGCAATGATGACACCATCAGCACGTGTGATTTTGTTGTAAAGGTATTGGATCGCAAAACTATTAGACTGGTCTTCGTCCTGATTGAACATTGGGACATCTTTGATTTCCAAAAGCTCTAATTCAAATTTTACTTTAAAGTGGCGTTGAATAAATTGCAATAGCATGCGGTTATAAGATTGGTCTGCATTAGACCCGACGATTCCGACAAATTTCATGATTGTTCTCCTCTCTTACAAGTTTTCCCAGTCAAAGTTTTCAGCTTCTTTTTGAAGTAACTCTTTGGCGCTAGACAGTTTACTTGTCATCTTGACAAAGAGACGGAAGTCATCAAAGATGGCATCCAGTTTTTGACTGATTTCTAAATCAATGAGCTCACCGTTTGTATCAAAGGCTTTCATGGAATTAGATAGTAAGAACTCATCTGGCAAAACAGTGGCTTTGAGTTCAGGAGCATTGAGAATTTGGCGTAGTTGCAATTGAGCACGGGAAGAACCGAGCGTTCCGTATGAGGCACCTGTAATCATAACCGGCTTGTTAAGCATAGGGTAGACTCCATATGATACCCAAGCTAGTGCATTCATAAGAACAGCGGGGATAGAGTGGTCATACTCAGGTGTTCCGATGATGACACCATCAGCACTTTCAATCTTTGCAACTAATTCTTTAACACTTTCTGGCAGTTCACGATTAGCCGGTTTATTGAAGACGGGAAGGTCCTTGATTTCAACCAATTCAATATCTGCCTTGTCAGCAAAATGCTGTTTGATGTACTGCAAGAGTTTGCGGTTGGTTGAGCGAGCGGAGTTGGTTCCGACAAGTCCTAGAAGTTTCATAGCATCTTCTCTCTTTTCTAAATGTAATATCCTTATCATACCAGTTTACAGGGTGGAAAGCAAGCGCTTTCCTAAAACATACAGAAAATGTTCAAAAAATCACGAACTCTTTTGGTATAATAGTATTATGAAAAAAATTGTTTATCTAGTAGCTGGTTTTGTTAGTCTTGCTATTGGCATGATTGGGATTGTTCTACCTATAATTCCAACAACGCCTCTTTTACTTTTGGCTGGATTTTGTTTTGCTAGAAGCTCTAAAAATTTTGAAAAATGGCTACGTAATACAAAAATTTATCAATTTTATGTAGCGGATTATGCTGAAACCAAAGCCATTTCCCGTAAACGGAAAAAACAAATTATCTGGCAAATCTACATACTCATGGGGATATCCATTTGGTTGGCTCCTGTACTATTTGTCAAAATTGGACTGGGCTTGCTGACAGTCTTTATTACTTACTACCTTTTTTGGGTTATACCAGAGAAATAGATCCAGACTTGCGGATGAAATCAACGTCCTCAAAGATGGAAAAGTAATCGAGCAATGCAACCACAGCCAGCTTCTTAAACTCAATGGCTTCTATGCCGAACACTACCACAATCAGTTTGTGTTTGAATAGGGAAGATAGAAAAAAGGTCTCAATAGGCCTTTTTCTATCTGTCTTTTCTAATCTTGACACTAACCTGACGACAGATTATACTGAAATAGAGTCATTTGAATTAGCTCTGATACATCGTCACTGTCGGCTTGCCATACTCTAGTATTGCTTGCACTCAGTTCCTTGTCTGAAAGCTTATTCATTCGACTATATATTTTTAATCGAAGGAGCTACTCATGACCCAGTTAGAGATATTTGACACGATTGTAGGCATCATGCAGGAAGATTCGGCTACTAAGAAGGACAAGACGGGAACAGATCCGACTCCTTTTCGTAATCAGCTACTGATAGACTTGCCCAAAGAAGACTTTATCTATCTGATTCGGACATACTTGGCTAGCTTTGGGGTGTTGGGGCATATCTGGTATCATTCCCCTGTTGCTCCAAGATTGGGAGCCTTCCTGCGTCGGCACGAAGATTCCCTCTACGTACTAGACAGTGATAGTGGCAACGGTCTTGAGGTAGGCGACCGCATTATCGCTATAGGTGGTCAACCTCTTGACCAAGTTTATCAAGAGCGCCAAGCCTTTTTTATCAGTCCGACTCCTGAGCGACAGTACATGGAGTGGGCTTATTTGGTCAAAAAAGCAGGGCAGGTCAGTCTTTTTCGTAAGGGTCAGTTCTTGCAAGTAGAGATTGGAGATTGTCAAGATTCAGCAGAGCAGGAAGCATTTGCTTGGAACTGGCTAGATGACCATACTCTCTACATGAAAATGGAGAATTTTCATGACGAAGAGAAAATTGGACAGCTCTATACTCAGATAGAGCCCCTGTTACCCACGGTAAAAAACTTGATTATTGATGTCCGTATCAATAGTGGTGGCAGTGATTCACTCTATTGGCCCTTGCTCAAATACGCCTTGCCAGTAGGTAAGTCTTACAAGGACATCGTGATGGATGAGTATGAAATGGAGATTCTCTATACCCCAACTAATATTGCTCATCGGCGTAAAATATTTGAGAGGCAATTACTTGATCCTTATCTTTCAGAAGAGAGTAGAGCCTTTATAGAAAGTTTGTTGGTAGAATTAGAAACACATCGGGATGCTGGCTATGTCTGTGCAGATGACGAGGAAGATTACTTGGCAGATTACCGAGGACTGGAAGCTGGACCAGATAAGATCTATATCCTGTCAGATGTTCGTTGTGCCTCTTCAGGAGATAATTTTGTCCAAACCTTCAAGCCACTTCCCAAAGTCACAGTGGTTGGGCGGGCAACCTTGGGCATCTTAGATTATTCCAACTGCTGTTTTGCAGAATTTGGCGACGATTACCTGATGTATCCGACCTCACGCAGTTTGGAAATTGACAAGGGAAATGGGATGACAGATAGAGGCGTTGAGCCAGATATTTACATCCCCTGGACACCTGAGCATTTGGAAAGAGATGTGGATTTGGACTATGTCTTAGAGCTGATTCAGACAAGCAAGGTCATCTAGTTTACTAGCAGGTCTTTGCTTTACCCTGTGTTTCCTGTATAATAGACCTATGAAAAGACAGAGCGTTCGAGTTGAATTGTTTCCCCTAAAAAAAGAAGAAATCTTTGCCTACCTAGATGACAAGGGTGTTTTAGTGAATGACTATTTCAAGACCTACCTAGCCCACTCGGCATATCAAGTGGTGGAGGAGCAGCAAGAGTGCTTGGTTGAGATTGTCAGCCTTGCAGATATGGGATTGGAGAGGGAGGCGACAGCTCCTCAGATAGAAGCGAGGGCTATGGAACTTGGTTATCAACTGCCACCAGCTCATCTGGGAGTCTATCTTCGCCTGGCCTTGTTGGAACAGGAAGTCAGTCAAGATGCTATACTCTCCCAAGGGAAATCACCAGACGGAGCTCTTTGCCTACTGTCGCCTCAGTTGGAAGAAGAATTCACCTTCCCTCGCAGTGTCTATCTCCGCAAGGTTGACCAAGACTTGTGGTTACGAGCAGCTCGTTTTGATGACGAATATGCCTTCCCCCTATCCACAATTTTTGCATTTGTGACGAAAAGTGCGAATGAATTTATAGTAGGGAGTAAGCCCTAAATAACTAAAGAGGTAAATATGAAGGAATTACAATTTTTAATTTACCAAGCAGAAAATGACCAAGAAAAGGCTAGCATCATTGTCAGTGATGAGACGATTTGGGCCAGTCAAAAGGAAATGGCAAGGTTGTTTGATGTTGGTGTACCAGCTATCAGCAAACATTTGAAAAATATTTTCGAAGAAGGGGAACTAGAGGAAAAAGTGGTTATTTCCAAAATGGAAACAACCACTCAACACGGTGCAATTGCAGGGAAATTTCAAACCAAAGAGGTGACCTATTACAATCTCGATGCCATCATTTCCGTCGGTTACCGAGTCAATTCTCAAAAGGCTACTAAGTTTAGACAATGGGCAACAACTGTACTTCGAGAGTACATGATTAAAGGGTTTGTCATGGACGACGAGCGTTTGAAGCAAGGTGAAAACCTCTTGGAAAAAGATTATTTCCGTGAGCTTTTAGAACGAGTTCGTTCTATCCGTGCTAGTGAACGACGAATCTGGTTACAAATCACAGATATTTTTGCAGAGATTGCGATGCCAATAGCTTGCTGACTAAGCAATTCTATGCTCATGTGCAAAATAAATTTCATTATGCGATTACAGGTAAAATAGCTGCAGAAATTATTTATGAAAAGGCAGACCATACCAAAGCAAACATGGGTTTGGTAACATGGAAGAACTCCCCTGATGGACGTATTTTGCAATCTGATGCTCTTGTTGCTAAAAATTATTTGACCGAAAAGGAAATTCGTTCGCTAGAACGCAGTGTTTCGGGCTACTTTGACTATCTGGAGCGACAAATTGAGCAAGGTAAGACCCAGACCATGAAAGATTTGGCAGATAGCATTGACCGATTTTTAGCCTTTCAAGAATATGAACTCTTGGAGGAGCACGGTCAAGTTGCAAGGCAAGTAGCCAAGGAGAAAGCTCGTACAGAATATGCAATTTTTAATAAGACCCAAAAGATAAATTCTGATTTTGAAAAATTACTTCAAGATTTATCTTCAAAATAAGTACTCGAAAGGAAAAACATGAAAATCCGTGGATTCGAACTGGTTAGCCAGTTTACTGATGAAAATTTATTGCCAAAACGTGAAACAGCCCATGCAGCAGGCTATGACCTAAAAGCTGCGGAGACAGTTAGCTTAGACCCGGGCGAGATTAAGCTGGTGCCTACAGGTGTCAAAGCTTATATGCAAGCAAACGAGGTCCTCTATCTCTATGACCGCTCATCCAATCCTCGCAAGAAGGGCTTGGTCTTAATTAACTCGGTTGGAGTTATTGACGGTGACTACTACGGCAATCCAGCTAACGAAGGCCACATATTTGCCCAGATGCGGAACATCACAGATGAAACCGTCGTGGTAGAAGCTGGCGAGCGAATCGTGCAGGCTGTTTTTGCACCTTTCCTTTTGGCTGACGGCGACCAAGCCGACGGCGTTCGGACAGGTGGCTTTGGCTCGACGGGGAAATAGACCGCTATGCATATTCTCTTTGTGAGGCATTCAGAGCCAGACTACAGTATGTTTGACCAGCATGACAATCCTCGTCTGTATGCAGGTTTTGGACGGGATCTGGCTCCCTTAACTGAAAAAGGAAGGGCCTTGGCGCAGGAAGTTGCCAGCAGTCCTGTTTTGGCTCAGGCTCAGGTGGTTATTGCATCTAGTGTCACACGGGCTTTGGAAACAGCAACTTACATTGCTCATGCCAACCAACTGCCTCTGCTGGTGGAGCCCTTTTTTCATGAGTGGCGACCAGACTTGACGGGGCAGAATGCCAGTCAAGATGAGGCAGTCTTAGCTCATCGATTATTTTTGGAAAATGGCGGAGCGGTACCTGAGTCTTCTCCAGTTCGTTATGAAACTGCTGCGGAGATGAAAGAGAGATTTTTACAGGCCCTCGAAAAATACCAAGCCTATGACCGGCTTGTTATCGTCTGTCATGGTATGCTGATACGCCAGTTTGTCCCCAAAGAAACCATAGCCTACTGCGAAATCCTAGAATATACTATATAGGAGGAAATCATCATCGCTAAGAAAAAAACAACCTTTGTCTGTCAATCCTGTGAGTACCACTCGCCCAAGTATCTGGGGCGTTGCCCCAACTGTGGCTCCTGGTCTAGCTTTGTCGAGGAAGTGGAAGTCGCTGAAGTCAAGAACGAGCGGGTCAGTCTGACAGGTGAGAAGACGCGCCCCATGAAACTCAATGAAGTTTCCTCCATTCAAGTGGCCCGCACCAAGACCAATATGGAGGAGTTCAACCGTGTCCTCGGTGGCGGTGTGGTGCCAGGTAGTCTGGTCCTGATCGGAGGCGATCCAGGAATTGGAAAATCCACTCTGCTCTTACAGGTATCGACCCAGCTTTCGACCATTGGCACCGTCCTCTATGTGTCAGGGGAAGAGTCTGCCCAGCAGATTAAGCTCCGTGCGGAACGATTGGGCGACATCGACAGCGAGTTCTATCTCTATGCGGAAACCAATATGCAGAGCATTCGGACCGAGATTGAGAAGATAAAACCAGATTTCCTGATTATCGACTCTATCCAGACCATTATGAGCCCGGACATCTCCAGCGTGCAAGGCTCTGTCAGTCAGGTCCGTGAAGTGACTAATGAACTCATGCAGATTGCCAAGACCAACAACATCGCAACCTTCATCGTTGGTCACATGACCAAGGAAGGCACCCTGGCTGGACCGCGGACCTTGGAGCACATGGTGGATACCGTTCTCTATTTTGAGGGCGAGAGACAGCACACCTTTCGTATCTTGCGGGCGGTCAAAAACCGCTTTGGCTCCACCAACGAAATCGGCATTTTTGAGATGCAGTCGCAGGGCTTGGTCGAAGTCCTCAATCCTAGTGAGGTCTTTTTGGAAGAGCGTTTGGACGGAGCGACTGGCTCTGCTATTGTCGTGACCATGGAGGGCACCCGCCCAATCCTTGCAGAAGTGCAGGCCCTGGTGACGCCGACCATGTTTGGCAATGCTAAGCGGACCACGACAGGCTTGGACTTCAACCGTGCTAGCTTGATTATGGCGGTTTTGGAAAAACGGGCAGGCCTGCTCCTCCAAAACCAAGATGCCTACCTCAAGTCAGCAGGCGGTGTCAAGCTGGATGAACCGGCTATTGACCTAGCGGTCGCAGTTGCCCTTGCCTCCAGTTACAAGGATAAGCCAACCACCCCACAAGAGTGCTTTATAGGCGAGATTGGTCTGACAGGTGAAATCCGCCGTGTCAATCGTATTGAGCAACGGATTAACGAAGCCGCTAAATTAGGTTTTACCAAGGTCTATGCGCCAAAAAATTCCCTGACAGGTATCAAGGTGCCTAAGGAAATCACCGTTATCGGCGTGACAACCATTGGGGAAGTGCTACAAAAAGTATTTAAATGAGGATAACATTCGGGAGTGACAAATTGTCGCTCTCTTTTTTGCGACAAATAGTCGGGAATATGGTAAGCTAGGTCTAATCTATTTTATGAAAGTTCTGGAAAGTTTCATCAGACAAGGAGGTCCTATGTCTTATTTTCAAAATTTTATGAAGGCCAACAAGGTTTATGTTGACCTGCACGGCACCTATCATTTACCCCTCAAGCCTAAAACAAAAGTGGCTATTGTGACCTGTATGGACTCTCGGCTTCACGTTGCGCAAGCCTTGGGCTTGGCACTTGGGGATGCCCATATCTTGCGGAATGCGGGTGGGCGCGTGACGGAGGACATGATTCGCTCGCTGGTTATTTCCCAACAGCAACTTGGCACGCGGGAAATCGTAGTCTTACACCATACAGATTGCGGTGCCCAGACGTTTACTAACGAAGATTTTGCGGCCCAACTCAAGCGAGATTTACAGGTAGATGTCAGTGGTCAGGACTTCCTACCCTTTACGGATGTTGAGGAAAGCGTGCGGGAGGATATTGCCCTTTTGAAACAATCTCCTCTCATACCTAAAGATGTTGAGATTTTTGGTGCGGTCTATGATGTGGATACGGGTCGCATGACAGAAGTGAAATAGACTGGGCATGGCTCGGTTTTTTTGTAATCTTTATCTAAATAATCTATAAATCCTTGACAAGTTTGTTTGAATAATATAAAATTGTATTACAACAACAACACAAAAGAAACGAGGAACTCCTATGTCAGACAATCGGATGAAATACACTATCGACAGTAATATGCAATTTCCCTTGGTGGAGATTGCCCTGGAAGCTGGGGAGTCAGCTTATATTCAACAGGGAAGTATGGTTTACCACACACCGAGCGTGACCTTGAATACCAAGCTCAATGCGCGTGGTGGTTCGGGATTTGGAAAGCTCATGGGTGCCATTGGTCGCTCTATGGTATCAGGCGAGTCTATGTTTGTCACTCAGGCTATTTCCAACAACGACGATGGCAAAATTGCACTTGCGCCTTCCACTCCTGGTCAAGTCATTGCTCTAGAATTGGGTGCCAAACAATACCGCCTCAATGATGGTGCTTTCCTTGCCCTTGACGGTTCTGCCCAATACAAGATGGAGCGTCAAAGTGTAGGTCGTGCTTTCTTTGGCGGTCAAGGCGGGCTCTTCGTTATGACTACGGAAGGACATGGAACGCTCTTGGCCAATGCCTTCGGTTCGATTAAGAAAATTGAGCTGAATGGTGGAAGCATCACCATTGATAATGCTCACGTTGTTGCTTGGAGCCGTGACCTCAATTACGACATCCATCTTGAAAATGGTTTCCTCCAGTCTATTGGTACGGGTGAAGGGATTGTCAATACCTTCTCAGGTTATGGAGAAATCTATGTGCAAAGTTTGAATATTGAAACCTTTGCTCAAGTTATCGGCAATCATATCGTTGGTACAGGTGGTGATGGCGGTGGAGGAAGTACATCACTTCTTGATGCGATTTTTTAAAAATGTTGAATAGTGAGGTGCAGTCTGACTGTACCTTTTTTACTTTATTTAAGTGCGTGGAGTATTAAATAATATATAACTATTGACAAAAGTATATGTAATCTGTAATATTAAAGCATTAAACATGTAAAACTAAAGGTTAAAAGGCTGAATTGTGAGTAAAGAACAGATTAAACAGACATCGGTGGAAGTATCTCGTAAGACACAAGTGAGGATGCATAAATCAGGTAAACATTGGGTCAGGACGGTACTATCTCAGGTTGGACTTAAAAAACTATATGGAAAGAATAGTTTAGGAACGGTCAAAGTTTCAGCATCCCCTGTTAAGCAATATCGTTCCAGTAGCGCGTTGTTAAAAGTGGTGATGGCAACAGGTACTTTCGTTGGAGGGTATTCTGCAACGGATATTATTTCAGCAGATGATACTCTGGTTCAGACTCAAGAAACTAATCAAGAATTATTAGTTACTGCTGATACGGTTCAACTAAGTGGAAGTGATAGTGTGGCTACTCAGTATTCTGAGTCAGACACTCAGTCATCTTCTATTCTTGTTTTTTCAGAGTCTGATGCTAGTGCTAAATTGAATGGGACCCAAATTTCTCTTATTGAAGGTCGATTAAATACAGCGACGAATTTGATTGATTGGAAAGTGGTCTATCAGCCGACTACTTCATTATCTCAGGCTTTTGCCGGACTCTACATTGCAGCAGTAACTGAGATGGGAGAACCTCAAAATATTTTGGTAAACGGTATCCCGCTGCAGTTGGATAATAGTTTCAATAGTCGTGAAACCTTGGGAGTAACCCTTCGGACAGTTGACTACTCCGGAAGGTACTATGGAAAAAATTACAGTTTGGCAGCCAGTCAGGTATCAACCTCTGGACCGGTGACTTATACATTTACAACTAGTGTAGGCTCTAGCTTAGCTAATATAGCTATGTATGTTCAGGCTGCTATTCACCCAACTTCTAATGTGGTCCATGCTACTGTAAATGAACCGAGAAGTCGCCAAAATTTGAGTGGAATGTTAATTGGTTATCGGACATCTTTTGTTGCAGATGAGATGGATAGTTTTTTACAATCTACGTCTGAGTCTATTCAAAACTCATTGGATAATCGATTGTCGTTAAGTCAGTCCACCTCCCAATCCCTGTCAGTGTCCAATAGCCAATCTTTATCATCATCTGAATCCTTACTGGTATCTTACTCAGAATCTCAATCAGTATCGTCGTCGATCTCTGTATCGTCGTCGCTTTCGGAGTCAGTGAGCACGTCCATTTCCACCTCTGTCTCTGAATCCCTTTCAGATTCAGTGAGCGAATCCGTATCAGAATCTCTCTCAGAGTCAGTAAGCGAATCCGTTTCTGGCTCTCTCTCGGAATCAGTAAGCGAATCCATTTCTGGCTCTCTCTCGGAATCAGTCAGCGAATCCGTTTCTGAATCTCTTTCAGAGTCGGTCAGCGAGTCTGCTTTCGAATCCCTTTCAGAGTCAATTTCAGAATCCATTTCTGAATCAGTTTCAGAATCCATTTCAGAATCTGTATCAGAATCTATCTCTGAGTCAATTTCCGAGTCAGTTTCAGAATCCATTTCAGAATCAATTTCTGAGTCAGTATCAGAGTCCATTTCAGAATCAGTATCAGAGTCCATCTCAGAATCCATTTCAGAATCAGTTTCAGAGTCCATTTCAGAGTCAGTCTCAGAATCAGTTTCAGAGTCTGTATCTGAGTCAATTTCAGAGTCAGTAAGCGAGTCAGTAAGTGAATCAATCTCGGAATCTGTATCAGAATCAGTTTCTGAGTCCATCTCTGAGTCAGTCTCAGAATCAATTTCTGAATCTGTGTCTGAGTCCATTTCAGAATCAGTTTCTGAGTCCATCTCTGAATCAGTCTCAGAATCCATTTCAGAATCTGTATCAGAATCCATTTCGGAATCTGTGTCAGAGTCAATTTCCGAATCAGTAAGTGAGTCAGTATCAGAGTCGATTTCAGAATCCATCTCAGAATCCATCTCAGAATCGATCTCCGAGTCAGTTTCAGAGTCCATCTCTGAGTCAGTCTCAGAATCAGTTTCAGAGTCCATCTCAGAATCGGTATCCGAGTCAGTTTCCGAGTCCATTTCAGAATCAGTTTCAGAGTCAATCTCCGAGTCCATTTCAGAATCAGTTTCAGAGTCCATTTCAGAATCAGTCTCTGAGTCGATTTCAGAATCAGTTTCAGAGTCCATCTCTGAGTCAGTCTCAGAATCTATTTCAGAATCAGTTTCAGAGTCCATCTCTGAATCCGTATCAGAATCCCTTTCCGAATCCGTCTCAGAATCTATCTCTGAGTCAGTCTCAGAATCAATCTCTGAATCAGTTTCAGAATCAATTTCCGAGTCAGTTTCAGAATCCCTTTCTGAGTCAGTATCCGAGTCCATTTCAGAATCAGTTTCCGAGTCAGTCAGCGAATCAGTGTCTGAGTCAATTTCCGAGTCTGTCTCCGAATCAGTTTCAGAGTCCATCTCAGAATCAGTCTCAGAGTCCATTTCAGAATCCATCTCCGAATCAGTTTCAGAATCAGTTTCCGAGTCCATCTCTGAGTCCATTTCAGAATCCATTTCAGAGTCAGTCTCAGAATCCATTTCAGAATCAGTTTCAGAGTCCATCTCTGAGTCAGTCTCAGAATCAATTTCTGAATCTGTGTCTGAGTCCATTTCAGAATCAGTTTCTGAGTCCATCTCTGAATCAGTCTCAGAATCCATTTCAGAATCTGTATCAGAATCCATTTCGGAATCTGTGTCAGAGTCAATTTCCGAATCAGTAAGTGAGTCAGTATCAGAGTCGATTTCAGAATCCATCTCAGAATCGATCTCCGAGTCAGTTTCCGAGTCCATCTCTGAGTCAGTCTCAGAATCAGTTTCCGAGTCCATCTCAGAATCGGTATCCGAGTCAGTTTCCGAGTCCATCTCAGAATCAGTTTCAGAATCAGTTTCAGAATCAATTTCTGAGTCAGTTTCTGAGTCAATCTCAGAATCCGTCTCCGAGTCCGTCTCAGAATCCCTTTCAGAATCCGTCTCAGAATCTATATCTGAGTCAGTCTCAGAATCAATCTCAGAATCAATCTCAGAATCAGTTTCAGAATCAATTTCTGAATCAGTATCAGAATCCGTCTCCGAGTCAGTATCTGAGTCAATTTCTGAGTCAGTATCAGAGTCCATTTCAGAGTCAGTATCTGAATCCGTATCAGAGTCAGTGTCAGAATCAGTATCAGAGTCAGTATCTGAGTCAATTTCTGAATCCGTATCAGAGTCTATCTCAGAATCAGTTTCAGAATCAGTTTCAGAATCAATTTCTGAGTCTATCTCAGAATCCGTCTCCGAGTCCGTCTCAGAATCCCTTTCAGAATCCGTCTCAGAATCTATATCTGAGTCAGTCTCAGAATCAATCTCTGAATCAGTTTCAGAATCCCTTTCCGAGTCACTTTCAGAATCCCTTTCCGAGTCAGTATCCGAGTCCATCTCTGAGTCCGTCTCAGAATCTATCTCAGAGTCAGTATCCGAGTCCATTTCAGAATCAGTATCAGAGTCAGTCTCAGAATCTGTGTCTGAGTCTATCTCTGAGTCCGTCTCAGAATCGATTTCAGAATCAGTATCAGAATCCGTTTCAGAATCAATTTCCGAGTCCATTTCAGAATCAGTTTCCGAGTCCGTCTCTGAATCTATTTCAGAATCCGTATCAGAGTCCATCTCAGAATCTGTATCCGAGTCCATTTCCGAGTCAGTCTCTGAATCTATTTCAGAATCCGTATCAGAGTCCATCTCAGAATCTGTATCCGAGTCCATTTCCGAGTCAGTCTCTGAATCTATTTCAGAATCCGTATCAGAGTCCATCTCAGAATCTGTATCAGAGTCCATTTCCGAGTCAGTTTCAGAATCAGTTTCAGAATCCATTTCAGAGTCAGTCTCAGAATCTATTTCCGAGTCAGTTTCTGAGTCCATTTCAGAATCAGTTTCAGAGTCAATCTCCGAGTCCATTTCAGAATCAGTTTCAGAGTCAATTTCAGAATCAGTTTCAGAATCCATTTCGGAATCTGTGTCTGAGTCAATTTCCGAGTCTGTGTCCGAGTCCATCTCAGAATCCGTATCAGAATCAGTAGTTCCACGTCATTCTCAAACACCTCGTAAACAAGGTGCATTACCAAATACCGGTGAAGAATCATCAGCTTGGGCAGGTATTCTTGGAGCAGGTCTCCTTCTGGGTGCATTTTACAAACGTCGTAAAAAAGAAGAGGACAAGCGAACTCCTCGGAAATAATCATAAAGCCGTTAGAGAGTTCTAACGGTTTTAATGATGGAAATTCACCACTTACCCACCCATTTTTACCACTTACTGAAATGCCCTTGTAATTGGGAGCTGAACTGGTATAATAGAGCTATCAAAAAGGAGGGAGCTATGAAAGTTCGGATTGAATTAGATGATAGCTTGGATCAGGTTGAAGTTCTTATTCGAACCAGTCAGTTGGGACCGGAAATTGAACAGATTCAACAGGCCTTGCAACAGATAAGTCGCCCCTCACTTGTCTTTTACAAAGGAACGAGTGAGTATTTCCTATCCTTGAGTCAGGTGCTCTTCTTCGAGACGGATGGAACCAAGATTTTCGCCCATACAGGCGACGATGCTTACGAAGTGAAGATGAAACTTTATGAGCTAGAAGAGTACTTGCCGTTTTATTTTTGTCGGGTTTCCAAGTCAACGATTGCCAATAGCAAGGCGATCTATTCGCTGGATAAGTCCTTCTCAGGCACCAGTCGGATTTCCTTTTACAAAACCCACAAGGAAGTTCATGTGTCGCGGCATTATTACCACTTGCTCAAAGAAAAGTTACAGGAAATGAGGTAAGAAGATGAAAAAATATGGTTTAGGAATTGCTCTGCTGGTCTTGGCAGGCTTGGTCTTGTTTCAAGACTACTTGCCGGCTGTTGAGCTTCCTCTTTGGAAATTAGTATTGGTAGTTGGTTGGAGTTATCTTCTTCTAAAAGCAATAATTAGAAGACAGTTAGTTACAAGCTTTGTGTGGGGAACTTTGGTCTTTATTATTTTGAACAATCACTTTGACTGGGTGGACATTGATACCTGGACAGTAATTCTAGGATCGATACTAGCTTGTGCAGGATTGAAGTTACTGATAAAACCTAGGAGGAACAGGGATATGATTGATACAAAAAGTTTTGGAACAGGCGTGATTGGCGACAAGGGGAGGGAAACGGCTTTTGGCTCTTCAACTCGCTATATTCACGACGATAATTTTCTCCATGATAGTGTGGAAGTGGCCTTCGGCTCTAGTACGGTTTACTTTGATCAGGCGATTATTCTGGGAGATAAGGCTGAATTTCATATCGATGCGGCCTTCGCGTCAGTTGATCTTTATCTGCCGTCAAATTGGCTGGCGGTCGTGGAACTGGATAGTTCTATGTCTGCTGTCAATAACTACGCAACTGGTATGGGGGAAAAGATACTGTGTATCACAGGAGATATGGCCTTCTCTACTCTGAATATCTATTACACCTAGAGTGAACAGAGAGCAGTCTATCCAGGCTCCTCTGTAAGATAAAAAGTCGGAATATTCTGGAAATTATTCGAAAGAAAGGGATTATCATGAAAAAGATTTTGAAAAATGCTACCTACCTATGGGTACTGACTGCGGATATGCTGTCCAATTTTGGCGATGTGGTCTATTATCTGGCCTTAATGAACTATGTCTTGCTGGTTCCCAACAGTCGTCTGGCTCTGGCAATCGTGACCTTCTCGGAAATTTTCCCTAGTTTTATGGGCCTCTTTACAGGCTATCTGGCAGATAAGACGGTCAACAAAATCGGCACTATCAAGCTGACTCTTCTCTTTCGCGTTATACTCTACCTCATCCTCGGTTTCTGCATGGGCTTTGAGCCAGCCCTCTGGATTGTCGTGGTGGCTGCAAGCTTCAATGTCTTTGCAGACTTCGCTGGCTTCTATGAAAACGGCCTCTATGCACCTCTGGGATTACGCGTAGCGCCAAAGGAAGAACGGGAGCAGTACTCGGCCTTTCGCCAGACCGTGACCAGCCTCCTCAATATCGCCTCTCAGGCCCTCTCTGCCCTCTTGGTCGGCCTCCTCTCCTACCAAAACCTAGCCTTTCTCAACGCCGGCACCTTTTTAGCCGCCCTCCTTATCATGCAGCTGCTGACGCCAGCCTTTCGCAAACTCCTGACGGAGCAGCCTTTGAAAATAGCAGAGCAGCCGAGCCAGCCTGAGCAAGCAACCAAGGGTCCGGGCATTCTAGCTTCTTTCAAGCAAGCCATCGTGGAGCTGCGCAAGATTCCCGAGTTCCGCCTGGTCCTGATTACCAGCCCTATAATCAACGCCTGTGGAGCGATTCTCTATCCTATTCTGGTCCTCTTGATTAGCGAAGACCCAGGCCTTGTCTTCCTCAATGTTGAAACCACCCTTGCCCTGACTATTCTGATTTTCTTTGTCGGAAACATCTTAGGCTCGACCTTGGTCTTTACCCTTTTCAAAAAGACCAGCATGGTGACGCTTGAAGTGGCTGCCACTTTCTCTCTTCTTGGTGTTTTTGTCGGAATGTTGCTACATCAACTGCCAATTATTTTCTTCTTCCTTACTACAATGGGAATTAGTTCTGGAGCTAGTGGACCTAAGTTTAATGCTAAGTTTGTCAATTCTATGCCAGAGGAGCAGTTGGCGACCATTGGCGGAGCGGTATCAACCTATTTTATGCTAGGTCAAGCCTTTACTCGACTACTGGTATCAGGTCTGGTCTTGGTGCTAACAGTAGATCAGATTAGCGGTCTTTTCCTAACGGCAACTAGCTTCTTGGTCCTTTATGTCCTCTACTGGCTAGTACGCAACCAAAAAACACCTCAAAATCAGCCCAACTAGGCTGATTTTTCTGTTTTCTTAGGCCTATCTATGCTATAATGTTCTTGATTGCTACTCTTCGAAAATCAAATTCAGGCGTCGTTGACTTGACTTGATGAACTTCAGTTCTATCTGCTTCTACGTCGCCTAGTCTGAATTCGATTTTCATTGAGTATGAAAATTTTACAGGAGAGAAACATGACTAAACCAATTCGTGTGCGTTACGCACCAAGTCCAACGGGACTTTTGCATATCGGAAATGCCCGTACAGCATTGTTCAACTATCTTTTTGCCCGTCATCACGGCGGTACTTTCCTTATTCGTATCGAAGACACAGACCGCAAACGCCATGTGGAAGATGGCGAGCGTTCTCAGCTTGAAAACCTGCGTTGGTTGGGTATTGACTGGGATGAGAGTCCAGAAACTCATGAGCAATACCGTCAATCAGAGCGTTTGGATATTTACCAAAAGTATGTTGATCAACTTTTGGCAGAAGGTAAGGCCTACAAATCTTACGTGACAGAAGAGGAATTGGCGGCGGAGCGTGAGCGTCAGGAAGCTGCGGGCGAAACACCTCGCTACATCAACGAATACCTGGGTATGTCTGAAGATGAAAAAGCAGCCTACATGGCAGAGCGTGAGGCGGCTGGCATTGTCCCAACGGTTCGCTTGGCTGTCAATGAAACGGGCATCTACAAGTGGAATGACATGGTTAAGGGCGACATCGAGTTTGAAGGTGGCAACATCGGTGGCGACTGGGTTATCCAGAAACGTGACGGCTATCCAACCTACAACTTTGCCGTGGTTATTGACGATCATCTGATGGAAATCTCGCACGTTATCCGTGGGGACGATCACATTGCCAATACACCGAAGCAACTCATGGTCTATGAAGCACTGGGTTGGGAAGCGCCAGAATTTGGTCACATGACTTTGATTATCAACTCTGAGACTGGGAAAAAGCTGTCCAAACGTGATACCAACACCCTTCAGTTCATCGAAGATTACCGTCGTAAAGGTTACATGCCTGAAGCTGTTTTCAACTTTATCGGTCTCTTGGGTTGGAACCCTGGTGGTGAAGAGGAAATCTTCTCCCGTGAGCAATTTATCCAACTCTTCGATGAAAATCGTCTCAGCAAGTCACCAGCAGCTTTTGACCAGAAGAAAATGGACTGGATGAGCAATGAGTACATCAAAAATGCTGATTTGGAAACTATTTTCAACCTTGCTAAGCCATTCTTGGAAGAAGCGGGTCGCTTGACAGATAAGGCAGAAAAATTGGTGGAACTTTACAAACCACAATTATCTTCTGCAGATGAGATTGTTCCCCTGACGGATCTTTTCTTCTCTGACTTCCCAGAGTTGACAGACGAAGAAAAAGAAGTCATGGCAGGTGAAACAGTTCCGACTGTCTTGAATGCCCTCAAGGAAAAGTTAGAAGCCATGACAGACGAAGACTTCCAACCGGACAATATCTTCCCACAAATCAAGGCTGTTCAAAAAGAAACAGGTATCAAGGGCAAAAACCTCTTCATGCCAATCCGTATCGCCGTCTCAGGTGAAATGCACGGACCAGAGCTACCAAACACCATTTACCTCCTCGGTCGTGAAAAATCAATCCAGCATATTGATAATATGTTGAAGAGTTTGTAAGAACAATAATCCCCGCTGTCGCGTGACGGCGGGGATTATTGTTCTTATACGGACTTAGTTTTCTAAAAACAGCCTTTCCACATAGCCTTTCTGCCTTGGGATAACCTGTTCATTTTCCAGGAAATCTTTCAGTTTTTCTTGTGGGACCCAGATGTAGTTGCTGGTTTCGTTGGCTTGGAGTTGGACAGCAGATTTGTCCCAGTCAGTTTCTGCCCAGTAGCAGTGGAAGATACATTGGTCGTCATGGGCGACAAAGTGTGTATGGTGGCGGAGTTGGTCGGCAGTCAGTTCAATCCCTGTTTCCTCGCGGATTTCACGCAAAATAGCCTGCTCTGCTATTTCCCCAAATAAAGCCGAACCTCCTGCTGTCGCTTCATAATAGTCGGGGTAGGAGGGCTTGGTGCTGTCGCGTTTCATGAAGAGGGTGCTGTCGTCGCGGTGGCGGATGATGCACTCGACGACCAGGTGGTAAAGGCCGTCGGGAATGGCTTCTCCGCGTGTGAGGATGTGGTCGGTCAGGTGACCGTCGGCTGTGTAGGCGTTCCAAATTTCCATGTTATTCTCCTTTTTCATATCTTGGCTATTCAGTATAGCATATAAGGAATTGCTAGACAAGTATTCTGGAGATAGTGTGTATTGGAATTGATCAAGAATGATTGAATGAAAAAATTTCATGCATATGCAAAATTATACAAAAAATCGAATAAATTTGTATAAATATGTTGCAAAAAGTATAAATATACACTATAATAGTCACTAAGTTTTATAAAAACTCATCAAAATAAGAAATGAGAAAGCTTATGACAAAAGAAAAATTAATCCTAGCCTATTCGGGTGGTCTCGACACTTCTGTTGCAATTGCTTGGTTGAAAAAAGACTATGACATCATTGCGGTCTGTATGGATGTAGGAGAGGGCAAGGACCTCGACTTTATTCATGATAAGGCCCTATCAATTGGTGCTATCGAGTCTTATGTACTGGATGTAAAAGAGGAATTTGCGCAAGAGTATGTTCTCCCTGCTCTACAAGCCCATGCTTATTACGAGCAAAAATATCCGCTGGTATCGGCTCTCAGCCGGCCTTTGATTTCTAAAAAGTTGGTGGAAATGGCTCATAAGACAGGAGCAACCACTATCGCCCACGGCTGTACTGGTAAGGGAAATGACCAGGTGCGGTTTGAGGTAGCTATTGCAGCCCTGGACCCAACCTTGAAAGTCGTAGCTCCTGTCCGTGAATGGAAGTGGGCGCGTGAGGAAGAAATCATATTTGCCAAAGAAAACGGTGTTCCAGTCCCGGCTGACTTGGACAGCCCTTACTCAGTCGATCAGAATCTCTGGGGTCGTGCCAATGAGTGTGGTGTCTTAGAAAATCCATGGAATGAAGCACCAGAAGATGCTTATGGCATTACAACTGCCCCAGAAGATGCACCAGATACTCCTGAGTACGTTGATATTGAATTTAAGGCAGGTGTTCCTGTTGCGGTCAACGGTGAAGAACTAAGTCTTGCTGATCTCATTCAAAAACTCAATGTCATTGCCGGTAAACATGGTGTGGGTCGGATTGACCATGTGGAAAATCGTTTGGTCGGAATCAAGTCACGGGAAATTTATGAGTGTCCAGGTGCTATTACCCTTCTGACAGCCCACAAGGAAATCGAAGATTTGACCCTTGTGCGGGAAGTATCGCATTTCAAACCAATTGTCTCTAATGAGCTGTCTAATCACATTTACAATGGTTTGTGGTTCAATCCTGCAACAGCTGCCCTGAAGGCCTATCTTGCTCAGACCCAGGCAGTTGTTAATGGCACCGCAAAAGTGAAGTTGTATAAGGGGTCAGCCAAAGTGGTTGCTCGGAAATCTCCAAATTCCCTTTATGACGAAGATTTGGCAACCTATACCAGTGCAGATACTTTTGACCAAGATGCAGCAGTTGGTTTCATCAAGCTTTGGGGATTACCAACCAAGGTTAATGCGGAAATTCATAAAAATTGCTAGAAAGTAGGAGCTTATGGAAGCAAAGAAATTATGGGGTGGTCGCTTTGAAGCCAGTCTAGAAGAATGGGTTGAAGAATTCGGAGCCTCCATTCGCTTTGACCAAAAATTGGCCAAGTATGATATTCAAGGTTCACTGGCGCATGTACAGATGCTTGGAGCCACAGGGATTATCGCTCCAGAAGAAGCCCAGGCTATTCAAACTGGTCTGGAAGAATTGTTAGCAGAATATGAGGCTGGGAAGCTAGTATTTGATATTCGTAACGAAGACATTCACATGAATATCGAAAGTCTCTTGACGGATAAGATTGGTCCAGTAGCGGGGAAATTGCATACGGCACGTTCTCGTAATGACCAAGTTGCGACCGATATGCACCTCTATTTGAAGGATACCCTGATTCAAGTTGTAGACAAATTGACCAACCTACGTCAGACCTTGGTTGACCTTGCACAAGAGCATGTGGAGACGATTATGCCGGGCTATACACATTTGCAGCATGCCCAGCCTATTAGTTTTGCTCAGCACTTGTTGGCTTATTACAACATGTTCAGCCGTGATAGCGAGCGATTTGTGTTTAATATTAAGCACACAGATGTGTCACCACTTGGTGCAGCGGCATTGGCAGGAACTACCTTTCCGATTAATCGCCAGATGACGTCGGATTTGATGGGATTTTCCAAGCCCTACAGTAATTCCCTTGATGCTGTGTCTGACCGTGATTTTATCTTGGAATTTCTCTCAAACGCCAGTATTCTCATGATGCACATGTCCCGTCTCTGTGAGGAAATCATCAACTGGTGTTCGCAAGAATACCAATTTGTCACCCTATCCGATACCTTTTCAACAGGTTCCTCCATCATGCCTCAGAAGAAAAATCCAGATATGGCTGAGCTGATTCGAGGGAAAACAGGTAGAGTTTATGGGAACTTAGTTGGGTTATTGACAGTTATGAAATCCCTGCCCTTAACTTATAACAAAGATTTGCAGGAAGATAAGGAAGGCATGTTTGACACAGCAGAAACGATTTTGGTGTCAATTGATATTCTGGCTGGGATGTTAAAAACGATGACAGTTCATAAAGAGATGATGGCCCAATCGACTGAGAAGGACTTTTCAAACGCTACTGAGTTGGCTGATTATTTGGCTAGTAAAGGTGTACCTTTCCGCCAAGCGCATGAGATTGTTGGGAAATTGGTCTTAGAATGTAGTAAGGCAGGATATTATTTGCAAGATATTCCTTTGGAAGGTTATCAAGAGTTGTCGCCCGTCATTGGACCGGATATTTATACAGCTTTAGAGTCTGAAACGGCAGTTTCACGCAGGAATTCGTTAGGAGGAACTGGTTTTGAATCGGTTCGTTGGCAAATTCAGCAAGCAAAAGCACAAATAATAGCTTCAAAAGGCCTCTAAACGGTATGTTTATTGGCTTTTTTGAATTTTATGGTATAATAGAAGTAATTTTGGAAGATGGAGAGGCATTTTGAAGAAAAGTTATCGTGTCAAACGTGAGCAGGATTTCAATGCAATTTTTACTCAGGGAGAGAACGTGGCTAATCGTCGATTTGTCATTTATCATTTGCATAGAGAGCAGCGTCACTTCCGAGTAGGTTTGTCTGTCAGTAAGAAACTAGGAAATGCAGTGACACGAAATCGAATTAAACGAAGAATTCGTCATGTCTTGCTCGATTTGAAGCCTCAACTTGTAACTGATGATTTTGTTGTAATTGCCCGTAAGGGAGTGGAAGAGTTAACCTATCAAGAGTTAAAACAAAATCTCCTCCATGTTTTGAAGTTAGCAAAAATATTTCAGGAAGGTATTTCTCTTGAAAAAGAAAATTAAGTGGACTGGTCTGCTGTTAATGAGCCTACTTATTCTCACTGCTTGTGGGACAGGAGAGGTGACGAGTCAATCAACAGGAGCCTGGGATCAGCTAATTTACTGGTTTGCCAGTATCATTCAGTTCTTGTCCATCAATGGTCAGATAGGAATCGGAATTATTCTCTTTACCCTTTTGATACGGACCATTCTTTTACCTTTGTATCAAATCCAGATGAAGTCCAGTCGTAAGATGCAAGAGTTACAACCTCAACTCAAGCAATTACAGGAGCAATATGCTGGAAAGGACATGGAAAGTCGCCAAAGTCTCTATGAGGCAACACAAAAACTGTATAAAGAAAATGGTGTCAGCATGACATCTTCTATGTGGCCAATTTTCATTCAGATGCCTATCTTATTGGCGTTATTTCAAGCTTTAACCAGAGTGGAAGCTCTTAAGGTCGGTCACTTCCTTTGGCTGAATCTTGGAGAAGCAGATCCTTATTTTGTTTTACCGGTTTTAGCAGCCATATTCACATTCTTGAGTAGCTGGTTGGCCAATAAGGCTGCCCCAGAGCGGAATATTGCTATGACAATCATGACGTATGCTATACCTTTGTTAATTTTTAGTTTTGCAGTTACAGCTGCAAGTGGTGTGGCACTGTATTGGACAGTATCAAATGCCTATCAGGTTGCACAGACCTTGCTTCTGAATAATCCTTTTAAAATCATAGCAGAGCGCCAAGCGAAGCTCGATGCTGAAAAGGAACGCCGGACTAAGATTAGAAAAGCGCAGAAGAAAGCACGTAAAAAGAAATAGGAATGTAGGAGAGAAAAAATGAAATTTACAGGAGCAACTGTTGAAGAAGCCATTCAGAATGGTTTGGCAGAATTAAATATTCCACGCAAGAAGGCTCATATTACTGTTTTGGCACGGGAGAAAAAAGGATTTCTAGGCTTTGGGAAAAAATTGGCTAAAGTGGATATTGATGTAATCAATGAAGCGACGGTCGTAAAAGCAAACCAGAAAGCGGTTCGTGGCGTCCCAACTGAAATTAACGAACTGAATGAGCCGGTTAAGTCAGTATCTGAAGCAACTATAGATTTAGGGAAGGTTGTTGCTGCAGTAAAAGAATATGAAAAATCAGGAGAAGTCTTGGATGAGCGAATCAAGGCTCAGATTCTGAAAAATGATAAAGAAGCTAAGACGATTCTAGAAGAAACAGGCCGTATTGAGATTCTTAAAGATGATTTGGTGCAAGATTCGGTTTCTACAGCTGTTGAAAATCCAGATGAGTTTTCGAGCTTGAATATCAAGATTGAACCAACCTATGAGATTGAGCAAGTGGTTCAAGAAGTTTCTGGCTACATCCAAACAATCTTGGATGACATGGATGTGGAAGCTAGTATCGAAAGCAGTCATAACCGCCGAACAATCAACATTCAAGTAGATACCAATGAGCCGGGACGTGTCATTGGCTATCATGGAAAAGTATTGAAGTCGTTGCAACTTTTGGCACAGAACTTCCTATATAACCGTTACGAGCGTAATTTCTATATCACAATCAATGTGAATGATTATGTAGAGCACCGAGCAGAGGTTCTTCAAGGTTATGCACAG
This sequence comes from Streptococcus sp. NSSLK0004, assembly GCF_059039125.1. Lineage (NCBI taxonomy): Bacteria > Bacillati > Bacillota > Bacilli > Lactobacillales > Streptococcaceae > Streptococcus > Streptococcus sp. NSSLK0004. The sequence goes on along the minus strand of NZ_CM180142.1, from coordinate 1,836,635 downwards.
AAATTGGCAGAGCGCGTATTGGCAGAACAAGAAGCCTACCACACAGACCCAATGTCTAGTAGTGAACGCAAGATTATCCACCGCATTATTTCCAAAATGGATGGTTTAACAAGCTACTCAGAAGGTAGTGAACCGAACCGCTATGTTGTGGTTGATATCGATAGTCTCCATGATTAACAAAAGGGGCTTCAGCCTCTTTTTCTTCGAATGAAAGAGTTTTCTTTAGAAAAATAGCAGAGCTGAACTTGACAAAGCCGTCAAATTCAGATAAAATAGTTTGGTATGTTTAGTAACTGATCAAAACTAGCCGGCTAAACGAATACAAGAATCTAAGAGGAGGTATTCATCGTGAAACGTACTTTTCAACCAAGTAAAATCCGTCGTGCTCGTAAACACGGATTCCGTAACCGTATGTCAACTAAAAACGGCCGTCGTGTCTTAGCAGCTCGTCGTCGTAAAGGACGCAAAGTGCTTGCGGTAGCGTAAGAATAACAAGATAACCAGTAGAAACTCGAGTCTATTGGTTTTTTTGTTGCCTCGGTGGATTCGAAAGTATGGTACAATAAGTAGGAAAGAAAGTGAAGAAACGATGATAGAAATTTTTGACACCCATACCCACCTCAACGTAGAGCAGTTTGATGGTCGGGTCCAAGAAGAATTAGACTTTGCCAAGGAAATGGGGGTCACCCTCCATAATGTGGTTGGTTTTGACAGAGCAACCATTGACAAGGCGATTGAACTAGCTAATCAGCATCCTGAAATCTATCTGACGCTGGGCTGGCATCCGACGGAAGCAGGGACCTATGACGAAGAGGTTGAGGCCTACCTGCTTGATGCGCTCAAACATCCCAAGGTCATTGCCCTAGGGGAAATCGGTTTGGATTATTACTGGATGACCGCGGATAAGGAAACCCAGGCCCGTGTCTTCAAACGACAGATGGAATTGGCTAAGCAACTAGACCTGCCCTTTGTGGTCCATACCCGTGATGCCCTAGAAGATACCTATCAGATTATCAAGGAAGTCGGTGTTGGTCCTCGCGGTGGCATTATGCACTCCTTTTCTGGTACGCTGGAAGAGGCACAAGCCTTTATGGACTTGGGCATGCACATCTCTTTCTCGGGAGTTGTGACCTTCAAAAAAGCTGTCGAACTGCAAGAAGCGGCGCAAGCATTGCCCCTAGAAAAAATCTTGGTCGAAACAGATGCGCCATATCTAGCGCCGGTACCCAAGCGAGGTCGAGAAAATCGGACGGGCTATACTCGATATGTGGTCGATCAGCTTGCTGCGCTTCGCAATCAGTCGGTCGAGGAAGTAGCGAAAGCGACCTACGAGAATGCAAGGAGCTTGTTCAGAATTGACTAAGAAAATCAAGATACAAGAAGTCCTCGTTGTCGAGGGAAAAGACGACACAGCAAACTTGAAGCGATTTTACGAGGTAGATACCTACGAAACCAGGGGCTCTGCCATATCAGACGATGACTTAGAACGCATCGAGAAACTCCATGACCTGCGGGGCGTCATTGTCTTTACCGACCCAGACTACAATGGGGAGCGGATTCGGAAGATGATTATGCAGGCCATTCCCACGGTCAAACATGCCTTTTTACAGCGGGACGAGGCTCGGCCAAAGTCCAAGACAAAAGGGCGGTCCTTGGGCATTGAGCACGCCAGCTTTGAAGACTTGGAAAAGGCCCTAGCAGGCGTGCGTGGTCATTACGATGATGAAAACAACTTTGATATTAGCCAGAAGGACCTGATTCGCCTTGGGCTACTAATGGGCGGTGACAGTCGCAAGCGGAGGGAGCATCTGGGAGAAAAGCTCCGCATCGGCTACTGCAACGGCAAGCAACTACTTAAACGTCTAGAACTGTTTGGGATAAGTTTGGACGAGGTTGAGGAGGCCATGGGGGAGTATGAATGAGGCGGAAACAGTCAGTTGGTTTCTGCTTTTTTAGATTGTTAGCAATGTCTATTTGTGTTACAATATAGAAAACTAGGAGGTAAACTAGATTGATAACTATAAACAAAGATGCTCAAGTAAATTTCAAAACCGATTCCAGATTGTTGGAAATAGCCAAGGAAGTATTTGCTATGAATCAGTTGGATTTGACCTCTGGTTTCAATTTGTTTTTGCAAAATATTGCGGTTAAAAATGAGTTGCCCATTCTGACAGAAGAAGAGTTGGAAAGAGAAGAGTTGTTTTTGCAACTTCAAAAAGAGATTCAAGAAAACCAAAAAGCTATTGAGGCGGGTCAAGGGATCAGCCTAGAAAGTGTCAAAGAGAAGTATGGCATTTGAGTCTTATTCAGTGATACTTGCTCCAGCAGTCGAGAAGGAATTGGCAGAGATTTATGCCTACTTCTCGGAACACTTCTCAGAAGAAACTGCCAAAAAAAGAATTGGGATGATTGTGGAAGTTTTGGAGAGCCTGCAAATTTTCCCCGAACGTGGCTTTCATGCTGATAATCGTTTTGGCAAGCAGATAGATCCGCCTCATATAACCCGAGGCTATGTCATTGGAAAAGATTACATTGCCCTCTATCGTGTGGTGGAAAACGAAGTTCGAGTTGGCCATCTCTTTGCGACTAAGAGTGATTATATCAAGTTGTTGAAGTGAGAGATTATGAGTAGAACAGAACACGTCATCCTGACCAATATGTGTATGATTACCGACGGTCAGCAGGTATTGGTCCAGGATAGAAAATCTGAAAAGTGGCCTGGTGTGACTTTCCCTGGGGGCCATGTCGAGCCTAATGAATCAATTGTTGACTCCGTCATTCGTGAAGTCAAAGAGGAAACGGGTTTGACGGTTTCTAATTTAGAACTATGTGGCATCCAAAACTGGACAGATCCGAATGAAAACTATCGTTATCTGGTCTTTTGCTACAAAACAAACCAGTTTTCAGGCTCTCTCCAATCTTCAGATGAGGGGGAGGTCTTCTGGATTGACCGTGCGGAGCTGAGGAATGTTCAGCCGTCAGACGGTTTTGAATCCATGCTGGAAATCTTTGAACAGCCACAGCTGACGGAGAATTTTTACTGGTTTGAAGACGGTCAGTGGAAGGTGGAGAATAAGTGAGGAAAGATATATGAGTAATACTATAGACAAGGCATGGGAATTCTTTTTTGAAGGGAAGGTGGCAGAATCTAAGCAGTTACTTGAGAAAGAGTACCGAGTTGAAACTTGTTTGGATTATGCTGGTCTCAATCTATTTGCTTACCTTTATCTTGAGGAAGAAAACTTTGATAAAGCCTTACTAGCCTGCCAACGCTATATTCAATTAGCTCGAGAGGAGCAGAACGCTGAACAAGAACATATCGGTTTGCACCAACTGGCCATGGTCTATCGTAGTCGCGGTGATTTTACCAAGGCTTTGGAGTTAATCGAGGAAGAGGCTACGTTGCTAGCAACTGATTTTGCAGAAGACAAATTAAAATGGTCGGTGAATGAGTACGAGCAAGGCTATTTGCGATTGCAACTAGGAGAGTTAGAATCTGCTCTGCATTTTATGAAACGAAGTTTAGAGAATGCTTTAATGACAGATGACCTCATTGCACAAGCTTGTGCCTATAGAGGTTTGGGCGAAATTTATGCGACAAATGGAGCGGCCGATTTAGCTGAACCAGCTTTTAAACAATCCATTTCTGCTTTTGAAAAAGCGGGTGATGCTATTGGAGCAGAAGAAGTTAGAGAATTGCTGGCTACCTATCAAATTATTTAGAAAGAACACACATGAGAATCGCAGACAAAAACGTTACTCGTGCCGTCCTTGAACGCCACGGGTTTACCTTTAAGAAATCTTTCGGTCAGAACTTTTTGACTGATACCAATATTTTGCAGAAGATTGTGGACACGGCAGAGATTGACCAGAATGTCAATGTCATCGAGATTGGTCCTGGAATCGGGGCATTGACCGAGTTTTTGGCGGAAAATGCCGCTGAAGTCATGGCTTTTGAGATTGATGACCGCCTGATTCCGATTTTGGCGGACACCTTGGGCCGCTTTGACAATGTGACCGTGGTCAACCAAGACATCCTGAAGACCGACCTGCAGACCCAGATTCAGAATTTCAAAAATCCTGACCTGCCCATCAAGGTCGTGGCCAATCTGCCTTACTACATCACCACCCCCATCCTCATGCACCTGATTGAGAGCAAGATCCCCTTCAGCGAGTTCGTGGTTATGATGCAGCGGGAGGTGGCCGACCGCATCTCTGCCGAGCCAAACACCAAGGCCTATGGTAGCCTGTCCATTGCGGTCCAGTACTACATGACTGCCAAGGTGGCCTTCATCGTGCCTCGCACTGTCTTTGTGCCCGCTCCAAACGTGGATTCCGCCATTCTCAAAATGGTCCGTCGTGACCAACCCTTGGTTAGTGTCAAAGACGAAGATTTCTTCTTCCGGGTGTCCAAGGCCAGCTTTGTTCACCGCCGCAAGACCCTGTGGAACAACCTGACCAACCATTTTGGCAAGTCCGAAGAGGTCAAGGATAAGCTGACGCGGGCACTTGGCATGGCAGAGCTGGAAGCCAGTGTCCGTGGAGAAGCGCTTTCTATGGCTGACTTCGCGCGTCTGTCTGACAGCCTTCAGGAAGTTGGTTTATAAGCAAGTGAGAGTGGGAAAACCATTATTGGTTCCTTTCCCACTCTCACTTATTTTACCTAAAATCGTTTTTCTATTTGCCTTGTTCGTTGACAGTGGGTGGAAAGCTTGCTATACTGAAATGTGACTAACTTTTGAAAAATATTGTCTGCAAATTGGCAGAGTATTTACAAAAACAAGAGAGGGTTCCCCTCTTTTTTTATGAAGGTAGAATCATGTTGAAAAATTTAAGCAAAAAATATCCCAATATTGTTGCAGTAACCGCATTTTTTCTTTTTTCGATTATCCTTTTATTGCCACAGATTTGGACAAAATCAGTGGTGACAGGAGATGATATTGTTTTCCATTATAACCGTTTTTATGATACTGCTATGCAAATTAAAACAGGAGATTTTTCCTATATGATGAGCTTGCATGGCTACCAGCAGTCTGGAAGGATTGTTAATGCTCTTTATGGGCCTTATTTTGCCTATCTACAGGGGGGCTTGCTCTTGATAGCTGGAACTTGGTACCGATATCAATTACTGTCTAATCTTCTTCTAGGAGTGTTGAGTGCAAGTTCGCTTTATTTTTTTATGCGAGAAGTGAAAGTCCGATACTCTCTATCTGTTGCTCTATCTATGTTTTTCGTGACTACTTACTCCATTCAATATTGGTGGGTGGAACAAGGATTTTCAAGCTGGGGAGCGGCTTTGTTTCCTCTTTGTTTGATCCCAGCTGTTCGATTCCTAAAAACTGGGAAAGTCCCTATTTTTCTGATGGCGGGTGCTGTAGGAATAATGCTCCAGATACACATGCTGTCGGCTCTATTTCTCATTTTAGCCTATGCAATTCTTTTCTTGATTGGGTGGTTAAAATCGCAAGACAAATGGAATGTAGTGAAAGATGTACTATTTTCGGTTGGAATTTTTCTGGTTTTAACGGTAAATATCTGGTTCCCCTTACTATATGTAAATGCAACCAATGAATTAGCCGCACCATTTGTTAATAAAAAATTTATTCAGTCAACTGTTACCTGGTCTAAGGCTTATTTCTTATACTTTCCATACTCTCTTCCTATCGTTTTTGCAACCTCTCTATATTTTATGTTGAAGAAGTGGAGGAAGCAATCGGAGGTATTGAGAAGTCTGACTTTAACTTTTCTGGTATTTTTTATTTTTTCAACAAATCTTTTTCCATGGCAATTATTTGCTGGTAAAGGGATTGGGCTAGTAGATTTGATCCAATTCCCTTTTAGATTCTTTTTGTATGCTATGACCTTGCTGTTAACGATTGTTGGCCTCCAATTGACAGAGTTCAATATGCGCAAAAAGTTGTTTTTAGGTATGACGATATTATCTACCGTGATTGGTGTAGGTTTTACTTGGAATCAATTTAATCAGGCGGTCAATAATCAGTACAATGATGTAGCGTTTTTACAAGACATGCTTCATACGACTCTTTATGGAACAACGGAAGAATTGCGTGCATCTCTGCATTCAGAAAATGTAGGTGAATTTGTCCAACTAGCTCAGAAATCAACTCCTGATTATGTGCCAGTGTTGTCGGATAAAGAAGGGAATGTTCGAGCAGTAAATGAGCCTAAATCTCGTTATGATCGCTATCGTGATCAGATTATTTTGCCCAACCAGCAATTTGCTAAGAAAGTTCTGGGAGATAAACTAGAAATAAGTTGGTCAGCAAGTCAATCTGAGGAGGTCCGTGTACCGATTGTTGTTTATCGGGATAGTGAATTGACACTCAATGGAAAACAGTTAGGGAAGTCGGATTACTATCTTTCCACTATCGGTGTTCCAACGGTTACCAGCCAAAAAGGGCAGAATACCCTTATCCTATCCTACAAGCAACAGTGGTGGTTATGTCCAGTTATCCTTATCAGTTTGACTGGATGGCTACTCTGGTTGATGTACTATGTCTTTGCCTACCGAAAATCAAATCTTTCCTAAGAGAGAAAAGTTATGAAACAAATCAATCCTAAGGCAACCAAGCAGTTTATTCTGGTCATGGTGATGACCGTTTTGCTGGCGATGGGACGAGCTCTTTTGCTTAGCGGGATATCTTTTCCGCACTGGTTTATTCCCCCGCTTCTAATTGCCTATCTCATTTTTACGTTTTATATTTTGGTCCTGCTCGAGAAATACGAGGAATTTGTAAAGACCAAAACTTTCGCTAAGTATATCGGCTACTTTCTAGGTTTTCTCTATATTGTCAACCTAGTTTATCGTATCAACGCTAAGAAGTACCAACCTTGGAATATTTTCAGGAACAATCTCTTTCAGTTTGAACTTCTTTTGATGTTGGTTCTCCCTGTTTTAGTAGCTTTTTTATGGCGAAAGAATACAAGGGTTCGAGAAAAACTAAGCAAATGGTCAGCCGGTCATCTTGTGCCGGATGTGTATTTACTTTTGACCAGCTTGCTTTCCCTCAGCCCATTAGCAGTATCCTACTGGAAGGATAGTCATTTTGAGACTCTGGTGGAGAAAGGTTCTTACGTAGAGTTTTTTAGTCAGACACCGCTGTTTGCTCCTATTCATTTTATAGGGACCTACATTTTTCTTCGCTATCTTCATAAGGCATTTGTGGAGTTTAAGGCCAATCGAACCAATGTCCACAGTATGTTCTTTATCAGCCTCATCTTGGCGATATTGTCCCATATTGGCTATCAGGTTTCAATGGCAGGTGGGACAGGCTCTTACTTCACTCGCCACCTCTTTCCTGGAGCTATTATTTTTCAAATTGTCTGCCTCTTTTTCCTCAATGTCATCATTAGCTTGGTTATCAACCGTCAGATTCTATCTGTTGCTGTGATCGCCAGTTTAAATGTCATTTTGATAACGGCTAATTTCCTAAAATTCCGCTATCGTTCGGAACCCATAACGCCAAATGATTTTAAGTGGATTGGGAATATGGGGATGATTCTCAGTTTTATCAGTCTGCGTATCGTAATTGTTTCTCTGGTCTTTTTGGTCATTCTTGCCTTTGTTTATAGGAAAATTAATAAGAAGTACTTCCAAGGACAGATTGTCAAGTCTATCTGGAAACGACTAGCAGGTGTTTCAGTCATCGTATCCCTAATTTTAGGAATGGGCTGGGCTATTCGCAATGAAAAAGACCATAAAATTCCTAGCTGGATCCCTATTCTTTCTCAGGTCAATAATTGGCGTAACGTAGACTGGAAGGGCTATGCCTTTGTAGCTCGCTATCGTACCCTTTCTTTCCTTTGGTTGCAGCAACTCAGCAAGACCAGCATGGAAATGCCTGAGAATTACTCTGAAAAGACCATGAAAGCTATTGTTAAAAAATACACAGCCTTGGCTGAGGAAATTAATGCGGAGCGGACAGGCCAGTTGACAGACCAAACGGTTATCTATATTCTCAGTGAGAGTTTGGCTGACCCACGTCGGATCCCTGGTGTGACCTTGAGCCAGAATGTTCTGCCAAATATTGAGTACATCATGAGCCAGACTACTAGTGGCTTGATGAAGAGTGATCACTATGGTGGTGGTACAGCCAACATTGAGTTTCAGGTTTATAGTGGCTTGCCTTTCTATAATTACAGCTCATCCATTTCCTCTGTTTATCTGGATGTAGCACCGAATATGAAGAAGCTACCAAGTATTAGCGACCTCTATCCAGCAGATGACCGAGTAGCTATTCACCCTTATTTTGATACGAGTTACAATCGTAATTCTATCTATAAGCAGTTAGGAATTGAGCAATTCTATACTCTTAATAGTGCCAATTATCCTCTTATGGTGACAGACGAGGATTATCAGGGGAATTTTGTCAGTGATAAAAAGACCTATGATTTGATCTTGGAGCAAGTCCGTTCAGGCACAAATACCTTTGTGTCAGCTATTACCATGCAAAACCACGTTCAGTGGAATTCCATTGAACCGGCTGGTATCACGGCGACAGGAGAAGGATTTACGGCTGAAGAAAATGAAAACTTGACCAGCTATGTCCGCCTCCTATCCTTTACGGATCAGGCTACAAGGGATTTTCTAAATCAACTGAAACAGTTGGATAAAAAAGTGACGGTGGTCTTTTATGGCGACCATCTGCCGGGTTTGTATCCGGAGTCAGCTTTTGCGACTGATCCAAGTTTACAGTATAAGACGGACTATTTTGTTTGGAGTAATTTCGATACGGAAAAATACAATTATGAATTAATCAATTCTAGCGATTTGAATGCCCTCATGCTTGAAACAACTAACAACAAGGTCAGTCCTTACTATGCCCTCTTGACAGAAGTGTTGCACAAGGACCGTGTGGGACAGGCAGAGCGTGACGCAAGTGTTGCAGAAGAACTCAAGTTAGTCCAATATGACCTATCCACAGGAAAAGGCTACCTCTTGAAATACAAAGATTTTTTCAAGATAGCGACAGAAACAAGCCAATAAAGTAGATACCAAGTCAGAATGCTGGCTTGGTTTTTCTTTATGTGAAAAAGGACACAAACATGGGGAATTGTGGTATAATAACTTTGTTTAATGCAGATTTTTTATTGCTTTTTCCAAGAAATAATAAAACAAAGGATAAGAAATGAAAACTAGGAATTTTTGGCTAACCTTATTTTGTATTTTTGCAGTCGCTTTATTAAATGTTGGCTTTTTGTATCAGTATCGCTACATTATCGATGCTATCGCAGATGGAGATAGACAGGCTTTTATCTCTTATTTTGTGATGATGGGTATAACAGTTCTTGTCATGTTGGTCTTTGAATACATTCGCCAAATTGCCAATGTCACTTATCTCAATCAGGTTGGTTTTCAATTGCAAGCAACCTTTATTGGCAAGGTTTTTGATTTGCCTTTTGATCGCTTTGTGGAGCGTGGGGCTGGGGCCTATATTTCGCAACTGAACAACGATTTGGAAACAGTAAAAGAAGACTATTACGATGCTTTCTTTACGATTTTCCAAGGGGTGTGTACCTTTGCGATTGCCAGTCTAGCCTTGCTGAGTTTGGATGGTCTGACAGCCATTTTCTTGATTCTGATTTCCTTTTTACCAGTAGTCATTCCCTATCTCTTTAAAAAGCGAAGAAGACTAAATCAGGAGGCGATTTCAGACAGTCAGCAGGTTTATAATACGAGAGTTTCAGATGTCTTTCAGGGCTATTTGCAGGTGAAAAATAGCCGTCAGAAACAGCAGGTTCTGGATGGGCTGAACGATCGCTACCAAGAAGTCAATGACAAGGTTAATCAGGCCAATCGCACAACCGTAACCATGCATCTATTAGTTGGTTTTGTCTTTTATCTGACAACCCTGTCAATTATTTTTATCGGTGGTTTTCAAGTATTTTCAGGAGCTCTGACCATCGGTGGTTTGACTGCTATTCTGACCATTTCAGAGCAGTTGGTGGATCCGATTAACAGCATTGCGGCAGCCTTTTTGGACAGACATGCTATTGGGGAATTAAAACAGGAGTTTGAAGTGGATGGTCTTGCACAGGAAGTCGTGAAGCCGTTGAAACAAGCACCGGCTTTTCAGACTATTCAACTGGTTGACGCTAGTTATGCCATCGGTGAAAAACAAGTCTTTGAAAATCTGACAATAACTTTCGAGCCTGGCGAAAAGTATTTAATTCTTGGGGAAAGTGGTTCTGGCAAATCTTCCTTGGCTCTTATTTTGACCAAGAATAGCCAACTGCAAAAAGGGAATGTTCTCTTTGACCAAACTGCTATTCAAGATTTGTCTTATCAAGCTATTCAAGACAGGATTGCTTATTTGCCACAAGAGGGAGCCCTTTTCCACGATACAGTTCTTTACAACTTGGCCATGGGGCAGGAGGTTTCAGAAGATAAGGTCATGTCCCTCATTAAAACTATGAACCTCGACAACCGTTTTCCAAGTTATGCTTCTTTGATCGAGGAAATTAGTGATGATAGCGGACTGTCTGGCGGGCAAAAGCAACGCCTGCTCTTGATTCGTGCCTTGCTGCAAGATAAGGACATCTTGTTGCTGGATGAAAGTTTGTCTGCCTTGGATCAGGAAACCTATGCAGTGATTGAAGATTACCTCACCTCACTAGCTGATAAGACGCTCATTCATATTTCCCACCGTGTGTCCGATGATGTCCTTAGCCGTTATGATGGGGTGGTACGGATTGGGGACAATACCTAAAATTAACCCCAAGCCATCAACTTTGACTTGGGGTTATCCTTTATAAATAATGCGGAGGAAGGGATTTGAACCCTCACACCCAATGGGCACATGCGCCTGAAGCATGCGTGTCTGCCGTTCCACCACCTCCGCTTATGGTTTATTATACTCTTTTTCAACTGTCTTGACTAGGGTAAAGTGTAAAATCTCAGAGTCTGGGTAAAAGACTATCCCACTTCATAAGGTTAGTGTCAACATCTCAGCGCAGTGGTTGATTGTTCCAACAATCAGATTGATTGTTGGAGGTTGGAGATAAGATTTGCAAAGCAAATCTCAGCAGTTCGTGTTTTACACTCCAAATCTGACCATTACGACTGTTGCGAACAAAGTTCGCCTTATCTCCAACCTCAAACTGTCTCCCGGACAGTTTGAGCTGTGCGGGGGCGGGACTGAAACAGTCTGGGAATAGACTGTTTCAGCTCAACAACTTGAAACGTGAAATGGGTGACGCGCTCTTTTATTAAGGTTCGAGTTCTTTCCTGCTCCTTTTTTCCTAGGAAATTTGGTATAATAGGAACAAGTACACACAAAGGAGTCTTCATTGCAAGGAAGAATTATCAAGGCCTTGGCTGGTTTTTACTATGTCGAGGCGGATGGACAGATTTATCAAACCAGAGCCAGAGGAAATTTTCGTAAGAAAGGCCAAACGCCCTACGTGGGTGATTTTGTGGACTTTTCTGCGGAGGAAAACTCAGAAGGCTATATTTTAAAGATTCATGAGCGAAAAAATAGTCTGGTTCGTCCGCCCATTGTCAATATCGATCAGGCGGTGGTCATCATGTCGGCCAAGGAGCCTGATTTTAATGCCAATCTACTAGACCGTTTCCTAGTGCTTTTGGAACAGAAGGATATGGATCCTATTATTTATATCTCTAAGATGGACTTGGTAGAAGATCGGACGGAAATGGATGCCTTCAAAGCCATCTATGAGAAAATTGGCTATCCTTTTGTCTATAGTTTAGAGGAATTGACTCCCTTACTGCAGGATAAGGTGACGGTCTTTATGGGGCAGACAGGGGTTGGCAAATCGACTCTTCTCAATCGCATTGCACCAGAATTAGCCTTGGAAACAGGGGCTATTTCAGATAGTCTGGGACGTGGTCGCCATACCACTCGTGCGGTCAGCTTCTACAATGTCTTCGGTGGGAAAATTGCGGATACGCCAGGTTTTTCATCCCTAGACTATGAAGTCAAGGAGGCTGAGGCTCTGACAGATTGTTTCCCAGAGATTGCGGAAAGCAGCCAGAACTGCAAATTTAGGACCTGTACCCACACCCATGAGCCGGATTGTGCGGTCAAGGAAGCTGTTGCCAGCTCTGCCATTTCCCAAAGTCGCTTTGATAATTACCTGCAGTTTTTGAGTGAAATCCAGAATCTGCGTGAAACTTATACTAAAGTATCCAAAAAATTTAAATAGAAAGTTGGTTCCCTATGTCACACTATAAGATTGCCCCGTCTATTTTGGCGGCAGATTATGCAAATTTTGAAAAAGAGCTCAAGCGTCTAGAAAAGACAGGTGTGGAGTATGTACACATCGATGTCATGGACGGTCATTTCGTGCCAAATATCAGCTTTGGGGCGGATGTGGTTGCGGCTATGCGTCCTCATAGCAAGCTGGTTTTTGATTGCCATCTCATGGTGTCCAATCCTGAACACCATATTGAGAGTTTTGCCCGTGCGGGTGCAGATATTTTAACCATTCATGCAGAAGCAACGGTTCATCTACATGGAACACTACAAAAAATCCGTGCTGCTGGTATGAAGGTGGGTGTGGTCATCAATCCAGGTACACCCCTTGTGACCATTGAGCCTGTGCTCGACTTGGTGGATCAGGTTCTGCTCATGACGGTCAACCCAGGTTTTGGTGGACAAGCCTACATTCCAGAAGTGGCTGAGAAGATTGAGGCCTTGGCCAAACTGCGTGAAGCCAAGGGCTTGACCTTTGACATCGAAGTGGATGGCGGAATTGACGACAAGACCATTCATTCAGCCAAAAATGCGGGTGCCAATGTCTTTGTGGCTGGTTCCTACCTCTTCAAAGGAGACTTGGATGCCAACGTTGCTAAATTGAGAGCTGCCCTCCATGACTAAGATTGCTGTCATTGCAGGCGGTTCCATTGACTGCCTTCCTGAGCCTGCCGACCTCTATGTGGGGGTAGATGCAGGCTCTCTTCGTCTTCTGGACCATTCTCTGTCTCTTGACTGGGCCATCGGTGATTTTGACTCGGTGACACCTGAAGAGTTATGGCGGATAAAGGCTCAAGCAGAGCGTTTTTTGCAAGCTCCTGCTGAAAAAGATGACACAGATTTGGAGCTGGCTTTAAAGGAAATCTTCAAGGCCTATCCGCAGGCACAGGTCCGTATCTACGGTGCTTTGGGCGGTCGCATGGATCACATGTTGAGCAATCTCTTTTTACCAGCAGAACCAGACTTGGCGGCTCATATGGAGCAGATTGAATTGGTAGATAGTCAAAACATTATCTGTTTCCGTCCAGCAGGCAGTCATATCATCCGACCTGTTCAAGACATGACTTATGTTTCCTTTATGCCGTCGGACCAAAGCCGCCTGACCATTCGTCATGCCAAGTACCCGCTGGATGCCAGCAATTATTTTTTCAAAAAATGCTATTCCTCTAACGAATTTATAGATAGAGACATAGACATTCAACTGGATAAGGGCTACGTGGTCCTTATCTACAGTAAGGACAAGAATTAGATGGATATTGTATTACTTATTTTGCTGATACTGGTCTTGCTTGCCTTGGTTTTTCTTTATGGAAAATGGCAGAGCTTGGCCCTGCTTTTGCAAGAACAAGCAGAAGACACAGCAGACAACTTGTCTGATCAGCTCAGCTATCAACTAGAAAATGCAACCCTCAAACAGCAGCAGGCCATTCATCAGGAAGTGGAAAGACTGCGCACGGAGCTTTATCAACAACTGACCGAGATTCGACAAGAGTTAAATAAGAGTCACTTGGAAACGCGAGATGCCACCGACCGACGTTTGCAGGCCATTCAGGAGTCCAATGAAAAACGCCTGGAAGAAATGCGGCAGACGGTTGAGGAAAAGCTGGAGAAAACCCTGCAAACCCGCCTACAAGCCTCCTTTGAAACGGTGTCCAAGCAATTGGAATCGGTCAATCGTGGTCTGGGAGAAATGCAGACGGTGGCGCGTGATGTGGGTAGTCTTAACAAGGTACTGTCTGGGACCAAAACCCGTGGCATCATGGGTGAATTGCAGCTGGGACAGATTATCGAGGATATTTTGACACCTAGCCAATATGAGCGAGAGTTTGCCACGGTTTCAGGCTCTAGTGAGCGCGTGGAGTATGCGGTCAAGCTACCAGGACGGACGGAAGGCGACTATATCTACTTGCCAATCGATTCCAAGTTTCCGCTGGCAGATTACTACCGCTTGGAAGATGCTTACGAAAGTGGGGACAAGGATCAGATAGACCTCCATCGGAAAAATCTCTTGGCTGCTATCAAACGTTTTGCCAAGGATATTCAGAGCAAGTACCTCAATCCGCCTGAAACGACTAACTTTGGCGTGCTCTTTCTGCCAACCGAAGGGCTGTATTCAGAAGTGGTCCGCAATCCCATTTTCTTTGATGACCTACGCCGTCAGGAAAATATCGTGGTAGCAGGACCGACCACCCTTTCTGCCCTGCTTAATTCCCTCTCTGTCGGCTTTAAAACCCTCAATATTCAACGGTCGGCCGATGATATTTCCAAGGTCTTGGGCAATGTCAAGCTGGAATTTGGCAAGTTTTCTGACCTCTTGCTTAAGGCTCAGAAACAACTCAATCAGGCCAGCAGCAATATTGACAAACTCCTAACCACTCGAACCAATGCTATCGAGCGTAGTCTTCGCACCATTGACCTGTACGAAGATGACCAAACCAAGAGCTTACTTGGTTTATCCCCACTAGAAGAGGAAGATAATGAAGATTAACCAAATGAAAAAAGATGAATTCTTTGAAGGATTCTATCTCATAAAAACGGCAGAAGTCCGTCAGACACGGGCTGGAAAAGACTATCTAGCTTTGACTTTCCAAGATGATACAGGAGAGATTGAGGGCAAGGTCTGGGATGCTCAGCCAGGAAAAATCAAGGACTTTACAGCAGGAACAGTTGTTCACATGCAAGGTCGTCGTGAGGTCTATAACAATACCCCTCAAGTCAATCAATTAGTTCTCCGTCTGCCCAAAGCTGGTGAACCAAACGACCCTGCAGATTTCAAGGAAAAACCACCAGTGGATGTCAAGGACACAAAAGATTACCTAAGCCAGATGATTTTCCGGATTGAAAATGCGACATGGCAGCGGATTGTCCGTGCCCTTTACAGCAAGTACGACAAGGAATTTTATTCCTATCCAGCGGCCAAGACCAATCACCATGCCTTCTATTCAGGTTTGTCCTTCCATACAGCGACCATGGTCCGCTTGGCTGATAAAATTGGCGACATCTATCCCCAGCTCAACAAGAGCCTGCTCTTTGCAGGAATCATGCTGCATGACCTAGCCAAGGTGATTGAACTGACAGGACCTGATAACACAGGCTACACTGTCCGTGGCAATTTGATTGGGCACATTTCCTTGATTGATGAAGAGATTACCAAGGTCTTGATGGAATTGGGTATCGACGATAGCAAGGAAGAAGTGACTGTTCTGCGCCACGTTATCCTCAGCCATCACGGCCTCTTGGAGTATGGAAGCCCAGTCCGTCCGCAGATTATGGAGGCGGAAATCCTCCACATGATTGACAACATCGATGCGGAAATGATGATGATGCTATCGGCCTTGGATAAGGTCGGCCCAGGCGAGATGACTAATCGTATTTTTGCCATGGATAACCGTGCCTTTTACAAACCTAATATTGACTGATGGCAGTTAAGATATTATCTCGTCAGCCCCTCACCAAAGGCTGGTCCACGGACCAAAAGTACAAGGTCCAGCTAGAAGATGGTCGTTTTGGTCTTTTGAGAATAGCAGAGCGGACAGCCTATGAGACCAAGCAAGCAGAATTTCGATTGGTTCAAAGCTTGTTTGGACAAGACTTGCCTGTGGCAGAGCCAATCGCCTTTTGGGCGGATGAAGAGTCGGTCTATATCCTCTATGAATGGGTAGAAGGTCAGGATATGAATGAAGTGGCTTCCAGCATGTCTGAGTCAGTCTTATATGATTTGGGCTGCCAGTCAGGGCAGTTCTTACGAGCCCTGCATGCCCTACCGATTGACCAAAGTCAACGGGACTGGAATAGTTTTTATCAGGCTAAGATTGACAGTAAAATCAAGGCCTATCAGGTAGCTAGTCATTCCTATCCAAATGGTCAAGCTATGATAGACTTTGTTCAGGCCAATCGTCACTTGCTTGAAAGGCGACCGATTGCCCACCATCATGGTGATTTTCATACAGGGAATTTTCTACTGGGAAGAGATGGAAAATTAAAAATCTTAGACTTTGATCGCTATGATATAGGAGATCCTTGGGAGGAATTTAATCGACTCATATTCACAGCAGACTTATCCCCAGCCTTTGCGCGTGGTCAGCTAGATGCCTATTTTGAGGGAGTCATTC
This sequence comes from Streptococcus sp. NSSLK0004, assembly GCF_059039125.1. Taxonomy (NCBI): domain Bacteria; kingdom Bacillati; phylum Bacillota; class Bacilli; order Lactobacillales; family Streptococcaceae; genus Streptococcus; species Streptococcus sp. NSSLK0004. The sequence goes on along the minus strand of NZ_CM180142.1, from coordinate 1,820,287 downwards.
CTGATGATTTTTGGAAGCTCTTAGCTCTTTATGTAACGGTAAATAGTTTGGGAGCTTTAGCTTGGGCAGAAAGAGTAGATCTCGAACAAATTCCATTGATGACGGAACAGGCGGTAAAAATATCGGAATGGTATGCAGATTTTACTAACATCATTCCGACTTGGTATGATCCAAAATAAGAGAAAAAACGAAAAGCGAGCTCCTCAGATGTTGGTTCTACCTTGCTTGATGACTCTGGGCAAGATACGAAAAGAATTGAACTAAGTGAGGAAGAACAACTAAGAGAAGTTGCTGATAACGAACTCAAAGTCATGTTAAAAGATATCTATGATTCCATGTATCCTGAGAGGAAGTAAATTAAAAAGGGGAGTAACAGTCTGAATTTCCATAGGAATTTAGGTCTTCTGTCGGTCGAATATTAATAAATAAACGAAAAAAGTGACCAGTTTCCGTGAAAATTGTTCGCTTTTTTTCCTTTTATGGTATAATGATATAAAATAGTACTTGGAAGCGAGGAGATGATCATGAAATTGAGAAGAAGCGAGCGCATGGTTGTAATTTCAAATTACCTTATCAACCATCCTTACAAATTAACTAGCCTAAATACTTTTGCTGAAAAGTATGAATCCGCTAAATCCTCTATTTCGGAAGATATTGCTATCATAAAGAAAGCATTTGAAGAAAGTTCGATTGGTCAAATTGAAACCATTACAGGTGCCAGCGGTGGAGTGGTCTTTACACCTTCTATTTCCAAGGAAGAGTCTCTTGTAATTGCGGAACAGCTACGAGCACAGATGGCTGAAAGTAGCCGTATTTTGCCAGGTGGTTACATCTATTCTTCTGACTTACTATCAACGCCTCAGATTTTAAAAAATGTCGGTCGTATCATTGCCAATAGTTTCAAGAATGCGCAGATTGACGCTGTTATGACGGTCGCAACCAAGGGTGTTCCCTTGGCTAATGCAGTTGCCAATGTGCTCAATGTACCCTTTGTGATTGTCCGTCGTGATTTGAAAATCACAGAGGGGTCAACTGTTTCGGTCAACTATGTGTCAGGTTCTAGCGATCGTATTGAGAAAATGTTCTTATCTAAACGTAGCTTGAAAGCCGGTAGCCGCGTACTGATTGTCGATGATTTCTTGAAAAATGGTGGAACGATAAACGGTATGATCAGTCTCTTAGCTGAATTTGACTCCACTTTGGTAGGTGTAGCTGTCTTTGCGGAAAACCAAAAGGGAGATCGTAACGTAGCCAACTACAAATCACTGCTTGCTGTGACTGACATCAACGTGAAAGAAAATCGTGTTGATGTGGAGTTGGGAAATATTTTTGAATAAATTTCTTTAACTTGAACCTTTAAATGTTCAATCTAAGTATAGCTTAGACCATTATTTGTGCATAAAGAAAAAAGCTGAGTGTTCAGCTTTTTCTTTTTTAACATTTTCTCAACACCTCTTCAAAACTCTCCGACCGTGCTTCCACACTAATCTTTTCCAAGGTTAGCGGGTGGGTCAGGCTGAGTTTTTGGGCGTGGAGCATAAGGCGTGGAGCAGGGATTCTACTGTAAAGAGGATCACCGATAAGAGCATGGCCGTGGTGGGCTAAATGCACTCGAATCTGATGGGTCCGACCAGTCTGGAGGCGACAAGAAACTAGACTATTTTTACCAATCATTTTCAAGAGGCGGACCTGGGTAAGAGCAGTTTGTCCCTTACGATTGTCAACCACCCGTTTTCTGCGATCATGCCTGTCCCGTCCAATCTTATCTGTAATAGTCCAGTCAGTCTTTTTTAGCCGCCCTTGGCAGAGGGCAAGATAGTCACGGTAGATAACCTTGTTTTCCAAAAGCCGATTGAGAATGGGCAGGATAAAGGGATTTTTTGCAAAGAGAATGGCTCCGCTGGTCTCCATATCGAGCCTGTGGACCACGTAGCAGGTCTGCCCGACATAGGCAGATACATGGTTGAGCAAGGCGATTTCAGTTGGCTCATTGCCATGGGTTTTCATACCTTCGGGCTTGTTCACGATAATCAGGTGTTCATCTTGGTAGAGTTCCTCAACCAAGTCTGCCTGTCCTAGTGGAATGGTTTTTTCAGGGTAATCTTCCTCATCAAAGGTCAATTCCAGCCAATCACCTGCGAGAATGGGGCTCTGCCAGTTAATCAGTTCACCGTTGACGCGGACATGCTTCTTGGTGCGGAGGAAATGGCGGATTTTTCTAGGAATGAGAAAATAATCTTCCAAAACCTCCTTGACGGTCAGTTGAGGAAAGGCTTGGGGAATGCGAATGTCAATTTTCATCTTATAGGCTAGTAGAGTGCTTTGGTTGCACTTTTTCGTTGGGATTGAGGTAGTTCATGGCATTGTTAACAGCGGTTGGGGCTTCGCCCAGTCCAGTCGCAATCAGATCAACCTTTCCTTCATAGAAACAACAGTCACCGATAGCATAGATACCAGGGACAGAGGTTTCTTGCTTGCTGTTGACCACGATGCGGTGGCGATTGAGTTCCAGTCCCCATTCTTTCAGCGTGCCGACAGATGATTTGAAGCCGTAGTTGACAAAGAGGTGATCGAAAGACAGGCTGAGTTTGTCCTTGCTTTTAACCTTGTCAAAGTGAATGCTAGAAGCTCTGCCATTTTCCCCAGAAAGCCCTTTAGGAACAAAAGGGGTGTGGATGCTGACGCTGGACTGCTTGAGCTCCTCCACGCTATGCTCGAGGGCTCGGAAGTTGTCGCGACGGTGGACGATATGAGTGGTCTTAGCGATTTTTTCAAAGGCCAGGGACCAGTCGACCGCAGAGTCACCGCCACCCAAGACGACGATGTCCTTGTCGGCATACTGCTGGATGTTGGACACGTGGTAGTGGACGTTGTCAAAGCTGTCGGCACCGTCAATTTCCAGCGGACGTGGCTTGAAAGCACCGCCACCCATGGCAATAATCAGGGTCTTGGTTTGGTGGTTGCCCTTATTGGTTGTTAGGGTAATGGTTTCCCCAGGTTCGATAGCAGTCAGGGTTTCATTGAGGCAGATGGTGGTGTCAAATGGTGCCAGCTGGGCAAGGAGGTTGTCGGTCAACTCCTGTCCTGTCAGGCTGGGAAAGGCTGGAATGTCCAGAATGTCCTTTTCGGGATAGAGAATGGCAGGCTGGCCACCCAGTTGGGGCAGGGAGTCAATGATTTTGACCTTGGCTTGACGGAGGTGAGCGTAGAAGGCAGCGAATAAACCGGCAGGCCCGCCACCGATAATGGTAATGTCGTAAACTTGTGTCATAGAAATCCTCTTTTTAATCAGAATGACCTTATTTTATCATATTTTATGGAAAAATTCCCTGTCTGTTGTCACAAATTGGAGCAGGCTTTTTTCTGCTAGATTTAGCGAAATATTGTATAATGGTACAAAATTCACTAGAAAGAGGTGTGTTATGGACGATTTGCAACATCAGCCAATCGAAGTTCCAGAGGATTTTCAAGCTGAACAGAAAGAAACTCTCCGTCGAAGTCGCAGGGGAAATGGTAAAAGTTCCGAAAAGCCAAAGAAGAAATCTCGGATTCCGGAGCCGATTCGCAAGTTTTGGCGTCGTTATCAGCTGACAAAAATCTTGATGATTATTATAGGGATCACGATTTTAACAGTAGGTGGATACTTGTTTTATCTAGCAAAAACTGCCAATGTTGGCGACTTGCAGGCGGCTTTGAAGGCAACAACGGTTATCTATGACAAGGACGGTGTAGAGGCAGGGACGTTATCAGGTCAAAAAGGGACTTACGTTGAACTGGACGCTATCTCGGATAATTTAGAAAATGCTGTCATCGCGACAGAAGATCGGACCTTCTATGAAAACTCAGGAATCAACTATAAGCGAACTATTTTAGCGGTCTTGACTCTGGGGAAATCAGGTGGAGGTTCGACCATTACGCAACAGTTGGCAAAAAATGCCTTCCTGACCCAAGAACAGACGATTAGTCGTAAGGCTAGAGAGTATTTTCTTGCCCTTGAAATCAATAAAAAGTACAGCAAGCAAGAAATCTTGACCATGTACCTTAATAATGCTTATTTTGGTAACGGGGTATGGGGCGTAGAAGATGCTAGTCAGAAATACTTTGGTATTCCGGCCAGTCAACTGACGGTCGAGCAGTCAGCTGTGATTGCGGGGATGCTGAAAGGACCAGAAATTTACAATCCCTATTATTCGATTGATAATGCAACGAACCGTCGAAATACGGTCTTACAAGCTATGGTTGATGCAGGTTATATTGATCAGGCGACTGCTGATGCAGGTTTCCAAGTTGATTTGGCTAGTCAGTTGTCAGATACCTATGCAGGTAAGCAACAGAATTATGCTTATCCATCTTATTTTGATGCTGTTATTGCAGAAGCAATCGACCGCTATGGTCTGACAGAAAGTGACATCATCAATAACGGCTACCGGATTTATACGGAAATGGATCAAGCCTCGCAAGCAATCATACAATTGATTTATAATGAGGAAAGTATGTTCCCACAATCTAGTTACGATGGGACATATGCTCAATCTGCCAGTGTAGCTTTAGACCCAACAACGGGTGGTGTACGTGCTTTAGTCGGTCGGGTCAACAGCTCCGAGGATGTGACCTTCCGCAGTTTTAACTTTGCGACCCAATCAGCCCGTAGTCCAGGCTCGACTATTAAACCTCTGGTGGCCTATTCGCCAGCCGTTGCAGCAGGTTGGGCTATCGATACAGAGCTAGACAACCATACGGAAACCTACGGAGGTTACACCCTTCATAATACGGATTATTCGACTTCAGATACCATTCCTATGTATCAGGCTCTTGCTCTTTCTTACAATCTCCCAGTTGCCTATACTGTCAATAAACTCGGGTTGAATACAGCCTTTGAGTATGGAGAAAAATTTGGCTTGAACTTGGACAATACCGATCGAGTTCTAGGAATGTCAATCGGTAGCGGAGTGTCTACCAATCCTCTGGAAATGGCTCAGGCCTATGCAACTTTTGCAAACGGAGGGGTGATGAAAGATGCCCACCTGATTACCCGAATTGAAACCGCCAGCGGCAAGGTCTTGGTAGAGCATAAGAGTTCAAGTACACGGGTGATTGACAAGTCCGTTGCAGATAAGATGACCTCGATGATGCTGGGTACTTTTACCAACGGTACAGGAGTCAGTGCCGATGTCTATGGTTACAATATTGCCGGTAAGACGGGAACGACAGAGACTAGTTTTAACGCCGATTTAACAAATGACCAGTGGATTATCGGCTACACACCTGACTTAGTTATTAGCCAGTGGATTGGCTTTGAAGTGACCGATGAGCAACACTATATCGACACCAGCAATTCGTGGATGTCACCAGTAGTTTTCCAGACAGTCGCAGGCACTATTTTACCAAATACAGAAGGGACTCAATTTACTGTTGAAAATGCCTATGTACAAAATGGTATCGTAGCTGTTTCAGAGGATACGAATCAATCGGATACTCAGACACAAGATTATGTTGCCGATTTTACAGATCGGGCACAAAATCTTATTGACCAAACAAAGCAAAGCATTACGGATGCCAATTTACCAGCACGTGCGAAGACTTTGTGGGACACTGTAACTGGTTGGTTTGGACAGTAGGTCAATTAGAATCTTCGTTTGACGTGCCTGTAATTCTATGTTATACTAACAATAATACAATTACAAGGTGGTAGCCAACTCCGTGCTACCACCTTTAACGATTTTAGGAGAAAAAATGTTACAAAAAGAGACGGTATCTAAGCATACAACACTATCAATTGTCTCAACGGCCTTGTTAGGCTTTGCAGGAATCTTGTCTGAGACTAGTATGAACGTCACTTTTCCAACCCTTCAGAAGGTGTTTCAGCTTCCCTTATCTAGCCTTTAATGGATAACGACAGTCTATCTGTTGGCGGTTTCTGTTTCTAGACTTCCTGTAGAAAGAAAAGCAGATGCGACGGCTATTTTTCAAATGATGCAACAATTTGCGGGGGCTTTAGGGACTGCTATTGCGTCTGTGATTGCTGGTACTAGTTCAAACTTAACAGTAGGTGTTCAGCGCGTGTTTACCCTTCAACTTGTCTGTGTGCTTTGTATCTTTTTCATGTTCTATTGCTTATTTCAAGAACTTAAGAGGGTGCGAATTAAATAGCAAGCGATAAGGTTAGTTGTCAAAATCACTAAAACGTGATAGAATGGAAAAAATGGAGGGCATATGGCATTAAAAAAAGCAAGCCTAGCCTGTACGGTTTGTGGTTCGAGAAATTATTCCATCAACCTCTCAAGTAACCCTAAACCAACACGGTTAGAAGTAAATAAATATTGTAAACATTGTGGACAGTATACGAACCACAAAGAGACCAGATAGGAGAATAACGTGAAATTTTTCAAAGACACTATTCAGATTTTAAAAGATACCACATGGCCAAGTCGTAAGCAGAGCTGGACAGATTTTACCTCTGTTATCGAATATACAGCTTTCTTTGTTGCTGTTATTTATATCTTTGACCTTGTGTTGTCAAATGGAATTGTCGCCTTAATCAATCTTTTCTAGAAAATACTTGCCATTTGGAAAATGGAAGTGATATAATAAAGAAAAGCGAAAGCCTTCGGGCTTTTTTTTACGAAAGGAAATCAAAAAAATGCTAGATAGTTTTGACAAAGGTTGGTTTGTTCTCCAAACGTATTCAGGCTATGAAAATAAAGTTAAGGAGAATCTTTTGCAACGGGCTCATACCTACAATATGCTAGAGAATATCTTGCGCGTAGAGATTCCGACTCAAACTGTTCAGGTGGAGAAAAACGGTGAGAAAAAAGAGGTAGAGGAAAACCGTTTCCCTGGCTATGTCTTGGTAGAGATGGTCATGACAGATGAAGCTTGGTTTGTCGTGCGGAATACACCGAATGTAACAGGGTTTGTTGGATCACACGGAAACCGCTCTAAACCAACTCCACTCTTGGAAGAAGAGATTCGTCAAATCTTAATCTCGATGGGTCAAACGGTTCAAGAGTTTAACTTGGATGTTAAAGTTGGTGATGTTGTTCGTATCATCGAAGGAGCTTTCTCAGGCTATGAAGGGAAAGTTGCAGAGATTGATAACAATAAGGTGAAGATGATTATCTCTATGTTCGGAAACGATACTGTGGCGGAAGTCAACCTAAACCAGATTGCTGAATTATAAAAAATGAACGGGGAAACCCGTTTTTTGATTATAAATAACCATATAAATTCAGGCGATTGGTGAAGTGATGCTACCTGGCCCGAAGTGTTTCCAAGTTTAACCGATCAAAAGCGCTTATACTCCGATTGCTTATAAAAAATAATTTCCCATCATGGATATTATGCCTGTGCTATTTGAGATGTTGGAAGCAAATACGCAGACAAAAAATCCCGGACGAATCAGAATCTGCAAGCGATGAAGTCTTTACAGTAGAGTCCTACTTGGCTTGCTGTAAGGAGACTGGTCTGTCTATTGATGATCTAAAGCATATTTCCCTTGGGATGGCTTTAGATTATCAAACAGACTATGTGAATATGCGGACAGAAACTAAAAAGAGCAGCCGTCAGGCTACTCAGTCAGATTTTGATTCGTTTTAGCTTTAGTTGCTCTAGGCGTTTGTCAATATAACGATGACGACGGATTATGTAAACAATCAGGAAAGGTAATGGAAGTCCTAATAGAAATACTGTCATATACAATAAAAAGATGAGTGTTGCTTCATTGTAATACCAAGGAACTTTAATATTTGACGGTAACATGATTGAGACCTCCTTTTTCCCTCATTTTATAACTTTTAATAGGAAAAATCAATCGAACGGAGATGAAGTGTTCTCAGAATGAAGACAAAGTCGTTAGAATTTTATTTCTAACGGCTTTTTCATATGTAAAGTAGTATAATAGGAAGTCGGAGTGCAGCTAATAAGCAGAGGAAGAATCACTATGTTACACAAAGAAAATCCAGATTACAATCGTGGTCAATTTGGTTTTTACAGTCTAGATGACCTTGTTCCTCAAGATTATCTTCTCCGTCAAATAGAGGAAACCATTGACTTCTCGTTTATCTGTGACTATAGCTATAGTGACGATGCGGGATGCCCTAGCCGAGACCCTGTTCTGCTTATTAAAATTCCAATCCAGTTTTTTGATTCATTTTAATACTTGATACCTTTTTTTGCTAATTCCTTTCTTATGTAAAGATAGCGAAGTATAGCATAGGTGAATAAAAGAGGAAGAGGAAGGCACAACAAACAAACTGTTATTGTTGATAAAAATATAACAGTGGTTTCGCTGTAATACCATGGCAATTTTACATTTTTAGGTGTAAGCATTGTTAGACCTCCTTTTCCCTTTATTTTATAACTTTTAATGGGAAAAATCAATGGAACGGAGGCGAGGAGGTCCGGCTGTGGGAGATTGTCAGGGAAGAGAAGTTGGTAGATGTGATGAGGGAATTGTGTCTGCCCCAAATTCGCCCCAAGTTATTTTCAAAGTTAACCGAATTTAGCCTGACAGAAAATCAAAAAAGCCCGATTTTACGGGCTTTGTGTTCGGTTAATTCCTGTTCATTCAGGTACAAAAAGGCGGTAGACGGATTTGAACCGACGATCAAGCTTTTGCAGAGCCGTGCCTTACCACTTGGCTATACCGCCACAATACATAAAATTATACCGTAAAAAGATGCAGAGGTCAAGCGGTAGATATAGAAAATGTCTCATTCGTACGGTATGTTACTTGACAAGGGAGTTCACGGGGATTAGAATGGACGAATTACTATGGTGTAGAGAGCTGTTGTTTCATTTCTTACTTCAAGGTAAGGATATGGACAACGAAATAAACAGTGTTATCATGTGCTACATAAGGGCTAACGCCAATACTCTTTAGCTAGGATTGTTCATGTAGACTACTATTATAATGCCATTATTCTCATTGTTTAACTATCTTTGCTCAAAATGTTAAAACCATAGATTATTCACCTGGCCGTCTATATTGTTTTTTCTTTTTTAGTGAGGTTAGTAAGTTTTTGACAAAACTTATCAGATTATGTATAATAAAAGAGTATATATTAATAAAGGAGATGTCTCATGGACAAAGAAAAAGTTTTGGGATATGTGAATCAAGCCAAGGAATTTGTCTTGAAGTACAAGTTTGCGGTCATTGGTGCTGTAGCAGCTTTGGTTGTTGCTATCGGTGGTTGGACGTGGTATCAAGCGCAACCAAAAAGCGTTACTTCCGTTGTTGAAGTATCGTTCAGCGGTTACGACGGTTACGGCGTCTTAGAGTACAACTATGAAGATTTGACTGAAGAAATCGAACGTGTTGCTTACCTGAAAGCAGGTTTTTCAAAGGATCAGGCGGAGGATTTGATTCAAGAAGACTCACTTATCTTTGCTGAAGTAAACACGGATTCAGAATTGAGTCGTAAATTTTCTCGTGCAACTGCCATGATTGGTAGTGTTAGCTACGAATTTGATAAGACAACGGACTTGAGCAACGGCGATACAGTAGTCTTAACAATAAAAACTACATCAAGTAAATCACCTGTCAAAAAAGAAACGAAGAAATTCACAGTTAAGGGATTAGATAAGGTTGAAAAGATTTCAACAGAAGAATTCTTAAAAGTGTATCCTGTCGAATTTGTTGGATTTGATGGTTATGGTAGCGTGGAATTGCCTGTGGATGAATATGACTACAGTATTTTGAGTTACGCTGATGGTAGCGAACCAAGCAAATTGAAAAATGGAGATACTGTTGAATTGGAAGTTTCATCTACCTTCCTCTATGAGTTGCAACAAGAAGGCAAGAAATTAGAATCAGATACGATTGAAGTAGAAGTTTCAGGTTTGACAGCTATTACAGAAATCAGTAATCTTACTGAAGCTCTTGCTAAAAATGACACCTACATTAAGTCAAGCTATGAGAACACAAGTTCTACAACTTATACTCTCGAAAAGCAAAAGAGCTACATTGCTTACAAAACAGGTTACTACGATTCATCTTCTAATCAGATTTACCTCGTGTCAGTCTATAAAGTGACAACAGTTTCTAAGTATTCTGACACTACTGTTGAGTATGTATACTATGGTTATCGTTACTACATTAACTCAGATAACACATTGGATTTAGAAACAGCGAATAAAGTTTCAGGTTATGAAACACAAGACCTAGAAAACTTAATTGCTGATTTGGAAACAGAAGGATTTGCTGAATACACAGCAACGTCTGAATAAACACTACAAAGAAAACTCCGTATAAGGAGTTTTCTTTGTATAGAATGAAATAGAGAGTATGAAAAATGAAAAGATGGATAATTGGTCTGCTAACTGTGCTTGCAGTGGGAGTGGCTGGTCTTGTTTGGTATCTTTCTCAGCCTAAGGAAATTGTCCGCCTATCCGGCTATGCAATGACTGCTGAGAATGGAGATTATCTTACGGAGGGAACTTTTTCCCTGCTGAATGAGTCGGGTAAGGAAGTGGAGACGCTAAAGACAGATGATGATGGATATTTTTATGTTCGGTTGCAAGCAAATGAAACCTATCAGATTCAGGGAGATAAATTTTCTGTACAAATAACAGCCAAAAATGAAAACGAATACCGTATAGATCATAACAAAGGCTACTTGCTCCTTGGTAAGCGATTGGAAGATGAGATTAGTAAGGTAGTTTATAAACCGTCTGTTTTTTACTTAAAGGAACAGACTGCTTACACTTATTCACCTAGTCAAGGAACTGTCCGTCTAGATGGTCGACAAGACTTGCAAGAGGGCGACATCATTTCACTTCCTCCGACGAAGGACTATATTACGGGGTATATTTTAAGGGTAGTATCTGTTTCTTATGAAGAAGATGGAAGTCTTGTAACTGTTACAGATGATGTCTCTGCTAAGGAAGTGCTTCAGGATGCGACTTTGGATGGGGAGTTTGATTTGTCTGATGGTTATATTCTGACGAATGAAAATGTTTCTATTGCGGAGGATAGTGTTGAAAATGTTGCTTTCCTCCCCGGTAGTCAAACAAATGTGTCGCTTCCATACTTCGGTTCATCCTCTTCTCCAACCCTTCTTGCTGAAGATAAAATAGCAGATGGGGTAGAGGCTAATTGGAAAAAAGTTAAAAATGGTCGAGCGGTGGAATTAACTTATGAAATAGAGGACAAGGACACCGGCGATAAGTTGATGATTGATTTGGGGCTTGAAGGTACAATGCAAGCCAAATTTGATTATATTGGAGGAAAAGGCTCTGTCCAAAGCAAGTTGAAGTTTAGTCACGAAGTGAGTAGTGAAGTGAGCGAATTATGGGAAAAGGAAGCAGAGATTTGGATTGCCACCATTTATATTCCAGCTGGCACTGGCTTATCACTACCATTAGACATCCATTTTATTTTTGAAACCAATGGAACTGTTAGCGTATCGGTAACGGAAGTGGAAGAGTTGACTTTGACAATGTCCTATGATAAGGGAGAGGTTGAGTTTGACCATGATTATAAGGGGAAACGTAGTCTTGGACTAAAACTAGCGGGAGAGTTGGCGACTGGTCTTAAAGAGTCTACAGATCTTTCCATTGCACAAATTGAAATTTTAGAAGTCTATGCTAAAGCTCCTCTTCTTGAATTAGAAGGTGAATTGGGTTTTGAATTGACACAAGAAAATTTTGAACCAGTTGAAATGATTGACTTGACTGGGGAGTTTTCAGCCCGTATTGGCTTAAATGTGGGAGTTGAAACTGATTTGTGGGAAATAGAAGATGAGGTTGCTGAAAGGGAATTGTTGAGCTACGAATGGGAATATCCTGCAGATGATGAAACTAGCTCTTCCAGTAAGAAATCATCAGATAGCAACTCATCGGAAGCCGGTCTGTCGAGTGCGAAACAGCTGTACAAACCGGTATTAGATGATTATATCGCTTTTTTATCAAAAATTAGCTCAGGCAGTGAGTTAACTTCTGCTGAAGTGCTGACAGCTGTTAATGAAATGAAATTCCCAGTTCACTCATGGGTTGGTGAATCTATCTGGGGAAGTAAGGATTCGTTGCGCTATGCCTTCTATGACATTGATAGCAACGGCACGATGGAATTACTCACTGCAACCCAAAATAATGATGGGTCAATGTTCTTATATGGAGTCTACTATATCAATGGAGGTACACCGACGCTACTAACAGAGGGCTTTGTTGGTGGTACTGCGGCACGATCAGCGATTACCATTTATACAGATGGTGCCATACTAGGATACGGCTGGTCTTCTGGCACTGGTGACGGCGGAGGAACACTCTATGAGCTACAGAAAAATAATACTGAGGCTAAAGAGGCGAAGACCATCTCAGACTTAAATGTGATAAATGATGATGTAAATGCTACATTTGGAAAAACAAGTTCGGAAGTTCTAGATTTAAAAACGCTCGAGTGGCAACAGTTTGAGGAAAATACTTCGATAAAAGCGACGAACCTGACAGGCATGAATGTGGATGCTATAGTTAACGGTGACTTTAGTAGTGTTGCTGGAACTTGGCGGAATGCAAGTGGGGCTGAACTAATCTTTGACAGTAGCGGGCTAGTCTCAACAAGCCAAAAGTTAAGTGAAACTAGGACAAAAGAAGCAGATGGATCGCTAAAAACTTATATTTCTCCGGTAGATTCTCCGGTAGGAGGAGCGTTATTGAGGATGTATCCAACCGGTGTTACGGTTAAGTCCTTGGTAGATGGAGAAGTTGATACTACTAATAAAACCTTGGATAGAATATTAATACATCAAGGAATGTTTACGTCAGATGAACTCAATCAGTCAATCTATTATCGTGTTGGGAATTAATATAATCGAATCATTCCCGTAGTTATTTATTCCCGTCCTATCACCAGATTAGCACGCTATAAAAAGAAAAATCGCCACGTTAAGTAGCGATTTTTCCCTTTTGTGAGCCTCAATGCAACGTCAAAGCGTTATAATAGTTTTAAGTCAAAAATCTCTATTAGCGAGGTCTCACTATGAAAATTATAACACAGCTTAACCTTTTTGAGGATCAGGAACTAGGTGATTTAGAAAAAATTTTGATGGTATTAGATGGTCTTCCAGAAACGGGTCTATTTGATGAGTTAGAAGCCAAACGCAAACACGGGCGTAAGGATTATTCTGTTCAATCTTACTTCATTGCCTATATTGCTAAAATAGTTCTTCAATTGGAAACCGATCAACAGTTGATTCGTCAGCTTAATATGAATAGCCAGCTCCGTCAAATCTGTGGCTTTGAAACTCACGGTGTTAAGCTCAAAAATGGTACTATTAAACTTGTTCATGCTCCCTCTAAGTCTGCTTATTCTCGTTTTATTCAGGATTTGGAAGAGGTCTGTCCAGACATTGACGAGTGGGTTTTATCTGGCATATCTGAACTATACAACCTTCTTCCGGAATTTGGTGTTGACTTAGCCCTAGATGGCAAGTTCATTGATAGTTATGCAACACCATATGGTAAGAAACAAAGAAAGGATAGACGCTCTGACTGTGATGCCGATATGGCTATAAAAAAACGTCATCATAAAAATGGAACGGTCTCTATGGAGAAACACTATGGCTATCGTTGTCATCTTGTGGTTGATGCGACCTATGAACTGCCTGTTGCTTGGGAAGTGACGACGGCCTCAGAAGGGGAACCTACTGTTGCCAAAAGGCTGATTCGAAACATGCGTCAAACGACCATGCAGAGAGCGGAATATTTGATGGCAGACCGTGGTTATAGTGGAATTCCTCTTCAGAATCTCATAGAAGAAGCCACGATTATTCCTATCATTGATCATCCTCATAAGTGGAAAGAAGATGAAACCAGGCAATACCTTGATACGGATGTGATTTACAATCAATCTGGAGAAGTCTTTTGGGTGGATGACAAGGGCAAAGCGATTCAGCTTATCTATAAGGGGTACGATAAGTCTTGTGACAGTTTGCGGTATGGTTTTCATCCCCGTTATCAGGACAATCGCATCTTCCGTTTAAAACGGTCGGTAGAACCTATTATCTTTAATCAAGTAGCTAGAGATAGTCAGAAGTTTAAACGACTCTACAAGAAGCGGACAGCTGTGGAGAGGGTGAATGGGCGTATAGACCGCGACTTTCGATTCGAGAAGCACACTATCCGAGGGCTTAAGAAGATGAGTCTAGCTATTGCCATGAGTTTTTTAGTGATGGTTGGATTTGCCTTAGCCAAACTCAAACAAGGCCAGAATACTCATTTAGCCAGCTGGGTAGTCTAAAAATAAAAAATAGTTCAAAAACCAAGGGGGTAGTACGCCCTTTTTTTCAGTTTTCGAGCCATCTCAATCCATCAGTGGAGGAAAATTCTTGAGTTTAAGAGAGTTAAACCAAATATTTTTGTCAGAAAAGCGAACGGGTTTTGAAAAATACAACAAAGGGAATGATTCTAAAACAATAACTCTTGCGAAAATAGACAATATCTGATATACTATTAGAGTTGCTGTGCAACAAATACTCATCCTAGACCAATCGTGGTCCGGTTGCCTACGGGTTGGCCTGCGAGCTGACGTCTAGGAGAGGAGAAAAAACAAAAAGGAGAAATACTCATGGCAGTAATTTCAATGAAACAACTTCTTGAGGCTGGTGTTCACTTTGGTCACCAAACTCGTCGCTGGAACCCTAAGATGGCTAAGTACATCTTCACAGAGCGTAACGGTATCCACGTTATCGACTTGCAACAAACTGTAAAATTGGCTGATCAAGCTTACGACTTTATCCGTGACGCAGCAGCAAACGATGCAGTTATCTTGTTCGTAGGTACTAAAAAACAAGCTGCTGAAGCTGTTAAAGACGAAGCACTCCGTGCTGGTCAATACTTCATCAACCACCGTTGGTTAGGTGGAACTCTTACAAACTGGGGTACAATCCAAAAACGTATCGCTCGTTTGAAAGAAATCAACCGCATGGAAGAAGACGGGACTTTCGAAGTGCTTCCTAAGAAAGAAGTAGCATTGTTGAACAAACAACGTGCTCGTCTTGAAAAATTCTTGGGCGGTATTGCTGATATGCCACGCATTCCAGACGTAATGTTCGTAGTTGACCCACATAAAGAGCAAATCGCTGTTAAAGAAGCTAAAAAATTGGGTATCCCAGTTGTAGCGATGGTTGACACAAACACAGATCCAGATGATATCGATGTAATCATCCCAGCTAACGATGACGCTATCCGCGCTGTTAAATTGATCACAGCTAAAATGGCTGACGCTATCATCGAAGGTAACCAAGGTGAGGACAGCGTAGCAGCAGTTGAAGCTGAATTGGCAGCTGAACCAGCATCTACAGAATCAATCGAAGAATTGGTTGAAGTGGTAGAAGGTAAATAATCTAAGTAACGAGGACGTTAAGAAAAGCGTTAGATTTTAGAAAATGGACGTAGCAGTTTGAGAACTGCAAGGAGATTTGTCTAAATCCTAGCTTTTTAGTCCGAGTACAATTAAGTAACGAAGGCGATTTAAAATCTATAGGATTTTAGCTCGTGTACAATTTTAAACATCAAAAAAACAATCCTAGAGGGGCAGGGCTGAGCCCGCTCCTCTATTTTATAAAAACAAACAAGGAGAATAGACATGGCAGAAATTACAGCAGCTCTCGTTAAAGAATTGCGTGAAAAATCAGGTGCTGGCGTTATGGACGCGAAAAAAGCATTGGTTGAAGTAGAAGGCGATATCGAAAAAGCGATTGAATTGCTTCGCGAAAAAGGTATGGCTAAGGCAGCTAAGAAAGCTGACCGTGTAGCAGCTGAAGGTTTGACAGGTGTTTACGTTGATGGTAACGTAGCAGCAGTTGTTGAAGTTAACGCTGAAACAGACTTCGTTGCGAAAAATGCTCAATTCGTTGAATTGGTAAACACTACTGCTAAAGTAATTGCAGAAGGTAAACCAGCTGACAACGAAGCAGCTCTTAAATTGACAATGCCTTCAGGTGAAACTCTTGAAGAAGCATACGTGAACGCTACTGCAACTATCGGTGAGAAAATCTCATTCCGTCGCTTTGCTTTGGTAGAAAAAACAGATGCACAAGCATTTGGTGCTTACCAACACAACGGCGGCCGCATCGGTGTTATCTCAGTTGTTGAAGGTGGCGACGAAGCTCTTGCAAAACAAATCTCAATGCATATCGCTGCGATGAAACCAACTGTTCTTTCTTACACAGAGTTAGATGAGCAATTCGTTAAAGATGAGTTGGCACAAATCAACCACAAGATCGAACAAGACAACGAAAGCCGTGCAATGGTTGACAAACCAGCATTACCATTGTTGAAATACGGTTCAAAAGCTCAATTGACTGATGAAGTGATTGCAGCAGCTGAAGAAGCTATCAAAGCTGAATTGGCAGCAGAAGGCAAACCAGAAAAAATCTGGGACAAAATCATCCCAGGTAAAATGGACCGCTTCATGCTTGACAACACTCAAGTTGACCAAGCTTACACACTTCTTGCTCAAGTTTACATCATGGACGACAGCAAAACAGTTGAAGCTTACTTGAACTCAGTGAACGCTTCAGTTGTAGAATTTGCTCGCTTTGAAGTGGGTGAAGGTATCGAGAAAGCTTCAAACGACTTTGAAGCAGAAGTTGCAGCGACAATGGCAGCAGCTCTTGGTAAATAAGATATAACGAAGAACTTCCGAAAGGGAGTTCTTTTTGATAATTCGGTCTTAGGGCGGATGTCGGCTATGTTTGATTCAGTTATACTAGTATCAATCCTAAATATTTTTCATAATCTCCTTAAAAAAGCACCGACTTATGGTCGATGCTTTTTGCTAGCTTTCTAAAATATAAGTATCCCAGCTGGACTTGTTTACGAACTTGGTTCACTATCTCCAGCCTTCAGAGGTTTCCCAGACCTTTGAAGTGAGTGAAAGTAAACAGAAAGACTATCCAACAATTCAAGAACTTCCGAAGAGGAGTTCTTTTTGATAAATCAGTCTTAGGTCGGATGTCGGATATAGCTGTTTGGGTTATACTAATATCAATCCTAAATATTTTTCATAATCTCCTTAAAAAGCACTGGCCTTGTGGTCAGTGCTTTTTGTTTGTTCTGGTTTAGTCTTGAATAAACTCCGCAATTTCTTCTTCGGTCATGCTCGAATCGCAGCGGACTTGGACACCAGTTTCTTTGGCAACCAAGAGGCCAGGGACGGTAGGTACTTGGTAGTGGTCGCGGAGAGCTTGGAGTTGAGGGCTGACTTGGCTAGAGTCAAGGAAATGAACAGTCATCTGTTTGTCTTGAGCGACCTTATGAAGTTTTGGTGCGAAGCGGTTGCAGTAAGGGCAAGTGACACGTCCGATGAAGAGAATACCGCCATCTTTGGCAGCTAGAAGGCTCTGTGCTTGCTCCACAGTTACGTTTGTAAAATCTTGAATGTAGTCTTGAAAGTTCATGGTGTAAGATATAAAGGGCTGTAAGCGGACACAGACAAAATAGGAAACAGAACGACGATGCAAGCGTCCAGTTCTCGTTTATCTTTTTGGCCCAGTCCGTAGCCCGTATTCAGTTCAACTAAATACGGAAGCCATAGTCCTTTCTGTTTTTTCTTTTCATTATAGAAAATTTTGGAAAAGATTTCAAAATTCTGCTACGAGGTTAGCTGGGCTTTTGCTTTCAAAATTTGTTTTTTTAAGGTATAATAATGGTCAAAGATAGTCAAAGAAAGAGGCGATACTATGGCGATGAAAAATACATCAGATTATATCGAAGAGCATATCAAAGCCATCCTAGACCAGGTCAGTGTAGCGGAGTTACGTCGAAGTGAATTGGCCAGTCGGTTTGAAGTGGTACCCAGTCAGATTAACTATGTGATTAAGACCCGTTTTACAGCCAGCCGTGGCTATATTGTGGAAAGCAAGCGTGGTGGCGGAGGCTACATTCGTATCGGACGGATTACCTTTTCGGACAAGCATGAATTGGTTCGTGATCTGTTGAAAAATATGGGAGACAGTTTATCGGCAACGGTCTTTGCAGATATTTTACAATTACTCTTTGATGAACAGTTAATGACAGAGCGTGAAGGCAATCTTTTGCTTGCAACCAGTTCGGATGAGGTTTTAGGAAAAGAAGCTGGTGAAATTCGAGCACGGATGATGTATCAGATTTTACGCCGTTTGGATAGGAAAGAGGAATAAAAATGAAGATTTCAAGAGGTTTACAGGCCGTCTATGAAGATGCTCAATTGATAGCACAGCGTTATAATAGTGATTACTTGGAAACCTGGCATTTATTGCTGGCTTTTGTAATTAATCCTGATACGATTGCGGGATCTGTCTTGGCAGAATATCCAGCAGATGTATCGGACTACGAACACGCGACCTATGTGGTTACGGACAAGGTTTATCGTGAGGAATTGGAAGATTTTGTCATTCTACCTTCATCTAAGCGGACGGGAGAATTACAGGTTTTTGCTGAAAAGATTGCTGAGATTGTCAAAAGTAAAGAATTAGGAACTGAACATGTCTTCATGGGGATGCTGTTGGACAAGCGGTCAACAGCTTCACAGATTTTGGATAAGGCTGGTTTTCACTTTGAAGATTCTGATGACAAGATTCGGTTCTTGGATTTACGAAAAAATCTGGAGGCAAAGGCCGGTTTTACTAAGGAACATCTGAAGGCTATTCGGACCTTGATGAAAGGTGGAAAACCTAAGCAAGCAACGGTTGGTAATATGATGGGAATGCCTCAACCACAAAGTGGTGGTTTGGAGGATTACACACGCGATTTAACAGCCTTGGCGCGTGAAGGAAAGATGGAGCCTGTGCTTGGTCGAGATGCTGAGATTTCACGGATGATTCAAATCCTATCACGTAAAACTAAGAACAATCCAGTTTTGGTTGGTGATGCTGGTGTCGGAAAAACAGCACTTGCCTTGGGTCTGGCTCAGCGTGTTGCGGCTGGGGATGTGCCAGTTAGTCTGGCTAAGATGCGTGTCTTGGAACTCGACTTGATGAATGTTGTTGCAGGTACTCGTTTCCGTGGTGATTTTGAGGAGCGGATGAACAATATCATCAATGATATTGAAGAAGACGGTCAAGTTATCCTCTTCATTGATGAATTGCATACTATCATGGGTTCTGGATCAGGGATTGACTCGACCTTGGATGCGGCCAATATCCTCAAACCAGCCCTGGCACGTGGGACTCTTCGGACAGTTGGAGCGACGACTCAGACGGAGTATCAGAAGCATATCGAAAAAGATGCGGCTTTGGTTCGCCGTTTTGCAAAGGTCCTTATTGAAGAACCGACTGTTGCAGACAGCGTTACTATTTTGAAAGGATTAAAAGGGACTTTTGAAAAATACCATAGGGTCCGTATTGAAGATACAGCTGTGGAGGTTGCGGTGACCTATGCCAAGCGGTATTTGACCAGCAAAAACCTGCCGGATTCGGCTATTGATTTGCTAGATGAAGCTAGTGCAACAGTGCAAAACCGCGTCAAAGGACAGGTTGAGGATGAAGAGTTGACCGCCTTGGACCAAGCTTTAATGGCTGGGAAGTATAAGACAGTTAGTCAACTCTTGCTCAAGGATCAGGAGTCAGGGCGTCAAGTTGCCAACGATGCTTTGGAAGTGACAGAAGAAGATATTTTAGAAACCCTCAGTCGCTTATCTGGTATTCCAGTCGCTAAGTTGAGTCAGACAGATACTAAGAAATACCTCAATCTTGAACAAGAGTTGCACAAGCGTGTGATTGGTCAAGAAGAAGCTATTTCTGCCGTTAGCAGAGCGATTCGCCGTAACCAGTCTGGTATCCGTACAGGTCGTAGACCGATCGGTTCCTTCATGTTCTTAGGGCCAACAGGAGTCGGTAAGACAGAGTTAGCTAAGGCTCTAGCAGAGGTTTTATTTGATGATGAATCGGCCCTCATTCGCTTTGACATGTCTGAGTACATGGAGAAATTCGCTGCCAGCCGTTTGAATGGTGCCCCTCCAGGTTACGTCGGCTATGAAGAAGGTGGTGAGTTGACTGAGAAGGTTCGTAACAAGCCTTACTCTGTCCTACTCTTTGATGAGGTCGAAAAAGCCCATCCAGATATTTTCAACGTACTCTTGCAGGTCTTGGATGATGGTGTCTTGACGGACAGTAAGGGACGCAAGGTTGACTTTTCAAATACCATTATTATCATGACATCAAACCTTGGGGCAACGGCTCTTCGCGATGATAAGACAGTTGGTTTTGGTGCAGTTGATTTGTCTAAGAACCACAAGGAAGTGGAAAAACGTATTTTTGAAGAACTCAAAAAGGCCTATCGTCCAGAGTTTATCAACCGTATTGATGAAAAAGTTGTCTTCCATAGTCTGACAGAAAGTCATATGCAGGACGTTATCAAGGTCATGGTAAAACCATTGCTTGAAGTGACAGTAGCTAAGGGGATTACCCTTAAATTGCAGCCGTCTGCCCTTAAGCTATTGGCCAAACAAGGTTACGACCCAGAAATGGGTGCACGTCCACTTCGTAGACTTTTACAGACCAAGCTGGAAGATCCGTTGGCAGAAATGCTTCTTCGTGGGGAATTGCCTACTGGTTCAACCTTGAAGGTTGGAGTGAAGGGAGAAGAGTTCAAGTTTGATGTCGTTCAGTAGGAGGAGAAATGGTAGAGCTAGGATTAAAATCAAGTGGCACTAGAGAAGTCTCTGGCTTATCTGAAGAATAACATTGTTCACTATCATTTGGTAGATTCAATGGGGAAAGAACATGATAGCCTGACCTTGGGACAGGGGAAAATAGATTGTTCACCGATTCTTCCCCTCTTGAATCCAAGTGCCAGCAGTATCTATGAGATACATCTGGCAGATCTATTGGATCCTAGAGAGCAGTTAGAGAGTCATGTCTATCTAGAACAATTGAGAGGACTAGGGTAAGATGATTACATTTCGAACCTTATTGGCAGAAGACCAAGAGGAATTTATCCGTCGCAACCAAGCAGCTTTTTTAGAGGCTTTAGCAGAAGAAATGCCAGAGGGTCAAGAGGTGATTAGCCGTGAGGAAGTTTTAGAAAGTCTTCAGGCACCACAGGCTCAGGCATTTCAAGTTTACTGGCAGGATGATTTGGTAGGCGGTGTTGTCGTACAGATTGACCCAGAGACCAAACGCAATTTTTTGGATCTTCTATTTATTGACGGAGGTCATAAAGGGCAGGGCTTGGGCTTAAGAATCTGGCAAGCTATTGAACAAGCCTATCCAGAAACGGAAGTTTGGGAGACGCACACCCCGCATTTTGAAATTCGAAATATCCATTTTTATGTCAATAAATGTGGTTTTCAGATCGTGGAATTTTTCAATCCTGCGCATCCAATGGAACATGTTCCCGACTTTCCAGATGCAGAATTATTTTTCCGTTTTGAAAAATGGATGAAAAAGTAGAGTAGAGAGTGGCGAGTTCGCTCTTTACTTTTTTATACCTTTTTATAGAAAAATATAAAAAGATATTGACAGTCATTGCTAAAAAGGGTATGATGTAAAATATAAAAAATAATAAAAAGGTGAGCTATGAAAAAAACAGTTGCAGTCATTTTTGGAACCTTTGCTCCGATGCATAAGGGCCACATTGATCTCATCCAACGAGCCAAGCGAGAGTGTGAGCGAGCAGTGGTTATAGTATCAGGTTATAAGAATGACCGTGGTCATCAAATCGGTCTTGGATTGCAGAAGCGTTTTCGCTATATCCGTGAAACTTTTAATGATGAGCCTTTAGTGTCGGTTTTTAAGCTAGATGAGGAAGGCATGCCTCCCTATCCAGAAGGTTGGGAACCCTGGCTAACGGCCTTACAAGATTTGGTGGCTGTTAAGGAGGATGAAGAGTTAGTCTTCTATGCTTCGGAGAAAGAGTACGCAGAGGAATTGCGTTCTAGAGGATTCAAAGCATCGTTTACGGAGAGAAATTTCAATATCTCTGCAACAAAGATTCGCGAAAATGCAGCGAAGTATTGGAATATGATTGCCAAACCGTTTCGACGTCACTTTTCTAAGAATGTTTTGATTGTTGGGTCTGCTTCAAATGGAAAAACGACATTGGTACGGGATCTGGGGCGCTACTATTCTTGTCCTGTATCATTGGAGTATGCTCGCTATTATCAACAGCGATACAATGTACGCGATGATGAATTGACAGGGAAAGATTACAACTATCTCTTGACAGGACAGTTCCGTCAGACCTCAGACCTGATTGATTCAGATACCAACCGCGGTCTGGTCATTGCAGATACCAATGCGACAGTGACAGAAGCCTACTATGATTACTATATTGGTGAGACTTCTAGCTCTTTCCACTCGCTCTGTGCCGATACGGTCAAGAATGAAAAGTGGGATCTCATCATCTTTGTTTTACCGACAGGTTCTTATGTAGATGATGGCTTTAGGGATATGACAATGGCTGACGCAGCAATCCGGAATGCCTTCACCGAACATTTGAAGGAATTGGTTGCGAAGAATCATCCGCATACTTCACTAGCATTTATCGGTGGATCTTATGCAGAAAACTATGCTAAGGCAATTGCGTTAATTGATACTATTTATCAGGAATTTTAGGAGAATATATGGAACAACTAACTAAACGTGTTGATTACTTTCGGGCATCTTTGAAACAAGTACCAGAAAACATGGCAGCTATCGCAGGGAGGGCAAAAAAACTGGGGTTTGTTGGAGTCTTGGATGCGATTATTGCGGATTTATTCCGGAATCGTTCACGTAATCAATGGCTATATTTGCTCGTTCTATCGTGTGTCCCAATTATCTTACACATCTGGTCGGCTAGCGAGGATTGGATGGGATTATTTGCATCATGGACAGGCATTTTGTGTGTCATTTTAGTAGCAGAAGGGCGGTCTAGCAACTATTTCTTTGGCTTTATCAGTAATCTCATCTACTTTGTACTTTCTTATCAAAATATGTTTTATGGGGAAGTCATGACGGCAATCTTTTTCATTGTCATGCAACCTGTCGGGCTTTATTTCTGGTTATCAGCGCGTGTCAATGGGGTGGAAGAACAAGAAAAGACTCAGTTTGAAGCGCGCAAGTTGAGTTTCTGGGGTTGGGTCAAGTGGTTGGCTTTTGCTGTTTTAGTTTGGGGTAGTTTTGGATTGATTTACAAATCTATCGGAGCAGCTCGTCCTTTCCGTGACTCAATTACAGATGGGACCAACTGGACTGGTCAATTCTTGCAGAGCTATCTCTACCGTGAGCAATGGCTGTTCTGGATTGGAACCAATGTTTTTTCTATCTATCTATGGTGGGTAGGGCCAGATAGTGGTAACTTACAAATGTCTGTTATGTATTTTGTGTGGACGATTAACTCGATTGTTGGTTGGTATCAATGGTCTAAGTCTGTAAAAGAAGGGCGGGTGGATCAAAATGGCTAGGCCTGATGGTCTATCGGACAAGGAATATTATGAAAAATTTGCGACAGAGGCAGAGTTTTTAGATTGGTATAAAAAACAGGATTCTCCGCGATTTGAAAAACCAAGTGTGACAGCAGATATGGTTGTTTACAGCTTTGTGGAAGGAAAAATCAAACTCTTGCTTATTCGCCGAGCGGCCCATCCTTGTCAAAACAAGCTATCCCTCGTTGGTGGTTTTATTGCTAGGGGCGAGGATGCTTACCAAACCTGTCAGCGTGAGATAAAAAAAGAGGCAGGGCTTGATTTACCTCGCAACCATATTGAACAATTGTTGACAGTGTCCAATCCTGAGCGAGATCCGCGGGGCTGGATGATGACCATTGCACACTTGGTTTATCTACCTAGCCAGGCCTTAGATTTGGTTAAACCAGGACCGGATGGACGAGAGCCGATTATAGTTGATGTGGATTTTAAGACGGCGACAGTTTCTTACCAAGATAGAATCCTGACAGCAGATGATTTTGCTTTTGACCATTATGAGATTGTTCGCACTTCTATTCAGCGGATACAGGGGCGGATGAAATGGAATCCCACCTTTCTCAATCTTTTGCGGCAACCGTTTAATATCTATGCAGCAACAGAGTTGGTAAATCTGATTTCGCCAGATAAAACAATTGTTCATAATAACTTTTTATCAAAATATGGAGATTTTGTTGAAGAAGTTGGGGCGGAACGATTGCCCAAACGCAAACCAAGAAAGACCTATTGTTTAAAGGCAGTGCCCTAGCTTGATTTATTTTACTAAATCTTGTTGTTCCGTGTCATATACATTAAACAATCTATCGAGCGAATCAAGAAGGTGATGTTTTGGGACATCTCTTCTTCCTTTTTCTTTTCATCTGAAAATGGTAAAATAAGAGAAACAGTTTGGAATGAGGTAATTTATGAAAGAAGTCAATTTGACAGGAGAAGAAGTGGTTGCATTAACCGCTCAATACCTGCCAGAAGAAGATGTACATTTTGTTCAAAAGGCTTTAGAATATGCGGTTGATGCCCATAAAGAACAATTTCGAAAGTCTGGCGAACCTTATATTATCCATCCTATTCAAGTAGCTGGAATCTTAGCAGGACTCAAACTAGATGCAGTGACAGTGGCCTGTGGTTTTTTGCATGATGTAGTGGAAGATACGGATATCACTCTCGATGAGATGGAAGCGGAATTTGGTTCAGAAGTTCGCTTGATTGTGGATGGGGTAACCAAGCTGGGTAAGGTAGAATACAAGTCCCATGAGGAACAACTCGCAGAAAACCATCGTAAAATGTTGATTGCCATGTCCAAGGATATGCGAGTTATCTTGGTAAAACTAGCTGACCGTCTCCACAATATGCGTACTCTTAAACACTTACGTAAAGACAAGCAGGAACGCATTTCTCGTGAGACGATGGAAATTTATGCACCTTTAGCTCATCGTCTGGGTATTTCTTCCGTCAAGTGGGAGCTAGAGGACATGTCTTTCCGCTATCTAAATGAAGTGGAATTTTACAAGATTACCCACATGATGAGCGAGAAGCGTCGTGAACGTGAGGATTTGGTCAATGAGGTGGTAGAAAAAATTAGCGCCTACGCAGCTGAACGAAATCTACATGGTCAAATCTACGGTCGCCCAAAACATATTTATTCTATTTACCGTAAAATGCACGATAAGAAAAAGCGTTTTGATCAACTCTATGATTTGATTGCTATTCGTTGTATTATGGATACACCGAGCGATGTTTATGCTATGTTGGGGTATATTCATGAATTGTGGCGCCCGATGCCTGGACGTTTCAAAGATTATATTGCGAATCCTAAGGCAAATGGTTATCAATCTATCCATACAACTGTTTACGGTCCAAAGGGTCCAATCGAGTTTCAGATTCGTACAGCTGAGATGCATCAGGTTGCAGAGTATGGGGTAGCAGCTCACTGGGCTTATAAGCGTGGTGGAAATGCTACAGCCTCTGCCAGCGAGCTTAAATGGATCAATAACTTGATTGAATTGCAGGAGGGAGCGGGCGATGCCCAGACCTTCATGGATTCGGTCAAAGAAGATATCTTCACCGAGCGAATCTATGTCTTTACCCCTGATGGCGCGGTACGGGAATTGCCAAAAGATTCGGTTCCAATCGACTTTGCCTATGAAATTCATACCAAGGTTGGTGAGCGAGCGACAGGTGCCAAGGTCAACGGGCGTATGGTTCCATTAACGACAAAACTCAAGACTGGCGATCAGGTGGAAATTGTCACTTCTGCCAATTCCTTTGGTCCAAGTCGAGACTGGGTGAATATCGTTAAAACTCATAAGGCTCGTAATAAAATAAAACAATTTTTCAAAAATCAGGACAAGGAACTTTCGGTTTCTAAGGGGCGCGAGATGATTCAGACTCTCCTCCAAGAAAATGGCTATGTGGCTAACCAGTATTTTGATCGTAAACACATGGACGAAGTGTTGCAAAAGACCAGCTATAAGACGGATGAAGCTTTATTTGCAGCAGTTGGTTTTGGGGAAATATCTGCCGTGTCTGTCTTTAATCGTCTGACAGAAAAAGAACGCCGAGAGGCCGAACGCGCAAGGGCCAAAGCTGTCGCGGATGAATTGGTCAACGGTGGCGAAGTCAAGCACGACAACAAAGATAGCTTGAAAATCCGTCACGAAGGTGGCGTGGTCATCGAAGGTGCGTCAGGTCTGCTGATTCGGATTGCAAAATGTTGTAATCCTGTTCCTGGAGATGAAATTGTCGGCTATATTACTAAAGGTCGTGGGGTGGCTGTTCACCGTGTGGACTGTATGAACCTCAAGAGCCAGGAAAACTACGATGTACGCCTGATTGATGTCGGCTGGGAAGATGAAAACTCAACTAAGGAATACATGGCAAACATTGACATCTACGGTCTTAACCGCTCAGGTCTCCTCAACGACGTCCTCAAGGTCTTGACTAATGCCAGCAAGAATATTTCCTCGGTTAATGCCCAACCAACCAAGGATATGAAGTTTGCGACGATCCATGTTTCCTTTGGGATTTCCAACCTTGCAACCTTGACCAGTCTTGTTGATAAGATTAAGTCTGTGCCAGAAGTTTACTCAGTGAAAAGGACCAACGGATAAGATGAAAATTGTTTTACAACGTGTGTCGCAAGCTAGTGTGACCATCGAAGGACGGATTCATGGGCAAATCGATCAAGGTCTTCTGCTCTTGGTCGGTCTTGGTCCAGACGATAGTCAAGAAGATTTGGACTATGCTGTTCGAAAAATCGTCAACATGCGGATATTTTCAGATGAGAATGGAAAGATGAACAAGTCTGTTCAAGATGTGGCGGGCAAGATTTTATCTATTTCTCAATTTACTCTCTTTGCGGATACCAAAAAAGGCAATCGCCCTGCTTTTACAGGAGCGGCAGCTCCTGCCCTAGCCAGTCAACTTTACGATGCCTTTAACCAAGCCTTGTCAGCCTTTGTGCCAGTTGAGGTAGGTGTGTTTGGGGCGGATATGCAGGTCAGTCTGGTCAATGATGGTCCAGTGACCATCATCTTGGATACGAAGAATAAGTAATATTATAGAAATAGTCTGTACTCTATCTGAATATTTTGATATACTAATATTGAAAAATAGGTATGGAGGTTTGCTATGAAAAAATTACTAACCCATCATTTCTTCTACTTGATTCTTGCGTTTTTGCTGATTATGGTGATTTACTTTAGCGACCTAGATAAACGCTGGATTATTCTAGCAAGCTTTCTTTACTTCATTCCCTCGCAGATTCTGTATCGTCGCAGATTGAGAGAAAAATTAAGTGAAGACCGGCAGTAATGTCGGTCTTTTTACGTTTAAAGGTAGGGGGGGATAACGCAGGAATATCGTTAGAATGAATAGAAGTTTGCTGAAAATTTGCAGATTGGCTTGTGATGTAAAATAAGGAAGAAGGGAAGTTTTTGTATTGTATATATAAAATGGTTGTAAAAATATGTTACAATAGTAAGAAACGATCGTAAAACAAGAGGATTGGGCCATGTTAGTATTGTTTATGGTAAAATTGAGATAATATTTTCAAATATATTTTTGTGGGAGATTGTTTTGGACATAAAAATTGAAATCGGAAAGAAAATCCGAAATGCTCGAATAAATAGAAACTTGACACAAGCTGATGTTTGTGACGATGAAACTGAACTGACTATTCGACAACTGGCTAGAATTGAAAATGGACAGGCAATGGCTACTATACCAAAATTGTTATTTTTATCTCAAAAGCTGGAGATGAGAATTCAAGATTTAGTAGATATTTCTAGGGTTGAGATTCCTAAACGTTATTTAGTATTAAAGAATAAATTAATAAGATTTCATACTTATGGTGATGAGAATCGCATTGCTCAGCAGGAAGCAATGTTTGATGAGATATATACTGATTATTATGACATTCTACCCGAAGAGGAACAGCTCCTTATTGAACTATTACATGCTCAAGCAAATGTGTTTAGTAGCCAAGACACAGGATTTGGTATAGGACTGTTAGAGGAATATTTTCATCAAATTTTGAAAAAGAATAAATACAGTTACAATGATTTGTTAATAATCAATGTCTATTTAATGTGCTGTATTATGGGATTAGAAGATAAGTCATATGTTGAAGAATTATCAAACAAAGTATTACTTCAGATTGACTATGGAGATCCTGAACGTATGTACCTGTTAGAGCGGATTCTGATTAACATATTGGTTCAAGCCAATCCGAGGGCTTACCTTACTTATACACGGGTTTTGAGGGAGATAATTGAAGAATCGACTAACTATCAACACAAACCTGTTGTCTACACTTTTGAGGCAAAATACTATTTAGAAATAGCCAAAGATAGAGAAAAAGCTGAAGAATTATATGATAAGGCAATTATGTTTGCAAAAATGCTTAATGATGATATTTTAGTTCAAAATCTTGAGAGAGAGAAACAAACTGATTTAGCATATCTATGAAAATAACCATGCAACCTGACGTACATGTCATGTTGCTTTTTTTATTTTTTTCTTATACTAGGACTATAAAGAATGACACGATGAATTAAGGAGAAGAGTTATGAAAGAAACCATGATTGTAGCAGATAAGATTACCAAGTCGTTTGGGAATAAAGTTGCATTAAATAGTATTAGTTTTGAAATTCGTGAGGGGAACATCTTTGGATTCTTAGGACCGTCAGGTTCTGGTAAAACAACCATGATTAACATTTTGACAGGTCAGATGGATGCAGACCAAGGACGAGGAAAACTATTAGGAAAAGATTCCACAGATTTATCGTCTTCAGATTTGGAAGAAATTGGCATCGTGAGTGATCAAAGTGGTTTTTATGAAAAATTATCATTGGAAAAAAATCTCCAGCTTTACGGAAGATTATTCGGTGTTAGTGAAGAGAAAATTGATGAACTGTTGACCAGAGTTGGTTTGTTTGACAGTAAAAAAACACCTGCTGAGAAACTGTCAACAGGTATGAAGCAGAGAATGTTGCTGGCAAGAGCCTTAATCAATGCTCCGAAAATCCTCTTTCTGGATGAGCCAACAAGTGGACTAGACCCAACCACTTCTCAATCGATTCATGCTTTACTGATTGATTTGAAAAAACAAGGAACAACCATTTTCCTGACCACTCATGATATGAATGAGGCAACCCTCCTCTGTGATGAATTGGTTCTACTGAACAAGGGGAATCTAGTTGAGAAAGGTGTTCCGAGAGATATTATCCAAAAATATAATTTGGATAAAACAGTAAAAGTGACCTACTCGGATTTTAGTCAAGAACTCATTCCATTTTCAAACTTTGGGCAACACGACTTAATAGATGCGATTGCGGTACATTCTTGTGAGCCAACGCTAGAAGATATTTTCATAAAATTAACAGGGGAGAAGTTAAATGTTTAGAAGAGTAAATGCCTTGATTTGGCTAAGAAGTCAACTATTGATGAGCAACAAAAACCTAGCTGTTCAAATCCTATTGCCCTATATGCTGGTCTTGCTTTACAAAAATTTCATGGATGCATCGGGCATGACTCTATTGTTTATCTGTTTATCCATGGCTATTTCACTGTCTATTGGAATGATGATTTCTACTATTATTGCGGAAGAAAAAGAGAAAAATATGCTCAAAACCTTGCTCTTGAGCGGTGTTCGCTATAATGAATATATCTTATCTGTTCTTGTTCATCCACTGGTGATTACGGTGCTTACCTTGATTTTATTTCCAATCATGACTGAGACAAATTTGGAAGGGATGTATGTTGAATATATGGTTGTGATGTTCCTAACTTCATTTGTTGTCATGTTGATAAATATGTGTGTCGGTCTACTCTCTGATACTCAATCGAAAGCTCAGATAAATGGCTTGCCAATTACCTTTATCGTAGCCTTGTTACCTATGTTTGCAGGAATGAAAGATGGAGTACAAGAAGTTGTCAATTATTCTTTTATGGGAGCTTATACTGAGTTTTTCACTGGAACAAACTTTTCCCTAACAAGTCAGTCGATTAAAATTTTGCTACTTTGGAACCTTGTCCTCATCGTGCTTACCTGGCTTGCACTAAAGAAGAACAAACGAATCGGTAAGAACTAATATTCAATGAAAATCAAAAACAGACTAGGCGACGCAGATGCTGATAGAACTGAAGTTCATCGAATCAAGTCAACAACGTCTGATTTTGATTTTCGAAGAGTTTAACTTGATTTGATGAATGCAAGTTCGCTCTATTTCCCAGATAGTTAAAGTTGGTCTTATTTTCATTGAGTACAAAATATAGAAAAACCAATCGCTCAGCTTGTTTAGGCTGGGCGATTGGTTTTTTCTATGAATAATTCTTGGGCGATGGTTGTCGGGATGGCTAGTTCCTTGTCTTTGTACTGGATGGTGATGGTTTGGGCAAAGTGGTCAAAGTCAGTAACGGTCAACAGGTCACCGACAGCAAGGTCGTGTTGTTCAAGGTATTGGAGGAGTTGGTAGAAGTCATGGATACGGACCAGTTGGTAGCTGCCGGTTTCTGTCAGTTGGGAAAGGCGTGTCTGGTAGCGTTCGACCAAGGCTTGTCCAGCTTTTGGAATGGTGCCTCCGTGCGGACAGGTTTGAGGCTGACCGAGGAGTTTGTCCAAGCGGTCGATAAAGTGGTCTGAAACAGTATGTTCCAAGATTTCAGCTTCTTCATGGACTTCTTCCGGAGAATAACCTAGTTGTTCTACCAGAAATACCTCGATTAAGCGGTGTTTGCGGTAGAGGTTGGCCACCATTTCCAAAGCGACTTGACTGAGGAGGTAGCCTGCGGTCTTGTCTTTTTCAATCAACCCTTCTGCCACCATCTTTTTTACCATTTCTGAAACGGCTGGGGCAGAAAAATTCATCTTTTCAGCAATTTGTTTGTTGGTGATTTTTTGTTCGGTCTGCCCCAGTTCGTAGATGACTTTCAGGTAATCTTCTTTGTTCGGTGTCATATTCTCTCTCTTTCTAAATTAAGAACATTATACCAAAAAATTATAAAAATGATTGACAGAAAGATATTTTTAATATATATTAAAATAAAAGTTAAGCATACCTAACAAAACAAAAAGGAGAACCTATATGAAAAAACTAGTACTTAGTTTCGCTCTGCTATTGTCCCTCTTCGGACTAGTAGCTTGTCGTTCATCGCAAAGCCAAGAGGCTACCAGCAAGCCAAAAGTGGCAGTGACCACTTCCTTCCTCAATGATATGGTTTACCAGTTGGCAGGGGATGAAGTGGAGAGGGAACTCTTGATTCCTGCTGGTGAGGACCCTCATCTATATGTGGCTAAATCGAGTGATTTGTCCAAATTACAGTCCGCTGACCTGGTTCTTTATCACGGATTGCACTTTGAGGGTAAGATGGTAGAAGCCCTGGAAAAAACTGGTGTCGCAGTATCCAAAAATTTTTCGCCATCGGAATTGACCACTATGGATGAGGATGGTGAGCAAATCGTGGATCCGCATTTCTGGTTTTCGATTCCGCTTTATAAATCTGCTGTAGCTGTGGCGTCAGAGGAATTGCAAAAGATCCTTCCAGAAAAAGCAGAGCAGATTCAGAAGAATACGGACTCTTATTTAGCTCAGTTGGATGACTTGCATACTTGGATTGAGAAAGAATTGAGCGTCCTTCCTGCGGAGAGTCGTTACCTAGTAACGCCACATGATGCCTTTAACTATTTCGCATCTAGCTATGACTTTACTCTCTATGCACCGCAAGGCATTAGCACAGAGTCTGAAGTGGCCAATAGCGATATGATTGAAACAGTGAATATGATTTTAGAGCATGGTATCAAGGCCATCTTCACAGAGTCAACGACCAGCCCAGAACGGATGGAGAAATTGCAGGAAGCAGTCAAAGCCAAGGGTGGTCAGGTTGAGGTTGTGACGGGTGAGGGCAAGGAGTTGTTCTCAGATTCCTTAGCACCAGAAGGTGAAGATGGAGCAACCTTTATTGATATGTATAAGCATAATATCAATTTGATGGTTCAATATTTGAAGTAGAGAGGTAATAAGATGGAAGAAACACTGAGAGTCGAAGACTTGTCCTTGAGCTATGGTGCAAGTCAAGTCAAGGCTCTAGACCAAGTCAGTTTTTCTCTACCAAAGGGGTGTAGAGCTGCCTTGGTGGGTCCAAACGGTGCTGGAAAATCAAGTTTGATGAAGGCGATTCTGGGATTGGAAAAGGGAGTGACAGGAAAGGTTACGGTGCTAGGCCAAACTCAGCCTTTAGACCAAGTCATTCAGAAAAAAATAGCCTATATCCCTCAAGCGAGTCAGGTCAACTGGCAATTTCCTGCGACTGTCTTTGACATTGTTCTGATGGGACGTTTTGCCCACACCAGTGGTTTCTTCCGTAAACCGAGTTCTCATGATAGAGAAATGGTAGAGCAAGCCTTGGAGGAGATGAACATCAGTGATTTAAGGCATCGGCAGATTGATCAGTTATCAGGAGGTCAAAGACAACGGGTCTTTCTCGCCAGAGCCTTGGCGCAGGAAGCTGAACTCTACTTGATGGACGAGCCCTTGGCAGGTATTGACCAGGCCACAGAACACTTGATTATGGATTGCTTGAAGACCTTTCAAAAACAAGGAAAGACTTCCTTGGTCATCCATCATGATTTGCTGACATTGGAGCGGTATTTTGACCATGTTATTTGGCTGAACAAGCGGCTGGTGGCGGCTGGTCCCATAGATCAGGTAGATAGTGCTAGCTCCTATCGGATGGCTTATGGTCAAGAATTGTCTTCCTTTTACGGTGAGGGGGCAGGGCATGAGTGATATTTTGCAAGATTATTCCTTTTGGACAGTTGCTCTTGGAACAGTGGTTCTAGCCCTTGCCAGTAGCCAGATTGGAACCATTAGTGTCTTAACCAAGCAGAGTTTGATTGGTGATAGTTTGGGGCATGCTGCCTATCCAGGTATTATTTTGTCTTACATGGTTTTTCAATCTCGTCACCCCCTCCTCTTACTTTTAGGTGCAGTTGTATCGGGCTACCTGTCTTATGGTTTGGTCATCTGGCTCAGTCAAAAAGGTCGCCATAGTCTTGTCAATGCCTTAACCCTTGTTTCAGCTTCTTTCTTTGGGCTTGGTCTAGTCTTGAAACAGTATGTTCAAGGAAATGAAGCCTTTCAAGGGTCAGCTCAGGCTGGTTTGGAGAATTATGTCTTTGGTCAGGCCGCCTTTATTCAGTTGGATGATGCGGTCTTGATTGGTTTGGTTTCTATGCTAGCATTTGGGATTTTTTTATGGAAATACCAGTCTTTTAAACTCTATCTCTTTGATCGGCAATTTGCCAAGCTAGTCGGAATTCCGGTGGAAAGGTTAGACCGATTGACCATGTTTTTGATGATTAGTCTGATAGCTGTTGGTTTGAAAGTGGTTGGAGCTGTTCTAATGAGTAGTTTCTTGATAGCACCAGCCGTTTTCGGCTTGCTTTTAGGAAAATCCTATGTGCAGACCTTGGGCTTGGCGGCTGTGGTCGCAACATTTTCAGCTTTTGTGGGGACTTACTTGAGTTCGGTAGTGACAGGTTTGTCGACTGGACCGACCATCATTGTCTACCTGAGCCTGTTTGCCCTAGTGGCTTTTGCCTATGTGACCTATGTTCGAAAGGAGAATGCGCGTGCTTGAAGTCTTAGTGATTTTATTCGTAGTCGGATGCTCCTGTGGATTTATTGGGTCTGTCTTGGTGGTTCGCAATCAGTCTATGCTGGCAGATGCCCTGTCGCACTCGGTTCTTTTGGGGATTGTCCTAGGATTTTTGATTAGTCAGAATTTGGATTCGCCCCTGCTCCTGCTTGGAGCTGCGATTTTTGGCTTGCTGACCATTGTAGCGATTGACGGCTTACATACTCGTAAATTGGCTCAGGATGCTGCAACGGGCTTGTTGTTCACGTTTTTCTTTGCCATCGCAGTCATTCTGATTTCCCTCTTTGCCCGTAATGTCCATTTGGACATGGATATGGTCTTGATGGGTGAGGTGCTCTTTGCACCCTTGAATCGTATCGATTTGCTTGGTATTTCTCTACCACTTGCCTTGGTCAAGTCTGTCGGGCTTTTGTTGGTCTTGGTCGTCTTCTTTTTCCTTAACTTTCAGCCTCTCAAGTTCTATCTTTTGGATAAGGAACAAGCCAAGCTACAGGGAATTCGGACCAGACCGTTGGAGTTGAGTCTTCTTTTTCTCGTTTCGCTAACCACGGTTCTCTCCTTTGAGGTCGTTGGTTCGATGACGGTTATTGTCTTTTTATTGGCACCGAGTATGGCAGCTCTGCCCTGGTCTAAGCATTTCTTTCAGTTTTTGGTTTTTGGGCAATGCTTCGCCATTCTGACCGTTTTTCTAGGCTTTTTATGTGCTAGTTGGTTTGACTTGACCATGTCTGGCACCTGTGCCGTTCTTAGTTTGGTCATGGTCTGTCTGAGTACCTTGGTAAAAAATACCCTAAAAATTTAGTTTGGCAAATGAAATTGTCAGACTTTTTTGTTATGATAGTCATTAAGAAATGTAAAGGAGAAAACAATGACACGTTTACAAGATGATTTTTACGAATACGTCAACGGTGAATGGGCAAAAACAGCCGTAATTCCCGCTGACAAGCCAAGAACAGGTGGTTTTTCAGACTTGGCTGATGAGATTGAAAAACTCATGATTGATACAACGAATGCTTGGTTGGCAGGGGAGAATGTCCCAGAAGATAGCGTTTTGCAAAACTTTGTTAAGTTCCACAAGCAAGTAGCTGATTTTGAAACCCGTGATCGTTTGGGAGCAGAACCTGCCCAGGCCTTGATTGCAGAGTACAAGGCTTTGGGATCTTTTGAAGAATTTACCAGCAAGTTGGCTGAATATGAATTGGCAGGTAAACCAAACCTGATGCCATTTGGAGTGTCGCCTGACTATATGGATGCGACAACCAATGTCCTTTGGGCTTTTGGTATTGCAACCATTTTGCCAGATACGACCTATTATGAAGAAGGGCATGAGAAGGGAGCAGAATTGCTCAAGACTTGGCGGGAGTGTCAGGAAGCTCTCTTGGCTAAGTTTGACTTTAGCGATGAGGAAATTGCAGAGCTTTTGGATAAGGTATTGGCCTTGGATGCTATCGTTGCCAAGTATGTTCTTTCTAACGAGGAAGGATCTGAGTATGCTAAACTTTATCACCCTTACAAATGGGAAGATTTTGTAGCTTTGGTACCAAACCTGCCTTTGACAGATTTCTTCAAGGAGATTTTGGGGCAAGTGCCAGACAAGATTATCGTACCAGAGGAGCGTTTTTGGCAGGCTGCTAATGAGATTTACAGCCCTGAAAACTGGGATTTACTCAAGGCTAGTTTGATTTTTGCTGCGGCTCGTTCCTATACAGCCTTCTTGTCAGATGAAATCCGTATTCTTGCAGGTGCCTACAGCCGTGCCCTTTCTGGTACACCGCAGGCTCAAAACCAAGAAAAAGCAGCCTACAACTTGGCTCAAGGCTACTTTAACCAAGCCCTCGGTCTTTGGTATGCTGGAGAGAAATTCTCACCAGAAGCCAAGGCGGATGTGGAAACAAAAGTTGCCAAGATGATTGAAGTCTATAAATCTCGCTTGGAAACAGCGGACTGGTTGGCTCAAGAAACACGTGACAAGGCTATTATCAAACTCAATGTCATCAAGCCTTACATTGGCTATCCAGAAGCCTTGCCTGAACGTTATTATAAAAAAATTGTAGACCCAAGCAAGTCCTTGGTAGAAAATGCGATTGAGCTCAACAAGATTGATATTGCTCATGTTTGGAGCAAGTGGAACAAGCCAGTCGATATCAAGGAATGGGGCATGCCAGCCCATATGGTCAATGCCTACTATAATCCGCAGAAGAATCTGATTGTCTTTCCTGCAGCGATTTTGCAGGCACCATTTTACTCTTTGGAACAATCTTCATCAGCCAACTACGGTGGTATTGGTGCGGTTATTGCCCACGAGATTTCTCATGCCTTTGACTCAAATGGGGCAGCCTTTGATGAGCATGGTAGTCTTAATAACTGGTGGACGGAAGAAGATTATGCTGCCTTTGAAGCCCGTACTCAACAGGTCATTGACCAGTTTGAAGGTCAGGATTCTTATGGTGCGAAAATCAATGGTAAGTTAACCGTGTCAGAAAATATCGCTGACCTTGGTGGTATTGCAGCAGCTCTTGAAGCAGCCAAGTCAGAAGCAGATTTCTCTGCGGAAGAATTCTTCACCAACTTTGCTCGTATTTGGCGGATGAAGGCCCGTCCTGAGTTTATGCAGATGTTGGCAAGTGTGGATGTCCATGCACCAGGTCATCTTCGCACCAATATCCAGTTGCCAAACTTTGATGAATTCCATGAAACCTTTGGAGTTCAAGAAGGCGACGGCATGTGGCGGGCAAAAGAAGACCGTGTGATTATTTGGTAACATATGATGATTCTTAAAGCTAAGTTTTAAAATTCATTTTGCGGATAATTGTTGGTTTAACGATTATCTGCTTTTTTGTGTCCTATAAATTCGTTTTTTTAGATTGAAAGTCGATATCCGAACGCTTCTTGTCTATTTATATAATAAGATAGACAAATTTAAGAAAAGACGATACAATAAAGGAAAGCGCTATCTGGAGGTTGTAATGAAAAAGAAGTCTCTTATTTTTCCTATTTTTCTAATCTTATGCTTTGGACAACTAGATTTGATACATATTGCTGCTCAGTCCCCTACTTCCTCTTCAGAAGAGGTCATGGCTAGTTCTAGCGAGGTTATCTCTTCCTCCAGCTCATCAGAGGAAGTCATTCCTTCGTCTAGTACAACGTCCCTCCCGTCCAGTACAGAAACACCTGGAGGAACTGAGCCAAGTCAAGATTCCAGTACATCATCATCAAATGCTTCCTCAACTTCCAGCTCGTCAGTTGTTGGAGATGAGCCCTCAGGGACTTCTACAAGTGAGTCGACAGAAGAAAGCCAGACCCAACCAAGTACGGCTGTTGGTGTAGCTGAATCAGCGAGTGGTCAGGTAGCTATTTACCGCCTCTACAATCCTAGTAATGGGGAGCATCTGTATACAATTGATCTGAATGAAGCAAAAGTTTTATACACCAAACATAATTGGGGCTACGAAGGTATTGGTTGGTACGCCCCTTCTAAAGGGACAGCTGTCTATCGACTTTACAATGCCAAGCTACAGAATCATCTTTATACTACCGATACCAATGAAGTGCGTGTCTTGACTAGTCGCCACGGTTGGACCTCGGATAACAATGGTCGTCCTGTCTTTTATTCAGGAGGAAATGTCAAGATTTACCGCGTCTATAATGCCAAACTTCGGGGCCTTCACCATTGGACTACAGATGTGAATGAATACAATACTTTGCCAAAACACGGTTGGGCCCAAGAAGGTGTGAAGTTTGCTGGTGTGAAAAATGGTAGTCCTATACGGACCCAATATTATGCATTTGAACTGCTTAGCCAGCAAGAAATGATTTTCTCTGTTGGTGTTGGAGGGTGGCGAACCTATTTAAGGGTGAAACCGGATGGAACTTTCTCTGGCCAATATACAGACTATGACTATCGCGATGTTTATATTTCAGATTTTACAGGTACGTTTTCAGCACCGACTAAAGCAAGTTCTTACGAATATCATTTTACAGTTGAAAAATTAACATATCCTGCTGTTGACAAGGTATATTATAAGGGTTATT
Source organism: Streptococcus sp. NSSLK0004 (assembly GCF_059039125.1). Classification (NCBI taxonomy): domain Bacteria; kingdom Bacillati; phylum Bacillota; class Bacilli; order Lactobacillales; family Streptococcaceae; genus Streptococcus; species Streptococcus sp. NSSLK0004. The sequence continues at coordinate 1,782,717 of NZ_CM180142.1, read as the reverse complement.
ACAAATATACGACAGCAACTCCATATGGAATGTATGGTGGTAAAAACTTCCTACTCTATTTACCTGGACGGCCTACAAAAGATATAACCGACTTGGCGAAAAGCTGGGTTTATGATTTCAATAATATCAATTCAAGAGGCGTCTTGACCCACTATATGTTGATAAATAACACTAAAGGGCAGTTTGCCTTCTACAATCCTTAAATATAATAAAAGCGAATGATTGGTGTTGCCTCCCAAAGCAACGAAGTAATAAAAATATTTTTAGGAAAGTAGTTTCTGCGTTGGACAGAATGTTGGCTGTTTAATTTTTGCTGAATTTTTATATCCTAGTTTATCTCTATGCAGGCTAACTTAGACTTGGTTTCTACCGAATACGCTTTTTGCTATAACAAAACACTCCCGTTTCTAGTTTGCTAGATTTCAACAGGAGTGTTTTTCTTGTGTCAAATTTTGCGAATCTAATGCCCTCAACCTGCTTTGTCTAGTCTGATTTTCATTAAGTATAAGATAGCAAAAATCTCGTTTCGGCGGGATTTTTTGCTACAATAGAAGTTAATTTTTAGGAGGTACTGCAGATGAAAGTTGGTCTAGTTTTAGAAGGCGGTGGTATGCGGGGCTTGTATACCTCTGGGATTTTGGATGTATTTTTGGGTGCAGGCATCAAGGTTGATGGTGTTGTCAGTGTCTCGGCAGGTGCGCTTTTTGGAGTGAATTATCTTTCCAAGCAAAGGGGCAGAGCAATACGGTATAATAAGCGATTTATCAAGGATAAGCGCTATATGGGCTTGCGGTCTTGGTTGACAACAGGAAATATGGTAAACAAGGATTTTACTTATTATAAAGTTCCGATGGAATTGGATAAATTTGACCAAGAGACCTTTGCTCAGTCACAGGTACCTTTTTACGTGACGGTGACTAACATTGAAACTGGTCTGCCAGAATACCACAAAATCGATCATGTCTTTGAACAAATGGAATTATTACGTGCCAGCTCAGCCTTACCTCTTGTATCGAAAATTGTCGAAGTTGAGGGCAAGAAATACCTAGATGGTGGACTTTCAGATTCTATTCCTGTTGCATTTGCACAGAGCCTCGGTTTTGACAAGCTGATTGTTATCCTGACTCAGCCGATTGATTACCGTAAAAAACCATCTAGTGGACGGATATACCGTATGCTCTATAGAAAATATCCTAAGTTTGTAGAAGTAGCTTCAAAACGGTATCAACACTATAATCAGGCTGTTGAAAACATCATTCAACTTGAAAAAGAAGAGCAAGTTTTTGTTATCAGACCTCATCAGGCATTACAAATTGGTCGTTTAGAAAAGAATCCAGATAAATTTGACGAGATTTATCGGCTTGGGCTTCAAGATGGGGAAAGAGCAATTGAAGATTTAGAGGCGTATTTGGAGAAGTAGAGGAAGTTTATTTTAAACTTGCTTTGTCATTTGAGAATATTCTTCCCCAAAACTATAGATTCTCTCTTTAAATTCTACCTTTTTTCTTTCCTTATTTCGTGATATAATAGTAAAGATAATTTATTGACATGGAGAAATGACATGAGCTTCTACAATCACAAGGAAATCGAGCCCAAATGGCAGGAATTTTGGGCGAAAAATCACACTTTTAAGACGGGAACAGATGCGGCTAAGCCAAACTTTTATGCCCTAGATATGTTCCCTTATCCATCTGGTGCAGGCCTTCACGTTGGTCACCCAGAGGGTTATACTGCGACAGATATTCTCAGCCGTTACAAGCGTGCGGCTGGCTATAACGTTCTTCACCCAATGGGATGGGATGCCTTTGGTTTGCCAGCAGAGCAGTACGCTATGGATACTGGTAACGATCCAGCAGACTTTACAGCGGAAAACATTGCTAACTTCAAACGTCAGATTAACGCCCTTGGCTTTTCTTACGACTGGGACCGCGAGGTCAATACGACAGACCCTAACTACTACAAGTGGACCCAGTGGATTTTCACTAAGTTGTATGAAAAAGGCCTAGCCTACGAGGCAGAAGTGCCTGTAAACTGGGTAGAGGAATTAGGAACAGCTATCGCCAACGAAGAGGTCCTTCCTGACGGAACATCTGAACGTGGTGGCTACCCTGTTGTCCGCAAGCCAATGCGTCAATGGATGTTGAAAATCACTGCCTATGCAGAGCGTTTGCTCAACGACCTAGAAGAAGTTGATTGGCCAGAGTCGATCAAGGATATGCAACGCAACTGGATCGGCAAGTCAACAGGTGCCAATGTGACTTTCAAGATTAAGGACACAGACAAGGACTTCACAGTCTTTACAACTCGTCCTGACACCCTTTTCGGTGCCACCTACGCAGTTCTTGCTCCTGAGCATGATTTGGTGGATAGCATCACATCGCCTGAGCAGGCAGAAGCTGTGGCAGAGTACAAACGCCAAGCTTCTCTCAAATCAGACCTTGCCCGTACAGACCTTGCCAAAGACAAGACAGGTGTCTGGACAGGTGCCTACGCCATCAACCCTGTGAACAACAAGGAAATACCAATCTGGATTGCTGATTATGTACTTGCAAGTTACGGAACAGGTGCTATCATGGCGGTTCCTGCCCATGACGAGCGTGACTGGGAATTTGCTAAGCAGTTTAACTTGGACATCGTTCCAGTTTTGGAAGGTGGCAATGTAGAAGAAGCCCCTTATACAGAAGACGGCATTCATATCAACTCTGACTTCTTAGACGGTCTTAACAAGGAAGAAGCTATTGCCAAAATGGTAGCTTGGTTGGAAGAAAATGGTGTCGGTCAAGAGAAAATTTCTTACCGCCTCCGTGACTGGCTCTTCAGCCGCCAGCGTTATTGGGGCGAGCCAATTCCAATCATCCACTGGGAAGACGGCACTTCCACAGCCGTACCAGAAAATGAGTTACCTCTGGTATTGCCAAAAACCTCAGACATCAAGCCTTCAGGCACAGGCGAGTCACCTCTTGCTAACCTGACAGACTGGTTGGAAGTGACACGTGAAGATGGTGTCAAAGGTCGCCGTGAGACCAACACTATGCCACAATGGGCGGGTTCTAGCTGGTACTACCTCCGCTATATCGACCCACACAACGATGAAAAATTGGCAGACGAGGAACTTCTCAAAGCTTGGTTGCCAGTGGACATCTACATCGGTGGTGCCGAGCATGCAGTCCTTCACCTGCTCTACGCTCGCTTCTGGCACAAGTTCCTCTATGACCTTGGCGTTGTGCCGACCAAAGAGCCTTTCCAAAAACTCTTTAACCAGGGCATGATTTTGGGAACAAGCTACCGTGACAGCCGTGGTGCCCTTGTAGCGACAGATAAAGTTGAAAAACGTGATGGTTCTTTCTTCCACATCGAAACTGGTGAGGAGTTGGAGCAGGCACCAGCTAAGATGTCTAAGTCTCTTAAAAACGTGGTCAACCCAGATGATGTGGTCGAGCAGTTCGGTGCGGACACCCTCCGCGTTTATGAAATGTTCATGGGCCCACTTGACGCGTCAATCGCTTGGTCAGAAGAAGGCCTCGAAGGTAGCCGTAAGTTCCTGGACCGTGTTTATCGCCTGCTTACAACGAAGGAAATTTCTTCGGGAAATAGCGGAGCGCTTGATAAAGTGTACCATGAAACTGTGAAGACGGTGACAGAGCATATTGAAGACTTGAAATTCAACACGGCTATCGCCCAGCTCATGATTTTTGTCAACGCTGCTAACAAAGAAGATAAGCTCTATGTTGACTACGCCAAAGGCTTTGTCCAATTGATTGCCCCATTTGCACCACACTTGGCAGAAGAACTCTGGCAAGGTCTGGCAAATACGGGCGAGTCCATCAGCTATGTAGCATGGCCAAGATATGACGAAAGCAAGTTGGTAGAAAGCGAAGTGGAAATCGTTGTCCAAATCAAAGGTAAGGTAAAAGCTCGCTTGACCGTAGCTAAAGATTTAGCACCAGCCGAGCTTGAAAAAGTGGCCCTAGCAGACGAAAAAGTCCAAGCTGAGATTGCAGGTTTGACAGTTGTGAAGGTGATTACAGTTCCAAACAAACTCGTCAATATCGTTGTGAAATAATTGTTAAATAACAAGAAACGACTTCTGTAGAGGAGGTCGTTTTTGTTTGTTTTTATGAGAAGGCATCATACTGTAAGGTAACTGTAATAGTTGTAACAAAACCTTAAGTTTCTTGCAAGCTTAGTCTAGTAGGATAGAGAGCATGATATCGTTATTTTTTTACTTCGTTAACTCGCCTTGCCTAACTTCAGTTGCACCTGTGGCTTGTTGCCTAGTATTAAAATTAAAAAGACTATAAATGTCAGAAGGAGCAAAGATGCAGAACAGATATTCTATTAGAAAAATAAAATTTACTCTATTGATGGGATTGGCTGGTTTATTCTTTTTGAATCAACCGATTGCAAGTGCGGATACGGGAGATAGTTTAGACCTTCCTTCTATCGGACAATTGGCGCAGAAACTAGAGGATGAGGCAGAAAAGGAAGCGGCTGAAAAAGCAGCTGAAAAAGCTGCGGCACAGGCTGCAGCGGAAGCTGCCAAGGCTACCAATATGGTTTCAGAAGTAGCGGTAGAGTATACTGCTAATACCTATCCTGTCGGTCAATGTACCTGGGGTGCGAAGGAAGCTGCGCCTTGGATTGGAAACTATTGGGGCAATGCGAATGATTGGGCTGTAAAGGCAGCATCTCTTGGCTATGAGGTGGGAGCGACCCCCAAAGTGGGAGCAGTTATGGTTTGGACAGATGGTGGCTATGGTCATGTCGCTGTGGTAACTGCAGTATCTGAAACGGGAGAAATCCAAGTTGTCGAATCCAATTATGCTGGGAATACAGCGTTGGCAGATTACCGTGGGTGGTTCAATCCAGCTAATGAGTCGGCACAAATTTCTTACATCTATGCTCCAGAGGGAGTTTAAGGTGGCTAAGTAGGCCGAGAAGTTCAATCTTCTCGGTATTTTTTGATATAATAGAAAACATGAACTACACTCAAGAAGAAAAAGAATTTTTTATGCGAGCAGCCCTGGAAGAGGCGAAAAAATCTTTGTTAAAGGATGAGATTCCAATTGGTTGTGTCATTGTCCATGAAGGAGTGATTATCGGCCGTGGGCACAATGCTAGAGAAGAGCAACAGCAAGCGATTTTACACGCAGAAATCATGGCTATTCAGGAAGCGAATCAGACTGTTGGCAACTGGCGACTCTTGGAGACTACCTTATTTGTGACGATTGAACCGTGTGTCATGTGTAGTGGAGCTATTGGTTTGGCCCGTATTCCTCGTGTTATTTATGGAGCTCCTAATCAAAAATTTGGTGCTGCGGGGAGTCTATATGACATACTGACAGATGAACGCCTCAATCACCGAGTAGAAGTTGAAAGGGGAATCTTAGAAAATAACTGTGCGGGAATTATGCAAGATTTTTTCAGGAAACGTAGAGTGACACATAAGATGGAAAAAAATCAAAAATAGACAGGTGAAAATCATTACTTGCAATCTGACCAGTTTGTGTTATAATGGTGAAGGAGCAACAGTCGTGCGTGAAGCGGGTCAGGGGAGGAATCCAGCAGCCCTAAGCGAGGTCGATTGTGTGCTCTTTTTGCGTGCAGTCTAAAAACCCTTTGAAATCAAGCTTTCAGAGGGTTTTTCTCTGTTGAAAAGGTGGATTGCTAGTGTTTCATTATAAAGACGAAGAATGTTCTAAAAAATGAAAGGAATATTCGTATTTTATAATATACAGGTCATATCTTGATAAAAGGTTCGTTTTCCATTATAATAAGGTGTAAGACAAACTTGCAGGTGAGATTCCTGCCATAGTTTATAAGGGCCTATCAAGGCCAAGGAGAAATAGAACGTATGACTTCAGTAGTAGTAGTTGGAACCCAGTGGGGAGATGAAGGAAAAGGAAAAATCACCGACTTCTTATCTGCAAATGCAGAAGTAATTGCCCGTTACCAAGGTGGCGACAATGCAGGTCACACCATCGTAATTGATAGTACCAAGTACAAATTACATTTGATTCCATCGGGAATTTTCTTCCCAGAGAAGATTTCGGTCATCGGTAATGGTGTGGTTGTTAATCCAAAATCCTTAGTGAAAGAAATCAACTATCTTCATGATTCTGGTGTGACAACTGATAATTTGCGGATTTCAGACCGTGCTCACGTTATCTTGCCTTACCATATCAAATTGGACCAGTTGCAAGAAGAAGCCAAAGGTGAAAACAAGATTGGTACGACGAATAAAGGAATAGGACCTGCCTATATGGACAAGGCTGCGCGTGTCGGTATCCGTATTGCAGACCTTTTGGATAAGGACATTTTTGCGGAGCGTTTGAAGACAAACTTGGCTGAGAAAAACCGTTTGTTTGAGAAAATGTATGAATCCACTCCGATTGAGTTTGATGAAATCTTTGAAGAATACTATGCTTACGGTCAGGAAATCAAGAAATATGTGACAGACACATCTGTTATCCTGAACGATGCTCTGGATCAAGGTAAACGTGTCTTGTTTGAGGGTGCGCAAGGGGTTATGTTGGATATTGACCAAGGTACGTATCCATTTGTTACTTCTTCAAATCCAGTTGCTGGGGGTGTGACCATCGGTAGTGGTGTCGGTCCAAGCAAGATTGACAAGGTTGTGGGTGTATGTAAGGCCTACACTAGCCGTGTTGGTGATGGTCCATTCCCTACAGAGTTGCATGATGAAATTGGCGACCGTATCCGTGAGGTTGGTAAAGAATACGGTACAACAACAGGTCGTCCGCGTCGTGTTGGTTGGTTTGACTCTGTTGTCATGCGTCATAGCCGCCGTGTATCAGGCATTACAAACCTGTCCCTCAACTCTATCGACGTCTTGTCAGGGCTTGAGACTTTGAAAATCTGTGTGGCTTACGATTTGGATGGAGAGCGGATTGATCACTACCCAGCAAGCTTGGAGCAACTCAAACGTTGCAAGCCAATCTACGAAGAAATGCCAGGTTGGTCAGAAGACATCACAGGTGTGCGTAGCTTGGATGAATTGCCAGAGGCAGCTCGTAACTATGTTCGTCGTATCAGCGAATTAGTTGGTGTACGTATTTCTACCTTCTCAGTAGGACCAGGTCGTGAACAGACTAATATCCTTGAGAGCGTGTGGAGTTCAAAGTAGGCATAGGGGCCCTTCCTCTTGCTTCGGATTATCAATTTTGAATATATTCTTTTGGATCAATATGGCTTTTTGGTTGTGGCCAGTTCGTTCTACTAAATACAGCTAAGTAGAAAATAGTTAGAGAGAACGGCCATTGCCATGATGTTGTTTCTCACATTGAGAATATTGAACACAATAATTTTAGGAAAAGGGAGTTGGTTTCGTAGGGAATTGGCTCCTTTTTGCTTTCTGGCGAATAATTTGGTATAATCAGACCTATCAAAAATTGAATGAGGTGTTCCGTATGGAAGGTTTGTTTTTACCATTGGTAATGGTGGCAATGATTGGTTTTATGATGTTTACGCAGCGGAGACAACAGAAACAGCGTCAAGAAACACTTAATCAGATTCAAAAAGGTGATGAAATTGTGACCATTGGAGGTCTGTTTGGAATCGTTGATGAGATTGACGAGCAAAAGGTTGTCTTGGATGTAGATGGAGTTTTCTTGACTTTTGAGCGTGGTGCAATTCGCAATCGTGTCAGCCAAGCGTCTACTGATGTAGTTGCTAAAGAAAGTAACGAAGTGACTGATTCCGCTATTGAAGAATCGGCAGAATAAGAATAATTAGTAGGAATCTCGTCCATTGGGCGAGATTTTGTCAGCATATTGGTCAAAGTATAGGGGTCCTGCTTTTTCAATTCCTTCAAAATATGGTATAATGAGCTGATTATAGTAATGAGGGAAAAGTAATGTTTAACTTCGGTTTTAAGAAAAAAGAAACGATAGAAACAGTTATCGAAGTGCCGAAACACATTGCCATTATCATGGATGGGAATGGTCGTTGGGCTAAGAAACGAATGCAGCCACGTGTTATGGGGCATAAGGCAGGAATGGATGCCCTTCAAAAGGTAACGAAGGTAGCATCTGACATAGGTGTTAAGGTTTTGACTGTCTATGCCTTTTCTACAGAAAATTGGTCTCGACCAGAGAAGGAAGTATCTTTTATTATGAACCTTCCTGTGGAATTCTATGACAAGTATGTACCGGAACTCCATGAGAATAATGTTAAAATCCAGATGATTGGTGAGCATAGTCGGTTGCCAGAGGCGACTTTGAGCGCCTTGCGTAAAGCAGAAGAAAAGACCAAAGGTAATACCGGCTTAATTTTGAATTTTGCATTAAATTATGGTGGGCGTGCAGAATTAAGGGATGCTGTCAGAGCTATTTCTCAAGACATTTTAGATGCGAAATTTAATCCTGGAGATATAGATGAACAGCTGATTTCAGATTATTTATATACCAGTTTCTTACCACCTCAATTACGTGATCCAGACCTGGTTATTCGGACCAGTGGCGAACTTCGTCTCAGCAATTTCCTTCCTTGGCAGACTGCCTACAGTGAATTGTATTTTACAGATACCGCTTGGCCAGATTTTGATGGGAATGCTTTGCAAGAAGCTATAAAAGAATACAATAGACGCCATAGAAGATTTGGTGGCGTTTAAAAAGGAGAGAATATGACAACAGATTTACAGAAGCGAGTTATCTTTGGGGGCATCGCCCTGGCTATTTTTCTACCATTTGTATGGGTAGGAGGTGTGAGTTTTCAGTTGCTTGCAGGTTTATTGGCAATGATAGCTACTGCAGAATTGATTAAAATGCACAGACTTTCTCCAAGTTCAATTGAAGGTGGCTTAGCTATGTTAGCGAGCTTGGTTCTGACTTTACCGTTGGAAAATTATCTTCCCTTCTTACCTACGGATGGCAACTATACAGCCTTCGCGATTGTTGTTTTTATTCTTCTCGGATCAACAGTCTTTAATTTAGGGACTTATTCTTACTCTGAAGTGGTCTTTCCAATTGCTTCCAGTTTTTATGTGGGAATCGGTTTTCATAATCTTGTTTTAGCTCGTATGGATGGCTTAAATAAGGTTCTTTTTGCTCTCTTTATTGTTTGGGCTACAGACATTGGTGCCTATATGATTGGTCGTCAAATTGGTCGTCGTAAGCTGATTCCGAAGGTTTCACCAAATAAGACAGTCGAGGGGTTCTTTGGAGGTATCCTATCAGCAGTTGTTGTGGCCACGATTTTTCTTTTAGTTGATAAAACTGTTAATACGCAATACCCGTTTTGGGTTATGTTGCTCTTGGTGGCTCTCTTTTCCGTCTTTGCTCAGTTTGGAGATTTGGTTGAAAGTGCTATTAAACGCCATTTTGGTTTTAAAGATTCAGGTAAGATTATACCCGGTCATGGAGGTATTCTAGACCGCTTTGATAGTTTAATTTTTGTCTTTCCGATTATGCACTTTTTCGGACTTTACTAAGGAGAATCTATGTCAGGAATTTTAGCCTTTATTTTTATATTTGGCATCATTGTTGTTGTTCATGAGTTTGGGCACTTCTACTTTGCCAAACGGGCAGGCATTCTCGTTAGGGAATTTTCAATTGGTATGGGTCCGAAAATATTTTCCCATATAGGGACGGATGGTACGGCCTATACCATTCGCATTTTACCGCTGGGTGGCTATGTACGAATGGCTGGTTGGGGTGAAGACAAGACCGAAATCAAGACAGGCAGTCCGGCAGCTTTGACAGTTGATGAACAAGGGGTTGTCACTCGGATTAATCTTTCTGAAAAACAATTAGATATGACTGCTCTACCTATGAATGTGACTTCCTATGATTTTGAAGAGAAGTTGACAATCACGGGGGAGGTTATGTCAGAAACCAAGACATTTGCAGTGCACCATGATGCAACTATTGTAGAAGAAGACGGAACAGAAGTGAGAATTGCACCTCTGGATGTGCAGTATCAGCACGCAACTGTTTTGGGGCGTTTGATGACCAATTTTGCCGGCCCTATGAATAATTTCATACTAGGCCTTCTGACGTTTATCTTGGTTGCTTTCTTACAAGGTGGAGTGGCGGATACTTCGTCTAATGCTGTGACGGTTGTTGATGGTGGTGCCTTACAATCTGTTGGTGTAGAAACAGGAGATAAGATTCTGTCTGTTAACGGTCAGGCTACAAATAGTTATACAGAGATTGCAGCTGCGATTGGATCGGTAGCAGATTCTGCAAATTCAACTCCGACGTTTGTTTTAGAAGTTTCCCAAGATGGCCAAGAAAAGACAATCGACGTAACAGCAACCAAAGTGGATGGCGCCTATCGAATAGGTGTTTCACCGATCGTTAAAACAGGTTTCATGGATAAATTGGTTGGTGGCTTTCGACGTACAGTGAACACGGCCTTGCTAATCGTAACTGCCCTCCGTAACTTAATTGCTAGCTTCAGTGTTGATCAACTAGGAGGTCCTGTTGCCATGTATTCGGTAAGTGCTCAGGCAGCAGAAAATGGCTTTGTATCTGTTTTGGAATTGATGGCCATGTTATCTATCAACCTCGGTATCTTTAACCTGATTCCAATTCCAGCCTTGGATGGTGGTAAGATTGTTATGAATATTCTAGAAGCTATTCGTAGAAAACCACTCAAACCAGAAACAGAATCCTATATCACTCTAGCGGGAGTTGCCATCATGGTTGTTCTCATGCTAGTCGTGACTTGGAATGATATTATGCGAGTTTTCTTCTAAATTGAAGGAAAAGAAATTAGAAGCTACTAGAGAAAGGGCACGGGCTGAAACCTGTGTCTTCCTGTCAAACAAACGATGAAAGGAATAGAGGAGGTTTGTAATTGAACTCGGTCTAAAAACTCGGAAAATAGATCGAGAGCTACATCTTTGGATTTCCTGATGATGAAACTAAGAAAGGAATTGAATGCGTGCAAACGCAGGACGTTCTGAAAAACTAAGAAAGGAACTGCACACGGGCTGAAACCTGTGTCTTCCTGTCAAACAAACGATGAAAGGAATAGAGGAGGTTTGTAATTGAACTCGGTCTAAAAACTCGGAAAATAGATCGAGAGCTACATCTCTGGATTTCCTGATGATGAAACTAAGAAAGGAATTGAATGCGTGCAAACGCAGGACGTTCTGAAAAACTAAGAAAGGAACTGAACACGGGCTGAAACCTGTGCAAAAAAGATAAATCATTTTGTGTGTTAGCACACTGCAATGATTTCCTATTTTTGCTTTGGTTTCCACGCCCTTTGTATCTTACATTATGAAACAGTCTAAAATGATTATCCCGACTTTGCGGGAGATGCCTTCAGATGCGTCGGTGATTAGCCACGCTTTGATGTTGCGTGCGGGTTATGTCCGTCAGATTTCTGCTGGTATTTACAGCTATTTGCCATTGGCTAACCGTGTGATTGAAAAAGCAAAAAATATCATGCGTGAGGAATTTGACAAGATTGATGCTATTGAATTTTTAGCACCAGCACTCTTATCAGCGGACATCTGGCGTGAGTCAGGTCGTTACGAAACCTATGGTGATGACCTTTACAAACTCAAAAACCGTGAGGGTTCTGACTTTATCTTGGGACCAACTCACGAGGAAACAGTAACTCTTTTGGCACGTGATGCGGTCCAGTCTTACAAGCAGTTACCGCTCAATATTTACCAAATCCAGCCAAAATACCGCGACGAAAAACGCCCTCGGAACGGTCTTCTCCGTGGTCGTGAGTTCATCATGAAGGATGGCTACAGCTTCCACGCTAGCTACGAGAGTTTGGACCAGACCTACGATGATTACAAGCGTGCCTACGAGGCAATTTTCACTCGTGCAGGCTTGGAGTTCAAGGCTATCATCGGTGACGGTGGTGCCATGGGTGGTAAGGATAGTCAGGAATTTATGGCTATTACCCCAGACCGCACCGATCTTGACCGTTGGGTTGTCTTGGACAAATCAGTAGCTTCTTTTGAGGAAATCCCAGAGGATGTTCTTGAAGCTATTAAAGCAGAACTCTTGGCTTGGTCTGTGTCTGGTGAAGATACCATCGCCTACTCTAGCGAGTCTGGCTATGCTGCCAACTTGGAAATGGCAACTAGCGAATACAAACCAAGTACAGCTGTTGTGGTTGAAGAAGACTTGGTCAAAGTTGCTACTCCAGACGCTAAAACCATTGATGAAGTAGCTGCATTCTTGAATGTTGCAGAAGAGCAAACCATTAAGACTATGCTCTTTATTGCAGATGGTGAGCCGGTTGTGGCCCTCCTTGTCGGCAACGACCAAGTTAACGATGTTAAATTGAAAAACCACCTTGGAGCTGATTTCCTTGACCCAGCTAGTCCAACAGACGCTGAAAAACTTTTTGGTGCAAACTTTGGCTCACTCGGCCCAGTAGGCTTGCCAGAGAACATTAAAGTTATTGCTGACCGCAAGGTGCAGGATGTGAAGAATGCGGTTGTTGGTGCCAACGAAGATGGTTTCCACTATACAGGTGCCAATGCCGGTCGTGATTTCCAAGTGACAGAGTATGTCGATATTCGTGAAGTTAAAGAAGGTGAGCCTTCTCCGGATGGACACGGGGTTCTTAACTTTGCTCGTGGTATCGAAATCGGTCATATTTTCAAACTTGGTACACGCTATTCAGGTAGCATGAATGCCAATATCCTAGACGAAAATGGTCGTTCTATGCCGATTATCATGGGTTGCTACGGTATCGGTGTTAGCCGCCTCTTGTCAGCTGTCCTTGAGCAACACGCTCGTCTTTTTGTCAATAAAGCACCAAAAGGTGAATACCGTTACGCTTGGGGAATCAATTTCCCTAAAGAATTGGCACCGTTTGATGTGCACTTGATTCCAGTCAATGTCAAGGATGAAGCAGCCATGACCTTAACTCAATCCATCGAAACTAGCTTAGTTGGTGCAGGCTATGAAGTATTGACTGACGACCGTAACGAGCGTGTCGGTGTTAAATTCTCTGACAGCGACTTGATTGGTTTGCCAATTCGTGTGACAGTTGGTAAAAAAGCGGCGGATGGTATTGTGGAAGTAAAAATCAAGGGGACAGGTGATACAGTTGAAGTCCATGTGGACCAACTTCTTGAAACCTTGCAGATTTTAACTAAGGAAAATTAGAAAATAAAAAGAGTTTGCAGTGTAGACCATCTCACCTTAGATATCTTGTCTAGGATGAGGAGGTCCTGCAAACTCTTTTTGATTGGAATAGCAAGAATGAGTTATTGAATTGAACCGGACTTATTCATTAAACTTAGGATGAGATTGGAAATGCTAGTTTCTAATTGGATGCCAATTCGATTTACTAAGGATTTCTTTTCTTCGTATTTGACCAATAAAACTTGTTTTTCTTGAATCTGGCTTAAAATCAAGTCATCACTGGTAGCAATTTCGTCAACAAGATGAACATTCTTGGCACTTGTTCCATACCATGTTTCACCAGTGCTAACTTGTTCGATATCTAGAATAGGACGGTTTTCTTGGACGAAGTCTTTGAAGAGAGTATGGACATCATTTAGCTCTTCTTGAAATTTTTCTCTACCTTCGGGAGTGTTTTCGCCCATGACGGTAAGTGTTCGTTTGTATTTACCAGCTGTCATGACATCGACATCAATCTCATGTTTTTTCAATAGCCGATGAATATTTGGAATTTCTGCAACAACTCCTATCGAACCAACTAGGGCAAAGGGAGCGGCGATAATTTTATCGGCTACACAGGCCATCATATAACCACCACTAGCTGCGACTTTATCGACAGAAATTGTCAATGGAATCTGCCTATCTTTGATACGTAGGAGTTGAGAGGCACCAAGTCCATAGCCATAGACAGATCCTCCAGGACTTTCTAATCGGACTAGAACTTCATCATCAGTATTAGCCAACGTTAATATAGCAGTGATTTCTTCGCGGAGAGCATCCACTTGTTTGGCCAATGTATCACCCTCAAAATCTACTACAAACAATCGTTTTGGCTTACTATCAGTTTCTTGTGCTACAACTTCTAACTTCCGTTCTTCTTGGAGTTTCTTAAAAGTCCTACTACTAAGTATTTCCTTTTCAAACTGGTGCTGTTGGTCTAGTAATTTTTTGGATAAATTAGTGATGGTCACTTCACCCTCTATCTTTTTTGAGCGTGTTTTACTTGAAGCAACCAGAATAAGTAAAATAGCAAAAAGTACGGTTGCTATTTTGAGGAAAAATACACCGTATTCAATAAAAATTGTTTCCCACATAGTTAACCTCCGTTGATAGAATAAGTTGATTGTATCACACTTAGGTTGCTTGATTCAATAGAGATCTATAAATTGAGAGTATTTGTAGTGGAAGGATAGTTTTCCATATCTTCTGCTCAAGAAAAAATTATCTATTTATGGTAAAATAAGTTTAACTAACTACAAAGGAAGTCATTATGTCAGATAAGTTTCAACTCTTGCTACAACAAATCGGAATGCCTCTTGATGCACGACAATCAGGGGCTTTTTCGACTGCAACGATTGAGAAAGTAGTCTTGCACAAGGTCAGCAAACTGTGGGAATTTACCTTCCGTTTTGACAATCCTTTGCCGCTTATGGACTATCAGCTCTTCAAGGCTCGATTGACAACGGAGTTTGAAAAGGTGGGCAATAGGATTCAATTTTCGATTGTGACGAATGCAGAAGCCTTTGATGCTGCTTTGGTGGAAGCCTACTATCCAGAAGCCTTTACAGAAGACCTGTGCCAGAGTGCAGGCTTTAGGGCTCTCTTTCAGTCTTTGGAAGTGGCTTATCGAGATGGTGTATTGTGGATAAAAGGTCCTGAAACCATTGACACGACTCATTTTCGGAAGAATCATCTGCCAAATCTTGTCGAGCAATACAAGCGATTTGGATTTTCTAATCTTGCGGTGGACCTCGAAGTCTGTCAGGAGATGACGCAGCAGCAGGCGGAGGCCTTCCATGCGCAGAATGAGGAAATTTACCAGCAGGCTAATGAAGAAAACTTGGCGGCCCTTGAACAATTAGCTCAAATGGCCCCACCACCAGAGGCAGCTCAGCCATTTGTCCCAGAATATAAGAAAAATCGTCCAGCCAAAGTCAATATCGAAAAAGCTGAGATTACCCCGATGATCGAGGTGGATAGCGAGGAGAATCGGATTGTCTTTGAGGGACTGGTCTTTGAGGTCGAGCAGAAGACGACTAAGACAGGACGGGTCATTATCAATTTTAAGATGACCGACTATACTTCCTCTTTTACCTTGCAGAGATGGGCTAAGAATGAGGAAGAGGCCCAGAAGTTTGACATGGTCAAAAAAGGCAACTGGTTGCGGGTGCGTGGTAATGTGGAAACCAATAATTTCACTCGTGATTTGACCATGAATGTACAGGAAGTCCAAGAGGTCAAGAAGGAAATTCGTAAAGACCTCATGCCTGAGGGCGAGAAGCGTGTCGAGTTCCATGCCCATACCAATATGTCCACTATGGATGCTTTGCCTGCTGTTGAGGACTTAGTAGCGCGTGCGGCAGCTTGGGGTCACAAGGCGGTGGCCATTACCGACCACGGAAATGTTCAGTCCTTTCCTCATGGCTACCACGCTGCTCGTAAGGCTGGTATTAAGCCACTTTTTGGGATGGAGGCCAATATCGTTGAAGATTCGGTCCCAATCGCCTACAATGAAGCGGATGTCGTTCTGTCTGATGCGACTTATGTGGTCTTCGACGTGGAAACGACAGGTCTTTCTGCGGTCAATAATGCCCTGATTCAGATTGCGGCATCCAAGATGTACAAGGGCAATATCATTGCAGAATTTGATGAGTTTATCGATCCAGGTCATCCGCTCAGTCAATTTACAACTGAGTTGACAGGGATTACGGATGAGCATGTGCGAGGTTCCAAACCTTTGGAGCAAGTCCTGCGTGAGTTTCAAGATTTCTGCCAAGATTCGGTCATGGTTGCCCATAATGCGACCTTTGACGTTGGTTTTATGAATGTCAACTACGAGCGTGCTGGTTTGCCGCTTATTGAGCAACCGGTCATTGATACCTTGGAATTTGCTCGAAACCTCTATCCTGATTTTAAGCGTCATGGTCTGGGTCCTCTGACCAAGCGATTTGGCGTTGCTCTTGAACATCACCACATGGCCAACTACGATGCGGAGGCGACAGGTCGCCTGCTCTTCATCTTTCTAAAAGATGCCTTAGAGAAACACAATCTGATCAATCTTAACCAGCTAAATACGGAGTTAATTGCGGAAGATTCCTACAAGAAAGCCCGTGTCAAACACGCGACGCTCTATGTGGTCAATCAGGTTGGTTTGAAAAATATGTTCAAGCTGGTCTCTCTTTCCAACACCAAGTATTTCGAAGGGGTTCCTCGGATTCCAAGAACGGTTCTCAATGCCCACCGTGAAGGCTTGATATTGGGAACTGCCTGTCAAGAGGGTGAGGTATTTGATGACTTGCTTTCTAAAGGGATAGATGAAGCAGTTAAAACAGCAGCCTATTATGATTTTATCGAGGTTATGCCTCCAGCCCTCTATGCTCCCATGATAGCCAAGGAGCAGTTCAAGGACATGGCAGAGATTGAAGAAACTATCAAGCAGTTGATTGAGGTAGGACGTAGGGCAGGTCTGCCTGTTCTAGCGACGGGGAATGTCCACTATATCGACCCGGAAGAGGAAATCTATCGTGAAATCATTGTTCGCGCCCTAGGGCAAGGGGCTCCGATTAACTGGACTATCGGCAATGGTGAAAATGCCCAACCAGCTCCCTTGCCAAAAGCTCACTTTAGAACGACTAGTGAGATGTTAGACGAGTTTGCCTTTTTGGGAGAAAGTCTGGCACGTGAGATTGTTATTACCAATCCAAATGCCATGTTAGACCGTTTTGAAGATGTTCAAGTGGTCAAGACAGACCTCTACACGCCTTATATCGAAAAGGCCGAGGAAACGGTCGCTGAGTTGACCTATCAAAAAGCCTTTGAAATTTACGGCAATCCACTACCAGATATTATCGACCTGCGAATTGAGAAGGAATTGACCTCTATTCTGGGTAATGGCTTCGCCGTGATTTACCTAGCTTCGCAGATGTTGGTGCATCGGTCTAATGAGCGGGGCTATCTGGTTGGTTCACGGGGGTCTGTCGGTTCCAGTTTCGTTGCGACCATGATTGGGATTACGGAAGTAAACCCTATGCCACCTCATTATGTCTGTCCAAACTGTCAACACAGTGAATTTATCACAGATGGTTCCTACGGTTCAGGCTTTGACTTGCCGGATAAGGATTGTGAGGAGTGTGGTACCAAGTATAAAAAAGATGGTCAGGATATTCCTTTCGAAACCTTCCTTGGTTTTGATGGGGACAAGGTTCCGGATATCGACTTGAACTTCTCAGGAGATGACCAACCGTCTGCCCATTTGGATGTTCGGGATATTTTTGGTGAAGAAAATGCCTTCCGTGCAGGAACGGTTGGTACAGTGGCTGCTAAGACCGCCTATGGTTTTGTTAGAGGATATGAGCGGGATTATGGTAAATTCTACCGTGATGTAGAAGTAGAACGCTTGGCTGCTGGCGCGGCTGGTGTCAAACGGACGACTGGTCAGCACCCAGGGGGAATTATTGTATTTCCTGACTACATGGATGTCTATGACTTTACTCCTGTACAGTATCCAGCAGATGATGTGACAGCCAGCTGGCAAACGACCCACTTTAACTTCCACGATATTGATGAAAACGTGTTGAAACTTGATATCCTCGGTCATGATGATCCGACCATGGTACGGAAGTTGCAGGATTTGTCAGGCATTGATCCGCAGACCATTCCTGCAGATGATAAGGGGGTTATGGCTCTTTTCTCTGGTACGGAAATTTTAGGGGTCACACCTGAGCAAATTGGCACACCAACAGGCATGTTGGGCATTCCTGAATTTGGAACCAACTTTGTTCGGGGAATGGTGGAGGAAACAAAGCCGACTACCTTTGCGGAACTCTTGCAGCTGTCTGGTCTATCACACGGTACGGACGTTTGGTTGGGAAATGCTCAGGACTTGATTAAGGCAGGGATTGCCGACCTATCAACCGTTATCGGCTGTCGGGATGACATCATGGTTTACCTCATGCACGCTGGTCTGCCACCTAAGATGGCCTTCAACATTATGGAACGGGTGCGGAAGGGCATGTGGCTTAAGATTTCAGAGGATGAGCGAAATGGTTACATCCAAGCCATGAAGGATAATAATGTTCCTGACTGGTATATCGAATCCTGTGGAAAAATCAAGTATATGTTCCCTAAAGCCCACGCGGCTGCTTATGTTATGATGGCCTTGCGGGTAGCCTATTTCAAGGTTCACCACCCGATTTATTACTACTGTGCTTACTTCTCTATTCGTGCCAAGGCATTTGATTTGGCGGCCATGTCAGGAGGTTTGGAACGTGTCAAGGCCAAAATGGAAGAAATCGCCCTTAAGAAGAAAAACAATGAAGCTTCAAACGTGGAACAGGATCTCTATACTACACTAGAGATTGTCAATGAGATGCTGGAGCGTGGTTTCAAATTTGGCAAGTTAGATCTTTATAAATCTCACGCTACAGAATTTTTGATTGAGGATGATACTCTCATACCTCCATTCGTTGCCATGGATGGTTTGGGGGAAAACGTTGCTAAGCAGGTTGTGGCGGCGCGTGCGGAAGGAGAATTCCTTTCTAAGACTGAACTCCGCAAACGAGGCGGTCTATCCAGTACGCTTGTTGAAAAGATGGATGAAATGGGTATTCTTGGAAAAATGCCAGAGGATAACCAGTTGAGTCTCTTTGATGATTTGTTTTAAATACGATCACTGTTTCGATTTCGGAGCAGTGGTTTCTTTTTCGAAAATTTTATAAGCCAAAGAATTGACACTATTTAGTAATAATGTTATAATCTCTACATAGTGATAAAAGCTACTATGTAGTAACAATAAGAAAAGAGGAATTTATATGTCAAACTTTGCAGAATTACAAGAAAAACGCCGTTCTATCTACGCACTTGGTAAAGAATTGCCAGTATCCAATGAAGAAGTGGTAGCACTTGTTGAGAAAGCCATGAAAGAATCTCCGTCAGCCTTCAACTCACAATCAAGTCGTGCAGTTGTGTTGTTCGGTGCTGAATCAGAAGCTTTCTGGAACGAAATTGCTTACAGCGAATTGGAAAAAGTAACTCCAGCAGAAGCTTTTGAAGGAACAAAAGGTCGTTTGGCTGGCTTTGCGGCTGGTGCAGGTACGATCTTGTTCTTTGAAGACCAAGATGTAGTGAAAGGCTTGCAAGAAAGCTTCCCACTTTACGCTGAGAACTTCCCAATCTGGTCTGAGCAGGCCCACGGTATCAACTTGTACGCAGTATGGTTGGCTTTTGCTGAGAAAAATATCGGTATGAACGTGCAACACTACAACCCATTGGTGGATGCACAAGTTACTGAAAAATACGGAATCCCTGCTAACTGGAAACTTCGTGCTCAAGCACCATTCGGTAGCATTGCAGCTCCAGCAGCAGATAAAGAATACATGGCGGATGGGGACCGTGTAAAAGTTTTTGGTAACTAATAAAGTTTACAGTTTGCTTTATTACGTCGGCAGATGAGGAAACTTCGTTTCCTTATTTCCAACTTCAAACACTCCACTGGATTGTTTGAACTCGCTTTGGCTAGCTTTAGTACAGCTTGCTCCCTTGAAACAAGAGAGGAGCAGAATTCTACCTTCGACTTGTTGATACGAAGAATGTTCACTTAATCACTCGTCTTCAGATTGGTGGAATTAGGTCCGTTAACTTAAAAAACTAGATAATAATCATTTTCAGTATGATATATTATCTAGTTTTTTTATATAAATGTATCTTATAATTAATGAAACAGCAGTGAATCGTGGCGGGTTGATGCAGTTGATTATAACAGGAAATAAATATCTATCGTAGACGACGCTCAGTAAATTGAATTAATAAAGCGAGTTCAATCTTCAAAGAATCTTAGTAGGTAGACAAGATTATAAATATCAATACCATTGTTAAGATAATCCAACTGCCTTTTATTACAAAATCATCAGAAATACGGAAGGGAGTGAAGGATTTTATAGGGAGAGAAGTAACGGTAAGTGCAAAAAGAGGCAGAACTCCCAGATAGTAACGTCCTTGAATACCATCTACATGCCCAGAGCCAATTTTAGTCCAGGTTAGATACATGACTAGGATAATGCCACAAATAATTCCTAAGCCAACGAGAATACTCCCAATTCGGCTTCTAAGAGCAATGTTTTTTTGACCTAAATTACTAGCGATAACACACAAGTAGAAGGGAAAAATTGGAATTAAAGTTTCACGCATTGGTAAGTTTAGTATTCCAAAGTAAAATAACATAACTAAACGGTGTGGAGTCATGAAAAATTCTTTTGATAGTGCCAATAATCCGATAATAGGATTGGATAAGAAATGTTGGATTTGCCCTATTAAGTCAACTCCTTGTAGAGTGGTTACTGATTTTATTTGCTGATAACCAACAAACCAGCTAGTAGTTAAAGTAAGCACTATACAAGTGGCTAAGAGTATAGTGATGAAAGGGGACTTTATGGCAAATCGTTCTCTAGGGATAAAATAGAGCAGTCCCATCAGAAGTATGTAGGGCAATTTTAATGTGATGATTAAGCAACAAAGAGCAGTAAAGATAGCAAGTTCCCGATAGCCAAGAGTTTTTTGTCTTATTAGATAGTGAATGAAGAGTCCGACAATAACATAAATAAGTCCCAATGCCATCCCGTCTTGATTATAGGAAGCAGCTAGAAAGATATTCATAGGCATGAGTACAACAAGCATCATTACCTGCTTGAAGTTCCCGCTTAATTTGATAGCTATATAAGCTAGTAAAGCGTAGCAAATAGCATTGAAAATACGTCCGAGGTAATAGATAACCCCAACATTTAAATGCAACATTCGTCCAAGCGTGATGCCGGTAACCTGGGGGATATAGCCGATAAACCAATAGGCATTGGTTGTGCGGAAATCGGCTAGACCTTTAAAGGGAACCTCTGTAGAGCTAGGCTGATGTTCAAAGGCATCTACAGCCAATGGCGGCATAGTATAGTCATCAATAATGACAAAGTAGTCTTCGGATATTTGCAGATTTTCTGGGTTATTGTCTAAATTGATATCTCCTTGTGCGATATGCATAGCACGAGAAAGGTGAACATATTCATCTGGGGTATTTAACACGGGAGTAATGATAGAGAAGGCCACCCCAGATACTAGTAAAACAATTAAACAAGCTAAGTCTTTCTTTTGAGGGAGCATCAGAAGGAAGATAATCATGAATAAAGCTACTGGGTAAATAGCTGCAGATGCATGATAATCCCGTATATAAATGGTATAAACCGAACAACAAGCGATAAAGCATGTAAGTAAGTACCACTTATTTTGTTTTAGTTTATGTAACACAAGAACCTCCTAGTGATTTGAATCTTGTCCTTTGATATAAAAAGAATTGAGTAGACGGGCAAGAGGTTTGGGCCAAAATAGTTCAAACATCATTAAGTCTTCTTTGGTCCGAGTATTGTCAGCAATGGTCTGTGAAGTCTCGGATTCTTGGTGAATGCGATGGTACATGAGTGTTTTTGGTATATAGGAAAACACTCCGTTATACTGGCTTATTTGATACCAAGCATACCAGTCTAAGTTGGTGCGCATTTGCTCATCAAACTGAAAATCTTCTAATTTATCCCTATTATATGTGACCGCAGGGCAACAAATGGAGTTCCCGAAACCGAGAATAAATTGTCTCCAAGCTCTGGAATGTGGAAATAGAGATAATCCTCTTAGTAAGAAACGCTTGATTGTTAGGTTGGTGTTGCGAGGGATAATTTGCCCATTCTTGAGTTCCATATAGTCTGAAAATACAATGAGATTTTCAGGTTTGTTTTGGAAAGTAGTAAGAATTTCTTCAGCATAAGTTGGCTGATAGATATCATCTTGATGGGCAATGGTCACATAAGGAGTAGAAGCGTAAGAGAGGGCATTGTTCCAATCCTTTCCAATGCTTCCTCCTACAGCGGAATACATAGGGATAGAATATCGCTCACAAAGTTGTTGAATATGTTGACTTGGAGTGGATGTGTAAAGACGAATAGAAGATGAGACGGTTTGAGACTGCAATGATTGGATACACTCTTCCAAAAAAGGACTGTCTCCATAGGCGCAGATAATGAAGGTGTGTAATGACGATAAGTTAGACATTCTTTTTTCCTTTGAAATAGAGATAGATGGTTAGTAGTCCCATGATTAGGGTGTATATCATCATTGTTAGTAAGAAACTGATAGCAGCTCCTAGTAGTTGATGATTGGCGATAAGTGGGGTGGTAATGACTCGTGAAAATACAAATAGAAGGAGATAGACAAATACTAGGATTTTTTGTTGACGAAATATAGTAATAAGATTTTCAAAGACAATGGCAAGAGAATAAAGAATACCAGAAAATACCAGAATTCCTAGTGTGGCATTGTGGCTTGTTAAATCAACTCCGTACAAAAGGCTCAAAACAGGTGTTCCTATATAAAAAGCAAGTAGACTAATTAGACCACCTCCAATGAATAAACCTAGTACCAAACGATAGCAAATCTGGCGAAATTGCTGGTAGTCATTTTGATACCATAGTTTTGCTAAATTAGTAATTAAAGGGCGTACGATTAGCACACAGAGGCTCATGAAGAAAACAGGCATAAATAGAATGCTGAAATCACGTTGCATACCTGACATCAGATTTCCCTTTGCTAAGCCGGCTTCGATGACTTGTTTTGGTTCATTGAAGATATAAGTCAGTAGAAAACCATTGATAAAAAGAGGGAGACAGTTACATAAAATAGTATAAGCGTCTTTGTGTACTGTTTTTTCAAAAAGAACACGAGGATGGAATGACTGGAGTTTTTGTGCTTGTCTACTATCTAGCAGGAATACTAAGACTAAATTTGTTATTGCCATGAGTATCAGAGCTAAAGGGAGGTGGTTGCTTATCACTAGTGAGATTACCAATACTATGGTACTAGCGCTGTAGCGAATGGTCATATTTTTTCCAGCAATATCAAGTCGGTTACGTTGCTGAAAAAAGCCCTGAAATAAATCTGAAATCACGTCACCCAAACGATAAAGAATGATTAATAGAACAAGGATATAGCTTGACTGATAATGAGTTAGCCTGAGATAAGGAAGAATGGTTGCGACCATAAGGGTTAGAGAATAGCCACGTGCTAAGAGGTAGGCAGAAAAAGAGTGGTGTTCCTCGACATCTGTTCCGTGATAGTTCCTCACTTGAAATAGACCGATAACTACCCAAAGGTTCCCGATAGCATAAGCCATGCTAAAATCATCAGCGGTTTTGGCGTTTGAAAATCTAGATACAATGAGGAGATAAAGAACAGATACGGCAGCAGCAGCTAGATTGCCAATCATATTCCAAAAATAAACTGATTTTTGCATATTATTCATTTTTATCAAACCGTTCGATTGCAATAGTTTGTGTCAGTTCCTTTAGTTTGTTATCCAATTTTGAGAGGCGAATAGTCAGCTGGAATTGATGGATAATCAGTAAAAAAATGATAAAGAGAAAAATGAAATTAACTGGCAAAGCAATGCCCAACAATTTAGTTACAGCTTCAGCTAAATCTGGAAATAAGCTTAAAATAAGTAAGAGTGCAGAAAAGAAAAGCCAGAATAAAGAATCAGATATTTGAAGTTGGGCTTTTCGAATCCTCCTTAGTATGAGAATTCCTGTAACCAGAGATGTCGAGATGAGGATTGTTTGAAATAATAGACTCATTTGTTCATTCGCTTTCTAAAGTTTTGGATGATAAGGATAGAGGCAAACATATGGACCATGTACTGAATCGAACGAGAAAGTGTGAGATAGCTTTGTCCTCCTTGACGCTCTTGCATGGTTACTTGAACCTCCTTTACCTTGACGCCGTTTCGTAATAAGTAGGAAACGGTATCTGGTTCTGGGCCATAGTTAATATTCAAGGCAAATTCTTTGATGAGAGGTGCGCTAAACATACGCATACCGGAAGTAGGGTCAGCTATGTCCTTTCCTGTCGTCAGTTTGATAGCACAGGCGATGAGACGATTACCCAACATTCTCAAAGACCAATTCTTTTGGCGATTTACAAAGCGAGAACCGATTACCAAGTCATATCCTTGATCTATTTGCTGGGAGAGGTCAGAGATATACTCTGGTAAGTGTTGTCCGTCTGCATCGAATTGAATAGCTTTTTTGTAACCATGTTTGTAAGCATAACGTAGACCTGTTTGAAAAGCGCCGGCTAATCCTAAATTGATAGGTAAATCTAGGATACAATACCCTTTTTGATGGCAGATAAGAGAGGTGTTATCTTTTGAGCCATCATTAATGATAAGATAATCAAATTGGGGATAGTTTTGTATGAGGTTTTCTATGACTCTTTGAATAGACTCCTCTTCATTATAGGCTGGGATGATAATAAGTAGTTCAGACTTTTTCACATGCAATTCTCCTAAATGTTATCCTACTTATTATACCAAGTTTTCTATAAGGAATGCAACTTTATATGGCTATTTATTGAATAAGATAAAGGCAAATTTTAAAAAATATGATACAATAATAGGGTATCTCAAAGTACAAAGGAGAAAAAAATGGTATTACCAAATTTTAAAGAAAATCTCGCTAAATATGCTAAACTTTTGGTTTCAACAGGTATCAATGTGCAACCTGGTCACACGGTTCAATTGACAATCGGTGTGGAACAGGCTGAGTTGGCACGTTTGATTGTCAAAGAAGCTTACGCTCATGGTGCTAAGGAAGTATTGGTCAACTGGTTGGACGACGTGATTGCGCGTGAGCGTCTGGTCAATGTAGATGTGGAACTCTTGGAACAAGTTCATCCACAACGTGTTACTGAAATGAACTACCTCTTGGAGCGCAAGGCAAGCCGTTTGGTGGTCTTGTCTGAAGATCCAGGAGCTTACGACGGTGTGGATCCAGAGAAATTGTCCCGCAACGCTCGTGCACTCAGTCAAGCTTTGCAGCCAATGCGTCAAGCAACGCAAGCTAACAAGGTTAGTTGGACACTTGGTGCAGCCTCTGGTTTGGAATGGGCTAAAAAAGTCTTTCCAAATGCAGCGTCTGACGAAGAGGCAGTGGACCTCCTTTGGGACCAAATCTTCAAGACCTGCCGTATCTACGAAGAAGATCCAATCAAGGCTTGGGAAGAGCACGAGGCACGCTTGGTGGCTAAAGCTAAGGTCCTTAACGACGAGCAGTTTGTCAAATTGCACTATACAGCACCAGGAACTGACCTTGTTCTCGGTATGCCGAAAAACCACTTGTGGGAAGCGGCTGGTTCGGTCAATGCCCAAGGTGAACACTTTATTGCCAATATGCCAACTGAAGAAGTCTTCACAGCACCAGACTACCGTGTGGCAGATGGTTATGTAACGTCTACAAAACCACTCAGCTACAATGGTAATATCATCGAAGGAATCAAAGTGACCTTCAAAGATGGTGAAATTGTTGATGTGACTGCTGAAAAAGGCGACGAAGTCATGAAGAAATTGGTCTTTGATAACGCTGGTGCGCGTGGTCTTGGTGAAGTTGCCCTTGTGCCAGACAAGAGCCCGATTTCTCAATCAGGTGTGACTTTCTTCAACACTCTCTTTGATGAAAATGCTTCAAACCACTTGGCGATTGGTCAAGCCTATGCCTTCTCTATCGAGGGTGGTACAGAAATGAGCCAAGAAGAGCTCAAAGAAGCCGGTCTTAACCGTTCAGATGTCCATGTGGACTTCATGATTGGTTCTAATAAGATGAACATTGACGGTATCCGTGAAGACGGTACCCGTGTGCCAATCTTCCGTGATGGTGAATGGGCGATCTAAGAGATGCTCTTATAAGACTGGGCAACCAGTCCAGTTTTAAATAGAAAGGACAAACTTCTGAAAGGGAGTTTGTTTTTTTAGTGTTGTACCTTCTAATCAAATCAGATAAGGTATATGATTGTTTCGAAAAAAGAAGCTGACCGGAGTCAATTCGGTCAGCTTTATTTTTATTCAATTACCAACATACCTTCTTTAACGGCCAGCGGGTGTTCTGGGTCGATACGATCGTAGAACATGATACCGTTGAGGTGGTCGATTTCGTGTTGGACCACAATGGCATTATAGCCCTTGAGCTTGATGCGATGCTGGTCACCATTTTTGTCCAGATACTCAACAGTCACACGGGCGTAGCGGACAACGTAGCCAGGCACTTCGCGGTCAACGGACAGGCAACCTTCTCCTCCTTCGATAGCGGCTTCTTGGACAGAATGGGCCACAATCTTAGGATTGTAGAGGATTTCTTCCAAGGCATAGGCCTGGGCAGGTGGGTTCCCGTCTTCATCATCAGGGTTTGGAACGAGGACTGCGATGATACGTTTGGAAACATCCAATTGCGGAGCAGCGAGTCCAACACCTCCACGAAGTCTCATTTTTTCAGCCATGACAGGATCCTGTGAATGTTTGAGGAATTGCAACATCTTCTCACCAAGGATAACTTCTTGATCAGACAAGGGTAGTTGAACTTCTTCAGCTACTTGACGTAAAGTCGGATGTCCTTCCCGAATAATGTCATCCATATCAATCAGATGGGCTGGTTTGGTTAAGTTTTCAATGACAGACATAGTTCTCTCCTTTAGGTATTTTCTAGATAAGTATAGCATGAAATAGGTGATAATAAAAGCCAGACTTCCCTATCCATTCTCCTTCAAATCTGTTATACTGGTAAAAGACGAACGTTGAAAGGGAGAAAAATGAAACGAACTCTAGAAAAGGTGAGCTTGCTAGCCTTATCGACAATGTTAGTATCCACCTTTGCAGTATCACCAGCTATTCCGCAGATGATTGAATATTTTGCTCAGGAAGGAATCGTGGCTAGTCAGGTGGAAAACTTGATAACGGTGACTTCTCTAGCTATCATGGTTGCACTTTTGCTAAATGGATTTATTGTCCGATTCTTGTCGGAACGCAACATTATCATTGCAGGGCTGTTGCTGCTAGCAATCGGTGGGGCTTTGCCTATGTTTCTAACTGCCTATCCCTTGATTTTTCTTGCACGGATTTTGTTAGGTCTAGGGATAGGTTTGATTAATGCACGTGCTATCAATATTATTGGTAATTTTTTCACAGGACAAGAGCGTTTGCAAATGCTTGGTTTGCGTGGTTCAGCAGAGGTGCTGGGAAGTGCAGGGCTCACCCTTCTTGTTGGTTGGTTGACCCAGTTTGGTTGGCAATCTGCCTTCTTAGTCTATCTCTTTGCCTTGGTCATTTTGGCCCTCTTTCTTCTTTTTGTCCCAAAAGAGGAGTTTCTTGCTCGCATGGAGGTCAAGACAGATGAGAATGCGTCTAAGATCAAATTGGAAGGTGCTATGTGGAGGATGGGGGTCTATCTAGCATTTTTAGCTTTCTTTGTTATCAATGTCAATACCTTCTTGACCATTCGTATCCCGCAAATTGTATTGGCAAAGGGCATCGGTACGGCACAAGAGGCTAGTCTGATTCTCAGTCTTATGCAAGTCATGGGGATTGTGGCAGGGACGGTCTTTAGCAGCTTGGTTGGTCGCTTGAAGGGCTGGCTTTTAGCGGTTTCCTATGTGGTTTTTGGTCTTGCAGTTGTTGGTATTGCTTTTGCGGACAATCTGTGGATACTAGGTCTTGGTGGTATGGTTTCAGGATTTTTCTATAGTATTATTCTGACCATTGTCTTTAGTCAGGTAACGGATCGGACACCTAAGACCTTGCTCAATGCGGTTATGACAATCGTCCTGATGGGTTGCAATATCGGTGGTGCGACATCTGCCATTTTGCCGACTTATCTAGAAAAACTCAATCCGACATCGACAGGTGCCTTTGGGATTTATGCCATCGGCTGTGCCTTGATTAGTATTGGTTTGATTTACCAACAAGTACGATTGAAGAAATAGGGAGTGGGAAAGAACTCGACTAGCCCAGAAAGAGTTCGTTTTCCCACCCCCCGCCAGTTGATTAGGTCAGATTTGGAGTGTAAAACACGAACAAATCTGCCAATCAACCACTGCGCTGAGATGTTGACACGAATTCTGAGAAGTGCGCTGGACTTTTTATACGAAAACTCAAAAGAATGCAAAAACTCCCTCCCTATGATATAATCAAAGTGAAAAAATTTTTTATGTTAGGCTACTAGCTCGTCCCTAGTAGTCTTTTTCTGTGCTAAAAATTCAGGATACGTTATCTGCTCTTGTAAGAGGATATAAGCTATTTTTAATAATTGATGTGCAAGGGCAATTGTTGCTTTTTGTGAACCACGCCGACTTTGAATCTGATAAAATCGTTCAGCTAGAGGACTACCTTTTTGGTTCCTGGCGGCGAAAGCGGCTTGGCATAAACATTTCTTCAAATAAGAATTTCCGTGTCGAATCTTGGTACTTCGTTTTTTACCCGCACTCTCATTATTACCTGGACAAAGTCCAGCCCAAGAAGCTAAATGTCCAGCAGTAGGAAACTGACTCATGTCAACACCAACCTCAGAAATAATAACGGAGGCTGTAATGACATCAATGCCTGGGATGGAATCCAATATTTCTACATGGTTTTCATATTGTGATAGATAGACATTCATTCGCTCTTCCAACAACCCAATCTGCTTCTGATAAAAATCATAAATCTCCAATGACTGCTTTAACATAAAGCGGTGATGGTCAGAAAAATAGCCATCCAAGGCTTCCATAAGCTGCGGTACTTTCTTCTTCAAGCTGGTGTAAACTGATTGATGGACAATGCGAGGTGTGATAGGCGTCCCATCAACCAGTAGCTGAAGGAGATTGCGACCAGATAGTCCCATTATATCTTCGATATAGGTTGTTAGCTTGATACCACCTGATTGAAGAATTTTATGGATACGGTTTGTTTCTCGATTGCGACTTTCCACATAATGTTTTCGTTGTCTGGTCAACTCCCTCAATTCTTGAATGGTTTCATCGGGAACGAAACTCCGAGGAAGCAGACCAATTCGTGTTAATTTGGCAATCCAGTGAGCATCCTTCTTGTCGGTTTTCTGACCTGGAATAGCCTTCATGTGGGCTGGTTGAGCGAGTATCAACTTGAAGTCATCACATAGAGCATGCCAGACAGGTCGCCAATAAACACCTGTACTTTCCATACCAACAGCTTCCACATGAAATTGACTGAGAAAATCGTGGCAAGCACGTAGGCCTTTAGTCGTTGTATCAAACGTAGCCATCTCACGCTTTGGACGAGTTGAGGTGAGTGGTCCGTGTAGGATACAGACAACGATATTGGCTTGATGGACATCAATACCTGCACAAGATTGATAGAGAACATCCATGATAATTCCCTCCTTCTAAAAATTAGAGAGCTTATCTACCGAATTTTTGTCGTATTTTTATACTCATGCCTATCGCATATTTTGGGGTGCTCGTCAGTAGAGTGGATCAGTTTTGCCCTCGATTATTAGAATCATTAAGTCGTCAACCACAAAGCCCTCACTAAGATTATACACCTAGTGAGGGCTTTATGTTCGTTTTCATTATTCTGTGGGTGAGGGCGGAGCCATCATGGATGTATTGCCCAGCCTCTTTTTGGTATAATGGTCTTATGCTAGAGAATAACCGTTTGAATGAATTGATGCTACGCTTTCCCGAAGATGTCCAGTTGATTTTTAAGGACATGATTCCCTCCTATCAGTTGGGCTATGTGGATTATGTCTATCAGACAGATAATCACGCCACCCAAAACCGACGGATTAAAAACTTAGCTAAAAATTTTCGGAAGATGGATTATTTTTACATCATGCCCTTGCCCCAGGATTTGGCTTTAGAAATTGCTAACCAATGGCACTACCAACCTCCTTTGGATGTCTATAATTTCTCTGTCGATTCGGCAGCCTATGCAGAGTTGATTTCATCAGAGGCGCGTGGGGAACGTTATTTTGCAGTTATCCGCAATGCCGCCCTTATGGGTTATTTCTGTATTGACCAAGATGGTGCGACAGTTGACATTTGTTTGGGGATGAAACCCTCTTTGATAGGTCTGGGAAATGGCAGATCTTTCTACCAAACTATTGAAGACTACATAGTGGAGCAGTATCAGCCAGATAGCCTCAAACTGACAGTAGCCTTCTCTAACCAAATTGCTCAGACTCTTTTTAGAGCTGTTGGATTTACAGAAAGAGAAAAGCAAGCAGAATATATCAAAATGGAAAAGAAAGTACAATGCGATTAGATAAATTTTTAGTGGACTGTGGTGTCGGCAGTCGGACAGAAGTCAAGAAACTTCTGAAAAACAAGCAAGTAACAGTTAACGGTCAAGTTGAAACCTCTCCCAAACAGCAGATTAATGAAAAGCAAGACCGGATTGCAGTAGCGGGGCAAGTGTTAAGTCATGAAACCTTTGTCTACTATCTCTTGAACAAACCAAAAGGTGTCATTTCTGCAACCGAAGATGCCAATCATCGGACTGTTTTGGACTTGCTAGATGACACTGCACGCCATAAGGAAGTTTTTCCAGTTGGTCGTCTAGACATCGATACGCACGGTCTTTTGCTCTTGACCAATAATGGGCAGTTAGCCCATGCCATGCTTTCTCCCAAAAAACATGTGGATAAAATCTATCGTGCTCAGGTTGATGGGGTCATGACTCAGGAGGATGTAGAGCGATTTGCGGTAGGGATTGAGCTGAAAGATTTTACCTGTCAGCCTGCCCTATTGACTATCCTGTCTACAGATGAGATCAAACAGACTTCGTTAGTTGACATCACTATCCGAGAAGGGAAATTTCATCAGGTCAAACGCATGGTACAAGCTTGTGGCAAGACGGTAATGGATTTGGAACGTTTATCCATGGGGCCTTTGGTGTTAGATAAGGACTTAGCTTTGGGGAGCTACCGTCGTTTAACTGCAGAGGAACTGGCTAGCCTAGAGATATTTGGTGTAGGGATATAAGTTAACTATTTTGTGGTAACAACTATCGTTTCAGCGATAGTTTTTTCTTATATCCTTGAATAGTTTATTGATATTAGACGAGACTTGTAAGGCTTGTTATACTTAAGGAAACAAAGGAATGGAGAAGAAGATGACGATAGAAGAATGGAAGCAAGCACCGATTGCGATTTTGGGAGCGGGTGCAGTTGGAAAGGCTGTAGGAGCGGATTCTAAGTTAGCTGGGAATCGTGTCCACTTGTTTGAGTTGCCAGAATTTGCAGGTCAGACGTTAAAAAATCTGGACAAGACAGGGGTCACCTTGACAGGTGGACAAAATAGTCTTTACGGTTTTGAGCGTAGCGGACGTGCCTTTTTTGACCTAGTGACAGACCGCATTGAAGAGGCTGTAGCAGGAGCCAAGATTGTCATTGTGGCGGTGCCGTCCATTGCCCATGACCAATTTTTTGAAGCCTTGGTGCCTGTCTTAGAAGATGGGATGATTGTTCATATCATTCCGGATAATTTTGGCAGTTTGAAACTTCGTAAGAAGATGAGAGAGTTGGGTTGTCAGAAGCAGGTTATTGTTGGTGGCTGGACCAGTGCCCCTTACGGAGCTCGGATTGTCAGGGAGGGCGGGGTCATGACGCCAAAAATTGAGTTAAAATATCGGGCTATTACGCTTCGGGGTGCAGCTCTGCCTTTGACCGACCAAGACATCTTCCTAGAAAGTTCACGGGCGATTGGGGCCTTTGATGCGATTACGGAAGGGGACGGTGTGACAGGTGGCCAGACTGTTTTGGATGTTGGTTTTAGCAATGTCAATCCAGTCCTACATTGTCCTGGTACGATTTTGGGGGCTAGCGTGATGGAGAATTTTGGTCGGATTTTCGGTGGAAATGATCCGCTCCAATATTCTATCTATTCTCATGCCTACAGTGAGTCAGTAGCAGAAGTACAATATGCGTTTTACTTAGAACAAGTACAGTTGGCCGAGGCGATTGGTGTTGATTTGCTTCGCTATCCAAAGGAAAATTTCTTGTCACGGACTAGTATTTTAGGGCCAGAATATATGGGAGATGATTGTATTGTTCCTTTTGATCAACAGTTTCCGATGGCTTATGGAACTGGTCCTTTCACTATTCAGGATCGCTATGTGACAGAGGATGTTCCTGTTGGATGTCATATCTATCATGAATTAGGGAAGAAATATGGAGTGCCTACACCAGTTATTGATAGTATGATTGTTTTAGGTTCTGTCATGACAGGTCGGAAATTCTTTGAAGAAGGTTTAACCTTAGAGGATTTAGATTTGGCTCATTTAAGCAAGGAAGAGACGCTAACTTACTTGGAGACAGGTTGCTTTCGAAAACGGGAGGTATAAATGACACATTTTAGAGCAAGTATTGAGAATGCGGATCAGCAGGATCAGTTTTATCGGGTGCAGGATGCTTCTGTGGCAGGCTTTTCTATCGGGATTATTACCATTGACTTTAACTATGTCAAGTTGCCAGGCAATGTGGCCAATGCGACTACTTTCTCTTTTCCAGTCGTCTATGAAGATATCGTATTGGAAATAGAAGATTTGTTCAATGGTGAGGAGAAGCTATTGGATATGGTCATTGAGGCGGCAAAAAAGCTGGAGAAAAAGGGTGTACGAGCCATTGTCGGTGCCTGTGGCTACTTTAATCATTTTCAGGAGCAAGTACGGGATGCAGTGGCCGTTCCGGTATATCTTTCTAGTGTCCTCCAAATTCCGTTGATAAAAATGGGACTCAAACCAGAACAGAAAATCGCAGTTTTGGTAGCTGATGGTGAAGGGGCGAATGCTGAATTTTTCGCAAAAGCTAATGCTGATATACAGGATTGCATCGTTCAAGAAATCGGTAGCCTTGAGTCGTTTGCTCCTATTCGCTACAACAAGCCTTATTTGGATAATGGTCGTTTAAAGGCGGATCTCATTGCGGTCGTCCAAGATTTACGAAAAAATCATCCAGAAATTGGAGCTATCTTATTAGAATGTAGTGACCTACCTCCTTATGCAGCAGCTCTTCATCGTGATACGGGGCTGCCAGTATTTGACTTTACAACTCTTATTAACTGGGTGCACTCGGCAGTGGTTCGTAAGGAATTTTATGGATATATGTGAGTGCTTGCTCACTAAAAAACGACCGTGGGGTCGTTTTTTCTTATGCATCCGCAGGGAAAAAGATAACTTCTCCATCTTGGAATTTTTCGATTCGTGCCAATGAAGTTACAGGAATGCCTGTCTCCAGTAGAATCTGGCGGCCATCTTGGAAG
Source organism: Streptococcus sp. NSSLK0004 (assembly GCF_059039125.1). Lineage (NCBI taxonomy): Bacteria > Bacillati > Bacillota > Bacilli > Lactobacillales > Streptococcaceae > Streptococcus > Streptococcus sp. NSSLK0004. Next base: position 1,749,466 of record NZ_CM180142.1, on the reverse strand, counting down.
GATTTTTCAATGACAATCCCAACTCCAGCAACTGTTGCTCCGGATTGTTGGATGATATCGATGAGTCCTTTGGCAGCTTGTCCATTCGCTAAAAAATCATCCACAATCAGAACAGTGTCATCTGGTGATAAGAATTTACTGGCGATAGAGACAGTACTGGTCACTTGTTTCGTAAATGAGTAGACTTCAGCGGTTAAGATTCCTTCCGTCATGGTGATGTTCTTATGTTTTTTTGCGAAAATCATTGGCACCCCAAGACTTTCAGCGACATACAAGGCTGGTGCGATTCCAGATGCTTCGATGGTTACTACTTTTGTAATTCCTTTGGAACGATAGGTGTCGGCCAGGACCTGACCAATCTGCTTCATCAACTGGAAGTCAACTTGGTGGGTTAAGAATGAATCAACTTTTAAGATATTTTCTCCTAAGACTTGTCCATCTTTTAAAATACGTGTTTCTAAAGCTTTCATATTAATTCTATCCTCCAATCTGTACTATTGTGTATTATAGCATGTTTTTGTTATAAATAAAACAATAACCGAATTTTAATTTAAAAATAAAATAAATATTGTGCAAAAATAAACAAAATACGAATATTTTTAAAAAAAGCGTAGGAAATGTATTGATTTAAAGAACGTTTTCTGATAGACTAATACCATTGTTTAGGAATAAAGAAGGAGAAATAATGTCTCAGAAAACAACAAATGCCCGTCCGTCGGAAATGCTATATGGAATTGATGAACAACCACCAAAAGGGATGGCTGTTTTGCTTGCTTTTCAGCATATTTTAGCAGCTTTTGCAGGCATCATCGCAGTGCCTCTTGTCGTTGCAAGTGCCTTGGGCTTATCGGTAGAAGATACTTCTATTATGGTATCAGCCTCTATCTTTGTTGCTGGGATTGCCACCATTTTGCAATCTAAAGGTTTGGGGCCAATTGGTTCACGTGTCTCTGGTATGATGGGGACGGACTTTACCTTTGCCAATCCAGCAATCAGCGTTGGCAGTCAGCTTGGGGTTGCAGGTATTGTAGGTGCGACGATTGCTGGTTCACTGGTTGAAATTGTTCTTAGCCGCTTTGTGAAGCCCTTGATGCGGTTCTTCCCTCCCTTGATTACAGGAACAGTTGTATCCCTTATTGGTATCACCTTGATGCCAGTAAGTATGGATTGGGCTGCTGGTGGAGCTGGTGCTTCCGACTATGCTTCGGTTGAAAATATTAGCATTGCCTTTATCGTTTTGGTCTTCACATTGGCTTTAAATCACTATGGTAAAGGAATGCTGAAGACTGCATCAGTCTTCTTTGGGATGGTTTTTGGTTACATTTTATGTATCTTTCTTGGGAAGGTTGATATGGCAGCGGTAGGAGATGCGGCATGGTTTGCTTTGCCAAAGATTTTTCATTACGGTGTGAAATTTGATTTATCTTCTATTTTAGCCTTCATTCCAGCCTATGTTGTTTCCTTGATTGGCACAGTCGGAATTATGATGGCCATTGGAGAAGCTTCAAATCAAAAGATTTCTTCTGAGCGGGCAGCAAACGGTGTGTTAGCAGATGGTGTTGGTTCCTTGATTGCCGGTGTCTTTGGTGCTGGTCCAAATACAGCTTTCTCACAAAACGTTGGTCTCATTACTCTGACAAAAGTTGCTAGTCGTCATGTTATGATTCTTGCGGGTATTATTCTTACTTTACTTGGTGTCTTTCCAAAATTATCAGCTTTGATTTCCATCATGCCGCAGCCTGTTCTTGGTGGTGTTGGGATTATCATGTTTGGTTTGGTTGCAGCCCAAGGGATTAAGACTCTTGCAACGATTAAAATTGGAGACCGAGAGCTTTTGATTATTTCCATTGCCTTTGCGCTGGGGATTGGAGTGACCGTTCGTCCAGAATTATTGAGTCATCTTCCGTCGGCTCTTCAAATGGTCTTCTCATCAGGTATTTCAACAGGGACCCTGGCTGCACTTGTCTTGAATCTTGTCTTGAAGGAAAAATAAGTAGTTTGTCAAAATGAAATCAGTTTGATAAAAGAGGCTGAGCTCAAGTCTTAAAAATAGAAAACAGCTTAGAATTACTGGGAAGTAGATAGTCAAAAATATTGACTATCTTTCTTTTTCTGATATAATAGTAAAAAAGTTTGACTAATCAAAGGGGGATGCCTATGAAGGCTGTTGTAGTATCACAGGCTGGTGGGCCAGAGGTTTTGGAAGTAAAAGAAATTGCCAAACCGCAGGTGAAAACAGGCTGGTCCTTGGTAAAAATCAAAGGCTTTGGTATCAATCATTCGGAGATTTTTACTAGACAGGGTCTGTCACCAAGTGTAGTATTTCCACGGATTTTGGGGATTGAATTGGTCGGCGTCATTGAGAAAACAACAGAGCCAGACAGGTTACCAGTCGGACAAAAGGTTGTATCTATCATGGGCGAGCTGGGGCGGGCCTTTGACGGTGGTTACGCAGAGTACGCTCTGGTCCCTAATCAAATTCTCTACCCTGTCCAGACTGATTTGGGCTGGGCGGAGCTAGCTAGCGTCCCTGAAACCTACTACACTGCCTACGGTTCCATGAAAAATCTCAAGCTGGAAGCGTCAGATCGAATCTTGGTGCGTGCTGGGGCTAGCGGGGTTGGACAGGCCTTTGTCAAATTGGTGCGGAGCCAGTTTCCAGACCTGACTATCTACGCTTCTGTCCGCAAGCTAGAAAAGACCGATCAACTGTTGGCCTCTGGTTTCAGCCAAGTCATCCTAGAAAAAGAGGGACGATTGCAGACGGACCTGACCTTCAGCAAGATTCTTGAGCTGGTTGGTCCTGCTACTCTAGCGGATTCCCTGGCTCATCTGGAGGAGGGTGGTATCATCTGCTCGACGGGGCAGCTGGGTGGCAAGTGGTATCTGGAGGACTTTGACCCCATTGAGCAGTTGCGGCAGAATGTCTATTTGACTACTTTTTATTCGGGCAATGTCAATCAGGACAAGTTGCAGGAGATGTTTGACTACCTAGCTCGTTATCAGGTGCCAGTTGGGCCTGAGAAAATTTTTAGTTTGGATACCATACAGGAGGCTCACCGCTATTTAGAGGGGGCGGAGGCTTTAGGTAAGGTGATTGTATTGAATAGGGAGGAAGATGATGACAGAATTGAGACAGCGGAGTAAGAACTTGGCCCGTATCTTTGACCAGCAGGTCGGGCTCTACGAGGGTTATGCAAGGCGACAGGGGCTAAACGGCAAGTGCTTATCGATCCTTATGTGGCTTTATTATTATCCCAGAGGTGTGACACAGAATTTGGTCAGTAAGAAGACTTACTCTAGTAAGCAGGTGGTCAATGCCACCATTAAGAAATTTCTTGATAAGGGCTATGTCTTTTTTGAGGAAAATCCAGCAGACAAACGGTATAAGAAGTTCAAATTGACCGAGGAAGGCCGTGTCTATGCCAGTCGGATTTTGGACCCCTTGGAAGAGGCGGAAAAAACAGCCCTGTCCCAGTTCAGCTTGGAAGAACAGGAGCAGTTACTAGACCTCTTTGGTCGCTATGGACAGGCCTTGACGGAAATTTTAGGAGGAGAAAATGATGATTGAGTACCAAAATGTGTCCTTGACCTGTCAGGTCAGCGGGCCAATCTTGAAGAATTTGACCTTTGACATTCAAGAAGGGGAGTTCTTTGTCCTGATTGGACCAAGCGGTAGCGGAAAAACAACCACGCTGAAATTGATTAACCGCTTGATTGAGCAGACAGACGGAGATATTCGGATTCAGGGCAAGCGGCTGAAAGACTTTGACCTGCGTGAGCTACGCTTGGAAACTGGCTATGTCCTGCAACAGATTGCTCTATTTCCAAATATGACAGTGGCTGAAAATATCGCTCTCATTCCTGAGATGAAGGGCTTGAACAAGGAAGAAACCTTGAAAAAATCCAGACAACTCTTGACCAAGGTTGGTTTGGATCCGGACAGCTATTTGGACCGTTTGCCCAAGGACTTGTCTGGTGGAGAAAAGCAGCGGATTGGGATTCTGCGAGCGATCATTGCCAATCCCAAGGTCTTGCTGATGGATGAGCCTTTCTCAGCCCTAGACCCTATTAGTAAGGGGCAGTTGCAGGACTTAATCAAAGACTTGCATGAAGAATTTAAGATGACAACGGTTTTCGTCACGCATGATATGGACGAAGCGGTTAAGCTGGCAGACCGTATTTGTTTGATGAAGGCAGGTGAGGTAGTTCAGTTGGGCACGCCTGATGAGCTTCGCAACCAGCCTGCTAATGACTTTGTTGTTGAATTTATGAAAAATCGGGGAGGTGCCTAATGGAACAGTTGGTAACAACCTTTCTGGAACGCAAGGCGGACTGGCTGACAGCCCTCTTTGAGCACCTGCGGATTTCCCTTCTGGCCTTAATTATCGCCATTGCCATTGCGGTGCCGCTTGGCTTGGTCTTGTCTAACAAGAAAAAGTTGACCGAGTGGAGCTTGCAGGTGACAGGCGTTTTCCAGACCATTCCGTCCTTGGCACTGCTGGGACTTTTCATTCCCTTTATGGGTATCGGTACTTTGCCTGCAGTAGTGGCTTTAGTCATCTACGCCATTTTCCCCATTTTGCAGGGAACCTTGACCGGACTTTCGGAAATCGATCCCTCGCTAGAGGAGGCTGCGACAGCTTTTGGGATGACCAAGCTAGAAAAACTGCGTAAGTTCCAGCTGGCTCTAGCTATGCCTATTCTCATGTCTGGCATTCGGACGGCGTCCATTATGATTATTGGAACGGCAACGCTTGCTGCCTTGGTCGGTGCGGGCGGTTTGGGCTCTTTTATCCTCTTGGGAATTGACCGCAATGATTCGGCCCTGATTTTGATTGGGGCGGTGTCATCAGCCGTCTTGGCTGTCCTCTTTGGCTCGGTCATCAAGTTCTTACAGGACAAGAAGCCTCGTACTATTCTGGCGGCTCTCTTAGTGACACTTTTGGCAGTCGGAGCTAGCTATGTTCCGCTCAACCAATCGTCATCGAAAAAGCTAGTCATCGCTGGGAAATTGGGGGCAGAGCCTGAAATCCTCATCAATATGTATAAACTCTTGATTGAAGACCAGACGGATATCGAGGTGGAGCTGGAGCCAAACTTTGGCAAGACCAGCTTTCTCTATGAAGCCCTCAAATCAGGCTCGATTGATATTTACCCTGAGTACACTGGTACCATTACGACCACTCTTTTGACTAGTCCACCGTCCGACCTGTCCAACAATCCTGAGGAGGTTTATACCTACGCAAAAGAAGCGATTTTGAAGCAGGATAGCCTGGTTTATCTGGCTCCGACAGACTTTCAAAACACCTATGCCTTAGCTGTGACGGAAGACTATGCTCAGAAAAACGGTCTTGAAAAGATTTCGGATTTGGCAAAAGTGCAGCAGACTGCTGTCGCAGGCTTCTCTTTGGAGTTTAATGACCGAGAGGACGGGAATATCGGTCTGACCAATCTGTACGGCCTAAACCTCAATGTCAAAACCATGGAGCCTGCCCTTCGCTACGAAGCTATTAAAAATGGAGATGTGCAGCTAGTTGATGCCTACTCAACGGATAGCAAGATTGTTTCTTACAAGCTGAAAATCCTGGAAGACGACAAAGAGCTCTTCCCACCTTATCAGGCCGCTCCGCTATTGACCAAAGAAACCTTAGAGAACTATCCTGAGTTGGAGCAAGTTTTGGGGGTTCTTTCGGGCAAAATATCGACCGAGGAAATGACCCAGATGAACTATGCGGTCGATGTGGAAGGCGAGTCGGCAGAGCAGGTGGCCAGGGAATACCTCGAGAAAGAAAATCTACTAAAATAGGAGAAAATACTATGTCACATCAACTAGAAAATGCTAAAAATCTTTACCTTCGTGGCATTCGCGACGGGGAAATCAAGGAAGTTCATGAAAACTATATGGGAGCCACTTACACTCAGCACAGTACGGGTGTTCCTGATGAGAAAGAGGGCTTTGCGGCTTTCTTTGCGGATTTTTTCAAACGCAATCCCAAGCGGGAAATAAATATTGTTCGTGCCATTGAAGACGGAAATTTCGTCTTTGTCCATGTCCACCAGAAACTCAATGACGGTGAGGCTGAGTGGGTGACGGCGGACATTTTCCGTTCAGATGAAAATGGTCGTATCGTCGAGCATTGGGATGTCATTGATGCCTATCCAAAAACCATTGGCCAAACAGACCCGATTTACGCTGCCTTTGAATTGACGGACCTAGACAAGACTGAGGACAACAAGAAAATCGTCCGTCGTTTCTTGGTCGATGTTCTTCAAAATGGGGAAATCGAGAAGTTTGACAATTATGTGGCAGCGGACCTGATTCAGCACAACCAAGAAATCGCCCAAGGCGGTGCGGCCTATAAGGACTATCTGGTCGATAAGGCTGTCGACTACGATTTTGTCTTCAAGGTGATGGGACAGGGTGACTACGTCGTGGCTTATTCGAAAATCTGGATTGCAGGTCAGGACTACGCCCACTTTGACATCTACCGCCTCAAAGACGGTAAGATTGTCGAGCACTGGGACAACAAGGAAGTCATGCCAGAGAAAAAAGACTTGACCAATCTTGGTAAGTTTTAAGGGAAAAAAGCAGAGCAGGCAGATGATTTCTGTCTGTTTTTGTATAACCTCTAGTAATAAACCTACATAAAGCAATTGACTTATAGTTTACTATAAGTATTATAAGCAGTTATCCTAAAAAGAGGTGTAAGATGTTGGAGCAAATTCTACAAAGCCTTTTGATCATCGTAGCAATAGGACTGATATTTCTTATCCCTTATCAGATTGTGAAAGTTTCAGGTACTTTGTTTCTTATCGAGCTCATCAGTGGATTAGTCTTTATTGAAATCTATGGAATTTACCTCTTCTTTACCGAGAGATACCTCTATACAGAAGATTTAGCAGCTAATGGAGTTTGGAGTTTTACCACCTTCTATACTGGTTTTAATATTGTCATAATTGGTTTGGGTGTTTTAAGTATAGAAAACAGGAGAAAAAAAGAAAAATCTAGTTGGTTAATGTTAACCAACTAGATTTTTTATATATCAAGGATTTATAGGAAAATTCCTTACTAAATTTTCTATATATAATTCAAACATATTTGCAATCGAAGTGCTTCCTACAGTTTTGAAGAAAGAAATTATTGAATTGCTAATTTTCAAGTCAGTAGATTTTTTTTCTAAAAAATTTAAAACTTCATCAAAAAATAATATACAACTTTTTTCATAGAGACAATCATCATTTATTTTTAAATTTTTTATAGTTTCTAGTGTTGATTTTGCACGTCGCAAATCTTGTCTATCAATATAGAGAATAATCATATTAATAAACATTCTTATTGATTCGTTCCCATAATATCTAAGTGTCGAGTATTTATTCAGATTATAATTGACTTTAGAAAATACGAGTTCAATAAAGTTGTTGTCAAAAATGAACATGGAATTATTGAATAGAACGGTCTCATAGTGAGTCCATGTTTCTATATTAATAAGGTAAGTTTTCAAAAATTGTTCTTCTGCTTCAAAGTGCTTATTTGTCAATCGACCAATTAGTACTGAAATAAGTGCATGAAAAACTTGTTCTTTAATTGTCGATTTTGTAGAGTAATCATCTAAAAGCGTATTTAATTTTTGGGTATTCTTATTTTCAAAGTGAAGTTTTAAGTTCTCCATATCAAGGAATTCTTGAGGTGACTGAAAATTATTACTAATAAAAAGAAATTCATCTACATTAACATTTAAATTGTTTAGAATGTAAAAAAGTTTTTTTGAGGAGATATCAATTTCGTTTTTTACAAAACGGTAATAAGTTTGTCTGGATAAATAGTCACCACAAATCTGTTTTATTGAAAAATTTTTTTGATGCCTAATAAATTCAACTGTCTGGCCGAAATTCATTATAACTCTCCTATGTAACTTATTTGCAACCAGTATATATGATTTGCAACAAAAAATCAATATGATTTATACCACTGGTAATATAGTTGCATAAATAAGTGGAGGTAAAAGCTATGTGGTTACTACTATTATTCCTATAACTAAGTAATGAAATTAGAGGGACATTCTTATGAAAAGTATAGTTTTAAATTTAACACAGAAATGTAATGCGAAATGTGCTCATTGTTGCTTTGGGTGTCTGCCAAATTCTGATTATTATCTAACTGATTTTGAAATTGAAAAAATTGTTCAGTATGCTGAAAATCATGAAGATGTAAAAGTAGTATCATTAACAGGTGGAGAAGCATTATTAAGGAAAGCGAAAGTATTAGAAATTACAAAAAGACTTTCTTCAGTCGGCAAAGAAGTTACATTGATTTCAAATGGATTTTGGGCTACTAATGATCGCACTACTCGAAGAATTCTAACGGAATTAACTGAAGCAGGGTTAAAATATCTAACGATTAGTTTTGATGATTACCATGCTAAGTATATTCCAGTAGAAAATATTAGGAGACTACTTACGATTGTTAGGGAGTTCAAGATGGAAGTAGCAGTGAATATGGTTGCTGATAAAACTAATAAAGGGATTGGTTTACTGGAACAATTAGGAGAGAGTATTTTTGGGGTTCAAATTACAGTTGTACCTGCTTCACCAGTTGGACGTGCGAATAAAATAAATAAAGATGACTTGTACTTTAAGAATATTGCTGAGTTGTATTTCTATTGGGTATTATTTTAAATAATATTCTTTTGGTATATTTAGCAAAATATATGTCAATTGATATTATATTTAATTCTTTGCCTATAATGAATTCAGACGGGTATAAAGTCATTTTATCGTTGAAAGGTATTGAAGAAAAGAAAAATTTTGAAGAAAATAGTTGTTTCATTCAAATAATAAAAACAGTAAATATTTTATTGGCTATTGTATATACTATTTGGTTTATTTGGAGTTTATAACTAAAATTTTACTTGTTTCAGTGAGTAACCTGTCCTGCATATTGTGGAGGAAAAATTTATGAAACAATCAGAAAATATCAAACGTGAAACAAAAACTGTACTTAGTGATATGAATTTTGAAAAGGTTTTAACTAAAAAAAATGAATTGGATAATGTAAACGATTTATGGTATTTTGTTAAAAGTTCAAAAAATAGATGGATCGCAGGTTCTGCACACTAACTAATTGTTAATTTTTGGACAGGTTGCTTTCTGAAGCAGGTAAGATTTTGGAGGATGAGTGATGATAGTAAAAAATTATAACCTGGTAATCGGGAAAAAAGTTTTATTGAAAGACTCAGAATTATATTTCGAAGAAGGGACAATAAATCATGTAATTGGACGAAATGGTTCTGGGAAATCTCAACTTGCCAAAGATTTTATTTTAAATAGGGGAGGATATTTTTCAAAGAATATTCCGAATAGAACATTGGTTATTTCGAGTTATTCAAATTTACCCAAGGAATTGACGCTAAATGATGTGATAAAAACAGTAAGTTGGTCTTTGTCAACTGAGATTTATCGATTACTAGGTTTAGAAAATGTGCCAAATAATATTCCATTAAAAAAATTAAGTGATGGACAAAATCAGAAAATAAAATTATATATTTTATTATCTAGGAATAAAGAAATTATTATTCTTGATGAAATTACTAATGCACTTGATAAAGCTACTGTTAATGAAATTCATATTTTTTTAAAAAAATATAGTAAAAAACATCCAGAAAAAATTATTATAAATATTTCTCATGATTTGAGTGACATTAGAACATTGCATGGAAATTATTTTATTATTGATAATCAAAGATTATACCGAATTTCAACAGCAGACGAAGCAATAAAGTGGTATATAGGAGAAATTTAATATGTTAAAAACGGAATTTATTAAGTCGTTTAGAAATAAGACATTACTTTATATTTTTTCTTCTGTTATTTTATCTTATATTTTGGGTTATATTTTACCTGTTGGGATTGATAAAGTTAGTAAACTTAGTATAGGTGATTTTTATTTCAGTACTTACACAGTTTTTACCCAGTTTGGTTTTTTGTTATTTGGTTTTGTAATTGTCTATTTTTTTAATAAGGACTATGCTGATAAAACAATTTTATTCAACTTCTTCTCGGGTAACAATTCACTAAAATTCTTTTTTACAAAAGTGACAGTACTCTTATTTGAATTTGTTTTTTCAATTTTTATTTCTAATATTTTAACAGCATTATTACTTAATTTTAGTAGTTTCCATTTTATATTTTCTTTATTGATGTTTTCAGTAATTGTTCTTCAATATATCTTGATTATTGGCACAATTAGTTTAATATTTTCAAATTTGTTAATCTCGTTAGGAGTATCGCTATTTTATTGGATATTATCTATCATTCTTGTTGCCGTAGGAGGTTTTTTCAAATTCGTTGCAATTTTTGATGCATCTAATTATTTATATGTTCTAGTTGAAAAAGTATTTTCTAAAGGAGAGTTTATTAAACTATATGACTTTGTTGTTGTAATACCTTATATACTAATTTTAATTGTTCTAAGTTTATTTGTAGGAGTAATTTCGAATAAAAGATGGCTCAGAAATGGTCTATTATAAATAGAAAAATTTATATTAAGGATTACCTAAATTAGGTAGTCCTTTTCTTTATTGTGATAACTTTTCCAAGTCCATCTTGTTATGATGATGCTATCTTACGAAAAGTGGAGAAGGAATCGGATAAATAGCAGTAATCACCTGGCAGCATAGAACTCGCTCCCCCGCTCTGCTATTTTCCCGAACAATACTAAAAAGTCTCGAAAATTCCTTGCCAAAAACTACCACTTTGTGCTACAATACCAAAAGCGTAGGTTTTTAAACTCATCCCGTGAGGTGAGAAAGACAACAGGATAATTCATTAAGGGCCTATGACTATGTATATTTAGAAAGTCTGGGTCTTTTTGTGTACCCAGAATGGGAGATTTATGAGTACAAAAGCCAATCTTTTGTTTGATGTCCATGAGAAACCAGCACCGCTTCAAGGGATTTTGTTGAGTTTCCAGCACGTGTTCGCTATGTTTGGAGCGACAATCTTGGTGCCGCTGATTCTCGGTATGCCAGTTTCCGTGGCTCTCTTTGCATCAGGTGTCGGAACCTTGATTTACCAAGTGGCAACCCAGTTTAAAGTTCCAGTTTACTTGGGTTCATCCTTCGCCTACATCTCAGCTATGGCCCTCGCCATTAAGGAAATGGGCGGTGATGTGTCGGCAGCTCAGACAGGCATTCTCTTCGTTGGTTTGATTTATGTGCTGATTGCTGCACTTGTTAAAGTTATCGGCACCAAGTGGATTGACAGTCTCTTGCCACCAGTTGTCATCGGTCCGATGATTATCGTTATCGGTCTTGGCCTTGCCAACTCTGCGGTAACCTCGGCAGGCTTCGTTGCAGACGGTGACTGGAAAAACGTCGTAGTGGCGATTGCAACCTTCTTGATTGCGGCTTTTGTCAATACCAAAGGGAAAGGCTTCGCCAAGATTGTTCCTTTCTTGATTGCTATCATCGGTGGTTATGTGATTGCTATCTTCCTCGGACTAGTTGACTTTACACCTGTTCTGGAAGCAGCTTGGTTTGAATTGCCAGGTTTCTACCTACCATTTGAAACAGGTGCTTTCAAATCCTACAATTTCTACTTCGGTCCAGAAATGATTGCCATCTTGCCAATCGCAGTGGTGACCATCGCAGAGCATATCGGAGACCACACGGTTCTAAGCCAAATCTGTGGCCGCCAGTTCCTGAAGGATCCTGGTCTCAGCCGTACCTTGATTGGTGACGGTGTGGCGACTGCCGTATCTGCCTTTATCGGTGGACCTGCTAACACGACTTATGGTGAAAATACAGGGGTTATCGGTATGACCCGTATCGCATCAGTGTCCGTTATCCGTAACGCAGCCTTGATTGCCATTGCCTTCTCATTCTTGGGTAAATTTACAGCCCTTATCTCCACCATTCCAAGTGCAGTGCTTGGTGGGATGTCTATCTTGCTCTACGGTGTTATCGCCTCAAACGGTTTGAAAGTTTTGATTGAAAGCCGTGTTGATTTCGGTCAAGTCCGCAACCTGATTATCGCAAGCTCTATGCTTGTTTTAGGCCTCGGTGGAGCAGTTCTCAACATCGGTGCCATCACCCTTTCAGGTACAGCCCTCTCAGCCATTGTCGGCATCGTCCTCAACCTTATCTTGCCAAAGGCAGAAAAGGCTGAGTAAATGTGATGATATACAAGCAGAAAGTCAGCTCCGGCTGGCTTTTTTTGGAAAACTAGCAGAGCAGCTCAGCTAGTTCTCAAATCAGTTGACAAAAACTGAATTCCTTGATAGAATGAATGAGGTCCAAAAGGACAAATCTAGCTTTTTCTTGGTTACAGGTCGCCAACCTGTCACTCGGATTAGGCTCAAAAACAAAGGAGAACATATCATGGCAATCTCAAAAGAGAAAAAAAATGAAATCATGGCACAATATGCTCGTCATGAAGGCGACACAGGTTCAGTTGAAGTTCAAGTAGCAGTACTTACTTGGGAAATCAACCACCTTAACGACCACATCAAACAACACAAAAAAGACCACGCAACTTACCGTGGTTTGATGAAAAAAATCGGTCGCCGTCGTAACTTGTTGGCATACCTACGCCGCACAGACGTTAACCGTTACCGTGAATTGATTCACTCACTCGGACTCCGTCGTTAATTAGAAGGTATAGAAAAAAGCACAGCACAGTATCTTATATACTGAGCTGTGTTTTTTGTCTTTTTCACTATCATATGGATTGCTTGCTTCAATAAAAGATTCAATGGTGCCTAGGGGATTTGCTTTTGTAGGGGGCGTCAGGTGGTCTACCTGATTGCTTGTGTAAGATGTTTTGTTTGCTCTAAGATAGCTGTGACTTCTTGCTTATGATTCTGGATAAGTGCTAGGTAAAGCAAGTCGGTTAGGAAAAGTGAGTTGCTTCGTGATGTAATAGCCCCGACTCGAAGTTCATGCTCATGTCGTGGGATTCTAAATGTAATATCGGCTAAATCTGCTAATTGATTCTTACCAGTTCCTGTGATAGTTATCGTCGAAACCCCATTTTCTTTTGCAAAACGAAGTGGTTCTACGACTTCTTTTGTCATTCCGCTATAACTAATTCCGATTGCTAAGTCACCGTTTCTAGCGGTTGCAATATTGGCCATCTGAATATGTGTATCATGCGCAAAAATACATGTTTTACCAATTCTACTCAGCTTGTAGTAAAAGTCACTGCAAACAATACCTGATGCCCCAACTCCAAATAAATAAATTCGAGAAGCGTTTTGTAATAATGTTACGGCGGCTTCTAATTCTTCCAAGTTTAGAAAACTGACGGTTTGTTGATTTGAAATTGTTATTGAATGAATTAATTTAGTAGAAATAACGTCAATCGAATCTGATGGCGTGAAGTGAGCATTAAGTAAATCATCATATTTCGATTTGGCTATTTCTATCTTTAACTTATTAAAGTTAGAATAGCCCATTTTTTTACTGATTCGACTGATTGTAGCTGTTGATACTCCGGCGTTATCGGCTAATTGATAGATATTCATTGTTTCAATACGATGGATGTTCTCTTCAATATAATCCAATAATTTGTTTTCGGTAGGGGTTAAATTCTCTATCGAGTGATTTAAAATATTTCTATTCATAATGATTCCCTTCTAACATAGTCTGTTACAAAGTTACTTTTATTTCTAAAAAACATTGAAATAATAATACATAAGTTGTATAATACGATTATAGCAAACGTTTACAAAAAAAGAAAGGAGAATAAGATGGATATTGAACGATTGAATACAGAGCAGTCCAATCCAGACTCATTTGCTATTGAGACAATGTCTATTGGGGAAATCACCGCCTACATTAATCGTGAAGATGGCCTGGTTGCTTTAGCTGTACAACGCATATTGCCACAAATTAATGCAGTAATAGAAATAGTCGTTGACTGCTTGAAAAAGGATGGCAGACTGATCTATATCGGAGCGGGAACCTCAGGAAGGCTAGGAGTTTTGGATGCTTCGGAGTGTCCGCCGACTTTTGGAGTTTCTCCAGAGTTAGTACAAGGACTGATTGCTGGAGGAAATGGGGCTGTACGTGCCGCCAAAGAGGGTGCAGAGGATAACCGAGTAGCTGCTGTAGAGGATCTGCAACAAATTGGTATATCGGCTAAGGATGTGGTTATCGGGCTTGCCGCTTCGGGCAGGACTCCATATGTCCTTGAGGCAGTCACATATGCTCGTGAAATTGGAGCTAAGACGGCCAGTATTTCCTGTGTACAAGATGCGGAAATCTCCCCATTGGTAGATGCTCCGATTGAAGTATTAGTTGGACCAGAGGTTGTAACGGGATCTAGTCGAATGAAAGCTGGGACAGCTCAAAAAATGATTCTGAATATGATTTCTACCACCTCGATGATACAACTAGGAAAAGTTTTTCGAGGATTCATGGTAGATGTGCAACCGACCAATCAAAAATTGATTCAACGAGCAAAAAGAATTATTTGTGAAACAACTGGCTGTACAGAGATGGAGGCGGAACATATTTTTCAACAAGCCAACCAAGACGTGAAATTAGCCATCTTGATGCAGTTGAGTCAACTTGATCAAATAGAAGCAAAAAAACTTCTGGAAAACTATCATAATCACATTTCATTCGCAATTCAATCAATTTTGGATAAGGAGAATTAAAATGAAAAATACGAAAGATGTTGCAAAGCAAGTTCTTGAAAATGTTGGTGGCAGGGAAAATATCCTAGGGAATGCAGTTTGTATGACACGACTTCGTTTACAGTTACGAGATGACAAGCTGGTTCACCTTGATAATCTTAAAAACATAGAAGGTGTTTTGGGAGTTGTTGAGGCAGATACACTTCAAATTGTTTTTGGGCCTGGAACAGTGACAAAGGTTGGCCAAGCATTTTCAGAACTGACAGGTATATCATTGGGAAGTGTTGAAGAAGATTACACAACAGCGGATGTTGCTGCTACAAATAAAAGGATAAATAAAGAGAAGTACGACAAGCCAGTTCAACGATTCTTGCAAAAAATTGCGAATATTTTTATACCTATATTACCTGGAATAATTGCGGCAGGTTTAATAAATGGGATTACAAATGTCATTAATGTATCAACCGGGAATGCTTTTGCAATGGAATGGTGGTATCAATGTATTAGGACTATGAGTTGGGGACTCTTTACTTTTTTGCCAATCTATGTTGGAATGAATGCGGCGAAAGAATTTAAAGGAAGTCCGATTTTGGGAGCAATGGCCGGAGCTATGTCTGTGGCGGTTCCTTCAATGCCTTTGTTGACAGTAGTGGATGACAAATCAATTTTATTACCTTTTGTGGACAAGGCATTCTCACCTAGTGCAGGCGGTTTGCTAGCGGCTCTATTTGTTGGAATTTTCTTTGCATTTCTAGAAAGAAATATCCGAAAATATATGCCAAGTTTTTTAGATACTTTTTTGACTCCTCTTTGTACAGTAATATTGGGTGGACTGGTTGCTTTGTTAGTCATTCAGCCTCTTGGAGAAGTGTTAACCACAGCTATTTATAGTGGATTAAATTTTGTATATGAGAAGCTAGGTATAGTAGGTGGGTACATTTTGTCAGCAGGCTTCTTACCATTGGTATCAGTTGGACTACACCAAGCATTGACTCCAATACATGTTTTGTTGAATGATCCGTCTGGGCCAACAGGTGGTATAAATTATCTCTTGCCTATTTTGATGATGGCAGGTGGTGGACAAGTCGGGGCTGGTTTAGCACTCTTTTTGAAAACAAAAAATAAAAAGTTGAAACAACTAACACGAGATTCTATTCCAGTCGGAATCTTGGGAATTGGTGAACCGATGATGTACGCCGTCACTTTGCCTTTGGGCAAACCTTTCCTAACCGCTTGTTTAGGTTCAGGTTTTGGCGGAATTTTGGCAGTGTTATTCCATTTAGGGACTGTATCTCAAGGAGTTTCTGGTTTGTTTGGACTGTTAATCATGGTACCTGGAAGCCAACTGCAATTTGTTATAGCGATGCTGGCTGCATATGTAGGTGGTTTTGTACTAACTTGGTTCTTTGGTGTGGATGAAGATAGAATTGAGACCGTATATGGAAGTTAATGATTTCTTCAGTCGTTTCGGTTTTTCACTCTATTTATCTAACTCATTTGCTGATTCGGAAAAGTGGTTTATAGAATATCAAAATGCAGGATTTTCCTTTGTTTTCTCTTCGCTTAATATAAATGAAGAAGAGAAGGGAGACGAAGAAATTCGTCATATAGTAACAAAATGTCAACGAGAAGGGCTGACCTTGATTGTGGATATCAATCAAGATAGTTTGAAGCGATATGGGAAAGAAGGGATTAAAAAGCTCGGTATTAAAGCACTTAGGATTGATGATGGAATTACTATTGAAGTCATGAAATCATTGTCAGAAGATTTTTTACTTGTCTTAAATGCATCTACATTGTCAGATGACCTTCTGAGAAAGATGATGGAAAATGGTGTTGAGAAAACAAGAGTTTTGGCATGTCATAATTATTATCCTAAGCCCTATACAGGTTTGGGAAGGAATAGTGTTCGTGACCTAAATAGTCGGTTACACTCTTATGGACTAAAGGTCATCACATTTATTCCTGGGGATAACAAGCGATTTCCACTTTTTGAAGGGCTTCCAACCGTTGAAGAACATAGAGCATCTCATCCAATTCAATCTGCGCTCGATTGTATGATGTATTGTGAAAGTGATTATGTATGTATTGGGGATAATGCCTTATCAAGTGCTTCCTTAGAACGATTTTCATATCTGACAAAAGGCATAATAGCTCTATCAGCACAGGTTCCAAAGCAATTGAAGGAAATGCATTTTGAAAATAGAATTGATGCTAGCGACTATGTCATACGTGCTAGCCATTCAAGGAATCAGTTAAAAGGGTATGCAATTCAAGGGCCAGCAAAACATCGGAAACGAGGAGATATTGTTCTTGCTAATGAACAGTTTCTTCGCTATCAATCAGAACTAGAAATTTGTTTGGTCGACTTGCCTCAGGACGACCGCCAAATGGTTGTTGGCTATGTCCATGAAAGCGATGTCCCTTTGTTGGATTTTGTGAAACACCCATTTCATTTTACCTTTATATAAAACGAGTATTTGGTCTGAGAGTTCAATAATCGGTAACTTAAAAAACCTCCAAACGATTTAGTATCATTGGAGGTTTTTATATTACAAATTTTCAATCCAATATCGGAGCATACGCTCGCTACTATTAGGGTCAATACGGGTATCCTCATAAACACCACGATTTGCAAGGATGGTTTTTTGAGAGGCAATATTCCAATCTGCAGCGGTGATTAAGACTTGGGCAATTTCCAATTTCTTAGCTTCCAGTAGGGCAAGTCGTAGTTGTTCAGTCGCATAGCCTTTTCTTCGCTCTTCTGGGTGAATAGAATAGCCGATATGACCAATATAATTCTTTAAATGCTCGTGATTAAGATCGTGGCGAATAGTGCAAATGCCAACCATCTGTTGATCTATTTCACGAATACAAAGAAATGTAGAAGAAGGAGAACGTTCTGTATGACTTGTCCTATAAGATGACACAGCTTTAATGTGTTCTAGCCATTCCTCAACTGTTTCAAATTGTTGCAGTTTGCTACCACCATGAAGATGTTCATTGCTAAATGCTTCTTTATAGGCTAAGATTTGATTCTTCCATTTTAAACTAGGAACTACAAGATGGCAAGTTTCCATTTTCTACCTCCAACTATTTTGAATAGTTTATCATGAGTATGTTTTCTTGTCAAAAATAGTTTCAGGCCTTTATTTCTACCTAAAATATGATAAAATAAGAATTATGCGTGATTTTGTGCAAAAGAGAGTGAAACAAGTCTGTTTGATTGTCTTTTGTAGAAAACACGCAAGAAAAAATTTTCAGGAAAATAGGAGACAATTCATGTCAAAACAAGTATTTGAAACGGTTTTTGCTGGCAAAAAATTGTTCGTTGAAACAGGTCAAGTTGCCAAACAAGCTAACGGTGCGGTTGTCGTTCGCTATGGGGACTCCACAGTCTTGACTGCGGCGGTTATGTCCAAAAAAATGGCGACGGGAGACTTCTTCCCCCTCCAAGTCAACTATGAAGAGAAAATGTACGCTGCTGGGAAATTCCCAGGTGGCTGGATGAAGCGTGAAGGCCGTCCGTCAACTGATGCGACCTTGACAGCTCGTTTGATTGACCGTCCGATCCGCCCTATGTTTGCGGAAGGATTCCGTAACGAAGTCCAAGTCATCAACACAGTGCTTTCTTACGATCCAGATGCTTCTGCTCCAATGGCAGCCATGTTTGGTTCTTCATTGGCATTGGCAATCTCAGACATTCCTTTCAACGGTCCAATCGCAGGTGTGCAGGTCGGCTATGTCAATGGTGAACTCATCATCAACCCTGACAAGGCTCAGATGGAAGAGTCACTGCTCGACTTGACAGTGGCTGGTAACAAAGACGCCATCAACATGGTAGAATCTGGTGCCAAAGAATTGTCAGAAGACATCATGTTGGAAGCTCTTTTGAAAGGTCATGCGGCCATTCAAGAACTCCTTGACTTCCAAAACCAAATCGTGGCAGCAGTCGGCAAGGAAAAAGCAGATGTGGAACTTCTTCAAGTGGATCCAGAATTGCAGGCTGAGATTGTTGCAGCATACAATGATGATTTGAAAAAAGCGGTGCAGGTTGAAGAAAAATTGGCCCGTGAAGATGCGACCAATGCGGTGCGTGAAACCGTCATCGCAGCTTACGAAGAAAAATACGCTGAACACGAAGAATTTGACCGCATCATGCGTGACGTTCATGAAATCTTGGAGCTCATGGAGCACGCAGAGGTTCGTCGTTTGATTACAGAGGACAAGGTCCGCCCAGACGGTCGCCGTGTCGATGAAATTCGTCCGCTAGATGCAGAAGTGGACTTCTTGCCAAACGTTCACGGCTCAGGCCTCTTTACCCGTGGTCAAACGCAAGCTCTTTCTGTCTTGACCTTGGCTCCAATGGGTGAAACACAAATCATCGACGGTTTGGATGATGAGTACAAGAAACGCTTCTTGCACCACTACAATTTCCCACAATATTCAGTTGGCTCAACTGGTCGTTACGGTGCACCAGGTCGTCGTGAAATTGGTCACGGCGCCCTTGGTGAGCGTGCTCTTGAGCAGGTATTGCCTAGCTTGGAAGACTTCCCTTACGCAATCCGCTTGGTGGCAGAAGTCTTGGAGTCAAACGGTTCTTCATCACAGGCTTCTATCACAGCTGGTACCCTTGCCCTCATGGCTGGTGGTGTGCCAATCAAGGCACCAGTTGCAGGGATTGCCATGGGTCTGATTTCAGACGGTACCAACTACACTGTCTTGACCGATATTCAAGGTCTTGAGGACCACTTCGGCGACATGGACTTCAAGGTAGCTGGTACCCGTGACGGGATCACAGCTCTTCAAATGGACATCAAGATTGATGGTATCACGCCGCAAATCTTGGAAGAAGCCTTGGCACAGGCTAAGAAAGCTCGTTTTGAAATTCTTGATGTGATTGAAGCGACGATCCCAGAAGTTCGTCCTGACTTGGCACCAACTGCACCGAAGATTGACACTATCAAGATTGATGTAGATAAAATCAAGATTGTTATCGGTAAGGGTGGCGAAACCATTGATAAGATTATTGCAGAAACTGGCGTGAAAATCGATATCGACGAAGACGGTCTTGTGGCTATCTTCTCACCAGATCGTGCTGCAATTGAGCGCACCAAAGAAATCATCGCAGGTCTTGTTCGTGAAGCAAAAGTGGACGAGGTCTTCCAAGCAAAAGTGGTTCGTTTGGAGAAATTCGGTGCCTTTGTCAACCTCTTCGATAAGACAGATGCTCTGGTCCACGTTTCTGAAATGGCCTGGACTCGTGTCAATAAACCAGAAGACCTAGTTGAAATCGGCGATATTGTCGATGTCAAAGTTATCAAGATTGATGATAAAGGACGTATTGACGCTTCTATGAAGGCACTTCTTCCAAAACCAGAAGGTTATGTAGAGCCTGAAAAACGGGAGCGTTCAGATAAACCACGCCGTCACAAAGACCATAAAGAGAAAAAAGATAACAACTTTGGTGAATTTAAGTTTCATAAAGTAGAGAAAAAATAATTTGTAAGTAGACAAGTTCGTTAGTGGGCTTGTCTTCTCGCTAGAAGGAGTGACTATGGGGTGGTGGAAGGACACCATTGAGATTGTAAAAGAAAAAGATCCGGCAGCACGGACTAGCTTAGAAGTCCTTTTGACCTATCCAGGTGTTAAGGCCTTGGCTGCTCATCGTCTGTCCCATTGGATGTGGAAGAAAGGCTTTAAATTACTAGCTCGGATGCACAGTCAATTTTGGCGCTTTTGGACCAATATTGAGATTCATCCAGGCGCCGAGATTGCTTCAGGAGTTTTCATTGACCACGGTGCAGGCCTAGTCATTGGGGAAACCTCCATTATCGAATCTGGCGTCATGCTCTACCATGGAGTAACTCTTGGAGGGACGGGGAAAGATACAGGAAAACGCCACCCAACTGTACGAAGAGGTGCCTTAGTTTCTGCCCATGCCCAGATCATTGGCCCTATTGAGATTGGGGAGAATGCTAAAGTGGGTGCAGCTGCCGTTGTCCTAGCGGATGTTCCAGCAGATGTGACAGTTGTCGGAATGCCGGCTAAAATCGTCCGTGTACATGGACAAAAAGATGAGAAGGTCATTCATGACATGGAAGATGGCCGTGAACATTACACGACCAAGTTAGCAGAATTAAGAGAAGCCAGCCACCATTCATCTCATTTGTAGGAAAGCCTTCCTATGTGAGTAGTTATAGAGATAAGAGGTAAGCATGATAATAGCAACTAATGTTCTAAATCCCAAGCAGTTATTCGCAGCAAAAACTCTGATAAGCACCGTACAATCCCATGACGGCACCTATCGTGACCCTTACCTGTCAAATATGCTCAACTTTGACCCTAAAATGCCAGCTTTTTTCTTGGCTTATCAAGGTGAACAGTTGGTAGGACTTTTGACTGTTTATGCCGATGATGAGGATGTGGAACTGGCGATTCTCGTGCATCCAGACTACCGTAGACAGGGGATAGCACGAAAGCTCTATGCCAACTACCAGACGAAGACGGCTAAGTATCCTATCGCTAGTGTGACCTTTCAGACCGAACGTGTCTTTCTGGACAAGCACCCAGATCTTGCGATAGCCTGGGACTTGGTAGAAGATACGGATACTGAGACTTGGATGGGTCGTGAGCGGGAGCCTTATCAGTTCTCACAACAGGCTGGACTCACAGTAAGTTTGGCACAAGCTCACCATGCAGACGATATTGCACGTTTCCAGGCAGAGGTCTTTGATAGTGACTACGAGGTGGCGCTTCGTTACGCCCGTGAAGCCATTGCGGATGCAGATAGTTTGCTTTATCTTTTGGAACATAGCGGAGCGGTTATCGGGTCTTGCACAGTAGACATCTCGACTGATGATAACTACCTTTACGGTTTAGCTATTGCACCCGACCAGCAACAAAAAGGTTACGGCACTTACTTAGTCAAAGCTGTCATCAATGACCTTATCACGAAAAACGACAACCTTTTTCAAATCGCCGTCGAAGATGACAACCTCATCGCCAAACGGTTGTATGAAAATATCGGTTTTACAAAGCAGACTCAAGTGGTCTACTTAGACCCGAAAGAAGGTTGATATGCTACTAGAAGAATTTGAAGAGGTTTCTGCAGTCATTGAACCGACGGATAAGGCTATCCGTGGTGGCGGTGAGGTATGTGAGACCATGATTTTCTCCTTCAATGGGGAAATCGTGGACCGCGTAAGTCAGCTAGCTGAGAGCAGAGAGGGTGGTCATTTACAGACCCTAAATGGTTGTCATCCTTGGTATATTTTGGAAAGAGATGGACTGCAGGTTGCGGTCATGTTGGCAGTAATCGGTGCTCCAATGGCAGTTGGTCATCTGGAAGAGCTGAAAGCCTGTGGTTTTGAGAATTTTATCGTTCTTGGTTCCTGCGGTGTGCTGGATAAGTCGCTTGCTGCGGATAAGATTATCCTTCCTAGCTCTGCTCTTCGGGACGAGGGAACTAGTTACCACTACGCTCCTGCCAGCGAGGAAATCAGCTATGACCCTGCTTCTCTATTAACCATGGAAAAGGCCTTGGACCAAGCAGGGATTGAGCACGTGCGGGCCAAGACCTGGACCACGGACGCTTTCTTTCGGGAAACCGCTGCCAAGGTCAAGCGTCGCCTAGCCGCTGGTGCCATGGTGGTCGATATGGAAGCTTCTGCTATCATGGCCTGGGCAAACTTTCGTCAGGCCAAGGTCTATCAGTTTTTCTACACGGCAGACTATGTGGACCACCACAAGAATGAATGGGATGCCCGTCGGGCAGAACGGACGGCTGACAGTATGACCTTCTTTGAAGTGGCCATGGCGATTGCAAAAGGAGTAACAAATGAAAACATTTAAAGGAAGCGACTGGCTCTATCCAGTCAATCTGATTTTGGCCATTGTGTTGGCTGTTTTAAATTATAGTCGGGGTTCCTATGGGCTTGGTCATATCTGGGTTGCCTTAGCAATCTTTTGGGTAATCCGACTGGTCTTGCTTTGGATGAAGCGGAAGAAAAAGTAGGAGAAAGCATGATTAAAATTTACGATACCATGACCCGCAGTTTGCGTGACTTTGTGCCCTTGGAAGAAGGAAAAGTTAAGATGTATGTCTGCGGTCCAACGGTTTACAACTATATCCATATCGGTAATGCCCGCAGTGTGGTGGCTTTTGATACCATCCGCCGCTATTTTGAATACCGTGGTTTTGATGTAACTTACATTTCTAACTTTACGGATGTGGACGACAAGATTATCAAGGCGGCAAATGAAGCGGGTATGACAACCAAGGAACTGTCAGATAAATTTATCGCAGCTTTCAAGGAAGATGTGGCAAAATTGGGTGTTAAACCTGCCACAAAAAATCCACGTGTCATCGAATATATGGATGAAATCATTGATTTTGTGCAGGTCTTGATTGACAAAGGTTACGCCTATGAAGCGGCTGGTGATGTTTATTTCCGTGTGGAAAAGGCAGCAAACTATGCTCGTTTGGCCAATAAAACCTTGTCTGACCTAGAGGCTGGTGCTTCTGGTCGTGTTGAGGGAGAAGGTCAACTGAAAGAACATCCCTTTGACTTTGCGCTTTGGAAATCAGCTAAGCCAGGCGAAGTGTCTTGGGAAAGTCCATGGGGAGCTGGTCGCCCAGGTTGGCATATTGAGTGTTCGGTTATGGCGACTGAGATTTTAGGAGATACCATTGATATTCACGGTGGTGGTGCGGACTTGGAATTCCCTCACCATACCAATGAAATCGCCCAGTCTGAGTGCAAAACAGGGCAAACCTTTGCCAACTACTGGATGCACAATGCCATGCTCAATATCAACGATGAGAAGATGTCCAAGTCCTTGGGCAATTTCCTGACAGCCCATGATATGTTGGAACAAATCGATGGACAGGTCTTGCGTTTCTTCCTATCCACTCAGCATTACCGTCGTCCGCTCAACTATACAGAAAAGGCAATTTCGGATGCGGAAGTCAATCTCAAATACTTGAAAAATACCTATACCCAACCAGTATCGAGTGTATCAGATGAGACAGGATTGGCTAAACACTTGTCGGCTTTTGAGATAGCTATGGATGATGATTTTAATGCAGCAAATGGAATCACAGCCATCTTTGACTTTGCCAAATGGATTAACTCTGGAAACTATGATGAAGCTGTCAAAGAAGCCTTTGGGAAAATGCTAGAAGTTTTTGGCATTGTCTTTGAAGAGGAAGTTTTGGACAGCGAGATTGAGGCTTTGATAGAAGAACGCCAAGTGGCGCGTGCCAATCGTGACTTTGCGACAGCTGACCGTATTCGTGATGAATTGGCGGCTCAGGGCATCAAGCTCTTGGATACCAAGGACGGTGTGAGGTGGACACGTGACTAAGGCAGTAGATGTCAATCTCATTAACGGTATTGCCCTTGCTTTTGAAGGGGACGCTGTCTATTCCATGTATATCAGACGGCACTTGATTTTCAAAGGGTTAACCAAGCCCAACAAATTACACGGTGAGGCTAACAAATATGTCTCAGCCAAGGCACAGGCAAGTTTGATTTCAGCTCTCTTAGAAGCTCAGCTATTGACCGAAAAAGAAGAAGAAATTTACAAGCGGGGGAGAAATAGCCATAGTCACACCAAGGCTAAGAACGCAGATGTGGTGACCTATCGAATGTCAACAGGTTTTGAGGCTGTTTTGGGCTACTTACACATGACAGACCAAGTTGAGCGGTTGGAAGAGTTAATAGAGTGGTGTATTGAACGAGTGGAAGACCTTCAATAGCGCCAACAAGTATAGAATACAAAAAGGGGGGGGGCAGATGACCAATAAAGAGCAATTGCAGCGCCTCTTTCCGAAGGGAAGAATTGCATTTGAAAAGAAAGAAAATGTAGCTAGTATACAGTTACCCCTAGCCGATGATGCCTGGTTTGTTTTAGATCGTAAAGATTTGACAGAGCGGGAGTTAGAACTGATTGATATGCTCTTGAGTGATCCAAGTATAGAACAGGGGCATCCTTGGGGGCGCTATTTTCAAGGAATAGGCCCACTTCCTCAGTCATTGGAAAAGCTGCAGGTCATTCATGCACACATAGGCCATGTATCTGATGAAGATGGGAAGTTGGCTTGGCTTGATATGATGGCAAAACTTCTACCTAATCTTCAAGGGCATTATACGGGAAATGGACAAGATTATATGTTTATCCTACACCAGTCTCCCCTTTTGGATGTTAAGGAAATCCTGCGTGATACCCTTGCCACCATGGAGTTTGACTTTGGTCTAAGAATTGTCTTGTTTTTGGGGCAAATTTGGCCTGCAAAATTGTTACCTTCTTGGCCACAGTTGATTGAAGCTGAACAATCCCTCTTTCGTCATTGGAGAAATAGCCACCATCAATCACGGTTGCTTACCTTTGGTCAACTTTATCTTTGGGCCGGTCAACTTTATCCTGTTTTGGGAGAAGGGTTAACGAGCCTGATTGCTCACCAGCAATTGGAAAAAGAAATTCAAGCCCTTTGGGAAGAAGGTGCGGTCATAACCAAGGCAGCCCAGTCTCTTTATATTCACCGAAATACACTACAGTATCGCTTGGATAAGTGGTTTGATTGGACGGGGTTACAGCTCAAGGAATTGACAGATTTGGCTGTTTGCTATATGGTTATCATGGATTTGAACGTCTAATAGGAGTTACTTATGAGAAAAGCAATCGTTTTAGCTACGGATAAAAATTACTTAGAAAAAGCATTAGTAACGATAAAGTCTATATCTGTTTATAACCGAGATATTGATTTTTATTTATTCCATCAAGGTGATGTTCCGATTGAATGGGTAAGACTTGTTAACAAGCAATTGCAACATCTAGGTTCCAATTTAAAGTCAGTTTATATTGCTGATGAGTCGGTCAACTCGCTTCAATCTTTTCTTCCGTCTAGTTCCTGGCTTCGTTTTTTTATTCCGCAATTTGTAGCAGAACAAAAGGCGCTTTACCTGGATTCAGATATTATTGTTAATGGACCGCTGGATACCTTGTTTGAGTTAGACTTGGAAGATATGTTTCTAGCAGCAGTTGAAGATCCTAACAAGAATGAAGCAGGGAATTTTAATTCGGGAGTTATGTTGCTTAATCTTGAACTATGGCGTCGTAAAGAGCTTACACAAACCTTGCTCAAGGTTGCAATGCAGAAATTTTCATCCGTCAGAAACGGAGATCAAAGCATCTTGAATCTAGTTGCTGAAAATAAATGGATAGCATTGGATAAGCGGTACAATTATCAAACCTATGACGTAGTGAGCCGTTATGATCACAGAGCTTATCTTTATGAAAATATTGGTGATTGGACGCCTACCATTGTACATTTTTTAACCTCCGATAAGCCATGGAATGACTACAGTGTTGCACGATTTAGAGAACTCTGGTGGTACTATTCTAGTTTAGACCTGAATTCACTAGATGGTAGAAGGCAGGAAACTGTTGGCTTTAAGGAGGCTATGGATGGTATGACAATCTATAAGAAACATGCTTTTATTCTGACTGAGTCAGATCAGTTGGAGCAGATAGACTATATTATCACCCACTTGCCAGAGGTTCAATTTCATATCGCAGCCTATACTATGGTTTCTCCTAAACTAAAATCCTTAATGAATTATGACAATGTCCATGTTTATCCAGAGATTATTGATGCTAGAGTAGATAAATTACTAAATTATTGTGATTGCTATTTAGATATTAACCATTACGCGGAGGTTTACGATATTGTTTCTAAGGCAAAAGAGAGGGGAAAAAGCGTTGTGGCTTTTGAGAACACAGCTCACCGTTCTAAACTAGCTTCAGCGATTTTTTTACCGGAACATCCAGAACGGTTAGTTAACTTTTTGAAAAGCGAACTATTGAAGTAGCAAGAACAGTCTTTTGTGCAACTTGTACAAAAGATTGTTTTCTTTTTGTTCAATCTGACATAGAAAAGTAAAACGTTTTCATTTATAATGAATTCATCAAAGAAAGTGAGGATTGACCATGGTTCAATTGAATTTAAAAAACATTTATAAAAAATATCCAAACAGTGAGCACTATTCTGTGGAAGACTTTAACTTGGATATTAAGGATAAGGAATTTATCGTATTCGTAGGTCCTTCAGGATGTGGTAAATCAACAACTCTTCGTATGATTGCTGGTTTGGAAGATATCACAGAAGGTGAAGCATACATCGATGGCGTTCTGATGAATGATGTGGCTCCAAAAGACCGTGATATCGCCATGGTATTCCAGAACTATGCCCTTTATCCACACATGACTGTATTTGATAACATGGCTTTCGGTCTTAAATTGCGTAAATACAGTAAAGATGAAATTAAAAAGCGTGTAGAAGAGGCAGCGCAAATTCTCGGCTTGACTGAATTCTTGCAACGTAAACCAGCTGACCTTTCAGGTGGTCAACGCCAACGTGTTGCTATGGGACGTGCCATTGTCCGTGATGCTAAAGTCTTCTTGATGGACGAGCCATTGTCAAACTTAGATGCAAAACTTCGTGTTTCTATGCGTACTGAGATTGCGAAAATTCACCGGCGTATCGGAGCAACAACTATCTATGTAACGCACGACCAAACAGAAGCGATGACTTTGGCAGATCGTATCGTTATCATGTCTGCTACTAAGAATGAAGCGGGTACAGGAACAATTGGTCGCATCGAACAAATCGGTAGCCCAGAAGAACTTTACAATAAACCTGTAAACAAATTTGTTGCTAGCTTCATCGGTAGTCCTGCAATGAACTTCTTCAGTGTAAGCTTGCAAGATGGTGTACTTGTTGGAGATGGTTTCAAGGTAGATCTTCCAGAAGGCCGTCGTAAACACTTGGAAGAAAAAGGCTATGCTGGTAAGAAATTCACGCTTGGTATCCGTCCAGAAGATATTAAAGCTTCGCAGTTGGAATTGGATACTTACCCATCTTCTATCGTAGAAGCAGAAGTGGTTGTATCAGAGCTTCTCGGTGCAGAAACAATGCTGTACTCTAAAGTAGGAAATACAGAATTTGTATCTCGTGTAGATGCGCGTGATTACCACAATCCAGGAGATAAAGTTCGCTTGACCTTTAACCTCAACAAAGCACACTTCTTTGATGATGAAACAAGCCAAGCAATCGTATAAAATTGTTCATAAAACACCTGCCGTCAGTTCAAAAACTGGCGGTTTTTGCTAAAAATAAATAACTAAAAGAACCATAAGTTAGACTGACGATTCTTCTTCATTATAAATCTCATAGAATTCGACCTTAAGTTGAATAAAGGCTTCCATGTTATGTAGGAGTTGAAAGAGAGTGGCACGGGTTTCAAATTCTTCTCGGGTTTGAGGTAGCGGTCGTTGGCGGAAGGTTGCATGAAACAGCTCAATATCTAGCAATAATTCCTTGGCAGAGTTTTCGCGGCTAAGTTGCTGAGCTGCTCGTTCGAAGAGGCTGGCCAAGATGATGTTTTCACGCCCTTCTAGTAAACACTTGTTGATATTGCTTGCCATGGTCCGTAGGATTTTGTTTTGTGCGGTCCGCATTTCAAAGTAATGGACTTGGTAATTAGTTTGTTGGAAGAGTTGATTGTGACGGTCTAGATAGACGACTTTCAGGGCCTCATCCAAGATTTTATCCAGCTGCGTAATTAATTCTGCCTCGTTTCGTCCATCGCCGTTGAGCAAGAAGGCTTCAAAGCGGAGCAGAATTTGTTTGAGCAGGTCTTCAACTTGGTCGTGATAGGCCTCGATTTTCTTATCCTGCGAGGGCATATAGAGGTTAAAGAAAAGTGCCAGTCCCGCCCCAATCAGAAAAAGCGCCAGCTCATTTCCCAAAAAAGTCAGAGAAATATCCTGCTCTAGCAAGAGGTGGGTGACGAGGACCGTCGAAGGTGCAATGCCAGCTTCCCAGTTGAAACGGTAGGCCAAGGGGACATAGAGGGCGAGGTAGATGCCTAGGGTCCAGATACCAAAGCCAAAGAGGGCGAAGGTGAGGACGGCTATGCTGAGGGCCAGGAGGGTAGAAAAGAGGCGGTTGCGGGCCATTTTGAAGCTGGACTTGCGGGTGTCTAGGACACTAAGAATGGCGATGATGCCAGCTGCTGTGGCATAGGACAAACCTAGAGCAGTCGCTAGGTAAATAGCTAGGACAGTAGCAAAAATCAGTTTAATAGTTCGTAGGGAGAGGGACATACAGGCTCCTTTTGTATCAATCTTCCTTCTATTGTACCATAAAACCCTCCTACTTTTAGGAGGGTTGTGTTTATGCAAATAGAGCAATGATTCCAACTACTAAGTAGCAGACCAATTTGTAGCTTTCGTTGATGAGGATGAGTTTAAGAGGGCGTTGCTCAAAGACATAGTTTTTCAATGAAGCAAGGACTGCAATCACGCCCATGCCGCCAGCTGCGTGGAGTGGTGAAACATCAAGAGTTTTGATGAAGAAAATCGTCACGACAGCAGTCACAACTTCAATGGCCAAAGAAATCACCATTTCCTTTTGACCGTTTTTTCCTGTCTTACGATCTGCTTCAACCTTGGCCATATCAATGCCAGAGGCTTCAATCCAAGCATCACGGAATATCAAACCATACCACAAACCACCAATCGCAAAGGCGATCAGGCCTGCCACAATTCCAAAAATAAGTGTCATATAATCTCCTTTTATTTTCCGTTTGTACGGACAAATTAATAGACGTAAGGATACCATAGGGGAGACCTACTGTCAAATGATGCTTATCATGTTTTTCTAATTTTTTGAACAAAACCGTTGACAAAAAAAGTCTTCGGATATATACCGATAACCAAGGATAATAAAACTCCTAAGAAAGAGGTGTCATTATGACAAGCGTAGTATTACTCGGCGGGAACGGCTATATCGGTCGCAATGTGACAGAAAAATGGCTCAAAAAAGACCCAAGTGCTGTCTTTTATGTCATCTCACGCTCTGGCAAAAACCAGCTTGCCAACGCTCGCATTCATAATCTTGCGGCTGATGTGTCAGATTATAAAGCAGTGGCAGCTGTCCTACCAGACCAGGTTGACTACATCGTGGACTTTGTTGGTCGCCCAGAAAGCAACCCAGCTGCCTTTGAAGCGGTCAATGACAAGCCAGCTCAGGTTATGTTGCAGATTGCCAAGGACAAGAAAGTCAAGGCTATGGGCTTTATTGGTGGTCTTTTGGGACCAAAATCCTTCCTAGACGGCAAAAAACGCATCGCAGACCAACTCCGTGCCAGCGGCATTCGCACTGAAGTGGTTGAGCCGACCGTTGTTTATGGCAATGGACGAAATGACACTCTTGCCAAGCTGGTTCCAATTTTCAAATTCTTTGGTCTGTTCGTGAAAAACATGAAACCTGTCTTGGTGACCGAAGTGGCAGACGAGTTGGTTTCCAAAATGGTGAAGTAAATGGCAGTTGAACGAGTCACCATTAGCCAAGATATTGCAGCCCCTTTAGACACAGTCTTTACTTGGTTTTAACATTCAGAAAATTTCATTGCCTCTCCCATTGTATTTCGGTCAGCGTGGAGAGGAAGTGACAGGTGGACAAAAGGCTCCCAGCGTGATATTATCATGATAGCAGGTTGGTATAGAGAAGAAATCACTGCCGTCAAGCCTAACCAGTCTATTTGTTACAAGGTCAATCGTTCATTCCCAGCTGTCCGTCAGGATTTCACGGAGATTGCTTTTGAGAAAATAGCAGAGCGACAAACCAAGGTGACTTGGACCATTGAGATTGAGGTACCCACACCATTCGGGCAAAAGTTAGCCAACCGCCTAGCAGGAAAAATGGCCAAAACCCTCTATGCCACCATTCTAAGAGCAGGCAAACACACCTTGGAGGACCAATGAAAATCAACAAAAGTGTCGAACAAGCAGTCTATGTACTGATTATCCTAGCCTTACAAGAAGACCACCGCCCTGTCAAAAGCCATGTCCTTAGTCAGGTCTTACAAGTTTCCGATTCTTATCTGAAGAAAATCCTGATGAAGCTATCTAAATCCGGCTTGGTCCTTGCCAATGCCAGCAAGGCAGGTGGCTATCAACTGGGCAGGTCTGTTGAGGAGATTAGCCTAAAAGATGTCTTTTTTGCCTTAAAACTCCATGAAGATACTATTCAGTTCAAGCACCTCTCCCATAGCATTTTTGATGACCAAGCCCATGTTCAAGAAAGTGAGGGTAAGATTTTGACCGTTCTTGAAAAAGGACTAGATGCCTTCTATGCGGAATTAGACAAGTTAACCATAGCAGAACTCCTACATCAAGAAGCCTATCAACTTGGAGCGATTGATTGGGAGGGGAAGTTGAGAGGTTAAGAAGAGTATAAACTTTAGACAGCTATCAGAGTCACTATCTGTCATTTTTTATTTTGCTGAGAAAGAGAGAATAGTTCATTTTCTAGGAATATATGTCACAGCGAACATTGTTTTTACTTGGGAAAAGAGTTATAATGTTATATATGGTTTTTAGCTTATAAAAGGAGATGAAACATGTTTACAGGTTCGGTGGATAGTTTTATTGCAGCCAATTCTAGCTCGCTTCCTACAACAGAATTAGAAACGTTACGATACAGATTACATTTATTACCTGAGCGACAACACTATGCACTATTGGCTGTACCGGTAAAATCACCTGTTATCACGCTGGTACTAGCGATTTTTTTAGGTTGGACAGGATTGGATAAATTCTATATCGGAGATGTGGCTACAGGAATTGCCAAGCTCTTCTTTTTCAATTTGTCGAGCTTTCTTTTATTGCCAGCTTTGTTTGCATCGTTGGGCAGTGAATCTTCTATGATTGCTGGAGGTATTGGGATAATGCTTACAGTACTCCTATGCATGCTCCTATTGGTTATTTGGTACTGGGTAGATGTGTTTACAAGTTTTGGAGCAACGAAACGTGCCAATTTACAACGGATATACAAAAATATCCTTCTTTTAGCTGAATAGGAGAATTGTATGCAACCATCTAATAGAAAATATAAAGGTCGAACACGTAACTGGGAGAAACCGATGCCTCGAGCGAAACAAGAGGTATATTCTACAACCGATGAGACTTCTGAACAGATGGAGAATCAGGTGTCACAACTGGACGAATCATCCGTTTTAGATTATGAAGTTGGAAAGTATGCACCGAGTCAAGTTTATGATACACCGGATGAACTTATTGAAGATACTACTTCCGCACAGTATAGTCGAAAAGAACGGAGAAAGTCCGAACAATCTAACGGAGAGGACACCGATGTAGAACAGGTAGAAAATCAAAATCAAGAGTTGCAAGATATGCTGCGAGAATTGGCGCAGGAAGTTGAACTTTCAGACAAGGCTAGGAGTAGGAAATTAGTTATATTAGTTTCTGTTTTTGCTGTTCTAACGCTCTTCCCCCTTATTTTTACCTATTTTGCTCAGAGAAGTATAGAAACTGAATTGACTTCTGTTTCTGATGTGACGTCTTCTGTCTCTAAAAATTCGACAAGGCAATCCACCACAAGCTCAAGTCAATCTGCTAATATTGAAGTGCCAGATGTTTCTAATATGACTTTGGAGGCGGCCAAGATTAAGTTAGAAAAAGCAGGCTTAGAAATTGGCACTATTTCAGAAATTGAAGATCCGTCAGTAACGTCCGGTTTAGTAAGTCAGACGTCTCCAAGTAGTGGCAGCAAGGTTAGGAAGGGGGCTACGATTGCGATTATTTTATCTGCAGACCAAGTGACTGCTAGATCTTCCTCAAACTCTGCACAAACTTCCAGTTCCTCGTCTACTAGCCAAACGACTCCAAGTGCAGTAGCAGAGGAGATTTTATGGAATCAAAGCAAGAGTGAGCAACTTTACAATTATATCGTCAGTGATTGGGGGCCACGAATGAATCAGAAGTATCAGAGTTATACAGAAGAGACGCCTCTAAACTATTATGGTGTAACAGTTCCGAATTCTCTTTTAAATCCTAGTGGAGATAGTACACAATTTAAAGGGATGAAACCGGATTTTAACGGGGAAACTCCCTATCTTGTTTGGTCAAAAAATGGCCTTTCATCCCCAAATCGTTACGCATTGGTTGCTGTTTATGCCGATACAGAGAATGTAGGAGCATCACCAACTTCACACCTTTATCTCTTTACCATTCACAATGGTTTTGGTCAAGTATGGATAACTGAGCAAAATCAAGGGAATCCAGAGCAAACCCTCTATTTTAGAGAAACGGCGAATGCTGAGTTAAGAAATTATTTCAGTCAGCTTGTTTCACAATAGGATGCGACAGACAAGGAGTCCTCTTTGTCTGTTTTTTTGAAAACTTATAACTTGATTATGCAAGAATATGCTATAATAAATCCATGGAACAAAATGATATCGTATATGGCGTGCACGCTGTAGTGGAGAGTTTGGAAGCCAACACAGGCAACAAACTCTACATTCAGGATGATTTGCGCGGAAAAAATGTTGAAAAAATAAAAGCACTTGCGGCAGAAAAGAAGGTGTCGATTTCTTGGACGCCCAAAAAGACCTTGTCAGATATGACAGGAGGTGCAGTTCACCAAGGATTTGTCCTGCGGGTATCCGAGTTTGCTTATGAGGACCTGTCTGTGATTTTAGAAAAGGCGGAAGCAGAAGACAATCCTCTCATTCTCATCTTGGACGGATTGACAGACCCCCACAACTTTGGCTCGATTTTACGGACCGCAGATGCGACTCAGGTGGCAGGCATTATCATTCCCAAGCACCGAGCAGTTGGTGTGACGCCCGTTGTGGCTAAGACCTCCACAGGTGCAGTGGCCCATGTGCCAATCGCCCGAGTGACCAATCTTAGCCAAACCCTTGATAAGCTCAAGGAGGCTGGTTTCTGGGTATTTGGTACCGATATGAACGGAACCCCAAGCCACAAGTGGAATACGGCTGGCAAACTAGCTCTTATTATTGGTAACGAAGGTAAAGGGATTTCCAGTAATATCAAAAAGCAGGTGGATGAGATGATTACTATTCCCATGAAAGGTCATGTTCAGTCTCTCAATGCCAGTGTGGCTGCGGCTGTACTCATGTACGAAGTATTTCGGAAGAAGATTTAGATGAAAGAAAAAGTGCTTATTGTAGATGGCTACAATATGATTGCCTTTTGGCAGTCAACCAAGCAGGATTTTAAGAAGGGAAATTTAGACGCGGCAAGAACGACCTTGCTTCGTACCTTCTTGTCCCACTATGCAGCTTTTGAAAATATTGAGGTTGTCTGTGTCTTTGATGCCCAACATGTGCCAGGACTTCGTCAGCAGTATGATGAGTTTAGAGTTTCGGTTATTTTTACTGAAGAGGAGGAAACGGCTGATAGCTATATTGAGCGCCTCAGCGCTCAGCTTAATAGTGACCGTCGTAAGCAAGTTTCAGTCGCAACCAGCGACCTCAACGAACAATGGGTTGTTTTTTCGCAAGGTGCTTTGCGGGTTTCGGCGCGTGAGTTAGAAGAACGTACCAGAGTCATCAAGAAGGACTTGGACAAATTTGTGGACCAGGTGGAGCTTTATACCCCACGTCTTAATCCATGGTCAGATGGAAATTTTCAAGCTTTAAAAGAAATGATGGAGGAAATGAAAGAGTGACTTTTAAAATTGTAACGGATTCAACATCGGATTTGCCAGTAAATTGGGTAAAAGAAAACGAGGTAACAGTGCTTGGTTTGACCATTAACCTAGATGGTGTAACTTATGAAACGGTTGGTGATAATCGTTTGACAAGCGCAAGCTTGCTTGAAAAAATGGAGACTGGAGGCCTTCCGACAACTAGTCAGGTCAACGTTGGTCAGTTTGAAGAAGTATTTGAAGCCGCTGCCAAGGAAGGTCAAGAGGTGCTTTATCTCGCTTTCTCTTCAGCTCTTTCAGGTACCTATCAGAGTGGAACTATTGCGCGTGAGATGGTTTTGGACAACTATCCAAATGCTGTGATTGAGATTGTTGATACAAAGGCTGCTTCTATCGGTGAAGGCTATTTGGTCATGCAAGCTGTTCAAGCACGTGCTGCGGGAAAGAGTTTGGCAGAAACCAAAGCGCTTATCGAAGATTTAGTTCCACGTTT
The DNA here is from genome assembly GCF_059039125.1 of Streptococcus sp. NSSLK0004. Lineage (NCBI taxonomy): Bacteria > Bacillati > Bacillota > Bacilli > Lactobacillales > Streptococcaceae > Streptococcus > Streptococcus sp. NSSLK0004. The sequence continues at coordinate 1,714,786 of NZ_CM180142.1, read as the reverse complement.
GCGTACCTATCTCTTAGTTGATGACCTCAACCATTTGGTGCGTGGTGGTCGTTTGTCTAAAGCGGCTGCACTTATTGGTGGGTTGGTAAATATTAAACCTTTAATATCTATTAATGCAGATGGGAAATTGGAACCAATTGGAAAAGTTCGTGGTCGCAAAAAAGGTATCAAGGAAATGATGAGCTTGACCCTTGCCAACCTAGACCATTCGACTGTCATGGTAGCCTACACAGGTGACTTGGAGACAGCTGAGGCAGTCAAGACTAGTCTTCTAGAAGATGAACAGGTGACAGACGTCCTTGTGACAGAATTGGGACCAATTATCGCAACTCATACAGGTAGTGGAGTCTTGGCTATTATTTCAGTTAATAAAGAGGAGAGATAATCTCTTTTCTTTTTACTTAGAGGAATATATTGCTCTATTTCAAAAATAGAATAGCTAATAAGGAGATAGTATGTCACTCATCATTAGAAGAGAAGAAGAAAAGGATTGCCGTGCGGTTGAAGAACTCACTCGAGAGGCCTTTTGGAATGTTTACCACCCCGGTGCGACGGAGCACCTCATCGTCCATCAGCTACGTGGTCAGAGTCATGTGGTGTCGGACCTCAATCTTGTCGCTGAAGCTGATGGGGCATGTTCTTTATGTTGCGTCAGAAATCACAGTAGATGATACTAGTCTTCCTAGTCTGACCTTTGGACCCTTTAGCATTTTGCCAGAGCAGCAAGGCCGTGGTTATGGTCAGGCTTTTTTAGAGCATTCGCTGGCTTTGGCGGAAAATAGCGGAGCGGTATTGGTGGCTATTACTGGTTTTCCGGACTATTACAGTCGATTCGGTTTTGTCAAGGGAAAAGAAGTTGGCATTCGCTATCAGGCGGATCCAGAAGCCGATTATTTCTTGGTTAAGGTCTTTCAGCCGGAAGCTCTAGAAGGTAGGGACTGGTGGTTTACTGATCCGCCAGGTTATGCAGTGAATGAAGAGGCATTAGAAGACTTCGACAAAACCTTTCCCTATAAGGAGAAATTGGTCTTACCTGGGCAACTGGGAGAATAATAAAATAGTTATGTGAACAAGTGGTGGGAGACTGCCATTTTTATTTTGAAATCGTTGACAAACATTCAATTGAGTGATAGAATATGTTTGAGAAAAAAATCACAAAGGAGGTAACTATGGCAAAAAAATATATTGTTGTAGGTGGCGTCGCGGGAGGAGCATCTGTTGCAGCTCGTCTACGTAGAATTGATGAAACAAGTGAGATTCATATCTACGATAAAGGTTATGATATTTCTTTTTCTAATTGCTGCTTACCAAACTATTTTAGTGGTGAGGTGGAAAATATAGAGGATTTAGTTTTCTATAATTCCGAGAGTTTTAAGAAAACTTATAATCTAGATGCCAAGACTCGTCATGAAGTTCTTGAAATTCTTGCAGATGAGCACAAGGTTGTCGTAAAAAACCTTGATACAGGCGAGGAATTTCAAGACTGGTACGATGCCCTTATTCTGTCACCAGGTGCCAAAGCGATTCGGCCAACGAGTATTAAGGGGATTGATGCTCCTCATGTTTTTACGTTGAAAAATGTGTCGGATGTGCGGAATCTTGATCACTATCTCAATGATTCAAGTGTAGAACAGATAGTAGTGATTGGTGGAGGTTTTATTGGTGTTGAAGCTGTTGAATGTTTACGTCATTCTGGTAAGGAAGTGAGTCTTGTTGAAGCTAGTTCACAAATTATGACACCTTTTGATGATGACATGGTCCAGATGCTCCATAAGGAATTGTACGATAATGGTGTTCGACTTGTTTTGGAAGACAGTGTTGTGGAAATTACCAATGAGGAAGTTGTTCTACGTAGTGGGGACCGTTTGCCTGCACAAGCAGTTGTGTTAGCCATTGGGGTAACACCAGACGTTGATTTTGCTGTCAATTCTGGTATACAGTTAGGAGAAACTGGCGCGATTGAAGTGGATTATCGCTATCAAACAAACTTACCAGACGTTTATGCAGTCGGTGATGCAATTGAAGTAGTACACCACATCACAGGACAAAAAACAAGATTACCTCTCGCAGGTCCGGCTCAAAAGCAAGCTCGTAATGTGGCAGATGCTATTTCAGGAAAACAAAATCGGAATCGTGGTGTAATTGGCTCGTCTTGTATTCGTGTCTTTGGCTTAAATGCCGCAAATACAGGATTGAATGAAAAAGATTGCCAGAAAGCTGCCATAGATTATCGAGTAGCTTTAGTAATTCCAAATGACCGTGTTGGTTTAATGCCAGATGCTACGCCAATGCATTTCAAATTATTGTATCAGTATCCAACTGGAAAGATATTGGGAGCTCAAGCTATTAGCAAGGGTAATCCTGTTAAGAATATTAATGTAATTGCAACAGTAATCAGTTTTGGCGGTTATCTTGAGGATTTGAAAGACTTAGAATTGTGTTACGCCCCTGCGTTTTCAACGGCAAAAGACGTGGTTAATTTCGCTGGAATTGTTGGTCTAAATTACCTCAATGGAGATTACAAGCAAGTCTCTGTTACGAGTGTGCGTCGGTTAGTAGATGAAGGTGCATTTATTTTGGATGTTCGCGGCAGAGAAGCCTTTAACAAGTCTCATGTTGTCGGCGCGGTGAATATTCCTTTAGATGAAATCCGCGAACGAGTAGATGAAATTCCGAAAGACAGACCAGTTTACATTCATTGTCGGACTTCTTGGAACAGCTACTATGCTATACGTGCTTTGAAAGGTTATGGTTTTGAAAATATTATCAATGTTCAAGGATCTTTCTTGGCCTTGAGTTATTATGAGTATTTCAAGGATATGACAACCAATCGAACACCAATTGTAACGGGGTATAATTTTGAATAATGCCAGACAGACTTTATCGAAATTAGATGTTATTTCATTGGTAATTGGTTCTGTTATTGGTTGGGGTGCTTTTTATCTCCCAGGAAATAAATTTCTACCAGAAGCTGGGGTTGTTAACACAGCGCTTGCCTTCTTATTAGGAGCTGTGTTGATTTATTTTATTCAGATGGGCTACCATGTTATGATGGAGCACCATCATGAGCGGGGCGGAGAGTTTTCCTATGTACTTGCACATATGGGGCGTGGACATGGTTTTTTGGTTGGATGGGCGTTATCTTTTTGTTATCTGACCTTAATTCCTTTGAATGCTACTGCGATTGTTCTAGTGTTGAAACAATTAGTTGGAGGCGTTTCCTATGGATATCTCTACACAGTTGCTTCTTATCCTGTTTATATGACAGATTTGTTGATTACGACAGTGGTCATTCTAGTATTTTATTGGATTAACCTACAAGGAATTTCTCTGTCTATGCACTTACAGAAGATATTGATTACAAGTCTTGTAGTCATCGTTGTCATCGGCTTTATTTATATGATTTTCTTTGGAAACAGAGGTCAATTCATAAGCAGTTATGTAGAAGATGTTCATATTGACAGCGCAGCGATTTTGAAAGTATTAGCAATTATTCCGTTCCTTTTTGTGGGATTTGATATTGTACCTCAGGTTTTGACGGATCTTGGTTTTCCACATCGCTTTGCGACAAAAATGACAGTTTTAGCAACGATAGTCGGAATGCTAATCTACAATATGTTAAATGTGATTACTGCGTTGGCTTATTCTCCAATTCAGGCAACTAAGTTTGTCTGGGCGTCAGGAAGTGCTATTCTGGAGTATGCAGGTTGGATTGGTTTTTCTGGCTTATGTATTGCACTTTTTGCAGCAGTAGTTGGTGGGATTAACGGATTTCTGGTTGGGAGTAGCCGAGTACTGTCCTCCCTGGCAACTCACAACCTGCTTCCTGCTTACTTTGCCAAAGAAAATCACTACCAGGTACCGACAAACGCCTTACGATTTGTAACATTTATCAGTGTTCTTATGCCCTTATTGGGGAGAAGTGTGATTTTATATATTGTTGATTTGTCCAGTTTGATGGCTGCAGTAACCTATGCTTATGTTTGCTATATTAGTAGTAAGCTTGCTAGAAATCGGATGCAGCAATATCAAAGTTTACTGGGAATGCTGGTAGGGATTGCATTTGTCATCTTACTCGTCTTTCCCAATTCACCGAGCCAGCTGTCTCCCTATTCATTTGGGATTTTGGGAATTTGGATTGGTTTAGGATTTCTTTATTTTCATTTTACGAAGAATAAACACAATAAAAAGGAGTTTTTATGAAACAAGTGGAACGTTATAGCGGTTTTCTATTAGTAGCAGCTATTCTGGTCTTGGGACCAAAATTGCTATCATCTAATATGTTGTTTTTCCGCCTTATTATAGGAGTAGCCTTGGGCTACACACTTAGTCGAGGATATACGGGCTTTGCGGGTAGTGTCAATCGAGCTTATAGAACAGGTTCTACACGACTGATGCGTACAATGATGATGATGTTCTTTATTACAACTCTGCTAAGTACAGCTTTCTTGTTTAATGCAGATGCAACATCGTATGATTTGTGGGTGAATCCAATTAATTTAGGCCTCCTTTTAGGAGGGGTTCTATTTGGATTTGGGATGACCTTCTCCTCCTGTTGTGCCTCCGGAGTGTTGACAGACTTAGTTACAGCTTTGCCCCGCGGGTTGATTACTTTAGTATTTTTCTGTTTTGGTGTTTTTGTTGGTTTTCCAATTCAGAATTCAGCTAGCTGGATTACAAAATCTTGGTTTACAACGGAAGTTGGTTCTAAACTATATGGAGGTGTCTATCTTCCAGATTTGTTCAAATTTGATGGTTTAGATGGTTATTTAGGGGCATTGCTTCTTACAGGTCTCCTCTGTGGAATTGTTATTTGGTTCTCCTATCGATACGAAAATCATCGGAAGCAGGCGGACACATACACAGGTCACTTTGGTGAGAAAATTCAGGACATGGAAGTGGCGGAGTCTCTGGCGGATCCGACAGGAGAAACTAATTGGTATGACCGCCTATTTGTAAAAGCTTGGTCCTTGCGTAAGGCAGCGGTGATTCTTGCGATACTTTTCACGCTTTTAATGGGGGTAACAAAAGCTGGTTGGGGAGCAAGTACACCTTATGGCCTCTGGTTCGGCCAATTTTTGATGCTGTTTGGAGTTGACGCTAGTAGCTTAGCGGAGTTTAGTCTCATGCCAGAAGGTGCTTTTTCAACCCCATTCTTTGAACATCCTATTAGCACACAAAATTTCGGAATCATGCTTGGGACAATTATCTTCCTATTGACCTCGGGTACATTTAGTAAAGCAACTAAGTCTGAGTTGAAAATCACTCCCAAACAAGCTTTCTTTTTCGCTTTAGGTGGACTATTGATGGGATTTGGAACGCGCTTGTCCAATGGTTGTAATGTAGGAGCACTCTTTACTCCGATTGCTAATTATTCCTTGTCGGGTTGGATTTTCCTAGTCGTCCTCGTAGCAGGAGGTGTGCTAGGGAACATGGTTGCCAAGAAAGTGAATATCTAATTTCATCCTGAAAATACTTTGCTAGTTCTGACTGGCAGAGTATTTTTGATATGTGCTATAATGAAAGGCAGAAAGTTTCAACAAGGAGTAAGCATGACCCAAGAACGTCATTATATGGATCAAGTGTTTTTAGAGTATGTTCGGATTGCCAAAGCTCTTTCAAGTGAGAAGCGGTTAGAGATTCTTCATCGCTTGATTCATGGACCAAAGACTGTAGAGCAATTAACAAAAATGACAGATATGACAACAGCTAATACTTCGAGACATTTGCAAGTTTTGAAAGAAGCCTCGTTAGTCACGATTGAAAAAGACGGAAAATATATTTGGTACAGTATTTCTACTCCGACTGTAGAGAAATTACTGTACAATATTCACTCCATTAGCGAAGAACAATCTCCTATGCTGGACTGGATTGAAAAAAGTTATCTTAATCAGGACGAAGCTATTCAGACAATTGGGTTAGATGAAGCAAAGAACAAGGTTTTTACAAGTCAGGCTCAACTGGTAGATTTACGCTCTGTGAGTGAGTTTGAATTAGAGCATGTGGACGGTGCGCTGAACATCCCCTTCAATCAATTAGAAGAGCAGTTAGAAAAGTTGCAGTACGATAAACCTATTATTCTTTATTGTAGAGGTTTGTTTTGTACCTATGCCAATCAAGCAGCAGCTTATCTAAATAGGAAGGGCTACAATGCCTATAGTGTAAACGGAACCCATTTTGATTGGAAGCGAACAGATATGGCGGTAGAAAATGAGCGGAGTAAAATAGAGAGTCAAGAAAGTGTTTTAAAAGACCCTGCAAATTAAAAATACAAAAAAGTCATATCTATTTGACAAATATACGTGTCTATGGTATTATGATAAACGGTACTTTTTACTTTTGGTCTCTCAAGAGTGTACAGGGACGTGCTGACAAATGTTGCAAAAGTACACACAGATAGGGGTTGTCACCAATGCCCTATCACCAAAAATAAAAAAATATACAGGAGAATGTAGATGCCTACAATTAACCAGTTGGTACGTAAACCACGTAAGTCTAAAGTAGAAAAATCTAACTCACCAGCTTTGAACGTTGGTTACAACAGCCGTAAAAAAGTTCAAACAAATGTTTCTTCACCACAAAAACGTGGTGTAGCGACTCGTGTCGGAACAATGACACCTAAAAAACCTAACTCAGCCCTTCGTAAATTCGCTCGTGTACGTTTGAGCAACTTGATCGAAGTTACTGCTTATATCCCAGGTATCGGCCACAACTTGCAAGAGCACAGTGTTGTGCTTATCCGTGGTGGACGTGTAAAAGACCTTCCAGGGGTACGTTACCATATCGTTCGTGGTGCACTTGATACAGCAGGTGTAAACGACCGTAAGCAAGGCCGTTCTAAATACGGTACAAAACGTCCAAAAGGGTAAGAAGGGAGAAATATAAATGAGTCGTAAGAATCAAGCGCCTAAGCGCGAAGTATTGCCAGATCCATTGTATAACTCAAAATTGGTAACTCGTTTGATCAACCGTGTTATGTTGGACGGCAAACGTGGTACTGCTGCATCAATCGTTTACGGTGCTTTTGATCAAATCAAAGAAGCAACTGGCAACGATGCACTTGAAGTATTTGAAACAGCAATGGAAAACATCATGCCTGTACTTGAAGTACGTGCACGTCGTGTTGGTGGTTCTAACTACCAAGTTCCAGTTGAAGTTCGTCCAGAGCGTCGTACAACACTTGGTCTTCGTTGGTTGGTAACAATCGCTCGTAACCGTGGTGAGCACACTATGGTTGATCGCCTTGCGAAAGAAATCATGGATGCTGCAAACAATACTGGTGCAGCAGTTAAGAAACGTGAAGACACCCACAAAATGGCAGAAGCGAACCGTGCATTCGCACACTTCCGCTGGTAAGATTAAGATACAGAGAACGTGCCTGCCGACGAAAAATAGGAAATCGAAGCAAAATGTTTTTGCATTCAATGAGATTTATCTTTTTTCGTTGCCAGCAGGCCGTTCGAGTTCAGTTCGACATTGGATATACGCAAGTTAACTGAATTTAATCTAAGATGAATGAACTTTGTTTAATCATCACAAATAAGATTGAGAATTCCTCATCTACTTCACACCATTAGTAAGAAATTAAGCGGGTGGGATTTGCCCACTCGCTTTTCTTAAAATGTGGTCTGTGGTATAATAAACAATAGAAAATAAAAATATAGGAGAACAAACCTCATGGCACGCGAATTTTCATTAGAAAAAACTCGTAATATCGGTATCATGGCGCACGTTGACGCGGGTAAAACAACGACAACTGAGCGTATTCTTTACTACACTGGTAAAATCCACAAGATCGGTGAAACTCACGAAGGTGCATCACAAATGGACTGGATGGAGCAAGAGCAAGAACGTGGTATCACTATCACATCTGCTGCGACAACAGCTCAATGGAACAACCACCGTGTAAACATCATCGACACACCAGGACACGTGGACTTCACAATCGAAGTACAGCGTTCACTTCGCGTTCTTGATGGTGCGGTAACCGTTCTTGACTCACAATCAGGTGTTGAGCCTCAAACTGAAACAGTTTGGCGTCAAGCAACTGAGTACGGAGTTCCACGTATCGTATTTGCTAACAAAATGGATAAAATCGGTGCTGACTTCCTTTACTCAGTAAGCACACTTCATGAGCGTCTTCAAGCAAATGCTCACCCAATTCAATTGCCAATCGGTTCTGAAGATGAGTTCCGTGGAATCATCGACTTGATCAAGATGAAAGCTGAAATCTATACTAACGACCTTGGTACAGATATTCTTGAAGAAGATATTCCTGCTGAATACCTTGAGCAAGCTGAAGAATACCGTGAAAAATTGGTTGAAGCAGTTGCTGAAACTGATGAAGAATTGATGATGAAATACCTTGAAGGTGAAGAAATCGCTAACGAAGAATTGAAAGCTGCTATCCGTAAAGCAACTATCAACGTTGAATTCTTCCCAGTATTGTGTGGTTCTGCCTTCAAAAACAAAGGTGTTCAATTGATGCTTGATGCGGTTATCGACTACCTTCCAAGCCCAGTTGACATCCCAGCTATCAAGGGGATTAACCCAGATACAGATGCTGAAGAAGAGCGTCATGCTTCTGATGAAGAGCCATTTGCAGCTCTTGCCTTCAAGATCATGACTGACCCATTCGTAGGTCGTTTGACATTCTTCCGTGTGTACTCAGGTGTTCTTAACAGCGGTTCATACGTATTGAATACTTCAAAAGGTAAACGCGAGCGTATCGGACGTATCCTTCAAATGCACGCAAACAGCCGTCAAGAAATTGAAACTGTTTACGCTGGTGACATCGCCGCTGCGGTTGGTTTGAAAGATACAACAACTGGTGACTCATTGACAGATGAAAAAGCTAAAGTAATCCTTGAGTCAATCCACGTTCCAGAACCAGTTATCCAATTGATGGTTGAGCCTAAGTCTAAAGCTGACCAAGACAAGATGGGTATCGCCCTGTCTAAATTGGCTGAAGAAGATCCAACATTCCGTGTTGAAACAAACGTTGAAACTGGTGAAACAGTTATCTCTGGTATGGGTGAGTTGCACTTGGATGTCCTTGTTGACCGTATGCGTCGTGAATTCAAGGTTGAAGCAAACGTAGGTGCTCCTCAAGTATCATACCGTGAAACATTCCGCGCTTCTACACAAGCTCGTGGTTTCTTCAAACGCCAGTCTGGTGGTAAAGGTCAATTCGGTGATGTTTGGATTGAATTCACACCAAACGAAGAAGGTAAAGGTTTCGAGTTCGAGAACGCTATCGTCGGTGGTGTGGTTCCACGTGAATTCATCCCAGCGGTTGAAAAAGGTCTCGTAGAATCTATGGCTAACGGTGTTCTTGCTGGTTACCCAATCGTTGACGTTAAAGCGAAGCTTTACGATGGTTCATACCACGATGTCGACTCATCTGAAACAGCCTTCAAAGTGGCAGCATCTCTTGCCCTTAAAGAAGCGGCTAAGTCAGCTCAACCAACTATCCTTGAGCCAATGATGCTCGTAACAATCACTGCACCAGAAGATAACCTTGGTGACGTTATGGGTCACGTTACTGCACGTCGTGGTCGCGTTGATGGTATGGAAGCTCGTGGTAACACACAAATCGTTCGTGCTTATGTACCACTTGCTGAAATGTTCGGTTACGCAACTGTTCTTCGTTCAGCAACACAAGGTCGCGGTACCTTCATGATGGTATTTGACCACTACGAAGATGTACCAAAATCTGTACAAGATGAAATCATTAAGAAAAACGGCGGTAATGCTTAATTGCCCCTAAGGACTGGATTTTCCGGTCCTTTTTCTATAAAAAGAGTAGCTAGGTCTTGCTATTTTGGCGGATAAGTTATATAATGAAAATGTTGAAAAAGTAACCTGTATGCTTACAAGTTAAAATTTTCACAAAAGGATTAAAAGGCTTGCCTTTTAAAATATAGAACTCGATTTTCATAAGGAGGAAATCATTCATGGTAGTTAAAGTTGGTATTAACGGTTTTGGACGTATCGGTCGTCTTGCTTTCCGTCGTATCCAAAACGTAGAAGGTGTTGAAGTTACTCGTATCAACGACCTTACAGATCCAGCAATGCTTGCACACTTGTTGAAATATGACACAACTCAAGGTCGTTTCGACGGTACTGTTGAAGTTAAAGATGGTGGTTTTGAAGTTAACGGTAAATTCGTTAAAGTTTCTGCTGAGCGTGAGCCAGGAAACATTGACTGGGCTACTGACGGTGTAGATATCGTTTTGGAAGCAACAGGTTTCTTTGCTTCTAAAGAAAAAGCTGAACAACACATCCACGCTAACGGTGCTAAAAAAGTTGTTATCACTGCTCCTGGTGGTAACGATGTTAAGACTGTTGTATTTAACACTAACCACGACATCCTTGATGGTACTGAAACAGTTATCTCAGGTGCTTCATGTACTACAAACTGTTTGGCTCCAATGGCTAAAGCTCTTCATGACAACTTCGGTATCGTTGAAGGTTTGATGACTACAATCCACGGTTACACTGGTGACCAAATGGTTCTTGACGGACCACACCGTGGTGGTGACCTTCGTCGTGCTCGTGCTGCTGCTGCAAACATCGTTCCTAACTCAACTGGTGCTGCTAAAGCTATCGGCTTGGTAATCCCAGAATTGAACGGTAAATTGGATGGTGCTGCACAACGTGTTCCAGTTCCAACAGGTTCTGTAACTGAATTGGTAGCAGTACTTGACAAAAATGTTACTGCTGAAGAAGTTAACGCTGCAATGAAAGCTGCTTCAAACGAATCTTATGGTTACACTGAAGACCAAATCGTTTCTTCAGATATCGTAGGTATCTCATTCGGTTCATTGTTCGACGCAACTCAAACTAAAGTTCTTGACGTTGACGGCAAACAATTGGTGAAAGTTGTTTCATGGTATGACAACGAAATGTCTTACACTTCACAACTTGTTCGTACTCTTGAGTACTTCGCAAAAATCGCTAAATAATCCTTAGTGAAAATCGAAGAGGCTTCGGCCTCTTTTTTTCATTCGTTCTTTTTGCAGATTTGTGAAAAAAATATCTTTATACAAGAAAAAATACAGAAAATATGGTACAATGGTAGGGTAAATTTAAATTAAGGAGTTCTTATCTAATGGCAAAATTGACTGTTAAAGATGTAGAATTGAAAGGCAAAAAAGTTCTTGTCCGTGTGGACTTCAACGTGCCTTTGAAAGATGGCGTTATCACTAACGATAACCGTATTACAGCAGCTCTTCCAACGATCAAGTATATTCTTGAGCAAGGTGGACGTGCAATTCTTTTCTCTCACCTTGGACGTGTGAAAGAAGAAGCAGATAAAGAAGGTAAATCATTGGCACCTGTAGCAGCTGACTTGGCAGCTAAATTGGGTCAAGATGTTGCTTTCATCGCTGGTGCTACTCGTGGTGCTGAATTGGAAGCTGCTATCAATGCTTTGGAAGATGGACAAGTTCTCCTTGTTGAAAACACTCGTTTCGAAGATGTTGATGGTAAGAAAGAATCTAAAAACGACGAAGAACTTGGAAAATACTGGGCTTCACTTGGCGATGGAATCTTCGTTAACGATGCATTTGGTACAGCTCACCGTGCACACGCATCAAACGTTGGTATTTCAGCAAACGTTGAAAAAGCAGTAGCTGGTTTCCTTTTGGAAAACGAAATTGCTTACATCCAAGAAGCTGTTGAAACTCCAGAACGCCCATTCATCGCAATCCTTGGTGGTTCAAAAGTATCTGATAAGATTGGTGTTATCGAGAACCTTCTTGAAAAAGCTGACAAAGTCCTTATCGGTGGTGGTATGACTTACACATTCTACAAAGCTCAAGGTATCGAAATCGGTAACTCACTTGTAGAAGAAGATAAATTGGATGTTGCAAAAGCTCTTCTTGAAAAAGCTAACGGTAAATTGATCTTGCCAGTTGACTCAAAAGAAGCGAACGCATTTGCAGGTTACACTGAAGTTCGTGATACAGAAGGTGAAGCAGTTTCTGAAGGCTTCCTTGGTCTTGACATCGGTCCTAAGTCAATCGCTAAATTCGATGCAGAATTGACTGGTGCGAAGACAGTTGTTTGGAACGGTCCTATGGGTGTGTTTGAAAACCCAGATTTCCAAGCTGGTACAATCGGTGTAATGGACGCTATCGTGAAACAACCAGGCGTGAAATCAATCATCGGTGGTGGTGACTCAGCTGCAGCAGCTATCAACCTTGGCCGTGCAGACAAGTTCTCATGGATCTCAACTGGTGGTGGCGCATCTATGGAACTTCTTGAAGGTAAAGTATTGCCAGGTCTCGCAGCTTTGACTGAAAAATAATTCTATAAATGTGAAGGTGCCGTCAGGTGCCTTTTTTTTATCATAAAAACAGATAAATTTTCGGAGATTTATTTAATTCATGTTAGAATAGAAATATGTTTAAGAAATATCGATTTAATCCAAAAGAATTTAAATTGGGAATGCGAACCCTCAAATCTGGTCTAGCTGTTTTTTTTGTTATCTTGCTCTTCGGCCTGTTTGGCTGGCAAGGAATTCAGATTGCAGCTTTGACAGCTGTTTTTAGCTTACGGGAAGATTTTGACCAAAGTGTACACTTTGGTACATCACGCATATTGGGTAACTCCATAGGAGGCTTATATGCTCTGCTGTTCTTCATTATTGACGGTCTGTTTGCTAATCATTATCTGGTAGCTTTATTCTGTGTACCGATTTGTGTCATGCTGACTATTATGACCAATGTGGCAATGAACAATAAGGCAGGAATTATCGGAGGTGTATCGGCGATGCTGATTATCACCTTATCTATCCCGTCAGGTAATGCCATAGAATATGTATTTGTGCGAGTGTTTGAAACTTTCGTTGGTGTTTTTGTTGCGATTTTAGTTAATTATGACATTGATAAGTTAAAAAAACGCTTCCAAAGGCAAGAACATGTCAGAAAACATGACATCGATGATTGACGGATGAAAAAAAATAGCCTATAATAGAAATCAGAAAGGAGCTTCCTATGAGAGAAAAAGAGTTTCGTAGATCGTTGGCTGTCTTTCCAATTGGTAGTGTTATGAAATTAACGGATTTGACAGCTCGTCAAATTCGCTATTATGAGGAACATGGGCTGATTTATCCCAATCGTAATGAGGGGAATCGGCGTCTCTACTCTTTGAATGACATGGATCTTTTATTGGAGATAAAGGATTTTCTAGATGAAGGCTTAAATATTGCAGCAATCAAGAAGGAATATGCTAATCGCAAGTTGAAGCAGGAGCAAGAAAAGACTTTGACGGATGAAGATGTGCGACGCATTCTCCAGGATGAGCTTCGTAATCAAGGACGCTTTTCTAGTCCAAGTAGTAGTATTTTTCGCTAGTCAGTCAACTGACTTTAGGAATAGACAAAAGGAGATACAATGGCCAATACAGTAGCGGATATCAAACGCGACATTCAAGAAAAAAACGTAACGTTTATTCGTTTAATGTTTACTGATATTTTAGGAGTTATGAAAAACGTTGAAATTCCGGCGACTGAGGAACAAGTAGATAAAGTCTTGTCAAATAAGGCAATGTTTGACGGATCATCTATTGAAGGATTTGTTCGAATCAATGAATCAGATATGTATCTTTATCCGGATTTAGATACATGGACTATTTTCCCTTGGGGTGATGAAAATGGTCGTGTTGCTGGTTTGATTTGTGATATTTACACTACTGAAGGTGAACCTTTTGCAGGAGATCCTCGTGGGAACTTGAAAAAGGCTTTGCGCCACATGGAAGCTGTAGGATTCTCTTCTTTCAATTTGGGACCAGAACCAGAGTTCTTCCTTTTCAAAATGGACGAATCTGGGAACCCAACTTTGGAAGTTAATGATAAGGGAGGCTATTTTGACCTAGCTCCAACTGACTTAGCCGATAATACTCGCCGTGAGATTGTGAACGTCTTGACAGAAATGGGCTTTGAAGTAGAGGCTAGTCACCATGAAGTTGCTGTAGGGCAACATGAAATCGACTTCAAATATGCAGATGTTCTTAAGGCTTGTGACAATATTCAAATTTTCAAACTGGTTGTTAAAACGATTGCTCGTAAGCATGGTCTTTATGCGACCTTTATGGCTAAACCTAAGTTTGGTATTGCTGGATCAGGTATGCACTGCAATATGTCTCTCTTTGACAAGGATGGCAATAATGCTTTCTTTGATCCGTCTGACCCACGTGGGATGCAATTATCACAGACTGCTTATTACTTCCTAGGTGGTTTGTTGGAGCACGCTTATAACTATACCGCTATTACTAACCCAACTGTTAACTCTTATAAACGTTTGGTTCCTGGATTTGAAGCACCTGTATACATCGCTTGGGCGGGTAAAAACCGTTCGCCATTAGTACGTGTTCCAGCTTCACGCGGTATGGGAACACGTTTGGAATTGCGTTCAGTAGATCCAACAGCCAATCCATATTTAGCCATGGCCGTCCTTTTGGAAGTAGGTTTAGATGGTATTGAAAATAAGATTGAGGCGCCTACGCCAGTTGAAACAAATATATATGCTATGAGTGATGAGCAACGTCGAGAGGTAGGGATTACAGATCTTCCTTCAACTCTTCACAATGCTTTGAAGGCTCTTCGTAAAGATGAAGTTGTTCGTGCAGCCCTTGGTGATCATATTTATACTAACTTTATTGAAGCTAAGAAAATTGAATGGGCTAGCTATGCGACTTATGTTTCTCAGTGGGAAATTGATAACTATTTGGATATGTATTAAAAAAATGACCCGTCAGGGTCATTTTTTCATGAGCTTGAAAATAGGAAAGCAACTAAGAACCTACTGTTCCCTAGTTATCATCTCTTTTATTTTCGCATATTCATTTTCAGTATCCAAGCTAAAAAGGTCCAATGGACCTTTGTTTTCGCTTTTCTATTTTTAGGCTCCAAGCTAAAAAGGTCCACTGGACCACTATTTTCGCTTTTCTATTTTTAGGCTCCAAGCTAAAAAGGTCCACTGGACCACTATTTTCGCTTTTCCATTTTTAGGCTCCCAGCTAAAAAGGTCCACTGGACTATTATTTTCGCTTTTCCATTTTTAGGCTCCAAGCTAAAAAGGTCCACTGGACCATTATTTTCGCTTTTCCATTTTTAAGCTCCAAGATAAAAAGGTCCAGTGGACCTTTTTATTTATCCGGAGTGAGAATCATTGGAATAATGATTGGTTCACGCTCTGTTTTTTCGTAGAGGAATGGTCGTAGAGCATTAACGATGGCACCGTTGACCGTTTGAATATTGGCTTCCTTGTTTTTTAAAGCCATTCGAATCGCATTAAATAGTATGCGTTGGCTTTCGCGAATAAGATCACCAGATTCACGCATGTAGATGAAACCCCGGCTGAGTATATCCGGACCTGCCAGAATCATCTTGGACTTGAAATCAACGGTTGCGACTGCAAGAACGACACCGTCTTCTGAAAGGTCGCGTCGGTCCTTGAGGACAGCGGCACCGATTTCACCAATACGGTTTCCGTCAACGTAGATGTCTTGGGCATTGAAGTGACCCGCTAGACGTGCAGAATCCTTTGTCAATGCTAGGACATCACCGTTTTCCATGATGAAGATATTATCTTTTGGTACACCTGTGTCCACTGCCAGACTGGCATGGATTTTTTGCATGCGGTATTCACCATGGACAGGCATGAAGAATTTTGGCTTGATCAGGCGGAGCATGAGTTTCTGTTCTTGCTGACCACCGTGTCCGGAAGTATGGATGTTGTTAATCTTACCGTGAATGACTTCAACACCGGCTTCAATCAAGATGTTGATGAGCTTGTTAACACCTGTGGTATTTCCCGGAATAGGACTGGATGAGAAAATGACCGTGTCGCCTGGTTGGAGTTGCACTTGGCGGTGGGTACCGTGGGCGATACGTGAGAGGGCTGCCATAGGCTCACCTTGGCTACCTGTACAGAGAATCATAATTTCGCTGGCAGGGTATTCCTTAATCTCATTTGGCTCGATGAAGGTATCCTTTGGCATTTTGATGTAACCGAGTTCGATACCGTTGACAATGGCCTTCTCCATAGAACGTCCAAAAACGGCGATTTTGCGTCCTGTTCTGACAGCCGCTTCTGCTGCTTGTTGCAGACGGAAGATGTTGGAGGCAAAGGAGGCGAAGATAATGCGTCCGTGAATGCCTTCAATCAGCTTCATGATGGACTGGCCGACCACTTTTTCCGAGTTGGTAAAGGTTGGAACTTCGGCGTTGGTAGAGTCGGAGAGGAGGCAGAGAACACCTTCTTCACCGAGGGCAGCCATACGGTGCAGGTCTGCAGGCTCACCAACAGGCGTGAAGTCGAACTTGAAGTCACCAGTACAGACGATTTTTCCTTGGGGGGTATCAACGACGATACCAAGTGGTTCTGGAATGGAGTGGGTGGTACGGAAGAAGCTGACCTTGAGGTATTTGAAAGTCAACTCTGTGTTATGATTGATTTCATGCAAAGTCGCGTCACGGAGCAGTCCGTGTTCTTCCAATTTGCCTCGAATGAGGGCGAGAGCTAAAGGTCCAGCATAGATTGGGACATTGGCTTGCTTGAGTAAGAAGGGAATGCCGCCGATATGGTCTTCGTGTCCGTGGGTAATGACCAGACCTTTAACACGGTCTAGGTTTTCAACGATATAGGAGTAGTCTGGGATAACGTAGTCGATACCCAATAGGTCATCTTCAGGGAACTTGATACCAGCATCGACGATGATAATTTCATCCTTGTACTCGATGCCGTAAGTGTTTTTCCCGATTTCTCCCAAACCACCGATGGCGAATACGCCAACTTCATGAGGTTTTAGATTGACTGATGACATGGATTAAAACTCCGTAATTTTAAAATCTGCGTGCTCTTTCTCGTATTCAAGGTGATTGTCTGATAAGAGGTCGATAAATTCGATATTGTATTCAGGGCGGTTGGTTTCCACCAATTCACGCGCGATAATACGACCTTCCAATTCTGACGCAGCATCGATGTCTAAGTAAAGGGCGCGTGTTTGCTCACGACGTGGGCTAATTTTTGATTCTTGATAGAATACTTTATAAATCATGTGTAGTGTAGTTCCTTTCTTTTGAACTGGCAACTATGAAAAAAGCCTCAAACAGTCCCAACTGTTTGGTAATGTCTATTCAATTTTCTCGAGTTGTCGATTTATCCAGTCTAAATATTACTCTTCATTATACCATAAAATATGCTGATGGTAAAAGGGTTTGGTAGGAAAATGGAAAAGTGTTGTGATTTTCAGAAATTCTTTGTTTCAGAAGGGGATAAATCAAAGAAATGAGTTAGGATTCCGAATGTATTGGGATAGTTGAGCTTGTGTGGTGAACAATACAATTCAATTGTCAGATGGAGATATGAAATGCTGGGATGACAAATCGATTCTATCCGATAACCAACTTGAAATCATCACCGATTCTTTTCATTATTTGAAAAATTCCCTAAGATAGCTTACAATAGAGAGTAGCATTGTAAGGAAAGAGAAACTTATGAAAATACTAGCTTTAGACAGCTCCAATCAGGCTCTTTCGGTGGCCTTGGTGGAGGACGGTCGTTTGCAGGCGGAAACCCTGCTGGCTGTCAAGAAAAATCATAGTATCAGCCTCATGCCTGTTGTCGATTTTTTGGTGGCACAGGTTGGCTGGACGCCCAAAGACTTGGAGCGGATTGTGGTCGCTCAGGGCCCTGGCTCCTACACGGGTCTGCGGGTGGCGGTGGCGACTGCCAAGACCCTAGCCTATACCCTCAAGATCGACTTGGTGGGGCTATCCAGTCTTCAGTCCCTGGTTCCGTCCAACCTGACGGGTCTGGTGGTGCCCCTCATCGATGCTCGCCGTAACTGTGTCTATGCAGGTGTTTATGAAAATGGCGGAGCAGTAGAGGCGGATAAGTACTGGTCTTTTGAGGACCTACTATCTAGCCTGTCTGGTAAAGAAAATATTACCTTTGTTGGTGAAGTAGAAAACTTTATCGAGCAGATTGGTCAAGCCTTGCCAACTGCCTGTTATCAAACCAGTCTGCCGTCTGCCTACCAACTAGCCTTGATTGGTCAAGCCTTGCCAGCGGCAGATGTCACTAGCTTTGAGCCTAATTATCTCAAGCGGGTAGAAGCTGAGGAAAACTGGCTCAAGGACAACCAAGCTGGCTCAGAAAGTTATATCAAGCGAGTATGATAGAAATTAAACACTACGACGGTCAGGAAAATCTGGCAGAGGCTGTTTATGCGGTTATGCAGTCAGTTTATGAGCAATCTCCCTGGACCCTGGAGCAGATTGTGACTAGTATGGTTAGTCAGGATGAGGATTATTATCTGGCCTATGAGGGTCAGGAGCTAGTCGGTTTTTTGGCTGTGCAGACGATGCTGGATGAGATGGAAATCTTGCAGATTGCTGTCAGGGCTGATTTTCAGAGGTTGGGAATCGCCAGTCAGCTGATGGCTGCTGTGATGGACTGGGAAGGGGACATCTTCCTCGAAGTGAGGGAGTCCAATAGCGCAGCTCAGGCCCTCTATACACGCCAGCGTTTTACCAAAATAGGAAAACGAAAAGACTACTACCGCCATCCTGTCGAGGACGCGGTGCTAATGAAGAGAGAACGTGATGAAAGATAGATTGATTTTGGCGATTGAGACTTCGTGTGACGAGACCTCGGTGGCTGTTTTGCGGAATGAGGCGGAGCTTTTGTCCAATGTCATTGCCAGCCAAATTGCCAGCCACCAGCGTTTTGGTGGGGTGGTGCCAGAGGTGGCTAGTCGTCACCATGTGGAAGTGATTACGGCTTGTATCGAGGAAGCCTTACTGGAGGCCGAGGTGACGGCAGAGGACCTGACGGCTGTGGCTGTGACCTATGGACCTGGCTTGGTCGGTGCCTTGCTGGTCGGGATTTCGGCTGCCAAGGCCTTTGCCTGGGCCAATGGTCTGCCGCTCATTCCTGTCAACCACATGGCAGGGCATTTAATGGCGGCACGGGCGGTTAAGGACTTGGAGTTTCCGCTCTTGGCACTGTTGGTCAGCGGTGGACATACGGAGTTGGTCTATGTGTCGGAGGCAGGGGACTACAAGATTGTCGGCGAAACGCGAGATGATGCGGTCGGAGAGGCCTACGACAAGGTGGGACGCGTCATGGGGCTTCCTTATCCAGCTGGTCGTGTGATTGATGAATTGGCGCATGAGGGGCAAGACATTTATGACTTCCCTCGTGCTATGATAAAAGAAGACAATCTGGAATTTTCTTTCTCAGGATTAAAATCTGCTTTTATCAACCTCTACCACAATGCCCAACAAAAAGGGGAAAGCTTGTCCAATGCGGATTTGTCAGCCTCTTTCCAAGCTTGTGTTATGGACATTCTCATGGCTAAGACCAAGAAGGCCTTGGAACAATACCCTGTTAAAACCTTGGTCGTAGCGGGCGGTGTAGCAGCCAATCAGGGCTTGCGAGAGCGGTTGGCGGCTGAAATCACGGATGTGGAGGTTATCATTCCCCCGCTTCGTCTCTGTGGAGATAATGCGGGCATGATTGCCTTGGCAGCCGTTAGTGAATATAACAAGGAAAACTTTGCTGGTTGGGATTTGAATGCCAAACCAAGTCTAGCTTTTGAGAATTTGTAAGAAAGAAACAGCTGGATTTTGATGCCCAGCTTTTTCTAATGATGTACCAATTTGTTATTGACGAGGGAGAGATTGTCTCCTATACTAGAATGATATAACTTGATTTCAAAGGAGAGAAGATGAAAGTACAGGATTTTCGTGAGGGTCTGCGGGATGCTATTCCCACAGCTCTGGGCTATGCTAGTATCGGCCTAGCCTGTGGAGTGGTATCGGTCAATTCAGGCATTTCTGCAGTGGAAATGGCTTTGATGAGCCTCTTGGTCTATGCAGGGAGTGCCCAGTTTGTCATCTGTGCTATGATTTTGGCTGGGGCACCCTTGTTGTCGATTGCGGTGACGGTTTTCTTTGTCAACCTGCGGAATTTTCTCATGTGCCTGCACACGACGACCATTTTTCAGGGAAATAGGCTGGGCTCCAACATCTTGATTGGCTCTTTTGTGACGGACGAGTCCTATGCGGTGCTGCTCCGTAAGCACATTGAAGACAAGCAGATTGCACCAAGCTGGATGTACGGCAACAACTTTGCGAGCTACGCTTCTTGGGTAACCTTTACCATTTTGGGTAATGTGATTGGTGGGCTGATTCCAAATCCAGAGCAGTTTGGTTTGGATTTTGCCCTGGTGGCTATGTTTGTCGGCATTTTCTCTGGTCAGCTGGAGGCTATGGCTCGAACTGTTCCTTTGAAAAAAATCGGCTTGATTCTGCTGGCGGTTGGTCTGGCCTATGTCGGTCTGTCTGTGCTGGTGTCGTCCTATGTTGCGGTGCTTCTGGCGACGCTTTTAGGCTGTTTTGTGGGGGTGATAATTGATGATAAAAACTAGTATTTTACTGATTATTCTGGCGTCAGCCCTAGTGACCTGGCTGCCACGCGTCTTGCCTTTTGTCCTGACGCAGAACAAATCCCTGCCTCCAAAGTTAGTGAAATTTCTCAGCTTTCTCCCCATCACCATTATCTTTGCCCTGACCCTGTCCAGCATCATGGACGAAAAGGTGGGCTCCCTCCCCAGCCTTCTCCCCGTCGAAAGTCTGGCCCTCCTTCCGACCTTTTTGGTGGTCCTGAGGACCAAAAATATCCTCCTCGCAGTAGTAGTTGGCGTCTTGACGACAGCGGCTCTCCGCTTGATTTTCTAGGAGGGGCTTATGGTTAAGGAAAATGCCAGAGGTATCGGATTGTGTCTGGTCTTGGCTATAATCAGCCAGTGCTTAGGAAGTTGGGTTTCACTAGTGGGTGGGCCTGTTTTTGCCCTTCTAATCGGGATGAGCCTGCATTCTTACATTTCAAGGAAAAATGCCTTTCAGCCAGGCTTGACATTTACTTCCAAAAAGATTTTGCAGTACGCAGTGATTTGCTTGGGATTTGGTTTAAATCTATCTGCGGTTCTTACAGTCGGTCGCCAATCTCTTCCAATTATTCTGTCAACTATCAGTTTCGCCTTAATCTTGGCATTTCTGATGTGGAAGTTCTTGCCAGTTTCTTCTCATCTGGCGACCTTGATTGGCGTTGGAACGTCTATCTGTGGTGGCTCTGCTATTGCAGCGACAGCGCCGATTATTCAGGCGGATGATGAGGATGTGGCGCAAGCTATCTCCGTCATCTTTCTCTTCAATGTCTTGGCTGCCTTGCTATTTCCTAGTCTGGCAACTTGGCTAGGATTTTCTACAGATTCAGGTCAAGCCTTTGGGCTATTTGCCGGTACGGCGGTCAATGATACTTCTTCGGTGACTGCGACAGCTTCGACTTGGGATAGTTTGTATAACCTAGGTAGTCAGACTTTGGATATGGCGGTGACAGTTAAGTTGACACGAACTTTAGCCATAATTCCTATTACGACGGTTTTAGCAATTTGGCAAACCCGAGGAAAGGGGCTCAAGACAGACAAGAAGTCCCTCTTGGCAGGTTTCCCAACCTTTATCATGTACTTTATCCTAGCTAGTCTGGTGACAACAATCGCAGGTCATTTTGGAGTGGGAACAGCGGTTTTTACTCCACTTAAAAGCCTGTCCAAGTTCCTCATTTGCATGGCCATGACAGGCATTGGCTTGCGGACTAATGTGCTTGTCTTGGTGAAAAATGGCAGAGCAGCTCTTTTTGTCGGACTAGTTTGCTGGCTAGGAGTGACTGTGTTGACATTGGTTTGGCAAGCAATCTTGGGAATTTGGTAAAGCAATACTCTTCGAAAATCAAAATTATCCGTTGTCAACTTGATTCGATGAACCTCAGTTCTATCATCATCTTCGTTTCCTAGGCTACTCTTGATTTTTATTGAGTATAAAACAGCCTTCTCTTGCGAGAGGCTGCTTTTTATGCTTTCAATCTAAAAGTCTGAGGTGCTTTTTTCAGTAAAACCCAGTAACCGATGCTAACATAGGCAATCATAGCTAGAGAAACTAGTAGGATGTAGGTCTGGCTGCTGATGTCAAGTTTGAAATTGAGATAGGCAACCCAGTAGAGAGCGCCACTGAGAAATTTATAGACGGGATTGACCACCTCCATATCCTTGGTAAAAGGCTGGAGAATATAGTAGATAAAAAGGTCATGGAAGGAGAAGAGGGCTGTTAGACTGACCAAGAGAAGAGCGGTCAGAAGGATGGTTTCGATGCTAAAAGCAAATCGCCACAGAACCATGATAGCTAAAAAGAGACTGCTAGCAAAGATGAAATTGAGTTTGCAGGTTTGCAAAAAGCGATAGTTGAAACCAGCGATAATGGTCTTAGATTCGCGATAGAAGGGATAGTGGAGCATGGAAATGTCACAGTTGACGAAGACCATCTGAGCTACCACCTTACCTGACGACGCTACATACATAATCATAAAAGAGAGTGGTAGCAAGTCTAGCAAATTAGCCTCAGTCAAGGTAAAGGGCTCGAAAAAGTAGCGAATAGCTTCCAAAAGGCCCAGAATAAAGACGACTGCCAGCACCCAGTTCCGCACCTTCTTATAGAGGACTTTTTGGTAGCGGTCAAATAGCAGAGCGTTTAGGTAGGTCATGCCTGATAGATGGGACAGGTCTTTCCCTTTTTCTATGCTGAGCTTAGCCTGCATCTGCAAACCTTGGCGGGTGTATTCGTTCCCTTTGGTCATCTCAAAAATTTTCTTATCCATCTGCAAGGACTGATCCATGCAGTAGGAAAGATAGTCTAGGTGGTTGGTCTGTTGTTTCAAATAACGATAGCCAAACCAAATCAGAAAGCCCTGACAGGCAAGCACAGGCAGTAAAAAGATGAGCGACAGATGGTTGTGGAAAAGGATAAGGCAGCCAATCGCTACGATACCAATTCCTACGATGACCCAAGATTGCCAAGAGTTTCTACGTGCCAAAACACCTCTGTTGAATAGTGCTCGATTGAGAGCCTGTCCAGTAAAACTTCCTGCTGGAATAGTCAGTAATCCTAGAGGCAGATAGAGCCAATTTCCTGACAGGCTAGAAAAAATCAGCAGGGCAGGCAGGTAGAACAGACTGGTGATAATGGGTTCTACAAAGAGTTGACTCTGGAGAAAACTAGATTGAGAAAGTCCAAAATTTTGCATGAATTCCCGTTCGGACTTGGCGATAAAAGGCTCAAATCCCTTGCCAAACCGATAGGCATAGCCAACAAAGACCATCCAAATGGAAAAGCCTAGAAGCCAGGTCCCTGGAAGAATATTCCAAAAAGTCAATTTCTCACTGGCTAAGATATTCATCCAAAAGGAAGCAAAGTAGAAATTCAAGGCCAGCCACAAACCCTTGACAAGAAAACGACTGGGAATAGACAGAATGTGCAGGATCAAAAAGAGAGCGGACTTAAAACTGTAAGACTTGAAAATACTCTCTGGAATCTTCTTGCCTACAAGTGGCAGTTTTCGCAGATAGTAGAAAAATCCATTGATGGTCCGATAGAGGTTGTACTTTTCCTGATACCAAAAATAACGTAGGATTGTTTTCATAAGCTCCTCCTAATCTGCTGTCAGCAAGGCAACTACTTCCTGTTCAAAATCAGGATCGTGGAGCTTGTCACTCGGAACAGCCTGTAGTTCTTGGTGATGTAGTAAAACAATTTCGTCACAGAGATCCTGAGCCAGCTGTAAGATATGAGTGGAAAAGATAATCACAGAATACTTTTTAGCCTCCCGAATTAGTTGCTTGAACTCGTGGGCAGCCACAGGGTCAAAGGAAGTCAGTGGCTCATCCAAGAGAAGAACAGGAGGCTGGACAATCAAGGACAGGAGCAACTGGACCTTGTTCTGCATACCGTGGGAAAAATCCTTGAGTAGACGGTGCTGGTCTGCAAAGTCGATTCCCACCAAGAGCAACCAATCCTCAGGACGACGTGCGTCTTTGAGCTTGTCCTTGTGGATATCCATATAAAAACGTACAAATTCAAAGGCTGTCATAAAGGCAGGCAGTTGTGGATAGGTCTGGGTAAAACCGATATCCGTATTGTCGTAGTCGGTCAGCTCCTCACCTTCAACAAACTGAATACTGCCACTGTCCAGGGTCATATTGCGAGCAATACAGTTGAACAAGGTCGTCTTACCAGCCCCGTTTCGCCCCAGCAAGCCGTAAATCTTGCCTTGTTCGAAGGTAAAGGAAGTATCTTCCAAAATGATTTTATGGTCGAATTTCTTGGAAACAGAAGATAGTTTCAGTTGCATAGCCGATCTCCTTTTTGTTATATTGTTGTAACTACATCATACAACAATAAACAAAAAAATTCAAGGACTGCTGGTTTCATATGCTATGTTTTTAATCATTTTAAGCAAGGTTTTTGCAATTTTTGATAAAGTTCGTTATGATGAAACAAAAAATACTAATTAGTGAGGAATAAACATGACACTGCACATTCAGGAAGCATTGAAAGACTATCAGCCGCATCCGTTAGGTGAAAGACAGTCTTATGCGGTCTTTTTACCTCTTGTCTGGTCGCAGAATGAATGGCACATCCTATATGAGATTCGTAGTGAAAGGATCTCACAGCCAGGGGAAGTCTCTTTTCCTGGTGGAAGGATTGAAAATAATGAAACTGCATCAGAAGCGGCGATTCGCGAGACAGTTGAGGAATTAAATATTCAACCGAGTGCCATTGAGTTATTTGGTGAAATTGACTATCTAGTCCTAGGCCAGTCCACAATTCGCTGTTTTGTCGGCTGTCTTCACTTGGATTGGGAGACCATTCAGCCAAATGAAGAGGTGGAAAGACTCTTTACGATTCCTCTGACAACGTTGATGGAAACAAGTCCTGTATACTACCAGTTGGACTCAAAGGTTATTCCGAATCAACCCTTTCCATTTGAACGCCTACGAGGAGGAAGCAACTACCCATTTCATCATCAATTACGTGCGATTCCCTTTTATGAATGCCTCCCAGAAAATATCTGGGGAATGACAGCCCAATTTACCCATCGTTTTACACAAATTTTGAAAGAAAGTTAACACCCTTCCATAGTGGAGGGGGGGTTGGTGTAAGCTCCCATCATAACAAGTGAGGAGTGTAAAGAGATGCGATGCTTTCGTGTGGCAGAAGGATATTCTAAAAAGTTAGAAATGAATACAGGTTCTTAGTATCGATTTGACGTAAAAGTGAAATTTATCGCTATAGGGATTGACTAAATGAAAAAAAGCAAGTTACTCCTTGCTCTAGTAACAGAAGTTAAGGACACAATAACTTTGTTTGAGAGGGCAAATAATTCGTAGATGAAAGTACAAGTCTTGAATTTCAAAATGAAGTTCAGGATTTTTTTGTGATACCTTTTCCAAATCCTCTCTATTATCCTAATACCATTCCTAAGAAAATCAATCCTTGATTTTTCACTGGGGGTTTGGGGTGGAGCCACCAAGTTATCTTATCGTTAGCTGATCAAAATTGGAAGGTTTTGATCAGCTGGCGATATGATTTTTGGGATATTGTGGACACAATATCTGAGCTCGCAAAGGCCTGAAAGGAAGATATTATGCAGTGCCGTGTCTAATATGATGGTGAGGATGTACTAATAATATCGAACAAATGTTCAAAATTCCAACATATTCTTGTTGATTTTTGATATAATGTAAAAAAACAACAAAGGATTAAACATGAATAAACGAGAACGACTGGAAGAAATTACACGATTGGTAAACAAAAAAGGTACGGTACGAATTTCTGAGATTGTGGAATTGCTAAATGTTACTGATATGACCGTTCGACGTGATTTTATAGAATTGGAAGAGCAGGGGGTTTTAACTAAAATACACGGCGGTGCTAGAAGTAATAAGGCTTTTCAATATCGGGAATATTCCCATTCTGAGAAACACATTCAGAATAAGGAAGCCAAACAAGAGATAGCAGAAAGGGCTGCACAACTGATAGAAGATGGAGACACGGTGTTCTTAGGCCCAGGAACAACAGTGGCCTTTCTGGCTGAAGCCATTAAAAATCCTCGCCTAACGGTCATCACAAACTGTATGCCTGTTTTTACCATCCTATCTCAAAAGAAGACCGAGGAGTTTCAAGTCTTTCTCTTGGGGGGAGAATATCGCCAAGTGACAGAATCTTTTGTAGGAGAAATTACCAATACAAGTTTAGAAAAAATGCGATTCAGCAAGATTTTCTTTTCAGGTAACGGACTTAAGGGAACTGATGTCATGACCTCTACCCTAGCTGAAGCCTATACGCAAAACATTGCCATTAAACATTCTTTAGAAAGATATCTACTGCTAGATGCTTCGAAAATTGGCAAAGATGATTTTACTTCCTTTTGTGATTTGAATGATGTAACTGCTCTAGTGACCGATATGAATGCAAAGGATGAAAATTACCAATTATTAAGTAAGCACATCGAAATTATCACTACAAAATCATAAAGTTATCAAAACCAACAGTGAAATGTTGGTTTTTTGTTTGTATACGAAAAAAACAAACAAAAATAAAACAAAATATGTTGACTTTATGTTTGTTTGGTTGTATAATTTAAACATAAAAAGCGAAAACGCTTTTTCTAAGTTTTGCAAAACAAAGATTTTCTGCCAAATATGGCTACAACTTTCTATTTTTGTTAGGAGATAGGTTATGACAATCATTATCGGTGCTGATCCAGCGGGTTCAAAACTAAAAGACGTTATTAAAGATTATTTGCTAGAAAAATCATATGACTTTAAAGATGTCAGTGATGGAAGTGATTTTGTTGATACAACTTTGGCAGTAGTTGCAGAAGTTAATCAAGAGGAAGGAAATCTTGGCATTGTGATTGATGCTTATGGTGTTGGTCCATTTATGACCGCAACTAAAGTCAAAGGCATGATCGCTGCAGAAGTTTCAGACGAACGTTCTGCCTATATGACAAGAGGACACAACAATTCGCGTATTATTACAATCGGTAGTGAGATTGTAGGAGAAGGAATTGCTAAAAATATCGTTAAAGGATTTGTTGAAGGTGAGTATGATGGTGGCCGTCATCAAATTCGTGTCGATATGCTAAATAAAATGTGCTAATTGTTGTAAACAAAGGAGAATAAGAGATGAAAATTGCAATCGGTTGTGACCACATTGTAACCTATGAAAAAATCGCTGTGGTAGATTATTTGAAAAATCAAGGATATGAAGTATTGGACTTTGGGACTTATGACAATGTTCGTACTCATTACCCAATTTTTGGTAAAAAAGTTGGTGAAGCTGTTGCAAGCGGGCAAGCAGATTTGGGTATTTGTATTTGTGGAACAGGTGTTGGAATCAACAATGCTGTAAACAAGGTACCTGGCGTTCGATCAGCCCTGGTTCGTGATATGACCTCCGCACTTTACGCGAAGGAAGAGTTAAATGCCAACGTCATTGGTTTTGGAGGAAAGATTACAGGGGAGTTGCTCATGTGCGACATCATTGAAGCCTTCATTAAAGCAGAATACAAACCAACTGAAGAAAACAAACGTTTGATTGAAAAGATTGCTGCAGTTGAAACGCTCAATCAAGAGCAGGCTAATCCAGAGTTCTTTACGGAATTTCTTGAAAAGTGGGATCGTGGAGAATACCACGACTAGGAGGCTCACATGATTTTGACGATCACTTTAAATCCGTCGGTTGATATTGCCTATCAACTGGATACCTTTTATTTGGATACGGTCAATCGAGTAGAAAACGTTCAAAAAACAGCTGGAGGCAAGGGGCTTAATGTCACACGAGTTTTGAAACAAATTGGTGAAGATGTTGTAGCAACAGGCTTTATTGGTGGTGAGATTGGAAGTTATGTAAAGAAACAACTCACTCGAAATGATATTAAAAATTCCTTTGTGGAAATTGGGAATGAAACACGTAATTGCATTGCGGTCCTACATGATGGCAAACAGACGGAGATTTTAGAACAAGGACCAACTATTCAAGAACATGAAGCCTTGAATTTTATCGAACACCTTGAAATCGTCCTGAACAATGTAGATGTAGTTGTTATTTCAGGAAGTTTGCCTAAGGGACTTGCTAGCAATTATTATGTTGAGATTGTAGAACTTTGTAAAAAATTCGGTGTAGCTGTTGTTTTGGATTGTTCTGGTGAGGCGCTGAAAAACGTTTTAGAAAGCCAGCAGAAGCCGACAGTTATTAAGCCGAATACAGAAGAGTTATCACAACTGATTGGTAAAGAAGTTACTGATGATATTCAAGAGTTGAAATCAGTTTTGTCTGGTCAACTTTTCCAAGGAATTGATTGGATAGTCGTCTCATTAGGGGCACAGGGGGCTTTTGCCAAGCACAATGACAAATTCTATCGTGTCAGAATTCCAAAAATCAAAGTCGTCAATCCAGTAGGATCAGGAGATTCAACTGTTGCAGGTATTGCAGCAGGTTTGGTACATGCTTTACCTGAAGCAGAGTTATTAAAAAATGCTAATGTTTTAGGCATGTTAAATGCCCAGGAAGAACAGACGGGTTACGTCAATTTAGAAAATGCAGAATCGTTGTATTCTCAAATCGAAGTCGAAGAGGTATAATATGGTAGTAATAGCAGACAAAAGAAAATACATGGAAAAAGTAAGCAATGAAGCAGGTATTATTTCAGCTTTAGCTTTCGACCAACGTGGAGCCCTGAAAAAAATGATGGCAAAACATCAGGTAGAAGAACCTACTGTGGAGCAGATGGAAGAACTAAAGAAACTAGTTTCAGAGGAATTAACACAGTTTTCTTCCTCAATTCTGTTAGATCCTGAATTTGGTTTGCCAGCATCACGCGCCCGTGACGAACAGTGCGGTTTGCTTTTGGCTTATGAAAAAACTGGCTATGATACCAGCTCTACTAGTCGCTTACCAGATTGCCTAGTAGAGTGGTCTGTGAAACGACTAAAAGAAGAAGGTGCAGATGCCATTAAATTCCTACTCTATTATGATGTGGATGGAGATTCATACGTCAATCTTCAAAAACAGGCCTATATTGAACGCTTGGGTTCAGAATGTCAGGCTGAAGGTTTACCATTCTTCTTGGAAATTTTGAGCTATGATGAAACGCTTGAGGACAATGCCAGTGTGGAATTTGCAAAAGTCAAACCTCGAAAAGTAAATGAGGCTATGAAAGTATTTTCGGATGAACGATTTGGAGTGGATGTTCTCAAGGTAGAAGTACCTGTGAACATGAATTTTGTAGAAGGCTTTGGAACAGGGGAAGTCGTCTATACAAAAGAAGAAGCAGCCGAATATTTCCGTCAACAAGAAGCATCAACTCATTTGCCATACATTTATCTAAGTGCAGGTGTTTCTGCTAAGCTTTTCCAAGATACACTAGTGTTTGCACATGAAGCAGGTGCTAAATTTAACGGTGTTCTCTGCGGTCGTGCAACATGGGCAGGTGTTGTGCCAGTCTATATTGAACAAGGCGAAGAAGCTGCGCGTGAATGGTTACGCAGTGTCGGTCGTGAAAATATCGAGGGACTTGATGCAGTCTTGTCTCAAACAGCAACTTCTTGGCTAGAAAAATAATTGAAAAAACAACCATTTTCTTAAAAGAAAGGGTTTACATTTTTTGAGAATATGCTATAATAATCTCATCAGTAAGAATAGAGTGGATTGTAACTAATTCGATTAGGCAAGACTACAAATGGATTTGAGAGTAGGATATTCTCGGTTTGTTTGTAGTCTTTTTTTGCTTAAAAATATAGGAGGGATATATGTTTAGGATTATACAGTCACTAAATAATAACGCTGCCCTGGTGAAAAATGAACATGGGGAACAGGCAGTCGTGATGGGATTAGGTATAACCTTTCAAAAGAAGAAAGGGGATTTAATTGTTAAGGACAGGATAGAAAATATCTTTTCGCTAAAAAATGATGAAGCCAAAGAAAATTTTCTAACCTTATTAAAAGATATTCCCTTAGATTTTATTTCGGCAACCTACACGGTTATTAATCATCTGGTAGAAACTTATCATTACCCTGTACAAGAATATCTCTATGTGACACTGACAGATCATATCTATTGTGCCTATCAGGCGGTTTTAAAGAACAGTTATCAAGAAAGTAGGCTACCCAATATTTCAGCCGAATATCCATTGGAATATAAAATGGCGCGTGAAGCCTTAGCTATGTTCCGTGAAAAGTTTCTAAAAGATTTTCCGAATGATGAGATTGGTAGAATTGCACTTCACTTAATCAATGCAAAAGGTGAAACAATTCATCCCACTAGTGAAGAACATGACATCAGTAAGAAAATTATTGCTGAGGTTGAACAAATTTTGATAGAGAATGGGATTAAACGCACAAAAGAAAATAGCAATTTTTATGATCGCTTTATGATTCATTTTTCCTATTTTCTGAATTACTTAGATAGATCCCATCAGTCAAATGAATCGATTGCTAGTTTGGAACAGTACATCAAGCTCCAGAATCCAAGAGCCCATCAGGTTGGAAGTCAGATTTTTGAGATGATTACATCATTGGTTGATGAGCCAGTAAATGATAGTGAAAGGTTCTATATTGTGTTACATATTCAACGGTTGTTGTAAATCAATTCAATTTTAAAAGGAGGTTCATATTATGAACAGAGAAGAAATTACGTTATTAGGTTTTGAGATTGTTGCATTCGCTGGTGATGCTCGTTCTCGTTTGATGGAGGCACTGGCTGCTGCTCAAAAAGGCGATTACGCAAAAGCAGAAGAACTAGTTGAAGCTGCCAATGCTTGTATTGTTGAAGCCCACCATGCTCAGACAAGTTTGTTGCAGAAAGAAGCGGCTGGTGAGGATTTAGCCTTTAGTGTGACGCTCATGCATGGTCAAGACCATCTCATGACCACATTATTATTGAAAGATATGATGAGTCATATGATTGAACTTTACAAACGAGGTGATAAGTAATGAATAAATTGATTGAATTTATTGAGAAAGGGAAGCCTTTCTTTGAAAAGATTTCGAGAAACCCTTATTTAAGGGCTATCCGTGATGGTTTTATCGCTGCCATGCCGGTTATCTTGTTCTCAAGTATCTTTCTAATGGTAGCATTTGTACCTAATATCTTTGGTTTTACTTGGTCAGATGAAGCAGTTGCAGCTATCATGAAACCTTACGGTTATACAATGGGGATTGTAGCTGTCCTAGTTGCAGGAACGACCGCAAAATCTTTGACAGATGCGTTTAACCGTCAATTGCCAAAAACCAATCAAATCAACTTCATTTCAACAATGATTGCCTCAATTTCAGGTTTCTTATTACTGGCTTCTGATGGTATTGAAGGTGGATTTGCCAATGGTTACATGGGAACTAAGGGACTTTTGACAGCTTTTCTGGCAGCCTTCATTACGGTTAATATCTATAAGGTCTGTGTGAAAAACAATGTCACCATTCGTATGCCAGACGAAGTTCCACCGAACGTATCCCAGGCATTTAAAGATGTAATTCCATATGCATTGTCTATCTTTGTCTTGTATGGAATTGATCTTGTGACACGTCAATTCCTTGGAACAAACGTGGCTGAGGCGATCCTGAAATTATTTGAGCCTCTATTTACAGCCGCAGATGGTTATGTTGGTATTACCATTATCTTTGGTGCCTATGCTTTGTTCTGGTTTGTAGGGATTCATGGTCCATCTATTGTGGAACCAGCAATTGCAGCCATTACTTATGCCAATATTGAAACCAACTTCCAGCTTCTACAGGCGGGTCAACATGCGGACAAAATCCTGACTTCAGGTACTCAAATGTTTATCGTAACAATGGGTGGTACAGGTGCTACCTTGGTTGTGCCATTCATGTTTATGTGGTTGACTAAGTCTAAACGAAATAAAGCAATTGGACGTGCTTCAGTTGTTCCAACTTTCTTTGGTGTAAATGAACCGATCTTGTTCGGTGCACCACTTGTACTCAACCCAGTATTCTTTGTTCCATTCATCTTAGCTCCAATTGCTAACGTATGGATTTTCAAATTCTTTGTTGATACGTTAAAAATGAATAGTTTCAGCGTCAACTTAGCATGGACAACTCCAGGACCATTGGGGATTGTCATGGGAACAAACTTTGCTCCACTTGCCTTTGCACTAGCTGCCTTGTTGGTCGTTGTCGATGTTCTTATCTATTATCCATTCTTGAAAGTTTACGATGAGCAAATTCTTGCTGAGGAACAATCAGGTAAAGTAGAAAATAGCTTGAAAGAAAAAGTGGCAGCTAACTTTAATACTGCCAAAGCGGATGCTATTCTTGAAAAGGCTGCAGTCGATACCGAAATTTCAGAACAAACCAACGTTCTGGTACTTTGTGCAGGGGGTGGTACAAGCGGATTGCTTGCCAACGCTCTAACGAAAGCTGCAAAAGAATATGGTGTTCCAGTTACAGCTACAGCAGGAAGTTATGGGGCGCACCGTGAGATTTTGCCAGAGTATCAATTAGTCATCCTTGCACCACAAGTAGCATCGAACTATGATGATATAAAACAAGAAACCGATGCATTGGGTATTAAACTCGCCAAAACTGAAGGGGCTCAATACATTAAACTCACTCGTGATGGTCAAGGTGCTCTTGACTTTGTCAAACAACAGTTTTAGAACCTATATTCACGGTTCAGCACTTCCATCTAAGGCTAGTTTTTCAGCTACTCATCGTTAGTTTTTTTCAAAATACAGTCAGTATTCCCTCAAAAAACCGCCTTGATTAGCGAAAAACTATCTCTTATATATAAGCACTTCACTTGTGAATACAGGTTCTTAATCAAAAGGGGAGGGAGTTATCATCTCCAACTCCTACCCCTTTATTTATTTTTGATAGAAGAAGGTAGGCATATGGTTAAAACATTACCGAAAGATTTTATATTTGGTGGAGCAACTGCTGCATATCAAGCAGAGGGTGCTACACAGACGGATGGAAAAGGTCGTGTTGCGTGGGACAAGTATCTAGAAGATAATTACTGGTACACTGCGGAACCAGCTTCTGATTTTTATAATCGTTATCCAGTTGATTTAGAACTAAGTGAACAATTTGGGGTAAACGGTATTCGTATTTCAATTGCGTGGTCTCGTATTTTCCCAACAGGCTTTGGAGAAGTGAATCCAAAGGGAGTAGAGTATTACCATAAATTATTTGCGGAATGCCATAAACGTCACGTAGAACCATTTGTAACGCTTCACCATTTTGATACACCAGAAACGCTACATTCTAATGGTGACTTTCTGAATCGAGATAACATTGAACACTTCGTCAATTACGCAGCATTTTGCTTCAAAGAATTCCCTGAAGTTAATTACTGGACAACCTTTAATGAAATCGGTCCAATTGGTGATGGGCAATACCTAGTTGGGAAGTTCCCACCAGGGATTCAGTATGACTTAGCTAAGGTATTCCAATCTCACCACAATATGATGGTTTCACATGCCAAGGCAGTTAAGCTCTACAAGGATGCTGGTTATAGCGGAGAAATTGGAGTCGTACATGCATTGCCAACGAAATACCCTTATGATCCAACCAATCCAGAAGATGTCCGTGCAGCGGAACTTGAAGATATTATTCACAATAAATTTATCCTAGATGCAACATACTTGGGTTACTATTCAGAAAAGACCCTTGAAGGTGTTCGCCATATTCTGAAAGTAAATGGTGGGGAATTAGACCTTCGTGATGAAGACTTTGCTGCCTTAGATGCTGCAAAAGATTTGAACGACTTCTTGGGCATCAATTACTATATGAGTGATTGGATGAGAGCTCATGATGGAGAAACGGAAATCATCCATAATGGCAAAGGTGAAAAGGGAAGTTCTAAGTATCAAATCAAAGGAGTTGGTCGTAGAGAGTCCCCAGTTGATATTCCAAAAACGGACTGGGATTGGATTATCTATCCGCAAGGTCTTTATGACCAAATTATGCGTGTGAAAAATGACTATCCAAACTATAAGAAAATCTACATCACTGAAAATGGTCTAGGCTATAAAGATGAATTTGTAGATGGTACAGTCTATGACGATGGTCGAATTGATTATGTGAAAAAGCATTTAGAAGTGATTTCAGACGCTATCTCAGATGGTGCCAATGTTAAAGGGTATTTCATCTGGTCCTTGATGGATGTATTTTCTTGGTCAAATGGATACGAGAAACGATATGGATTGTTCTATGTTGACTTTGAGACCCAAGAACGCTATCCAAAGAAAAGTGCTTATTGGTATAAAAAAGTAGCAGAAACACAGGTTATTGAATAAAAATAATACAAGGATGCCTAGCTCAAGTTAGCATCCTTGTTTTCATATAAGGGAGGCAGTTTTTATGTTCGAATTAAAAAATGAGAACTTAACAGTACAATTTTCTGAATTAGGTGGGCAAATTACTTCAATAAAAGACAATGATGGTGTCGAGTATCTTTGGCAAGGAGATCCGATCTATTGGAGTGGTCAAGCACCAGTTCTATTTCCGATTTGTGGAAGTTTACGAAATGATTGGGCTATCTATGAACCTGCAGAAAGACCGACATTTACAGGCACAATTCCAAGGCATGGACTTGTGCGAAAAATGATGTTCAAAAATGTAAATAGTACAGAGAACTCTTTGGAATTTTCTATTTCATCAAACGAAGAAACCTTAAAAAATTACCCATTTGAATTTGAACTTTCCATTAACTACTCACTACTTGGCAATACAATTCGAACTGAATATCGGGTGAAAAACCTTGAGGGACATAGAAAGCTACCTTACTTTATTGGGGGTCACCCAGGTTTTAATTGTCCCTTGTTGGATGGTGAGAGTTATGAAGACTATTATTTAGAATTTGAAAAAGTAGAATCTTGTACAGTACCTAGAAGTTTTCCAGAAACTGGCTTACTTGATCTACGAGATCGCCGTCCATTCTTGGAAAATCAAAAGACCTTGGACTTGTCCTATCAACTGTTTGAGCACGATGCCATAACATTGGATCAATTAGCATCACGAAAGGTAACTTTGAAATCTAAAAATCATCAGAAGACTCTTTCGATTGCATTTGATGATTTTCCATATTTAGTGATTTGGTCAACTACAAATCAGAGTCCCTTTATCGCTTTAGAGCCATGGAACGGACTTTCTACATCACTGGAAGAATCTGACATATTCAATGCCAAACGAAATATTAGTTACGTTGCTCCAAAAGAAGTTGATAAAAAACATTTTGATATTATTATTGAGTAAATACCATAGTAAAGTAATTTAAATATTCTACGGAAAACACTCAAAAACCCCACTGACTTTAATTAGCCAGTGGGGTTTATTACTTATATAATCCCCCTATAATCATGGAAAAGTAGAAAGTAGTAAAAATAGTTGTTATCCTAGTTGATTAAAAAAATCTCTGATTTCCCCATCTTTTATAAAATAATATATAATTTTCCCCTCTCTTCTAGTGTCCAAGATGTTTTGATTGGCTAGTTTACGAAGATGGTGGGAGGCAGATGCCATACTGAGATTTAATAAACAGGCTATATCGCAGACACAGAGTTCTTCGATGGCAAGAAGATAAAAGATGATATTTATCTGTTTATTATCGGTAAATTTTGATAAAATACGAAGTGATTTTTGGACTTTTTCCTTTTCAAGGTAGTTCGTTGCGGTTGTAACTTTTTGTTGATTTATAACATCCACTTGACAGATACTATCTTTTTTCATAATTTTTTCTCCTAGCCTAATACAGCCCATAGCATGTCAAAACTGTTGTTTTCAATCAGGATATATATCCCCAATCCTAAATAAACGACGGCAATAAACCATCTGCTATATTTTTCCAAAGTTTCTCCAACAGAAGGGACTTGTGCCAATTTTTGGGCAGAAAAAACCAAGAGATAAATCATGACTAGAAAAGTAAGTAAAGTCACTATCAAATTCGCTAAATTTAAGGTGGTAAAATATGGGACAAAGACACCAATATTGTCAGCGCCACAACTTGCAAAAGTAATCATAGCGACTAGAAAAATCAGATTTTTATTATCTTTGCTCAAACCTTCTTTGGCAATAGCTTCTCCATCAGAATCTCCTAAAAGCAAAACTTTGAGGCCTAGGAAAATTGGAATCAAACCGAGCAAACCTAAAATCTCTTTACTAGGAATATAATCTAAGACAAATGCAAAAAGCAAACTTAGCAATATTAGACTAACAGAGCCTAGAAATTGTCCTAAATAGATGTTAATGATGTCTTTTCTGCTTTTTCTTTTGGCAAAAAATAACATTAGGATAATAAGTAAGTCTACGGCTGTCCCAGAATAAAGGATTATTGAAGTAACAACATTTTGAATCATAAAACACCTCATTCAAATATATTTTTGAATGAATTATAACATTAAACTTTGTAGATGTCAACTTCAGCTCCACCAAAATATAGATAAGAAGTTAGTGTACCAAATATAAAAAAGCCCTGCCATCCAAATGATAACAGGGCTTAACTTCAATATCCAAATGATATATTCATCTAAAAAAGGTAGAGTAAAAGGTAGAGTTCTTATTGATTTATATTGCAATGTAATGAACTTCAAAAATTCAAAAATCGCTTAAAATCAATGTTTTGACGTCTAATGACGTGTAGTGAACCCCTTACTTAACCTCAGTAAAAATAACGTGTTTACGCAATTTTGGTGAGTATTTTTTCAATTGAAGACGGTCTGGAGTGTTACGTTTGTTTTTTGAAGTAAGGTACAAACGCTCACCAGATTCTTTGTGTTCAAGTGTAATATTTACGCGCATGGTATCTCCCTTCTATTATTCAGCTGAAGCAGCCTTAGCGATTTTACGTCCTTTGTAGTATCCTTTCAAAGATACACGGTGAGAACGTGAGTAATCTCCAGTAGTTTCATCAAATTTCACAGTTGGAGCTGCTACTTTATAGTGAGTACGACGTTTGTTTTTCTTCGCTTTTGAAGTGCGACGTGCAGGTACTGCCATTTCTTTCTTCCTCCATTAAATGTCAGGGCCAAGCCCCTTTTAAATCAAAAATTTATCGTATGACTTTCGTCAACTTTAACAGTATAACAAAAGTTTTTTGTAAAGTAAAGTTACTTGACAGATTTTTTTTCTTTTTTTGTGAAAATGGTAGAGCTTTTATGGTAAAATAAGGAAGATTGCAAGGCTCGACGGGGAGAGTTGGACCTGCTATGACTTAATTTGGAAAGGAATGAGAGCAACTTCCAGTAATAGAAGTTGACTTTATACACTTCATTATGAAACTTCAAAAACCAAAAGGAACACAGGATTTACTACCGCAGGACACGGCCAAGTGGCAATACGTGGAAAACTTCGCCCGTAGTATTTTTAACCAGTACAATTACGCCGAGATTCGCACACCGATTTTCGAGCATTACGAGGTGATTAGCCGTTCGGTTGGTGATACCACGGACATCGTGACCAAGGAAATGTACGATTTCTACGACAAAGGTGAGCGCCATATTACTCTACGTCCAGAAGGGACGGCGCCTGTTGTTCGTTCTTACGTAGAAAACAAGCTCTTTGCCCCAGAAGTACAAAAACCAGCTAAGTTTTACTATATGGGCCCTATGTTCCGCTATGAGCGTCCGCAGGCAGGTCGTCTGCGCCAGTTCCACCAGATTGGTGTGGAGTGCTTTGGCTCCAGTAACCCAGCGACAGATGTGGAAACCATTGCCATGGCCTATCACTTTTTTGAAGAATTGGGTATCAAGGACATCCGCCTTCATCTAAATAGTTTGGGTAATCCAGAGAGTCGTGCAGCCTATCGTCAGGCCTTGATTGACTACCTGACACCGCTCAAGGATCAGCTGTCTAAGGATAGCCAGCGCCGCTTGGAAGAAAACCCCTTGCGCGTTTTGGACTCAAAAGAAAAAGAAGACAAGCTTGCAGTAGAAAACGCACCGTCTATCTTGGATTACTTGGATGAAGAAAGCACCGCCCACTTTGAAGCAGTTAAGTCAATGCTAGATAGTTTAGGTATTGCATACCAGATTGATACCAACATGGTGCGTGGTTTGGACTACTACAACCACACCATTTTTGAGTTTATGACAGAAGTGGGAGGCAACGACCTGACTATCTGTGCAGGCGGTCGCTACGACGGTCTGGTCTCCTACTTCGGTGGACCAGAAACTGCCGCATTTGGCTTTGGTATGGGAATTGAACGTCTGATTCTCGTCCTTGAAAAACAAGGAATCGAGCTTCCTCTTGATACTCAGTTAGATGTTTACATCGCTGTTTTGGGTCAGGAGGCCAATGGCGGAGCGCTAGAGTTAGTGCAAGCCTTACGCAAACAAGGCTTCCGAGCAGAGCGGGACTATCTTGACCGCAAGCTCAAGGCCCAGTTTAAGTCAGCGGACGTATTTGGAGCAAAAGTCCTGATTACGTTGGGTGGAAGCGAAATTGAGTCTGGACAAGTCGTAGTAAAAAATAACCAAACTCGCAGTCAAGTCGAAACAAGTTTGGAAACTCTCAAAACAGATTTTGCAAGTGTTTACCAATCAATCATCAGTTAAAATGAAAAGAAAAGGCCAACAAAGCCTTTTCTTTTTTATATCATCTAGAATTTGTCATTTGGTAGACAGACTAGCAGCATAAATGTCTAGTAGTAGCCGGGCAATGACGGATAAGGGAAGTCTTGAGTGTACCTCAAAATCTGGAAAATAGGATAATTCCGATTTAAAACCAAACAATTTATGCTCTGTGTATTGTGAGAGAGTTCCACTTTGATTGGCTGAGATAAGGATGGTAGGCACTGATTTCACAAGGCAGTTTTTGGCTGCCTCAATGAGTTCAACAGTTTCACCGTTTAATGAGATAAATAGGACAGCATCGTCAATAGATAGTCTTTGGCTAATGAGACGAATAATATTTGGGTCAGTGTATAGCTCACACCTCTTATCTAGAAGTTGCAGTTTGATCATCATTTCATTAGCTAAGAGTTCGGAGAAACCACGCGCAAAAATAATGACCCGTTTTGCATGCGTCAGACATTCTACCACATCTCCAATAGTAGAGACATCTAACATATTTAACGTTCTAGTAACTTCTTGATAACTTTTTAATATAGAGCGTTTTGTATCTCTTGTTAATTGATCATCTTCTAAGACGCTTAAATTATTTTGCTTATTGAAGCGTACATCATGTTTAAATTCAGTAAAACCAGAGTAGCCCTTTTTCTGTAGGGTTCTGGTGATTGTTGCATTGGAGACACTGGCTAATTCGCTCAATTCTGAAATAGTTAATTTAGAAATCTCGCTAAAATTATGTGTAATATACTGCCAAACAAACTCTTCTGTTTCTGTTAATTTTTGTTGTGCCATATTTACCTCTGAAAAGTTTTTCTAAATTGTTATAAAAATAGAAAACGTATCCAAAATAGAAGTGTTATGATAAGTATACAAAATAAAAATGGAAAACTCAATAGGAGGGAAGCTATGCCAGATGTTTATACTTGTACGATGAATTTAGCAATTGACCTTTTTATTGAAACAGATTCTCTGGAAGATGGAAAAGTAAACCGAACGATATCAGATGATATTCAAGCAAATGGAAAAGGCGTCAATGTTTCCTTGATTATGAAACGATTAGGAATCGACACAACAGCATTAGGATTCGCAGCAGGGTTTACAGGAAAATTCATTGCAGATACCTTGGCTTCTGAGATGATTGCGACAGATTTTGTAGAAGTAAATGGATTTACACGAATCAATGTTTTTACAAAGGTAAATGCTACAGGTGAAGAGTTCAAACAGGTTAATAAAGGACCGATAGTTGGACAAGCTGCCCAAGAACAGCTGTTAGAAAAAATTAGTCATTTACACTCAGGTGATTATTTGATTGTATCGGGGAGCCTTCCCCGCGGAGTAGAGCCAAGTATACTAGTAAAAATTGCACAAATTGCTCATAAAAATAAACTACATCTTGTCTATGATGTGAGTGACTCTGCTATATTGGACTGTCTTCCCTATCATCCCTACCTATTGAAACCCAATGAGGAAGAGATTGCAAAATGGTTTGGATGTGATTCAGTTAGTATCGATGAGGCTATTGATTATGCCAAAGACTTAATTCGCAGAGGGGCTCAACAAGTGTTGTTGTCCTTAGGAGGAGACGGAGCTGTCTTTATTGGAAATGATTTATCAGTTTATCGATGCCCCTCGCCTAAGGGAACGGTTGTTAATACAGCCTGTGCAGGAGATACCTTGTTAGGGACATTTCTTGTTGGTTTACTGAATGGTGAAAAAATAGAAAACGCCTTAGTAAAAAGTGTCGCAGCTGGCGCATCAACAGCTTTCCGTAGTGGAATTACAGATTTTAGTGATGTCGATCAATTACAGAAACAAATTATAATAAATGGAGGTTTATTATGACTCAATATAAACTGATTGCAGCAACGGGCTGTCCAACAGGAATTGCTCATACATTCATGGCGCAGGAAGCTTTAGAAAGGGCTGCTAGAGAAAAAGGTGTGACTATAAAAGTAGAAACACATGGACAAATTGGAGTAGAGAATGGATTAACTGCAGCGGAAATTGCAGCAGCTGATGCGGTGATTATCGCCGCAGATAAAGATGTTCATGCAGAACGTTTTGCTGGAAAACGTGTGATAGAAGTATCAGTCGCAGATGGGATAAAAAAAGCAGACCAATTGATTGAGGATGCTCTGGCTGGGAAGGGTCACATAAAAGGTGGTCACATAGAAGCTTCTCAAACAACTAGCGATACTGAGAGTTCAGAAAGTATCGGTCGTCAAATTTACAAACATTTGATGAATGGTGTCTCCCATATGCTTCCTTTTGTTGTAGCAGGTGGTGTCCTGATTGCGATTTCTTTCCTATTCGGAATTTATTCCTTTGATCCGGAGAGTGAACAGTACAATTGGTTTGCCGCCCTCTTGAAAAATGATATTGGTGGAGTGGCAATGGGCATGATGACACCAATTTTAGCAGCATTTATTGCTGAGTCAATTGCCAAACGTCCAGGTTTTGTAGCAGGATTGGTAGCAGGATTGATGGCATCAAATGGTGGTTCTGGCTTCCTCGGTGGGATTGTAGGTGGTTTTGTAGCAGGTTATATTGTACTTGCTCTTATGAAAGTATTTGAAGGCCTTCCTAAATCATTAGATGGCTTAAAGGCTATTTTCCTCTATCCAGTTTTTGGTGTGTTCTTTACAGGTTTGGTCATGGCTCTCGTTAATTCCCCAATGGCCTGGATTAATGAAAGCATGATGGCTTGGTTGGGCGCATTTGAACATGCAAATCCATTTGTACTGGGAGCGATTGTTGGTTGTATGTGTGCCTTTGATATGGGTGGACCTGTTAATAAGGCAGCTTATGTGACAGGAACTGCTCTCTTGTCTCAAGGAAATACAACATTTATGGCTGGTGTATCTGCAGCTTGTATCGTCCCACCGTTGACTACGTTTGTAGCTACTACAGTCTTTAGAAAATACTATAGTGATGACGATAGAAATGCCGGCCTAGCGAATCTGATTTTGGGTTCCACTCATATTACAGAGGGAGCCATTCCATTTGCGGCAAAAGACCCACTGCGTAACATTCCAACCCTCATGTTAGGTTCTTCTATCGGGGCTATCTTGACCTACTTGTGGAATGTTCAGGTACCTGCCCCACATGGAGGATTCTTAGTTCTACCAGTTGTGACACATGCTGTTATGTGGGTATTGGCTATCGCTATTGGTGCAGTTGTGTCAGGAGTACTGATGGGCTATATCCAAAAAATGAAAACAGAAAAGGCATAGGGGTTCATCATGATTCATCAATCTTTAATCGAAGTCGGACAAGTATTTACATCTCAGGACGCGGTATTTCAACACCTTTCTGAATTGATAGTCCATTTAGGTTATGCAACAAATAGCGAAGCTGTTTTTGCAGCCTTGAAACAACGAGAGTCTGAAGGAACAACAGGAATGATGGATGGTTTCGCAATTCCACATGCCAAGTGTTCTGCTATCCTGCGTCCAGGAGTAGCTATTTTAAAATTAGAGCAAGGGATAGAATGGCATTCTATGGATGGTGAGTTGATTCGCTACATCCTTGCTCTCTTTATTCCAGAGGATGAATCTGGAACAACTCATTTGAAATTATTATCTCAGATAGCAAGGTTGTTGATGAGAGAAGAGTTCAAGACAGCGTTTAAAGCGGCAGAAACACCATCAGAGTTAGAAGGTTTAATGAAACAAGCTTTAGAACTATAAGCTACGGAGGAAAACATGGCATTAACAGCACAAAAACGTCAGTACATGGACAGGTTGAGTGATGAAAATGGGATTATCTCAGCCCTGGCCTTTGACCAACGAGGGGCCTTGAAGCGGTTGATGGCGCAGCACCAGTCAGACGAGCCGACAGTCGCTCAGATGGAAGAATTGAAAGTATTGGTCGCAGAAGAGTTAACCCCCTACGCGTCTTCTATATTACTAGATCCGGAATACGGTCTTCCTGCAACAAATGTTCTTCATGAGCATGCTGGTCTTTTACTGGCTTATGAAAAGACCGGTTACGATACGACTACTACCACACGCTTGCCAGATTGTTTGAATGATTGGTCTGTTAAACGTCTGAAAGAAGCAGGAGCAGATGCTATTAAATTTCTAATTTACTACGATGTAGCTAGTGACGAGGAAGTCAACCGTCAAAAACAGGCCTATATTGAGCGTATTGGATCAGAGTGTGTAGCTGAAGATATTCCGTTCTATTTGGAAATTTTAGCTTACGATGAAACCATTTCAGATACAAGCAGCGTAGAATATGCTAAAGTGAAGCCAGATAAAGTCATAGGAGCGATGAAAGTCTTCTCAGCTGAGCGATTTGGAGTAGATGTTTTAAAGGTGGAGGTCCCGGTCAATATGGCATTCGTAGAAGGTTTTGGAACAGGTGAGATTGTCTATTCTCAGGCAGAAGCAGCCTCCTTCTTCAAGCAACAAGATGAAGCAACCCCGCTTCCTTATATTTACCTCAGTGCTGGAGTATCAGCAAAACTATTCCAAGACACCCTAGTCTTTGCCAAAGAGGCAGGTGCTAACTTTAATGGTGTCCTTTGTGGTCGGGCTACGTGGGCAGGTAGTGTTAAGGACTATATTGAAAAGGGAGAAGCCGCCGCTCGTGATTGGCTTCGAACAGTAGGCTTCCAAAATATTGATGAACTAAATAAGGTTCTGAAGGAAACCGCCACACCTTGGAGAGATAGAGTATAACTAGTGTGTCCTCCAATATTTGACAATGAGTCTACGATGAGAAGTCTACGAAAAATCACCGTTATTGGTGATTTTTTTATGGAGAAGGCAACAAGTTGCTTCCTCAGCTAAAATCTTGTTTATCCTTTTGGCTGTAGAATTTAGAATCGCTGTTCACAGGTTAACTCTGTCATCTAAGGCTAAATGATCAGCTAGTCATCGTTCGTTTTTCAATATAGAGTCAGTATGTCCGCCA
Source organism: Streptococcus sp. NSSLK0004 (assembly GCF_059039125.1). Taxonomy (NCBI): domain Bacteria; kingdom Bacillati; phylum Bacillota; class Bacilli; order Lactobacillales; family Streptococcaceae; genus Streptococcus; species Streptococcus sp. NSSLK0004. Next base: position 1,671,373 of record NZ_CM180142.1, on the reverse strand, counting down.
AAACTGTTTTGATAAGCTAAAAACCATCTCTCACAATAAAACTACTTTTCGTATGAATACAGATTCCAGGCAATCGTCAAAAAATAGATCCCAAAATCAGGATAGATTCATATTTTCTTTGTGAAATTTCAAACAAAATTAAATTTAATTTCACAAAATCAGGGAGTAAAGCCTTATTTTTATGTAGTTTTTGAAAGAGGTTTCACAAATTCAAAAAATGATTTGTGAATCTTTTAACAAAATCCTTTACAAATCGGAAAAATAGGTGTATACTATATTTGTGAAAAAGTTAACAAATCTTGTTGACTAAAAAATATTTGGAGGAAATCCCATGGCTGATAAAAAAACAGTCTCACCAGAAGAAAAAGCATTGGCAGCTCAGAAACATGTTGATGAGTTGGTTCAAAAAGGATTAGTAGCCCTTGATGAATTCCGTAAACTCAATCAGGAGCAAGTTGACTACATCGTTGCAAAAGCATCTGTAGCAGCTTTAGATGCACACGGTATCTTGGCGGCACATGCAGTTGAAGAAACAGGTCGCGGTGTCTTTGAAGACAAAGCTACAAAAAACTTGTTTGCGTGTGAACACGTTGTGAACAACATGCGTGGAGTGAAAACAGTTGGTGTCATTGAAGACGATCCAATTACAGGTTTGACAAAAATTGCAGAACCAGTTGGTGTTATCTGCGGTGTTACTCCAACAACTAACCCAACTTCAACAGCAATCTTCAAATCATTGATTGCTCTTAAAACTCGTAACCCAATCGTATTTGGTTTCCACCCTTCTGCTCAAGAATCATCTGCACATGCAGCGCGTATCGTATATGAGGCTGCTGTAAAAGCAGGTGCTCCTGAGAACTGTATCCAATGGATTACTGAGCCATCTATTGCTGCAACAAATGCACTTATGAACCACGATGGTATCTCAACTATCTTGGCAACAGGTGGTAACGCAATGGTACGTGCAGCGTATTCATGTGGTAAACCAGCTCTCGGTGTTGGTGCTGGTAACGTTCCTGCTTATATCGAGAAATCAGCTGACATCCGTCAGGCTGCTCACGATATCGTAATGTCTAAATCATTTGACAACGGTATGGTATGTGCTTCTGAGCAAGCAGTCATCATTGACAAAGAAATTTACGATGAATTCGTTGAAGAATTTAAATCATACAAAACTTACTTTGTTAACAAAAAAGAAAAAGCACTCCTTGAAGAGTACTGCTTCGGTGTAAAAGCAAATAGCAAAAACTGTGCAGAAGGTAAACTGAATGCTGATATCGTTGGTAAACCAGCTGCATGGATTGCGGAACAAGCAGGCTTCAAAGTTCCAGAAGGAACAAATATCTTGGCTGCTGAATGTGCTGAAGTTGGACCAAATGAACCTCTTACTCGTGAAAAACTTTCTCCAGTTATCGCAGTCTTGAAGGCTGAGGATGTAGAAGATGGTCTTACAAAAGCACGTCAAATGGTCGAGTTCAACGGTCTTGGACACTCTGCTGCAATCCATACAAAAGATGAAGAGTTGGCGAAACGTTTCGGTACTGAAATGAAAGCTATGCGTATCATTTGGAACTCTCCATCAACATTTGGTGGTATCGGTGATGTTTACAATGCCTTCTTACCATCATTGACACTTGGATGTGGTTCTTATGGACGTAACTCAGTTGGTGATAACGTATCTGCTATCAACCTTCTTAACATCAAGAAAGTAGGGAAACGTAGAAATAATATGCAATGGTTTAAAGTTCCTTCAAAAATTTACTTCGAACGTAACTCTATTCAATACCTTCAAACAGCAGAAGGCCTTGAGCGCGTTATGATCGTAACAGACAAATCAATTGAACGTCTTGGTTTTGTACAACGCGTGATTGATCAATTGAATGCTCGTTCAAATCAAGTGACTATTCAAGTCTTCTCAGATGTTGAACCAGATCCAGATATCACAACTGTTGAACGTGGTGCTGAAGTAATGCGTGCCTTCCAGCCAGATACTATTATTGCACTCGGTGGTGGTTCACCAATGGACGCTGCTAAAGTAATGTGGCTCTTCTACGAGCAACCAGAAATCGACTTCCGTGACCTTGTTCAAAAATTCATGGATATCCGTAAACGTGCCTTCAAATTCCCTTCATTGGGTCAAAAAGCGAAATACATCGGTATTCCTACAACATCTGGTACAGGTTCAGAAGTAACACCATTTGCCGTTATTTCTGATAAGAAAAACAACCGTAAATACCCACTTGCTGACTATTCATTGACACCAACAATTGCAATTGTTGACCCAGCATTGGTAGAATCAGTTCCAGCGTTTATCGCAGCAGATACTGGTATGGACGTATTGACTCACGCAACAGAAGCATACACTTCTAACTTTGCGAATGATTACACTGATGGTATTGCCCTTCAAACAATTAAGTTGGTATTCCAATATCTTGAAAAATCTGTCTTGACTGGTGATCCAGAAGCACGTGAAAAAATCCACAACGCTTCTACAATGGCAGGTATGGCTTTTGCAAATGCCTTCTTGGGTATGAGCCACTCTATGGCCCATAAGATTGGTGGTCGCTTCCACACAGTTCATGGACGTACAAATGCAATCTTGTTGCCATACGTTATCCGTTACAATGGTACTCGTCCATCTAAAACAACTACATGGCCTAAGTACAACTACTGGAAAGCAGATGAAAAATTCCAAGACATCGCTCGCATGCTAGGCTTGCCTTGCTCAACTCCAGAAGAAGCTGTTGAAGCTTACGCGAAGGCAGTGTATGAATTGGGCGAAAAAGTTGGTATCAAGATGAACTTTAAAGATCAAGGTATCGATGAAAAAGAGTGGAAGAAATACACTCATGAATTGGCACTTCTTGCGTATGAAGATCAATGCTCACCTGCCAACCCACGTTTGCCAATGGTAGCTGACATGGAAGAAATCATGAATGATGCTTATTATGGTTACAAGGAGCGTCCAGGACGTTTGAAATAATCCTATTCCGTCGTCTTTCGTCGTTAGATTTCCTCAGTGAACTTTAGTTCTACCTTCGTCAATCTGCCTAGAAAGATTTAGGACTAGAATGATTCCAACAATAAATCTAACCTCGTTTAGAAAATCATTTCTTGATAATCAATGAGACGTCTACTTGTCTAGTTTGGCAACGAAATTGGAATTGCCTCCAAACTTCAAATAATGTCAGTCTACCGTAGGGTAGGCTGATATTTTTTCAGCATATCAATAAATGTGTAAAAGGTTTGTATATAGCTATTAATCTTTGACTTTTCTACCATATCTTGCCAATTTTCTGTCAATTTATGGTAGAATATAAAAAATAGATTTATTATGAGGGATACCATGACACTAGTTTATCAATCAACACGCGATGCTAAGAATACCGTTTCAGCTAGTCAGGCTATTTTACAGGGTCTAGCTACAGACGGAGGTTTGTTTACACCGATTTCTGTTCCAGCAGTTGACTTGGATTTTTCTGTTCTCAAAGACGCTTCTTATCAAGAAGTTGCAAAGTTAATCTTATCTGCTTTCTTAGACGATTTCACAGCTGATGAGCTAGACTACTGCATCAACAATGCCTACGATAGCAAGTTTGACACGCCAGTTATTGCTCCAGTTGTTAAGTTAAAAGGACAATACAACCTAGAACTCTTCCGTGGCTCAACCATTGCCTTCAAGGATATGGCTCTGTCTATCCTGCCTTACTTGATGACGACAGCTGCTAAAAAACATGGCTTGGAAAACGACATCGTCATCTTGACAGCGACTTCAGGCGATACAGGTAAAGCGGCGATGGCTGGTTTTGCAGATGTGCCGGGTACACAAATTATCGTCTTCTATCCTCGTGACGGTGTGTCTAAGGTGCAGGAATTGCAGATGACCACACAGACAGGTGCCAATACGCACGTGGTGGCTATTGACGGGAACTTTGACGATGCTCAAACCAATGTCAAGCACATGTTCAACGATGAGGCACTTCGTGCCAAGTTAGCAGCTAAGAAACTCCAATTCTCATCTGCTAACTCTATGAACATCGGACGTTTGGTGCCACAGATTGTCTACTATGTCTATGCCTACGCTCAGCTGGTTAAGACTGGTGAGATTGAAGCTGGTGACAAGGTCAACTTCACTGTTCCGACAGGGAACTTCGGCAATATCTTGGCAGCTTACTATGCTAAGCAGATTGGCCTGCCGGTTGGTAAGCTCATCTGTGCTTCAAATGACAACAATGTCTTGACCGACTTCTTTGCGACGGGTGTTTACGACAAGAAACGCACTTTCCGTGTGACCACCAGTCCGTCCATGGACATCTTGGTATCATCTAACTTGGAGCGGTTGATTTTCCACCTCTTTGGAAATGATGCTGTAAAGACTGCGGAACTGATGGAAGCCTTGAACACGGATGGTCAGTATGATATTCAAGGGGCTGACGCGGATATCTTATCATTCTTTGCTGCCGCCTTTGCGACAGAAGAAGAAACAGCTGCGGAAATCAAGCGTGTCTATGACGAGTCTGATTATATTGAAGATCCGCATACGGCTGTTGCCTCAGCTGTCTATAAACAGTATGTGGAGAAAACTGGTGATCAAACTCCGACAGTGATTGCTTCAACAGCTAGTCCGTACAAGTTCCCTGTTGTTGCAGTAGAAGCGGTAACAGGTTTGACAGGCTTGAGTGACTTTGAAGCCCTTGCTAAACTGCATGAAATTTCAGGTGTAGCCTTGCCACCAGCTGTAGATGGTTTGGAAACAGCACCTGTTCGCCACAATACAGTCGTTGCAGCGGCAGATATGCAGGTTGAAGTAGAACGTTATTTGGGTGTATAAAGATGAAAGAAGGGGCGTAAGCCCCTTTTGAATTGAGGAGATATGAAAGATACCTATAAAGATTTATTAAAAATTGCCTTGCCAGCTATGGCAGAGAATATGCTCCAAATGGTCATGGGGATGGTGGATTCTTACTTGGTGGCTTTTTTGGGATTGGTAGCCTTGTCAGGGGTATCCGTTGCGAATAATATTATGGCTGTTTATCAGGCAATTTTCATTGCCCTAGCAGCTGCGGTAGCCTCCCTCCTAGCACAGGCAGTTGGAAAAGGAGATGAGGAAGGAATTGGACACGCGACTAGTGAAGCTTTGAAATTGACGGTATTACTTGGTTTGGTTTTGGGCTTGTTTTCTCTATTTTTTGGCCAAGGTTTGCTGAGTTTGCTAGGTACGGAGTCAGCGGTTGCTCAGGCTGGTGGAGTTTACTTTGCCATAGTCGGAGGAGGGATTCTTTTTCTAGGATTGATGACTAGTCTAGGTGCCATTTTGCGAGCGACTGGTCGAACTCAACTTCCTATGTATATTAGCCTTTTGTCCAATTTTCTCAATGCGGTCCTGTCAGCTCTTGCGGTTTTTGTCTTAAATTGGGGAATTGTGGGAGTGGCAATTGGCACCGTTTTGGCTCGCGTAATTGCTTGCATCATTCTCTGGCAATCTTTGGGGATTTCCTTACCACCCCTATCTATTAAATTTGATAAGAAACTCGTTTCTTTAGCCCTACCTGCAACGGGAGAGCGAATCATGATGCGGGCAGGTGATGTGGTAGTTGTAGCTCTAATTACAGGATTGGGGACCGCTGTTTTAGCGGGAAATGCAATAGGTGAAACTCTAACCCAGTTCAACTATATGCCTGCTTTGGGAATGGCAACAGCTACCGTCATCCTAACGGCCAAGGCTCAGGGGCAGAGAAAAAAGATTGAGTTGATTCGAAAATCTAGTTTAGTCTTGACCATTTGCTTTATGTACGCTGTAGCTATTACTATCTATTTGTTAGGGCCTTACCTGATTGGTCTTTATACTTATGATACAGTGGCTAGCCAAGCTAGTATGACGGTCTTGACTTTCTCCTTACTAGGTGTACCATTCACAGCTGGGACCTTGATTTATACGGCTCTTTGGCAGGGATTGGGCAATGCCAAACTGCCTTTTTATGCGACTAGTTTTGGCATGTGGTGCGTGCGGATTCTAGTTGCCTATCTGTTGCTGACCTTCACGGGTGTGGGGTTTGCGGCCATTTGGATTGGGACAGTGCTGGACAATGTCTTTCGAGCCGGATTTCTGGCCTGGTGCTACGCGAGAGGACGAAACTAACGAAGTAGAACAGTTGACGGTGGTTGGCTGTTCTTTTTAATTTAATAATGAGTTGGAAAAATGGTATAATAATACTGATTGTATAAGGAGGCAAAGAATGCTTGCAGTTGGACGGTCAACAGGAAAGATTATTTTAATGGGAGAACATGCAGTGGTTTATGGCCAGCCGGCTATTGCCATGCCTTTTTCTGCGGTCGAGATTACGGCGACCGTCCGCCAGCAAGGCGATGCCCTTTCTGTGACCTGTGATTTCTATCAGGGACTGGTCCACCAAATGCCAAAGATTTGGGAGAGTCTCAAGCACGCTATTCGCTTCTCCCTCTACCGTATCGGTGCACCGACGGATCCTGCTATTCATATCGAGATTTCCTCCACCATTCCAGCGGAGCGAGGTATGGGGTCCAGTGCGGCAGTAGCCGTTGCGGTGGCGAGAGCCCTCTTTTCTTACTATGACAAGGACTTGAGCGACAGTGAACTTTGGGACATTGTCCAATCCTCTGAAAAGATTGCCCACGGCAACCCTTCAGGTATTGATGCGGCGACGACCAGTGGCAAGTCTCCAATTTACTTTATCAAGGGCCAGCCTATTGAGCCGATTGGGCTCAACCTCCATGCTTACTTGTTGGTAGCAGATACCGGAGTGACCGGCAATACCTTGGAAGCTATTCAAGATGTGGCGACCTTGTTGGAGGGAAAACCAGAGGTGGTACAGCTAGTGGAGCAACTGGGCTACCTGACCCTTCAAGCCAAAGATGATTTAGCCCATAATCGAGCAGAGCTTCTAGGAGAAAAGATGAACCAAGCTCATACCCTGCTGAAAGAATTAGGGGTGTCTGACCCTAGCCTAGACAAATTGGTCAGTCTTGCTCAAGCAGAAGGAGCTTTAGGTGCTAAGCTGACAGGAGGCGGTCGAGGAGGCTGCATGATTGCCCTGGTCAAGACAGAAAAAGAAGCTCAGGACCTAGCTAGCCAGTTAGAAGAAGCAGGAGCCAGCCAAACCTGGATACAATACTTAGGAGAATAAGATGACACAATCCGTAGGCATTGCGCGTGCCCATACCAATATTGCCCTGATTAAATATTGGGGAAAACGGGACAAGGAATTATTTTTACCCATGAATTCTAGCCTGTCTTTGACACTAGATGCTTTTTATACCGATACTAAGGTGGTCTTTGATGATGCTTTAGTAGCGGACGAGTTTGTTTTGAACGGTATTTTGCAATCTGAGAAAGAAATTTCAAAAATTTCTCGCTTTTTGGATTTATTTCGCGAATATATAGATGAGAGCAGATTTGCTCGCGTAGAGAGTTTGAATTTCGTGCCGACTGCGGCTGGTTTGGCTAGTTCTGCCTCAGCCTTTGCGGCGCTAGCATTGGCGGCAACCACAGCCCTAAACCTCGACCTATCTAGAGAAGAACTGTCTACCTTTGCTCGCCGTGGATCAGGCTCTAGCACTCGTAGCCTCTTTGGTGGTTTTGTCGAGTGGGACATGGGGACAGGGTCCGAGGATTCGGTGGCGCGACCTGTTGATGATGCTGACTGGGATATCGGGATGTTGGTCTTAGCTGTCAATACAGGGCAGAAGAAGATTGCCAGTCGTGAGGGAATGGACCACACGGTTGCAACCTCTCCCTTCTACCCAGCCTGGGTAGAAAGCAGTAAAGTCGACTTACAAGCCATAAAAGTAGCGATTGCAGAACAAGACTTTGACAAACTTGGTCAGATTGCAGAGCACAACGGCATGAAGATGCATGCGACTACCCTGTCTGCCAATCCTCCCTTTACTTATTGGTCAGCAGAGAGCTTAGTGGCTCAAGAAGCTGTTCGTCAGGTACGTGAGGAAACGGGCTTGTCAGCTTATATGACTATGGATGCAGGACCAAATGTCAAGGTCCTCTGCCGTGCCAGTCAAATGAAAGAATTAACGGAAGCTCTCGGAAGATATTTCTCGGTAGATAAGATTATTGCCAGTCGTCCAGGGCAGGCAGCCTATGTATTGACGGAAGTTGACTGGCTGGCTTCGCAAGCTGCTTTCAAGGAAAGGAAGTAAGATGACTGTTCAAGTAAAGGTTCCTGGGAAACTCTATCTGGCAGGGGAGTATGCTGTTGTAGAAGCGGGCTATCCTGCTGTGATTGCGGCGGTTGACCAGTATTTGACGGTGACCGTTTCACCTGCTCAGACAGGTAGTGTTTGGTCTAGTCAGCAGGAAGACCTGACAGTCTTGTGGGAGCGAAAAGATAATCTAATCACCCCTCAGCACTCTCATCCATACCAGTTGGTTTTCAGTGCCATGCAGCTGGCAGAAGACTATCTGCGTGCCTTAGGCACAGTACCGCAGGATACCTATGCAGTGACTATTCACTCTGATTTGGATGATGGCTCAAGTGGGACTAAGTACGGCCTAGGTTCTTCTGGGGCAGTTACGGTCGCGGTGATTCGTGCGGTGTTGTCCTACTATCATCAGACTTGGGCACCTCTCTTGGTTTACAAATTAGCTGTTTTAGCCCAGCTTTCTTTGAAAATGACAGGTTCCTTTGGAGATGTGGCTGCATCTAGTTTCGGTGGTTTGATTGCCTATTATTCGGTTGATCGTTCTTGGCTTTCTGGGAAAATAGCAGAGCAGCCTCTTTTAGAAGTGCTAGAGGCAGATTGGCAGGGGCTAGCTATCCAGTCTCTACAGTTACCGCAGAGCTTAGAATTACTGGTAGGCTGGACAGGAAAAGCTGCTTCGACAGATAAATTGGTTCAAGAAGCGACGGATAAAAAAAGCCAGTCTGATAAGGAAAAGCTGCATCGTGATTTTCTAGTCGCCAGCCGAACTTGCGTAGAAAGCATGATATCAGGCTGTCAGACAGGAGCTGCTACGGTCGTTGAACAAGCGATTCAAATCAATCGCGACCTGCTCCAAAACTTTGCAAGTGGAATGGGAATGGTTATCGAAACGGCTAAACTAACCCAACTCTGTCAGCTAGCCTTAGACCAAGGAGCTGTTGCCAAGTCTTCAGGAGCAGGTGGAGGAGATTGTGGGATTTGTTTGGTACGGTCTCAGGAGCAAAAACAAGCTATTCAATTAGCTTGGCAAGAAGTTGGTATTCAGCCTCTACCTTTAACAATTGCCTACTTATGAATAAGGAGAAATCATGATTCAATATGATTATTATGGTCTGAATCGAAAAGATCAGCACGTAGGTTTAGCAAACCAACAATTCCGTCCAGAGTCGTCTATCGATTTTGAACAAACCCGATTTGTACATCACTCTCTTCCAGAAATGAAAACAGATGATGTGAACCTATCAAACCATGTTGCAGGTTTGGATTTTCAGTTTCCTTTCTTCATCAATGCCATGACTGGTGGAAGCAAAAAGACGAGAGAAATCAATCGTCTTTTGGGAATTATGGGCCATTTTGGAAAGATTGCCTTGGCTTCTGGCTCAGTTAGTGCAGCTATCAAGGATCCGTCTGTTGCGGAAACCTTCTCTGTTATGCGTCGGGAAAATCCTAATGGTATCATTTTTGCTAATCTAGGCGCCCATCATGGAGTTGACAATGCCAAACGAGCGGTGGACTTATTGGAGGCTAACGCTATTCAAATTCATGTCAATGCTCCACAGGAAATTGTCATGCCTGAGGGTGACCGTGATTTTACCATGTGGTTGAAAAACATTGAAACCTTGGTGCGTGAGATGGAAGTGCCTGTCATTGTCAAAGAGGTTGGTTTCGGAATGAGTCGTGAAACGGTTGCCCAGTTGGCTTCTGTCGGTGTGAAAACTGTCGATGTGTCTGGAACTGGGGGAACTGATTTCGCCAAGATTGAAAATGCTCGCCGGACCTTTAATGACTACACTTATCTGGAAGGTTGGGGGCAGTCTACGGTGACATCTTTGGTAGAGGCCATGACTGTTTCTGAGGATATTCGTCCTAGTCTGATCGCTTCTGGTGGAATTAAGACGCCGCTTGATATTGTTAAGTCACTATCTCTAGGGGCAGACTTGGTTGGTATGTCTAACTATTTCCTCCAGTATGTCAAGGATGGTAAGGGGCATCGTTTTAATGACGGCTTACAGGCTATCAAGACTATCCAGTGGCAGATGGTAGAAATCATGACCATGTTGGGTGCGAAAAATATTGCAGAACTCCGTAAAAAAGATTTGATCTTAGCACCGAACGTGCAGAACTGGTGTGAAGCAAGAAATATTGACTGGAAGGCTTATGCCAATCGGTCAGCTAGATAAAGAAATGCAAAAAGTGGTCGGGAAGACCACTTTTTAGTTGCGTTTAGAAAGAAATTTAGAGGGAAGACGAACGGATTTTGGCTCTGTTGCAATGGCTGCATCAAAGGCAAGTTTTCCCAGCTGATAGGAATGGTTATCGATGCTCGGGATATTCAGTAGTTGTCCAGATAACTGGCTGCTCTGACTGACAACTAGTGGTGGTTTACTCCCACTCTTTCTGTAACACTCCAACAAACCAACTGCCAAATCATCACTATTGGATACGATACAGTCTAAATCCGTCTGTCCACGCAGTTTTTCAAACACACTTTCAGCATCCTCATACCGCATCAGGCCTCCGTAAGTGGTATAGTTCACGCCTTTGAAAGTGTCTTCGAAGACTGCCATAGTTTCTCGATAGGTCGGACTGATCGGGCTGTTTCGGGAAAATAGCAGAGCTACTTTCTGGGGATTTTTCTTGCGGATCCAGTTGAAGAGGGCGAGGTAGCCTGGTCTGCGATTAATTGAAATAGAAACTAAGTCAGCTGATGTGGTTTCTTCCATACAGACAATTGTTCCGTACTTACGATAACTGGAAATCAGTTCTATATCCATAGCTCGTGAAGTGAAGATGAGGGCATCAAAAGCCTTGGCACGAAATTGCTCCAGATAGGCTTGCTCTGAGGTTAAACTATAATCAGAAGGCAAAAAGACCAACTGATAATGACTTTCCAAGGCAGCATCTAGCAGTCCTTGAATTAACTCAGTAAAATAGGTGTGGCGGACATGGGGCACCACGACACCAATTTTTCGACTATGACCGCTACTCAAATCTCTAGCGATTTGATTGGGACTGTAGTCCAGTTCCTTGACAATGGTCGCAATCTTTTCAGCGGCTTCTTGGGAAACATAGCCCGACTGGTTGAGAAAGCGTGAAACGGTTGAAATGGAATAGCCAGCTTGTTTGGCGATGTCGCGAATGGATACCATAAAAACTCCTTTCTTCCACTATACCAAAATAGGTCAGCCCTTGACAAGTTTGGACTTATAAGAGGAAGGTGTGAATGCCCTGGCCAACGCCGTCTTCATCATTGGACTTGGTGATTAGGTCGGCACGGTCCTTGATGTCCTGGCTGGCATTGTCCATGGCAATGGCTACTCCAACCCGCTCAAACATAGGCAGGTCATTGTGCCCATCGCCGAAGGCGGCCAGGTGTTTAGGAGTGAGATTTTCTTCCTTGATAACATAATCAATTCCAGCAGATTTTTTTGCTTTTTTGTGGGTGATTTCCAGATAGAAGTCGCCAGATTGCTGGATAGATACATTTGGCAGGTCCAGTTCTTCTAGTCTAGCTTTTAGGAACTGCATTTCCTTGCCGTCAAATGTAATCAGCATGATTTTGAAAATGGTGGTTTTGGCTTTGACATACTGGTCTTCACCGATAAGGGTTGGTGCCTGTCTGGTCAGCTGTTGCTCGTAGTCAATGCCTGCGTCCATTTTGTAGGTGTACCAATTTTCCAGGTCATAGTAGGACTGGCTCAGGTGGGGAAAATGCTGGTTGATAAAGCGGACCAGGTAAGTGGCATCAGTTTTTTCCAAAGCCTGCTGGTGCAAAACCTGAATCCCCTGCTGGTCGTAGCGGTAAATCAAGCCACCGTTGAAGCCAATCTGGGTGCCGGTCAGGCCTAGCTTGTCAATGGCCTCCTTCATCTCCATAGGGGCACGTGCGGAAACGAGAGTGAGGGGAATCCCAGCCTGAGCAATGAGATCGGCGTTGCTGTCGGTCAGCCTGCCGCGGCTGTTCAAAAGTGTCCCGTCCATGTCTGAAAAAATGCGTGTGATCTTCATAAAAATATCCTCCAAATCTTGTTTTTCTAGAGTATATCTTGTGGAACGCGTTCCATGTCAAGAGGTTTTTGGAAAAAAGTATAAAATGTGATGGGAGTGTATATACTCATACTTATCAATATTGGAAGAGCCTTGTCAAATCCTCTTCCTTGGACTATAATACTTAAGATGATTTGATGGAGGAGGGAAATCATGATTGAAAAACGTTTTGGTTTAGAAAATGAACTCAGCTGGATTATTGTGGATTCGGACAAGGGGCGTATCGACCAGACAATCATGGAGGATTACCATTTAGATAGTGAATTGATGTCGTACGCCTTGGATAAAAATGAGCGAGCTCACCTAGAGTACGATACAGCAAATGATCGTCTATTGCTTATTTTTAACTTGCTTGACCCTATTAAAGAAGACAATCACTATGAAACGATTCCGATGACCTTTATTGTTCAACAGCAGCAGTTGATTACGATTGTCAATGATAAAAATGCTTATTTAGTGAAAAAGTTAGAGGTTTATCTGGCGACACATTCGTTAGTCAGTTGCCATCAGTTTCTATTTGCAGCTCTGACTTTAGCTATCAAGGAGTATTTCCCGATTTTAGACCAACTAGATCGAGAGAAAGACTCTCTCAATGCTAAATTGAGAAAAAAGACGACCAAGTCTTCCTTATTGGAATTGTCCGACTTAGAAACTGGTTTGGTTTATTTGCTAACGGCAGCCAATCAAAATGTTCTCTTGTTAGAGCAATTGCGCAATCATCCTAGCATCCAAAAATTAGGCGGCATAGAGCTGGAAGAGTTGGAAGATGCCTTGGTTGAGGCGCGTCAATTAGCTGCGATGACCCAGCTAGACTCTCAAATTTTACAACAACTTTCAGGTGCTTACAATAATATCTTGAACAATAATCTGAATGATAATCTGACGATTTTGACCATTATTTCAATCTTATTGGCAGTAGTTTCGGTCATTACAGGTTTCTTTGGGATGAATGTTCCGCTTCCTTGGACGGATCAACCTGATGCTTGGATTTGGGTGATTATCTTGTCGGGTATTTTGTGGATTGTCTTGGCTCAGTTATTGAAACTCATTATGGGTAGAAGAGGGTGAAATGATATTTTATACAAACTCGCGAAAGCGAGTTTTTTGTGGCGTAAAATGACAAAATCTTGGCACCAATTGTCATCGTGTGAAATGATAAATTATTTTATAATAGATTCATCAAATGAAGTAAATGAGGTTTAAAATATGTCAAACAAAAAAGTTATTCTAGTTACAGGTGCATCGTCAGGTATGGGAAAATTATCTGCACAGGATTTGATTAAAGCTGGTCACATTGTTTACTGTGTGGCGCGTAGTGTAGACAAAATGAAAGACTTGGAGCAGCTTGGCGGTCATGTCTTGAAAATGGACGTGACCAATGAAGCAGACATCGAAGCAGTTGTGAAACAAATCATTGCGGAGCAAGGTCGTATCGATGTCCTTTGGAACAATGCTGGCTATGGACTTTACGGACCAGTAGAAGAATTGTCAATGGACAAGGTACAACAACAGTTTGAAGTCAACGTTTACGGTGTCGCTCGTTTGACACAAAAGTCTTGCCCTACATGCGTGAAAAACGTGAGGGTTTGATTATCAATACATCCTCAATGGGTGGAAAAATCTACACACCACTTGGGGCTTGGTACCATGCTAGTAAACACGCTATCGAAGGCTACAGTGACTGCTTGCGTATCGAATTGAAAGAATTCAATATCAATGTGGTTGTTCTGGAACCAGGCATTATCAACACAGGTTTCAACCAAGGTGTTCGTGATAACTTCTCCTTTGAATCTAAAAACGGTCCTTACAAGACAGTCGTTAATGCTTATATGAAAGCCATGGACAACCCACCAATGAAGGGGTCAGATCCAAAAGTAATCTCAAATACGGTTCAAAAAATCATCAATGCTCGCCGTCCTAAAACACGTTACATGGTCGGTCAAGGAGCACGCTTCCTAGTCGGTCTTCGTCGGATTTTCGGTGACCGTGCCTATGATGCATTGATGCTTAGTCAAATGAGATAAAGAGAGACAGACTGTCCTCTTTTTAGACAAGCTGTGACGGATTTTTCCTAATTTGGTAAAATTGTTTTAGAAAGAAGAGAAAGGAAATGAAACTCACCATTACCAACCAATTTCAAGAATTTTTGAAAAGTATCGGAGCAGACATTACTGTCCTCTTACAGCGGGCAGAAGTGCCTAATAAGCTTTGGCAGGAAGAAATTAGTCTGACCACACTCGAATACCATCGTCTGTTGCAGGAATTTGACCAAGTCATGTCTGAGGAAAATATCCGCGCTCTCAGCCAAATTTCACAGATTCAGATGTTTGTACCAGCCTTCTTTGCAGCTCTTTCTTCTCCACATGGACTGGAGGCCTTGGAACGCTTTTCCCGTTTCAAGAAGATTGTCGGTCCGATTGAAGTGGATATTATAGAGGCAGAAAGGACCGTGTCAATCACCTATAAATTCGTCCATGCCAATATGGACTTGCCTAAGTTTTCAGTTCTCAATGAACAGCTGCTGCTTCTCAATCTGATTCGGACAGGGGTTGGCGAGCGTATTGTGCCACTAGTGGTAGAAAGTCCTTTCGAATATGATGAAGAAACCGTGGGAGAATTTGGTTTGCCTGTTCAAAAAGGGGAGAGCAACCTCTTGGTTTTTGATAAGGCTGGTTTACAGAAGCCTTTCCTGACGCAAAACAACATCATGTGGCAATACCTGGAAACTGAACTCAATCAACACCTTGCTCAACAAGTGAGAGAGCAGAGTTTTGCTGGTTATGTCCAACAGGAACTCTATTTCGCGATTCCAAGTAGCTTCTTCTCGGTGGAGGACATTGCTCATCGATTAGGCGTAAGTGTTCGGACGCTTCAACGGAACCTTTCTGCAGAAAATACCAGCTTTAAACAAGAACTACGAGTTGTTCAGAAGGCTATGGCTTTCTCTTATCTCAAGATGAAACTACCAACAGAGGAAATTTCTAGCCTGATTGGCTACAGTGAGGTAAATGCCTTCAGTCGTGCTTTTAAAAATTGGACAGGCATGACTGTGACAGAGTATAAGAAACAACAAGGGTTGTAATTAAATCGTTGACAGCTAACACCATAAAACATCCGAGTTTTTTGAGGAACTCGGATGTTGTTTTTTTATTCAGAATGAGCCAACTGACCGGCTTGTAACTGGTACATCCGATGATAATGACCGTTTAAGGAAAGCAATTCTTCGTGGTTTCCAGATTCGATGATTTTGCCCTTCTCCAAGACATAGATACAATCAGCATCTTGAATGGTCGATAAGCGGTGGGCAATAGCAATAGTTGTTCGACCTTTTCGCATCTTTTCCAGAGAGGTTTGTACAGTTTGTTCAGTTTCAGAGTCGATATTGGCAGTTGCCTCGTCTAAGATAAGAATCTTGGGCTTGCTGGCCATGGTGCGCGCGAAAGCGAGCAGTTGCCGTTGGCCTGTCGAAAAGGCAGTGCCTCGTTCTGTTACCAGATGGTTGTAGGTTTCAGGGAGTTTTTCAATAAAGGAAGCAGCATCTACAAACTGAGCAGCGTCCTCAATCTCTTTTTGAGAAATATCCTGATGCATCTGGATATTGGAGGAAATCGTACCGTGGAAAAGGAATGGATCTTGCAAGACCAATCCGATAGAAGAACGTAGCTCCTCTTGAGAAAACTGGCGAATGTCCTGCCCATCGATTAGAATTCGTCCAGCTTGGAATTCATAGAAACGCATAAAAACATTGATGATAGAGGATTTTCCAGAGCCAGTAGCCCCTACAAAAGCAATGGTTTGTCCCTGCCGCACTTCAAAGGAAATGTTATCCAGAATCTGTCGCTTCCCGTCATAGGAAAAGCTAACATCCTCAAACACGATATGCCCTTTCTTGATTCTAGCTCCCGTATCTGTCTGAACAGGTTCTTCAATGGTTTGGTCCATCAGTGTAAAGACACGTCCAGCAGAAACCATGGAGGTCTGTAGGGTTGAAAAATGCTGCGTGACATCCAGCAAGGGATCAAACAATCGGTTGACATACTGGATAAAAGCGTAGATCAGACCAGCTGAAATCCCATCTTGTGACCAGTCCAATCCAAAGTAGGTCATGAGTAAAGCATAAGCTAGAATTTTGATAAGAGAAAGGGCAGGGCGGAGAAAGAGACTGTCCAAGGCCATAGAACGACTGGCGTAATTCAAGTGTTCTTGGTTAATGGCTTCAAATTCATCTTTCAACCGCTCTTCCTGAGAAAAGGCCTGAATAATCCGAATCCCCTCAATACTTTCAGCCAATTTACTGTTAATCGAGCTAAGTAAACTTCGTGTTTGGGCTACAATGGGAGTAGAGCGTTTCCGATATTGGTCCACCAGAAAGAAGATCAAAGGGAAAAAGAGAACAATCAGACAGGTCAGTTTCCAATCGAGGGCAAACATGGTAGCAAGCGTCGTAAAGATGACAAACAGTGCCGAGATAAAGCTGGATAAGATTCCTGAAAACATTTCCGAGATACTTTCGGTATCGTTGGTGATCCGAGAAACAATCGATCCGCTAGGAGTTTGATCGAAATAAGCCATTCCCAGCTTTTCCATTCTTTCAAAGGCCTGATAGCGAATGTCTCTCACGATGCTATAAGACACCTTGGCAAACCAGATATTCCCAAAATACTGTAGAACCATCTGGAGCAGATAGAGGACAAAATAAGCTCCTAAGATAAGCAAGGCAGTATGTGAGAGATTGGAGATGTAATGGTCAATGAAATAAGAAGCTAGGAGTGGAATCAAACTGCGGACAACAGTGGTTAAGAGCAAGAAACTCAAAGCCATGAAGGTCAGTAGTCGATAAGGTTTTAGGTAGGACAAGAGTCGCCAAAATGTACTGGTTGGTTGTTTTTTAGGCATCAGAAACCTCCTCTCCTTCTAACTGTTGCATCATATAGGTATCATAATACCAGCCTTTTTCGTCTAGTAAGTCTTGGTGTCGACCACGTTCAACGATTTTCCCGTCGTCAAGTACCAAAATCAAATCAGCATGGACAATGGCTGACAGACGATGGGCGGTGATAATGGTTGTCTTGCCCAAGCGCTCTTGCTTAATGGTTTCAATAATGGCGTGTTCTGTTTTGGCATCTACTGCTGACAGGGAATCATCTAGCAGTAAAATATCTGGGTTGAGAATCATGGCGCGTGCCATGGCCAACCGTTGTTTTTGCCCACCAGAGAGGGAGATTCCCTTTTCGCCAACCAAGGTTTCAAATGTATCAGGCATATCTTGAATATCCTCATAGACATGGACAGCTTTCGCAGCTTTTTCTACCTCTTCTAAAGACAAGTTCGGATTGCCGAAGCGGATATTATCAGCAACACTGGCTGCAAATAAGAACTGGTCTTGGGGAACATATCCAAACAAGCGTCTCAAGTCAGCCAAGCGATAGCGTTTGATGTCTTCCTGGTTGAGAAGGATATAGCCGTCTTTCACATCATACTCTCTCATCAGGAGTTTGATTAGGCTAGTTTTACCAGAGCCAGTTGGGCCAACCAGACCGATGGTTTGCCCTTTTTCAATTTGAAAGTTGATGTCTTGAAGAACTGGGATCTTGTCGTAAGCAAACTCAGAAATATGATAGTCAATCTGCCCATTTCTCGGTGCAGGGAGAGGGTGGCTATCTTCAACAACATCAGAGGAAATGTTAAGGAGTTTCAGGATACGATTATAGGACACATCCCCACGCTGGCTGATATTGATGACAAAACCGATAGCCATTAAAGGCCAGACTAGTAGGTCTAGGTAGGTCATAAAGGTAACCAGTTGCCCTAAGCTGATGAGACCTTGAGAGATGAAGTTAGAGCCCACAAGGAGAGTGAGGAGGTAGGACAAGCCGACGAAGAAGAGAACGGTAGGGTTGAACATGGCATCGTAACGCATGGTTTTTATATTTTGCAAGTAGGCTGCTTGGTTGACTTCTTGGAAGGTAGCAGTTTCTTGCTCTTGATAACCAAAGGCTTTGGTGACTTTCATTCCTGACACAGCTTCCTGAACCTTGTTGTTCAACTCAGAAAAGGCAGCCTGCGAAGCCTTGAAATTTTCATGGGTACGACGACCTAGAAAATTAGTAGTGAGTGTCATGAAGGGCAGGGGCAAGATTGCCACCACGGTCATCTGCCAGGAAATGCTCAAACTCATGGTGACCAGTGTGACTAAAGCAGTGACAGTGGCGTCGACAAAGGACATGACTCCACCACCTGTTAATCGGGTCAAGGCATTGATATCATTGGTTGCATGGGCCATGAGATCCCCAGTCCTGTGCTGTTGGAAAAAGGATGGAGACAGGTGCATGAAGTGGTCAAACAGGCGAGCCCTCATGATTTTCCCCAGCCGATAGGAAGTTGCTAAGATGTTCATCCGCCAGACATAGCGGAGACCGTACATTGCCAGTGCTGATAAAATCAGACCGCCGACCCCTAAGAGTAGATGGTGACCTGTCAACTGTCCACTTGCAATTTGGTCAATTAAGTGTCCCATGATAGCAGCTGGAAACAGGTTGATGACACTGACCAAACACAGGGCTAGAATTCCAATCAAGTAGGCTGTTTTCTCAAGGGAGAAAAACCACCACAATTGCTTGATGATCTTCATAACGATCCTTTCTGAACAAAATAAAGATTGACGGTTTGCCACCGCCAACAAACGTAGAATTGATGATACTAGTGTATCATAGATAGGTAGAAATAGAAACTTGAAATATAGAATGTTTGTATTTTATGCGAATCTGCTCTCCAACTAGTGAATCAGTTTTGTTTTTGCTCTAATTTATGATAAAATAAATGAAAATTTAGAAGAGGTAAGCAAATGAAAGCTATTGTTACAGTTGTCGGAAAAGACAAGTCAGGAATCGTTGCGGGTGTGGCGACTAAAATTGCGGAATTAGGACTTAATATTGATGATATTTCACAAACTGTTCTGGATGAGTATTTTACCATGATGGCGGTGGTGTCATCGGATGAGAAACAGGATTTTACGGTGCTTCGCTCCGAATTGGATACTTTTGGTCAAGCCTTGAACGTGAAAATCAATATTCAAAGTGCAGCTATTTTTGATGCCATGCACAATTTGTAAGGAGAGCTTTCATGGATATTAGACAGGTAACAGAGACAATCGAAATGATTGAGGAGCAAAATTTCGATATTCGGACCATTACCATGGGGATTTCCCTTTTGGACTGTATTGATGCGGATATTGAGAAGGCTGCGGATAAAGTTTATACAAAAATCGTCACCAAGGCCAAGAACTTGGTGGCAGTCGGTGATGAGATTGCGGCAGAGTTGGGTATTCCAATTGTTAACAAGCGAGTGTCGGTAACACCGATTGCTTTGATTGGTGCGGCGACGGATGCGACCGATTATCTTCCCTTGGCTCATGCCTTGGACAAGGCGGCTCATGAAATCGGCATCGATTTTATCGGAGGTTTTTCAGCTCTCGTTCAAAAGGGCTACCAAAAAGGTGATGAAATCCTCATCAACTCCATACCGCAGGCATTGGCCCAAACGACAAAGGTCTGCTCGTCAGTCAACATCGGATCGACCAAGACGGGTATCAACATGACGGCTGTGCGGGACATGGGGCGGATCATCAAGAAGACGGCGGAAGCTTCTGATATGGGGGCGGCCAAGCTGGTGGTCTTTGCCAATGCGGTCGAGGACAATCCTTTCATGGCTGGTGCCTTCCATGGTGTCGGCGAGGCGGATGTGGTTATCAATGTCGGCGTGTCTGGGCCTGGTGTGGTCAAGCGTGCCCTTGAAAAAGTGCGTGGCGAGAGCTTTGATGTGGTGGCAGAAACCGTCAAAAAGACGGCCTTCAAGATTACCCGTATCGGTCAGTTGGTCGGCAATATGGCTAGCGAACGTCTGGGTGTCAAGTTCGGGATTGTGGACTTGTCCCTTGCTCCAACGCCAGCCGTTGGCGACTCAGTGGCTCGGGTGTTGGAGGAAATGGGCTTAGAAACCGTAGGTACGCACGGAACGACCGCTGCCCTTGCTTTGCTCAATGACGCTGTCAAAAAAGGTGGGGTCATGGCCTGCAACCAAGTCGGCGGCTTGTCAGGTGCCTTTATCCCTGTGTCTGAGGACGAGGGCATGATTGCTGCGGTGCAAAATGGCTCGCTCAACCTTGAAAAATTGGAAGCTATGACGGCGATCTGTTCTGTTGGTTTGGACATGATTGCCATTCCAGAAACAACGCCAGCTGAAACCATTGCGGCTATGATTGCGGATGAGGCAGCGATTGGGGTTATCAATCAGAAAACCACTGCGGTCCGTATTATTCCACTTGGAAAAGAAGGGGACATGATTGAATTCGGTGGGCTTCTGGGAACAGCTCCTGTCATGAAGGTCAATCAAGCTTCGTCTGCGGACTTTATCAACCGTGGCGGACAGATTCCCGCACCGATTCATAGCTTTAAGAACTAAATTGATTGTTTAGGTCGATTTGAGATGGGAAGCGAAATGACAAGAACTCGTCGTCAGAAAACTTTGAAAGCTTAAAAAAAGAATGGCTTAAGGAGTGTTATTCTGGCAAGACTCGTTTTCCTGATAGAATTAATGCTGAACTATTCGTTATAAAATGCCAACGATAAAAAAAGGAAAGCGGAGAAAGAATTCTAGTGTGCACCTATCTCTGCCAGGCTTGTCATGCCTGGCATGTTACAAGTCGTAAATAAGGAAAATCAATTGTTGGTACTAGTCCTATAAAGTGTAATACGAGAAAAAAGCTCCCTATCTACAGTAGTGGATAAATCCACCACTGTAGATAGGGAGCTTTTTTGAATGTGAAAATTGTCCCAGAGGACTTACAAGGAAAAGTATAATAAAACTCACATTAGAAGGGCTTATGTAGTTCAAATCAAGTGTCAGGTAAAACTGAGCATAGAAATTGAACATACTCTATTCTCCCAAAATAAGAAGGAGATAGAAGACAAGTTGCTTCTACCTAGATCGTAAGCGCCCCATAACAAGGTACCTATCCAATCATTCACTCCTCCAGTATACTGTAATAAAAAAACTGGAGGATTTTTTATGTCACAACCCATCGTCCCATTGACTGTTCCCAAATTGCGACGCTCTGAAAAGAAAAGCAGAAATGAGATCCTGATGAAGATTCGTCTCGAAAAAGTAGAACTCACTTTCTTTCACTCTATCAACCAAGAGATATTGGAAACAATCTTGGATAAGGTACTGTTCTATGACAATCCAACTCAGTGATTTAGGTCAAGTCTATTTGGTTTGCGGGAAAACAGATATGCGTCAAGGGATTGATTCTCTCGCCTACCTTGTCCAAAGTCAATTCAATCTGGATCCCTTCTCCGGTCAGGTCTATCTCTTCTGCGGAGGTCGAAAAGACAGATTCAAAGCTCTTTATTGGGATGGACAGGGATTTTGGTTATTGTATAAACGTTTTGAAAATGGAAAATTGACCTGGCCAAACAATGAAGAGGAGGTCAAGGCGCTAACTTCCGAGCAGGTGGACTGGCTCATGAAAGGATTTTCTATCAGTCCAAAAATAAATGTTTCAAAAAGTCGTGATTTATATTGAAATCATGGCTTTTCTTTGTGTATAATAAGACAAAAAGAAGGAGATTGGTTATGTCATCACTAGAAAAAATTATTGAAACACAGTCAAAAACGATAGAGATGATGGCTAATGAACTTACCCTCCTTCGTGAACAGGTTGTGTATCTGAGACAGAAACTCTACGGAAAATCATCAGAGAAGGTTGTGTATCAACCCGGTCAGCTGAGCTTGTTTGGGGAGGAAAGTCTCCCTGAAGAAGAAGCTGACTTACCCAGTTGAAACAGAAACGATTACTTATAAACGCAAGAAAGCTAAGGGAGTTCGTCAGGCTATTTTTAGTCAGTTCACTCCAGAAATTGTGCATCACGAATTGCAAGGTGAAGACTGCACTTGTCCAGACTGTCATGGACAGTTGAAAGAGATTGGTTCTACTGTTCAACGACAAGAGTTGGTCTTCATTCCCGCACAATTAAAGCGGATTGACCATGTTCAACACGCATACAAGTGTCAGGCATGTAGTCAGAAGAATCTGAGCGATAAGATTATCAAGGCTCCCATTCCTAAGGCACCTTTGGCACACAGCTTGGGTTCAGCTTCTATCATCGCCCATACTATTCATCAGAAGTTCACTCTTAAGGTGCCCAATTACCGCCAGGAAGAGGACTGGCATAAGCTTGGTCTGCCCATCAGTCGGAAGGAAATAGCCAACTGGCACATCAAGTCTAGTCAGTATTATTTCGAGCCAATTTATAACCTGTTACACGAGAAATTGTTGGAGCAGCCTATTCTCCATGCGGATGAAACCTCCTACAAGGTCTTAGAAAATGATAGTGAGTTAACCTTCTACTGGACCTTCTTGTCTGGGAAACATGAGAAAAAGGGAATTACCCTCTATCATCATGACAAACGACGGAGTGGCTTAGTTGTGGAGAAATTTCTTGGGGATTATGCGGGCTACGTTCATTGTGATATGTGGAGTGCTTATCGTCAATTAGACAAGGCTCAGCTGGTTGGTTGTTGGGCTCACGTCAGACGAAAGTTCTTTGAAGCGACTCCTAAGAAGACAGACAAGACCTCCTTAGGAGCCAAGGGATTAGCCTATTGCGACCGCCTATTTGCCTTAGAGAATGACTGGGCTGACTTGTCTACTGAGGAACGGCTACATAAACGTCAGACAGAGTTGGCCCCCTTGATGGACGACTTCTTTGACTGGTGTCGCAATCAGGCTGTTTTGCCAGGCTCTAAATTAGGCACTGCAATAGAATATAGCCTCAACTACGAAACCACTTTCCGAACCGTTCTCTCGGATGGTGACTTAGTCCTGTCTAACAATATGGCTGAGAGAGCAATGAAGACTTTGGTTATGGGCCGTAAAAATTGGCTTTTTTCCCAAAGCTTTGAAGGAGCCAAGTCGACAGCTGTCATTCTGAGTCTTTTGGAAACTGCTAAACGACACGGTCTTGATGCAGAAAAATATATGACCTATCTTCTAGAACACTTACCTAACGAGGAGACGCTCGCAAAAAAAGAGGTGCTAGAGGCTTATTTGCCATGGAAGGAAAAAATTAAAAGAGCTTGTAAATAGAAAAAAGGCTCCAGGGTCGACATGACTTTGGAGCTTTTTCAATATACTTTGTTATTAGGCGCTTACCCTAGATCATCTATCCATTACAGTTGAAAAGGAATTAAAAACCAACCTTGCGGTTGGTTCTGGTAGTTATTTATGTTTATGACACAGTGTTTCGAGCTTTTAAACGATTTGTAATCAAAGTAGATACAGCACCTAGACTTAGACCGATTAAAAAGATTGGAATCCATGAAAAGTCTGATGATTTCTTTGGCACTTCTTCTACCACTTTGCTTGTTGTATTAGTAAGTTGTATAGGATTCGCAAAGAAATCAAATAACTGATTGGCATCTACCCCCTGCGTACGAGTATTTGCTAAAATCTGTGAAAAACCTTCTGTATAAGAACGATTTTCATTTAGACTTGTCTGACTCGTATCTGACAATGAATTCGTATTTTTGATGATGGTCTCTACGTTACTTTGAATTGATTTTGAATCTGCAATAAGATTCTCAAACTGTTGGGAATTGTTTTCAATAGCCTTAGATCCATTTGTTATTGTATCTACTGTATTGGATGTTCCGTCAATCAAGTTTTTATACTGTTTGTAGAGAGAGTCATCATCATATTCATAGAAGGCCAGATTATTACTTTGGTCTTTAGTTAAACCAAAATTTACAGTATCTCTATGATCTTTCCATCCGTCATAAATACCTTGGATAACTACTTTAGTTGAGACGTACCACTGTTTCAAATCATTGATTTCAGTATTGAAGTAATTCTGAGGGACCTCTGTTTCACTGATGTCTTTTATTTTAGACTCCAACTCTTTGATACGGAGGTCTAAATTGACAATTGATTGACTGACATCGCTAATGTTGTTTTCTCCGATAACTTTATAATCTGAGACATCTTGTGCTTCAATTCGACTGGCCAAACTACTCGTTTGAATATTGCCATACATGGAATAGATTGAATCAGAGCTGGCAACTCTAAATTGGTCAGCAGTTGAAAGATTTAATAAACTATCAAAGCTTGCACCTGGAGCGCCATATAAAAGTGTAATCATTTGAGATGCCTGTTCAATATTTTGGAAAAGAGTCAAATAGGTTTCAAATTGATCGTTCGCTATATATTTATAAAAATCTTCTTTAGAATCCTTAGGATATAACACAAACGTCTCGGTTGATTTGAGAGCAACATGACCATTTTTATTGGTCCATTCAATGGATAATTGACCATTTGAAAGTTCTTCTAAACTAACATTGAGTACAACCTCAAACAATTTTGCATCTGTTCTGCTGCTATTATCTAAGTTGATAATTCCATTTGTTGAAAGGGTGCTGCTAGTACCAGCTGGAAGAGTTGAGGATTGGTAACTGTCCCCTGCTGGGACCGAAATTTGAAGAACTTTTGTAGCCGTTTGCTTCTGGGCAGTGCCCGTCACAAATGGTGTGACGGATACTCCACCTGTCTGTACTCCGAATGCCTGAGCATATTGAGCAATCAATTGAAGACGTGATTTATAATTTTGGCTTTGTTGCGTAGTAAGTACCTGATTCGCGACCAGAGTATCCAGTTGATAATCCGAAGGATTCACCGAAATCCCTGCAAGTATATTGTTTAATTGTGTAATATAAGCGGATGAAGATAGGTTATCTGTGGATCCGAAAGAACGACTAATTTTTTGGGCAAGTGCTAGGCGAGCATTCGTTTCAGTTTGATTTACTTTTAGTTCATCAAGGACTGTATTTAAATCTTTTCCTGAACCATTTTCATCGGGTATTGGTATTTCGACAGTTTGATTAAAAAATTCTTGGTAGAGCTTCTTCTCTAGCTCAATTAAATGCGCACGCTCTGTAATCAGTTGATCTTTTTGACTAGTTAATAAAGTGAGTGCTTCAGACAACTTTCCTTGATATTCTGTAACTTTTTTTTCTAAAGCATTCAGAGCAGGGTCCGTTTGTCCGACTGTAGCAGTCGTCGGCTGTTCTTGATAAAATAGTGCAAGTTGTGACAGGATGTTCGTGCTTAAGTTATCAAATTTTTGAAAATCCAAATCCTCCTGTTTTGCAATAGCAGTTTGAGCATTTTTAAAATTCTGACTAGAAGCTGCGTTATAGTTTTTGATATATTGTTCAACGAGTGGTAGCTGTCCGTTTAATCCTGAATTTGTCTGTTTAAGAATATTTGTTGTAGAAGTAACAAAACTATTCTGAGCTGTAATTGTTGATTGGTTAAGAGAATTGAGTGTTGATGTACTTGAAATCAGACTATCGTACTGAGGAGACATGTTTTCAAATGGAGTCTTTACCTGGTTTGTTAAAGTAGTCACAAATAATTCTTGATTTTGTAAACTAGCATTCATCTGAAATTCTGCTTCAGCCAGGCTATTTGCCACACTAGCATAATACATTTCAACTACATCACTATTAAGAGTATGTAATGCAGCGACAATCTCATCTTGTAAAACAAGTGTCGCCAACCGATCCGACTTTTCTTGTACTTTATATTCAACATTAGCTTTTACAGGGTTAATATTTTGGAAAGTTAGGATATCCTGTGAAAAACTTTGGGGCAAGTAGATGACCGCATCAACTGTGCCTTTTTCAAAAGCAGTTGTTGCTACAGATCGTGAAACTACTTGCCACTCATACTTATTGTCGCTAGATACCTGATTGACAAATTCCTTACCAAAATTATATTTTTTTCCATTAAAGTCTGCGCTTACATCCTCATTTACAAGCGCAATAGTCGGGGTCCTTGCCTCAACAACTTCCTTTTCCGTCTTGAAACTGGAATATCCTAAGTACCCTGCTGCAGCAATCAAAACGATTGACCAAAAGACTATCCCCAGACTTCGTAAACTCCATTTCTTTTTCATAAAAAGCTCCCCTTCTTTTAAAAACCAAAAACTTCTTCCTCAACTTCTGCCTCATGGGTATAGCCGAGAAAAATTTCTACATAACGTGAACCATCGCTTGGAATGACATGATAAAAAGGCGTATTTATTTCCAAATTGTTCTCTTCCAAAGATAGTAGCAGTAAAGCATAGGCTCTTTCGGTCATGATATTAAAATCCCCTAGAACCCTAGTTTTAATCAATGATTCTACAATAAAATAGGAAGAAAAGCGATAGTCAGCAAGAGAGAATATCCCCTCAGCAATAGGAAGAAAAAATTCAATATCCACCATTTCATCCAAAGGCGTATTGTTCAAACTGTAAAAGACAGGTCCTTTTATCGTATAACCTGCATCTACAATTCCTTCAATGAAAGTTTGAAAATGCTCTTCAAATTGAAGGTAGTGGAAAGTTTCTCGTTTTCGTACAACATTCTGATGAGTTATTTTATCTACTTTACGAACACTTGGAACTAATTTCATAAGTTTTCACTAACCTCACAATATAAATCAGTAACCTGATCTCCGCACAAATCTAGTACTACGTGATAAATCGTCATCAGAGTGCAATTATCCTTTGCGATTTTCTCTTCAATTTCCTTATACGGGAACTCTTCATCTTGATCGTAGTGACGGTAATAATAGTCCGTTGTTAAATTAAACTCTTCTTGATAGAAAAAGGGAAGAGAATCATCTAAAACCTCTATTTCATTACCAATCGGTACCATAATCAAAAATTCACCAGACTCATCATAAGGATTGTATTTGTAGACAAGCGGGCCATCAAAATAACAACCGTTCTCAATCAAGAATTGCTTAAACGGAGCCATTACTTCAACGACATTTTCAAAGATATCTCCATCAGAATCAATCGTAGCATCAAAACCTGCCATATGGTGGAGGTTTAGTTGACGTCTTTTAAACTTCATTTTTTCACCTTTATTACAAAAAAATATTTAGAAAAGCTATACAAATATAGTATACCATTTTTATGTCAAATGAGCACTTATTTTTTCGCTCTGATACCAAACCTTTTAATTTAAATAGAAAAGAACGAGTTGCGATTAAAGATTAAAGTATTGCTTGCTGGTTTCTGTTTGTGTGTGCAAATAGTTTCTAGACCTTCCAACTTCTTCGTTTTATTATGGGTAGCTTAGTTGCTATGGAATAATTTTTCACAATAATCAAGTGTCCCAGTGTCTCGTTTATAGGATGAGACCAGAGCTTATTTTTTTATGTTCGATTCTCGTTCTTGTGGTATAATAGTGTTGTAAAGCAGTCAGAAAGGAGGCGTTTATGAAGACAAGGACCAAATGGCTCATAGGAGCTGCAGTATTAGGTTTAGCAGTAGGAGGATATACAATGAAGGAACAGGTGTTTGGCTTTGGGGAAGTTCCCGTGTCGCAAACGAAAGAGTTGACCAGAGAGGAAAAGCAATTGGCCTATCTCAAGGAACATGAGCAGGAGATTATTGACTTTGTGAAATCCCAAAACCCTAAGATAGAATCGGTGCAGATTGATTGGGATGAAACTTTTTGGGGAAAAGGTGGTGGAATGTTTGAAACCACCTACTATATTCGAGTTTTTGGGCAATTTAATAATATGGAAAATTCTAGTTGGGGAGTCCAAGTTTTTTACGATAATGAAAGTGGAGAAATAGATATGAATTCACTCGGACAAGGAGGACATTTAAGGATTGGAGGGGAGATTTTTGAGTAATTATTTATCAAATTTTAATAATTTGTATTCCAACCTTGCTCAGGGGACATATCCTGATGCTCCTGTTTTCTTTCCTCTTGATAACTTAGATCCAATAGATAGGAAACAATTACTATCTGGTAATTCACTACCATTTGATTTTTCAAAAAGTAAAAATCACAATGGTCAGAACATCCCCGGCGGTCAGAACTTGCCCAATGATGGCGTGGTGTATTTGCAACCGGATCCGACGCTTCGTTCGGTCCCTAAAACTACTGACATTGCCCTACCGCAAATAAATGGTGGTTATCAGTCAACATCCTACCCCACAGGAGGTCACTATCAAAAAGGTCTTCTGACGGATGAACCAGCTGGCTTCAATGCCTACTTTTTAACGGACACCCCTACTTTAAGTAGTCAGACCAAGAATACCTATTTTGCAGCAGAGACAAATGTGATAATAGTGAGAGCCAAAGGGCTTATTTTTTTATGTTCGTTTCTCGTTCTTGTGGTATAATAGTGTTGTAAAGCAGTCAGAAAGGAGGCGTTTATGAAGACAAGGACCAAATGGCTCATTGGAGCTGCAGTGCTAGGTTTAGTAGTAGGAGGATATACAATGAAGGAACTGGTATTTGGCTTTGGGGAAGTTCCCGTGTCGCAACCGAAAGAGTTGACCAGGGAGGAAAAGCAACTGGCCTATCTCAAGGAACATGAGCAGGAAATCATTGACTTTGTGAAGGCACAGAATCCCAAGATAGAATCGGTGCAGATTGATTGGGATGAAACTCAGTGGAATAAGGGAGGACACATGTTTGAAACCCAATATTTTATCAGTATTTATGGAGGGTTTAATCATATTGAAAATTCAGGATGGGGAGTTGATGTATTCTACAGCAATGAAGATGGGGTAATTGATATGGAGTCAATGCAGCTAGGGAGTCAGATTAGTATAGGAGGAAATTCAATTGAGTGATACGTTACAAAATTTCAATAATCTATATGCTAATTTAGCTCAGAGCGCCTATCCTACCTCACCTCTAAAATTTCCAATTGAAGCGCTAGAACCGAATCAACGGGATCAGTTAAAAAATGGAAATTCAGTTCGAATTAATTTTTCTGTTGATCAAGTGACAAAAAACGGCACCATCCCCGGCGGTCAAAATTTGCCCAATAATGGCGTGGTGTATTTGCAACCGGATCCGACGCTTCGTTCGGTCCCTAAAACTACTGACATTGCCCTACCGCAAATAAATGGTGGTTATCAGTCAACATCCTACCCCACAGGAGGTCACTATCAAAAAGGTCTTCTGACGGATGAACCAGCAGGATTCAATGCCTACTTTTTAACCGATACTCCTACATTAAGTAGTCAGACCAAGAATGCCTACTTTGCGGTGCGGGGAAGTGATGGGGGGTTCGACATTGGAGATCAGAGTAATTGGAATGATTGGATAGACAACAATCTTCCTTTTACCATCAAGGATGCGAATGTGCCACAAGCAAAACTCGCAACGGACGCCATGAAAGCCAAGTTTGACGAAATGCGCCAGAAAGCGCCTCAGGCTAAGATGAACTTCACGGGGCATTCCTTAGGTACCTTCGTAACGGCACAAGGTCTAGCAGGCTTAGACCCGAAATATTGGGATCAAATAGGAAATGTAGTCCTTTTTAACGGTCCAGATCCAACTAAGAGTCTACAGAAAATGGGGTTAAGTGATGCCCAAATCAAACAACTAGGGAGCCATGTCACCTACTACCTGAATCCTCTTGATGTTGTCAGTATGCTCAACCGAGAAGTTCCTGTGAGCCAACAATTTGGAAAAGTCCACTTCATTGTACCACTTGATATAACAGATAGTTTTACAGGAAACGGCTCAGCTCACATGTTTGGACAGTTCCAGTTTGATAAAGATGGGAATCCTAAAATCGCCTCCAGTACCTATCATCCCTATCTCTTAGAAGCTGGAGAAAAAATAGCCAAGCTACTGGCAGAGGCTAAGAAAAATAAACTAAGAGCTGTCCGTGATTGGAAGGAATTACAGGGAGAGTATGATGAAATTATAGCTTGGGCAAGGAGTGAAGCGATCAAGTGGAATAAACAGGCCATTCCAGATTATCAATCTAAGATTAGAGGTGCTTCTGAGAGTGACAAGGTCAGCTTACGAATGGACCTGCTTCAGGCAGTTGCGCAACTAATGGTACTAGAGGTAGGGGATCAACTCACAGCGATAGAAGAAGCAGTTGCACAGTCAAAAACAGACACGAAAAATGCGGTCACCGCAGCAGAGACCCAAGCCCGGATGGTCGGTCACCGTCTCCCCTATTGGGAAATTGAAAACCTTCTAGTTGGGTATAGTTTCAATGATATTTGGTCCTCGAGCAAGGAAGATGCGGTTTTGAAAACGGTGAAGACCTACCGAGAGAAGGTCAATACCATTGCGGAAAAACTCCTCCAGTCTGCCCGAAATTTTGAAGATATAGACAGCAAGGGAGTGGAGTTGTTTTCATAGACAGAGACGACAATAAGGAGAACAGGATGAACTATCAAACGAATGGAACTGGTGCATCGGCTATCAATCCAGTGTGGGAACAAGACTATCTATTATCGATAAGTAAAGAGCAGGAACGAATTGCGATTCGTGGGATTTTGCAAGCGATGAAGTCCAATATCCGGCAACAGGGCGAAACTCAAGAAACGGATTTTCAGAACCAGGCAAAGGCTATAAAAGATTATCTTGGACAAACGGTAACGAAAAATCTTGTAGAGGCCTATACGGGTTTGGCAGCCCAGAAAGCGGAAAGCTATCTACAAGAGATAGAAGAACCTACTTTTTCTAGTCCAATGAAATAGGGAGAAGGCTATGGATAATATGGAACGTGTAGAATTGGAGGAAGAACATTACCAGAGACTAAGACAGTTTCAACGGGATGAGGAAATGGTAGAAGACATGCGACATCAATTCTCTGTTAGGACTGGTCAGCTGGTAGATATGGTTCGTCAAGCCTATCAAGGAAGCGATACCTTCGAACGGGATCGTTGTATCGCACAATTGCAGGAAAATCTAGAGAGCTATCGTCATCATTGTAGAAGACGGTTGGATGAGATAGAAGAAGCCGTAAATCAAGAAAAACGCCTCTTCCATGAGCAAATGGAGGAGAGTTCTCTAAAGGAAAATGAGCACTAAAGAGGCAATAAAAAGCTTGCAAAAAGTTATCTTTTTTAGTACAATGAATTAGTAACAATTAATATATAGAAATGGAGATTATACTATGTCACAAATTAGTGTTACCCCTGAACAGCTAAAGGAACAAGCTCAAGTTTATACACGTTCACGTGATCAAATTGAACAAGCTATCCAACAAGTCAATCAAATGAACTCTACAATTGCAGAACAGTGGAAAGGGCAGGCTTTTCAAGCTTATCTTGAACAATACAACCAATTGTATCAAAATGTTCAAAAATTTGAAGAATTACTTGTCAATATTAACACTCAATTGAACAAGTATGCGGATACCGTTGCAGAACGTGATGCACAAGATGCTGGTAGCTTCGGCTTTTAAGTAATGACAAAGCACTCTACGGGGTGCTTTTTTGGTAAGAAGACTATGAAAAAAAGATGGGGAATACTATTCATTCTTTCATGTTTTATCTTTTTTGGAAGTCCATTATCTGGTGCTGCTCAGGATAATGGTTCGCTCCAAATAAAACAAGATATTATTTCGAATGACAAGGTGGGGAATGCAGGAATTGGCGACTTTCCGATACGTGGTCAGTTGTTTTTAGAGAATATGAATCACAAGATTCAGGACCTAGAGAGCCAGGACATAGATATCACTTCTTTGCAAGCGTCCATTGATTTTCTAGCGACTGCTGACCAGTCAAAAAAATCAAAAAGAGAAAACACTGATTTTCTCTTCAAAGACTATCATCCCAATGTCATTTTCTCAGAAGCTGAGACAGAGACTGTTGAGACTAGTTGGCTGGTCATCATTTTGGTGGTGTTTTTTATTGCAATTGCTATTTTGGGAGCAATTTTAGGAAATTGGTGGGCAAAAAGAAGGAAGTACCAGAAGATATGATTGAAATCACATTAGTATATAAAGGACAAGAAATAGATATCGTCATTTCTAAACAAATCACTATGCAACGATTGAGAGAGCTATTGCTTGAAATGTTTAGAGAAAATAAGGTCAACATTGAAAATAATTTTACATTCCGCTGGCTTGATAAACAGTTTCAAATGGGAGAATTGGATATGATTGCAGATTTTCGTATCTCAAATGGAGATCGTCTTGAATTAGTTGTAGGAGAATGAATACGATGCAGGAAATAACGAACGGTAAGGAAACACTTACGATTGAGAGACAACAGCAACAAGTGCTAGTAACTCTAAGAAAGTTGCAATATGATGCAGAAGCACTTGATATCATTGGTTTGTATGTTCAATCTGAAGAGACAGAAGAGGGATTACAGATTTTTTATCCCCTGTCACATCATGCAGTCATTTTATCAGACCTTGTGCAAACCTCACTTTCAAAATTAGAAAAGCTTCAGTTGGTGGAAAAAATATGCCATTTGTTTAAACAGCGGAATCAATACCGGGTTCCTTTTCTACACCCTAAAAATCTGTGCTTAGACGGAGAGCAGTTGAAAGTTATTCACTATGGAATTTCAGATGCCTTAACTCCAATGAAGATAGATGAATTGTTATTGTTTAAGGATATAAAAGCATTGATTTTGCATGTTTTCCATCCAGAATTGCCATTTGAACAACTCATTCAAGGTGGGATAGCTTTGAAGGATAAGTTTTCAGAAACAATTTCACAGTTCGATGAAATGGAGGCCTTGGATGAGTTTATTCAGCGTGAGTTGAGAGAGCAGAAGAAATTCATTGCTACCTCACAGAGATCAGTGTCAAAAACAAAATATTTAGTGTATCGTACGGTTGGGATTGTGGGGATCATTTTAGCAACGGTCTCTGGAATTTTCTCTTATTATTTTTGGTTGGCTTCTCAAAAACAAGAGGCAATCATTGCTGCGCAATCGAACTTTATTGTCAACAATTATGCGGCTACTCAGGATGAACTAGAGGGATATTCGCCGGAAAGTCTTCCAAAGTCTGCTCAACATATTTTAGCAGTTTCTAGTATTCAATTGACAGACTTGACTGACGAACAAAAGGAGTCAGTGTTAAATACAATTTCAGTGAAAACGGATGAGAATACGTTAAATTATTGGATTTATACCGGACGTGGGAATTTTAAAGAGGCTTTAAATTTAGCGCAAAATCTAGGTGATGATCAACTTATCCTGCTTGCTTATACAAATCTCTATCAATTGACCAAGTTAGACAGCAAGATGGATGGAGCAGAAAAACAAAAATTATTGGCAGACTACACCAAAGAAATCGAAAATTTACAGGAAAAATTAACAGGTGATTCACAGTCAGAGTCGGATTCTGACTAGATTAATCGCCAAAACAGTGATAATAGCAAGTAATAATAGAGAATCGTTTGGTTTTAGTGAACTATTTTGATGTGGAGAAAATATGGCTTTATTTGAGAATACGGAGTTAAGGAAGCAAGATTCCTTTGTAATTGATAATCGATTGATACCAGAAGAGTTAGAGTTTTTGGTCTATTTTTTAGGTACTGAAAGTATAAAGGTTGCCTTAACGCAAAAACAACCTTATGTTCAATTTCAATCTTTTAAAATGAGTATCATTAATGATCAACTCTACATTAATGGTGACCAGCTTAGTCCAGGATTGCACCAATGGCAGGGACAGTGTATTTTTATCATTTCTAGAGAGAATGCAAAAACACATTATTTCACTTTAGATAAACATGTTACCTGTCAAATCCATTCATCTGAAATGGCTGATATCCGTATCGGAAAAAACAACCATTATATTATAGATAGGGATGAGTTGATTGTTCAGGCAATGGATGAGTTTGCGTATGTAAATCAGAAAAAGTTGGAAAAAAGTCAACGACTAACCTTTCATGTAGGGGATGTTCTATTAACTCCGTATTTTCAATTGGAAAGATGTGATAAGCATTGGAGGCTAAATACGTTTACAACGGATTACTCCTTTCATCAAGAAGTTATTTTTCCTCAATCAGGGGACAGGCAACAGTTTAAGCAATTTCCAGATTATAGTCGAAAACCTCGTTTGAATTTAGAAATTCCTAAAGCTTCTTTTACACTTCATGCGATAGAGCATGCTCCAAATCATCAAAAGAATGGTTTGTTAAAAGCAATCGTTCCCCCGCTTGCAATGGTTGGTATGACTGTTTTAACGACGATGCTAAGTGGACGGAATCCGATGATGATGCTCACAATGGGGACGATGAGCGTGGTCACAGTAGCATTCTCTATTTCTCAATATATTACAGATAAAAAGGAACAAAAGACTGAAAAAATTCGTAGGGAATCTGATTACCAACGTTATTTAGTGAAGACAGTTGGGGAGGTAGTAGATGCCTATGAGAAGGAATCAGAGATCTTACATTACCAACATCCTTCTCCAAAAGAATTGATATCTCAAATAAAGGAGCATAGTAATCGTATCTATGAACGCCAATCCTATAATAAAGATTTTCTAGAAGTTTCTTTTGGTATTGGAGATAAGGCTGGGGAGCTAAAGGTTAAATCAGATGTTAACCCTAGAGATTTAAGTGTGTCGGCAGATGAACTTCGTCGATTAGAAAGAAGATTTTCAACTCAGAAAGAAGTTCCAATCCCTGTTTCTTTGCGGGAACAGGCTGTTGGCTTGATTGCTACGAGAGAAAATGCATCGTTATTTTTAGAAAGTCTGTTGTTTCAAGTTGCCTTTTTTCATTCCTACCATGATGTCAATTTTGTGAGTCTAGTATCGAGAAAAGACTATCAAGAAACATGGAAGAAATGGCGGTTGCTTCCACATTTTAAGGTGCAAGACCTAAATGTTCGAGGTTTGATCCATAGTAACCAATCAAGAGATGTGGTGTTGAATGGACTTTATCAGATTTTGATAAAACGAAAACAGGCTCTGCAAGAAGCTGGGAGAGAAAAACCTCAATTTTTACCCCATTATATTTTAAGTATTTTGGATGCTTCCTACCTAATCGGCCATAACTTAAATGAGTTGTTGGCTGAAGATATGAGTGAGTTGGGAGTGACGGTTATTTGGTCAAAGGAAACAGCTCATCAGCTTCCAGAGACAGTTACAACACTGGTGGAATTACCTAATGCGCAATACGGACGCTTGGTGACACAAGATAATGTTTACATTCAGAAAGACTTTAAATTATATCCAAAAGACAAAGATTTGGAAACCAGTATCCGCAATTTAAGCAATTTACATTATGTGGAAATTGAAAAAAATACTATTCCTGAGTCTCTAGGCTTATTAGAACAATACGAGGTACAATCGGTCTCAGATTTGGCGATTGCGAGAAGGTGGGCAGAAGCTGAACCAAATAAGTCAATTCGTTCCTTAATTGGTTGGCGTGGGAAAGCAGACTATGTCTATTGGGACCTACATGAACGTGCTCATGGTCCCCATGCCTTAGTCGGTGGAACGACCGGGTCTGGTAAATCTGAGTTTTTGACGACCTATCTGCTTGGGTTAGCCATTGCTTTTTCGCCGGAAGACATTGGTATGTTGATCATTGACTGGAAAGGTGGAGGGATTGCAAATACTTTGGATGAGTTGCCGCACTTTATGGGAGCGATTACCAACTTAGATGGTGCAGGAACGGCGCGTGCTTTGGCCAGCATTAAGGCTGAGTTAGATAAGAGACAAAGGGAATTTGCTAAGTATGGAGTTAATAACATCAACGGTTATATGAGTCTGTATAAGCAGCGCCATACTCCAAAACCGGATATCACTTATCCTCAAAAACCTCTTCCACATTTGATTTTGGTATCAGATGAATTTGCAGAGTTAAAATCCAATGTACCAGAATTTCTGGATGAATTGACGTCTGTTGCCCGTATTGGTCGTTCCCTAGGTGTGCATCTGATTTTAGCGACACAAAAACCAACGGGCGTAGTGAATGATCAGATTGAGGCGAATTCGACATCCAAGATTGCCTTGAAAATGGCGAATATACAGGATTCTAATGAATTGTTAAAAACACCTGATGCAGCCCATATTACGAATCCAGGTCGTGGCTATTTGAAAGTTGGGCAAAATGAAGTATATGATCTTTTCCAAAGTGGTTATGCGGGCCTGCCATATGACCCTGAAAATATAGAGACGGAAATAGTTGATGAACGTATCTTTAAAATAAATGAACTTGGACAATATGAATTGATTTATGATCCGGGCGAGGAAGTCCAACAAGGTCGTGATACAAGTGAACTTCCGACTCAATTGGAAGCTGTTATTGAAGAAATTAATAGGGTTTTCAAAGAAACCAACTTACCACAACCTGAGCGCCCATGGTTACCGAATTTGGAACAACATATTGAATCTCCATTGGTGCAAACACAATCTAACCGAAATATCAGAATTCCATTGGGAATGATGGACTTACCAGATCAACAATTACAAAAGAACTTTGATTTTGATCTTGAAAAACGGGGCCATACAGCAGTCTTTTCAAGTCCTGGATACGGTAAATCAACGGTGTTGCAAACCATCGCATTGAATATGGCGAGAGCTAATACGCCTGAAACCGTACAAATGCACCTGTTAGATTTCGGGAATAACGGATTGTTGCCTTTAAGAAATCTACCACATGTTTCTGACATAGTAATGCTAGAAGATAATGAAAAATTACAAAAAATGCTTCAGCGTATTGCTGATGAAATGGCACATCGGAAGTCTATATTTAAGGAGATGGGTGTAGCCAGTCTTTCCCAGTATGAAGCGAAAACTGGGAAACGGTTGCCGATTGTTCTTCATTTCTTAGACAACTATGATGGCCTAGCGGTAGAAGACAAACGCAAAGATAAGATTGATGGTTTATTACTTCAACTTTTACGTGATGGAACGAGTCTAGGATTGTATCTTATTTTAAGTGCTAACCGTTCAGGAAGTGTTCGTATGAATATGATGAGCAATATCTCTACTAAGATTGCACTATACTTGAATGACGAAGCAGAACTATCAACATTAATTAATAAAGATCGAGTTTCACAAGAGGCTGTTCCGGGACGTGGGCAGATGATGTTGGATCTTCCTCGGGCTATCCAGTTTTATCAACCAGCTCAAGGCGAGACAAGTGCTGAAATTTTGCGAAATTTAGAAAGTATCGTGGAAGAAATGGATACCGCATGGCAAGGAGAACGTCCAGAAAGCATTCCAATGGTACCAGAAAGGTTTACTAGAGCTGATTTTGCAGGATATGTACAAGAAAGAGCTCCCCTGATGATCTACATGGGTCTCAATAAGTATTCTGTAGAAGTGGAAACTGTCAAGCTTTTCCAAGGACGACATATTGGGTTCTTCACAGAGTCGCAGCGTCAACTTCGCCTTGTATTTTCTCATTTTTACGAGCAGGTGGCGAATGAAAAAGATGAACTTGACCTTGTTTTAATTGATGCACACGGCGGATTGGAAGCCTTTAGTCAAGAACTTCCCCTCTATATCGGGCGAACAGATTTGATGAATGGAGGTTCGGATTTGCGAGTAGCTGTCGAAGCACTACAGACAGCTACTGCACGTAGACGATTAATTATTGTCAATGGTTTGTCGGATATGATTGAAAAACTGATTTATAGCCCAGACGACGTAGCGCGTTGGTTGAGTACGAGTCAAGAACATACACAATGGATTTTCATGGATAGCATGGCAAAAATCGGCAATACCTTTGGTAGCTTGACAGCTACTGTCAAGGAGTTTGTTCCAGAGTTGTTCTTTGGCGGAAGTCTGCAAAATCAACATTTTGCAGAGCAAGTAACAATGGAAGAACGGAAGGAAGTCTTCCGCTATAATGTGCTTCACCGCTTACAAGAAGAAAGTCTGACTCATATAGTTGTACCAGAGGAGGATGTGACATGACTCAAAAACTAACAGGAGACTTCCTGCCACTTGGGACCATAGTGCGATTGGAAGAAACAGAGCATGACGATTGGCTGTACTTTATCGTAGCGCGTGCGATTACAAAAGGTGCAGGAGATACGACAGTGCCACGTTACCGTGTGGCACCCCATCCCTTTGGTGACACACCTACACAGGAAGTGTTTTCGATCCGAGATAGTCAGATTGTAGAAGTTGTCTTTAAAGGTTATGAAAATCAAGAAGATGAAAACTTTTTGAATGACCTATTTCAGAGGATGGAAAATGCTGGAACAGCCCAGAAACAGGTAGTAAAAGAAACAGTTACACCTGAACCTACACCTGTCAAGGAGGAAGTAGAAGAGGATGAACTCTTAAAAAATGATCCCTTCTATAAATTTAGAAAAGAATAAGGAGAATAAAAGTGGTTATTGTAGCATCAGATACAGGAGCTGCACAAGGTGCAGTTTCCGGAGTTCAAGCAACAGGCAAAGTGACGAGTCAGACAGCTGATATCTCTCAAAGTAATATCACTGCTATGACAACCGGAGCAGATGTGGCAAATTCAATGGTTGATACTGTCAATTCATTCATTGAATCTGTTAAGATACAGGCTGAGAAATTTCCCCAATTAGCCAGCGCAATGGAGGTTCGTGATGGACAAGCGGCCCAAAGCATGAACTCTGGTAATGGAGGCAAATAGATGAACGATAAGAGTGCCAATGAGCGCCTTGCCTTGAATCAAAAAATCGTTCAAAAAGAGTCTGAAATCGACGATTTTCAACAGATTCATAGGGATGTTGAAAAAGCCTTAAATGAGTTTGAAATCGAGATGAGGAGTCATTTTCAGCGGTTACAAGATTCGTACGAAACGATGATGGCGATGGGCAGTTCCAAGGCAAAGTGGGAAGAGGCTGATCGGCAAAGTAAACAAGCTCACCTAGTGCGGATGTTGGCAGAAAACCGAGATGAGTTAGGCCGATATTACATACGAACTCTTCAGAATTTAGATGAAGAAAAAAACCAGTTGCAAAAAGAAAGGGATGATTTACCATGGGATTAAAATATGTCAGCTCTGATTCATCGAATTTGATGACAGCCCTAGAGCAGAATATTACGCAAATCAAGTCGGAGCTGGATACTCTCTCAACAGGTGCCAATCAATTGGTTTTGGCAGTAGATGGTCGTACTTTATCAGGTGCCGCTTATACAGCAGCTTCTGGTTTGTTTTCAGAATGTATCATCCCTGCTATTCAAAAAACGAAGAGTGCAGTAGACGCGATACAGACGGACTTATCCACTTACAAAACCCAAGATGGAACAGTTAGTGGGGAAGGTGTCCTCGATGAAGACGAATTGAATAGGCAGTTAACCTCCTTAAAAAGTCAGAAGACCTCGGCTGAGCAGATGTCTTCTTACCTGAGTACACAAGTCCTGAGCTTGTCTCGACAAAAAGGTACAGACTATGCCTCTTATATCGGACAGTTAAACAGCTCCATCACGAGCCTGAGCACGATGATTAGCTCTCTGGATTCAGATATCGCAGAAGTGGAACGAAAACTCAAATTGTTGAGGGAATTTTCAGCCAATACCAGTAGCCTCTTCACAGGAGCAAAGGAAGGCTTGAGTGTGTCTATGCAGGCGATGGC
Source organism: Streptococcus sp. NSSLK0004 (assembly GCF_059039125.1). Lineage (NCBI taxonomy): Bacteria > Bacillati > Bacillota > Bacilli > Lactobacillales > Streptococcaceae > Streptococcus > Streptococcus sp. NSSLK0004. The sequence continues at coordinate 1,631,765 of NZ_CM180142.1, read as the reverse complement.
TGCACTGTCACTGGCCCAGATCAATGCGGACGGCACCTATACCTTGCCCCCTGGAGTAGATGCGTCTTGGTTTACAAAAGAATCCAAAGATTTTAAGGACTCGTTTTACTTTGCGGTTGCCAATATGCCAAAATCTTTTACAGAGGAAGAGGCACAACAATGGGTGCTAGATCAGCTTGATAAGCATGGTGAAAAAACATTGGCTTACTTGAAGCAGCCATTAAAGTGGGCAGGTAGAGGCTGGAAAATTGTTCAGAATTATGTTAAATGGAAAAATGGTAAAGCATATTTAAGCGGAATACCTATTACAGTGGATGCGACTGGCAGATTGAAATGGGGTGCAAAATATATATACAAGCTAGCAAATGGTCATCAATATAAACAAGGTAAGCAATTTGCAAGTGCAATGTCTGACGCAACTGGAAGTCATTTTAAATGGGATGATTTCATTTATTCTAAAGATGCTAGCGGGAAGATTATTTGGAAAAATGTAGGAAAAGCTGGTTGGACTTCTTTTAAAAATACTTTTATAAAAGGTTTTGACTTTAAGTCGAAAATAGATGTTAAAGCAAATTTTAAAAGTTGGAAAAATGCGTATAATAGTTTAGGAAAAATTGGTAAAACGGCCAAGGTATTCGGTAAAGGACTGGGAATTGTTTCTACGGTTGCTAGTGTTGGTGGGAATTGGGCAGCTAATACAAAAAAAGGAAAAACAGACTGGGTAGGCTTCGGCTCAGATGTAGTAGTTGATTTTACTGCAGGTGCAGGTGCGACGGCTGTCGGTTCTGCAGTTGGCTCTCTCTTCTTACCTCCGTTAGGGACAGTTGTTGGAGCAGGAGTTGGGATGGTGGTAAGCTCATTAGTTAATCAAAAAATTCCAATTGGAAATCCACCAAAGAGCGTTGTTGGACACCTCAAATCAGGTGCTAAGAGTCTAATTAAATGGGCACTTGGAGGATAATATGACAGAAAGTAAACACACATCACAAGAACGCAATAAACGTTATTTTCAATCGTTCATCGCAACTCGAGCGTCTATGGGGATGTTGGGAGTCGGTTTGGCTGGCTTCATCATTGGAAGTTTAGCATTGCTTTATCATTGGGCAACAGCTGTAAAATTTGGCTGGAATCCTCCCTATGATTTCTTTTCAGCGACACTATTAATTAGCATTATTTTTATGTTTATATCTTTCTTAATTAATCTGATAGAACCATTTCGTTATTATTTCTATCAGCATCAGCGCTTTAGTTCTATCTGGCAGCTAATATTTGTCGTTTTTCTCTTATATGATTTAAGTATTATTACTTTATTACTGATTGTCTATGACGAACCTTTTATGAATTTGTACGATTTTCGTAGAAGTCTTCCGTTTTTGATTTTGGCCACTGTTTCTTATATAATTTGTATCGCCTATAATATTCATTGGATTCACCGACAGCTACAAGTTGGTATGTCAGAAGAGCGGGCTAGGAAAAATTTTCAAGCTTTGCCAGCTATCTACTCTTCAAAAACTCTATTATTTATTCTTAGTGTTGTATTGCTAGGAGGGATAATTTTTAGTGGTTTATCACTATCAACTTTATGGGTATTCGCATTGTTATTGTTTATTGGAGCTTTTTCTCGTCTCCATGTGGAGTATGCCTATGCGGCAGTATTGAAGTGGCGAGACAGGGAGTATTGGGAAGAGTATCGTCGAGAGGATGGGATATCTAGTCAAGGTCTTCATACTTTGCTAAGGTGGGGACTGGAGATATTGATATTTGCAACATTTATTTTTGTAGGAATGTATATATTGCCTCAAAGTCATTTTTTAGTTCCAGTATGCCGCTTTGGGGTTATTGGAATGGTTATTTATTGGCTTGCCCGTATCTTTATAAGAAAGAAAAAGTTATAGATAATTATGTAGAAATGCTTTCAATAGAAAATGGGATATGATTGGTACAGTTTCTGACTTCACTGTAGACCTAGGCACTGGTGCGGGAGCTATCATAGGTTTCGGTATTAACACTCTTATTAATACTGAATTTGGCAATCCTCCAACCAGAGCTGTTGGGCACCTAAAACAATTTGTAAAAGATCCAGTAGGCTCATTTGGAAAAATGAGCAACAAGCTTGGAAAAGCTATTAGTAGCGTTGGTAAATGGCTTGGATTTGGAGGGTAGAATTGATGAAAACAGAAAAATACACAATGTCAAGGCTCAACAAAGAGTATTTTCAATCATTAGCTTCAACTCGAGCTTCGATAAATAAAGCTGGTGGTTTCTTTGCAGGTACTGTGACGGGATTGATTTTTGGTGGAGTATACTGGTCTGTTGGGGCTGCTTATGGTTGGAATGCACCTTTTGATTTAGTAAGTATCATTTTTATCGTGAGCATTTTATATACAGGACTGTTATCTTTTTTTGCATCAGTTCCATCGTTAAGAAATTTATTATATAAACATCAAGATATTACAGCGATTTTTCAAACTATTTTTGTGATACTATTGATTTTGGAAGTGACGATGGGGTGCTTATTTTTATCGACTTATAAGCAAGGAAAATATTCTTTTTACAATACAACAACTGGTAATTTAGCTCTTGTTTTTTTATTATTTAAATTGTCAAATTAAGTTAGACTTTTTATATAACTCAGAAAAACTTGGTAAGGTGTTTGATAATTCAAAGACTTTCTAGGGATTCTATTTCTTTTATCAGCTATAGCTGATAAAAACTGCTGAGAAATATCAGTAAAATCCATCTGTTTCGGAAGTCCGTGTCGTCTTAACAAACCGTTCGAGTGTTCATTTAGACCTCGCTGCCCAGGGCAACCTGGATCAGCAAAGAAAATATCAATGTCATGTGCATTCGAAATAGACTTCCAATTAGAAAACTCTTTCCCACAATCAAAGGTTATCGACTTAAAGAGATGTTTAGGAAGTTGAGACAGCCATTGATTGATGGCAGCCTCAATATCACTTGCTTTTCGTCCCTTGGTTTTCAGTGTGATGATGGATTTTGAAAGGCGTTCTACCAAGGTAATAACCGCACTTTTGTGCTTTTCCCCAACAATGGTATCTCCTTCCAAGTGTCCAAATTCTGCATTAAAATCAGGATAGAGTTCAGCCCTTTCACGTAAATCTCTGCGAAACGTTTGTTTTCCTCGTTTTTCACTATGACCATTTGGCTTTCTCTTCCCTTTCCAGGGGAAATCCTCTTTCTTGAAAATACCACGGTCAGCCAGTCGATAGAGAGTTCTCATAGAGCAAGAAATGTTATCCGAATAAGATCCTTTGATGACATCAAGGCTCCAATCTAAATCCAAATGAGTTTGAATAATGTCTTTTTCTGCTTGCGAAAGACTTGTTTTCCTCCGACCACAGCGTTTCTTATTGGCTATATAGCGTTCGTAGTAGTCATAGGCGGAATGGCCGTCTTTGAGAAAGTTGATAACATTATAGATAGTCTGCTTTGACCTCCCCAGAGATGTCATAATATCTACAATTTTTACGCCTTCTTGGTAGTATGCCTCTATCATTACGAGCTCATTTGTGGTAAGATGGGTATAGGTCATTTATGTTAGTTCCTTTCAGACAAATGTGGTAGTTTATCTGAGCCTAACATAGATGGCTTTTTCTGTCTAGCTTAATTTTACAAATTGGGTTAACATATCTAGTATCAGTTGTTTACAATATATTTTGGTTAAAAGGACAACTCAATGCCGGTTTTTCAACTGAGCGAACCAAAAAGAATTTTTTGGCAAAGCCTGCCGTACAAAGTGTTGGCTCACTCACTTTAATTTTCAGCGGCAGTATGATGGGCAAGTTTTTATCAGCAGAGCAAACAAATATTTTTGGAATTGTATTTGGTTTATTTTTTATTATTGTATTCTCCCGTTTAAATGTGGAATATGCTTATCTTGCGAAATTAAAGCGATTGAGTAGAATTTATTGGGAGAAAAATGTGACTGATAGTAATCAAGATGTTATTACTAAACCAATTAAAACTTTTGTTCGAATATTACTCGAAATCGTACTTTTCTTTGGGATAATATACATCGGTTTACAGCTATTAGAGCAACGGAGTCCCTTTGTTTTTCCATTACGTTTGGTAACGATAGGAATACTAATATATTGGATCATCCGCATTCTATTATGGTTAAATCGGAAGTATTTCACGAGTGGTAACAAATAGAAACTAGCTACCTGAGTACACAAGTCCTAAGCTTGTCCCAGCAAATAAGTTAGAAAATTTTGCTTTCAAGTAGGCTTACTTCTGTAGTCTACCGAATATTTTTCTTTCCAGACAGGCTCACCTTGTCTGGAATTTTGGTATAATGGAAAGGTATTGTTTTTAGACTTAGAGCAGTCCATCAAGGAAGCTGAACTTACCTCTTTCTTTACAGCCACTTACTGTAGAGAAACCAATCCTGCCATTGAGGAAGAAATAGTTACAGAAGACGGTATAGGGAGAAAGACAAGCGCACCTAGTGCGGATGTTGGCAGAAAACCGAGATGAGTTAGACCGATATTATACAAGAACTCTTCAGAATTTAGATGAAGAAAAATGCCAGTTACAAAAAGAAAGGGATGATTTACCATGGGATTAAAATATGTCAGCTCTGATTCGTCTAACTTGATGACAGTCTTAGAGCAGAATATTTCGCGAATCAAATCGGAGATGGCTACTCTCTCGACCGGTGCTCAACAGTTGGTTTCCGCAGTGGATGGTCGTACGTTATCAGGCGCCGCCTATACGGCCGCTTCTGGTTTGTTTTCAGAATGCATTATCCCAGCGATTCACAAAACGAAGAGTGCAGTTGACGCGATAGAGACGGACTTATCCAGTTATAAAACCCAAGATGGAACAGTTAGCGGAGAAGGCGTTCTCGATGAAGATGAATTGAATAAACAGTTAACCTCCTTAAAAAGTCAGAAGGCTTCTGCTGAGCAGCTGTCTTCCTACCTCAGTACACAAGTCATGAACTTGTCCGGACAAAAAGGAACAGACTATTCTTCTTACATCGGACAGTTAAACAGCTCCCTCACTAGCTTGAGTTCGACAATTTCCTCTTTGGGATCAGATATCGCAGAAGTTGAACGGAAATTACAATTGTTGCGGAATTTTTCCGCCAATACCAATGGTCTCTTCTCAAGCGCTAAGGAGAACTTGAGCGTGTCCATGCAGGCGATGGCCGTTCTGTCCTTGAGCCAGATCAATGCGGATGGAACCTATACCCTGCCCCCTGGAGTAGATGCGTCATGGTTTACAAAAGAATCCAAAGATTTTAAGGACTCGTTTTACTTTGCGGTTGCCAATATGCCAAAATCTTTCACAGAGGAAGAGGCTGCTCAGTGGATTGCAGATCAAATAAAAAAATACGGTGATGGAGTTATTCCTTCTATTGATAACTATGTAGCAACATGTGGCGGTCGGCTTCAAACGGTTATCCAATCCGTCCTCCAAATCAAAAACGGTCGTGCCTATTTAAAAGGAGTTGCCATTGTTGTTGACAATACTGGTGTCTTAAGATTAGGAGGAAAGGTGCTCTACGATCCATTAAAGGGGAATGGAACTTCCACCAAGAACCTCTTCAAACCAAAAGATTTGAAGGACTGGGATGGCACCTTTACAAAAGGAAAAGATTTTGAGCAGAAGGTTGATATTAAGTTTAAGGGGTTACATTACGCCAAGAATGCGGATGGAACGCTTAATTTTAAAAATATGTGGAAAACAGGCCAGGCTTCTATTGTGGATTCCATAGATATTAAATCTAAGTTTAATGTTGCAAAGGGCTTTAAAGATTTTAAAGCGGCTTCAACGATTGGGAAGTTTGGAAAAGGTTTAGGAGTCGTTTCCACAGTGACAAGTCTGTACTCGAATTGGAGTGACAACACTCATAATGGTAAGACGGACTGGGTTGGTATGGGCTCAGATGTCACAGTTGATTTCTTAGCAGGCTCTGGGGCAACAGCCGCTGGTGCGATGGCAGGTTCGTTCTTCTTACCACCTGTTGGAACAGTTGTCGGTGCTGGAGTTGGAATGGTCATTAATATTGGCTTAAATTGGGAATATGGGAATCCACCTACCACTCTAGTAAAACAGGCGAAATCTATAGTGAAGAGTGGTGTCAAAACTTTTGGAAAAGCAGTCAGCAATGTTTGGAACTGGATGTCAGGTAAGTAGTGAGGGAAAACTAAATGACCAAAAATACACAACTTTCGCAAGAGCGAAATAAAAAATATTTTCAATCTTTCATCGCAACTCGAGCGTCCATGGGAATGATAGGGTTCGCTGGTATTGTAGGTGCTTTTGTTGGGGGGATTAACTACTTACTCCACACTGGTACAGTGGTTTACTATGGTGTGACCCCTCCACAGGATATTCTCTCTCAGATCCTTATATGCAGTAATGTTTTTTTGGTTCTGTCTATCTTATTGAATTTTGTAGAACCGATTCGTAGATTCTTTTACAAGCATCAGCGCTTTAGTTCAATTTGGCAATTTTTATCAGTATTTTTAATGTATTTTATGCTTATAGTACTATCTGCAATACTGACATTGGCCAATAAGAATATGCTGGATATCTATGGCTCTCCTTTTAGCCTACCGTTTCTAGTTGGAGGAATCGCCCTGTATTCACTATGTATTGCTTACAATATTGATTGGTTAAAAAAGGAGTTAGAGAAAGGGATGTCAGAAGAGCGCACTCAAAAGAATTACTTGAGTTCTCTGTCTAATGCTTCTTTAAATACATTGTTGATTATGTTTGGATTGGTCATGATTGCTCCTCTTATATTTAAAGGAACACTTATGACAGGGATTGGGCTCGCTACATTTGTATTATTTACAGGCGCTTTCTCTAGGCTTCATGTAGAATATGCCTATGCGGCAGTGTTGAAGTGGCGGGATAAGGAATATTGGGAAGAGTATCGTCGAGAGGATGGAATAATAATACCTAAGAAAAAGTGGTTGTTTATGATTCGCTTGATGGTTGAAGCGGGCGTGCTTTTTGGAATTATTTATTTGGGTCTTAAACTGAACGAGCAAAATAACCCTCTGGAATTTCCTCTACGTCTGGCAACAATAGGGATACTTATATACTGGATTATCCGCATCATTCTATGGAAGATACGAAAGAATAAGGAGAAACAAAAGGGATAAATGGAAACAAGACATCAAGCCACATCACAAGAACGAAACAAAGCATATTTTAGAGCATTTGTTGACGGACGGGGGACCTTAGATAATCCAGCTTTATATCTATCAAACTTTTTTGTTGGTGCTTTAATGGCGGTACCATACTGGCTGGTTCCTAAAGATTATGGAATGAATTCCTTGTATAATCCCATTGTTGTGACTTTACTCATTTTCAATGCGATAAATCTTCTGCTATTGTTTGCCATTGTTATTCCCTATCTGAAAAAGAAGCTTTACCAACATCAGCGATTTTCTAGCATTTGGCATTTTCTATTTTCAGTAAGTCTAACAATTAATTTGTTTCTTTTAGCAACTGCAATGATTGTATATAAAAAAGGTAGTTTTAGCTATGAACCCATTTATGCCGTTTGTTTTGTTTTGGGGGTTATTTATATTTTGTCGATGCTGTATCACATTTATTGGCTTCGTAGCCAATTGCAACATGGTTTTTCTCCAGAGCATACAGAAGGAAATTACTCGTCTCGAAAAAAGGTTCAAAGTGCAGGATCAATGGCTTTGATTTTTAGTGGAACAGTCCTTGCGCGGTATATGACAGCAGGTCAAGCAAATATTTTTGGGATGGTTGCAGGTCTATTGTTTGTTATGGCATTCTCACGCTTGAACCTAGAGTATATTTATGTCATGATATTAAAGTGGCGGAACAAAGAATATTGGGAAGAATATCGTCAAGAGGATGGGATTGGAGGGACTTCTAAGAAAACAAAATCGTTCATACGCATTTTTTTGGAGGTTTTGTTTATCATAGGTCTCGCTTATCTTCGTACAGAAATTCTTCCAGTTGATAGTCCCTTGATTCCAATATTGAAGATAATTCCAAGGCTCATCTTGGTATATTGGGGACTTCGTATTGTTATTTGGGGTTATAGAAAAATAAAAAATCGGAAGAATAGTACAGAATGAGGAAGAAAGAAATTATATCGCAAGAACGAAACCAACAATATTTTCAATCTTTAATTAATACGAGAATATCCTTGAAGAATCTTTCGTTCTACTTAGCTAGTCTGTTTGTTGGTGTGCTTATGCTCAGTATGTATTGGCTTGTTGGGAAGGATTATGGAATTGAGGCTTCGCAAACTTTTTTGGGCAGAAGTCTGGTAGTTTCAGTCGGATTTATGACACTATTTATCTTATTCTTGGTATTTCCTCCTCTTAAGAAGATAGTGTTTCAGCATCAAGATATAGCAGGGATTTTTCAAAACATATTTATGCTAATTTTGATTTTTTCACTATCATTGCTGATGATTTTCGTGTCTGGAATAACAGGTTCAGGGTTTGATTTAGATAGAATGGCCATACTCGGTTGGATTTTTTTGATAGTTTATATTATCAGTATTTTCTATAATGTCTTTTGGTTGAAAGGGCAGTTGCAAGCTGGATTTTCCGAAGAAAGAACGCAAAAGAATTTTTTAGCTAAACCAGCAGTCAAAAATACAGGTTCTTTAGCTATCATTTTTAGTGGAAGTTTAGCAGGAAGATGGGCTACAGCTGGTCAAGCGAATATTCTCGGGATAGTTGGGGGACTATTCTTGCTGATTGTTTTCTCAAGGTTAACAGTAGAATTGCTCTATGCAAACATTCTAAAGTGGCGGAACAAAGAATATTGGGAAGAGTATCATCAAGAAGATGGGGCAATAATACCTAAGAAAGAATGGTTGTTTATTGTCCGTTTGATGGTTGAAATGGGTTTCTTTTTTGGAATTATTTATTTTGGCCAGCCGTTAATAGAACAAAAAAGTCCCTTACTTTTTCCATTACGTATGGTAACGATAGGAATACTAATATACTGGATCGTCCGCATTCTATTATGGTTAAAGCGAAGAAGAATTTAAAAAAAATAGCTTGGGATAGTTTTGTTGTCAGATTAGCTGGTAAGTATTTATCAGTTTGAAAAAAACGAGCAAGGATTGTTCTGGGTTGGAGATTGCTAGTTAACTCAATTTTCTCCTAACCGACTGCGACAAGCAGTCGGTTTTTTGCTATAATAGATAGAAAAAGGAACACAAGGAGAAGTGTAATGACAGAAACTCGATTATATATTTCCCGCCATGGAAAGACAATGTTCAATACTATTGGTCGTGTGCAGGGTTGGTGCGACACACCATTGACTAAGGTCGGTGAGGAAGGAATCCGTGAACTTGGTTTAGGCCTCAAAGATGCAGGGCTTGATTTCAAGGTTGCCGTATCTAGTGATTTAGGCAGAACAGTTCAGACCATTACCATTGCCCAACGTGAATTGGGGATTTTAGGAAAGATTCCCTATTATCAGGACAAACGAATCCGCGAATGGTGTTTCGGAAGTTTTGAAGGTATGTATGATGCGGATCTTTTCCAAGGTGTTTTGCCACGTTTACGGGGCACGATTGATACAGTGGGAATGTCTTATGAAGAAATTGCTGCAGGTATTCAGGAAGCAGACACGGCTGGTTGGTCAGAGTCATGGGAAGTCTTGCGCGAGCGCTTGTTGACAGGTTTTGAATCCATTGCAAAAGATGTAGAAAAACAAGGTGGTGGCAATGCTCTGGTGGTCAGCCACGGCATGACTATTGCAACACTTGTTAATCTGCTCAATCCAGAAAGTCCGACCAATTTATTCTTAGACAATGGCTCTATCACTGTTCTCAAGTATGAAAATGGTCAATTTACCATTGAAGCAGTCGGCGATATGTCCTATCGTCATCGCGGAGCAGAATTGATTGCTCAAGGGAAGTAAATTTTTGCTTCCAAATATAAAATGCACCTGTTTCTTCCTATCAAAGTTGGATGAAAAGGTGCATTTTTAGTAATTAATAGGAATAAAGTTATGTTTGTTGCTTCTCTAGTCAAAGCATATTCATGATTTGTCATAGTTTTGTGTACGTGATGGTTCCTACATCACTATTTAAACTCTTTTTTACTAAAAATAACGTAACTCATATAAAAATATAGCATACTAGCCATAAAGCTAATACACATAGATAGCCTTGAAATATTTTCCCACTGTTGAAGCGAAAGAAATAGAAAATAATCTGTTGGTAATGTCATATGGAGTAGGTTACTAGTAATAAGGTTGGTGACATTGTCAAAAAGAAGGCTAATTAAACTAAAGGCAAGATAGGCTTGATTGACTTTATTGGACTTGACAAATATCAGGATGGATAACAGAGAGATACAGATAAATAAAGGTGTTTGAGCAATGAAACTGTGTATTATCACTGCAACATCAACAGGGGCACCCAGAAGTAAGCCAATACTGCTACTCAATAAATAGGCTAGAAGGATATAAGCGAGATTTAGCACAAGGGTTGCTAAGACTTTATAGAAAAATACTCCTTTTCTTATTTGTTGCTTGATAATAATATGATTGATGGTACGGTAAGTAAAATCTTCTCCAAAGAATAGGTTTGTCGGGACGATAAAAAATAGTGTGATAAATTGAGAAAGCAATTGAATAAGAGAGCTAGTGAAGTCTTCGTTGCCATGCAACAAAAAAGCGGATAAAAAGGACAGTAAAGCCAATATTCCCAATGAAATCGTTAATCTCTGTTCTTTTTGAATCTTAAATAAATCAGCTTTAAAGTAATGTATCATGCTCTTCTCCTTCTTGAAGCAATGTCAGATAATAATCTTCAAATGACATTTGTTGTTTAAAAATTTCTTTGACCTCAATCTCATGGTTTATCAAGAGATGAATGAGGCTCATAACATTCGTATCTGATGACAGACTGATATAATCCTTATCTATTTTGTAAGCGATGCCCTGCTCTTCAAGGATAGTAAAGGTCTTAGGATGGTTGTTTGTTTGTAGATAGAGTTGTTCCTCTAAAGTTTGTTCAAGCTCTTGCTTTGAGAATTCTTTGACGATAAGGCCCTTATGCATAATAATGTATCGATCAACCACCATCTCAAGCTCTGATAGGATATGACTGGAGATAAGGATGGTCATCCCATATTGATTGCGAAGATTTAAAATAATGCTTCTCATTTCTTTGATTCCAACAGGGTCAAGACCATTAATCGGTTCGTCTAGGATTAAAAAGTCAGGCTTATCTAGAATAGCTAAGGCAATAGCTAAACGTTGACGCATTCCCAGTGAAAAATCTTTGGATTTTTTCTTAGGATCAACATCCTCTAAACCGACAATTGCTAATGTCTCTAAGATTTTTTCGTCCGCTTGCTTGAGATTTAATTGCAGAGCCATGTAACGAAGATTATCGATCGCAGATAAATTAGGTTGTAGAGCAGGGGATTCAATTAAAGCTCCAATACGACAATATTTTGAGCTAGTAATGGTACCTGAAGTTTGGGAAATGAGACCCGATAACATTCTGAGAAGCGTTGTCTTCCCAGCACCATTTTCACCGACTAAACCACAGATTTCTCCTTTATTAATCGTTAAAGAAACCTGATGAACAGCCTTTTGTTTCCCGTATTGCTTTGATAATTGTTGGGTAGATAAGAGAGATGACATAACTACCTGCCTTTCTATAAAAAAATGATAAATCTATGATATACTAGATTCAAAAGTTGGCAAATTTCGTTACATAAATGTAACGCGTGGAGAATATAATGGGAAATTACGGAAAAATTTTTAAAATGATTCGAGAATCAAAAAATATGTCTCTAAAAGAAGTGGCTGGGGATTTCGTGACACCTGCTCAGTTATCACGCTTTGAAAATGGAAAGAGCAATCTTTCTGTAGATACATTTTTTCATTGCTTGAGACGGATGAATGTGGTAGAGGGCGAATTTTCTACCCTCTACCAGTCCTACTTTCAGATAGATAATTTGTTTTCATCAGAGGAATTTGTCCGTGCAGTTTATAGTCACAATGCTCAGTATATGGATGATAGAATTTTGTACCATCAAGCAGAGTATGATAGGGATGGACGTCCGTTTGATAGGGTGATGGTTGCGGCCTTTCATATTTTTAAGCAACAATGGTGCGATCCTGATTATGATGTTTCTGAGGATGAAAAAGCAATTCTATCGGACTATTTAATGTCCATAGATGATTGGGGTAAATTTGAACTCTGGATTTTCGGAAATTGTAGCAGAGGTCTTCCTAGCAAGATGTTAGAGGTGTTGGGAATGGAAGTTCTCAATCGAACCAAGTTTTATATGGATATCACAGAAAACAGAGATAATGTCTATAAGGTGCTCATCAATATTTCGAGTAGTTTGTTAGATAGGGGAGAGGAGCTTGCTGCTATTCGCTTTCTCAAAATTCTTGACTCTGTCAATATCATGGAAAAGAATATGCGGGATCGCTTGCTGCTTAAGCTCCTAAAAGCACGCTTGTCCTACATGAATGGAAATGATGGTGGCCTAGAAATAATGAAGGAATGCCTGCATATTGCCAAATTTTTAGATTGCTATGATTTAATCCACCAAATCAATAAGGAAATTGAGAAAGTTACAGATATGTAATGAATTTTAAGTGGCTCGCTATTTCTTGTAAGATGATACTTGTAAGTTTTATAAATTTACGAATAATGTTTATTTATCTTGGAGGAAATAATGATGAAGAAATTACTTGTTTTAGGTGCTCTTGCAATACTAGGTTTTGTAGCTTTTGGGCTTCTAACAACTAATAGCAGTTCAGCAAGTGCTGAAACGGAGGGCAAGGTAGTTCTGTTTGGGAAAGTCGATTTTTCAGACGATGAAGAACAGGACACGGATGAGGGAAGGGAAGAAGTAGCGACGGAGAGCGATGATGCTAGCTGGCTTGAGAACTTTATCACGACACATAAAACACCATTTTCTAAAACAATCAAGAAATGAAATCAGGGATCTTCTCTGATTTTTTTCTTGACAAGTGTATCGAGATGCGATATAATTTGTATATCGAATTTCGATGTATCGTAGTGCGAAAGGAGTTTTATGGACGATAAATTAAAACGCGTCTATGTTCCCATGACAGAGACAGCCTTCTATATTCTCTTTCATTTACAGGAAGAACGGCATGGTTACGATATTACCCAGAAGACCAAGGAAGTCACGGCAGGTCAGGTCGTGATTAGCCCTGGAACCATGTACGGTACCCTATCAAAGATGGAGAAGGACGGCTTGATTGCCTTTGTTAGAGAAGAAGACAAGCGAAAGTTTTACCAAATAACAGCAACAGGTCGAGAAATTCTAGATATAGAATTGGCTCGAATTGAACGACTTTATCGAAACAGTAAGGGAGAAAGTTATGGAGACTAAGACAGAAATTCATTTCTTCTTCTTGCCTGATTTTGAAAAGGAAGAACATTATCTGGCAGAGCAGCACCGCCAAGGATGGAAATTTCAAAAAAATAAATTTGGCTTTTTCTATGTCTTTGAGAAATGTCTACCTGAAGAAGTTAGCTATCAACTGGATTTTAAGCCCAAAGGTCAGGATAAGGAGGAATACCTCCAGATGTTTGCAGATTATGGCTGGGAATATGTCGGTGATTGCAATCATTTCTCTTATTTTAGAAAAAATGAGAGTTTGGGAGAAGTTGAGCTCTATAGTGACCGTCAGAGTAAGTTCGAGATGATTGACAGAATTATTACCAGACAGTTTCTACTGGCCACTTCCTTGTTTGTTTTCTTTATCTTGCTATTTTATGTCTTGAAATTGCCTGCTGTTATGATTGGTATGGCTATTGCTGACTTACCAGTTTTACTCTATTGTTCAATTGGTTTGATGCGTTTGCGTCAGAAGTATAAGGAGGTTGGAAAATGACAAAACAGAAACGAATTGCAGCACTTATCAATGCTCTTGCAATCTTCGCAGTGATTTTTCTAAATCGAAATAGTTTTATCAGCTTGATTGCTATAACGCTGATGATGGTTTTAAATTTTTGGAATATCTTGGAACTAAGGGAAGGGGAGTGAATGCGGTAGCTGCATTTCATTTTTGGTTTAATTCTCGTCAGAGAAGAAGACAAGCGAAAGTTTTACCAAATAACAGCAACAGGTCGAGAAATTCTAGATATAGAATTGGCTCGAATTGAACGACTTTATCGAAATAGTAAGGGGGAAAGTTATGGAAACTAAGACAGAGTGTAAAGTATTTTTTATCACGGATTTCAATCAGCAGGCGCAGTATCTGACTGAAATGCATCGGAAAGGGTGGAGGCTAACTAAAATTCGTTGGAGCTTCTTTTATCATTTTGAAAAATGTGAGCCAGAAGATGTCGTCTACCAAGTTGATTTTAAAGAAAGAAAAAACAAGGATAGAGAATCCTATCTACGCATGTACGAGGACTATGGTTGGGAATTTGTCACATCATGCCAAAGCTTCGTTATTTTTAGGAAGGCAGCTGTAAAGGGAGATCTTGAGATATACGGTGATAGGGAAAGCAAGCTGGTATTTGTTAAAACAATCATCCAAAGACGCTATCTACTATCCTTAGGACTTTATTTCATTTTGATAGGGATGAATCTGAATGAGCATGATCATGTATTTACGCTTGTTCTTTCCGCAATCTATATCCCTCTCTTGCTGTTGATTGGATACCGTTTTTATCGACTTGTAAAAAACAACTAGGTCTTCAGACTGATTTTTAGCACTCTAGGTAAAAGAGTGCTAATTTTTTGGTTTTTTCTCTTGACAATCCATTTTTTCGGCGTATAATGGGAGTATAAAGTTTAGCACTCGACATACGAGAGTGCTAAAACAAAAATCAGAGTGTTCATGAAAGGAGCGGAGATGATTACCCAACGTCAAAATGATATTTTGAATCTGATTGTTGAATTGTTTACGCGCCACCATGAGCCAGTTGGTTCTAAGGCCTTGCAGGAGATGATTGCTTCTAGTTCGGCTACCATTCGTAATGATATGGCTAAGCTAGAGCAGTTGGGTTTGCTAGAAAAGGCCCACACGTCAAGCGGTCGGATGCCCAGTCGGGCTGGTTTTCAATACTTTGTTAACCACTCGCTCAACTTGGAACATATCAATGAAGAGGATGTTTATCAGGTGGTCAAGGCCTTCGACTTTGAAGCCTTCAAGCTAGAAGACATCTTGGAGCGGGCCAGTACAGTCCTAGCTGATTTGACAGGCTACACTTCGGTGATACTGGATGTGGAGCCGACCAGTCAGCAGTTGACTTCCTTTGATATCGTGCAGTTAAGTAGTCACGATGCCTTGGCAGTCTTGACCTTGGATCAGTCAAAACCTGTCACCGTCCAGTTTGCCATTCCTAAGAACTTTTTGACAAGGGACTTGGAAGTGCTCAAACGTTTGGTGGATGAACGCTTCGTTGGTCAGACGGTCCTATCTATCCACTACAAGCTACGGACGGAGGTTCCCCAAGTTGTGCAACGCTACTTTACCACGACGGACAATGTCTTGGATCTGATGGATTATATCTTTTCCACACTCTTCCAAGAATCAGTCTTTATCAGTGGAAAAGTTGCTTCGCTGACTTATGGTAATCTTGCCACCTACCAGCTCTTGGATAGCCCACAGCTATTGGCTCCAGAGTTGCGAAAGGGCTTGGCGCCAGATCAGCAGACTAGCATTTCCGTGGCGGAAAGTATGGATCCAGCCCTCGCAGATGTGACGGTCATTCATCATTGCTTTCCAATCCCTTATCGGGGCATGGCCCAGATGAGTTTGCTCGGTCCTGTTGACATGGACTATCGTAGGCAGATGAGTTTAATCAACATTATCAGTCGCGTCCTATTTATGAAATTAACCGATTACTATCGTTACCTGAGCAGTAATCATTACGAAGTCAATTAAAAGGAGAATGCTTTGTCAGAAGAAATCAAAAATGAAGAAATTGTTGAGGAAGTAGCAACAACAGAAGAAGTTGTCGAAACTCCTGAAAAATCAGAATTGGATTTGGCAAATGAGCGTGCAGAGGAATTTGAAAACAAATACCTCCGTGCCCACGCTGAAATGCAAAATATCCAACGTCGTGCTAACGAGGAACGCCAGACTATACAGCGTTACCGTTCACAAGACTTGGCTAAGAAAATCTTGCCGAGCTTGGATAACTTAGAGCGTGCCCTTCAAGTCGAAGGTTTGACAGAAGATGTCAAAAAAGGCTTGGAAATGGTACAGGAAAGCTTGATTCAAGCCCTCAAAGAAGAAGGGGTGGAAGAAGTCGCAACCGATGTCTTTGATCCAAATCTTCACATGGCCATTCAAACCGTTCCGGCCACAGACGACTGCCCAGCAGAACACATCGCACAAGTCTTCCAAAAAGGCTACAAGTTGCATGAACGTCTGTTGAGACCGGCTATGGTGGTGGTGTCAGAATAAATGATAGAACTACGCGAAATCAGCGATGAAAATTTTCACGATTGCTTACATCTAGATTCTGGCTTATCTAACAAAGATTATGTCGATTCAGTTGAGTTTTCATTGGCAGAAGCTTGGAGCCTTCGACCATTCTCACATCCGAAAGCTATTTACAATGAAGGTGAATTGATAGGCTACGTTTCGCTTTACTGCAAAGACAGCAATGGTGAAATCATCAATTTCTTAATTGATAAGTATCATCAAGGAAAAGGATTTGGCAGAAAAGCAGCTGAAGTCTGCATAGACTATCTGAGCATAGAGCACAGCCTAGCTCAAATTTCTCTACCAGTTCATAAAGAACATTTGGAAGCTAGAAATTTCTGGAAGAAATTAGGCTTTCAAGAATCAAACAACATTGAAGATGACTATATCTTCATGCGTCGAACAACCTGACCGAAATGTCGTTAAACTATGAAATTGTAAACAAAGACAGGCCTTAGGCTTGTAGGCTGGCGAACATCGTGAGCCCATTTGATACTCTCCGCCGTGGCGGTAGATACGCAAAGTTTGAGACAATTGGCTCAAACTTTAGTCAAAGAGACCGCAAAAGCGGGCTCTGACGGCGTCGCCACTTAAGGAGAGTATCACTAAAAGAAATAAAAAAAGAGGTAAATCATATGTCTAAAATTATCGGTATTGACTTAGGTACAACAAACTCAGCAGTTGCAGTTCTTGAAGGAACTGAATCAAAAATTATCGCAAACCCAGAAGGAAACCGCACAACTCCATCTGTTGTGTCTTTCAAAAATGGTGAAATCATCGTTGGTGACGCGGCAAAACGCCAAGCAGTAACCAACCCAGATACTATCATCTCTATCAAATCAAAAATGGGAACTTCTGAAAAAGTTTCAGCAAATGGTAAAGAGTACACACCACAAGAAATCTCAGCTATGATCCTTCAATATTTGAAAGGCTACGCTGAAGAATACCTTGGTGAAAAAGTAACTAAAGCCGTTATCACGGTTCCTGCTTACTTCAACGATGCCCAACGTCAAGCAACAAAAGACGCTGGTAAAATCGCAGGTCTCGAAGTAGAGCGTATTGTCAACGAACCAACTGCAGCAGCCCTTGCTTACGGTTTGGACAAGACTGACAAAGACGAGAAAATCTTGGTATTCGACCTTGGTGGTGGTACTTTCGACGTATCTATCCTTGAGCTCGGTGACGGTGTCTTTGACGTACTTGCAACAGCAGGTGACAACAAGCTCGGTGGTGACGACTTTGACCAAAAGATTATCGACCACATGGTAGCAGAATTCAAGAAAGAAAACGGCATCGACTTGTCAGCTGACAAAATGGCTCTTCAACGTTTGAAAGATGCGGCTGAAAAAGCTAAGAAAGACCTTTCAGGTGTGACTTCAACTCAAATCAGCTTGCCGTTCATCACTGCAGGTGCAGCAGGTCCGCTTCACTTGGAAATGACTTTGACTCGTGCCAAATTTGATGAATTGACTTACGACCTTGTAGAACGTACAAAAGTACCTGTTCGTCAAGCCCTTTCAGATGCAGGTCTCAGCTTGTCAGAAATCGACGAAGTTATCCTTGTTGGTGGTTCAACTCGTATTCCAGCCGTTGTAGAAGCTGTAAAAGCTGAAACTGGTAAAGAGCCAAACAAATCAGTTAACCCTGATGAAGTTGTTGCCATGGGTGCGGCTATCCAAGGTGGTGTCATCACTGGTGATGTCAAAGATGTTGTCCTTCTTGACGTAACACCATTGTCACTTGGTATCGAAACAATGGGTGGCGTATTTACAAAACTCATCGACCGCAATACAACTATCCCAACTTCTAAATCACAAGTCTTCTCAACTGCGGCAGACAACCAGCCAGCTGTTGACATCCATGTGCTTCAAGGTGAGCGTCCAATGGCAGCGGACAACAAGACTCTTGGTCGCTTCCAATTGACAGACATCCCTGCAGCACCTCGTGGTATCCCACAAATCGAAGTAACATTTGACATCGACAAGAACGGTATTGTTTCTGTAAAAGCCAAAGACCTTGGTACGCAAAAAGAGCAAACCATCGTTATCCAGTCTAACTCAGGTTTGACAGATGAAGAAATCGACCGCATGATGAAAGATGCAGAAGCAAACGCTGAAGCAGATAAGAAACGTAAGGAAGAAGTTGACCTTCGTAACGATGTTGACCAAGCAATCTTTGCGACTGAGAAAACTCTCAAAGAAACTGAAGGAAAAGGCTTTGACGCAGAACGTGACCAAGCTCAAGCAGCTCTTGATGAGTTGAAGGCAGCACAAGAAGCAAACAACTTGGACGACATGAAAGCCAAGCTTGAAAACCTCAACGAAAAAGCTCAAGCCCTTGCAGTGAAACTCTACGAACAAGCTGCAGCAGCACAACAAGCAGCCGCAGGCCAAGAAGGAGCCCAAACTACTAACAACGCAGGCGATGATGTAGTGGATGGCGAGTTTACTGAAAAGTAATACTCTTCGAAATTCTTCACTAGGCTTTGTTAACTCTCCTCGATGAACTCTAGTTCAATCTTCGTCCAGTTGCCTAGCCTAGTCTTGAATTTCTTTGAGTATCTAGGGTTCGGAAAATCTTTTTTCCGAAGTTCTTAGCACGAACTCAGTTCTCATTTCCCGAGAATAAAATCATTAGTCAATCAAAATCCTAATCACAGAGGTTGCAACCCAGCCTCTGTTTTTGGGTAAATACCCTTCTAACTTTTACAGAAAGGAAAGTGTTCGTAATCGAACACGGGTTACTTTCTATATTCTAAAGAAAGGAATACAAGTTCGGCTATTCGAACACAGGCTAAAAACCTAGTGAAAAGATAAACTTCCTAGTGTGTTAGGCACACTGCGTCAGTTTGCTGTTTTCACTTTTCCAAAACCATGATAGAAAGGAAAGTGTTCGCAATCGAACACGGGCTACGGACTGTGCCAAAAAGATAGTTTTTCCTAGGACGGTGACGTCCTGCGTCAAAACTCCTATTTTGGCTGTGTCCGCTTAACGCCCTTAGTATCTTATATGAACAATACTGAATTTTACGATCGTCTGGGGGTTTCCAAGGATGCTTCCCAGGACGAGATAAAAAAAGCCTATCGGAAGTTGTCTAAGAAGTACCACCCTGACATCAACAAGGAGGCTGGTGCAGAGGACAAGTACAAGGAGGTCCAAGAGGCATATGAAACCTTGAGCGACCCGCAGAAACGGGCAGCCTATGACCAGTATGGTCCTGCTGGTGCTAATGGAGGCTTCGGCGGAGGAGCAGGTGGATTTGGTGGTTTTGACGGAGCGGGCTTCGGCGGTTTTGAAGACATCTTCTCTAGTTTCTTTGGTGGTGGAGCGAGCCGTAATCCAAATGCTCCTCGTCAGGGTGACGATCTTCGCTACCGTGTGGACATCAGCTTTGAAGATGCCATTTTTGGAACGGAGCAGGAGATCAGCTATCACCGCGAAGCGACCTGTAAGACATGTACGGGGTCAGGCGCTAAACCAGGCACTAGCCCTGTAACTTGTGGTCGTTGTCATGGCTCAGGAGTTATCAACGTGGATACACAGACACCGCTTGGTACCATGCGCCGTCAAATGACCTGTGATGTCTGTCACGGTCGTGGAAAACAAATCAAGGAACCATGTCAAACTTGTCATGGAACAGGTCATGAGAAACAAGCTCATACTGTAACTGTCAAGGTACCAGCAGGTGTGGAAACTGGTCAACAGATTCGTCTAGCAGGTCAGGGAGAAGCAGGTTTCAACGGTGGTCCATACGGTGACCTCTTCGTTGTCATTCAAGTCAAGGCTTCGGACAAATTTGAGCGTGATGGAACAACCATTCACTACAAACTCAACCTTAACTTTGTCCAAGCAACTCTTGGAGATACGGTTCACGTGCCGACCGTGCATGGCGATGTGGACTTGGTCATTCCTGAAGGAACACAAACTGGTAAGAAATTCCGCCTTAAAGGGAAAGGGGCTCCAAGCCTACGCGGTGGAGCAATAGGTGACCAGTACGTTACTATTAACGTCGTCACTCCAACTCATCTCAATGATCGCCAAAAAGCTGCCCTCAAGGAATTCGCCGCGGCAGGGAATATCCATGTTCAACCACAAAAAAAGGGATTTTTTGACAAGGTGAAAGACGCCTTTGATGACTTGTAATAATCCACTAAAATCAGTAAGTTCATTCAACTTGCTGATTTTTTGCATTCATGATAAGCTTATGAAAAATATAAGGAGTTACCTATGTGGAAAGATGCGACGGAAATGGCTTTGGCGGTTCAAGGTGGTCAGGTATCTGCTAAAGAATTGGTTTTAGAAGCGATTGAGCAAATAGAGGAGCTAAATCCGAGTCTCAACGCAGTCGTCAGCAAGCAGTACGAGCAAGCCCTGCAAGAAGCGGAATCAAACAACTTTCAAGACAAAGCTTTTGGCGGTGTTCCTCTCTTGTTGAAAGATTTGGGGCAAAATGAAGCAGGGCAGTTGTCAACGGCAGGATCGCGTCTGTTTCAGAACTATCGTGCTAATCATACAGATAGACTAGTGCAGGCTTTTAAGGATTTAGGGTTTATCATTTTAGGTCGGACAAATACACCTGAGTTTGGTTTTAAGAACATCTCGAACTCTAGCCTGCATGGTCCGACCAAACTTCCGCTAGATGTGAGTCGCAATGCGGGTGGCTCCAGTGGAGGTGC
Source organism: Streptococcus sp. NSSLK0004 (assembly GCF_059039125.1). Classification (NCBI taxonomy): domain Bacteria; kingdom Bacillati; phylum Bacillota; class Bacilli; order Lactobacillales; family Streptococcaceae; genus Streptococcus; species Streptococcus sp. NSSLK0004. The sequence goes on along the minus strand of NZ_CM180142.1, from coordinate 1,610,652 downwards.
GGCAGCGGCAGTAGCTTCGGGTATGGTGCCTTTGGCAGCGGCTTCGGACGGCGGTGGCTCTATCCGTATCCCTGCTTCTTTCAATGGTTTGATTGGTCTCAAGCCCAGTCGAGGTCGTATTCCTGTTGGACCAAATTCTTACCGTGGTTGGCAAGGAGCTTCCAGCAATTTTGCCTTAACCAAATCAGTCCGCGATACGAAGCGGTTGCTCTATCATTTGCAGACCTATCAAGTTGAAGCGCCCTTCCCTCTGGCCCTATTGAGTGAACAATCCCTTTTTTTACCAATAGATAAACCCTTGAAGATTGCTTATAGCTTGGAATCACCCATTGGGAGTGCAGTTTCATCGGATGCTAAACAAGCTGTCTTGTCACTCCTGCCTCAGCTAGAAGCCTTGGGCCACCAAGTCACTGAGTCGTCAAATTCTGTTCTAGATGGTGTCGAAGTCATGCAAGCCTATTACTTGATGAATAGCGTCGAAACGGCACAGATGTTTGATGATATAGAAACAGGTTTTGGACGACGCATGACGCCGAATGATATGGAAATCATGACTTGGGCTATCTACCAGAGTGGGCAAACAATTCCAGCCAAGCTCTATTCCAAGGTCCTACAAGATTGGGATCGTTATAGCGCAAAAATGGCTAATTTTCACGAAACCTATGACCTTCTTCTGACACCGACTGTGGCAGATGTAGCTCCTAAATTGGACCAGTTCACTCAATCGCCGGAGATGGTGGAACGCTTGTTGCACACGCAGGAGTTGTCAATGGCAGAGCAGCAGAGCTTGATTTGGGAGATGTTTGCAGAAAGTTTGGCTTGGACTCCCTTTACCCAGCAGGCAAACATCACTGGGCAACCAGCTATTAGTCTACCGACCTATAAGACTGAACAAGGATTACCAATCGGTGTGCAATTTACTGCTGCAAAAGGCCGAGAAGACCTCTTGTTGCAACTAGCAGAGCAGTTAGAAAGTACTGCTTGTTTCACATTGTAGCCGAATCAATTTTCAGTTCAATTAGTTGCTAAAGCGAGTTGGATATGTTACCCTTTTAATGTTAGTAATGTAACAAAAAAGGAGATTATATCATGATGAAAAAACTACTGGCTTCGGCTTTGTTAGTGTCCTCTCTTGCCCTTGCTGCGTGTTCAAGTAGTTCGACTACTAACTCTTCTTCAGCAGAACAGACCGAATGGGAGCGTATTGAAGCAGCAGGTGTCTTGAAAGTGGCGACACCGGGAACTCTTTACCCAACATCCTACTACAATGATGACAATGAGTTGGTCGGTTATGAAATTGAGATGATGAACGAAATTGGTGAACGTTTGGGTCTAGAGATTGAATACCAAGAAATCGGTGTAGCAGAAGCTTTTACAGCAGTCGATAGCGGTAAGGTGGACGTTGCAGTCAATAACTTTGACACGACGGCAGAGCGTTTGGAAAAGTATAACTTTTCAACTCCTTACAAGTATTCAGTCGGAGGCTACATTGTCCGTGAAGATGGCTCATCTGGTATGGAAGCGGCCGACCTCAGCGACTGGGAAGGTAAGAAGGCTGGTGGTGGTGCAGGTACTCAGTACATGAAGATTGCTGAGAAATTGGGTGCTGAGCCAGTCATCTACGATAATGTGACTAATGATGTTTATCTTCGTGATGTATCGACAGGTCGTACAGACTTTATTCCAAATGATTACTATACACAAGTGATGGCGATTGCTTGGGTGAAGACAAATTTCCCTGACATCAAGGTGAAAATGGGAGAAGCTAAGTACAATCCAACGGAACAAGGAATTGTCATGAGTAAGACAGATACTAGTCTGAAAGAGAAGTTGGACCAAGTCATCAACGAAATGAAAGAAGATGGAACGCTTCTTGCAATTTCAGAGAAATACTATGGTGGTCAAGATTTGACACAGCCAATTGAGGGAGCAGAGGATCTTCCTGTGATTGACACATCGGATGTAGAATAAGGAAAAGCCCGCATTGGAGGGCTTTTCCTATAAGGAGAAGGAGGATAGGATGAATATCAACTGGCAGGCTGTTTTTAATGTGGATATAGCAAGAGAAGCCATACCGAAAATTTTGGAGGGCTTGCCTTATACCTTGGCCTTGTCGTTAATCGGCTTTGCTTTGGGGACTTTCTGTGGTTTCTTTGTAGCCCTGTTGCGAATGTCTAAGCTGGCCCCACTTCGTTGGTTGGCCATGACCCATATTTCACTCATGCGGGGGATTCCGCTCATGGTCCTGCTCTTTTTCATCTATTTTGGTCTGCCGTTTATGGGGATTGAACTAGATGCTATTACAGCGTCTATCATTGCCTTTACTTCTATGTCTAGTGCCTATATTTCTGAAATTATCCGTTCTTCTCTATCTGCAATAGATAAGGGGCAGTGGGAAGCGGCGCGTTCACTAGGTTTGCGAACCAATGTGATTTACAGAAAAATCATCATTCCCCAAGCTTTTCGGATTGCCCTACCACCTTTGAGTAATGTTCTCTTGGATATGGTAAAAAGCACTTCGTTAACAGCTATGATTACGGTGCCAGAGATTTTCAATAAGGCCAAAATTGTTGGTGGTGCCAAGTCGGATTATATGACAGTTTATATTTGTGTGGCACTTATTTACTGGGGTATCTGTACGCTATATGCCTTCGGTCAGCTTCAGCTAGAAAAGCGATTGGCGACCTATTAAACGAAAAAGAAAAAGTCAAAAGGCTTTTTCTTTTTGTTTTACGGTCTCTCGTAAAAGGCTTAACACTTTTGTCTTTTTCTGTTACAATAGGAATGGAAAACGTTTTCTGGAGGGAACTTATGGAAATGACAGATATTATGCAAGTTTTGGAGAACATGAAAGTAGGGATTTTTGCGACTGTTGACAAAGAAGGGAGTCCTCATTCGCGTCCTATTCATATTACTGCTGCTAGGGAAGAGGGAGTTTTCTTTATGACTAGCTCAGAAACTCAATTTTACCAACAGTTAATGGGGGATGAGCGTGTGGCGCTTACGGCATTTTCTGAGGAAGATTATCTGATTCAGGTCATTCGTATAGAAGGCAAAGCTCGGCCTGCAGGGTTAGATTTGTTGGAGAAAGTATTTGCAGATAATCCCTATGTTCAGCACGTTTATCGTGATGAAGAAAGTCGTAAAACCATGCAGATTTTTCAGTTGTATCAAGGGGAAGGTTTCTATCATAGCTTAACTCAGGGGCATAAGTATAGCTTCCGTATTCAAGACGGAGAAGGTGCAACGGTGCATTCTGTTTAAGGTGATAGGCTTTATTTGATAGTTGGGTTCAGCAAAATACCAAGCTATGTGATATACTTATTGGTAAAGCAAATTGAAACCGAACTACGAAACAAGTGGGCAGATAAGTCTACCACTTTTTTGTTTCATGAAGGTGCTGATTGTAGGAACGTTGATAAAGTAGGTATCTATCAGAAACGTTATATTTTAATGTAGCTTTGGTTCTAGATTTGTAGGATAAAAATCAATTATAGAATGAAACCGAAATGACAAAATATGCACTTTTCACCTATACAACAGGAAATATTGGTGATGATATTCAGTCGATTGCAGCTAATCGATTTTTGCCACGAGTTGATTACTATATCAATCGTGATTATATGAATGACTTTCAGCCAGATACAGATGAGAAGATTAAATTAATTATGAATGGTTGGTACTCGCATCGACCAGAAAATTTCCTGCTGGAACACAGCCAAATTGATCCTCTTTTGATTTCTATGTACATAGACGGACCCGTCAAGGAGGCTTTTTCATCTCCTGCAAATCAGGCATTTTTCAAGCGTCATGAGCCAGTAGGAGCCAGAAGTCAGGATACCAAAGATTTTCTAGAATCGTTAGGTGTAGATTCTTATTGGTCAGGGTGTTTAACCTTGACCCTTCAACCGGAGAAGTATATTCGAAAACAAGATTTTATTTTAGCGATCGATCTACCAAATGATGTATTTGACAAGGTACAGAAAGATTCCCGCTTGCCAGTCTTGCGCATGAGTGCAGATGTTAACCACCAGTACATGACCCCCAGCCATCGAATGAAGGTGGCTAAATACTACCTTTATCTCTATCAATCTGCTCGTTTTGTCATCACGACTCGTTTACATGGGACCTTGCCTTGTTTGGCTTTGGGAACACCTGTTCTCAACATTGAGTTGCCAAACTTTGAGGAAGCCCGCTTTCGTAGTCTACGTGAGTTGGCGCATCATATGACAGCAGAGGAATTTTTGGCAGGTGGGTACGATGTTAACCAGCCTCTAGAAAATTCGGATGCATATTTGAAGGTGCGTAAGGAGATAGAGCAACGATGTCGCGCGTTTACTGGTCATGTGAGTCCTTATGGTTTCTTGGAAGGACAGTCCTTGGCAGATTTTTTATCAGACCCTGAATTAATCCAATCTTTTGTGACAGGACTTTGGTCTGCTCATCATCAATTTGGAATTTGGAACTAAGAATAAGACGAGGTAAATATGGAAAAGGTCAGTGTTATCGTTCCGGTTTATAACGGTGAAAAGTATTTAAGTCAATGTGTAGAAAGCATATTGAAGCAAGACTATCAAAATTTGGAAATTATACTTATAAATGATGGATCAAGGGATGGGACAGCTACCATCTGTGAAGAATTCAAACAAAAGGATTCTCGTGTTCGTGTGGTCCATAAACCTAAAAATGAAGGATTGGGAGCAGGACGAAATACCTCGTTAGAGATCGCGACAGGAGAGTATATCGTCTTTGTGGATGCTGATGACTGGATTGATCCAAATCATGTCAGTGATTTGTATGATTTGATGCAACGTACAGGTAGTGATGTAGCCATCTCTAATTTTACTAAATATGTAGAAGAAGAGGGAAGGTATCTACTTCACATTGGGCCAGAGGATTACTACGAGGCAGTCTATACTCCAGAGGAATGGTTTGCTTATCAGTATGGGGTCCCCAATAATATCAGCTCTTGCTTTACTGTTCCTTGGAGTAAAATGTATAAAAAGTCGCTCTTTGAGACGGTTTTGTATCCAACGGATGGTTTTGGCGAGGATGATCGTACTACGTGGAAACTCTATCTGATGGCGGATAAGATTGCCTATATGCACAGATCTAGTCTGATTTATCGAGTAAATAAAGAATCAATGACAGAAGTAGCTGATTTGGCTACAGTTTTTGGTACAGTTCCAGTAACGGAACGTCTGGAAGTCTTGGGATTAATTGGTTTTGATTTAGAACGAGAAATCAAGGCTTTTGAATGGCGCGGAGGGATTAACCGTGATAGTAAACTTCGTCAGGGTGATATTGCTGCTTATAAAGAATTGAATTTTCGTTTGAAGTTGCTAGAAAAATACAGGAAAAACTAATGCGAGTATATATTACAAATATCAATGGTCATGCAGGGTCAAGTACTGCTCAACTTGGTCAGAATATGGTAACAGATGTTGCCGTTTCTCTTGGCTACCGAGAAATGGGGATTCACGCGTATCGGATGGATACGGATAGTCCTGAGGAATTGAGCAAGCGAATCGATGGGATTGTTGCTGGATTGCGACATGGAGATGTGGTGATTTTTCAAACTCCAACTTGGAATACAACAGCTTTTGATGAGCGGCTCATGGCTAAACTACGTGCATATCGGATTAAAATTGTAATTTTTATCCACGATGTGGTTCCGCTGATGTTTGCTGGGAACTACTACCTCATGGACCGAACGATTGCATATTACAATCAAGCAGATGTTATTGTTGCACCAAGTCAGGCTATGCTTGATACCTTACGTGCCCATGGATTGACGGTTAAAAAAACAGTTATCCAAGGAATGTGGGATCAACCGACTCAGACTCCTATGCAGGATGCGACGTTTAAAAAGGTAATCCACTTTCCAGGGTCACCAGATCGATTTAGTTTTGTCCAATCTTGGTCTTATCCTATCCAACTCAATTTATATGCTAGTCAATCTGTTGACTTACCAGATAGCGTTCGGTACTTTCCATACCGGCCATCGGAACAATTGTTGATGGAAATGTCCGCAGGAGGGTTTGGTCTGGTCTGGATGGATGACCACGATAAGGAATATCAAAAGTTATACTGCCCTTATAAATTGGGGAGCTTCTTGGCGGCAGGAATACCCGTATTGGTCCAAAGAGGTATTGCGAATCAAACCTTAATCGAGGACAATGGGCTAGGGATAGTAGTTGATAGTCTAGATGAGGCTGTGGAAAAAATAGAACAGATGACCCCTCAAGATTATCAGAGTATGGTAGAGTCGGTGCGAAATTTCAATCCCTTACTACGTCAGGGGTATTTTACGAGAAAATTATTGACCGAAGCTGTTTTTAAAGCTTTGTGTAATGGTGGAGAATGAAAGATTTACAAGATATTCGGGTATTACCGATTTTAGACAGCTTAAGATTTATCCAAGAAAATAGGGCATCTGTGGCTCGCTTTGGAGATGGGGAAATTGATGTAATGACAGGGCACAGTATCCCATATCAGGATTATGATGAAGATCTAGCTCAAGCCTTGTTAGGGATTTTGCATTTACAGAGCAGTGAGGATTTTTTAGTTTGCTTGCCGGATGTTTTTGAAGGCATGGAGCGGTATAATCAGAATGCGCAACTGTTTTGGCGGAGTCATTTTGATAAATATAGTGATTTTTACAAGACAAACTGTCAGTCAGATTGGTATGGTTCAACATTCCTGTCTCGCCCTTACATTGATTTGGTAGATAAGAGTCAATCGGACTTGTATTTTCAATCAATCCGTCGTCTTTGGGAAGGGCTCGATGTGTTGATTGTGGAGGGGGAGACCTCTCGTTCTGGAATGGGCAATGATTTGTTTTCCAATGCTCAGTCAGTTCATCGGATTGTTTGTCCATCTAAGAACGCTTTTAGCTACTATGATGAAATTTTACCAGAAGTGTTGGCAGCAGCAGACAATCGTTTGATTCTTTTAATGCTAGGTCCAACAGCTAAAGTGCTAGCTTACGACTTGAATAGAAGGGGCTATCAAGCTATTGATTTGGGGCATATTGATTCGGAATATGAATGGTACCAGATGAAGGCGTCGCACAAGGTAAAACTAACACATAAGCATACCGCAGAATTCAATTACGATGAACATGTCGAGGATGTGGTAGATAGGACCTATTTGAATCAAGTTGTAGCATGGGTAGGGATTGAGGCTCCCAAAAAGATGGTAGAGTCTAGCTTGATCAGCGTGATTGTTCCGGTTTATAATGTTGAGCCATATTTGAAACGTTGTTTGGATTCACTGCTGAAACAGACTCATCAGGATTGTGAGTTTATCTTAATCAACGATGGTTCGACAGACGGCTCCGCCTTTATTTTAGAAGAATATGCCAAGAAGGACCAACGGATTCGGTTGATTCACCAAACTAATGCTGGAGTATCAGCGGCCCGCAATAAAGGTATTGAATTGGCGCGTGGGGCTTTTATTACATTTGTGGATTCAGATGATTTTGTTGAAGATACTTATTTAGAAGGTTTGTATACAGCAGCCGTACAGTCGGGTTCGGACATTGCGGCGGTAAACTTTACTTCTTTTAATGAAGAAAGACAGAGTTTCCTTTTCTTCCAAAATGAAGATAATTACTTCGAACGGGTTTATTCTGTACAAGAGTGGTTAGATTTGGAAGGAAATATGAAGAACAATATGCACTTGACCTTTACCTTCTCCCCGCTTAAATTGTTTAAGAGAGAGCTTTTTGGAGATATCCGCTATCCGATTGGTCGCTTGCGAGAGGACGATGCGACAATCTATAAGCTTTATCTGAAGGCAAATCAGATTCACTTCACGAATCAGGGCCCTTATTACTATTCTCAGAGAGCAGAAGGATTATCTCGAACCACTATGCTAGATGACATCGCGACGATGATTTCGAATGCTGAGGAAAGGTTAGCGCTTTTGCTTGCCCTAGGGTATGACACCAAGGCTCAGTTGGCTTCATATGTAGCACGTTTAGAAAAATGCCAGAAGGATGCTTTGTCAGCTGGTCAGATGGAGCTGTATAAACAGATTTCTGTTAAACTGGACCTTTATTCATCTTACAAAAATAGATGATATGGGAAGAGAAACTAATCATAGTAATCTTATCAATAGGCAATTGCATTATGCAGTTAAAGAAATCGTGAGCTTAGATGCAAATGCCTTGAGAAAATATAGAGTCTATTTGGTTCAACTTGAGACAGACGACTTACAAATGCCTCTGTGAAACCAATGCCCCTGTTTGCGGCGTCGAATATGGTTACTTCTGGAAATAGTTCGGATGCAGTTTAAGTTCTTCCGGCAAGGGGTCAAATTAATACTATTTTATTTATTTTTAGCAGACTTTACTAGAATACTAATTGTCGGGCTGATATTTTAAAAGTGTGAGTAACATTATTTTACATAGATGATAAAATAAGCTCTATTATCTTTTCAGTTTATGAAAATGATAATAGGGTTTTTTATTCGATAAAAGTTTAGTCGATTCTAATATTTGAAAAATTAATCGGTTCAAAATTGTTGTAATTGGAAATAAAGTTTAGTACAATGGAGAGGTATTTTTAAAAAAATAAAGAAGGATATTTATGTATAATCGCTCATCGAAAAAAGGTTATAAAGAAACTTCGCGAAAAACACGCGTAAAAATGCACAAATCTGGAAAACATTGGGTACGGACAATTATGTCGCAAATCGGACTCATACGCTTGGAAGGAAGTGCGTCGGAAAATGTAAAAGTTGAGAATACAACTAACAAGTCATCTGTCCAGATGCTTCGTGGTCTGGCAACGGCTACTGCCTTGGCGGGAGGTGTTGTTGCCGAAGCGGCTTTGTCTGGAGAAGTGGTAACTGCTTCGGAATTGAGTACGGAGACATTAGCAGAGACAGAAACAGTCGAGTTGACTACGGGAACAGACTCTAGTAGCTCAACCTCATCAGAAACAATTGCTGTAGAAAACAGTTCTCTTGAGCAAGCAACTGCTGAAGCTGCTAGCACAACGACGATTGGTTCAGGCACTGGTACACTTGTTGATGCTGTGTCAGCTACTCCGTCAATGGATGATGCTAATGGAGCATCAGTATCCTCAGCAACTTCTGGTACGATGGTAGCAACTAGTGTAGAAGGTTACTACACGTTTAATTATTCGCCGTTGTCTAGTTGGTATGATTCCGTTGTTAATAGTTGGTTTGGTGGAACTTCTACTAGTGGATCTTATTTCCGAATGTCAGCATCAGCTGATCCATCTACCTCCTCAGTTCTGGTAGAGTTGGTTGATTCATCAGGTAATGTTCTCGAATCAAGTTACATGAATATTGGTGACACAACGAACTTTACAACTTATCAATCTACTTCAGGGGTTAATGTTCCGTTTGTTGTAACTTATTCAGGTGATTCTGCTTCAGATACAGTTGCAGGTGATATTAGTATCACCTTTAATGGAAATACAATCCAAGATAAGACCTTGGTTCCGAAGACAATTGATGCAACAACTTATTATAAGGTACTAAATACAGATACTACGTTAGCGACCTATACTGTCACTACATTGCCTGGTTTGACAAATACTGCTTCAGACTCACGTGAATTCCCGGATTACGACTACAATTCGTCAACGACTACTACGACGACAGTGACAAAGGCAGCTGGCGCTACTTACTTAGATAGGTCGCGTAATGTTTCTGTGGTTGGTCTGAAGTTAACCGCAACACCTATCGGAACAGATGGAACGATTACTAAGAGCCTTTATCTTATTGATCCTACTTATACAGGCACACATGACTTTACATCTCTAGACATGAGTGGATTCTTCCATTTTGGTACAACAGGTGAGATTGTTCCAGCAGGGACTAGTACGAGCTTTACAATAGATACTTCTATTTTAGACAATTATTCTGTAATGAGAATGCCTGTTGGATGGACATATACAGATGGATTTGATAACGGTACCGCAGTTACCTCAATATCAGATTTGTATCTTTCAGGAACGCAGAGTCTCGTGATTGATGTTAACCCTAACCTTGATTTAACAAGCGATACCAATGGAACTCTAAAATATATAGTATTGTGGTTACCAGCTGATGGAAACTATACTGGTATTCATACCATGTTTGTACGTACACCGTATTCGGGAGAAACAACTGATAATCCTGATCAAAAAATGTCGTTTTACGGTATCAACCAACCGTTGTCATTTACCAACCCAGCAAGTCCAACATTGACGCAAACTACTCATTGGTATACTGCTAATACAAGTAGTTCGGAGTCGCTATCGACATCACTATCTGAATCAACAAGTACTTCAGAATCTATCTCAAATTCTGAGTCAACAAGTACTTCAGAATCTATCTCAAATTCTGAGTCAACAAGTACTTCAGAATCTATCTCAAATTCTGAGTCAACAAGTACTTCAGAATCTATCTCAAATTCTGAGTCAACAAGTACTTCAGAATCTATCTCAAATTCTGAATCAGTAAGTACTTCAGAATCGATTTCAAATTCTGAATCTCTCAGCAGTTCAGTCAGCGAATCTGTATCCGAGTCCATTTCAGAATCAGTTTCAGAGTCAGTATCAGAATCTATTTCAGAATCAGTTTCTGAGTCAGTCTCAGAATCAATCTCCGAGTCCGTCTCAGAATCGGTATCCGAGTCAATTTCCGAGTCCGTCTCAGAATCGGTATCAGAGTCAATTTCTGAATCCGTATCTGAGTCCATCTCTGAATCCATTTCAGAATCTGTATCTGAATCTATTTCCGAGTCAGTCTCAGAATCCATCTCAGAATCAGTTTCTGAGTCCATCTCAGAGTCAGTAAGCGAGTCAATTTCTGAGTCAGTATCAGAGTCCATTTCAGAATCAGTTTCTGAGTCCATCTCAGAATCTGTGTCTGAATCAGTGTCAGAATCCATCTCAGAATCAGTTTCAGAGTCAGTATCAGAATCAATCTCCGAGTCAGTAAGTGAATCCGTATCAGAGTCGATTTCCGAGTCAGTATCAGAGTCCATTTCAGAATCTATCTCAGAGTCCATCTCAGAATCCGTATCAGAGTCGATTTCCGAGTCAGTGTCCGAGTCGATTTCAGAGTCAGTGTCCGAGTCGATTTCTGAATCCGTATCTGAATCCATCTCTGAGTCAATCTCAGAATCTGTGTCTGAGTCGATCAGCGAGTCAGTAAGTGAATCAGTCTCAGAATCTATCTCAGAGTCAATTTCCGAGTCAGTATCAGAATCGATCTCCGAGTCAGTATCAGAGTCCATTTCAGAATCAGTTTCTGAGTCAATCTCTGAATCAGTATCAGAATCCATTTCCGAGTCAATTTCTGAATCTGTATCCGAATCTATCTCCGAGTCAGTATCAGAATCAGTTTCCGAGTCAGTCTCAGAATCTGTATCTGAATCTATTTCCGAGTCAGTATCAGAATCCATCTCAGAATCAGTTTCTGAGTCCATCTCAGAGTCAGTAAGCGAGTCAATTTCTGAGTCAGTCTCAGAATCAATCTCTGAGTCAGTATCAGAATCGCTCTCTGAGTCAGTCTCAGAGTCCATTTCAGAATCTGTGTCTGAGTCCATCTCAGAATCAATTTCAGAGTCAGTGTCCGAGTCGATTTCTGAATCCGTATCTGAATCCATCTCAGAGTCAGTCTCAGAATCGATTTCCGAGTCAGTATCCGAATCTGTTTCTGAGTCCATTTCAGAGTCAGTCTCAGAATCAATTTCTGAGTCAGTGTCTGAATCCGTATCTGAGTCTATCTCAGAGTCAATTTCTGAGTCAGTGTCCGAGTCGATTTCTGAATCTGTATCCGAGTCAATCTCAGAATCAGTTTCTGAATCAGTTTCTGAATCAATTTCTGAATCTGTATCAGAATCCGTATCAGAGTCCATTTCAGAATCCGTATCTGAGTCAGTATCAGAATCCGTATCAGAGTCAATCTCCGAGTCAATCAGTGAGTCAGTCAGCGAATCAGTTTCTGAATCAATCTCTGAGTCAATCAGTGAATCAGTATCCGAGTCGATTTCAGAATCAGTTTCTGAGTCCATCTCTGAGTCGATCAGCGAGTCAGTAAGTGAATCTGTATCCGAGTCAGTATCCGAGTCAGTATCAGAATCCATTTCAGAATCAGTATCTGAGTCAATCTCCGAGTCAGTATCAGAATCCATTTCAGAATCAGTATCTGAGTCAATCTCCGAGTCAGTATCAGAATCGATTTCAGAATCAGTTTCTGAATCCATTTCTGAGTCAATCTCAGAATCTGTGTCTGAGTCCATCTCTGAGTCGATCAGCGAGTCAGTAAGTGAATCTGTATCAGAATCGATCTCCGAGTCAGTTTCAGAATCCATCTCAGAATCCGTATCAGAGTCAATTTCTGAGTCAATCTCAGAATCCGTATCAGAGTCAATCTCTGAATCAGTATCTGAATCGATCTCCGAGTCAGTTTCAGAGTCAGTGTCAGAATCCTTATCTGAATCAGTCTCAGAATCGGTATCTGAGTCAGTCTCAGAATCCATCTCCGAATCTATTTCAGAATCCGTATCCGAGTCAGTATCTGAGTCTATTTCTGAATCCGTATCCGAGTCAGTATCTGAGTCTATTTCTGAATCTGTATCAGAATCCGTATCCGAGTCCATTTCAGAATCTGTCTCTGAGTCAGTATCAGAGTCAATCTCAGAATCAGTTTCAGAATCAATTTCTGAGTCAGTGTCTGAATCCGTATCTGAATCTATCTCAGAGTCAATTTCTGAGTCAGTGTCCGAGTCGATTTCTGAATCCGTATCTGAATCCATCTCTGAGTCCATTTCAGAATCCGTATCAGAGTCAGTCTCAGAATCCATTTCAGAGTCAATCTCCGAGTCAGTATCAGAATCTGTATCAGAGTCTATCTCAGAATCAGTCAGCGAATCAGTTTCGGAATCAATCTCTGAGTCAATCAGTGAATCAGTATCCGAGTCAGTCTCTGAATCAGTGTCAGAATCAATTTCTGAGTCAGTAAGTGAATCTATTTCAGAATCAGTTTCAGAATCCGTATCTGAGTCTATCTCAGAGTCAATTTCTGAGTCAGTGTCCGAGTCGATTTCTGAATCTGTATCCGAGTCCATCTCAGAATCAGTTTCTGAATCAATTTCTGAATCAGTCTCAGAATCCGTCTCCGAGTCCATCTCTGAGTCTATTTCTGAATCAGTATCAGAGTCAGTATCTGAGTCTATTTCTGAATCTGTATCAGAATCTGTATCAGAGTCAATCTCCGAGTCAATCTCCGAGTCCATCTCTGAGTCAATCAGTGAGTCAGTCAGCGAATCAGTTTCGGAATCAATCTCTGAGTCAATCAGTGAATCAGTATCCGAGTCGATTTCAGAATCAGTTTCTGAATCCATTTCTGAGTCGATCAGCGAGTCAGTAAGTGAATCTGTATCCGAGTCAGTATCCGAGTCAGTCTCAGAATCCATTTCAGAATCAGTATCTGAGTCAATCTCCGAGTCAGTATCAGAATCGATTTCAGAATCAGTTTCTGAATCCATTTCTGAGTCAATCTCAGAATCTGTGTCTGAGTCCATCTCTGAGTCGATCAGCGAGTCAGTAAGTGAATCTGTATCAGAATCGATCTCCGAGTCAATTTCTGAGTCAGTATCAGAATCAATCTCAGAATCCATTTCAGAATCCGTATCTGAGTCTATTTCTGAATCTGTATCAGAGTCCATCTCAGAATCAGTATCCGAGTCAGTCTCAGAATCAGTTTCTGAGTCCATCTCTGAGTCAGTCTCTGAATCTATTTCAGAATCCATCTCTGAGTCCATTTCAGAATCTGTGTCTGAATCAGTCTCTGAATCAGTCTCAGAATCCATCTCTGAGTCAATTTCAGAATCTGTATCTGAATCCATCTCCGAGTCAGTCTCAGAATCTATCTCTGAGTCAATTTCTGAGTCAGTATCAGAGTCCATTTCAGAATCAATTTCAGAGTCAGTTTCAGAATCCATCTCAGAATCAGTGTCTGAGTCCATTTCAGAATCCGTATCCGAGTCAGTATCCGAGTCCATTTCAGAATCCGTATCAGAGTCAGTATCTGAGTCTATTTCTGAATCTGTATCCGAATCTATCTCAGAGTCAGTTTCAGAATCCATCTCAGAATCAGTCTCAGAATCAATTTCCGAGTCAGTTTCAGAATCCATCTCAGAATCAGTGTCTGAGTCAATCTCTGAATCAGTCTCAGAATCAATTTCCGAGTCAGTCTCAGAATCCATCTCAGAATCAGTGTCTGAGTCCATTTCAGAATCCGTCTCAGAGTCAATTTCCGAGTCAGTATCAGAATCTATTTCCGAGTCAGTGTCTGAGTCAATCTCTGAATCAGTCTCAGAATCAATTTCTGAGTCCATTTCAGAATCTGTTTCTGAATCAATTTCAGAGTCAATTTCCGAGTCAGTGTCTGAGTCAGTATCCGAGTCAATCTCAGAATCCGTCTCCGAGTCAGTATCTGAATCAGTATCAGAATCAGTCTCAGAATCCATTTCTGAGTCCATCTCAGAATCTATCTCAGAATCCATCTCTGAGTCTATTTCTGAATCTGTATCAGAATCAGTATCCGAGTCAGTATCAGAATCGATTTCCGAGTCAATCTCCGAGTCAGTCTCAGAATCAATCTCTGAGTCTATCTCAGAATCCGTCTCTGAGTCCATCTCAGAATCAGTTTCTGAATCAATTTCTGAGTCAGTATCAGAATCAGTCTCCGAGTCAATTTCCGAGTCAGTTTCTGAGTCCATTTCAGAATCTGTGTCTGAGTCAATCTCTGAATCAGTATCAGAATCAATCTCTGAGTCGATTTCAGAATCAGTCTCCGAGTCCATCTCTGAGTCAGTATCAGAATCCATTTCTGAATCAGTTTCTGAGTCCATTTCAGAATCAGTCTCAGAATCTGTATCAGAATCTATCTCTGAGTCCATTTCCGAGTCAGTCTCAGAATCAGTCTCTGAGTCCATTTCCGAGTCAGTCTCAGAATCAGTATCAGAGTCCATCTCTGAATCAGTCTCAGAATCTGTATCAGAATCTATCTCTGAGTCAATTTCCGAGTCAGTATCAGAATCAGTATCTGAGTCAATTTCCGAGTCAGTATCAGAATCAGTATCAGAGTCCATTTCAGAATCAGTTTCTGAATCAATTTCCGAGTCAGTTTCTGAGTCAATCTCTGAATCAGTATCTGAGTCAATCTCCGAGTCAGTATCTGAATCCATTTCAGAGTCAGTATCAGAATCAATCTCTGAGTCTATTTCAGAATCCGTCTCTGAGTCAGTCTCAGAATCCATTTCAGAGTCAGCATCAGAGTCAGTATCAGAATCAGTCAGCGAATCAGTTTCTGAACCAAGTTCCGAAAGTCAAACACCGAACAAACGTGTTCTTCCAAGCACAGGTGAAAATAGTGATGATACATTAGGACTTGTTGGAGCAGGATTGCTCTTGGGTGCGTTCTACAAACGTCGGAAAAAAGGGACTGAGGAAACTGTTCATACGAAAGATTTATAATACTAGTCATTAGTTTTGTAATCTAAAAAATGTCAGGGAAACCTGGCATTTTTTGGCTCTTTGTCAACTGTAGTGGGTAGACGAAAAGCTAACACCTAGAGAGGACGAAATTCGTTCTCTCTTTTTCAATATTCAAAGCGATGTAAATCTTAGTTTTAAAGTTCTTAAAGTTCCTAAAGCCGAAAGCCTGTCTCTTGATGTCCTTGATGAGTTTATTGGTCGCTTCCAGTTTAGCATTGGAATAGGGTAGCTCAATGGCGTTCGTGATATAAGTTGGCTCTATAATTTCTGTAGTGGGTAAATCCACTATGGAGATTATGGAGCCTTTTTATCAAATTATTTGAAATAACGAATGAAATTTGGTATAATATTTATCAATTTTTAAAAATGATGAGGATATCTATGCACAATCGTTCAATTAAAAAAGGTTATAGTGAAACTTCCCGAAAAACACGTGTAAAAATGCACAAGTCTGGGAAAAACTGGGTACGTACAGTTTTGACTCAAATTGGCTTTGTCTTAGTTGGTAAATCTTCTTCTCAGAAAGAGAAAAAAGTAAAAGTTACTCCCCTTTTAGAAGAACAATCATTATCTTCTGCATGGATAAAAGGAGCACTCTCAGCAGGGGCTCTTTTAGGCGCGACTTTGCCAGTGAATGAGCACGTTTGGGCTGAAGAAACAGTTACTTCTTCCGAGGTTTCAACTGATACGTTGGCAACGACTGATACGGTCACTATGGGACCGACAACAACAGCGGCTACAAGCGAGGATTCAGAAGTAACAGCGGATGCTTCATCAGAAACAATTGAGACAGAAGAAGCTACTTCTGCTGCAATTGATTTGTCATCGATTGCAGCATCAGCAAGTCGTGAATCAGTGACCAGCAATACCCCAACTTCCTATGTGGATTCCAATGGAGTGACTCAATACATCTACTCCGGAACATTGGCAGGTAGTGATGCGTCACAAAATGGAAACAATACCATTATCGATGCGATTACGTATTCCTATGACACTGGGACCAATCAGACAACTTGGCAGGTCTCTTTATCTCCGGCCTTTGCTACCAACAACCAATTTGGTATTGTAGTGGCATCGGATGATACGATTGTCTCTCGATCCATGTCTTACTATTCAGACGGGAATTTGATTCGAAATAGCGACTATACACCGTATATGGCTAAATCATCGTTTGATAATTTGGTTTATAATAATTATGCAGTTAACATTACGGAGTGGCGTACCATCGGTGGTGGTGTCGCAAATAATATGACTTGGACCTTTGTCACAGAAGGAAATTCCAAAACTTTTTATGTGCGTACAGCTACGGCTATTGTCCAAACGACTCTTGAAGGGATTCTAAAGGGGGATGGACGTACTCTTTATCCAGAACGTTATGACGAATCTCCATTGGCAGGTATTGATATTGATAATATCGACCCTGGAATTGATTCGGTCTCCCAATCCGTATCAAATTCGCAGTCGTTATCTGACTCTACATCCCTTTCACAGTCGGAATCGTTGTCTAATTCCGAATCGACATCGAAATCTGCTTCATTGTCGCAATCAGAATCGACATCAACTTCTACTTCTGTTTCAACCTCGATAAGTGACTCTATCTCCGAGTCGATTAGTGAATCTGTTTCAGAATCCGTATCAGAGTCAGTCAGTGAGTCGGTATCAGAATCCATTTCTGAATCTGTTTCAGAGTCAGTATCTGAGTCCGTTTCTGAATCAATCTCTGAGTCAGTCTCGGAATCCATTTCAGAATCAGTTTCTGAATCAGTTTCTGAATCCGTATCAGAGTCAATTTCTGAGTCAGTCAGAGAATCCGTTTCTGAGTCAGTATCAGAGTCTATCTCAGAATCCGTATCTGAGTCCATTTCAGAATCCATCTCAGAATCAGTCAGCGAGTCAATTTCTGAGTCAGTATCTGAATCTGTATCAGAGTCCATCTCAGAATCAATCTCTGAGTCCATTTCAGAATCGGTATCAGAGTCAGTTTCAGAATCCCTCTCAGAATCCATTTCAGAGTCCATTTCAGAATCCGTCTCAGAATCCGTCTCAGAATCTATCTCAGAGTCAGTATCTGAATCCGTCTCAGAATCCATTTCAGAGTCCATCTCAGAGTCAGTCTCAGAATCGATTTCAGAGTCAGTTTCTGAGTCAATCTCTGAATCAGTATCTGAATCAATTTCCGAGTCAGTGTCTGAGTCCATCTCAGAATCCGTCTCCGAGTCAGTATCAGAGTCTATTTCTGAATCTGTATCAGAGTCCATTTCAGAATCAGTCTCAGAATCCATCTCTGAGTCAGTATCAGAGTCTATTTCTGAATCCGTATCAGAGTCAATCTCCGAGTCTATTTCTGAATCTGTATCGGAATCCGTGTCAGAGTCCATCTCAGAATCAATTTCTGAGTCCATTTCAGAATCCGTATCAGAGTCTATTTCTGAATCAGTCTCAGAATCCATTTCAGAGTCAGTAAGCGAGTCAGTCTCAGAATCAGTTTCTGAGTCAATCTCCGAATCCGTATCAGAATCAGTTTCTGAGTCAATCTCAGAATCAGTCTCAGAATCCATCTCTGAGTCAGTATCAGAGTCTATTTCTGAATCCGTATCAGAGTCAATCTCCGAGTCTATTTCTGAATCTGTATCGGAATCCGTGTCAGAGTCCATTTCAGAATCCGTATCAGAATCAGTCTCAGAATCCATTTCTGAGTCAGTCTCCGAGTCAGTTTCTGAATCAATCTCGGAATCAGTAAGCGAGTCAATTTCTGAGTCCATTTCAGAATCCGTCTCCGAGTCAGTCTCTGAGTCTATTTCTGAATCTGTATCAGAGTCTATCTCAGAATCTGTATCAGAATCCGTCTCCGAGTCAGTATCAGAGTCTATTTCAGAATCCATCTCAGAATCCATTTCAGAATCAATTTCTGAGTCAGTAAGCGAATCCGTATCAGAATCTATCTCCGAATCCATTTCAGAGTCAGTATCAGAATCAGTATCAGAGTCAGTATCAGAGTCCATCTCAGAGTCAGTATCAGAGTCCATCTCAGAGTCAGTATCAGAGTCCATTTCAGAATCAGCCTCCGAGTCCATTTCAGAGTCAGTCTCTGAGTCTATTTCTGAATCAGTCTCAGAATCCATCTCAGAATCAGTATCTGAATCTATCTCCGAATCTATCTCAGAGTCAGTATCAGAATCGATTTCAGAGTCAGTTTCTGAGTCAATCTCTGAATCAGTCTCAGAATCTATTTCCGAGTCAGTGTCTGAGTCAATCTCTGAATCAGTATCGGAATCAATTTCTGAGTCAGTAAGTGAATCAATTTCTGAGTCAGTCTCAGAATCCATCTCTGAGTCTATTTCTGAATCTGTATCTGAATCTGTCTCCGAATCCATCTCAGAATCAGTCTCAGAATCCGTATCTGAATCCATTTCAGAATCTGTATCTGAGTCAATTTCAGAGTCAGTATCAGAGTCCATTTCAGAATCAGTTTCGGAGTCCGTATCCGAATCGGTATCAGAGTCCATCTCCGAGTCCATCTCAGAATCAGTTTCAGAATCTATCTCAGAGTCAGTCTCAGAATCCGTCTCAGAGTCAATCTCTGAGTCTGTATCAGAGTCGGTAAGTGAATCAGTATCTGAATCAATTTCTGAGTCAATTTCAGAATCTGTTTCTGAATCTATCTCAGAGTCAATTTCCGAGTCAGTTTCAGAATCCATCTCAGAATCAGTTTCGGAGTCCATTTCAGAATCCGTATCCGAGTCAGTATCCGAGTCCATTTCAGAATCCGTATCAGAGTCAGTATCTGAGTCTATTTCTGAATCTGTATCCGAATCTATCTCAGAGTCAGTTTCAGAATCCATCTCAGAATCAGTATCTGAATCAATTTCCGAGTCAGTTTCAGAATCCATCTCAGAATCAGTGTCTGAGTCCATCTCTGAATCAGTCTCAGAATCTGTATCAGAATCTATCTCTGAGTCAATTTCCGAGTCAGTATCAGAATCAATCTCAGAGTCAGTCAGCGAGTCAGTATCAGAATCGATTTCAGAGTCAGTCTCAGAATCTGTATCAGAGTCAATTTCCGAGTCAGTTTCTGAGTCCATTTCAGAATCCGTCTCCGAGTCAGTATCTGAGTCTATTTCTGAATCTGTATCAGAGTCAATCTCAGAATCTGTATCAGAATCCATTTCAGAGTCAGTATCAGAATCCATCTCAGAATCAGTGTCTGAGTCCATTTCAGAATCCGTATCAGAGTCAATTTCCGAGTCAGTATCAGAATCAATTTCCGAGTCAGTTTCTGAGTCAATCTCAGAATCCATCTCAGAGTCAGTATCCGAGTCTGTCTCCGAATCTGTATCAGAGTCCATCTCAGAATCAGTTTCTGAATCAATTTCTGAGTCCATTTCAGAATCCGTCTCTGAGTCAGTATCAGAGTCTATCTCAGAATCAGTCAGCGAATCAGTTTCTGAATCCATTTCTGAATCAGTTTCAGAGTCAGTATCAGAATCTATCTCAGAGTCAGTCAGCGAATCTGTGTCGGAATCAATCTCCGAGTCAGTATCAGAATCGATTTCAGAGTCAGTTTCAGAATCCATTTCAGAATCTGTGTCTGAGTCGATCAGCGAGTCAGTAAGTGAATCAGTATCAGAATCTATCTCAGAGTCAATTTCCGAGTCAGTCTCAGAATCGATCTCCGAGTCAGTCTCAGAATCTGTATCAGAGTCAATTTCCGAGTCAGTTTCTGAGTCCATTTCAGAATCCGTATCCGAGTCAGTCTCAGAATCAGTCAGCGAGTCAATTTCTGAGTCAGTATCAGAATCAATCTCAGAGTCCATTTCAGAATCCGTCTCCGAGTCAGTAAGTGAGTCCATCTCAGAATCAGTTTCTGAGTCAGTCTCAGAATCCATTTCTGAGTCAGTCTCAGAATCCGTCTCCGAGTCCATCTCAGAATCAGTCAGCGAGTCAGTCTCAGAATCAATCTCTGAGTCCGTATCAGAATCAATCTCCGAATCTATATCAGAATCAGTTTCTGAGTCTATCTCAGAATCCGTATCCGAGTCAGTATCTGAGTCTATTTCTGAATCTGTATCCGAGTCAGTCTCAGAATCCATTTCAGAGTCTATCTCAGAATCCGTCTCAGAATCAGTTTCTGAATCAATTTCTGAGTCCGTATCAGAGTCCGTATCCGAGTCAGTCTCAGAATCAGTTTCTGAATCAATTTCTGAGTCCGTATCAGAGTCAATCTCAGAGTCAATCTCAGAATCAGTATCTGAATCTATCTCAGAGTCAGTCTCAGAATCCATCTCGGAATCAGTCTCAGAGTCCATTTCAGAATCTGTGTCTGAATCCATCTCAGAATCTGTATCTGAGTCAATTTCTGAGTCAGTTTCAGAATCCATCTCAGAATCAGTCTCAGAATCGATTTCAGAGTCAGTTTCTGAGTCAATCTCTGAATCAGTATCTGAATCTATCTCAGAGTCAGTCTCAGAATCCATCTCGGAATCAGTCTCAGAGTCCATTTCAGAATCTGTGTCTGAATCCATCTCAGAATCTGTATCTGAGTCAATTTCTGAGTCAGTCTCAGAATCCATTTCTGAGTCAGTCTCAGAATCGATTTCTGAGTCGATCAGCGAGTCAGTAAGTGAATCTGTATCCGAGTCAGTCTCAGAATCCATTTCAGAATCAGTATCCGAATCCATCTCCGAGTCAGTGTCTGAGTCAGTATCCGAGTCAATCTCAGAATCAGTTTCAGAATCCATTTCTGAGTCAGTCTCAGAATCTATCTCAGAATCCGTCTCAGAATCAGTTTCTGAATCCATTTCTGTGTCCATTTCAGAATCCGTATCTGAGTCAATCTCAGAATCAGTTTCTGAGTCAATCTCAGAATCAGTTTCTGAGTCAATCTCAGAATCAGTATCTGAATCTATCTCAGAGTCAGTCTCAGAATCCATCTCGGAATCAGTCTCAGAGTCCATTTCAGAATCTGTGTCTGAATCCATCTCAGAATCTGTATCTGAGTCAATTTCTGAGTCAGTCTCAGAATCCATTTCTGAGTCAGTCTCAGAATCGATTTCTGAGTCGATCAGCGAGTCAGTAAGTGAATCTGTATCCGAGTCAGTCTCAGAATCCATTTCAGAATCAGTATCCGAATCCATCTCCGAGTCAGTGTCTGAGTCAGTATCCGAGTCAATCTCAGAATCAGTTTCAGAATCCATTTCTGAGTCAGTCTCAGAATCTATCTCAGAATCCGTCTCAGAATCAGTTTCTGAATCCATTTCTGTGTCCATTTCAGAATCCGTATCTGAGTCAATCTCAGAATCAGTTTCTGAGTCAATCTCAGAATCAGTTTCTGAGTCAATCTCAGAATCAGTTTCTGGATCAATTTCTGAGTCAATTTCAGAATCTGTTTCTGAATCAATTTCAGAATCTATTTCCGAGTCAGTTTCAGAATCCATCTCAGAATCAGTGTCTGAGTCCATTTCAGAATCCGTATCCGAGTCAGTATCCGAGTCCATTTCAGAATCCGTATCAGAGTCAGTGTCCGAGTCGATTTCTGAATCTGTATCCGAGTCCATCTCAGAATCAGTTTCTGAATCCATTTCTGAGTCAATCTCAGAATCTGTGTCTGAGTCCATCTCTGAGTCGATCAGCGAGTCAGTAAGTGAATCTGTATCAGAATCGATCTCCGAGTCAATTTCTGAGTCAGTGAGCGAATCTATCTCCGAGTCAGTATCCGAATCCATTTCAGAATCAGTTTCTGAGTCCATCTCTGAATCCGTATCAGAATCTGTATCTGAGTCAATTTCTGAGTCAGTGAGCGAATCGATCTCCGAGTCAGTATCCGAATCCATTTCAGAATCAGTTTCTGAGTCCATCTCTGAATCCGTATCAGAATCAGTTTCTGAATCAATTTCAGAATCCGTCTCAGAGTCAATCTCTGAGTCAGTATCCGAGTCCATTTCAGAATCTGTGTCTGAGTCCATCTCTGAGTCGATCAGCGAGTCAGTAAGTGAATCTGTATCAGAATCTATCTCAGAGTCAGTATCAGAATCCATCTCAGAATCCGTATCAGAGTCAATTTCAGAGTCAGTATCAGAATCGATTTCAGAGTCAGTATCAGAATCAGTATCTGAATCCATTTCAGAATCTGTGTCTGAGTCGATCAGCGAGTCAGTAAGTGAATCAGTATCAGAATCGATTTCAGAGTCAGTATCTGAATCAGTATCTGAATCCATTTCTGAGTCCATCTCTGAGTCGATCAGCGAGTCAGTAAGTGAATCAGTATCAGAATCTATCTCAGAGTCAATTTCCGAGTCAGTCTCAGAATCGATTTCTGAGTCAGTTTCAGAATCCATTTCAGAATCTGTGTCTGAGTCGATCAGCGAGTCAGTAAGTGAATCAGTATCAGAATCTATCTCAGAGTCAATTTCCGAGTCAGTCTCAGAATCGATCTCCGAGTCAGTCTCAGAATCTGTATCAGAGTCAATTTCCGAGTCAGTTTCTGAGTCCATTTCAGAATCAGTCAGCGAGTCAATTTCTGAGTCAGTATCAGAATCCATCTCAGAGTCCATTTCAGAATCCGTCTCCGAGTCAGTATCTGAGTCTATTTCTGAATCTGTATCAGAGTCAATCTCAGAATCTGTATCAGAATCCATTTCAGAGTCAGTATCCGAGTCAGTCTCAGAATCCATTTCAGAGTCAATTTCTGAGTCAGTGTCCGAGTCGATTTCAGAATCAGTGTCTGAGTCAATTTCAGAATCAGTATCCGAGTCAATTTCAGAGTCAGTCTCAGAATCCATCTCCGAGTCCATTTCAGAATCTGTGTCTGAGTCCATCTCTGAGTCGATCAGCGAGTCAGTCAGCGAATCAGTATCTGAATCAATCTCTGAGTCGATCAGCGAGTCAGTCAGCGAATCAGTATCTGAGTCCATCTCTGAGTCAATCAGTGAGTCAGTCAGCGAATCAGTTTCGGAATCAATCTCTGAGTCAATCAGTGAATCAGTCTCCGAGTCAGTATCTGAATCCGTATCCGAGTCAGTCTCAGAATCGATCTCCGAGTCAGTTTCTGAGTCAATCTCAGAATCAGTCTCAGAATCTGTATCTGAGTCAATTTCTGAGTCAGTGAGCGAATCCATTTCAGAATCAGTTTCTGAGTCCATCTCTGAATCCGTATCAGAATCAGTTTCTGAATCAGTTTCAGAGTCAGTCTCCGAATCTATTTCAGAATCTGTGTCTGAGTCAATCTCAGAATCTGTATCCGAATCTATCTCAGAGTCAGCTTCCGAACCAAGTTCTGAAAGTCAAAAACCGAATAAACGTGTTCTTCCGAATACAGGTGAAAACAATAGTGGTGCATGGTCACTTGCTGGAGCAGGCCTGCTCTTGGGTGCGTTTTACAAACGTCGGAAAAAGGGAACTACGGAACAGGAAGAAACTGTTCGTGGAAATGATTTATAAAAACTAATCATTAGTTTTGTAATCTAAAAAAATGTCAGGGAAACCTGGCATTTTTTATATAGTAGAAAATTTCTAGTCAGCATGACAGTCGAATCATTCTCCATAAAGGGTTAACTAAAAAAATGATTGGTGGTCTACAATTTAAAGTAAACAAAGTGACAGTAGAAATTACTATAAAGTTTTAAACGATATATCCTTGATTTTTCTGAATAATAATGATAAAATGCTACAAAAGCAACCTATATTTTTAACAAAAATAGAAGCTTGATACTTATTTATAGATACTATTGTGGAAAATAGTGGAAAGGATTTTAAATGAAAAAGGATTTTACTGAGACGTCTCGTAAGAGCCGTGTAAAAATGCACAAATCTGGAAAACATTGGGTGCGGACGGTTATGTCACAAATCGGTCTTGTACGTTTAGGAGGCAATGTTTCAGAAAAAGTAAAAGTTACTACCACAGATAACAAGCCATCTATTCAATTGCTTCGTGGTTTGGCAACCGCTACTACTTTAGTGAGTGGGGTTGCAGTTACAGAAACGGCTTTAGCTGAAGAAGCTGTGACTGCTTCGGAATTGAGTACGGAGACATTAGCAGAGACAGAAACAGTCGAGTTGACTAATGGAACAGATTCTAGTAGCTCAACCTCATCAGAAACAATTGCTGTAGAAAACAGTTCTCTTGAGCAAGCAACTGCCGAAGCTGCTAGCACAACGACGATTGGTTCAGGCACTGGTACACTTGTTGATGCTGTGTCAGCTACTCCGTCAATGGATGATGCTAATGGAGCAGCAGTAGCTTCAACAACATCAGGAACAATGCAAAGCACATCAGTTGCTGGATACTATACTTTTAGCTATTCATCATTATCAACTTGGTACGATCAGGTTATTAATACATGGTTTGGTGGAACCTCTACTAGTGGTTCGTATTTCCGACTTTCAGCAGCATCTGATCCATCTACCTCTTCCGTTCTAGTTGAATTGGTTGATTCATCAGGTAATGTTCTTGAATCAAGCTATATGAATGCTGGTGATACAACAAACTTTACAACATACCAATCTACTTCTGGTATTGACACTCCATTTGTTGTAACGTATTCAGGTGATTCTGCTTCAGATACAGTTGCAGGTGACATTAGCATTACCTTTAATGGAAATACAATTACTGATAAGACATTGGTTCCAAAATCAATTGATGCTACAACATACTACAAAGTATTAAATACTGATACTACTCTTGCAACATATGCACTGACAACCTTGCCAGGCTTGACAAATACTGCATCAGATTCTCGTACCTTCCCAGGTTATGATTATGATTCTACTACAACAAGTACATCTACTGTAACCAAAGCGGCGGGCACTACTTATGTGGATAGATCGCGTAATGTCTCTGTTGTAGGATTTAAGATGACAGCGACTCCTGTTGGGACTGATGGAACAATTACGAAAGATATCTATTTTATTGATCCGACTTATGCTGGAACGCACGATTTCACATCTTTAACTACGGATGGATTCTTCCATCTTGGAACAACGGGTGAAATTGCACCAGGTGGAACAAACACAAGCTTTACTCTTGATGCTTCTATTTTGGACAAGTATTCTGTTCTGAGAATGCCTGTTGGTTGGTCATATAAACAAGGATTTGGTGGAGGAACAGCTATCACCTCTGTTTCAGACTTATATCTTTCAGGAACCCAAAGTATTGCGATTGATGTAAATCCAAATCTTTCTTTAACAGAAGCAACTGGCGCACTTAAGTACATTGTTGCGTGGTTACCGGCTGATGGAAACTATACTGGTATTCGTACGATGTCTGTTCGTACAGCGACTGCAGGCGAGTATAATCCAGCAGAAGATACTGATATGTCATATTTTGGTATCAACCAACCGATTTCGTTCACTAATCCGACGCTTTCTATGACAGAGACAACGCACTGGTATACTGTCAATACTTCTGAGTCATTGTCACTTTCAAGCTCAGAGTCAGTATCAAGTTCTGAATCAGTATCAAGCTCAGAGTCAGTATCAAGTTCTGAATCAGTATCAAGCTCCGAGTCAGTATCAAGCTCCGAGTCAGTATCAAGTTCTGAATCAGTATCAAGCTCAGAGTCAGTATCAAGTTCTGAGTCAGTATCAAGCTCAGAGTCAGTGTCAAGTTCTGAATCAGTATCAAGCTCAGAGTCAGTATCAAGCTCAGAGTCAGTATCAAGTTCTGAATCAGTATCAAGCTCAGAGTCAGTATCAAGTTCTGAATCAGTATCAAGCTCAGAGTCAGTATCAGCTTCTGAATCAGTATCAAGCTCTGAATCAGTATCAGCTTCTGAATCAATCAGCGAGTCAGTGTCTGTATCAGAATCAATTTCAGAGTCTCTTAGCGAACAGGTTTCAGAAGTACCAAATTCTGAAAGTCAAACTCCAACTCCGACGAAACGTCTCTTACCAAAAACTGGTGAAGATAGTAGTGATGTTGTAGCACTTGCAGGAGCAGGATTGTTACTTGGAGCTTTCTATAGCCGTCGAAAAAAAGCTGATAAAGCAGATGAGTCTTAATAAGCTAGTTTAGTTTATCTCATTAACCCTCAGGATAAATTGAACTGTACCCAAAATGTTAGAAAAATTCTAGCATTTGAGTCCAGTGTAGATTTTCCATGAGGGTTTTTAGTTGGTTTTTATAGGGATACAGACAACAAGGGGAGCCAGTTGTTGGAAAAAAATCGGTAATTATGGTAAAATGATTTAGTATATGTTGAAAAAATTCAGTTTAGAAGAGGTATACTAACGAATGAAGGGCAATAAAACTGATAAGAAGTGGAAGATAGAAGTTCTAGCATCAATTGAATTGAAACATGCAGAACTATCTCAATCGACCTTATTAGTGAATTGTCAAATTTAACGATAAAATCAGCTTCAGAAAGCAATAGCAACGCAACTAAAAAACGTTTGCTTC
Source organism: Streptococcus sp. NSSLK0004 (assembly GCF_059039125.1). Lineage (NCBI taxonomy): Bacteria > Bacillati > Bacillota > Bacilli > Lactobacillales > Streptococcaceae > Streptococcus > Streptococcus sp. NSSLK0004. The sequence continues at coordinate 1,583,730 of NZ_CM180142.1, read as the reverse complement.
CAAAAACAGGTCAAAAATCTGACTCCTTGGCAGGAGTGGTTGGATCAGGGCTTCTGTTTGGTGCTTTCTACAACCGTCATAAAAAAGAAAAAAAGTCAGATGAGAGCTAGTTCTAGTTGAATGACCATTGTAAATATATTCGAGGCTGGGACATTTGTTCGAGCCTCTGAATTGTTGTCTCAAATAAAAAACGAAAAAGCATACGAAGATGACCGGAAGACTTATCAGCTCCGTGCGAGCACACAATAAATACATGTGAGGAATAGATGCTAGAAAAACTTAAAAAAACTATCAAAACTTCCCCCCTCCTTCGACGCATCTTATGGACGATTGCAATTGTATTTGTCTATATGCTGGGGAAATATACACCGATAGCTACTTTACCTACCTATCGCGATTTAAAAACAACAGGAATATGGGGAGATTCCCTAGACAATTTGGCGATGATTACAGGTGGTCAGTTTTCCAGTTTGAATCTTTTCTCGCTGGGACTAAGTCCTTGGATGACCACTATGATTTTGTGGCGCTTTTTCACTTTGTTCAAAAAAGTGCAAGGAATGACCAATCGTCAGACTCATTATTATCGGATGCTTATGATGCTTGTAATTAGCTTAATTCAAGCATTCGGTTTTTCTGCAATGACGGATTACTTTTATTTAGAAAGTTTTGGAGATGCGAGCCTACCAATTTTACGAACAATAACTATTTTTATTTTAGTTGCTGGAAGTTTTGGATTAATGTGGCTAGCAGATCAAAATGGTCGCCTGGGTCTAGGAGGTCCAACTGCCATCATCATATCCAATATGATTCTTAGTTTTTTAGTGAATGCAACACGATTTTTCCAAGAAAATCGTCTTGATTTGCTGATGCTCCTTGGATTTTTAGTGCTATTTGTCCTAATTACCTCTCTGCTGGTATGGATTACGGTGCGTGTTTATCGTGCCGAGTATCGGATTCCGATAAGACGAATTAATGTTATCAGTCGTTTGGTAGATAGCACCTATCTCCCTATTCGTCTGACTCCGGCTGGAGGAATGCCCTTCATGTATGCAATGACTCTTATGTCATTGCCACCAATGATTGTCATTGGTCTTCTGCAATTATTCCCTAATAGTGAACTTTTGCTATCATTACGTCAGCAGATGAGCATTAGTCAATTACCGGGAATTATAGTTTATATTAGCATGCTCTTTATCCTAGCGATTGGCTTTGCATATTTTAATGTGGACCCCGCAGAATTATCAAACCAAATGCGTAAATCAGGCGATTATATTGTCAATGTGCGACCAGGAAAAGAGACGCAAGATTATATTGAATTTTACTTGTGGAGATTAGCCCTCATAGGAGCAATCTATACAAGTGTAATGGGAGGTCTCCCTCTTTTGTTCGTCTGGAGTCAGAAAGGAGAACTCGGTCTAGCCCTGCTAGTTAATAATATTTATATTGTGACTAGTTTGTTGCTAGGAATGGTAGAGCAAGTGCGCATTATTCGTTCTTGGAAGAGCTACCGAGACATTATCTAAAGGAGAAACTATGTTTTATTTCATTCCTTCTTGGTATGATAATGATAGTTGGAAAATTGAAGCCCCCTATTGGTTTCGTGTTTTTGAAAAAATGAGATTTGATGATTCCATCAATCAAATGAAAATTTTTCAAAATTCCAATGAAGATGCAGCGTTCATACTCAATTGTTATCAGCCACAGCTCCGCTATTTTTTGCATAAACAAGATCTATTGAAGGTGAGTTACTGGTCGTTTTTCGATGATATTCAGAACATCCATCGAACAGAGACAAAAGCTATCCAATTTCAAAAATTAGGCTGGCCTAAGGGGATATCCTTCACTTATACTCCCTTTATGGTTGTGGCAAGGATGAAGGAAAAGCCATATGCTAATATTCACTTTGCAGAAAATGGGAACCTTCTACAAATTATCTTTATAGAAGACGGGAAAGAGTCGCGTGTCTTCTACTTCGATGATCGTGGCTTCCTATCTAGCATTAAATACTTAGAGGACGGTCAGTTACTATATCAAGATTATTTGAATGAACTAGGGGTTTGGCAGGTCAGAGAGTATTTTTCACGTCAAGATATATTTTTAGAAATTAATCCAAATGCAGATAAATTTTTCCAAAAAGCTTTTTATGATTCTTGGGAAGAATTATTTGTGGAACGTTTACGTGTATTCGAAGCATATCATATGAATTTAGAGGATTGCCTTGTTGTATCTGCGGATGAACGTCATAATGACTTGATTCTACGTAATTTCCCAGCTTACCGCAAAGTTTTCTCTATTTTTGGCGAAAGATTTAGGTTTTCAAATGCAGAAGAACTGAAGAAAATGGTGGATACCGCAAGTTTAATCATTGTTGATACAGAAACTACGGAACATGCTCTATTGAAACAGATGAGCGAGCAGGCTTTGCCGCAAAAATCCGTTTCTCGTGTAACCCCATTTGATACACGTCTTCGTTTGGGGCAGAGTCAAACGATACAAGAGTTAATTGTTTATTTCCTGATTGATGGCATTTCAAAAGAAAAGTACAATGAAACTCTTCATGATTTATTAGAGTTGATGGTTGCAAATCCATTGATTGAATTACATCTGATTACTTATGAGTCTGGTCAATCTAAAGAATCTATTTTGAGTGATATAACTGATTATATTATGAAAACAGGCCTTCCGATGAGCCGTTTCACAAGTGAAGTAGATAATCCAGGGGAAAATAATCTAGATGAGGATAGAGAAATGGGATTGACAGCTGTTCAGTTTCACACATTTACAAATGAAAATCAAATCATCAAGGAATTAGATACTACTCGTTTAGTTATTGATTTGAGTCCCGAACCAGATTTGTATACGCAAATTGCAAGTCTCAGTGCGGGCATCCCCCAGATTAATAGTGTACAGACAGATTATGTGAGCCATGGTGAAAATGGCTGGATTGCTCCGAATCGTGAAGAAGTGGTAAAAGCTGTTTCTTACTATTTCGACGGATTGAGCAATTGGAACCGTTCTCTTGTTTACACTGTCCAAAAGATGGGTGAGTTTACGAGTGGTAAAATTATTGAACATTGGAAAGAATTATTGGTAAAATCAGATGAAAATCCTACAAGTAGGTAAGCAAGATTGGTCAATAGGCCTAGAGTTACCTGAAAATATAGAATGGTATGTTAGTCAGGGAGAAAATCTGGAACAGTTTTTGGAAGATTTGAAAGCTAAAGAATTAGCAAAAATCCCCCAAGATAAACTGGAAGAGATGGATGAACAACCTGATATTCACTTGCGTTTTGATAGTATTTTAGTGACAGAATCAGTTTCTGAAGAATATTTAAACTATTTGATACCAACAATTGAAGCCTATACTCTTTTTCATACGGAAGATACTTTTATTTTTCAACAGACAGAGAATGGTATTTATCGTCGTAAAATGGGACAAATCTTACCATTTAGGGGGGAGAAACGTGAAGTAATCCTATCTTTGCACCGCACTCTTTTTAGTGGTCAGTATGGTGCAAAACTGAAACTTCCAGATGTGGAAGTTGCCTCAGATTTTACAGGGGATGTTAGCTATGATGGAAATGTCGGAATTATTTTTGAAGGACATTTTGGAGAAGATTTTGAACCACTCTTCTCGTTTCGGTATAATCTTTCCGCATTTGAAATGGCTTTAGAAATATGGCCGGAATACATTAAAGAAGGCGATTGTCAATTGGAGATGGTTGTTGATAGTTTGAAAAAAGGTTCTATTGGTGAAGTTGTTGAAACGCTTGTGATTGGTGAGGATGAACTGAAGGAACCATATATTTTAAAATCTCGTTCAGATATAGGTTTTTATTTTGTTTCTTTTAGAGCAAAAGGAAATGGTAAACTTAAGTTTGGAGCAACTCATTGGCGCTATTCTCGTGAAGGATTAGGGCGTTTTGTCCTAGGTGGGAAACGTCATGTAGATAGTAAACGTCAGGAAATTTTCACTTACTTTAATCCTGGAGACTTGCAACCTCCTTTGAACGTCTATTTCTCTGGTTTTCGTCAAGCGGAAGGTTTTGAAGGTTTTTATATGATGAAATCTATGGGTGCACCTTTTGTTCTAGTAGCAGATCCTCGTTTAGAAGGTGGTTGCTTTTATTCCGGGACAGAAGAATTGGAAAACAAAGTTGTAGATGCAATTCAGGAAGCTTTAGATTATTTAGGTTTTACGAATCAGCAATTGATTTTATCAGGACTTTCAATGGGGGCATTTGGCGCTCTCTACAATTCAGCTAAACTAGAACCGCATGCCGTTGTCGTTGGAAAACCCTTTACAAATTTAGGTGGTACTGTTGTCAATTTGAAACTGAAAAGACCAGATGAATTTGAAACTAGTGGTGATATGATTCGAAACGTGGTCGGTGGTTCAGATGATCTTGCTATCGAAGCGTTTGATAATCATTTTTGGAAAGCATTTAAAAAAGGTAATTTTGCACAAACTAAGTTTGCGATTGCCTTCATGGAACAAGATGACTATGACGGCCATGCTATAGATCGATTGGTGGAATATCTAGCAGATACGGATGCCCATCTATTTGCAAAGGGCTATGAAGGGCGCCACAATGATAATAGTCGTGCTATCAATAGATGGTTTTTAGCGCAGTATCATAAGTTTTTAAGAACTGATTTTGGAAGGACACTTTGATGACTGAGTATTATTTACAAAAGATACGATGGAATGATGGCGGTTCCTTCTATCTCTATGGTTCCAGTATTCAATATGACGGTGATGATGTAATTTTTGAAAATTTACGTTTTGCCTCAGGGAAGAAAATAAAGAGTTGGGTTTCGAGAACCAATTTTCAAGGGAATCGACAGTCGCCATGTCTCCCGCTTTTGGTTCCGGGATATGAGTATCGATTGGAAAAAAATTTTTCAGTTGAACCGGAGGGAAGCGTCTATTTACAGCTGGAGTTTCGAAACCGTCAAGAAGAGGTTGTGGGTCTAACAATCTTGAAAGACGATGACGATACCTTTACCTATCCTAAAGATGCTTTTACTTACAGTTTGACATTGTTCAGTGCAGGATGCCAGCGTGTTCACTTCTCATCGATTGTCATTTATGCCCTAGAAAAAGTAGAAGTATTTCGTCTAGAGTCGGGAATTCGAGGCTACTATGCAAAGCACTATCATCTATCGGATATCGAATTTGTAAAAAGCCTTATCAATGAGGCTAGAAATGAAAAGAGCGAATGAAAGTAAGAAATAAGTCTTCCGTTTTAAATAAATTAAGGCTACTTAAAATAAAAAAAATTACAAAGAAAATTGTTGCGTTAGAGCCGACCTATCAACGGATGTCAGATAAGGAATTAGCGGGACAGACACAAATTTTTAAAACTCGTTTAGAGCAAGGTGAGACCTTAGATGATTTATTAATTGAGGCCTTTGCAACCGTCCGTGAAGCTTGTCGACGGATTTTGGGGCAGTTTCCTTATGAGGTCCAGGTCATGGGGGGAATTGCTTTGCATAATGGAACGATTGCAGAAATGAAAACAGGGGAAGGAAAAACCCTGACTGCAACCATGCCTCTCTATCTGAATGCTTTGGAAGAAAAAGGTGCACTGCTCGTTACAACAAACGAATATTTAGCTAAGCGTGATGCAGAAGAAATGGGGCAAGTCTACAAGTACCTCGGTCTGACAGTCGGTTTAGCAGTGTATGATGCAAATCAAGATGTCACTTCTGAGGAAAAAAGAGCAATCTATGCAGCAGACATTACTTACACTACTGGTACAGGTTTAGGTTTTGATTATCTCGTAGATAATTTAGCATCTTCTCAACAAGATAAATTTATGCGAGAATTTCATTATGCCATCGTTGACGAAGCAGATGCTGTTCTCTTAGATGGTGCTCAAACTCCATTGATCATTTCAGGGACACCTAGGGTACAGTCTAACCTTTATGCTATCTGCAATCAATTTATTTTGACCCTGAAAGAAGAAGATTTTTACTTCCAAGCAGATAAAAAAGAGGTCTATTTGACAGACCAAGGGATTGCTTATGCGGAACATTATTTTGCAATTGCTAACCTCTATAGTAAGGAACGCTGGGAACTGAATCGCCACCTTAATTTGGCTCTCAGGGCCCATCACCTGTATCAAAAAAATAGAGATTATATGGTTCATGAGGGGGAAGTAAAACTTCTTGATCCCAAAACGGGACGCTTGATGGAAGGTACTCGGCTCCAGTCGGGAATTCACCAAGCCATAGAGACGAAAGAGAATGTGAAGCGAACGCGGGAAAACCGTGCCATGGGTTCAGTAACCTATCAGAGTCTATTCAACATGTTCCCCAAATTAGCTGGGATGACAGGGACAGGAATACAGGCTGTAGATGAGTTGATTGAAACCTATCGGATTCCGGTTGTGGCAATTCCAACGCATCTTCCGATTGAACGTGTGGATTATCCAGATAAGATTTATACCACTCTTCCAGAAAAATTAATTGCCAGTTTAGAAATGGTGAAAAAACTTCATGCTAAAGGGCAACCAGTTCTCCTTATTTCGGGAACAGTAGAATTAACTCACCTTTATTCTAAACTGTTGCTTCAGGAGGGAATTGCTCACAGCACCCTGACTGCTCAAAATATTGCCAAAGAAGCTTTGATTATTCAAGAAGCAGGGCAGAAAGGTGCAGTGACCTGTGCAACGATTATGGCAGGACGAGGAACGGATATTAAATTAGGGGCAGGTGTAGCAGAACTTGGTGGATTGGCAGTTATTGGAACTGAGCGGATGTCCAACAGTCGAATGGACTGGCAATTAAGAGGACGTGCAGGACGTCAAGGTGAGCCAGGTTTGTCTCAATTCTTTGTTTCTTTAGAAGACGATTTATTAACACAAACTGGACCTGAGTGGATTAAAACTTATTTGACTAAGAATAAAGATAAGGTTTCCGCAGACTCTCCACGATTGTTAACAGGTTACCGTTTTTATAGGGCCCTTGTTCAGGCGCAGGCTAAGAGTGAGGACACTGCCCAGCAAATGAGACGATATACTATTCGTTTTGATGAAAGTTTGAGAGTTCAACGTGAGAAAATTTATAAACTTCGGGATCGTTTAATCTATCAAGAATATGATATTACTGAGAAAATCGACTCTATTGTTGATAAGGTTGTTAAGGCCTATGTTGAGAAATCTAAAGACCGTAGTGAACAAAAACTACGTCGCTATATTCTAGATGATTACACCTATCATTTTCGGAAATTTCCTTCAGGGTTTGATGTTGATAGTGACAAAGCGGTTACGAACCTGCTAAAAGATATTGCAAATGCAGAAATTCAGAAAAAGAAAGAAATTTTGATTAGCGAGGAATCTATAGTGGAGTTTTACCGCCTGGCGATGCTCAAGGCTATTGACGAAGCTTGGGTAGAAGAAGTCGATAGTTTACAGCAATTAAAAGGAGTCGTATCAACTCGTGCTATTGCGCAAAGGGATGGTTTGCAAGAATATTATCAGGAATCTTTTGACTCTTATGAGAAAATGCGTCAGTTAATTCATGAAAAAGTCCTCCGAAACATCCTTTTAAGTACCATTGAACTATCTAAGGATGGAAAACCAAGTATTTATTTTGTATAAAGGGTAAGTAATATGACAGTTTACAATGTGAACCGAGGAATTGGTTGGGCGAGTAGTGGTGTAGAATACGCCCAAGCCTACCGAGCAGGTATTTTTCGAAAGATAGGGCAGGATAGTAAATTTATTTTTACGGACATGTTTCAGGCAGAAAATCTTGCTCATTTTACTGCTAATATTGGCTTTAAAGATGATGAAATTATTTGGTTGTATGGCTTTTTTACGGATGTTAAGGTTGCGGCGACTACTTATTCATTGGAACAGTTTGAAGGCAGTTTAACAGACGATTTTCAAAAGGTAAATCAAACCTCCGAAACAGTTCGTTATCAGCACGTAGATAAAGAACTTACGATAGCAGTTTTCTTACGCAAGGGAGAAAGCTCATATGTACAGCGGGTAGAATTTTTATCTAAAGGCAAATTGATTCGTAAGGATTACTATAGTTATACTAGAATATTTTCAGAATACTATGCCCCAAAAGATAACAAACCTCACATTTACCAACGCACCTTCTTTAATGAGGATGGCAGCGTTGCGTATGAGGAAAACTGCGATGGTGAAAGAAGTATTTTCCGTTTTTCAAATACGATTCTTTATTCTAAGGAAGAATTGATAGGCTACATGTTTGAACTGCTCAAATTGACGAGTCAAGATGTGATTCTAATCGATCGCGCAACGGGTGTCGGACCTGCTATTTTGCGTCATAAGGGTCCTGCTAAGGCTGTGGTTGTTGTTCATGCAGAGCACTATAGTTTAGGTGCAACAACAGAACACACTGTTTTATGGAATAATTATTATGAGTTTCAATTTTCTAACGCAGATAAGATTGCAGCCTTTATTGTGTCTACAGATGCACAAAAGCAAGTTTTAGAAGAACAGTTTGCGACATATACAGATATGAAACCAAAAGTTATCGCTATTCCTGTGGGTAGCTTGGATCAACTTTATCATTCTAAGGACGGAAGGAAACCCTACTCTCTCTTGACTTGTTCGCGACTTGCAAGTGAAAAGCATATTGATTGGTTGGTTGAAGCAGTTGTCTTAGCTCAAAAGGACATTGAGGGACTTACCTTCGACATTTATGGTGAAGGAGGACAGCGTGCAACCTTGGAACGATTGATTCAGGAATATCAAGCCCAAGACTTTATTAAATTAAGAGGTCATCATAATCTAACAGAGGTTTATCAGCAATATGAAGTGTATCTGACCGCCTCTACTAGTGAGGGATTTGGCTTGACACTTATGGAAGCAATTGGTTCGGGGCTTCCAATCATCGGTTTAGATGTTCCCTATGGGAATACGACCTTTGTACAAAATAGGAAAAATGGTTATCTGATACCGAGAACGCAACCAGATAATGCCAAGCAATATGCTCAGAGTTTTGCGAAAGCCTTGGTAGAGCTTTATCAATCAAATGACTTGTCTACCTATCACCAAACATCTTACCAACGTGCAGAGGAATTTTTAACCAGTCGTCTAGAAGAAACATGGAAAGCAGCTATTAAGGAGGTCGTCGAATATGATACAACTGTATGATCACTTTCATCAATCTAGTCAGGATTTGTACCATTCATTAAAAGAAGCCGGCTTTAATGGACCTGCAGTTGTTATAAACGATGATGGCTTTCTACCAGAAGGGGTTACTTCAGCCTATTCTTATTTCTGTCAAATGGAGACAGGGAATGGCAGACCGCTTTACTTTAATCAAATTGCGGTTCCTGAATTTTGGGAAATTACAGCTAGTAACGCAGATGGGGAAGTTTGGGATTATAGTTATAGACGAGCTAAAATTTTTTATGCAGAGCCAAAGCATCTCCGTCTAGTCAAAAACGTAGATTGGTTCGATAAGCAAGAAAAAGTTCGTTTCACAGATCATTATAACCAATATGGTTGGTTATATGCTCGAACATATTTTACTGCAGATCAAAAAGGTGCCACTCGGACCTATTTCAACCAAGCCAAGCAGGAAGTCTTAGTTGAAAATTTTATGACAGGGGATATTATTCTGAATTGGCAAGGAAAAACTCACTTCTTCGATAGCCGTGTAGAACTTTTTCTCTACTATTTTGAGGAAATGGGATGGGATTCATCGCAAATTTGGTATAACTCACTTTCTACTCCGTTTTTCCTATCTTATGGCATGAATCAACCAGGAAAAGATATTTTATTCTGGCAGGAAAATATTGGAGACGAAATACCAGGAAATATGCGTGCTTTACTCAATAACCCACATGCTCGCACCCAACGGATTATTGTTCAAAACTATGATGTTTATATCAAAATGATGGACCTAGTGGATGAAACTCACAAAAGTAAATTAACCTATCTAGGTTACATCTATCCAAATATTAGAAATAACCAAAATCGAAAAGATATCTTAATTGTGACCAACTCAGATCAGGTTGAACAATTGGAATATTTGGTGGATCAGCTGATAGATTTTGACTTTCATATTGTAGCCCTAACTGAGATGTCTCAGCGTTTACAAGTTTTTGACAAAAAGGACAATGTCAACCTGTATCCTAATGCATCTGCAAGTAACTTGGATAAACTCTTTAAAGACTGTGATATCTACTTTGATATTAACCATGGAGGGCAAGTATTATCAGCAGTCCGTCGTGCCTTTGAAAATAATATGCTCATTTATGGATTCCAACAGACCGCACATGAACCGAAACTCGTCTTAAAAGATCACCTTTATTCTACAGCGGAGGCCAATTTATTGGTCCAGTCGCTAATTAGTTTAAATGGACAATTTGAGCCAACAGTTCAAAAGCAGAGATTGGGAACTAGTCATGAGTCTATACAACGCTATCAAGGAATATTGAGCTAGGAGTGTCTATGTCTAAAAAAAATTCATTATTAGAAGAAGAAATTCATCAGTCTATTGAGAAAGCTCGCTATGTGGAACCAGAAAAGGAAAAAGAAAAGAAACCAATCTTTTATCTGATTATTGTTGGTTTAGTAACAGTAGCTGTTATCTTTTCACTGCTTCGCTATATCTAACACTAATCCATAGCGTTTTAGAATTACTGAAAAAAGGAAGTAGAATCGTACATTCTTACTTCCTTTTTGTATTACTTCTATCCAAAGAAGGCTTGATAGAGAGCTTTAAGAGCTTTTGTCTTTTCTTCTGTTTTAACAACGAACATGACAGAAACTTCGCTGGCACCTTGAGAAATCATTGCCAAATTGACGTTTTGTTGAGATAAGGCAGTAGCAGCTGTTGCAGTAACACCGACATGGCTCTTCATATTTTCACCGACAATCATAATGATGGACAGACCGTGCTCGATTTCTGCTTTGTCTACCTCTAATTTTGTGTTCAAGCGACGAACAATTTCCTCTTCCTTAATCGGCGTCAATTCGCGTTCTCGTAGTACAAGGGATAGGTCATCAATTCCTGTTGGCATGTGCTCCCAACGTATGTTTAAATCTTCTAAGATTTCTAAAACCTTACGACCAAATCCGACTTCACGGTTCATTAGGTATTTAGAAATATTGATGCTGACAAAGTCATCATCTGCAGCGATTCCTACGACAGGTAGGGTCTCGTCGGTATGTTTATGTACGATACGAGTACCTGGGTGGTCAGGATTATTGGTGTTCTTGATAACAAGAGGAATCCGACCACGATAGGCAGGTAGAAGGGCCTCGTCGTGAAGGACAGAAAAGCCTGCATAAGCTAGTTCCCGCATTTCTCGATAAGTCAGTTCTTTAATAGAGTGCGGATTCTTGATAATCCCTGGATGAGCGGCAAAGATACCATCTACATCTGTAAAGTTTTCATATAGGTCCGCTTTGACTCCTGCTGCCACGATGGAGCCTGTAATATCAGAACCACCGCGAGAGAAAGTACAGATTTGGTTGTCAACTGTCACACCGAAGAATCCAGGGATGACGAGAACTTCATCTGAATTGCGTAACTCCTCGATTTTATCATAACTTGATGGCAAGATACGGGCATTACCGGGTTCAGCACTGACAATGATACCTGCCTTTTTAGGGTGTACATAGCGAGCAGGAAGCCCCCTGTAAGTGAAATACTCTGCAATTAGCTTGGCATTATTATCTTCACCAGCTGCTAAGAATGTGTCATACAGGAAGTCATTGTTTTCAATGGGGAGACTAGCAAGGGAGATGATACTTTCCGCAATCTTTTTCATGCTTTTAGCGGTAAATCCTAATTCATCGACCATTGCCTGATAGCGATTAATAATCCATTCCTGACTAGCAGTCACATCTTTTCCGTCAATATATTGCTTGTAATATTTGATAAGAGCATCTGTTACTTTGGTATCTTGGCTATCCCGCTTACCAGGGGCAGACACGACAACGAAACGACGTTCAGGATCGGTTTGAACGATATTAAATACTTTTTCTAATTGGCCAGCGGACGCTAAGGAACTACCGCCAAATTTGATAACTTTCATAAAGGCTCCTTTTTGAGTTTTTATTATTATAGCAAAAACTACCAGTCTTGTCAGTAATAGGTAGATGAATAATCGGTTTTTGGAGTATCTGTGGTAAAATAGATGATAAAGGAGAAAGTATGCACGTAAAAGGAATTATTTTTGATATGGATGGTGTCTTGTTTGATACCGAACACTTTTATTATCAGCGACGAGCAGATTTTTTAGCGACAAAGGGGCTATCTGTTGCTCATTTGTCTCCTTCTGAGTTTGTTGGTGGACGATTTAGTCAAATGTGGGAACATATTTTAGGAGAGGCTTATGATTGTTGGGATATTGCAGAGCTGGAACAGGACTATAGGCGCTATAAAGAGCACCATATGGTTCCATATGGACAACTCGTATTTTCAAATACGAAGGAGATTCTCGCTGCATTAACAGCTTCAGGAATACGTTTAGCTCTAGCATCTAATACAGATAAGGAAGAGGTTATGCGTGCGCTTTCTGAAGCAGGATTAAGCGGATATTTTGATTCTATTTTTTCTGCCAGAGACTGCCGTGCAGGAAAGCCAGATCCGGAAATATATGAAAAAGCTAGTAGGGCGCTCGGATTCGATAAATCGGACATACTGGTCATTGAAGACAGTCCTAAAGGAATTGAGGCAGGGAAGGCTGCTCAGCTCACCGTTTGGGCTATCGAAGATAGAGAGTTAGGATTGGACCAGTCGCGAGCAGACAAGAAAATTACTAATCTTAATCAGTTGAAAAACATACTTATTGGAGCTTAGAGCTCCATTTTCTTTTCGGACGTGACAGTTTTTTAAAAGTAAAAACCAGATAATCACCAAAAGTATGATAAAATAGGATAAATTTAATTTTATAATTTGATGTTCAAACTTTTTTGAAATAAGTCAAAGGAGAAAGCGATGACCTATACAACCATTAATTATCAAGTGAATGGAAATCTTGCAGTCCTTACGTTTAATCGTCCGGATGTTGCTAACGGTTTTAATATTCCAATGTGCGAGGAAATTCTTGCGGCTATCGAAGAAACAGCTGAAAATAATCAGGTTCAATTTTTGCAAATTGAAGCGAATGGGCCAATTTTCTCTGTTGGAGGTGATTTGGTAGAGATGAAGCGAGCAGTCGATGAAGATGACATTCCTTCCTTGGTACGTATCGCTGAGCTGGTTAATGATATTTCTTTCGCGATAATGCAATTACCCAAAGTAGTCATTATGGTTACAGATGGTGCAGTAGCTGGCGCGGCAGCCAATATGGCAGTTGCAGCGGACTTTGTCATCGCCTCAAGTAAAACCAAATTTATCCAAGCCTTTGTCGGTGTCGGTTTGGCACCAGATGCTGGTGGAATTTTCCTTCTAAGCCGTGCTATCGGTGCCAATCGTGCTAGTCAATTGGCTATGACAGGCGAAGGTTTATCTGCTGAGAAGGCCTTGGAATACGGAATTGTTTATAAGATGGTTGAACCAGAGAAATTGGAGAAAACTGTCCAGCAGGTTCTCAAAAAACTGATGCGTGGCTCCATTAATTCCTATGTAGCTATTAAGCAATTAGTCTGGGAAAGTCAGTTTAAAGACTGGGAGTCTTATCGCGATTTAGAGTTGCAACTACAAGAAAATTTGGCTTTCAAAGATGATTTTAAAGAAGGTGTTCGTGCACATGCAGAGCGGAGAAGGCCGGTTTTCACAGGAAAATAATATTTATTTTCTGAAAAAAACGTTTGACAATCAAATTATTTTAGAGTATACTTTGATTATCAAAGTAAAGGAGGCTCGTTTTGGAAGATTATAAAATCAATGAATACTTGACAGCTATTTTTAATAATGTCTTGATAATTGAAGAAACAAGTCTACGTAGTAGCCGATTTAATGATATTTCAATTAAGGAAATGCATACTATTGATGTGATTGGTAGTATTGATGGAGCTACTCCGAGTGATATTGCTCGGGCTTTGATGGTAACACTTGGTACAGTAACCACCAGTCTCAATAATTTAGAGCGGAAAGGTTATATCGAACGCGTTCGTTCTACAAAAGATAGACGAGTAGTTCATCTTTATCTGACAAAAAAAGGTCGATTGATCTATCGTCTGCATCAACGTTTTCACAACGAAATGGTCAAGCAGATTACGGACGGCATGGATGAGACAGAATACCAAGTGATGAAAAAAGGGCTCTACAAACTCTATAATTTCTTGGAGGATTTGAAATGAGAACCTTCGCTAAAATCAGTCAAGTTGCCCACTATGTTCCTCAACAGGTCGTGAGCAATGATGATTTAGCACAGATCATGGATACTAGCGATGACTGGATTGCTTCACGGACAGGGATTCGTCAAAGACGGATTTCTGTCGATGAGGACACAAGTGATTTAGCCAGTCGGGTTGCCCAATCCTTGCTAGACAAGTCGGGTGTGGCTGCTGATGAAATTGATTTTATCATCATCGCAACCATCACACCAGATTCAGCCATGCCGTCAACGGCAGCTCGGGTTCAAGCAGCTATCGGTGCAAATAAGGCTTTTGCCTATGACCTTGTTGCAGCTTGTTCAGGATTTGTTTTTGCCCTATCTACAGCAGACAAACTGATTTCCTCAGGGATTTACCAAAAGGGGATCGTTATCGGAGCAGAGGTTTTGTCCAAGACGGTTGATTGGACCGACCGTGGAACAGCAGTCTTGTTTGGAGATGGTGCAGGTGGTGTCTTATTGGAAGCTAGCCCTGAGCAACATTTTCTAGCGGAAATCAATCGAACAGATGGCAGTCGCGGTCTTGGCTTGACCTCTGGTCAGACTGGCCTACACTCACCTTTTTCACAAGAGGGGATCAACCACCCATATTTGCAAATGGACGGTAGAGCAATTTTTGAGTTTGCAGTTCGAGATGTAACTAGGACTGTTGCAGAGCTATTAGATAATCAAAATCTGACAGGTGACGAGGTAGATTATTTCTTGCTTCATCAGGCCAATAGTCGAATTTTGGACAAGATGGCACGCAAGCTGGGTCTAGGGATTGAAAAATTTCCAGCCAACATGATGCACTACGGTAATACCAGTGCAGCCAGTATTCCCATTCTTTTATCAGAATGTGTGGAGACAGGCACTTTGCACTTGGATGGTAGCCAAACAGTTGTTTTGGCAGGATTTGGTGGCGGACTAACTTGGGGTACGCTACTACTGAAACTTTAGTTAATACGTTGCCTCTGGCAATGATTAAAAATATTTTTTATACAAAAGGAGCACTATCATGGCAGTATTTGAAAAAGTACAAGAAATCATCGTTGAAGAATTGGGTAAGGAAGCTGAAGAAGTAACCCTTACAACAACCTTTGAAGATTTGGACGCAGATTCATTGGATCTTTTCCAAGTTATCTCTGAAATCGAAGATGCATTTGACATCCAAATTGACACTGAAGAAGGTTTGACAACTGTAGGCGATTTGGTTGCCTATGTTGAAGAAAAAACAAAATAATGACTGTTAAGGAAAGTGCTATTTAGCATTTTTCTTAAACCAAATACTTTGATAATCAAAACATTGAAATATCAAAGTATTTATTAAGTGAGGGTTTTGCCCTCGCTTGTTTGGCTAATTATTTGATGTTCAAATGATTAGCTAAGCAAAGAAAGATTGAGGGAACTATGAAAACAAAGATTACAGAATTGCTTAATATTAAATATCCGATTTTCCAAGGTGGTATGGCCTGGGTTGCTGATGGCGATCTGGCAGGAGCTGTTTCAAACGCTGGTGGTTTGGGAATTATTGGTGGAGGAAACGCACCTAAAGAAGTTGTGAAAGCCAACATTGATAAGGTCAAAGCTATTACAGACAAGCCTTTTGGTGTTAACATCATGTTATTATCACCGTTTGCGGATGATATCGTTGACTTGGTGATTGAAGAAGGTGTCAAAGTCGTAACAACAGGTGCAGGGAACCCTGGTAAATACATGGACCGTTTGCATGCAGCAGGTATCACTGTGATTCCAGTGGTTCCGAGCGTGGCTCTGGCTAAACGTATGGAAAAATTAGGTGTTGATGCCGTCATTGCAGAAGGTATGGAAGCTGGCGGTCACATCGGAAAACTAACAACTATGACCTTGGTTCGTCAGGTTGTTGATGCAGTATCCATTCCTGTTATTGCAGCAGGTGGTATCGCAGACGGTGCAGGTGCGGCAGCTGCCTTCATGCTAGGAGCAGAGGCTATTCAGGTTGGAACACGCTTTGTGGTCGCTAAAGAGTCAAATGCTCATCCAGCCTATAAGGAAAAAGTTTTAAAAGCTAAGGATATTGACACAACCGTTTCGGCCTCAGTTGTAGGACACTCAGTACGTGCGATTAAGAATAAACTTTCGACTGCCTATGCTGCGGCAGAGAAAGACTTCCTAGCAGGAAAAATTTCTGCAGAATCTATTGAAGAACTGGGTGCAGGTGCCCTTCGCAATGCCGTTGTAGATGGTGATGTGGTCAATGGTTCGGTTATGGCAGGTCAGATTGCTGGCTTGGTGACCAAGGAAGAAACCTGTGAAGAAATTTTGAAAGATCTATATTTTGGAGCTGCTAAGGTAATTCGTGAGGAAGCGAATCGCTGGGCTTCCGTTGGAGAATAAGATGACAAAAACAGCCTTTCTATTTGCAGGTCAAGGGGCTCAGACACTTGGTATGGCCCGTGACCTCTATGATACCTATCCCATTGTCAAGGAAACTTACGACCAGGCTAGTCAGATTCTGGGCTATGATGTGCGGGACTTGATTGACCATCAGGAAGATAAGCTCAACCAGACCCGCTATACCCAACCTGCGATTTTGACAACCTCCCTTGCCATTTATCGTTTATTGGCAGAAAAAGGGATTAAACCTGACATGGTGGCTGGTTTGTCCTTGGGAGAATATGCCGCTTTGGTTGCTTCTGGTGCTCTGGCCTTTGAAGATGCCATTGCCTTGATTGCCAAACGGGGTGAGTTTATGGAGACTGCTGCACCAGCAGGGACTGGTAAGATGGTCGCAGTCCTCAATGCAGATGTCAGCTTGATCGAAGAGGTCTGTTCATCAGTTACCTCTGGAATTGTTTCCCCAGCCAACTACAATACACCAGCCCAAATCGTTATCGGTGGCGAGGTGGCAGCTGTGGATGAGGCGGTGGAAGCCTTGAAGGCGGCGGGTGTCAAACGCATGATTCCCCTCAACGTGTCGGGGCCTTTCCATACAGCTCTCTTGCGTCCAGCGTCGGAGCAATTAGCTCAGGCTCTGGAAGAGGTGGAGTTTTCAGATTTCCAAGTAGACTTAGTTGGCAATACAGAAGCCAAGGTCATGAGAAAAGAGGACATCAAGTCCCTCTTGACCCGTCAGGTCATGGAGCCTGTCCGTTTTTATGAGTCCATTGCCACCATGCAGGCGGCTGGTGTGACCAAGTTTATCGAAATCGGTCCAGGTAAGGTTTTGGCAGGCTTTATCAAGAAAATTGATAAGACAGCCGAGGTGGTAACAGTAGAAGATGTGGCAAGTCTAGAAGGCTTGTTGACTAGCCAATAAGGAGAAAACATGGAACTTACCAATAAAAATGTGTTTGTGACAGGTTCAAGTCGTGGAATCGGCTTGGCCATTGCCCATAAGTTTGCCAGTCTTGGTGCCAATGTGGTGCTGAATGGTCGTGGTCAGTTGGGGCAGGACTTGCTGGATAGCTTTTCAAGCTACGGTGTTAAAGTTGTGGCGATTTCAGGAGATATTTCCAGCTCGGCAGATGCCAAACGAATGGTGGCTGAGGCAGTTGAGGCTCTCGGAAGTGTTGATATCTTGGTCAACAATGCAGGAATTACCAAAGACGGTATGGCCTTGCGAATGACGGAAGAGGATTTCGAGAGCGTTTTGAGTATCAATCTAACAGGTACCTTTAACATGACACAGGCTGTCCTGAAGCCTATGACTAAGGCGCGCGAAGGAGCGATTATCAACCTATCTAGCGTAGTTGGTTTAACTGGTAATGCTGGACAAGCCAACTATGCAGCATCTAAGGCAGGTGTTATAGGCTTTACAAAATCCATTGCCCGTGAAGTTGCCGGTCGAAATGTTCGTGTTAATGCCATCGCACCAGGCTTTATCCAGTCTGATATGACAGATGTCTTGTCAGATAAGATTAAAGATGCAATGTTGGGTCAAATCCCAATGAAACGTTTTGGTTTGACAGAGGAAGTCGCAGAAGTTGCTGTTTTTCTTGCTAAGCAAGAATATCTAACAGGACAAGTGATTGCCATCGACGGCGGACTCACTATGCAATAAGAGAGGAAATAAAAAATGACAAAATTAAATCGTGTAGTAGTGACAGGCTATGGTCTGACGTCGCCAATTGGACATACGCCAGAAGAATTCTGGGATAGCTTGGTCAATGGTAAGATTGGTATTGGTAAAATTACTAAATTCGATACCAGTGACTATACTGTGCATAATGCTGCAGAATTAAAAGATTTCCCATTTGATAAATACTTTGTCAAAAAAGACACCAACCGTTATGACAATTACTCTCTCTATGCTCTCTACGCAGCGCAAGAGGCGGTTGCCAATGCCAATCTCAATACAGAAGCAGTTGATAGCGATCGTTTTGGTGTTATCTTGTCAACCGGTATCGGTGGCATTTTGGAAATTGAAGAGCAAGTTGCTCGCATGAACGAAAAAGGACCAAAACGCATTCGCCCAATGGCTTTGCCAAAAGCTCTTCCCAACATGGCAGCTGGAAATATTGCCATGCAGGTTGGAGCAAATGGAGTGTGTAAATGTGTCATCACAGCTTGTGCTTCATCAAACGATGCTTTAGGTGAAGCCTTTCGTGAAATCAAATTTGGCTTCCAAGATGTCATGTTGGCAGGTGGTTCTGAAGCAGCTATTACACCGTTTGCAATCGGTGGTTTCCAAGCCTTGACGGCCATGTCAACAACAGATGATCCAAGCCGTGCTTCTATTCCATTTGACAAGGACCGCAATGGTTTTGTTATGGGAGAAGGAGCAGCTGTCTTGGTATTGGAAAGTTTGGAGCACGCAGAAACGCGTGGGGCGACTATTTTGGCAGAAATTGTTGGTTATGGAAATACCTGTGATGCCCACCATATGACTTCACCACATCCAGAAGGATTGGGTGCCATTAAGGCTATGAAGTTGGCGATTTCAGAGGCAGGTCTAGAGCCAGCAGATATTGACTATATCAATGCTCATGGCACTTCGACACCGGCTAATGAAAAAGGTGAAAGTCAGGCAATCGTATCTGTATTTGGTAAAAATACGCCAGTTTCTTCCACCAAGTCCTTCACCGGTCACTTGTTGGGTGCAGCTGGTGCAGTTGAGGCAGTGGCTGTTATTGAAGCCATGCGTCATTCTCATGCACCTAAGACAGCTGGTACGACAGAATTATCTGATTACATTGAGGCGGATGTTATCTACGGTCAGGGTCGTGATATGGAAATCCGTCATGCCATTTCAAATACATTTGGTTTTGGAGGTCACAACTCTGTGATTGCCTTCAAGCGTTGGGAGGCCTAAGTGAATATTACAGAAATTAAGGACTTGATGAGTCAGTTTGACCAGTCAAGTTTACGCGAATTTTCGTATAGCAATGCTAGGGAAACCTTGCATTTTAGTAAAAACAAACAGGCAGTTGCTCCGAGTCCAGCGGTAGAAGCCCCGCTTGCTCAAGTAACTCCTGCAAGCCCAGCCCCTGTGCCAACAGTTGAAACCAGTGAGCCAGCTCAAGTAGAAGCAAGCCCAAGTGCTGTTGCAGAAGGTGAAGTAGTGGAAAGTCCACTCGTGGGTGTGGCTTACTTATCACCTGCACCAGACAAACCAGCCTTTGTCGCTGTTGGTGATACAGTCAAAAAAGGACAGACCCTCATGATCATCGAAGCTATGAAGGTCATGAATGAGGTGCCAGCAGACCGAGATGGTGTGGTAACAGAAATTTTAGTTGCCAACCAAGATGTTGTTGAATTTGGACAAGGATTGGTACGCATTAAATGATTGATATTTTGAAAATTAAAGAGGCTCTTCCTCATCGCTATCCTATGCTCTTGGTGGATCGCGTACTTGAGGTGTCTGAAGATGAGATTGTTGCCCTTAAAAATGTGACCATTAACGAACCTTTCTTCAATGGACATTTTCCAGACTATCCAGTCATGCCAGGTGTTCTCATCATGGAGGCTTTGGCGCAAACTGCAGGTGTCTTGGAATTGTCTAAAGAAGAAAACAAGGGCAAGCTGGTCTTTTATGCTGGTATGGACAAGGTTAAGTTCAAGAAACAAGTTGTCCCAGGAGATCAGTTAATCATGACTGCTAAATTTGTCAAACGCCGTGGAACGATTGCGGTTGTTGAAGCAAAGGCAGAAGTGGACGGAAAACTAGCTGCGTCGGGTGTGCTGACTTTTGCTATTGGAAATTAGTATCTAAAGGAGATAGGATTCATCATGTTTGAAAAGATTTTAATCGCCAATCGTGGTGAGATTGCGGTACGGATTATTCGTGCGGCCAGAGAGCTGGGAATTGCAACAGTAGCTGTTTATTCAGAAGCTGACAAGGAAGCCCTCCACACCATGCTGGCAGATGAGGCGGTTTGTATCGGACCTGCACGTTCGACAGACTCCTATCTCAATATGCAGGCGGTCATCTCGGCAGCTGTTGTGACGGGTGCTCAGGCTATCCATCCCGGCTTTGGATTTTTGAGTGAAAACTCCAAGTTTGCAACTCTTTGTGAAGAAGTCGGTATCAAGTTTATCGGACCTTCTGGAACGGTCATGGACACCATGGGGGATAAGATTAATGCACGAGCAGAGATGATCAAGGCTCAGGTGCCTGTTATTCCAGGGTCAGACGGCGAAGTCTTGACTAGCCAAGAAGCTCTTGCAATCGCTGAAAAAATTGGCTATCCTGTTATGCTCAAAGCATCAGCAGGTGGAGGCGGTAAGGGGATTCGTAAGGTAGAAAAAGCCGAAGACCTCGTTCCAGCTTTTGAGTCAGCTTCTAGCGAAGCCAAGGCAGCTTTCGGAAACGGCGCCATGTACATGGAGCGTGTTGTTTATCCGGCTCGTCATATCGAAGTGCAGATTTTAGCAGATCAGCATGGTCATGTTATCCATTTGGGTGAACGGGACTGTTCTCTTCAACGCAATAACCAGAAGGTTTTGGAAGAGGCGCCATCTATTGCTATTGGTCAGACCATGCGAGACCGAATCGGTCAGGCTGCTGTGCGAGCTGCTCAATCGGTTGGTTATGAAAATGCGGGAACTATCGAGTTTCTCTTAGACGAAGCCAAGGGCGAATTTTACTTCATGGAAATGAACACGCGAGTGCAGGTGGAACACCCGGTCACCGAGTTTGTAACGGGAGTAGATATTGTCAAGGAGCAAATCAAGATTGCTGCAGGTCAGGAATTAAGTGTCCGCCAAGAAGATGTTCAGATTACAGGTCATGCCATTGAATGCCGTATCAATGCGGAGAATCCAGCCTTCAACTTTGCACCGAGTCCAGGAAAGATTTCGAATCTTTACCTGCCAAGCGGTGGTGTCGGTCTGCGTGTGGATTCGGCTGTATATCCTGGCTACACCATTCCGCCTTATTACGATTCAATGATTGCCAAGGTGATTGTGCATGGAGAAAATCGCTTTGAAGCTCTGATGAAGATGCAACGGGCTCTCTACGAATTGGAAATTGATGGGGTGGTTACCAACACCGATTTCCAATTGGATTTGATTTCCGACAAACGTGTGGTGGCTGGTGATTATGATACCGCCTACCTCATGGAAGAATTTTTACCTCGCTACCAAGAAGAATTAAAACAGTAAAATAGGAGAATGCTATGGCTTTGTTTCGCAAAAAGGACAAATATATCCGCATCAATCCCAATCGTTCGCGGATAGAGTCGGCACCTCAAACAAAGCCAGAGGTGCCAGACGAACTCTTTTCCAAATGTCCAGCTTGTAAGGAAATTCTCTACAAGAAAGATTTGGGACCTGAAAAAACTTGCCAACACTGTTCCTACAACTTTCGCATTACAGCTCAGGAACGCTTGGATTTGACAGTTGATGAGGGTTCTTTTGAAGAATTATTTACAGGAATTGAAACGACAAATCCCTTGGATTTCCCAAATTATTTGGAAAAATTAGAAGCAACTCGTCAAAAGACTGGCTTGGATGAGGCAGTTTTGACAGGCAAGGCGATGATTGGTGGGCAACCAGTAGCTTTGGGAATCATGGATTCGCACTTTATCATGGCTTCTATGGGAACGGTGGTTGGTGAGAAGATCACTCGTCTCTTTGAATTGGCCATTGAAGAGCAACTGCCGGTCGTCCTCTTTACAGCCTCTGGCGGTGCTCGGATGCAGGAAGGCATTATGAGCCTGATGCAAATGGCTAAGATTTCGGCAGCTGTAAAACGCCATTCCAATGCTGGCCTCTTTTACCTGACGGTCTTGACAGACCCTACAACAGGAGGTGTTACGGCTAGTTTTGCCATGGAAGGCGATATTATCCTGGCTGAGCCACAGACTCTGGTTGGATTTGCAGGCCGCAGGGTTATTGAGTCAACTGTTCGGGAAAATCTGCCAGACAATTTCCAGAAGGCTGAATTTTTACAAGAACATGGCTTTGTGGATGCCATTGTGAAGCGCCAGGACTTGCCAGCGACTATTGGTCGCTTGTTGAGAATGCATGGAGGTGTCAGATGACCAGTGATGTAGCACGTATGATCCGTTTGGCACGTGACCAGGCTCGCCTGACGACCTTGGACTATGCCACACAACTCTTTGATGACTTTATCGAACTGCACGGCGATCGGAATTTCCGTGATGACGGAGCTGTTGTAGGTGGTATCGGCTTTCTAGCAGGTCAGCCGGTGACAGTCATCGGTATCCAGAAAGGCAAGAATCTCCAGGACAATCTCAAACGAAACTTCGGTCAGCCCCACCCTGAAGGCTACCGAAAGGCCCTTCGCCTCATGAAGCAGGCGGAGAAGTTTGGTCGTCCCGTTGTCACCTTCATCAATACCGCTGGAGCCTATCCAGGTGTTGGTGCTGAGGAGCGTGGACAGGGAGAGGCCATTGCCCGCAACCTCATGGAGATGAGCGACCTCAAGGTACCTATTATCGCCATTATCATCGGCGAGGGAGGCTCGGGTGGAGCACTTGCCCTAGCAGTCGCAGACCAGGTATGGATGCTGGAAAACTCCATGTACGCCGTCCTCAGCCCTGAAGGCTTCGCCTCTATCCTCTGGAAAGACGGCAGTCGGGCCATGGAAGCGGCAGAACTCATGAAGATCACTTCTTACGAGTTGGAGAAACTCCAAGTGGTCGATCGGATTGTTTTGGAAAATGGCAGAGCGACCAAGGAAGTCTTGGCTGACATCAAGGACAATCTGGTCAGCCAGTTGGCTCAACTACAAGCCTTGCCACTTGATGAGCTACTCGAAAACCGCTATAAACGCTTTAGAAAATACTAGGAAGACCTAGTATTTTTTTGCTGGATTTATCTTGACAAATTGAATGTATCGTTGTAAGATTGTATTATAAAAACAATACAAAGCAAATCTCTTATATTAAACCCTATTATGAATTGGGAATGCTCTATATTTTTTAGAAAAAGGGGATGGAATGAAAAAATTAAGTCAAGGTTTGGAATGGATTGGTCGGACGATTTGGCTCTTGTTGAGAGTGTTTGGTTTCCTAATCATATTTGCGATTCCAACTATCATTTTGGAGGAAGCGAAATCGCAAGTTGCTTTAGTCATGGCTGTGCTACTAACACTTGGGCTCTTAATTTTTTTCTGGTGGCGGGCTGAAAAAAATAATCTGCCAGTCTGGGATAAAAGCATTCTTTCTTGGGATGGTCTGGCAATAGTCCTATTAGCTTTTGCTATCATGCAGTTGACGGATATGCTTGGCTTCTATTTGTTGGAATTACAGGGGACTACATCAACAGCCAATGAGGCTTTAATCATAGAATATTTAAAGGGTGTTCCTTTTTGGCTGGCCTTCTTAACAACAGCCTGTTTGCCAGCAATTGCAGAAGAGGTCCTATTTCGAGGCTATCTCTTTAAGAAATTGTTTGGGTCGCAGGTGGTTATTGGTATCATTGTTTCAAGTTTGCTTTTCGGAGCCCTTCATGGACCAACGGACATCGGTTCTTGGCTGGTTTATGGAGGTGGTGGTCTTATCTTTTGTATTCTCTATCATAAGACGGGCTACTTGATTTATCCTATGGCTGTCCATTTTATCAACAATGCTTGGTCGGTGGTGGCTTTTTACTATTTTAAATAATTAACAAAAAAGACGATTCAGAAAGAGTCGTCCTTTGCTATAAATACTAAGGTTTAATCACATCAACCCCGCCCATGTATGGACGGAGAACTTCTGGAATGGTGACAGAACCGTCTTCGTTTTGGTAGTTTTCAAGGATTGCCGCAACGGTACGGCCAACTGCTAGGCCAGAACCGTTGAGGGTGTGGAGCAATTTAACCTTGCCGTCAGCAGCATCGCGGTAGCGGATCTGGGCACGGCGGGCTTGGAAATCCTCAGTATTTGAACAGCTTGAGATTTCACGGTAGGCATTTTGGGCAGGAATCCAGACTTCCAAGTCATAGGTCTTAGCAGCTGAGAAGCCCATATCGCCTGTACAGAGGGCCAAAACGCGGTAAGGCAAGCCTAGTTTTTGAAGGATATTTTCTGCGTTTGCCGTCATTTTCTCCAATTCATCATAAGACTGTTCTGGTGTTGCAAATTTGACCATTTCAACCTTGTGGAATTGGTGCAGACGGATCAGACCACGGGTGTCACGACCAGCAGAACCTGCTTCAGAACGGAAAGAAGGGCTCATAGCAGTGAAGTAGATTGGTAGGTCTTTTTCCTCCAAGATTTCGTTGCGGTAGTAGTTGGTTAAAGGCACTTCTGCAGTTGGAATGAGGACGAAGTTGGTATCTGCTAATTCGAACGTATCTTCCTTGAATTTTGGATACTGGCCAGTACCAAACATAGAGTCATGGTTGACCATGTAAGGTGTAACGATTTCTTGGTAGCCTTCTGCGATATGTTCGTCCAACATGAAGTTGTAAAGGGCACGCTCCAAACGAGCGCCCAAGTTCTTATAGAAGAGGAAGCGGGCACCTGTTACCTTTGCGCCACGTTCCCAGTCCAGAATGTCTAGGTCTTCGCCCAAATCCCAGTGTGCCTTTGGCTCGAAGGTAAATTCACGAGGTGTTCCCCAACGGCGAACTTCCACGTTTTCTTCTTCGTCTACTCCAACAGGTACAGAATCGTGCGGGGTGTTCGGAAGGACAGCTAGGATTGCGTTCAATTTTTCATCAATTTCTAGCAATTCTGCATCCAAGTTTTTTACATCAGCAGATAGTTTTTGCATAGCAGCAATTTTGTCATCTGCGTTTTCCTTGTTGCGCTTTGCTTGGGCAATCTCCGCAGAAACGGTGTTGCGCTCTGCTTTTAATTCTTCTACAGTAACCAAGATTTCACGGCGCTTTGCATCCAAGTCCTTGATGTTTGCCAATGTTTCGGCAGCCACACCACGAGTAGCTAATTTGGCAGCTACTCCGTCAAAATCTGTACGAATACGTTTGATATCTAGCATAGATGTCTCCTTTAGAATAAAAAAACACAGAATGAGAGATGCTGGAGCGATATTTACCGCGGTTCCATCCAGCTTCACATTCTGTGCACTTTAAGTATGTCATTTTTATATACAACGGTAGAATTTCACAACTTTTTCCTATCTGCTCACAGCAACCGCAGACTTTCTGAAAGGAGCTAGAAGCTACTTATCCGTTTCCACTATTATACTTGATTTTTTATTTTTTGGCAAATAGATTAGAAATTTTTCTTCCAATTGTTTGAATGAGAGTTGGTAATTTTACAACTTTCTCATTACCGATATGCTCACGAGCAACTTTGAGAATCTTACCAGAGTCTTTGGAAGCAAACAGGAAGCGACTTTTTTCGGTGTAAATTTCAAAATGTCGACTGATTGTTTTTCCAGAAACATTTGCACCAATGCTAGTCATCTCTGACCAAGGAATCTGGATATAGCGCTCAACGTTGCTATCAGGATAGAATTCTAGAGCCTTGTCACCAAGTAAAAATTTGCCAACCTTACCACCAAATCCCATGTAGGAAACCCCTGTGGTTTGTAGCTCAACGCTAGTGTTTTGTGATTGTGCCATAGTGCTCCCTTCTTAGATATTCATTATACCATAAAACCCCGCAGGTGCGGGGCAATAGATTACATAATTCCGAAGAAACGAGCAAGAATACCTACGATGAAGAGACCAATAATCATAGTGATTGGCGTTACTTTCTTCTTAAGCAAGTGCATGCAGAGGAAAGTAAGGAGAAGTCCCATCAAACCAGGAATCAAGCTGTTCAACTGGCCTTGCAAGGTTTGTGCTTGAGTTGGGTAGAGGCTAAGTCCGCTGAGGGCGTCACCCAAGATACCTTGAAGTTCAGTACCTGTTACAGTGCCTTCTGGGAAGACGATGTAAGCACCTTCTGATAACTGTTTTGCAGGAAGGTCAACGGTGAAGTTGATAGATACCCAACGTTGAACAAGAACGGCAAGGATGAACATACCAAGGATTGAAGCGCCTTTTGTGATATCTTGAAGGATACCACCTGACATATCTTTGGTAATCTCACTACCAGCTTTGTAACCAAATTCTTGAGTGTACCATAGGAAGGCCATACGGATTGCGTTCCAACCAAAGAAGAAGATGATTGGTCCCATGATATTGCCACTCATAGCAAGTGAAGCACCAAGAGCGCCAAGAATTGGACGAACAGTAAACCAGAAAACTGGATCACCGATACCAGCAAGAGGTCCCATCATACCGATTTTCACACCTTGGATAGCTGTGTCATCGATGGCAGCACCGTTTGCGCGTTCTTCTTCAAGGGCAAGCGTTACACCAAGGATTGGTGAAGCAACGTATGGGTGAGTGTTGAAGAATTCCAAGTGACGCTCAAGAGCAGCTGCTTGGTCTTCTTTTTTCGTGTAGAGTTTTTTGATAGCAGGGATCACTGCATATGCCCAACCTAAGTTTTGCATACGTTCGTAGTTCCATGAACCTTGAAGGAAGGTTGAACGCCACCAAACTTTTTTACGATCGCTTACGGAAAGTTGAATTTTTTCTGACATGGTTAAATCTCCCTTCTCTTAGTAGTCTTCAAGGATGTCGCCGATTGGGTCGTTTGATGAAGCACCACCGTTACCTGAACCACCTTGTTTAGACAAGTTGAGGTAGATAAGAGCAATTGCAACACCGATAACACCAAGAGCGATAAGTGTCAATTCGCTAAGGGCAGCAAATGCAAAACCAAGAGCGAAGAATGGCCATACTTCACGTGTTGCCATCATGTTGATAACCATAGCGTAACCTACGGCAACAACCATACCACCACCAACGGCCATACCACCTGATAACCATGCTGGCATTGCTTCAAGTACTGATTGAACAGCTTCTGCAGGAATTGCAAGAAGAAGAGCAGCAGGAATCGCGATACGCAAACCTTGAAGAAGGAGAGCAAATAAGTGGTAACGTTCTACTGCAGCAAAGTTAGCACTTTTTGCAGCATTATCAGCACCGTGTACAAGACCAACTGAGATTGTACGTACAATCATAGTAAGGAAAAGACCAGCTACGGCAAGAGGGATAGCAGTTGTTGTTGCAACGGCAATACCTTCTGCTGAGAAGTCGCCACCTTTGATCATGATGATAGCAGCAGCAACAGAAGCAAGTGCTGCGTCTGGTGCAACAGCTGCACCGATGTTTGCCCAACCAAGTGCAATCATTTGTAGGGAACCACCGAGCATAACGCCTGCAGCCAAGTTACCAGTTACAAGACCGATAAGGGTACAAGCTACCAATGGTTGATGGAATTGGAATTCGTCAAGGATACCTTCAAGACCAGCGAAGAAGGCAACGATGACAACGAGAATTGCAGAAATAAGTGTAATATCTGACATGTTGTAATCCTTTCTATACTAACAGATCGATTTATTGAACGTTTGCCTTGTTGATAAGTTCAAACAAGTCTTTCTTCGAATCGTTTGGTACTTTACGCACATCAAATTCAACGCCAAGGTCACGCAATTTTTCAAAGGTTGCAACGTCATCTTTGTCCATTGACAATACGTTGTTAACCATTGTTTTACCAGTTGAGTGAGCCATAGAACCAACGTTCAATTCTTTGATTTCAACACCACCTTCAATTGCTTCAAGAGCTTCTTGAGGAGTTTCGAAAAGAATCAAGGCGTGAGTGTTACCGAATCGAGGGTCTTTAGAAACCTCAATCAATTTCTTGATTGGGACAACGTTCGCTTTTACGTTACCAGGTGCAGCTTGTTTGATGAGTTGTTTACGCAATTCATCTTTGGCAACTGTATCTGATGCAACGATGATACGATCTGCTTTGGAAGCAGGAGTCCAACCAGTCGCCACTTGACCATGCAAGAGACGCGTATCGATACGAGCCAAGTTGATTTTCAACTTGCCGTCACCAATAACAGTTCCTGGAGGGATAGCACCTTGAGGTGCAGCAGGAGTGGCAGTTGCCACAGGAGTAGCTTCAGCTGGTTGAAGTTCTTCTGGGAGAACTTTGATACCATCCTTAGCTTCCTTAATAATGTTTGCCGCAACTTCTTCCACACCAGCAGAAGCATTAATCATACGTTCTGTGTATGCTTGGATAAGCATTGGCAAGTTTAGACCTGTGATGATTACTACCTTGCGGTCTGGATTTTCACCAGCTACGCGGCTTGCTTGGTTAAATGGTGAACCACTCCAAAGGTCAGCCAAAACCAAAACTTCATCATCGGCATCGAATGCGTCCACGGCAGCATTTAGCTTAGCATATAAATCATCAGGACCTTCACTTGGCATAAAAGTGACAACTTGTACTTTTTCTTGTTCGCCAAAGATCATTGAACCTGACTGATGAATACCAGCAGCAAATTCGCCATGACTTGCAATAATGATTCCAATACTCATTATTGATCCTCCTAAATTTTTTCTAGTTCCTTTGAAATGTAAAACTATGAATAGGCTTACATTTTTCGAACTGTTCCATTATAAACCGTTTTCAGGATATTTGTCAAGCGTAAAAAAGTTATTTGCTGTCAAAACGCTTCAAAACATTTCAGAAACTTTCAAAAAGCGACAGAAGTCATAATCAGACGTAAAATGGATATCCTCATATTGTGTCAAGGTAACAAAAAAAGGGCCGGGCAAAACGTCCAGCTCGTTTCTCAGACTTCACGTTAACATCTCCGTGCAATGGTTGATTGGCAGATTTGCTTGTGTTTTGCACTCTAAATAGGACCTATATGACTAAGGTGAACAAGCTCGCTCTATTTCCAACCTCCAATAGTCACCAGTCCAACTGTTTCAGCCGAATTTACAAATATGGAGGGTGGGAATTCTATTTTGACCTTTTGAGATTTTTCCGACTCCCTTTTACAAAAACATTTTTTCAAGTTCTCTTGCAACTCCATCATTGGCATTGCTAAATTCTGTCATATAATCTGCACTGGAAAGAAGTGCCTGACTGCAGTTTTTCATAGCATAGCCAGCACCAGCTAATTGAAGCATTTCGACATCGTTGTGTTCATCACCAAAAGCGACTAAGTCTTTTGGGCTGGCTTGGAAAAGATCTAGCACGTAGGTTAGCGCAGTGGCTTTATTGACACCTTTTGCGCAGGTTTCTAGGATATTTAGAGGACCTCCCCATGTGTTTATTTCTAGTTCATCGTTAAAATACGCATTCATTTCTTTTGCTAATTCGTACTTATCAGCTGCGCGTGTTTGCATCAGAATAGAGTGAGGGTCACTTGTGATAAGTTCAGGTTTGATGAGAGTTTCGGGTGTTATTTGTTCAACCCCCATCAAGGTGGGATCAATCTTGTCTAAGTTATTTTGAGTAATGTAGAA
Source organism: Streptococcus sp. NSSLK0004 (assembly GCF_059039125.1). NCBI lineage: Bacteria > Bacillati > Bacillota > Bacilli > Lactobacillales > Streptococcaceae > Streptococcus > Streptococcus sp. NSSLK0004. The sequence goes on along the minus strand of NZ_CM180142.1, from coordinate 1,553,743 downwards.
TTTATTTTTGTACTCACCTGCAATGAAATCTGCTTCGAAGCGTTCTTCTTCTTGAAGGAAATCCAGTAGGTATTGCTTGTCAATAAGAATATTTTTCTCCCACTGCCAAGATTGTCCCGGCTTATGAATTAAGGATCCATTGAAGTTAATCATTGGAGTATCTAATTCCAGTTGCTTATAATAATGTGCAGCCATGCGATAGGGACGACCTGTTGCAATCAAAACAGTATGCCCAGCATTTTTCACTTTTTTGATAGTTGAAATAGTATAATCGGTTAGCTGGCTATCTGTATTTAGTAAGGTTCCATCAAGGTCTAGTGCAATTATTTTTGTCTTCATACCGTCAGTTTTCAAACTTTCTATTACTCTATTAGATTTATAACTTCCAGTATAACAGAAAGCAAGTAGACAATCAAAATTTTATTAAAAAAGAATAGGAATGAGGCGAATGTTCGTAAATAACGAACGATGTATAGTTTTTGAATGGATTTAAAACAAATATTGTTGAAAAATAACATTGTTGAGTTTATAATAAAAGTATCGTTCGTAAAAAAGGAGAATGAAAAATAATGGATAAGTTTTTTAAACTTAAAGAACACGGTACGACCGTTTCAACTGAACTCATGGCTGGTCTTACGACTTTCTTCGCCATGTCTTACATCTTGTTTGTCAACCCGAGTGTGCTGAGCGTAGCAGGAATGCCTACTCAGGCTGTTTTCTTGGCAACTATTATTGCTAGTGCGGTTTCAACTTTGATTATGGGATTATTTGCCAATGTTCCCTATGCATTGGCTCCGGGTATGGGTCTGAATGCTTTCTTCACCTATACAGTGGTAATTGGTCTTGGTTTTACTTGGCAAGAAGCTTTGGCTATGGTTTTCCTCTGCGGTTTGTTTAACATCTTTATTACGGTTACAAAAGTTCGTAAGAGCATCATCAAGGCGATCCCAATAAGCTTGCAACACGCTATCGGTGGTGGTATTGGTGTATTTGTTGCCTACCTAGGTTTCAAAAACTCTAACTTGATTACCTTCTTGACTTCTGGTTCAGATATTATTACTGTCAATGGTGTAGCTCCGGCCGATGCAACAGCAGAAACTTTCTCAAATGGTGTCTTCTCTGTTTTTGCTGGTGGTGGTGTAGTACCGGGAATCTCAACTTTTACTGATCCAAGTGTTCTTTTGACAGTCTTTGGTCTTCTTTTAACAGCTGTTTTGGTTATTAAAAATGTTCGTGGTGCTATTTTGATTGGTATCATCGCAACAACCTTGGCAGGTATTCCAGCAGGTGTTGTAGATCTTTCTACTATTGATTTTGCAAACAATAATATCGGTACTGCTTTTGGGGAATTAGGAACAACTTTCCTTGCTGCTTTTGGTGGTTTATCATCACTCTTTGCTGATTCAAGCCGTCTGCCACTTGTTTTGATGACCATCTTTGCTTTTAGTTTGTCTGATACTTTTGATACTCTCGGTACCTTTATCGGTACAGGTCGTAAGACAGGTATCTTCTCAGAAGAAGATGAAAAAGCTCTTGAAAACGGTACTGGTTTCAACTCTAAGATGGACAAGGCTCTCTTTGCGGATGCTATTGGTACATCTATCGGTGCCCTCTTTGGTACATCAAATACAACAACTTATGTTGAGTCAGCAGCGGGTATTTCAGCGGGCGGTCGTACAGGTTTGACAGCTGTAACGACAGCAGTTCTGTTCTTGCTCTCTATCCTTATCTTGCCATTTATTGGTATTGTACCGGCAGCAGCAACAGCACCAGCTTTGATTATCGTCGGTGTAATGATGGTTTCATCCTTCCTTGATGTTGATTGGAGTCAATTCGAAGATGCTCTTCCGGCCTTCTTTGCAGCCTTTTTCATGGCACTTTGCTTCTCCATTTCATACGGTATTGCAGCAGCCTTTATCTTCTACTGCTTGGTGAAAGTTTCGACAGGTAAGGCGAAAGAAATCCATCCAATTCTGTGGGGAGCAACTGCCCTCTTTATCATCAATTTTATTATCTTAGCGATTATTTAAAGCAAAAACTGGGGCAACCCAGTTTTTTGCAAAAGATAGTAGTATTATTTGTATCACAACCAATATTTTGACATTATTATAACAACAAAAATATGGAGGATAGATATGAAAAACATTAGTAATTCTGTGGTAAGTCGAGGAATGGGAATAGTCTGTGGAGTTGTTGGACTTACATGGCTAGTATTGCATTTTCTCTGGCCGTATGTATTTCCGCAGACACTTTTTAACGTCCATCTTTCTTATTCGCTCATAGATATAGTTATTTTTGATCCAGTTTTCTTTTTGTGGTGCCTCTTTAACACGCTGATTTTTGTCTTTCTTTTTGTATTTACTTATTTAGGTATTTTAAGAAAGCAAAATAATAGATATTTGAGTATTGTGTTTCTGATAAGTTCAATTTTTGCTCTTTTAATGGGGATGGGAATAGGGAGGTAAATATGCCTAGATATATTATCTTTTTGCTAGTTGGTATTATGGCTGTTTTAATTTTTATACAGGTTTTTTCGAAAAAAGAGTCCAGGAAAATATTTTTAGATACTCACTTCGAAGATTATATGGCGGGAGAAATAGAGACATCACAACAGGTCCAGCAATTTTTATTAATGAATAGTAATAAGTTTGAAGGCGCTGATCACTTAGTTTTACAGAAAACCTTAAATGGTATCTCCCAAGAAAAGCTTCAACAACTATATGCCGTTGAATTAATAGACCCGCAAATCGTTTTAATTTGTTCCTTGTTGTTCGGTGGACTAGGTGTTGATCGTTTCCTTATTGGAGATGTAGGCTTAGGGATTCTCAAGTTGATTACTGCAGGAGGTTTGGGAATTTGGACGATTATTGATTATTTCTTAACATACAAGAAGGCTCGGAAAATCAATTTTTATAGGGTGCTAGAAATCGTCAAAAAAGCAGAATAAAGACGACTTTATCTGCAATAGAGATATCATAATTTTTGTACTAGAGTAGCCAAGCTATCTCTAGTACTTTTTGTTTTATGTATTAATGATATTGATGATGGTGCATGTAGTGATTGTAAAGCTATTGGTTTCAGAGTATCTATTTTCTGCCGAATGTTTACCACATAAAAGTTGTTGGATTATGTATGACAAATTTTCTTCCCTGTGATATAATGTAGGGTATGTATAGTCGAAACGAAGCAGAGTTAGTTGCACTTGGTTCAAAAATTGGCCAGCATGCAAAAGCTAATCATATTTTGGTTTTATCGGGAGACTTGGGAGCAGGAAAGACCACATTGACCAAGGGAATTGCAAAGGGATTAGGAATTGAACAGATGATTAAAAGTCCAACCTATACCATTGTTCGAGAGTATGAAGGGCGTTTGCCACTTTATCACTTGGATGTCTATCGATTAGGTGACGATCCTGACTCGATTGACTTGGACGATTTTCTCTTTGGGAATGGCGTGACCGTGATTGAGTGGGGAGATTTACTTGACGACCATCTGTTGGGAGACTATCTTTTTATTAGGATCGAAAAAAAAGCAGAAGGTCGTGAACTGATTTTTCAGGCACATGGACCGAATAGTCAGGCTTTACTAGAGGACTTAGAGTATGAGTAGGAAAGAAATCGTTTTTGAAGAAGCTGAACCAAGCGATGCTCCTGCCTTTATTGACTTTATGAATCAGGTGGCAAAGGAAACTGACTATCTGGTTATGGATGAAACAGGTTTTCGATTTAGCCAAGAGCAAATGGAGACAACTTTTGAGGCTGGACTTGAGAATCCTCGTGAACTATGCCTCCTAGCAAAAGTTGGTTCGGAAGTGATTGGTGCGATTTCAGTCAAAACTTCTCAACAGTTTCGGATTAGCCATATTGGGAATATTTTTATTGCAGTCAAAAAAGCTTATTGGGGCTATGGGATTGGATCGATTTTGTTGGATGAAGTTATAACCTGGGCTCGGGAAATGGACCTCATCAAGCGTTTGGAGTTGACTGTCCAAGTACGCAATCAAGCAGCGGTTCATCTCTATAAAAAGTATGGATTTAGTATAGAAGGCACCCAGAAAAGAGGGGCTAGAACAGATGAAGGAGAGTGGCTGGACCTTTATTATATGGGTAGGCTCATAGAAGAAAAATGACAATTGGAAAAAAAATCTTTTTTATGTTGCTAGCAGTTATTGGGCTAACTATAGGCGCGGGAATACTTTATGCAGCAACTGTTTTGAATTACTCGGATTCAGCATTGCTTAAAACTTATAAGAAGTTGGATGGTTCTGCTGAAGAGGACAATATTATTGAAGCTACTGAACCCATTACGATTTTGCTTATGGGTGTAGATACCAGCCAAACTCGGGGAGGTGCTTGGGAAGGTGGACGTAGTGACACAATGATAGTGGTGACAGTCAATCCAGAGACTAAGAAGACAACGATGGTCAGTCTTCCACGTGATATAATGGTTAATATTACTGACCCTGATGGAACAGCTACAGGTACCTTAGAAAAATTAAATCACTCATATAGTTATGGTCAAGCTCCGATGGCTGTCGCAACTATTGAAAAAATGCTAGACATAGACATTAATCGCTATGTTCAAATCAATATGGATGGTTTGGTAGAATTGGTTAACAAACTTGGAGGGATTACTGTAAATAATACGCTCGGTTTCCCAATCTCTATCGCGGAACAGGAGCCAGGTTATACAGCGGTTATCCAGCCAGGCGTGCAGTTGATTAATGGGGAGCAGGCTTTGGTTTATGCGCGTATGCGATATGATGACCCAGAAGGAGACTATGGTCGTCAGAAACGACAGAGGGAAGTAATTGCAGCTGTTTTAAATAAACTCTTACAATTAGATGGATTTACCAAATATAAAGGCATTCTAGATGCAGTTTCGAATAATATGCAAACGGATATTGAGATATCAAGCTCAACGATGAACAGCTTACTGGGGTATCGAGATTCCCTGAATACCATTGAATCCTATCAGTTAGATGGTGAGGGAGAGATGGTTGATGGGTTATCCTACCAAATTCCGACCAGTCAGCATCTGTTTGAAATTCAAAATATTATCAAGACTTCTCTTGGCTTACCAGCTGCTACAGAGTTACGGACCAATGTCCAGACGTTGGAATTACTTTTTGGTGGGTCTAGTCCAGTCAATATTGTTGATGTGTATACCGGTACAACACTGGTAGAAGGGACAGGGGATTTTACAACAAGTACAATAACCTCGTCAAGCGATACTAGTACTACAAGTTCTAGTTCAACCGCAAGTTCAGACTCTCAATAGAAATCTTAAAAAAATAGCGTACAGCGGTAGCTGTGCGCTATTTCGTATTTATTGTTCGTCAACAATATACTTCTCACGAATTTTTTCAATTTCCCTTAAATTGGCAGCGATACTTTGTTGGTAGACACGGGTCTTGTAACCTAAGTCGGCAGCCATCTCTGCCAAAGGAGTTCGGTAGCTCTGGATAATGTCTAACTGCTTTTGGATGTTGTTGTAGTTGGACTCGATTGTTTGAATTTGATTGAGTGAATCTTGGACTTCTTGGATAATTTTTTCACGGTTTTTAATCACTAGATAGGTAACAGTAGCAGCACAGCCAGTTAATAGTATGTTACGAAGTTTCATAAATTTTCTCCTAGGTAGAGTTCTTGAGCTAGTTGACCGAGATTGTTAAAATCAGGTTCGTTGGTCTGGAAGTCAATTGTTAAACCATCCTTATCACCATAGCGGGGAAGAAGATGGATATGAGTATGAAAAACGGTTTGACCTGCGGCTTCCTCATTATTATTGAGGATATTCAGTCCATCAGCATTTAGTTTTTCTTTTAAATGACTAGCGAGCTGAGGAACGACAGAAAAGAGAGTTCCAGCTGTTTCTGGATCCAAGTCTAAAGTATTGCGGAAGTGCTTTTTTGGAATAACCAATGTATGGCCTTTAGTGACCTGTGTGATATCTAAAAAGGCTAAAAGTGAATCATCCTCATAGACTTTTGAAGCTGGGATATCCCCAGCAACAATTTTACAAAAAATACAATCTGACATATTTCCAACCTCTTTTTTGAAATTTTGTTATAATAATTATAGCAAAATGTAGGAAGAAATGTATGTTAGAAGTAAAAAATATTAGCGGTGGTTATGCCAATATCCCTGTCTTGAAAGATGTAACTTTTGAAGTGTCTGATGGGGAACTGGTTGGCTTAATTGGCTTGAATGGTGCAGGGAAATCGACCACTATCAAGGAGATTATAGGGGTATTACCTCTCTATCAAGGTCAGATTCTTCTTGATGGAAAATCTATTTCAGAAGAGACTGAGAGTTTTCGAAAAAAGATTGGTTTTATCCCTGAGACGCCTAGTCTGTATGAAGAACTGACTTTGAAAGAGCATCTAGAAGTGGTTGCTTTGGCCTTTGGAATTGAAAAAAACAAGGCTCTACGTATTGCAGACAAGTTGCTTAAACTTTTTCGTTTGGATGAAAAGTTGGACTGGTATCCAATACACTTTTCTAAGGGGATGAAACAAAAGGTGATGATTATCTGTGCTCTGATGATTGAGCCAAGTTTACTGATTGTGGATGAGCCTTTTTTGGGATTGGATCCTGTAGCAATTGCTGATTTGATTGGACTTTTAGAAGAAGAAAAATCTAAAGGTACGTCTATTTTAATGTCCACACATGTACTCGATTCTGCAGAAAAAATGTGTGATCGTTTTGTTATCTTGCATCAAGGTCAGGTACGTGCTCAAGGAACTTTGTCGGATTTGCAGTCCGAATTTTCCATGCTGAATGCCAGTTTAACTGAGATTTACTTGTACTTGACGCAAGAGGGAGCGGATTGATGAAGCAGATTTTTCAAGAAAGACGGCGAATATTTTTACAATCTTGTGCTCGGTATCTTCGTTATGTATTCAATGACCACTTTATCTTGGTCTTAATGGTATTATTAGGTTTTATAACCTTGCAATATCGAAATTTATTAGAGAATTTTCCAAATCAACACTTGCCGATTTATGTGGCATTGAGTCTGATTTCTATACTGTTATTGCTTTCTGGACGTATTGCTAATTATATGGAAGAAGCTGATCAAGTGTTTCTTTTACCCCAAGAAACGAAGGTATGGTCTTGGCTACAGGCTAGTTGCTATCGTGCTTTTATCTTTTGGTCGATTGTTCAGGGAATTGGACAGGTTTTCCTTCTTTCTATTTATTTACGATTGGGCGTTAGTATCCCTGTCTTTGTGGGGGGGATAGCGGGTTTAACTGCTCTTAAATATATCCTATTTGATAGACAACTTGTTCTTTGGAAAAAAGGTGGGAATCTGGATTGGAATAGAGCGATAAGAGATGAACAACGAAGAAAGCAAAGTATTTTACAGTTTTTTGCTCTCTTTACACATGTAAAAGGTGTCACAAATTCAGTCAAGCCGAGAAGGTATATGGATGGGCTACTAGGAATATCTAGTCGTGGTTCAAAAAACGTTTGGTTCTACCTTTTTGCTCGTGCCTTTGTGCGATCGGGTGACTATTTTGGCTTATTTATACGCCTTTCGATGCTCAGTCTACTAGCTCTATACTGGGTAAAACTGGCTTGGTTAGCTGTTGGTCTGGCTTTAGTTTTTCATTATCTATTGCTATTCCAGCTTTTTGCTCTTATTCATGTTTATGATTATCAATACCTGACTAACGTTTATCCTATTGATTCAACCTTAAAACGAGTAGGTTTTAAGCAATTTGTCAGTTTCTTAATGAATGTATTTTTATTGGTTGAAATAATCGTCGCCTGGCTTAGATTTGGAAATGACCAAGTTCTTGCAGTGCTGTTATTAGGTGGCCTCTTTCTCAACACAATCTATCTAACGTTGAAAGCGAAGAAATTGATTGACTAATGTTCTGAAAACTAGTAAAATAGTAAAGAATTTTTAAAGGAGGAATGGCATGAAGTTTGATTCGAATGGGCTTCAGTTACAGTCTATTTCAGGGAACAGCGGAAAAGCATTTAAGGGTCTTCGGTCAGACGGAACGCCGGTATTTGTCAAGTACGAAATGCCTCCCATTGTATCAGCCTTGGCTCGGGAGCAAATTACTCCGCCGGTTCTCTCTGCGAATCGGGAGCTGGGTATGGGGCAACGTGTGGAGCAGGAATGGTTGAATGGGCGGACCTTGGATAGGGAGGATATGGGCAACAAGCAAGTACGGCAGATCTTAGTACGAATGCACTTTTCACGTATTTTGCTCAATCAGGCTCTACAGCTAAATTACACCTATCAGGAACCACAGGACTTAGTACGTAGATGGCAAGAAGAGGCTCCTGCTCGTTTGGTGAAAAATAGTTATCTACAATCCGTCTGCCAGGATTTACTTCAGAATCTACCAAGTTTTCACAAGGATACGGCGACTTTTGTTCATGGAGACTTGCATCATAAAAATTGGGTAGAGACAACCAGCGGTTTAGTTTACTTGACAGATTGGGAGACAGCCTGTGTGACGGATCGTATGCTGGATGTGGCCTACCTCTTGACTCACTACATTCCGCGGAGGCAGTGGGAAGAATGGTTGCGTGCTTACGGTTATAAGTACAATAGCGCTGTTCTGAAGAAAATCTATTGGTATGGTCAGCTAGGCTATCTCAATCAGATTACTAAACATGTTGAAAGTTATAATTTAGAAGCAGCTAATAGAGAGATTTACATCTTACGACATTTTCGTCAGAGTTTTTATAAGGAATTATGAGAGTTAGAAATCGAAAAGGAGCACCAGAACTCCTTGCCAATAATCCTCAATATGTCATCTTAAATCCAGAAGACTGTAAGGGGAAATGGGCAGAAATCTTTTGCAATAACAATCCCATTCATGTGGAAGTCGGATCTGGGAAAGGTCGTTTTGTTACAGGGATGGCAGCACAGAATCCAGATATCAACTATATCGGAATTGATATCCAATTGACAGTTTTATCCTATGCCTTGGATCGCGTTTTAGAAGCAGGCTTGCCTAATATTAAACTCTTGCAGGTGGATGGGTCCAGCTTGACCAACTATTTTGCACCAGCAGAGATTGATCGCTTGTATTTGAATTTTTCTGATCCATGGCCTAAGAAACGGCATGAAAAGCGCCGCTTGACTTATAAGTCTTTCTTGGATACCTATAAGGAAATCTTACCAGATAAGGGAGAAATTCATTTTAAAACAGACAACCGAGGTTTGTTTGAATATAGTTTGGTAAGTTTTTCTCAGTATGGCATGGTACTCAATCAGGTCTGGTTGGATTTGCATGCCAGTGATTTTGAGGGCAATGTCATGACTGAATACGAGGAAAAGTTCTCTAAAAAGGGTCAAGTTATATATCGCGTAGAGGCACAATTTCAATAAAACATTCATCAAAACGGTGTCAGAAAGCTCATTTTAGGGCTTTTGCATCGTTTTTCTTTACAATAGAAGAAAATTGTGCTAGAATAATCAACAGAAATAGCGAGAGAAAGGGGTTGACGAAAGTCAGCCCTTTCAACGTAAGCAAATAAAGGAGGTAGCTATGTCTTCAATTGTTGAGGTTGTAACTCAGACTGTTGCTCCGTCCATTCAGGCTCCTTACGAGTTGGTAGATGTGGAGTATGGAAAAATGGGTGGAGACTATGTTCTGTCTATCTTTGTCGATAAAGAAGGTGGGATTAGTTTACAAGATACAGCAGATTTATCTGAAATTATAAGCCCCTTATTAGATAGTATTCAGCCAGCCCCTTTCCCGGACCAGTATATGCTGGAAGTCACTAGTCCTGGTTTAGAGCGACCACTTAAAACAGCAGCAGCTGTGGAACAGGCAATCGGGAAATACATTCACGTTAAGCTCTATCAAGCTATTGACAAGGTGAAGATTTTTGAAGGAACTCTTCTTTCTTTCAATGGTGAAGAGTTGGTCATCGAATACCTGGATAAGACCCGTAAGAAAGAAGTGACGATTCCATATTCTATGGTGGCTAAAGCTAGATTGGCTGTTAAGCTATAACTCCCTATAGGCTAAGTTTCACAGACTTGGTGCTAAGTTAGATACAGTATTTAATAAGAAAGGACCTTTTGTTACAAAAGGAAAAAATCATGAGTAAAGAAATGCTAGAAGCCTTCCGCGTGTTAGAGGAAGACATGGGTATTAATAAAGAGGACATCATCGAGGCGGTAACGGAATCCCTCCGCTCTGCTTACAAGCGTCGTTACGGACAGTCTGAGTCTGCAGCGATTGAATATGATGAGAAAAAAGGAGATTTCCACGTATACACTGTACGAGAAGTGGTCGATGAAGTATTCGATAGCCGTTTGGAAATCAGCCTCAAAGATGCCTTGGCCATCTCATCAGCTTATGAGCTTGGAGATAAAATCAAATCACCAGAATCACCTGCTGAATTTGGTCGAGTAGCAGCTCAGTCTGCTAAGCAGACTATCATGGAAAAAATGCGCAAGCAAAAGCGTGCCATTACCTACAATACTTATAAGGCACATGAAAGTGAGATTATGTCTGGGACGGTTGAACGTTTTGATAATCGATTCATCTATGTTAACTTAGGCACGATTGAAGCTCAACTTTCGAAACAAGATCAGATTCCAGGGGAAGTTTTCCAATCGCATGACCGAATTGAGGTCTATGTTTACAAAGTAGAAGATAATGGTCGTGGCGTCAATGTCTTTGTTAGCCGTAGTCACCCAGAAATGATTAAACGTCTCATGGAACAAGAAATTCCAGAAGTTTACGACGGAACAGTAGAAATCATGAGCGTCTCTCGTGAGGCTGGTGATCGCACTAAGGTAGCAGTTCGTAGTCACAATCCAAACGTAGATGCAATTGGGACTATCGTTGGTCGTGGTGGAGCTAACATTAAGAAAATTACCAGTAAATTCCATCCAGCTCGTTATGATGCTAAGAATGACCGTATGATTCCGACTGAAGAGAATATTGATGTTATCGAGTGGGTACCAGATGAAGCTGAGTTCATCTACAATGCCCTTGCTCCTGCTGAAGTCGATCAGGTTATCTTTGACACAGAAGATGGCAAACATGCAACAGTGGTTGTCCCAGATGATAAGCTATCTCTTGCAATCGGTCGTCGTGGACAAAACGTTCGCCTAGCGGCTCATTTGACAGGCTTCCGTATTGATATCAAATCTGCGACTGAATACGAAGCTATCGAAGCTGCCTTGTATGGAGATGCAGAGCAGGCAGAATTTGACGAAGCCGACGCAGCAGAATAGTCTAAGCAGGAGGTAGTCATGGCAAAAGCTAGAAAGATACCTTTACGAAAATCCGTAGTGTCTGGAGAAATCATTGATAAACGAGATTTGCTCCGCATCGTAAAAAATAAAGAGGGCCAAGTCTTTATAGATCCGACAGGTAAAGCTAATGGACGCGGTGCCTATATCAAACTGGACAATGAAGAAGCTGCTCTAGCTAAGAAAAAGCAAGTTTTTAACCGTGCTTTTAGCATGGAAGTAGCTCCTGAATTTTACGATGAATTGATTAGCTACGTTGACCACAAGGTCAAAAGGAGAGAGCTTGGACTCGAATAAAACACAGAAAATCTTAAATCTATTGGGATTAGCTCAGCGAGCAGGTCGCCTGGTTTCAGGAGAGGATTTAGTCGTTGAGGCTATACAAAAACAGCAGGCTAAACTTGTATTTTTAGCGGCAGATGCTGGCCCAAATTTAAGTAAAAAAGTAACTGACAAAAGTCATACCTATCACGTAGAAGTTGTAACCGCGTTTTCAACGCTGGAATTAAGTGCGGCTGTTGGCAAGGCACGAAAAGTCCTTGCAGTAACAGACACTGGATTTACAAAGAAGATGAGGTCTATTATGGAATAGAACAGGAGGACAAGGCATTGTCTAAGAAGAGATTGAATGAAATTGCCCGTGAATTAGGGCTTACCAGTAAGGAAGTCGTTTCCAAGGCACAGGAACTGGGCTTTGATGTTAAAAGTCACGCATCTAGTGTAGATGAAGTGAGTGCTCAGCGTATCGTTGCTAGCTTTGGTAAGGGAAAAAATGAAACGAAACCGACTACCAAGAAAGAACAGGTAGCTGCGTCGGAAACACAGTCAAGCCAAATAGAGAAGTCAGAAACGAAAAAAGAGGATTTGGAAACGAAACTAGTTGCTTCTGCAGTTGCACAAGAAGGGCCTGCTCGCCCGACAGTTCAACGACCAAAGAGTCGCAATTTTAAGGCAGAACGGGAAGCACGGGCTAAGGAACAAGCAACGAAACGTACACAGGGTCAAGGTGCAGGACGTTCGCAGAATAAGCCTAGCCAAGACCGTCGTGATAACGTTCGCCGTGATGACCGAAAAGAAGTACGGACAGGAGATCGTCGTGACTTCAAAGGTCAAGACCGTCGCCAAGGTGGAAACGATCGTCGACCACAAGGACAAGCAGGACGATTTGAACGCCAGAATCGCCGTCAAGAAAGCCCATCACCGGCTGTTAAAATTGACTTTAAAGCACGTGCAGCAGCTTTAAAAGCAGAGCAAAATGCAGAATATGCTCGCACGAGCGAGGAGCGATTCCGTCAAGCCCAAGAGGCTAAAAAACAACCGAAAAAACCGAAGGAAATCAAGTTTGAAGAACCGGTAGAGGAAGTGAAGCCAGTTGTAAAACCTGCTCCAGTTCCAGTAGAACCGGCAAATGCTGATACCCGTCGGAAAAAACAAGCACGACCAGATAAAAAACGTGACTTCAATAGTGACGAAGAAGATGGTCCAAGAAAACAACAAAGAAATCGAAATAGTCAAAATCAAGTGAGAAATCAAAGAAATAGTAACTGGAATAATAACAAGAAAAATAAAAAAGGCAAGAATAATCAGCCTACTAAACCTGTAACAGAACGTAAGTTCCATGAGTTGCCAACAGAGTTTGAGTACACTGCTGGTATGACCGTTGCAGAAATCGCTAAACGTATTAAGCGTGAACCTGCAGAAATCGTGAAGAAACTCTTCCTGATGGGTGTTATGGCAACACAAAACCAATCTCTAGATGGAGACACCATTGAACTCCTCATGGTTGATTATGGTATCGAAGCGAAGGAAAAAGTAGAAGTTGATAATGCAGACATCGAGCGATTCTTCGTAGAAGAAGGTTACCTTAACGAAGATGAATTGGTAGAGCGTCCACCAGTTGTGACTATCATGGGACACGTTGACCATGGTAAGACAACTCTTTTGGATACCCTTCGTAACTCACGTATCGCAACCGGAGAAGCTGGTGGTATTACCCAGCATATTGGTGCCTATCAGATCGAAGAAAGTGGTAAGAAAATCACCTTCTTGGATACTCCTGGACACGCGGCTTTCACATCTATGCGTGCGCGTGGTGCCTCTGTTACCGATTTGACGATTTTGGTCGTTGCAGCAGATGATGGTGTAATGCCGCAGACTATCGAGGCTATCAACCATTCCAAAGCTGCCAATGTTCCAATTATTGTTGCCATTAACAAGATTGATAAACCAGGTGCTAACCCTGAGCGTGTTATCGGTGAATTGGCAGAACATGGTGTTATCTCAACTGCCTGGGGCGGAGAGTCTGAGTTTGTGGAAATCTCAGCTAAGTTCAACCAAAACATAGATGAATTGCTAGAAACTGTTCTGTTGGTAGCTGAAATTCAAGAACTCAAGGCTGACCCTACAGTTCGTGCGATTGGTACAGTTATTGAGGCGCATCTGGACAAAGGAAAAGGTGCGGTTGCAACTCTCCTTATTCAACAAGGCACCCTTAATGTTCAAGATCCAATCGTTGTCGGAAATACCTTTGGTCGTGTCCGTGCTATGACTAATGACCTTGGTCGTCGTGTTAAAGTTGCAGGTCCGTCTACACCAGTCTCTATCACTGGTTTGAATGAAACTCCGATGGCGGGAGACCATTTCGCAGTTTATGAAGATGAAAAATCTGCTCGTGCAGCTGGTGAAGAGCGTGCTAAACGTGCCCTTCTCAAACAACGTCAAGCTACCCAACGTGTTAGCCTTGAAAACCTCTTTGATACTCTTAAAGCAGGTGAAGTCAAGTCTGTTAACGTCATTATCAAGGCTGACGTACAAGGATCTGTTGAAGCCTTGTCTTCATCTCTTCAAAAGATTGAAGTGGAAGGGGTGCGTGTTAATATTGTCCACTCAGCAGTCGGTGCCATCAATGAATCAGATATTACCCTTGCAGAAGCGTCGAATGCTCTTGTTATTGGATTTAACGTTCGTCCTACACCAGAAGCACGCCAACAGGCAGAAGCAGATGAGGTAGAAGTTCGTCTCCACAGTATCATCTACAAGGTGATTGAGGAAATGGAAGACGCTATGAAAGGGATGTTGGATCCTGAGTACGAAGAGAAAATCATTGGTGAAGCAACTATTCGTGAAACCTTCAAGGTATCCAAAGTTGGTACTATCGGAGGATTTATGGTTATCCGTGGTAAAGTTACCCGTGATTCAAGCGTCCGCGTTATCCGTGACGGTGTGGTTGTCTTTGATGGTCAGTTGGCAAGCTTGAAACGTTATAAGGACGATGTTAAGGAAGTCGGCAATGCCCAAGAAGGTGGTCTCATGATTGAGAACTACAACGACTTGAAAGTTGACGATACCATTGAAGCCTACATCATGGAAGAAATTAAAAAATAAATCAAAGCATACAGTAAATTGAACCTACTGTAATTACTTAAAGCTGAGGAAACTCAGCTTTTCTATCATGTAAGAAAGGAAATGCTCTATGGCAAACCATTTTCGTACAGACCGTGTGGGTATGGAAATCAAACGCGAAGTGAATGAGATTTTGCAGAAAAAGGTCCGTGACCCCCGTGTACAAGGAGTGACCATTACAGATGTGCAGATGGTTGGCGATTTATCAGTAGCCAAAGTCTATTACTCTATTATGAGTGACTTGGCATCGGATAATCAAAAAGCCCAAACAGGTCTGGAAAAAGCAACAGGAACCATTAAGAGAGAACTCGGTCGCAAGCTTACTCTTTATAAAATCCCTGATTTGGTCTTTGAAAAAGACCAATCGATTGAATATGGTAATAAAATTGATCAAATGCTACGTGCTTTGGATCAGCAATAAGAAAACTGGAGAAATCCAGTTTTATTTTACTTAGAATTTACAGACAATTCAAAGAATGATATAATAGGGGTTGGTTTGACGTGACTATTGAATGATAGAAAATGAGAAAGAATGGGTGAGCCATGGCACAAGAACAGGAGAAAATCTCTCGAGAAAAGAAAAAGGCGCTTTTGAAGCGTCTGAAAGAACGGATTAAGCCAAAAATGAAGCTAGTTTATCTAGCAGCTTTTTTATCCTGGGTACAATTTTTGATGCGGATTATTTCCTTTTATCTGATTGCCCAAGGTTTTGTGACCTATTATGAAGGTGGTCAGGTTGATTTACTGCAATATGTCCTCATTTTGTTAGGTTTGAATGCCTTTGGTTACGGTGTGGCCTTGATCGCCAAGCGTTTGCAGGGCTTGGGCTCCCAGTTTGCTCGGGATTCGCTCAAGCAGTCCTTCTTTGAGGCCCTTTTGGCCAAGGACGGTCAGTTTGACTCAACAGCAACTGCGGCTGATGTTTTTAACATCGCTTCGCAGGGAATTGACAGTCTGGATACTTACTATTCCTACTATTTGGCTTCGTCCTTGCGGACCCAGTTTAACTGTGCGACTGTGCTCTTGCTGGTCTTTCTGATTTTCCCGTTGGGTGCGGTCATTTTCATCTTGGCCTTGCCTTTGATTCCCATTTCCATTATCGCTATGCAGAAGCGGTCCAAGCGGATCATGAATCGCTACTGGGGCTCCTACATGGATGTGGGCAATCTCTTCTTGGATGACCTCAAGGGGCTCAACACTCTTTACTCATATCAGGCGGATGCGACTTACGAGAAGACCTTTAGTGAGCAGGCGGAGGACTTCCGCGATGCGACCATGGAGTTGCTCAGTTTCCAACTGCAAGCGGTAGGCTACATGGATGCGGTTATGTATCTAGGTATTGGTCTGTCTGGTTTTGTAGCGGTCAATAGCCTAGCGGCAGGCAATTTATCTCTGTTTAGTATGCTTTTCTTTGTCCTCATTGCGACGGAGTTTTTTGCACCGATTCGGGAGCAGGGCTACGGTATGCACTTGGTTATGATGAATACCAAGATGGCGGATCGCATCTTTGGTTTCTTGGACAGCATGACAGCGGAGCAGGAAATGGATTCTGTACATGTGCAAGTCTTCGATAGTTTGACACTTGAAAATCTGGCCTTTGCCTACGGCGAAAAATCTGTTTTAGAGAATATTTCCATGACCATGACAGCAGGTCGTGTCTATGCTTTGGCGGGTGAATCTGGTCAGGGGAAAACGACCTTGGCTCAGCTACTCTTGCGACGCTTGCAGGCGGATAAGGGAGCGATTTACTTGGGTGAGCAGGAGATTTCAGGTGTCAGTCAGTTGTCGCTGAATGAGCAGGTCCTCTATGTGTCTGGTCAGTCTTATCTTCTTAATCAGTCAATTTATGACAATTTGCGGATGGCTTGCGATTTGTCCAAGGAGGACATCTTGGCTTGGGCAGAGGAGCATAGTGTCTTGCAATTTATCAAGAACCTGAAAGATGGTTTGGACACGGTAGTTGGCGATGATGGTGCTTTCTTGTCTCCTGGTCAACGCCAGCAGGTCATTTGTGCCCGTGCAATCTTGGCTAAACGCTCGCTCTATATTTTTGATGAGGTGACCTCAAGTGTGGACCAAGACAATGAAGGCTTGATTTATGACTTGATTAATTTGGTCGCTAAGGATGCTATTGTCATCATTATTACGCATAAGATGAAGCAGGTGGAACAGGCAGATGATATTCTCTTCTTGTCTGCGGAGGGAGCGGTGACAGGCAACCATAGCTGGCTTTATCAAACCAGTCCAGCCTACCGTCAGCTGGTCGATAAACAAAGAGAATTGGAGGAGTCCGTTTATGGATAAGAAAGAAATGCCAACACGGGTGCTGATTCCGAGACTCTTGCACTCCATGAAACACCTTTTGCCACGGATTGTAGTAGCGGTTTGCTTTGCGGTTTTGGGGCAGGTAGTGACCATTGCTATTCCAGTAACGCTAGTCTATCTGGCTTTTAATGCCCTTGCTGGCAATCCTGCTCCGCTATGGACCTTGGGAGCTTTAGTCATTCTAGCTCTTCTGCGTGGTGCCTTCCGCTATGGCGAGCACTACTTTGGTCACTATGTGGCCTTTCATACCCTGGCTGCCTACCGCCGTCTGATTTTTGCAAAATTGCGGGCCTTGGCTCCTGGGAAATTGGACCGGCAGGACAGTGGTAGCCTGCTCAAGATGATTGGGGAGGACATTGAAGCTTTAGAAGTCTTTTTTGCTCATACTATTGCTCCAATCTGTACGGGGATTTTGGTGGCCCTTGGCTTGACCCTGTATTTCGGTCTATCTAGTTGGGGCTTGGCCTTGCTGGCTCTCCTAACATATGTCCTCTTGGCGATCGCTATTCCCAATCGCTTTGCTAAGAACTTACAACCCTTACTCAAGGAGCAAAATGCCAGTCGTAAAGGCTATGTGTCCTACTTTATTGAAAGTCTCAAGAGTATGAAAGACCTTATGCAATTCCAACAGACCGATGCCCGCTTTGCTAGTTTGACTCAAAAAAGTCAAGAGGTTAATGGTCAGGAACGGAGAGTTGCCCAAACCAACTTTATGCAGTATGCGGTGTCCTTCTTAGTGGTGGGCTTATCCATTATGGGCTTTGCATGGTTGACTTTTGATTTAGTCGGCGCTCAAAAATTGGAGTTGGCAACAGGAGTGGCTTTATTGGTATCTTTCACCAGTTCTTTTGCGCCATTCTTGGAACTCAGCCGTCTGCCTCTTGGTTTCAAACGGGCTATGAATGCTGGTCGCAACATCTATGCTCTTTTGGATGAAAAAGAAGCAGAGCGAACAGGTGAGCTTGTTGAGGTCAGTGTGAAAGATATTGTAATTGACCAACTGGACTTTGACTACGATGACCGGGAAACAGGTCTCTATCGCAACTTGTCTGTCCAGTTCTCTCAAGGTGGAATCATTGGTCTGGTCGGTGAATCAGGTACAGGAAAATCAACCTTGATGAAACTCATCATGCGCTGGTATGACTGGCAGTCTGGTCAGATTAGCCTGTCTGGATTCGATAGTCGTCAAGTTGATAAGGCACATCTGCAAGGCTCCTTTGCCTATGTCCCTCAAGTGCCACAAATTTTTCGTCAGACCATTCGAGAGAATCTTCTTTTGGGACGGACAGATGTGTCAGATGAGCATATCATGGACTTGGCTGAAAAATGCTACATGAAGGAGCGGATTGAAGCGGCACCACAAGGTTTGGATACGCTTGTGGAAGCAAGTGATTTCTCAGCGGGAGAGGGGCAACGTTTGGAACTCATGCGAGCTCTTCTCAAGCAGGCTGATTGTTATATTTTTGATGAACCAACTAGTAACTTGGACTCGCTCAATGAAGCTCGTTTTATCCAGTTGGTCAAAGAACACTGTCAGGGTATGGTCTTCTTGATTTCGCATAGAAGTTCGACTATGGCTTGTGCGGATGTCATCTTCCGCTTGGAGAATGGAAATTTACAAAAGGAACGATAAATGAAACAATTAAAAATCAAAGACCTCATGGTGACAGGGGCTTTAGCTGGCTTGTATTTTCTGTGTGTAGGTTTAGGAACCTTAATCGGTGTCTTCTTTGACCGTTCAGGAAATATGATGTACGCACCAGCTTTTGCTGCCCTCTTAGCTGGTCCAGTTTATATGCTTTTGATTGCCAAAGTTGGAAAGTTTGGATCGATTAGCCTGGTCGGTGCAGTCATGGCCTTTTTCTTCTTTCTATCAGGCTATATGACAGCAGCCTTTTTACCAAGTTTGACCTTTGGCTTGTTGGGAGATGGCTTGGCTAAGCTAGGTGCCTATAAGAATAAATGGAGTAACTTGCTCAGCTTTATTCTCTTTTCCTTTGGCAATCTAGGTCCTATCATTCTCATGTGGTTGATGCGGGATGCCTATGAGGCCAATCTCTTAGCGCGTGGAAAATCTGCAGAATATGTAGCACGTGTCATGCTGGATTTCACACCGAATAATGTTCTCTGGCTATCCTTTACCATTATCTTAGCAGCTAGTCTGAGCGGCTTGTTCGGACAATACATGGTCAAACGCTACTTTGACCGTTCAGGTTTGGTGTAATGAAATTAGACGCGCGCAGTAAAATTCTTTTAGTCGTCTTTACCAGTTTTACCTATGGCATGCGACTAAACGGGATAGAAAATGTAGTCTTGGTCTGTGGACTGAGCCTGCTTTTCTGGCTTTCTGGAAAGCCTAAAATGGCACTTGTTGGATTAATTGGCTACGGTCTGTTTCAGGGCTTATCCTATTGGTCTATCTTGCCTGCTTGGTTGACGTATTTGTTTGTTGTGATGGGCTATATCTGGCCACCGCTTTTGGCAGGGCATTTGCTCTTGATGACCACTGGTAGCTATGAGCTCATTCATGGTTTGCGAAAATGGCACCTGCCAGAAACTTTCCTATTGACCTTGGGGGTCATGTTTCGATTTTTGCCAGCTATCAAGCAAGATGCACGTACTATTCGGGCATCGTTGAAAGTCAGAGGAATTTTCCTCAGTAGGTGGGCTATCCTCCTTCAACCGCTTAGGTATTTGGAGTACTTTTTGGTCCCCCTGATGCTATCTCTCTTGACCACTGCACAGGATTTGACAGTGGCCACCTTGACCAAGGGCTTAGCGCTTCATGGTCGTCCCAGTGAGTTTGTCAAGTCAAAGTGGACTTGGCTAGATTGGAGTCTTTGTCTATGTTGTCTAGTCTTTCTTCTATGGACACGACTATTTCATTAAAGAATATAGAGATAACTTACTTAGGTGCGGCCAAACCGGCTTTACAGATTAAGGAGCTGACCATTCCAACTGGGCAATGTGTCGCCTTGTGTGGTCCTAGTGGCTCTGGTAAATCTAGTCTGCTCAAACTGCTCAATGGATTGATTCCTGAATATTATCCCGCTCAGCTTGCAGGACAAGCCTTTCTAGGTCAGCTAAATATTGGACAGACTAGCGTGGAGGAGCTGTCCTACTATGTAGCCTCCGTTTTTCAAAATCCCGCTACTCAATTTTTCCATTCCCAAGTCTTGCATGAGCTGGTCTTTCCTTGTGAGAATCAGGGACTTTCAAGGGAGGAAATTGCAAAACGCTTGCAGCAGGTCAATACACTCTTTCAACTGGAAGATTTGTTGGAGAAGCCAATTTTTCAACTATCTGGTGGGCAAAAGCAGTTGGTAGCCTTGGCTACGGCGACCATGCAGGGTAGTCCGGTCTTGCTCTTAGATGAGCCGACTGCAAATTTGGACCAGGTTGGTGTTCAAAAGGTCAAGGAAACCCTGCATAAGCTGAAACAGGAAGGGCGGACTATCTTGATTGCGGAACACCTGCTAGCTTATTTGGGAGACTTGGCAGATCGCTATCTCTACTTTCAGGATGGTCAGCTGGTTGCAGATTATCCAGCGAGTGATTTCCTTCATAGAACAGAGGAGTGTCGTCAGGACATGGGCTTACGGTGTTATGATGTGGAGCCTTATCGGCAGGCAATAGCAGAGCAGGCTAGTCTGTTTGTTTCAGATGAGGAAGGGCTATCCATCTCACATTTGTCAGTCAGTCAAGCTGGAAACCTTCTTTATAAGATTGAAGGCCTATGCCTTGCACCAGGTCAGGTTGTCGGCATTGTCGGACCCAATGGATTTGGCAAAACCAGTTTGGCTCGTTTCTTAGTTGGCTTAGAAGAGGACAAGGCCAGCCAAATTAGTTGGCAGGGACAGGTCTTGTCATCACGACAACGATTAGAAAAAACCAGCTTTGTCATGCAGGATGTTCACCTGCAACTCTTTGCTGAAACTGTTCGTAGAGAACTTACATTAGGTAAAAAAAACAAGGAGATTGCTGAAGATTTACTCAGCCGTTTTCGCTTGAATGGCTTGCTGGACAGGCACCCCGTCAGCTTATCTGGGGGTGAGCAGCAACGCTTGATGATTGTAGCCAGCTTATTGGCGGACAAGGATATCCTCATCTTTGATGAGCCTTCTAGCGGATTGGATCTGGCTCAGATGAAGGAACTGGCTAAGGCTCTGGCCTTTTTAAAGAAAGAAAAGAAGCTAGTCATTCTAATCTCGCATGATGAGGAACTTTTGGCAACTGTTTGTGATAAAATTATCGATATAGAATACATAAAAACTGTCTAAGGGCAGTTTTTTTGTTTTAAGATTTCTTTTGGATATCTTTAACCTTTCTTTTAGGAATAGTCTGTAAACTAAGAGCATACAAGGGAGGCCTGATGTTCTCCTGATAGAAAAAGAGGTATATTTACATGAAATCATCAAAACCTATGAAAAAATGGCTTTACTCAACAATTACTCTATTCAGCATTAGTGTTCTGGCAGCTTGTTCGACTGCGACCAACAATAGCTCTTCATCAGGAACAACGTCATCAACCGCTGTGACGACTAGCAATACATCAGCAACGTCTGATACAAGTTCTTCAATCGACTGGTCAGCTCTTCCAACTACAGAAGTGACGCTGTCAAACGACGGTTTGAAAATTACTGAGGGAGGGACTTATGTTTTAACCGGTTCAACAACAGGCGGTGTGACGGTTGAAACAGATGCAAATGTTCGTATCATTTTGGCTGGTGCAACTATTTCAAGTTCAGATACAGCGGCAATCAATGTTATTTCAGCAGACAATGTTGAAATCGAGTTGCAAGACGGTACAGAAAATATAGTTAAAGATACGAGCACTCACTCAGACACCAATATCGAAGGGGCAATTCACGTAGAAGCAGATTTGACCATTACTGGTAATGGTAGCTTGACAGTAGAAGCAAACTTCCAAGATGGTATCGTATCAACCGATGATTTGGTAATCAATGCAGGAAATATTAAAGTAACTGCAGTAGATGATGGTATCCGCGGTAAGGATTCTATGACTATCAATGGTGGCACAATTGATGTGACAGCAGGTGGAGACGGTATAAAATCAACCAATGATACAGATACGACTAAGGGTTATACAACCATCACAGGCGGTACAATTACTGTAGCTGCCGGTGACGATGGTATTAAGGCTGAAATGGCATTGACAATTGATGGTGGAGATATCACGGTATCGGAATCGCTTGAAGCCCTTGAGGGAACAAATATTACTATCAACGGTGGTACCTTGGATGTGTACGGTTCTGATGATGCAATCAATGCAGCAAGTACAATTTCATCTGATATCTTTATCAAGGTGACAGGTGGCAATCTCAAAGTAGCAGTGGGTAGTGGTGATACAGATGCTTTTGATGCTAATGGTGATATTTACATCTCAGGTGGTACAATTGATGTCACAGCGCAATCAGCATTTGACTTTGATGGAACGGTTGAGTTTACAGGTGGTACTGTAACAGTCAATGGTGAGCAAATCACGGAAATTACAGCTACAGGTCCAGGTGCAGCTCCTGACGGTCACGGTGGCTGGTAAGAAATAAGAATAAGACTTGAGCAGGCTCAAGTCTTATTTTGTGCGATCCATATTTGGTAGGTTAATGTTGTATTTAATGATCAAGAGACGAAGGATTAGGAAAAAGGCGAAGCAGCTAATAAAGCTGGGAATACGAGGTAGATGGAATTGGAGGACCAAGATGTGGTAGCTCAATCCAGTGAGAAATGCGAGTAAGGCATAGATATCTTCTTTTAGTACAGAAGGGGTTTCATTGACGAGCAGATCACGGATAATACCGCCACCAACACCTGTTAGACTGGCTAAAATACCAGTTGCCATACTATTCAAGTTGGATTCGATGCCAGCGCTAGCTCCCAAAAGAGCAAAGATAACCAACCCAATCGCATCAAAGATTAAATTTATCTTACTTAGATAGCGATAAAGTTGGTTGTCACGGGGTGTGTCCTGCTTTTTACAGATAACAATTAGATACATTATCAGAGAAACGCCGATGGATAAATAGATGGAGGACGGTTCTTTCAGAGCTGCCGGAATTTTTCCAAGCATGATATCCCGAATGATTCCACCACCAACTGCAGTAAGAATAGCTAGCAAGGTAATTCCAAAAATATCCAATTTTTTCTTAAACCCCTTGACAACACCTGATACGGCAAAGGCGGTACTTCCAATGTAGTTACAAATTAGTAGGAAAAAATCAAAGTCCATATCTACCTCCTGACTTCATCTTAGCACAAAATGATTTGGCTTTCAACAGTCGGAAAAGTTTGTGAAAAAAATATCAAACAAAAAGATGAATAAGATAATTGGATTGTGAAAAAATACACTAACGTCAATAGGTTGAGGCATTTTAGTTGTGGAATAGAAAACGGTTCAATTATTTGCCATTTGTGAAATATTGGTCTATCATAGAGCAGAACGAGAAAACCTTTGGAGGAAATTATGGTATCTATCTCAAAAGAACAACATTTGGACATGTTCTTAAAAATGCAACAAATCCGTGATGTTGATATGAAATTGAACAAATTGGTGCGTCGTGGCTTCGTACAAGGTATGACTCACTTCTCAGTTGGTGAAGAAGCTGCAGCGGTTGGTCCAATTGCAGGATTGACAGATGAGGACATTATCTTCTCACACCACCGTGGTCACGGTCACGTTATTGCAAAAGGTATTGACATCAATGGCATGATGGCTGAGCTTGCTGGTAAGGCAACTGGTACATCAAAAGGTCGTGGTGGTTCTATGCACTTGGCAAACGTTGAAAAAGGAAACTTTGGTTCAAACGGTATCGTAGGTGGTGGTTATGCCCTTGCAGTTGGTGCAGCCCTTACGCAACAATATCTTGGTACAGATAACATTGTTATTGCCTTCTCAGGTGATTCAGCTACTAACGAAGGTTCCTTCCATGAATCAATGAACTTGGCGGCAGTTTGGAACTTGCCAGTTATCTTCTTCATTACAAACAACCGTTACGGTATCTCAACAGATATTTCTTATTCGACTAAGATTCCTCACCTTTACCAACGTGCTGCTGCATACGGTATGCCTGGTCACTATGTTGAAGATGGTAACGATGTCATTGCCGTTTATGAGAAAATGCAAGAAGTCATCGAGTACGTTCGTGCAGGTAACGGACCAGCAATGGTTGAGGTCGAGTCATATCGCTGGTTTGGTCACTCAACTGCCGATGCAGGTGTTTACCGTACAAAAGAAGAAGTTAACGAGTGGAAAGCAAAAGACCCACTTAAGAAATACCGTAAATACTTGACAGAAAACAAGATTGCGACAGACGAAGAATTGGATGCAATCGAAGCACAAGTTGCAGAACAGGTAGAAGCATCTGTGAAATTCGCACAAGAAAGCCCAGATCCAGACATCTCAGTAGCTTACGAAGACGTGTTTGTAGACTAGGGTGTGAAGACGTTAAAGAGGCACAGAAAAATTAGGGAGTCAGCTAGTGATGTGGACATCACTAATGGCTCATCTATTTTTCCAAGCCTCTAGTCTGAACCCAACTACTAACGTAAGAAGTTTGACTAAGCTCTAAAGAGCAAGTCAAACTAGGGTAGCTCACCAAGGTGGACTACCTACTTACAGGAGGAGAACAAAGTTCTCCCTATCGGGAAGACCTTCAAACATTTCCCAAAAGTTTGAAGCTAACTTCGTCTATTCAGCAATATCGGCTGAATAGTCTCCGTGTCGTAAGTAACATCAGAGTTGAAGGGAAAGTCAAACTAAGGTGTCTTAAGCAGGGACTATAGACAATTACATTGTGGTAATTGTTTGGTTTTCCTTGGTACAGTATAGATAAATTGATATAAATTAGGAGTAAAAAATGGCTGAAACAAAAGTAATGGCCTTGCGTGAAGCGATTAACTTGGCTCAAAGCGAAGAAATGCGTAAGGATGAAAAAGTATTCTTGATGGGTGAAGACGTCGGTATCTACGGCGGTGACTTCGGTACATCTGTTGGTATGTTGGACGAATTTGGTCCCAAACGCGTTCGCGACACGCCTATCTCTGAGGCAGCAATCGCTGGTTCTGCGGTTGGTGCGGCTCAAACAGGTCTTCGTCCAATCGTTGACTTGACCTTCATGGACTTCGTAACAATTGCCCTTGATGCGATTGTTAACCAAGCTGCGAAAACCAACTACATGTTTGGTGGCGGTTTGAAAACACCTGTAACCTTCCGTGTGGCATCTGGATCAGGTATCGGTTCAGCGGCACAGCACTCACAATCTCTTGAGGCTTGGTTGACCCACATCCCAGGTATCAAGGTGGTTGCACCAGGTACAGCGAACGATGCAAAAGGTCTCTTGAAGTCATCTATCCTTGACAACAACCCAGTTATCTTCTTGGAGCCTAAAGCACTTTACGGTAAGAAAGAAGAAGTTAACTTGGATCCTGATTTCTACATTCCACTTGGTAAAGGTGAAATCAAACGTGAAGGTACAGATGTAACCATCATTTCATACGGTCGTATGTTGGAACGTGCCTTGAAAGCGGCTGAAGAAGTAGCTGCAGAAGGCATCAGCGTAGAAGTGGTTGACCCACGTACTCTTATCCCATTGGATAAAGAATTGATTATCGAATCTGTTAAGAAAACTGGTAAGGTTATCTTGGTGAACGATGCTTACAAAACAGGTGGTTTCATTGGTGAAATCGCATCAATCATCACAGAAAGCGAAGCCTTTGACTACTTGGATGCACCAATCATTCGTATCGCTTCAGACGATGTACCAGTTCCTTACGCAAACATTCTTGAAAACGCAGTATTGCCAAACGTAGAGAAAATCAAAGCGGCAATCTACAAGCAAGTAAACAGAGGTTAATCCAGAACGGAAGGACGGGCAACCGTCCAGTCCCTGTTTGAAAGAATGCAACCAGAACTTGAACCGACTAGGGAATAGGTCTGGTTTATTGGGAACGTAGGAAACTGAAAGAAAGGAATTGAACCCGTCCGGAAAACTCGGAAAAAAGAGAAATCGTTACGAAAATCAGGATTTTCGACGATTTCCTAGATTCAGTCGTTTTCTGTTCGGACTTGGTATCTTAATAATGGCTATTGAAATCATTATGCCTAAGCTCGGTGTGGACATGCAAGAAGGTGAAATCATCGAGTGGAAAAAACAAGAGGGCGATTTCGTCAACGAAGGCGATGTCATCTTGGAAATGATGTCTGACAAGACCAGTATGGAGCTGGAAGCAGAAGAGTCAGGCGTCCTATTAAAAATTGTTCATGGAAACGGTGCTACCGTCCCAGTTACTGAGGTTATTGCCTACTTGGGTGCTGAAGGCGAATCGGTTGAAGCTGGTGCTTCATCTGCTCCAGTTGTTGAGCCAGCTGCAGCAATCGAAGAAGTGCCTGCAGGTCGTACACCTGTAATCGTTGCTCCTGCAGCGGCTGCCAAACCTCAAGGTGGTGGCAAGGTTCGTGCGACTCCTGCAGCACGTAAATTGGCGCGTGAGCTTGGAATTGACTTGGGTCTTGTTCCAGGAACAGGTGCTAACGGCCGTGTCCACAAGGTTGACGTTGAAGACTTCAAGGGAGCAGCTCCAAAAGCAACTCCGCTTGCAGCCCGTATCGCAGCAGACCAAGGTGTTGACTTGTCAACCCTTACAGGTTCAGGTGTCAATGGTAAGATTGTCAAGGACGACGTTCTTGCAGTACTTGCTCCTGCAGCTGTAGAAGCTGTTGCACCAGCACCAAAAGCTGAAGAGAAACCAGCTAAAGAATTGCCAGAAGGCGTTGAAATCATCAAGATGAGCCCAATGCGTAAGGCAATTTCAAAAGGTATGGTCAACTCTTACTTAACAGCTCCAACCTTTACGCTTAACTACGATATCGACATGACCAACCTCATGGCATTGCGTAAGCAAGTCCTTGAGCCTATCATGAACAAGACTGGTTTGAAAGTAACCTTTACAGACTTGATTGGTCTTGCGGTTGTTCGTACTTTGATGAAAGAAGAACACCGTTACATGAACGCATCTTTGATTAACGATGCACAGGAAATCGAGTTGCACAAGTTTGTCAACCTTGGTATCGCGGTAGGTTTGGATGAAGGATTGGTGGTGCCAGTTGTTCACGGTGCAGATAAGATGAGCTTGTCTGACTTCGTGGTGGCTTCGAAAGATGTCATCAAGAAGGCTCAATCTGGTAAGTTGAAGGGTGCTGAAATGTCAGGATCAACCTTCTCTATCACCAACTTGGGTATGTTTGGTACCAAGACCTTTAACCCAATCATCAACCAACCAAACTCAGCAATCCTTGGTGTTGCAGCAACGGTTCAAACACCAGTTGTTATCGACGGCGAAATTAAGATCCGTCCAATCATGGCACTCTGCTTGACCATTGATCACCGTATCGTTGACGGTATGAATGGTGCCAAGTTCATGGTTGACTTGAAGAACTTGTTGGAAAACCCATTGGAATTGTTGATTTAAGATAAGATGCAAAAGGCGTTAAGAAAACCGTATGAAAATAGGAAATCAACGATGTGCCTTGAGGCACGAGGCGATTTATCTTTTTCAATAGGTTTTTAGCCTGTGCTCAATTTGGTAAAGATAAAAAACAAAGAAAGGATGTAGAACGAGTTCGTGACATTTGAACACGAACTAAATGCTTCGGAATTTAGATAGTCCGCCTTGGATGCAAACATCCTACGTTGGACTCCTAAAATTCTGTCGCATTTGACGTTCTTTGTATCATAACTATGGCAATTGAAATTATTATGCCTAAACTTGGTGTAGATATGCAAGAAGGCGAAATCATCGAGTGGAAAAAACAAGAGGGTGATTTTGTCAACGAAGGTGATGTTATCTTGGAGATGATGTCAGACAAGACTAGCATGGAATTGGAAGCAGAAGAGTCAGGTGTTCTCTTAAAAATCGTTCACGGTAACGGTGCTACTGTTCCTGTAACAGAAGTGATTGCTTACCTTGGTGCAGAAGGTGAGACAGTTGAAGTAGGTGCTGCACCTGCTCCAGCTGAAGTTGCTCAAGCAACTGCCGACTTGAAAGCAGCTGGTTTGGAAGTACCTGCAGCTCCTGCAGTAGCTCCACAAGCTCCTAAGGCTGAATTGGCAGCTGACGAGTACGACATGGTTGTTGTTGGTGGTGGTCCTGCTGGTTACTACGCTGCTATTCGTGGTGCTCAATTGGGCGGTAAAATCGCAATCGTTGAGAAGTCAGAATTTGGTGGTACCTGCTTGAACAAGGGATGTATCCCAACTAAGACCTACCTTAAGAACGCTGAAATCCTTGACGGCTTGAAGATTGCAGCTGAGCGCGGTATCAACCTTGCTTCAACTAACTACACCGTAGACATGGATAAGACTGTTGACTTCAAGAACAAGGTTGTCAAGACCTTGACAGGTGGTGTAGCTGGTCTCTTGAAAGCTAACAAGGTAACGATCTTCAACGGTCTTGGTCAAGTAAACCCTGACAAAACAGTTGTGATTGGCGACAAGGTTATCAAAGGTCGCAGCATTGTTCTTGCAACAGGTTCGAAAGTATCACGCATCAACATCCCAGGTATCGATTCTAAGTTGGTATTGACTTCTGACGATATTCTTGATCTTCGTGAAATTCCTAAGTCACTCACTGTTATGGGTGGTGGCGTAGTTGGTGTGGAACTTGGTTTGGTTTACGCATCATACGGTACCGAAGTAACAGTTGTTGAAATGGCTGACCGTATCATTCCAGGTATGGACCGTGAAGTTTCAGTTGAATTGCAAAAAGTCCTTTCTAAGAAAGGTATGAAATTCTTGACATCTGTTGGTGTATCTGAAATCGTTGAAGCCAACAACCAATTGACCATCAAGTTGAATGACGGCTCAGAAATTGTGTCTGAAAAAGCCCTTCTTTCAATCGGTCGTGTACCACAATTGGCTGGTCTTGAAAATCTTAACCTTGAACTAGACCGCGGTCGTATCAAGGTCAACGAATACCAAGAAACATCTATCCCAGGTATCTACGCACCAGGTGATGTCAACGGTACCAAGATGTTGGCACACGCTGCTTACCGTATGGGTGAAGTGGCAGCTGAAAATGCGATCCACGGTAACCACCACAAGGCTAAGTTGGACTTCACACCTGCAGCGGTTTACACACACCCAGAAATCGCTATGGTTGGTTTGACAGAAGATCAAGCTATCGAGAAATACGGTAAAGAAAACATCCTTATCGGTCGCAACAGCTTCACTGGTAACGGTCGTGCGATCGCTTCTAACGAAGCACATGGTTTCGTCAAAGTGATTGCTGATAAGAAATACCATGAAATTCTTGGTGTTCACATCATCGGTCCAGTTGCAGCTGAAATGATCAACGAAGCAGCAACTATCATGGAATCTGAGTTGACAGTTGATGACGTGGCAGCATCCATCCACGGTCACCCAACCTTCTCGGAAGTGATGTACGAAGCCTTCCTTGATGTGCTTGGTGTTGCGATTCACAACCCACCAAAACGTAAATAATCAGATGAATAAAACAGTCATCGCCAGCAATGGTAAAGACGTAGAATAAGAAAAACGGCAGTGTGCCGTTTTTCTTTAAGGGAGGATAAAATCGAATGAAAATTGAACATCTTGCTATCTATGCTCAAGACCTAGAAGGAATGCGGAATTTCTTTGAAACTTATTTCGGTGCAAAGTCCAATCAACTCTATCATAATACAAAAACAAGTTTTAAATCCTATTTCCTGACTTTTGAAGATGGAGCTCGTCTTGAAATTATGACTAGAGATGATGTGGTGGACAAGCCTAGCCAGCTCAATCACTTGGGGCTGATTCATCTAGCCTTTAGTTTGGGAAGTGAAGAAGCGGTGAATGAATTGACTGAGCAATTGGTCGCAGCGGGTTATCAGCTTCTCAGTGGCCCACGAGTTACTGGAGATGGTTACTATGAATCTTGTATTCTAGGTTTTGAGGATATCCAAATTGAATTAACAGTGTGAAACAGGGAGATAGGGTAGCGAAACAATTTACTTATTGTTTCACAGTGAAGCCTTCTTTGATACTCAAAAACGAGTACAAGGGAGGGTCGATTCTCCTTTGAGTGAAAAAAGAACAGAGCAGGCGTATGTATCTAAACTATGCCAAGAACCTCATTCCTTTGTTATAAAACAGCTATTGCTACAAACGGAGCTGATGTGGA
Source organism: Streptococcus sp. NSSLK0004 (assembly GCF_059039125.1). NCBI lineage: Bacteria > Bacillati > Bacillota > Bacilli > Lactobacillales > Streptococcaceae > Streptococcus > Streptococcus sp. NSSLK0004. The sequence continues at coordinate 1,523,578 of NZ_CM180142.1, read as the reverse complement.
ATAATGTTTGAAAGACAGGTCTTCGGGCTTGTCTTTTGTTATCGTTTCCACTATAATAAAAATTAGTTAACAATAAAGGAGTTTTGCATGAAATACATCGTAAACAACAGCAATGACCCAGCTTATAACATTGCCCTCGAAGCCTATGCCTTCAAGGAATTAACAGATATTGACGAAATTTTTATTCTCTGGATCAATGAGCCTGCCATCATTATCGGTAAGCATCAGAATGCCATTGAAGAAATCAACAAGGAATTCACAGACGAAAAGGGCATCCATGTTGTTCGCCGTCTGTCAGGTGGTGGCGCTGTCTATCATGACCTCAACAACCTCAACTATACCATTATATCTAATAAGGCAGACGAGGGAGCTTTTGATTTCAAGACCTTCTCTAAGCCAGTTATCGATACTTTGGCAACATTGGGTGTTGAGGCGAATTTCACCGGCCGTAATGACCTGGAGATCGATGGCAAGAAAATCTGTGGTAATGCCCAAGCCTACGCTAAAGGGCGCATGATGCACCACGGTTGTCTGCTTTTTGATGTGGATATGTCAGTCCTGGCAAGTGCCCTCAAGGTCAGCAAGGACAAGATTGAGTCCAAGGGTGTTAAGTCAGTCCGTGCCCGTGTGACCAACATCAACAACGAATTGCCAGAGAAGATGACCGTCTTGGAGTTCAAAGATGCTATCCTCAACCAGATGAAGCAAGAATACCCAGACATGGACGAGTATGTCTTGTCAGAAGACGACTTGGCCCGTATCCAAGAAATCCGTGATACGCAATTTGCGACATGGGATTGGACCTACGGTCAAACACCAGAATACACGGTTGAGCGTAGTGTTCGTTACCCAGCTGGTAAAATCACGACCTACATCAAGGCTGAAAAATCCGTCATCGAATCCATCAAGATTTACGGAGATTTCTTCGGAATTGGTGATGTATCAGACATCGAAGACTTGCTGGTCGGCACTCGCTATGAGTATGTAGATGTTCTCGCAAAATTACAAGAAATCGACACCACTCACTACTTCTCACGCATGACTACTGAAGAAGTAGCGAAGGCCATTGTAGCCTAGAGCCCAAAGTCCTTTCGTTTAATATGAGAGGACTTTTTTGAATGGTGAGATTACCAAAGCGTTGTTTTTAGGTAATCTTTTGTTGCTTCGATGAGTGAAAATCTCCAGTGGAAGTTTTCAGTCTACCACCTATCAATCACAAGAGTGATAGTTTGAAACGTGGTTTCTTTATTTTCGGATTCAAAAAAATCACCGAATCGGCTGACATGAACGGCGTTCTAGTTTTAGAGCTGCAGATTTCAGTAGCTGTAAAGGTATAACAAAGCAGGTATAAGATTGTCATTTTCTGGTCAATATCTTTGTTTTTTCTGCCTATAGAGGATATAATGAAAAGGATTCATTTATTAGAAATGACAGATTTTTATAATATAGAGAAAATGGAGAATCCCATGTCTACAGATATTCGCGTATTGTTATACTATAAATATGTTCCTATTGAAAATGCCAAAGAATATGCTGCTGAACATTTGGCCTTCTGTAAATCAATCGGCCTCAAAGGCCGTATCTTGATTGCTGACGAGGGTATCAATGGTACAGTTTCTGGTGATTATGAAACCACACAGAAATATATGGATTACGTTCATGCTAATCCGCTTTTCAGCGATTTGTGGTTTAAGATTGATGAAGAAAATGAACAAGCCTTTAAGAAAATGTTTGTTCGCTACAAGAAAGAGATTGTTCACCTTGGTTTAGAAGACAATGACTTCGACAGCGATATTGATCCACTTGTGACAACCGGTGCTTACTTGTCACCAAAAGAATTCAAAGAAGCTCTCTTGGATGAAGATACCGTTGTCCTTGACACTCGTAACGATTACGAATACGACCTTGGTCACTTCCGTGGTGCAATCCGCCCAGATATCCGCAACTTCCGTGAATTACCACAATGGGTGCGTGATAATAAGGAAAAATTCATGGACAAGCGTGTAGTGGTTTACTGTACTGGTGGTGTCCGCTGTGAGAAATTCTCAGGCTGGATGGTCCGTGAAGGCTATAAAGATGTTGGTCAATTGCACGGTGGTATCGCAACCTACGGTAAAGATCCAGAAGTTCGTGGCGAATTGTGGGATGGTAAGATGTATGTCTTTGACGAGCGCATCGCGGTTGATGTTAACCATGTAGACCCAGTTGTTGTTGGTAAGGACTGGTTTGATAGCACTCCATGTGAGCGCTATGTCAACTGTGGAAATCCATTCTGTAACCGTCGGATCTTGACATCAGAAGAGAACGAGCACAAGTATGTTCGTGGCTGCTCTAGCCAATGCCGTGCCCACGAACGCAACCGTTACATCACTGAAAACGGCTTGACTCGTCAAGAATGGGCAGAACGCTTGGAAGTGATTGGGGAAGAATTGCCAGTTCTTGTATAAGATTTATTAGATAATAAAGTTCCTGCTATGATATAATGACATAGTAGGAACTTTTTGTAGTAACAATAGATGAGAGGAGAAATAGAGATGGATAAAGAAGTTGTACTGAGCAAGATAAGGGAAGAGTTTCCAACCTCAGTAGAGAATGAAACGACCAGTTACACAGCCTTTCAAGTTCAAAATGAAAAAGGAAAGTTACAAAATTTTGTTGAAATTCATTTCCAAAAAAATCGAGTAAAAATCTTTGTGTTATCTCGCTTCTTATCTGATGAGGATAAAAAAGTTTTTCGACTTGTTTCCCCAAAAAGTGGGTGGTCACTTGACGCTGAGTACTACATACAGTCTGAAGATGATATGAATACAATCTTACCTTTCATCCGAAAATCTTATGAAGGCATTAGAAAAAGTAGACAAAGTTTGGCTGATTTTCATGAGCAAGAATTCAGGCATTGGATTGAACAAGAGAAGGTTAAAAAAGGGAAAACGGGTTGGCAATCTGTTGATTCTAAAATTTCATGGTTAAAAGGTGAGAATTACCAGGATGCAACTATTCGGATATCTCCAATCAAAGAATTATTGCTAGAAATCGAGACACTTTCTGAAGAAGAAATCTCGCTCATTCGTTCTTTCCCAGAAAATTTATTTTCTCTTTCAGCCACCTCTTTCCAAAAGGCACATGAACAGATTGTTGACATCTGTCAAGAGCATAAGAAAGCAATCAGCAAAGTAGTAAGGAAGAGAAATCTACAAAATACTAATAGTGCAGAATTTGCCAATTTTAAAGTCACTGTTTTTGCAAAAGAATACCTTCAATTTCTAAGTCAAAAAGAAAGGATAGATATGAAATCAACTTTGACGGCGACTCTATTAACTTCCCACAACCTCATCCTCCGTGGTGCTCCTGGTACTGGAAAAACCTACCTAGCTAAACAGGTTGCGGAGGAGTTAACGGGAAATGAAGACCAAATCGGCTTTGTCCAGTTCCATCCCTCTTATGATTATACGGACTTTGTGGAGGGTTTGCGTCCAGTTAAAGATGACTCTGGAGAGATAAAGTTTGATATCAAACCTGGTATTTTCAAAGAGTTTTGTCAAAAGGCAATTGATTCGTCAAAATCAGGGGGGCAAGATAACTTTGAGGAAGCTTGGGCTAAATTCTGGGAGGCTGTTTCTGATGAGCCAGACGCCTACAAAATGAAAACCCTCACAGGAAAGCCGATGAATTTAGTTGCTTATGTAAAAGGGGGCATGACAGGTGTAACGGAGAAAAATTCAAGTAGTCTCTTTTTTAACCGCAAACAATGTTACAATGTCTATCGTGGCTTGCCGGGGGTTCCAAAAGGCGGATTGGATACCTATCGTAAAGCCATTATTAAAGAAATGACAGATAAGTTTGATTTAAAACCATACAAGGCTCCTGAAGATATACAATCTGATAAAAAATTTGTATTCATTATCGATGAAATCAACCGTGGAGAAATTTCCAAGATTTTTGGAGAATTATTTTATGCCGTTGACCCTGGCTACCGCGGCAAGAAGGGAGAAATTTCGACCCAGTATGCCAATATGTATGAAGAGGAAGAAAAGTTCTTTATTCCTGAAAATGTCTATATCATTGGCACAATGAATGATATTGATCGTTCTGTCGATAGTTTTGATTTTGCCATGCGACGCCGTTTCCGCTTTGTTGAAATAACTGCTGCAGAAAGTCTGGGTATGTGGGATGGGCAGTTGGATGCCAGTGAAATTCCTCAAGCTAGCCTTCGCTTGACCAAGCTTAATGAGGCCATCGAAAATGTAGCTGACCTCAATCGAAACTACCATGTCGGACCATCCTATTTTCTAAAACTGCCTGAACTTGGCTATGATTATGAAATTCTATGGCAGGATTATTTACAGCCATTGTTGGAAGAATACCTTCGTGGAACCTATCAAGAGGCAGAGCAGTTGAAAGAGTTGAAGGTAGCTTTTGATTGCTTAGAGGAAATGGATTATGTGGATTAGAGATAATCAGCAACAGATTTCCAAAGAGGATTTCCAAAAAAATTACCCCATATTAACAAAACAGTTGGTGGATAGGAGTTTAGAAAGTTTAGCAAAAGAACAGGGGCTTTTCTTGTTTCCTATGGATTGGCAAGATATTTCCGACCTCGATAGGTCAGATAAAATTTTTGAAACAGTTGATCATTCTCTACGGACAGGGAATATCGTTGGTTTTATAGGAAGCAAGGAAGAAAGATTAACCATTCACTCCCGCTTCACCCAAGGTGATAAGAAAGATTATTTTTTGCATTACATGTTACAAAAAGTTCTTCATCTGAATGTGACTAATCTGGACGCATCACTTTCTGTCGAACAACAATTTTATCGATTGTTAGTTTATCTCTTTCCTTCTTTTTTGCAAGCAGCCTTAAGAAAGGGTTTATACAAAGAGTACCGTCGGTTTTCCTATCATGATTCAAATATCAAGGGAGTCTTGGATGTAGCCGGTCAACTGAACAAAAGTACGCCTTTTGAAGGAAAATTTGCTTACAGGACCAGAGAGTTTTCGTATGATACTAATCTTCTGCAACTGGTTCGCCACACCATTGAGTTTATAAAATCGAGTTCACTTATTCACGGTTCTCTACTATTTCAAGCCAAAGATAGAGAGAATGTCGAAGCTGTCATAGAAGCCACTCCAACTTATCGATTAGCTGATAGAAGTAAGGTAATCTTTGCAAATCATCGGACACCTGTCCGTCATGCTTATTTTCATGAATATGGTGCCCTTCAGAAACTCTGCCTCCTTATCTTAAAGGGAGAAAAACAAGGTTTTGGACAAAGTGAACAAAAGATTCAAGGGGTGCTCTTTGATGTGGCCTGGCTTTGGGAGGAATATCTGGCAACATTGCTTGGACCAGATTTTCTCCATCCGCGGAACAAGGCTAAAAGTGGTAGTTTTTCCATGTTTAAAGGTGGAAACGGGCGAATTTATCCAGACTTTGTTTCCCTATCGGAACAATCAATCGTAGCGGATGCCAAGTATAAGCCGATTGAGAATATTAAAGGAGCGGACTACCTGCAGTTAGTTGCTTATATGTATCGATTTGATGCTAGAAAAGGATTTTATCTCTTTCCAAATAGTGGAAATAAGGAAGGGAATCGGCGGTATGAATTGCTAGAGGGAGCTGGGAAATCAAGGAGTGAGGAGGTTGTGGTTGAAAAACTGGGCTTAACCATACCTCAAGGAGTAGCATCGTTTGAAGAATTTTGTTTGCAGATGATGCAGAGTGAGGATTGTTTTCTTCAAATGCTTTTCAAAGGGATTAAAGCAACAAGGAAATAGACAAAGGTTGGCTCCTGCAAATGCTTAATAACTTATATAATTTAGGCTAGGCTTAAGCCCAGCTCCCCTTCTCAAAGTTCGTGTCAACATCTCAGCGCAGTGGTTGATTAGGTCAGATTTGCTCGTGTTTCACACTTCAAATCTGACCTAATCAACTGTGCGGGGGTGGGAAGACGAACTTTTTTTCATTTGTCAAGTTCTTTCCCACTCCCATTTTTTTTGTAAGGGATGGTTGAGATTATAGACCGATTGGTCTATAATAAATGATCGAAAGAGGAAAGCAGATGAAAAAAGAAGAAAAGACACGACTCCGTCAAAAACAGATTATTGCTGCCGCTATGGAAGAATTTTCCACCAAAGGATATGAGGGATTTGGAATCAATGAACTCTGTAAGCAGCATGGGATTTCCAAAGGAGTTCTCTATCATAACTTTTCAGGAAAAGCAGATCTCTACCTCGCCTGTGCACAAGAGAGTTTTCAAAAGGCCATGTCGGTGCTGATAGGTGATACGGGTACTATCCCTAGCCTACAGACCTATGTGGAGCGCCGCCACCGTTTCTATCAGGAGTATCCCCTTCATAGTCACATTTTTTTTGAAGCTATGATTGCGACACCAAAGGATCTGGAGGAAGATCTGGCTCCTCAGAAACAAGTATTTGAAGACCTCAATGAGCAGGTATGTCTTAAATTGATATCAAGTTCAACCCTCAAGGCTGGAATGGAGCAAAAGCAGGCTATGGCTTATCTAAGGCTCATCCAAGATATGTTCAGGAGTTACTATCTGAGTATGTCATCGGATAAAAGTTTGGCCACCCTCGCTACCGACTATCAAGACCAGCTGGTTAAGGTGTTGGAATTGATGATTTATGGTATTTTAGAGGACTAACCACCCTCATAGAGAAAAGGAGATTCTTATGTCTAAAAACTGGAAATGGTTTTTATTAGTAGCAGGGATTTTGTCTATTCTTGCAGGTGTCTATACAATGGCTAATCCAGGTTTGAGCCTGGTTTCTATGACCCTATTGTTTGCGATTATCTTTGGGATCCATGGTATTTCGGAAATTGTTCACTATGTGAAAGCAGAAGAGAAGCATGGTTGGACCTTGGCTAACGGGATTATCATCCTCATCTTAGCCCTATCGTTGATGTCCGGCAGCTTTATCGAAATGGTTACCTTTATTCCATTTATCTTCTCATTCTGGGCTTTGTCAAACGGAATTACCCGTACCATGATTGCACTCAAGGTGAAAAAAGAAGATAAGAAATTAGGAAACAATCTTCTCCTATGGGGAATCTTGGGAATAGTGGCTGCTGTGATTATGATGGCTCATCCAGTGATGACAGGCTTGTTTGTGACTTATACCATCGCAATGGTCTTTATCTACCAAGGTGTTGTCAGTCTTGTACAATTTTTCAAAGTAAAATAAAACAGGGACGGGATAGGGGACTATCCCGTTTTACAAGATTGGAGAGAATAGTGAAAAAACAAGGAATTTTATTGGGTTTGCTAGGTCTAGTCTATAGTAGTTTGATTGCAGGTTTATCCTATCTCTTTATCATGGCAGAAAAGCTAGGGAGCTATTTACTATGGGAAACCCTGCCTCACAGTTTTCATCTAGGTTGGGTCTATCGCCTAGTGGTACTGACCCTACTCTTTTGGGCAGTTTATCAGCTCAAGAAGCATTGGGGCAATCTCCCACGTACCAGTCATGACCTTCTCCATGAATTAGGAAGTAAGCAGACGGTTTCCTATGCTCAGACTTGGCACGATGCCACTCTTGCCCTCCTCATTCTTTTGTCAGGAGCAGGTGTCGGTCCCGAAGCAACCTTGCTGGGTGCCGTCATTGCTCTGTCTATCTGGCAGGCAGATAAACTCCGTTACCTGCATCAACATTGGACGGATTTTGGAGCACTATCTTTTTGGAAAAAACTGGCGTGGCTATTTAGTCCCAGTCAGTACCTGTTAGCCTATCCAGACTATCAGAAAGGGACTGGAAAAGGGCTGCGCAATCTCCTGATTGCCAATGGCTTGTTTGTTTTCTGGATTTTAATGCGTTTGACTGATCAGCCTTCATTTGTGACAAAGTTAGGTCAGACCGGTTGGTCTTGGCAAGATTTGCTGATTTTTGTCCCGCTTTGTCTTTGGGGCTACGGTCTGGGTAAGGGCTATACCTATCTTAGCAACTGGTTGAAGGCATTTTTAGACAAGTTGCACCTTTCCCTATTTTTACAACTGGGACTGGGAGTTCTTGCGACCTTTCTGGTCATGACCTGGTCGCCCATTTTGCTCTTTTCGGGACAGCATAGTCTGCATGACCTTGTTGAGCTGGGCTTGCAAACACCTGTCTTGCTATTGTTGCTCCTATCCTTTGGAAAACTTCTTTTCTTAGACCTCAGTATCTGGTCAGGCTGGACGGGTGGGGATATTTTCCCGATTACCTTTGCGGCTTTCTTACAAGGTTTTGCAGTAGCACAGATTTTCCCACAGTTTGATAGTTTATTTGTCGTATTGGTTGTGAGTTTGTCAATGGCTATTGGGCTCTTGGGCAAGGAGTGGTTAGCAGGGATTTTTATCAGTCTCTTCTTCCCTATTCAACTCTTGCCAGTTTCCCTTGCTATCATCGGTTTAGCTCTGCTATGGTCCAAACAAAAGACCAAATTTTTGACCAAAGGTAAGTAAAGGTCTATACTAGGTCTATCAACTAGAAAAGAGAAAAAGATGAAATCATTTTGGATGAACCTAGCAGTAGCAGACCTTGAAAAAGCGGGTCAATTTTATGAAGCAGTTGGTTTTTCTGTGGCGACTTTCGGAGACATCAAGTCAGCGACTCTGCCAGAAGGTGGCAACCTAATCTTGATGCAGACCGATACCTTTTCCCAGCGTGTTCCCTTTCAGGTAGCAACTAGTGGGAATGAGGTGCTGATTTCAATCAATGTTACGACTAAAGAAGAAGTGGATAGCTTGATAGAGCGTGTAGAGGCTAACGGAGGTCAGGTTATAGGTCGTCCGACAGATGCCTACGGTTTCTATGGTGCAAGCTTTACTGACTTGGATAACCACCACTTTAATGTGATTGTCATGTAGGACTGGAGCAAATCCAGTCTTTTTGATAGTTTGAAAGAATTTACTATTTGAACATCTATCTAACCAAATAAGATGGGAGGAGTATGTTGGCTTTTCTATCTTTTTTATAAAAAAGTCAAACAAAACTATTGACTTTTACTGACCAATGGTATAAAATAGAATTCGTAAGGTATCATCCTTACGAATTCTTTGATTGAAAGGTCAGTTAAAGTCAAATTTCGAATTTGATTTTCTTTTGGACCAATTGATCAGTAAAGGACAAATAAACTTCTAAGGAGGTTGCTATGAAAGATAGGATTATTCCCTACTAGAAATTAAATTTTTTTATCACACAAAGGTCAGTTTTAGTCAATTAAACACATCACAATTTTAAACGAGGTAACTATTATGAACAACAATTACAACAACTTTAGCAATATGGACGATATTTTCAATCAACTCATGGGGAACATGGGAGGATACAGCACAGAACGGCGTCGGTATTCTATAAATGGTCGTGAAGTGACACCGGAAGAATTTGCTATCTACCGCCAGACTGGTCAATTACCACAAAGAGAAGAAGTGGCTCAAACACAGGCTAAAGGTCAGATAAAGTCAGACGGAATTCTTGCAAAACTGGGTCGCAATTTGACACAAGATGCGCGTGAAGGTAAGTTGGATCCAGTCATTGGACGCAATAAGGAAATCCAAGAAACATCTGAAATTTTGGCACGTCGGACTAAGAATAATCCTGTTCTTGTTGGTGATGCTGGTGTTGGGAAAACTGCGGTGGTCGAAGGATTGGCTCAGGCTATTGTTAATGGAGATGTGCCAGCAGCTATTAAGAATAAGGAAATTATTTCCATCGACATCTCAGGTTTGGAAGCAGGTACCCAGTACCGTGGAGCATTTGAAGAAAATGTCCAAAATCTTGTGGACGAGGTCAAAAAAGCAGGTAATATCATTCTCTTCTTCGATGAAATTCATCAGATTTTAGGAGCAGGTAGCACAGGTGGGGATTCTGGTTCCAAGGGATTGGCAGATATTCTCAAACCAGCTCTTTCTCGCGGTGAGTTGACCGTCATTGGAGCGACCACACAAGATGAATACCGCAACACCATTCACAAAAATGCTGCCTTGGCCCGTCGTTTCAATGAAGTCAAGGTTAATGCTCCGTCCGCAGAAGATACCTATCAAATCCTGAAAGGGATCAAACCGCTCTACGAAGCTCATCACAATATTGAATTGCCAGATGAGGTTTTAAGAGCTGCAGTTGATTATTCAGTTCAATACATTCCACAGCGCTGCTTGCCAGATAAGGCCATTGACTTAATCGATGTGACGGCGGCACACTTGGCTGCCCAACACCCTGTGACAGATATTCAGACCTTGGAAACAGAGATGGCTGAAGCCAAACGTATGCAGTTAGAAGCAGCAGAAAAAGAGGATTACGAAAGAGCCTTGAATGAAAAGGTCCGTATTGACCAATTGCAAGAGCAGATTGATAACCATACGGAAAGCCAAAAGGTTGTAGCAAGTGTCAATGATGTGGCTCAGGCAGTTGAACGCATGACAGGTATTCCAGTTTCTCAAATGGGAGCTTCTGATATCGAACGCCTCAAGGACTTGAAAAATCGCTTAGCCACAAATGTAATCGGTCAAGATGATGCAGTGGAAGCAGTATCCCGTGCCATTCGTCGTAATCGTGCAGGCTTTGATGATGGTAACCGTCCAATCGGCTCCTTCCTCTTTGTTGGTCCGACTGGTGTTGGTAAAACAGAGTTGGCTAAACAACTAGCTCTAGACTTGTTTGGTAATAAGGATGCCATTATTCGTCTGGATATGTCTGAATACAGCGACCGGACAGCAGTTTCCAAATTAATCGGTACCACAGCAGGATATGTCGGGTATGATGATAATTCTCATACGCTAACAGAGCGTGTACGTCGCAATCCGTACTCTATTGTTCTCTTAGATGAGATTGAAAAGGCAGATCCACAAGTGATTACCCTTCTCTTGCAAGTGCTAGATGATGGGCATTTGACAGATGGTCAGGGCAACCAAGTCAACTTTAAAAACACCATTATCATTGCTACTTCAAATGCGGGCTTTGGTTATGATGTGCCAGTGACTGATGAGAAAGTGGCTATTATGGACCGCATTTCTCCTTACTTCCGTCCAGAATTTCTCAACCGTTTCAATGGGGTTATTGAATTTAAACACTTAGATAAAGAAGATCTCAAAGCCATCGTAGAATTGATGCTGGCACAGGTCAACAAGACCTTGGCTAAGAAGGGAATTAGTCTAGAGGTGACGGATGCAGCCAAAGAATTCTTGATGGAAGCAGGCTATGACCAGGCAATGGGAGCTCGTCCTATGCGTCGCGTGATTGAAAATCAAATCCGTGATAAGGTGACAGACTTCTATTTGGATAATGTTGAAGTCAAACACCTAGAAGCAGATGTTGTTGATGGAACTATCCAAATAAAAGAGCAAACCTTTTCATAAAATTATAGAATAATATAGAAAATTCGAGAATTAAACTCGGATTTTCTTTGTTTTTTCTTTTTAGAGAAATGTAGGTATATGATATATTTTACGAGTTCTTGACAGCTTTTACGTAAAACTTTCAAAAAATATTGTATAAATCCTTGACAAGTGCAAACGTTTGCGTTAAACTATCATTGTAATCGAAAGAAAGGAAAACGTTTTTATGGCGAATCGTACCAGTGGAATTTTAATGCATATTACCTCACTTCCAGGTAAGTTTGGTATCGGTACTTTTGGAAAGCCTGCCTATGACTTTGTAGATTTCTTGGTCGAAACCAAGCAGACCTACTGGCAGCTCCTTCCTCTCACAACGACAAGTTACGGAGATTCACCTTATCAATCATTTTCTGCCATTGCAGGAAATACACATTTAATTGATTTTGACTTATTAGCAGATGAAGATTTATTAGCTAATTTTGATTACCAAGATGTGAACTTTGGAGATGATCCAGAAAAAGTGGACTACGCCTTGATATATGAGGCTCGTCGTCCAATTTTGGAAAGAGCTGTAAAAAACTTTTTGAGCGATGATAAGCGCAAGATTGCTTTTCAAGAATTTGAAAAAGCTAATTCTTCATGGTTAAACGACTATGCAGAATTTATGGCAATCAAGGAACACTTCGGTAACAAGGCCTTACAAGAATGGGATGACAAGAAAGTTGTTGCTCGAAATGAAGAAGCTCTTGAAAAATACCGCTTGGAATTGGCAGACCAAATTGATTACTTTAAAGTCACTCAATATTTCTTCTTTAGCCAGTGGAAACAGCTAAAAGAATATGCCAATCAAAACCACATTAAGATTATCGGAGACATGCCGATTTATGTCTCTGCAGATAGTGTGGAAGTTTGGACCAAGCCACAGCTCTTCAAATTAGATAGCGAGCGAAATCCACTTTATGTGGCAGGTGTGCCTGCTGACAACTTTTCGGCAGATGGTCAATTGTGGGGCAATCCTCTCTATGATTGGGAGCAACATGAAAAAACTGGCTACAACTGGTGGATTTACCGTATTCACGAGAGCTTCAAACTCTACGATGTCTTGAGAATTGACCACTTCAAAGGTTTCTCAGATTACTGGCAGGTAGCAGGAGATGCTAAAGTTGCCAAGGTTGGTACTTGGGAGCCAGGTCCAGGCTACAATCTTTTCAAGGCGGTTAAAGAAACTCTTGGGGATCTACCGATTATCGCAGAAGACCTTGGAAATATTGATGCAAAAGCTCGCAAATTGCTTGCAGACTGTGGCTACCCAGGCATGAAAATCCTAGAATTTGGCTTCTTCGATGTGACTGGACAGAGCATTGACATCCCACACCGTTGCGTACCAAACTCTGTCGCCTATACAGGTACTCATGACAATGAGGTTGTGAACGGTTGGTACAACAATCTTGAACCTGAACAACAGGAGTTTGTAGATGCCTATACCAACAGAAAGCCGATTGAACCAGTGACCCAAGCCATGCTTCGAACACTCTTTGCCACTGTCAGCGACACAGCTATTGCGACCATGCAAGATGTTCTTGACTTGGGCGAAGAAAGCCGCATGAACATGCCTTCAACTGTTGGTGGCAACTGGGAATGGCGGATGAAAGCCGAAGATTTAACCCAAGAACGCAAAGACTTCTTAGTCAAAATGACAACATTATATCAACGAGGAAATGAAAATCATGAATAACTTTACAACATTTGCAGAAAGCAAAACAAATAAGAAACTAACTGAAATGACCAATGAAGAAATCTATCTTCAATTATTGAACTATGTCAAAGCTGAAGCAGCGACAAAACCAAAAAACACTGGAAAACGTAAAGTTTACTATATCTCAGCTGAGTTTCTTATTGGTAAACTCTTGTCAAACAACTTGATTAACTTGGGTGTTTACAAAGATATTCAAGCGGAATTAGCAGCTGCTGGAAAATCTTTAGCACAAGTTGAAGATGTTGAACCAGAACCATCTCTTGGTAATGGTGGTCTTGGACGTTTGGCATCATGTTTTGTGGACTCTATGTCAACACTTGGTATCAACGGTGAAGGTGTTGGTCTTAACTACCACTGTGGTCTTTTCCGTCAAGTCTTTAAAGACAACCAACAAGATGCAGAACCAAACTTCTGGATTGAAAATGATTCTTGGTTGATCCCTACAGATATCAGCTATGACGTGCCATTTAAAAACTTCACTTTGAAATCAAAATTGGATCGTCTTGATATTCTTGGCTATAAAAAAGAGACTAAGAACTACCTTAACTTGTTTGACATCGAGTCTGTCAACTATGACTTGATTACAGATGGCATCTCATTTGACAAGACAGACATCAAAGAAAACTTGACCCTCTTCTTGTACCCAGATGATTCAGATAAAAATGGTGAATTGCTTCGTATCTACCAACAATATTTCATGGTATCAAACGCCGCACAACTCTTGATTGATGAAGCGATTGAGCGTGGGTCAAACTTACATGACTTGGCAGACTATGCTTATGTTCAAATCAACGATACGCACCCATCAATGGTGATTCCTGAGTTGATTCGTCTTTTGACTGAAAAACATGGTATTGAATTTGCAGAAGCTGTTGCGATTGTTAAGAATATGACTGGTTACACAAACCACACTATCTTGGCGGAAGCACTTGAAAAATGGCCACTTGAGTTCCTTGAAGAAGTGGTGCCACACTTGGTTGAAATCATCAAAGAATTGGATGCCCTTATTCGTGCAGAAATCAAAGACCCAGCAGTCCAAATCATTGATGAATCAGGTCGTGTACACATGGCTCACATGGATATCCACTTCTCAAACTCAGTCAACGGTGTAGCTGCGCTCCATACAGAAATTCTTAAAAACTCTGAATTGAAAGCTTTCTACGAGCTTTATCCAGAAAAATTCAACAATAAAACAAACGGTATCACTTTCCGTCGTTGGTTGGAATTTGCTAACCAAGACCTTGCTGACTACATCAAGGAATTGATTGGCGATGACTATTTGACAGATGCAACTAAGCTTGAGAAATTGCTTGCATTTGCTGATGACAAGGAAGTTCATGCTAAGTTGGCTGAAATCAAATTCAATAATAAATTGGCTTTGAAACGTTACCTCAAAGATAACAAGGGTATTGAATTGGACGAAAACTCTATCATCGATACACAAATCAAACGTTTCCACGAGTACAAACGCCAACAAATGAATGCCTTGTATGTCATCCACAAGTATCTTGAAATCAAGAACGGCAACTTGCCAAAACGTAAAATCACTGTTATCTTCGGTGGTAAAGCAGCCCCAGCTTATATTATCGCTCAAGACATCATTCATTTGATTCTTTGCTTGTCAGAGTTGATCAATAATGATCCAGAAGTAAATAAATACCTCAATGTTCATTTGGTTGAAAACTACAATGTAACTGTTGCTGAAAAACTCATCCCTGCGACAGATATTTCTGAGCAAATCTCACTCGCTTCAAAAGAAGCATCAGGTACTGGTAACATGAAATTCATGCTCAACGGTGCTTTGACACTTGGTACTATGGACGGTGCCAACGTTGAGATTGCAGAGTTGGTTGGCATGGACAATATTTACATATTTGGTAAGGACTCAGATACTATTATCGACTTGTACGACAAGGCTGGTTACGTATCTGCAGACTACTACAATGGCGATGCCAACATCAAACGTGCGGTAGACTTTATCGTCAGCGATGAAGTGCTTGCCCTCGGTAATGAAGAGCGTCTTGCACGCTTGCACCATGAATTGATCTCTAAAGACTGGTTCATGACCTTGATTGACTTGGCGGAGTACATTGAAGTCAAAGAGCAAGTCTTTGCAGATTACGAAGATCAAGAATCTTGGAACAAGAAAGTTGTTCACAACATCGCCAAAGCAGGATTCTTCTCATCTGACCGTACCATTGAACAGTACAACCAAGATATTTGGCATTCAAACTAATACTCTCCTAAAAACAAAGAATGTTCCATGGTGGGAACATTCTTTTTTTGTATACTTCATTTTTTACCGTTTGGCCATTGAAACAAAGGTTACCTTATCTGGTCGATAGGTGATGGTTCCGTACTGGAAGGGGCGGCCGTCTGCCAAATAGGTAGTACTGGTGACGGAGACTACCATATCATAGCTTGCAAGGTCAAGCAGTTTCTTTTCTTCTTCTGTCGCAAATCGGAAGGAAATTTCCCGACGGGAATGAGAGATTCCTAAGCCCAGGTCCGATTCTAGATACTGATAAATCGAGCTTTCGGCGATTTCCTTGCTGAGATAGGGAACAATCCTGCGGTCAAAGTAAGAAATCTCGTATTCTAAGCGTTCACCGTCAATTCTCCGAACACGGCTGACTCGATAGAGATCCGTTTTTTCGTCAACTTCCAATTCCCTCATCACTTCTGCCTGACCCTGAATAATGTAGAGGTCCTGCAATTCGGTTTGTACTTCGTGGTGGGCAGACCGGTTGAGCTCGCTAATGGTTTTTATTTCAGATAAATACGGTTTTCTGACAAGATTGTGGTCTAAAATGACCGAATTTCTCCCTTGCCGTTTTTGGATGTATCCATCCATCTCCAAAAGCGATAGGGCCTTGCGGATAGTGTCTTTGGAATAAGAATAAAGCTCCATCAGCTCATTTTCTGTAGGCATTTCTTGATTTGCCTTCCAAATATCTTGTTCAATTTTTTCTTTGATGTCAGCATAGACTTTTTTATATTTACTCATACCTTATCCTCGAATGTTCTATCATTAGTTTAACATATTTGAGAGAAATCGTCAGTATTATCGATTTTTGCACAATAATTACGTAAAACTTTAATTATTATTACGTAAAACTATTGACAAATGGAAACGTTTACGTTACAATTAGTTTACAAATACGGAAATGTTTTATTTTAGAATTTGATGAAGAAAGGAGACCTATGAAATTACTAACAGTCAATGTCCATGCCTGGTTAGAAGAAAATCAAGACCAAAAGTTGGACATACTTGCTCAGACCATAGCTCAAAAGCGATACGATGTGATTGCCCTGCAAGAAGTCAATCAACTGATGACAAGTCCCTTGGTAACAAAGGACTTACGTCAGGACAATTATGGTTTGGTTTTGCTTGAAAAGCTGAAAGAGCTGGGAGTAGCAGACTATTCTTATTTTTGGTCCAATTCTCATATCGGCTATGATAAGTATGATGAAGGAATTGCCTTTCTCACAGCATTACCGGTCTACGAAGTGGATGCCTTCTATTGTAGTCAGCACCAAGAACTGACATCAATCCTGTCTCGCAAGATTATAGGCTTGACGGTGGCATATGGGAATGAGTTGATAGACTTGTATTCTTGCCATATCAATCTTCCAGATAGTCAAGAAGAAAATCAGTTGGAAAATATTCGCTCGATTATTGAGAGAACGGATTCGAATCGATTGAAAATCCTCATGGGTGATTTCAATACGGATGCTTTATCAAATCCCCAAGCCTACCAAGCTATCAAGGACCTGGGCCTTTATGATAGTTATGATTTGGCAGAGGAAAAGGACAGCGGTATCACTGTTGAAAAAGCCATTGACGGATGGGCAGGTCATAGCCAGGAAAAACGTCTGGACTATGTGTTCTTAAATCAGGAAAGACAGGTTCAATCCAGTCGAGTGATTTTCAACGGGGACAATCTTCCTGTAATATCGGACCACTTTGGTGTGGAAGTAAGATTAAGTATTTAATGGTCAACAGACCAAGAAAAATTTAAGGAGAAAAACATGAAAAAATTTCTTAGTTTCGAATTTTGGCAAAAATTCGGTAAGTGTTTGATGGTCGTGATTGCTGTTATGCCAGCAGCAGGTCTCATGGTTTCTATAGGAAACTCGATTCCACTAATCAGCCCAGAATCAGAACTCTTGCTTCGTATCGGAAATATCATTGCCCAAATTGGTTGGGGGATTATCGGAAACCTTCACTTGCTCTTTGCCTTGGCTATCGGTGGTAGCTGGGCTAAGGAGAAGGCTGGTGGTGCCTTCTCAGCAGGTCTTGCCTTTATCTTGATTAACTTGATTACAGGTAACTTCTTTGGTGTTACAACAGATATGTTAGCAGATGCGACTGCGACAGTCAGCACAGTCTTTGGTACTGAAATTCCAGTGTCAGGTTACTTCGTCAATATCTTGGGACAACCTGCTCTTAATATGGGTGTGTTCATCGGTATTATTGCTGGTTTTGTAGGGGCAACAACCTATAATAAGTATTATAATTATCGCAAGCTTCCAGATGTTTTGACTTTCTTTAACGGAAAACGCTTCGTACCATTTGTGGTCATCTATCGTTCTGTCCTTGTAGCTCTTGGCTTGGCGATTTTCTGGCCTTTGGTTCAAACAGGTATTAACAGCTTTGGTAAATGGATTGCAAGTTCTCAAGAAACAGCCCCAATCTTGGCGCCATTTGTTTACGGTACCTTGGAGCGGTTGCTTCTTCCGTTCGGTCTTCACCATATGTTGACCATTCCTATGAACTATACTTCGCTGGGTGGAACTTATGACATTATGACAGGTGCTCAAGCAGGCACTCAGGTGTTTGGGCAAGATCCGCTTTGGCTGGCATGGATTACAGATTTGATTAATCTTAAAGATGCGGGTGATACAGCCCAATATAATGAACTTCTGGCTAATGTTACTCCAGCTCGTTTCAAAGTTGGTCAAATGATTGGTTCATCTGGTATCCTTATGGGATTGACGTTGGCTATGTATCGCAATGTTGACCCAGATAAAAAGAAAAAATACAAAGGGATGTTCCTATCTTCTGCACTTGCCGTCTTTTTGACAGGGGTAACAGAGCCGATTGAATTCATGTTCATGTTTGCGGCAATGCCACTCTATATCGTTTATGCGTTTGTGCAAGGTGCAGCTTTTGCCATGGCAGATATTGTCAACTTGCGTATGCACTCATTTGGTAATATCGAATTCCTCACTCGTACACCGATGGCCATTAAAGCTGGTATCGGTATGGATGTTGTCAACTTCATCTGGGTAACAGCTCTCTTTTCGGTTGGTATGTACTTCATTGCGGACTTCATGATTAAGAAATTTAATTTGGCAACTGCTGGACGCAATGGTAACTATGATACAGAAACAACAGATGTGGTTTCGAACTCAAACGTAGATACTGCTGATGCCAATTCACAAGTGGTTCAAATTATCAACTTGCTTGGTGGCCGTGATAATATCGCAGATGTGGATGCATGTATGACCCGTCTTCGTGTTAGCGTCAAAGATGTGGCACAAGTTGGCGATGAAAATGCATGGAAACAAGCTGGTGCCATGGGCTTGATTATCAAAGACTCAGGTGTTCAAGCAGTCTACGGACCAAAAGCAGATGTTCTCAAATCCGACATTCAAGACTTGCTAGAGTCTGGTGTAGCCATTCCTCGTACAGAAATTGTTGCGACGGAAGAAGTTGCTCCTGAGACTCAGTTCAAAGGTGTGACGGAGACAGTTTACTCTGTCGCTGAGGGGCAAGCCATTGCCATCACAGAAGTGAACGATCCAGTCTTCTCACAAAAAATGATGGGGGATGGTTATGCAGTAGAGCCTAGCTCTGGCAATGTCTATGCACCAGTTTCAGGTATTGTAACCAGCGTATTCCCAACCAAGCATGCTGTCGGTATTTTATCAGACAAGGGTGTAGAAGTCTTGGTACACGTTGGTATTGATACAGTCGCTCTAAATGGCGCACCTTTCTCAGCTAAGGTGACTGACGGTCAGCGAGTTGAGGCAGGCGACTTACTTCTTGTGGCAGATTTAGAGGCCATTCGTTCAGCAGAGCGTGAAACAACTATCATTGTTGCCTTTACAAATACTGCAGAAATCAAATCTGTCAGCCTTGACAACCTTGGCCAAGTAAGTAAGGATGGTCAAGTTGCGACAGTTGAGTTGTAATAGCTTTCTAAAAAGAATGTTTCCAAGAGGGAGCATTCTTTTGCTCCCCACATAGCATGTCAGTTTTAGGAGTTAGGTCTAGAGAATCATTCCCGTAGTTATTTATTCCCGTCCTATCACCAGATTAGCACGCTATAAAAAGAAAAATCGCCACGTTAAGTAGCGATTTTTCCCTTTTGTGAGCCTCAATGCAACGTCAAAGCGTTATAATAGTTTTAAGTCAAAAATCTCTATTAGCGAGGTCTCACTATGAAAATTATAACACAGCTTAACCTTTTTGAGGATCAGGAACTAGGTGATTTAGAAAAAATTTTGATGGTATTAGATGGTCTTCCAGAAACGGGTCTATTTGATGAGTTAGAAGCCAAACGCAAACACGGGCGTAAGGATTATTCTGTTCAATCTTACTTCATTGCCTATATTGCTAAAATAGTTCTTCAATTGGAAACCGATCAACAGTTGATTCGTCAGCTTAATATGAATAGCCAGCTCCGTCAAATCTGTGGCTTTGAAACTCACGGTGTTAAGCTCAAAAATGGTACTATTAAACTTGTTCATGCTCCCTCTAAGTCTGCTTATTCTCGTTTTATTCAGGATTTGGAAGAGGTCTGTCCAGACATTGACGAGTGGGTTTTATCTGGCATATCTGAACTATACAACCTTCTTCCGGAATTTGGTGTTGACTTAGCCCTAGATGGCAAGTTCATTGATAGTTATGCAACACCATATGGTAAGAAACAAAGAAAGGATAGACGCTCTGACTGTGATGCCGATATGGCTATAAAAAAACGTCATCATAAAAATGGAACGGTCTCTATGGAGAAACACTATGGCTATCGTTGTCATCTTGTGGTTGATGCGACCTATGAACTGCCTGTTGCTTGGGAAGTGACGACGGCCTCAGAAGGGGAACCTACTGTTGCCAAAAGGCTGATTCGAAACATGCGTCAAACGACCATGCAGAGAGCGGAATATTTGATGGCAGACCGTGGTTATAGTGGAATTCCTCTTCAGAATCTCATAGAAGAAGCCACGATTATTCCTATCATTGATCATCCTCATAAGTGGAAAGAAGATGAAACCAGGCAATACCTTGATACGGATGTGATTTACAATCAATCTGGAGAAGTCTTTTGGGTGGATGACAAGGGCAAAGCGATTCAGCTTATCTATAAGGGGTACGATAAGTCTTGTGACAGTTTGCGGTATGGTTTTCATCCCCGTTATCAGGACAATCGCATCTTCCGTTTAAAACGGTCGGTAGAACCTATTATCTTTAATCAAGTAGCTAGAGATAGTCAGAAGTTTAAACGACTCTACAAGAAGCGGACAGCTGTGGAGAGGGTGAATGGGCGTATAGACCGCGACTTTCGATTCGAGAAGCACACTATCCGAGGGCTTAAGAAGATGAGTCTAGCTATTGCCATGAGTTTTTTAGTGATGGTTGGATTTGCCTTAGCCAAACTCAAACAAGGCCAGAATACTCATTTAGCCAGCTGGGTAGTCTAAAAATAAAAAATAGTTCAAAAACCAAGGGGGTAGTACGCCCTTTTTTTCAGTTTTCGAGCCATCTCAATCCATCAGTGGAGGAAAATTCTTGAGTTTAAGAGAGTTAAACCAAATATTTTTGTCAGAAAAGCGAACGGGTTTTGAAAAATACAACAAAGGGAATGATTCCTAGATATTTCAGATGACCTAGCTCTTTTTTTGTGATAAAATAAAAAGATAGTGAAAGTTTAGAAGGAGCAGAAGATGAAAATTTCTGAAGAAGAAGTCCGTCACGTTGCTAAGCTGTCAAAGCTAGAATTTTCGGACAAAGAAACAGCGGAATTTGCGACGACCTTGAGCAAGATTGTCGATATGGTTGAATTGCTCAATGAAGTGGATACGACAGGTGTTGCGGTAACGACCACTATGGCTGACCGTAAGAATGTCTTGCGAGCAGATATTGCCCAAAAAGGTGAGAGCCGTGAGGAGCTCTTTAAGAATGTGCCTGAATCACAAGATAACTTTATTAAGGTACCAGCTATTCTAGACGGGGGAGGAGATGCCTAATGACTTTTAACAATAAAACCATTGATGAATTGCATGACCTCCTTGTCAAAAAGGAGATTTCCGCGCTTGAGTTGACCAAATCGACCTTGGAAGATATCAAGAGTCGTGAGGGAGCTGTAGATGCTTTCTTATCTATTACTGAGGATGAGGCTCTGGCACAAGCAGCTGCGCTGGATGAAAAGGGGATTGATGCAGATAATGTCATGGCAGGGATTCCTTTGGCTGTCAAAGACAATATCTCCACTAGGGGTATATTGACGACTGCAGCTTCAAAAATGCTTTACAACTATGAGCCGATTTTTGATGCGACATCTGTTGCTCAGGCTTATGCTAAGGATATGATTGTCATTGGTAAGACCAATATGGACGAGTTTGCCATGGGTGGCTCTAATGAGAACTCTGCCTTCAAACCAACCAAAAACGCTTGGGATCAAACTAAGGTTCCTGGTGGTTCTTCGGGTGGTTCAGCGGCAGCTGTTGCTTCTGGTCAAGTCCGTTTGTCACTTGGTTCAGATACAGGTGGGTCCATTCGCCAGCCAGCAGCCTTTAATGGTATCGTTGGTATGAAGCCAACCTATGGAACAGTATCACGTTTTGGTTTGATTGCCTTTGGTTCATCGCTTGACCAAATCGGTCCATTCTCGCAAACAGTCAAAGAGAACGCTCAATTATTAAATGTTATTTCTGGTCACGATGTCAAAGATTCGACTTCTACCATCAATGAAATTGCAGATTTTACAAGCAAGATTGGTCAGGACATCAAAGGTTTGAAGATTGCTCTTCCAAAAGAATACATGGGAGAAGGGATTGATCCACAGGTCAAGGAAACGATTCTCAAGGCTGCTAAGCATTTGGAAAGTTTGGGTGCCATCATCGAGGAAGTCAGCCTGCCGCATTCGAAATACGGTGTTGCAGTTTACTACATCATCGCTTCATCTGAGGCATCTTCTAATTTGCAACGTTTTGACGGTATCCGTTACGGTTTCCGTGCAGAAGATGCGACTAACTTGGAAGAGATTTACGTGAAAACTCGTAGTCAAGGCTTTGGTGAAGAAGTGAAACGCCGTATTATGTTGGGAACCTTTAGCTTGTCATCTGGTTACTATGATGCTTACTTTAAGAAAGCTGGTCAGGTGCGTACCTTGATTATCCAAGATTTTGAAAAAGTTTTTGCTAACTATGACTTGATTTTGGGACCAACAGCTCCGACGGTTGCCTTTGGTTTGGACACGCTCAACCATGATCCTGTTGCTATGTACTTGGCGGATCTCTTGACTATTCCTGTCAACTTGGCAGGGCTTCCAGGTATTTCTATTCCTGCCGGTTTTGTGGAAGGCTTGCCAGTCGGCTTACAGTTGATTGGACCAAAATACTCAGAAGAGACAATCTACCAAGTAGCTGCTGCTTTTGAAGCAACAACAGACTACCATAAGCAACAACCAGTGATTTTTGGAGGTGCTAACTAATGAACTTTGAAACGATTATTGGTCTAGAAGTCCATGTGGAGTTAAATACCAACTCTAAGATTTTCTCACCTTCATCTGCTCATTTTGGTGAGGATCCAAATGCTAATACTAACGTGATTGACTGGTCATTCCCTGGTGTCCTTCCTGTTCTCAACAAGGGTGTTGTAGATGCAGGTATCAAGGCGGCCTTGGCTTTGAATATGGATATTCACAAGGAAATGCATTTTGACCGTAAAAATTATTTCTATCCTGATAATCCAAAAGCCTATCAGATTTCCCAGTTTGACGAGCCAATTGGCTACAATGGCTGGATTGAGATTGAATTAGAAGACGGTACAACTAAGAAAATCCGTATCGAACGTGCGCACTTGGAAGAAGATGCGGGTAAGAATACCCACGGAACTGATGGCTACTCTTATGTGGACCTCAACCGTCAGGGTGTGCCATTGATTGAGATTGTATCGGAAGCGGATATGCGTTCGCCTGAGGAAGCTTATGCTTACTTGACTGCTCTCAAGGAAATCATCCAATACACAGGTATTTCTGATGTGAAGATGGAAGAGGGTTCTATGCGCGTGGATGCCAATATTTCCCTTCGTCCTTATGGTCAGGAGGAATTTGGTACCAAGACTGAGTTGAAAAACCTGAACTCCTTCAACTATGTTCGTAAGGGATTGCAGTACGAAGTGGAGCGTCAAGCGAAAATCCTTCGTTCAGGTGGTCAAATTCAACAGGAAACTCGTCGTTATGATGAGTCAACAGGTGAGACCATTCTCATGCGGGTCAAGGAAGGTTCATCTGACTACCGTTATTTCCCAGAACCAGACCTACCCCTCTATGAGATTGACGATAGCTGGATTGAGGAAGTGCGTGCAGAATTGCCAGTCTTTCCGAAGGCTCGCCGTGCCAACTACGTGGATAAATTGGGCTTGACGTCTTATGATGCAGGTCAATTGACCTCGACCAAGGCTCTATCAGATTTCTTTGAGGCAGCAGTAGCCTTGGGTGGCGATGCTAAGCAGGTTTCCAACTGGTTGCAAGGGGACATCGCCCAGTTCCTTAATACAGACCAAACGACCATTGAGCAAATTGCACTGACGCCAGAAAGTCTGGTGGAAATGATTGGCTTGATTGCAGATGGAACAATTTCATCTAAGATTGCCAAGAAAGTTGTTGTCCATCTTGCGAAAAATGGTGGTTCAGCTAAGGAATACGTGGAGAAGGCTGGTTTGGTACAAATCTCAGACCCAGCAGCCTTGATTCCGATTATCCACCAAGTCTTTGCGGATAATCAAGCAGCGGTCGCAGACTTCAAGTCAGGCAAACGCAATGCGGACAAGGCCTTCACAGGTTACTTAATGAAAGCAACCAAGGGACAAGCCAACCCACAAGTTGCTCAACAACTCTTAGCTCAGGAATTGGCGAAATTGTTGGATTAATAGCTAAACAAAACCGAGAATTCAGTCGAACTCTCGGTTTTTTGCAATCTTAATATGAACTATCGCGAATAACCAGCAGGGTCCCCATCTTGATTTTACGTGGATGGTGGGGAGTCGGACTAGTTATCATACGGTCCAGTAGTTGCATAGCTTCTTGCCCCATTTCTTCGGTAAAGACGCTGATGGAAGACAGGGCAGGAAAAACCTGACGGGTGATAGCGGTATCGTTAAAGGTGATGAGCTGGACCCGTTCTGGTACAGGGATTTGTTTTTCCTGGAGGGCACGGAGAGCTCCGACCGCCAAGGTATCATTGGCCATGAAGAAGGCTGGTGGTAGTTGATCGCCCAAATCTTTTATAGCTTGACTCATCAGCTCATAGCCGGACTGAGTGGAGAACTTTCCTTGGTAGATGTAGTTTTCTTGTAGAATGCCCAAGGTGTCTAGATAGTCACGAAAGGCAGTCAGACGAGGATCTGTTGGCAGTTTATGACCGTCAGTTGTTTCTTCCTGCCCGACCAATAGGCCGATGTCTGTGATGGCTTGTTGACAGAAGTGGTCAATAACGGTCTGAACAGAGTGTTCAAAGTCAGTCGTGATACAGGAAAATCCATCGTTTAGTGTGTCAGAATCGACAAAAATTAAATTGGAAGACAAGCTTGCCAGCTCTGCTATTTGCTCAGAAGAAAATTTACCGACAGCAATGATGCCATACAATCCTTGAAGCAGGGGATTTGTTAGGTCGTTGAAGGAACGAATGATTTGGTAGCCGAGGAGGCTGGCAGTCTGCTCAATGCTGGCACGAATGGAATAATAGTAGAGGTCGGCTAATTCTTCGCTTTCGGTGTACCATTGGACAATGCCGATTGTACCTTTTTGCTGGGGTGCTTGTTTTTTGAGGTGTTTGGTATAGCCGAGTTCCTGAGCCAGAGCCAGGATTTTTTGGCGTGTTTCTTGTCCGACGGATAGGCTGGTATCGCCATTTAAAACTCTTGAAATGGTGGTGGGGGATAGGTCGGCTTTTTTAGCAATATCTTTGATGGTAACCATGCTTTTTCTCCTGTTTCTTTGTTTCTAGTATAGCATAAAAATTAAAATTAGTAAATTTTTAGTAAAAATATTGACTTTTATTTTCTAGAGTTGTACAATAAAAGAAAACGATTACAAAATTTAGGAGGTTCTTATGAACACAGAACAACTCAATCAAGCCTTTCTCGATATTTTTGGTCAAGAGGCTGATGCAACCTTCTTCTCACCAGGGCGGATTAATTTGATTGGTGAACATACAGACTATAATGGCGGGCATGTATTCCCAGCAGCTATTACCTTGGGAACATACGGAGCTGCCCGCAAGCGGGATGACCAGCTTCTACGTTTTTATTCAGCTAACTTTGAAGAGCTTGGCATTGTTGAAGTGGATTTGAACAATTTGGTCTTTGATAAAGCTGATAACTGGACCAACTACGCCAAAGGTGTTCTCAAATTCTTGCAAGAAGCAGGGCATACTATTGATACAGGTATGGAAGTCTTTGTTTACGGCAATATTCCAAATGGTTCAGGCTTGTCGTCATCTGCTTCCTTGGAACTCTTGATTGGGATTATTGCAGAAGAGTTGTATGGACTTGAGTTGACTCGTCTGGATTTGGTGAAGATTGGGAAACAAACTGAAAATCACTTTATCGGTGTTAATTCAGGCATTATGGACCAGTTTGCTATCGGTATGGGGGTTGACCAACGTGCCATTTACCTCGATACCAACACCTTAGAATATGACTTAGTTCCGCTGGATCTGGGTGACCACGTCATTGTCATCATGAACACCAACAAACGCCGGGAATTGGCAGATTCTAAGTACAATGAACGCCGTGCAGAGTGTGAAAAAGCAGTAGAAGAGTTGAATGCTGTGTTGAACATCCAAACTCTGGGTGAATTGGATGAATGGACCTTTGACCAGTATAGCTACCTAATCAAAGAGGAAAACCGTATCAAACGGGCCCGCCATGCAGTCTTGGAAAACCAACGAACCTTGCAGGCTCGTAAGGCTTTGGAAGAAGGAGATTTGGCAACCTTTGGTCGTCTCGTTAATGCTTCTCACGTTTCCTTGGAGCATGATTATGAAGTGACAGGTTTGGAGTTGGATACTCTTGCCCATACAGCTTGGGAGCAAGAAGGTGTCTTGGGTGCTCGTATGACTGGTGCAGGCTTTGGTGGCTGTGGTATTGCCATTGTCCACAAAGATAAGGTAGAAGCTTTTACTGAAAATGTCGGCAAGACCTACACAGAAGTTGTTGGCTATGAGCCAAGTTTCTATGTGGCGGAGATTGCTGGAGGCTCTCGCGTCTTATCTCGTAAATAGATTGGAGAAATGATGACAGGATTGGTGGATCGTTTTGTTGAGCAGGTTATTGCCAACAGTAGTTTTGAAGAGATGGATGCTCTGTACTTGCGAAATCGGGTCTTGGCTTTGGTTGGTGATCAAGCTCTGGTTGTTCAAACAGAACTTGAAGACTTGATTGAACTGAAAGATGAACTATTGGCTCAAGGAGTTCGATCTGGTTTTTTGGGAGAACTCTTGGAAGAGCAAGACATAGTAGGAGCTTGTTTAATGGACTTAATTACACCGAGTCCTAGTCAGGTCAATCGTGATTTTTGGCAAACCTATCAAGATAGTCCAGAACGAGCTATAAAGGACTTTTATGATTTAAGCAAACGCAATGATTATATTAAGGTTGCAGCTGTTGCGAAAAATATCTACTATCAAGTCCAGACAGAGTATGGAAATTTGGAAATTACTATTAATCTTTCCAAACCTGAAAAGGACCCCAAAGCTATTGCTGCGGCTCGCTTGGCGGAAGCTTCCAACTATCCTAAGTGTCTGCTCTGCATGGAAAATGAAGGGTATCAAGGACGCATTAATCATCCAGCGCGCGCCAACCATCGCATTATTCGTATGGATTTGGGACAGGAACAGTGGGGCTTCCAGTATTCGCCTTATGCCTATTATAATGAACACGCTATTTTCTTGAACCAAGAACATGTGCCAATGGTCATTAGTTCTCAGACTTTTGAACAACTCTTGGACTTGTTGGATTTGTTACCAGGCTATTTTGTCGGCTCCAACTCTGACTTACCAATCTCGGGTGGTTCCATCTTGACCCACAACCACTATCAAGGTGGGCGACACAGTTTTGCCATGGAAAAGGCACCAATCGAGAAAAACTTGGTGTTTGCAGGCTTTGAGTCCGTATCGGCAGGTATTGTCAAATGGCCTATGTCAGTCATTCGCTTGACTTCTGATGATAAGACAGCCCTTCTAAGTCTAGCAACTAAGATTTTGGAAAAATGGCGGAGCTACTCAGATGATGCCGTTCAGATTAAGGCTGAGACGGATGGGACTCCTCATCATACCATCACACCGATTGCTCGGAAACGAGGGGATTTGTATGAGCTTGATTTGGTTCTCCGCGACAATCAAACTTCGGAAGAATTTCCAGACGGTATCTACCACCCCCATCCAGATGTCCAGCATATCAAGAAAGAAAATATTGGCTTGATTGAGGTCATGGGCTTGGCCATCTTGCCACCGCGATTGAAGGCAGAGCTGGCTGAAGTAGAGAAATTCTTACTTGGTCAAGCTAGTCAAGTAGCCGCCTATCATCAGACATGGGCGGAAAGTCTGAAAACGGCTCATCCAGATGTGACAGAGGAAGAGGTCGGGCAAGTTGTTCGTGAATCAGTTGGTCAGATTTTTGCTCGTGTCTTGGAAGATGCAGGAGTGTACAAACGGACAGATGAAGGACAGGCGGCCTTTATGAAATTTATAGAATATGTGGGGATATAGGAAGAAAAAATAAATTGAGGAAATTGATTCTTCCCTAACGTTAACAAGTTGATTATGTCTAAGAAAAGCAATAGCGGTTCAAAAAGAGATAAGAATACTCTGACTAGAACTTCCCCAGTTCACAAGTCCTGCTATTTATGGTAAAATGTAGAGGATTATTAGAAAAATGAGGTTGTAGACATGTCTAAATTTTTAGTTTTTGGTCACCAAAATCCTGATACAGATGCCATTGCTTCATCTTATGGTTGGGCTCACTTGGAGCGTGAAGTATTTGGTCGCGATGCGGAAGCAGTTGCTCTTGGAACACCAAATGAAGAAACAGCTTTTGCTTTGAACTACTTTGGTGTAACTGTACCACGCGTGGTTGAATCAGCTAAGGCAGAAGGCGTTAGCCAAGTCATCTTGACAGACCACAACGAATTCCAACAATCTATCGCAGACATCAAGGATGTTGAAGTGGCAGCAGTTATTGACCACCACCGTGTCGCAAACTTTGAAACGGCAAATCCATTGTACATGCGTTTGGAGCCAGTAGGTTCAGCATCATCAATCGTTTACCGTGCCTTTAAAGAAAACGGAGTAACACCTCCAAAAGAAGTAGCTGGACTTCTCTTGTCAGGTTTGATTTCAGATACACTCTTGCTCAAATCTCCAACAACGCACGCAAGTGACCCACAAGTAGCGGCGGAATTGGCTGAAATTGCTGGTGTGAACTTGGAAGAATATGGCTTGGCACTCTTGAAAGCTGGTACCAACCTTGCTAGCAAGTCAGCAGCAGAATTGATTGACATCGACGCAAAAACGTTTGGTTTGAATGGCAATGATGTCCGTGTAGCACAGGTCAACACAGTAGACATCGCAGAAGTTTTGGAACGTCAAGCAGAAATCGAAGCTGCCATGACAGCGGCATCAGCAGCAAATGGCTATTCTGACTTTGTCTTGATGATTACAGACATCGTCAACTCAAACTCTGAAATTCTCGCACTTGGTAGCAACATGGACAAGGTAGAAGCAGCTTTCAACTTCAAGTTGGAAGACAACCATGCCTTCCTTCCTGGTGCTGTTTCACGTAAGAAACAAGTGGTGCCACAATTGACTGAGGCATTCAACGCTTAATCATTTTACTAGTCACCCTAAGGTAGATGGGGGTGACTTGGTATGAAAAACATTACCTAGCACCTTCGGGTGCTTTTTTCACTAAAGGAGAACTCATGTCCTACATAGTTAATTTCAAAGAAGTAGAAACAACGGGTTTGGAAGCAAGTCCAGTTTCAGATGTTTTAGCAGGTTTGCGTGCCAACGAGGCTCGCTATTTCTGGAACAAATACAAGCAGGAGTATGTGGTCTATACCCCAGAAGAAAAGCCTGAAATCCTGCCCTTCATCGAGAAGGTCTTGGCAGAGCGGGACATGGTATTTCCTTATACTCCCCTCAATGTAACCCAGTTTGAAGTGGACGGCATCCTCTGGTCTTTTGTTTTTTATGACAATGGCCTAGCTGTCAATGTCCTCTATACACTAGAAGAAGGTGGCAAACGAGCGGTCGGTTTCAAATTGTCAAACGGGATTGAGATTCCCAAAGAATTTGAAGGGAAATTCAAGTTTGCCCGCCAACGCTCCAAACTAGCAGGTGAAATCCGTGGCACTTTCTTTGTTGTCAAGGGTGAGTATTTATAGAATGGAAAATCTGAGGAGGCTCAGATTTTTTGTTATTACTTGACTTAGAGTTGACTTCAAGGTATATAATAGATGGTAGATTTTGCGAAAGGAGTAAATGATGAACATAGCAGAAGTCAGTCAAGCGACCGGTTTGTCGGCAGACACCATTCGCTACTATGAGCGGATAGGGCTTATTCCAAAAATTGCTCGTAAATCGGGTGGAGTACGGGTCTTTTCAGAAAACGACGTAGCCATTTTAGAATTTGTTCGTTGCTTTAGAAGTGCTGGTATGTCTATCGATCGTTTGATAGAGTACATGGGCTTGGTGCAGGAGGGAAATAGCACAGTTGAAGCTCGTATTGATTTATTAAAAGAGGAACAGGCTATCCTGCGGTCTCGTTTGTCAGAAATAGAACAGGCTCTGGAGAGATTGGATTACAAGATTGAGAACTACCAAACATTTTTGGAACAAAAGGAAAATCAATTATTTGGTGAAATTATGTGAAAAAACAGAAAGGGCTAAAACTAGACGATACTCTAATTGTTAGATTTCTTCTCTAACTTTTCTGAAGGAGTTCCAGCCTTTTTCTGTTTGTTCAGCTAGAAAGTGGTGTAAGGACTATCTGGTGGAGAATCACGTTACCTATGATTTTGTCTTTAAAGTCATGGGACAAGGGGAGTATGTCGTGGCCTATTCGAAAGTTTGGATTGCAGGTCAGGACTATGCCCACTTTGACATTTACTGCCTCAAAGATGGGAAAATTGTTGAACATTGGGACAACAAAGAAGTCATGCCAGAGAGAAAAAAGACTTGACGAATTTAGGGAAATTTTAAGTGGAAATGAGGAGCAGGCAGTCTTGGTTGAGATTGTCTGTTTTTTTGTGTATAGAAGCCTGCTTTTCCTTCCTGAAAAAGTATGTTATAATGGGAAAATCTGTTTGGAAAGGACAATTAGTTGCATGAACTTTTATGATTTAGATTACATTATCCAGAATCAATCGTTTAATTTAGTCTTGCGTTCGATTCTGTTAATAGGTGTACTGATTGTTGCTACTGCGACAGGTCTGTACTATATGAGAAACCGGATTAACACTCGCTTGCGGGATATTAGTATTGGTATGGTGATTTTGATGTTGATTGTCTTGGGGATTCAAATTGAAGATTATATGCAAAATAACCAAGATTTCACACAATCTCAAGTGTTGACACAGTTTATTAAGAGTGTCGCCATTGACAATCAAGTGTCAGAGAAAGAGGTTTATGTTAATTCAACAACGCTGAAAGATGGAATCATTGTGCGTTATAATGAGGAAAATTACACTGTCCACCTCAACAGTGACAATAATTCCTATACTCTGGTTCGGACACACGTTATTGATCATAATGTTTATATCAATGGGGAGAAGTAGAAGATGGATATGTACATATTAGTTGCCTGTAAATTTATTATCGGAATCTTTGTGATGATTTTACAAATTAATATTTTAGGAAAGTATGAGTTTTCTGCAAATACACCGCTCAATCAAATTCAAAACTATGTTCTTGGTGGGATCATTGGAGGAGTCATCTACAATAGCTCGATTTCTTTGTTGACCTTTGTCATCGTTCTTTTAATTTGGTCCTTGGTTGTCATCGTTGTGAAATTATTGGTGAATCAAAAGTGGGTTAAATCTTTGGTAGTTGGTAATCCTGTCGTTCTGGTGAAGAATGGTCAGGTCAATGTAGAAAACTGTATCCGTGTCGGCCTATCAGCCGACCAGCTCATGCTGCATATTCGTATGGCTGGTTTGCAGTCAACCAGAGACATTAAAAGTGCTATTATGGAGCCAAATGGTAGCTTGACGATTTTGGACAAACACTCCCAAAATCCCAAGTTTCCACTTATTAGCAATGCTCATATTAATGAGGATGTGTTGGATTTAACTGGCAAAAATCAGGAGTGGCTGCTGGAGCAATTGGAACAAAAAGGTCATCAATTACAAGATGTCTTTTTAGCAGAATATTTTGATGGACAAATTTATATTACACCTTATGTGGAGAAATAGTTCTCGAATATTAAACGTTTTGCTGTATATTTATACGATTTTATGAGAATATGGTACAATAGAAACTAGTATAAATTGAAGTTGGAATAAATATGAAATTACCACGTTTTGGCGTCGAGGAATGGCTGAATGTCCATGAAAACGACGCAATTTATGATATTGCGGGAGTGTCCATTTCTGCCTTGACCTTGGATGAATTGTTTGTCCTATCGGACACCAATCCTGAGGACTTTTATAAGAAATTGCAGAGCACCAAATTAAACTATGGTTGGATAGAAGGCTCGCCTGCATTCAAAGAATCAGTCAGTCAGCTCTATGAAAATGTGGCTCCAGAACAAATTCTTCAAACAAACGGAGCAACAGGGGCTAATCTGCTTGTTATATATGGTTTAATTGAACCGGAGGACCATGTCATTTCTCTTTATCCGACCTACCAGCAGCTCTATGATATTCCAAAATCTTTGGGAGCAGAAGTGGATTTGTGGCAGATTGAGGAGGAAAATGGTTGGTTGCCAGACTTGGAAAAACTGCGTCAGCTCATTCGCCCCAATACCAAGATGATCTGTATCAACAATGCCAACAATCCAACTGGTGCTGTCATGGATAGGGCTTACTTGGAAGAGTTGGCAAAAATTGCTGGAGAAGTTGGTGCTTACATTTTATCGGATGAAGTCTATCGTTCCTTCTCTGAGCAGGATATTCCCTCCATTATTGAAGTGTATGACAGAGGAATTGCAGTTAATAGCCTTTCCAAGACCTATTCCCTACCAGGAATTCGCGTTGGATGGGTAGCAGCAAATCTGGAAGTGACGGATATTCTAAGAGATTATCGGGACTATACTATGATTTGTGCGGGGGGGGTTGATGATATGGTTGCCCAGTTGGCACTAGCTCATCGCCAAGAGATTTTAAAGCGTAATAAACAAATTGTAGAAGAAAATCTAGCTATTTTGGACCGATGGATGGAAGAGGAGCCTTTGGTTTCCTATATTCGCCCAGCACTTGTATCAACTTCTTTTGTGAAAATTGATGTGGCTACGTCCATGGAAGAATTTTGTTTGCAACTCCTACAGGAACATGGTGTTCTGCTGGTACCTGGCAATCGCTTCGATCGTGAGGGCTATGTCCGTCTAGGATTTGCTTGTGAGCAAGAAACACTAATCAAAGGATTGGAAAAATTATCCCAATTTTTAAGAAGATTCGATAAAGAAAACTAGTTCAGTTGCTGAACTAGTTTTCGTTTTTTTCAGGCTTGTCAATTTGGAATAATTTTCGCCAATCGGGTAGAGAAATTTCTGGATTTGGAAGCAGATTTCCCAAATTATCTCTCCAAATTTGATAACGGGTATCAAACAGTAGTCGAATCAGTTTGTCCATCATCTCAGCTTCTTCAGGAGAAAGTTCCTTGAGTAGTCGATCAATTTCTTGTAATTTTTGGAGGGGATTGACCGTTATGTCGCTAAAACGCTCGATTCCAGCTTTGATGAAGATACCGAAGAAGAGATCAAAGAAATTCCGTAGTTCTTCATCCGTCAAACTAGCTGTCCAAGTTTTAAAGGTTTGGTCAGTTTGTAGGCTATCACTTGTTAGAGCAGGGGCTGGTTTAAAATCATTTCCTTCAACTTCCCAAGAAAAGCTAATATGTTGTAGAAGTCCAATAGTGTTGCTTTGAACAATTTGAGCATTTTCTGGTGTTTCCAACATCATACCGACGATGGAACTTTGTGGAATGACAGGATGGATGCGGTCTTTGATAGCTTGATAGCCGGGTGCTTCTAAGTGTTTCTTATGGAGTCCGGGAGCATCAAATGGATAAACAGCTAAAATACGCTCTTGTAAGTTAGAAGTTTGTTGACAAGCTGAATAAAGAGCTAGGTTTCCGCCTTTAGAATGTCCAGCAATATAAAAATTTCCGTTTTGACTAGACATTAACTTTTCCAAGTAACCGCTTGCCGAACGTTGGGCAGGGATTTCATCCATGTAGGTCATGTGGAAATCTTCCTTCCAACCGATAATGGTATCATCAGTTCCTCTAAAGCAAGTTAAGATGGTCTGTCTGTCCATGCGGTAACTGATGGCAGAAAATTGTTTTTCTTGGTCCAGTTGATAATCATCTACAAAGCCAAATGCTTTAAGATGTTTGAATCGGTTTGATTTTGCAAGAAGAGATAGTAAGGTAAGTCGGCTTTTGGTCACCATGGAAAAAGGAGGAAAGTTATTTTGGTAGGTCTCCTCGAATACCTTGGCTAGATAATCCAAGCGGATACCAGTTTCAGTAAATGTATACGGCACTAAATTATCAAAGGGAAGATAAGATAGCTCAGTCAGAGCCAAAATATCCAGTTTGTTGATTGGTTGGTCATAGAAAGTGTCGTATTGACTTTCTTCAATGTAGGTTAATAAATTCGGCATAGCAATCCTTTCCTTTTTTATCTAGTATAACGAAATATGTGAGGAATGACAAATTTGGGCAGCTATTTAGAAAATTTTCCCTATTTACTGATTTATAGTCTATAATATATAGTATAGTAAATAAGGAGAGAGCTATGCAGAAGATCTTAGTAGTTGAAGATGATAAAACCATTAGCCATTTGGTTACCAAAAATTTGATAAACTGGGGTTATCAGGTGGAAGAAGTCAAGGACTTTCAAACCATTTTGGAACAGATAGAAACCTTTCAGCCTCACTTGATTTTATTGGATATTGGTCTGCCTTTTTTCAATGGCTATTACTGGTGTCAGGAAATTCGTAAGACCTCTCGTGTGCCCATTATGTTCCTATCCTCGCACGATCAGCCTATGGATATTGTCATGGCTATCAATATGGGAGCAGATGATTATGTGACCAAGCCCTTTGAAATGACGGTTCTTTTAGCCAAGATACAGGGACTTTTGCGTAGAACCTATGATTTTGTAGGAGAGCAAAGTTTACTCTGGTTTGAGGAAGTTTCCTTGGACATGAAGACCATGCAGGTTTCTTATGGAAAGGCTATGGAAGAGTTGACACGAAATGAATTTCAGATTTTACGAGTTCTGTTTGAGCATGGCAAGGAAGTGGTTAGCCGTGAGGAATTGATGCGCGAGCTCTGGAATAGTGATATTTTTGTGGATGACAATACTTTGTCGGTTAACATCGCTCGCCTGCGTAAAAAATTGGCAGAGCTGGGCCTGCCTGACTTAATCATGACCAAGAAAGGAGTAGGCTACGGCCTGGTGTGGACACATGAATAAGGAAATGTTGCCTGATTTTCTAACTTCTTGGCTCCGTCATCGTTGGCTATTTCTGGTCAGCTACTGTCTTTTTGCCACGACCATTCTGGCTTATAGTGGGCTCTTTGACATCGAAAGGAACCTGGTTTTCTACGCCCTCACCCTGCTCACTATCTGCTGGATTCTCGCCCTCCTCTGGGATTTTTTCAGGGAATTTTCCCGCTTTGGAAAAATCTGGCGTGGTCAAAAAGTAGCTACTGGGACAGCCAGCGAGCGTTTGTTGCAGGAAAAAGTGGAGCGACTAGAAGTCCAAAACAAGCTCCTGCTGGAAAAACAGCGACAGGAACAGACAGAATTAGATGACTACTACACCCTCTGGGCCCACCAGATGAAAACGCCGATTGCAGCCAGTCAGCTCTTGGTTAAGGAAGTAGATAGTAGTCCAGTTCGTCATCAGCTAGAAGCAGAACTCTTCAAGATTGAGCAATACACTGGCTTTGTCTTGAACTATCTCCGTTTACAGTCCTTTCATGACGATTTGGTTATCGAAGCCGTCAATTTGGAAGAGTTGGTCAGAAGTCTGGTCAAGAAATATTCCCTATTTTTCATCCAGGCCAATACCAGCTTGGACTTGGGGCAGTTGGATAGGCTTGTTAAGACAGACAGGCGTTGGCTGGGCCTGTTGATTGAACAAATTTTATCCAATGCCCTCAAGTATTGTCAGGCGGGAAGTATTTCGATTTGTCTGGACGGAGATGATTTGGTCATTCGTGATACGGGAATTGGAATTGCGGAGAGTGACTTGGAGCGGGTCTTTGAGCGTGGTTTCTCAGGTTTCAATGGTCGCAGAACTCAGCAATCTTCGGGATTAGGGCTTTATCTCTCAAGAAAAATTGCTGCGGAGCTGGGCTATTCCCTAAAACTAACATCAAAAATTGGTCAAGGAACAGAAGTGCGAATCGGTATCAAGGAGATTGAGCTTGCTCTAGACTAATCTTACAAAATTGTCACTCAAATGAAAGCTAAAGCGATGGTAGTTTATCTTGGAACCGTATAGAATGAAGGTAGAAAAAGAAAAGGAGTCACGTTATGTCAGTTTTAGATGTTCAACACGTTCAAAAGATATACAGTTCTCGCTTTAAGGCTGGTCAGGTTGAGGCTTTAAAGGATATTCATTTTACGGTGGAAAAGGGTGAATATGTCGCCATCATGGGGGAATCTGGTTCTGGAAAATCCACCTTGCTCAATATTTTGGCAACCCTTGATAAGCCAACACAGGGTAAGGTCTTACTGAATGGTTTGGACACTCAGTCTATCAAGAGCAAGGAAGCTGCAGCCTTTCGCCGTGAGAAACTAGGTTTTGTTTTTCAGGATTTCAATCTCTTGGATACCCTCTCTGTCAAGGATAATGTACTCTTGCCTCTAGTCCTGTCTCGCTTTCCTGTCGATGAGATGAATACGCGTTTGATTCATACCCTCAACAGTTTGGGAATTGCGACCTTGCAAGACAAGATGACTTACGAGATTTCCGGTGGTCAGCAGCAACGGGTTGCGGTGGCGCGTGCCATCATCACTCGACCAGAGATTCTCTTGGCAGATGAGCCGACAGGGGCATTAGATTCCAAATCTTCTGCCACCTTGCTGGATGTTTTTGAGCAGATTAACCAACAGGGGCAAACCATTCTGATGGTGACCCACTCGACAGCAGCAGCCAGTCGCGCCAAACGGGTCCTCTTTATCAAGGATGGTATCCTCTACAATCAAATCTATCGTGGTGAGCGAACTAGTCAGGAAATGTATCAGTTGATTTCAGATACCTTGACAGTCATGGCGAATCGAGGTGAGTAATATGTTTGGACTAACCTTTCGATTGGCTCTGACCAATCTCAAAAAGAACCGTAGGCTCTATTTTCCCTATGCCTTAATGACCACTGTTTCAACAGCTATAGCCTATATTTTTACTTCTTTGACTTTTCATCCAGATTTGAGCAAGATAAGAGGTGCTGACGGAATAAATATGGTTTTGGGCTTCGGTATGATTGTGGTCATGTTGGCGGTCGCTATTATGATTCTCTATGCCAATAGCTTTGTCATGAAGCAACGGTCAAAAGAGTTCGGTGTCTATAGTATTCTAGGCTTGGAGAAAAAACACCTCCTCCTGATGACTTTTCTAGAAAATCTAGTTTTTGCAGCCAGTAGTATTTTGACAGGCTTGTTGCTGGGCTTGGCTCTAGATAAACTCTTCTATGCCCTTTTGCTCAAGGCCATGCAGATGCCTGTTGTTCTAGCTTCAACTTTCCAGTTGAAAAGTCTGGTAACTGTAGTCATCTATCTCTTTGGGATTTTTGCCTTGGTCAGCCTCTTTAATATTGGGAAATTGGGCTTGACCGACTCTCTCAAACTGGTTCAAGGTAAGAAGAGAGGGGATAAGAAATCAGGCTTCCTCTGGCTACAAACCCTCTTAGCCCTTATCCTATTGGGGGCAGGCTACGCCATTGCCCAACTGGTGACCAGTCCGCTGAAAGCTATTCCAAGTTTCTTTGGAGCGACTCTTCTGGTTATATTTGGGACCTACCTGCTCTTCCACGCAGGTGTTATCAGTCTCTTAAACTGGCTAAAACAGCGTCAGACCTATTACTACAAGCCTGAGAATTTTATTTCTGTATCCAACTTGATTTTCCGTATGCGGAAAAATGCTCTGGGTCTTGCGACCATTACCATCCTCTCCAGTATGTTCTTGGTGACCATGGTTGGAGGACTTAATATATACATCGGTGGCAAAGATTATATTGCCAATCAAAATCCAAATGATTATTCGATTGATGTTGGAATGCAACCAACCACTTCAAAAGCTCAAACGGAGAAGTGGGAGGAGTGGGCGGATGCTATCTTAGAAGAGAAGGATATTCCTATTGAAAGTAAGGTGGGCTATCCTTACCAGCAAGCCTATTTTACTGAGGTGACAAATCAGCAAGTAAGATTTTTGACGGATGAAGAAGCTGCTGGTATGGATTTCTCTGACCGATTGGGGAACGGTTTTTTCCTTAATCAAGCCAGCTATGAAAAGATGACGGGAGAAAAACTCCAGTTGGCATCTGACCAAGTGGCCATTTATAGTAAGGGAGTCCAGTATCAAGCTGGTCAAACCCTCACCTTTGGTGAAAAGGAGATGGAAGTTGTCCAAGTCTTGCCCAAGAATGTGACTTTAGGACATCTACCAGACCATAGTTCCTTCCTTTTCAGCCAGTATATGGTCATTGTTGTTCAAGACTTGGCTGTTTTTGAAAATCAAGCTGAGAATCGCTATTATATGGGCTTTGAAAGCAGTCTATCAGAAGAAGAACAAGTAAGTAGCCAAGAGACTTTCTTATCTGGTACTTTTGAAAGCGAATTGTGGTCTTCCAATATTTTGCCTGATGGAACCAACGCCATCAGTCTCGCCTATCGTGCCTATGCGATGCGTGGTTTCTTCAGTTTTGCAGGTTCACTTTTCTTCATCGGCCTCTTGCTATCACTCATCTTTTTGATGGCGGTGGTGCTGGTGATTTACTTCAAACAGATTTCAGAAGGCTATGAAGACAGAGATCGCTTCGTCATTATGACCAAGGTCGGTTTGGATGAGGATCAGACCAGACAGTCCATCCGCAAGCAATTGCTGACCGTCTTTTTCCTACCTATCCTACTTGCCTTTGTTCATCTAGCCTTTGCCTACAAGATGCTCTCGTCAATCTTGTTGTCTATCGGTGTGGTTAATGCAGGACTTATGTTGCAGGTGACTGCAGGCATCTGTGGTGGCTATCTCCTCCTCTACCTAGTGGTCTATGCCATCACCACACGGTCTTACAAACAGATAATTTCCTAAACTTGGGGCAACCCAAGTTTTTTGTCACTTCTGACATATCGTGGAATAAGTTTAGAATTTTCTGTCAATTTAATATTTACAGAATGAGTAGATAGTGTTATTGTATGTAGCATAACAAAAAGTTCATTCCATAGTTGGTTGATTTCTTTTTATTCTTGCTGATTTCCAGCTATATAGAGTTAGTAGAGTGAGAAAAAAGACCAACTGACTATGGTCAGAAAAGGAGTTGTGCTTATGAAAATTGAAGGATCTAGTATTGCCTTTATCATCGTTTGTACAGGATTGGTGTTGCTAATGACCCCTGCACTTGCTTTCTTTTACGGTGGTTTGGAAAGACGGAAGAATGTTATCTCGACCATGATGATGTCAGTCGTTTCACTGGCCATTGCAAGTTTGATGTGGTTCACAGTTGGTTACTCTTTGTCTTTTTCAGGAGATGGAAGTCTCATTGGTGATTTTGGACATGCTTTTTTTAGTGGGGTGAGTGATTCAGTAAGCACACGTGGCCTGTCCATTCCAGATTCTCTGTTTGCAGTATTTCAGATGATGTTTTCTATCATTACAGTTGGGATTTTGACTGGATCGGTTGCAGGTCGTATGCGATTTAAACCACTTTTGTTCTTTATCGTTGGATGGCTGCTTTTAGTTTACTATCCATTTGCTCATATGGTTTGGGACGAGGGCTTGCTTGCCCAATGGGGAACGATTGATTTTGCTGGTGGTGATGTAGTTCATATTACATCAGGGGTAAGCGGATTGGTATTGGCTTTGGTAGTTGGAAAACGCCGGGACTTTAACCGTTTGGAATATCGTCCTCATAACGTTCCCTTTGTCCTTTTGGGAGCAGGATTACTTTGGTTTGGTTGGTTCGGTTTCAATGCTGGCTCTGCCTTGGCAGCAGATGGTTTGGCTGTTCATGCCTTACTCACAACGCATTTATCCGCTGCAGCGGCTATGTTTTCATGGATGTTGATTGAATACAAAGAAAATGGGAAACCTTCCCTTGTCGGTGCTTCAACAGGCTTAGTGGCTGGATTAGTTGCCATCACACCAGGAGCTGGTTTTGTATCAACATGGAGTGCGGTTATTATTGGTCTATTGGTTAGTCCGGTTTGTTTCTATGCTATTGCGATTGTCAAACATAAGCTTGGTTATGATGATGCTTTAGATGCATTTGGTTGTCATGGTGTTGGCGGGATTTTTGGTGGAATTGTAACAGGAATTTTCACTACTCCAGAATTAGCTCTCGACCCAGAGAATATTGGCCTGATTTATGGGAATCCCCGTTTGTTCTTGGTAACTCTTGCTGCTATAGTATTTACCATTGCTTGGTCTGCTGGTATGTCCTTTGTTCTTATCAAAGGGATTGCTTACTTTATGCCACTTCGTGTATCAGATAAAGAAGAAGCCATCGGATTGGATGATACGGAACATGGGGAAACAGCCTACCCAACATTTATGGGCTTAGATTCATAAGAAAGGGAATATCATGAAAAAAGTAGAAGCTATTATTCGTACAGAAAAATTAGAAGATTTAAAGATTGCTTTGACAGGTGCTGGAATTGCCAAGGGAATGACCATTTCACAAGTTTTAGGATTCGGGAATCAGAAGGGATTCGCTGAAATTGTTCGTGGTCATAAGGTGACACCGACCATGCTTGCCAAAGTAAAGATTGAAATAGTTGTGGAAGATGCTGCGGTAGATGCAGTAGTTGACTTGATTACTTCTGCAGTACGCACAGGAGAAGTTGGTGACGGAAAAATTTTCATTCAACCAATAGAAGATGTCATTCGCATCCGCACAGGTGAACGCGGTCGTGATGCGATTTAGAATTTTATAGGATGAAAACTTGGGGCAACCCAAGTTTTTAATTTTTTAAATTGTCAAATTAAGTTAGACTTTTTATATAACTCAGAAAAACTTGGTAAGGTGTTTGATAATTCAAAGACTTTCTAGGGATTCTATTTCTTTTATCAGCTATAGCTGATAAAAACTGCTGAGAAATATCAGTAAAATCCATCTGTTTCGGAAGTCCGTGTCGTCTTAACAAACCGTTCGAGTGTTCATTTAGACCTCGCTGCCCAGGGCAACCTGGATCAGCAAAGAAAATATCAATGTCATGTGCATTCGAAATAGACTTCCAATTAGAAAACTCTTTCCCACAATCAAAGGTTATCGACTTAAAGAGATGTTTAGGAAGTTGAGACAGCCATTGATTGATGGCAGCCTCAATATCACTTGCTTTTCGTCCCTTGGTTTTCAGTGTGATGATGGATTTTGAAAGGCGTTCTACCAAGGTAATAACCGCACTTTTGTGCTTTTCCCCAACAATGGTATCTCCTTCCAAGTGTCCAAATTCTGCATTAAAATCAGGATAGAGTTCAGCCCTTTCACGTAAATCTCTGCGAAACGTTTGTTTTCCTCGTTTTTCACTATGACCATTTGGCTTTCTCTTCCCTTTCCAGGGGAAATCCTCTTTCTTGAAAATACCACGGTCAGCCAGTCGATAGAGAGTTCTCATAGAGCAAGAAATGTTATCCGAATAAGATCCTTTGATGACATCAAGGCTCCAATCTAAATCCAAATGAGTTTGAATAATGTCTTTTTCTGCTTGCGAAAGACTTGTTTTCCTCCGACCACAGCGTTTCTTATTGGCTATATAGCGTTCGTAGTAGTCATAGGCGGAATGGCCGTCTTTGAGAAAGTTGATAACATTATAGATAGTCTGCTTTGACCTCCCCAGAGATGTCATAATATCTACAATTTTTACGCCTTCTTGGTAGTATGCCTCTATCATTACGAGCTCATTTGTGGTAAGATGGGTATAGGTCATTTATGTTAGTTCCTTTCAGACAAATGTGGTAGTTTATCTGAGCCTAACATAGATGGCTTTTTCTGTCTAGCTTAATTTTACAAATTGGGTTTTTTACAAATTTTCACTAATTTGTTTTACAAACTAGTCGGGTTGTGTTATACTATGGATACAAAGTTAATAGGTAAAACAAACTAGTGAGAAATGACAAAGAGGATCACTTTTATTTTTACTTATCTAGTATGTATTACAAACTAGATGGGAGTGGTAAAATGAAATTGGATAAAAAAATAAGAGAAGAATGGGAAATTGCTGGGATTACGATAGTGACGGCCATTATTACAGGCTGGGCTTTGAACTCTCTTGTCATGTTGGTATCTGGCTTGCTGTTTGGATTATTTAATGAAGATGAGGAGAATGTATGAAAGAAACACAGATGCTGAAAGGTGTTCTAGATGGCTGTGTTTTACAGATTATCAGCCAAAAAGAAATCTATGGCTATGAGTTGGTCCAAGAACTGAGGAAGCAGGGATTTGAAAACATGGTCGGTGGAACTGTTTATCCTCTCTTACAAAAACTGGAAAAAAACAACTTGATTGTTAGCCAAAACAAGCCCTCACCAGATGGACCTGACAGGAAGTATTTTTATCTGACAGACCAGGGACACAGCTATTTAGAAGATTTTTGGACACAATGGACAGAATTGGTTGATAAGGTTGACCGTTTGAAAGGAGATTAGAATGAGCAAACTTATGGAATACCGCAAGCGGATTGAAAAAATTGAAAAGCAGTTGACCAAGGAAAATAAGGAATACATGGCCCGTATCAATGGCTATATGATGATTACCTCTATCTTTCATAGAAAGGAAGAAGCGGTGACTGCTCAGCTCTTGTCTATTTACCAAGATGTGCTAGATGCCCAGCAAGACGGTCTTTATGCCGAAGAATATCTGGGTAAAGATAGCAAGCAGATGGCAGATGAGCTACTCAGCTACCTTCCTCCAATCGCCTTCTCAGAAGTCGCAAGATTGAGCGGTTTCATGCTCGTCATCTATCTCGGTAGTCAGTGGATGATGGAATTTGCAGGGACAGGAACGATTTCACTCAACTGGCTATCCGTCATTTGTAACATGGTTCTCAGCCTTCTCCTCCCAGCTGGAATTTTCCTCATTATTCGTGGTCTTATTTACCAGACTAGCAAGGTTAAGATATGGGCTAGTTACTTCCTAGTTCCCCTCTT
Source organism: Streptococcus sp. NSSLK0004 (assembly GCF_059039125.1). Classification (NCBI taxonomy): domain Bacteria; kingdom Bacillati; phylum Bacillota; class Bacilli; order Lactobacillales; family Streptococcaceae; genus Streptococcus; species Streptococcus sp. NSSLK0004. The sequence goes on along the minus strand of NZ_CM180142.1, from coordinate 1,480,667 downwards.
TTTTCTCCTAGTCACAGGAGTTCGTTTTTGGGTCATCCCAAAGGAACCTGACCTAGTTCTGACTGGATGGGGGCTGCTAGTGCCACTTACCTTAATCGGTTTTGCTCTGCTATTTTTCCAAAAGGAAAAGTTAGTCCGCTATGTCTTTTTACCAAGCTACCTCTTTATGATTGTTGGTGGTGTAATAAATATGAATATGACCGTCCCTGTCTGGATGAATCTCATCTTGATTATTCTTCCCTCTATGACCTTTTGGATTGGTACTGCGTTCTTGTTAGTGAAAAAGGAGAAGTAGAATGAACAAACAACAGGAAAATTTGAATGCCATTAGTGACCTGCAAGGGAAATTGACCAAGGAGAACAAGGCCTATATGCGTAAACTTCATGGCTACATGATATTGGCATCTGCCTTTCATGAGCAGGAGGAAATGGCGACAGAACTATTGCTCTCTATTTACCAAGATGTCTTGGACGCCCAAGCAGACGGTCAATCCGCTGAGGAATTTTTAGGAAAAGATAGCAAGCAAATGGCAGATGAACTCTTGTCAGACTTGCCGCCAATCCGGTGGTATTATGGATTGCGATTAACAGGATTGATTTCCTTGGTATATATGAGCTGGTTTTTCTTAGGTGTATTTGGGGTGACCGGTGCTATGGTGGTAGAATGGCGAGGCTTGCTTTGTGATTTGCTCATTGCACTCATTCTACCCAGCTCTGCCTTTTTCATCCTAAAGAATCTAGTCTATGAATCGTCAAAAATCAAGTCCTATCTGATGATGGGGACATGGGGCGTCAGCTTTGTTGGGTTGATTGCCTTGCGTTTTTGGATTAGTCGTCAGTTTTTCGAAGGAATGTCCATGCCCTTGTGGTCCAGTCTATTAGTGATACTAGGGATTGCTGTGGGTCTATTTTACTACCGCAGTAAGTCAGCCTTGGTTGATACGCTTATTCCAGCCTATGTTTTAGTTGTTATTAGTGGTTTTAGTCAGGTCATTGCGGCTCAGTTTGGTTACGGACCGCAGGACTGGACAGGCTGGTTGCCCTTAATTTTCATGTTTCTTGCCCTTATTTCTACGCTTGTAGGTACATTTTTCATTTTGAAAAAAGAAGTAATCAGTTAGAAATACCGTCAGACTGCTCTGTTGAGTGGTCTGATTTTTTGGTATAATAAAGAAAAACAAAGGAGCAAACCATGACATTTGAAGAGATTTTACCAGGCTTGAAGGCCAAGAAAAAATATGTTCGCACAGGCTGGGGAGGGGCGGAGAACTACGTCCAGCTCTTTGATACCATTGAGGTACACGGGCAAAAGCTAGAGGCGACGCCTTATTTCCTCATCAACGTGACCGGCGAGGGCGAGGGCTTCTCCATGTGGAGTCCGACCCCATGTGATGTCCTTGCGACCGACTGGGTAGAAGTTCATGACTAAGACAATCCTCATCACAGGCGTTTCTAGCGGCATTGGCCTTGAGCAGGCACGGATTTTTTTGGAAAATGGCTGGCGTGTCTACGGGATTGATCAGGCCAGCAAGCCTGATTTGGCAGGGGATTTCCACTTTCTACAGCTGGACCTGGCTGGCGATTTAAGCCCAGTCTTTTCCTGGTGCCAGACAGTTGATGTCCTCTGTAATACAGCAGGCATTCTAGACGATTACCGTCCCCATCTGGATATTGAGGAGGATGAATTAGCTCACATCTTTGCGGTTAATTTTTTTGCGGTGACCAGACTAACTCGCCCCTATCTGCAGCAAATGGTGGACAGACAGTCGGGCATTATTATCAATATGTGCTCCATTGCCTCCAGTCTAGCAGGTGGAGGAGGCTCGGCCTATACTGCCTCCAAGCACGCTTTGGCAGGCTTTACCAAGCAGTTGGCACTGGACTATGCCAAGGACAAGGTCCAGGTCTTCGGCATTGCTCCTGGTGCCGTCCAAACAGGCATGACCCAGAAGGACTTTGAGCCTGGTGGCCTGGCGGACTGGGTGGCAGACCAGACCCCAATCGGACGCTGGACCCAGCCCAGCGAAATAGCAGAGCTGACCTTCATGCTGGCCAATGGCAAACTGGCTTCCATGCAAGGCCAGATTATCACCATTGACGGTGGCTGGAGTTTGAAGTAGGAAGGAAGATTATGATTCTTGAAACCAATCGTCTCTTGCTCCGCCCTTGGAGTGAAACAGACGCAGCTGACTTATTTTCTCAGGCCAGTCATCATGAAGTTGGTCCTGCAGCGGGTTGGCCTGTTCATCAGAGCGTGGAAGAAAGTCGAGAAATTATCAAGACAGTCCTTAGCCAACCCGAAACCTACGCCCTTGTTCTCAAAGAAACGGGACAGGTGATTGGCAGTATCGGTCTGATGATTGGCAAACAGAGTGGTCTTGATTTGCCTGATTCAGAGGCCGAGATTGGTTATTGGCTTGGCCAAACTCTGTGGGGACAAGGTCTGGTCCCAGAAGCCTGTAAAGCGATACTAGACTATGGCTTTAGTCAACTGGATTTAGATCAGATATGGTGTCGTGCGTTTGTAGATAACACCAAATCCCAACGTGTCCAAGAAAAATTAGGCTTTGTCTATCAATATCTACTGGAAGATGAGTATTTCCCACTTATTGATAATGTAAAAACGGAACGAGTGAGTTTACTGACGAGAGAGGAATGGCACACTAGAAAGGAACAATCATGACCCCAACACAACTCTGGCAGGACTATTTTGCAATCAATCCCCAAGCTGGTCCAGAGCCAGAGGCATGGGCTTTTGGAGCAGAAGCTAATCGGCTTGCTGATTTGGTGGCTAGGGGAGTGAAGACCGCAACTAGTTCTGCCCATGCTCTCTACGCAGTAGAGGGAGAAGAACTCCCAACAGCAGGTGGCTACGACATCATTTTTGATGGTCAAGGTCAGGCTGTTTGCATTATCCAGACCAGTAAGGTCTATGTGACGCCCTTCTCCCAAGTGACAGCGGATCATGCTTATAAGGAGGGCGAGTATCGACAGGAAGGAGAATTGTCTGTCGTAAAAGAGAAAAGTCTAGTCCACTGGCGACAAGTTCATCAAGAGCTTTTCACTATCTGGCTGGCGGAAGCAGGTCTAACCTTTTCAGAAGATATGCTGGTCGTCTGCGAAGAATTTGAATTAGTTTATCCTCTCTAGGTTTGGGGGAGTTACAAAGTTTAGGAATGTAGGCTCCTTTTTGTTTGCCTATCTTTGATTCCTGCTCTGCTAATTTCCAAAAAAGGCTAAAATTTGCTATAATGAGAGTATATCATTGAAAAGAGAGAACACTATGAGCAATAACTATGCAATTATCCTAGCAGCGGGCAAAGGGACCCGTATGAAGTCAGACTTGCCAAAGGTCTTGCACAAAGTAGCAGGAATTACCATGCTGGAGCATGTTAAACGTGCAGTGGATGCAATGGGACCTAGTAAAACTGTGACCATCGTTGGTCACAAAGCAGAATTGGTTCAGGCAGTCCTAGAGGGACAGTCCGATTTCGCCCTCCAGTCAGAGCAGTTGGGAACAGGACATGCAGTTATGATGGCTGAGTCAGCCCTTGCAGGATTGGAAGGGCAAACCTTGGTTATTGCTGGTGATACTCCGTTAATCACTGGAGAGAGCCTGAAAAACCTAATTAATTTCCATATTAGCCACAAGAATGTTGCAACGATTTTAACCGCTCAAGCGGACAATCCATTCGGCTATGGTCGGATTATTCGAAATGCAGATGGTGAAGTGCAAAAGATTGTTGAGCAAAAAGATGCCAATGATTTTGAACAGCAAGTCAAGGAAATCAACACGGGGACCTATCTCTTTGACAACAAGCGCTTGTTTGAGGCGCTCAAGGACATCAATACGGATAATGCTCAAGGAGAGTACTATCTAACGGATGTTATCTCCATTTTCCGTCAGGCAGGTGAGAAGGTCGGAGCCTATGTTCTCAAAGACTTTGATGAGAGTCTAGGGGTTAATGATCGTGTTGCTCTTGCAACTGCTGAAGCGGTTATGCGAAAACGCATCAATGAACAACACATGATTAACGGTGTGACCTTTACCAATCCTGATGCGACCTATATTGACATCGATGTTGTAATCGGTGCGGAAGCAGTGATTGAAGCCAATGTTGTCTTGAAAGGTCAGACAGTTATCGGTGAACGAACTGTTTTGACAAATGGAACTCGTGTGCGCGATGCTAAGATTGGGGCAGATGTCATCATCAGCAACTCTGATATTGAAGAGTCAATTGTTGAGGAAGGTGTGACAGTTGGACCATACGCCCATATCCGCCCAGGTAGCCATCTCAAGAAAGAAGTCCATATCGGAAATTTTGTTGAAGTTAAGGGGTCTACTTTGGGCGAACGGACTAAGTCTGGGCACCTGACTTACTTGGGTAATGCCACAATTGGTTCTGATGTTAACATCGGTGCTGGTACTATTACAGTGAATTACGATGGAAAAAACAAATACAATACAACCATTGGAAACCATGCCTTTATCGGTTCAAATTCAACCATTATCGCACCGGTGGTTGTTGGAGATAATGCATTACTAGCCGCAGGCTCTGTTATTACAAAAGATATTCCAACAGATGCAATAGGAATTGGTCGCGGTCGTCAAGAAAATAAAGAAGGCTATGCAACACGTTTTCCGTTTCATCCAAGTCAAAAATAGGTAAGTATATGAATTTTGAAGAAAAAACTATTCAGCGGACAGAAATTTTTAAAGGCCACATTTTTGATGTAGTCGTTGATGATGTAGCTCTGCCAAATGGAGGTACAGGCAAGCGAGAATTAATTTTCCACAAGGGAGCTGTCTGTGTATTGGCAGTTACACCAGAAGACAAGCTAATCTTGGTTCGTCAATACCGCAAGGCTATTGAGCGTGTGATTTATGAAATCCCAGCAGGTAAGTTGGAAGTTGGTGAAGAAGCCAGTCAGGAAGCAGCAGCCCTTCGAGAATTGGAAGAAGAAACAGGCTATACCAGTGATAAGTTAACCCTTTTGGCTGATTTTTACTCTGCAATTGGTTTTTGCAATGAGCGCATCTATCTTTATCTGGCGAATAATCTGGTCAAGGTTGACAATCCACGTCCTATGGATGAAGATGAGGTGATTGAATTGCACGAAGTAACCTTGGAAGAAGCGCAGGAATTGATTGCAAATGGTGAGATTTGCGATGCTAAGACCATTATGGCTGTTCAGTATTTACAATTGATGAGAAAGTAGGAAGTGGCAATGGGAAAGCCCATTTTGACAGACGAAATTTTAGAGAAAGCTAGAAAAGGACAGAAGTTGGAGGACTTTCAAGACAATAGAGGTTTTGGCTACTATAGTCCCAAACAATCTTTAAACGAAGAATTCGAGCCAAATTTCGACGATGAGTATACTGGATATAGAGAAGGACAGACAATGCGAATACCAGTTGAGGCTTCTGTTGTCAAAAGTCGCCGCATTGAAACTATTAAACGTGAGGAATTCAGAGGAAAAGTTAACAAGATTCTCTTTTGGGTCGTTATATTGGTCATTCTATTTATACTCGCTGTTTTATTTATCTAAGGAGAAGTCATGAAATTTGGAATCATTGCTGCTATGCCTCAAGAATTAAAGATTCTAGTGGAGAGTCTACAAGGTGGAACTGAAATCGATATTTTGGGGCGGACTTATTATTGTGGGCGAATTGGTCACCATGAAGTTGTTCTTGTCCAGTCAGGGATTGGGAAAGTCATGTCCGCCATGTCTGTGGCTATCTTAGCAGACCGTTTTGCAGTAGATGTTATTGTTAATACCGGATCAGCTGGCGCAGTAGCTGATGGAATCGCGATAGGTGATGTGGTTGTTGCAGATCGTTTGAGTTACCATGATGTAGATGTGACGGCTTTTGGCTATGCCTATGGGCAAATGGCAGGGCAGGAATTGTATTATCCAACTGATCAAGCCTTATTGAGACAGTTAACAACCGTTTTGGCGGAGCAGGAAATGACCAGCCATGTAGGTTTGATTGTGACAGGTGATAGTTTTATTGCTGGAAAAGATAAGATTACAGCGATAAAGAATCATTTCCCAGAAGTCCTTGCTGTAGAGATGGAAGGAGCAGCTATTGCTCAAGCGGCAGTAAATGTAGGCAAACCCTTCTTGGTCATCCGCGCTATGAGTGATACGGCTCAGGGAGACGCCAATATCACCTTTGATGAATTTATCATTCAAGCAGGTGAACGTTCTGCTCGAATGCTAATAGCATTTTTGGAAGAAGTGTAGAACTTCTTTTTTTTTTGTCCATTTTCTAACAAAAGAAGCTGTTCCTTTTTTATAGAATTTATGGTAAGATAAAAAAGTAGGATACTAAGGAGGTTTATATGAAAAAAATGCGTCGTCTGACTATTGTAACGCTCTTTTTCTTGCTGACTGGGACAGCTCTTCCAGTTTTAGCAGAAACGACAGCGCTGGAAACAGTAGACTCTAGTCGTGCAGAGGACACTAGTGGTCAGGATACAAGTAGCTCTTCTTCGACAATAGATTCCATTGATTCAACGGTTACAAGCCTAACTTCGACCAGTACGAGTTCATCAGAAGAAGAGGTGACGACTTCGTCAGGAACGGGTAATCAGGATAGCTCTCAAACGATGACGGAAACTACTGCGGAAGAGACGAAAGTGCTCTATCGTCTCTATCATCCAGGACTAAGAACGCATCTCTATACGAACAGTATTACCGAATACACAGCCCTAGGACAAAGAGGCTGGAAACAGGAAGGGCAAGCTTGGCAAACGTCAACGAAAAATGGAGAAGATGTGTATCGCCTCTATCATTCAGGCTTACAAGTACATCTGTACACCAAAAGTAAGAATGAATATGATAGCTTGGCGCAAAGAGGTTGGAAACAAGAAGGTGTGGCCTTTAAATCTTCCGGATCAGTACCTGTCTATCGTCTCTATCATGCAGGAAATCAGCGTCATCTATATACAACGAGTGTGACAGAATATAATCAGTTAGCAAGCAGAGGCTGGAAGCAAGAGGGGATTGCCTTCTACGCCCTTGATGGAGGGGCAGGTTCCACCAGTTCTGGATCCACTCAGCCAGACCAACTAACCGGTACTTTGACTAGTCAACTACAAGAGAATGGAATTTTTATTCAGCTAACTGCCAACGAATCTGCTGATTTAAGTCAAGTTCTTTTTGCAGTTTGGTCTGAAAAAAATGGTCAAGATGACATAAAATGGTACGCAAGTTCAGCAACAGGAACGGTTGTTGTACCTTATGAAAATCATAAAGGATATGGAGCTTATCAAGTTCATGCCTACTGGAAAGTATCAGGTAGAGTCAGTGGCATCACGAGCCATCAGCTTACCCTTGCTCAGCCAAGTCTAACAGGAACAGTAAGTCAACTAAGCCCAGCACGTTATCGCCTAGTTGTCAACAATGTACCACCAACAGTCCAATCTATACAAATTCCTGTTTGGTCTGAAAAAGATGGACAGGATGATCTCCGTTGGTATACAGCAACCAAGCAATCAGACGGAAGCTATCAAGTTACGGTATCTTTGCAAGATCATAAGTTCAATTCTGGTTCTTATCAAGCTCATATTTATATCACCACTAAAAATGGTAAAGAAACGATAGGAGTTGGAACGATTCCTAATTTCCAAGTAGCTCCTATTACGCAGAACTCAGCTAAAGTAACGATTTCCAATGTTCAGAATACTGGGAAATTCGATGTGATTGTATCAGATATTGTAGCCACAGGAGAACTTCAACAAGTATCCATTCCTGTCTGGTCAGATGCAAACGGACAAGATGATATTCGTTGGTACAATGCAACTAAACAGAACAACGGAACTTATCGTGTAACAGTAGATATGGCGAATCATCGATATGATTGGGGTCTCTATCATGCTCATGCCTATCTAATCACCAAGAATGGACAGAAATCTGGTGCAGGGACTACCCAAGCAAATCTACCAAAACCAACCAAGACAACTCAGATTACATCAATTTATCAAGGAACAGGTAATTACCGTATCAATCTACAAGGAGTTTTAACGAGTGGACAGGTCCGTTTGGCGATTTGGTCTGATACAAATGGACAAGACGATATTCGTTGGTATGACGCTATTCGTCAGGGCACCACAAGTTTCATTGGTCATTTTAATGCGCAGAATCATTCAGGGACAGGAAAGTACCATATCCATGTTTACGAAGTAGTCAACGGACAAATGAAGGGAATCGGGACACAGACAGTTCAGGTTGCTAGAAATTCTTTTGTTGCACCATATTTTTCTCAGCTTGATTCACGTTGGAGTGGCTTACGATATGGATTGTGGGCTTTTGGTCCAACAGGTTGCGTTCCGACAGTTGTCGCAATGATTATTTCAAGTCTGAAAGGGGCCACTGTTTCACCTGTAGATATAGGGAATTTCCTGCATTATAACACAATGGAATTTAACCGTAATTTTGCTGGAACTAGTAGCCGAGGAGTAGTTCTTGCAGCTCAACATTGGGGGCTAAAAGCTACTGCACTCAATTCAGTAAACGATTTATCGCTTGCTCTCCAACAAGGTTATTTCGTGGCAGCTGCTGTAGGGAATAGTAAATTTGTCATTGGTGGTGGTCATGAAATTGTGTTGAAAGGGTATCAAAATGGTCACACCTATGTATTAGATCCTTACAATCCAAGTAACAATGGCTGGTACAATATCCAGTATCTGTGGAGCATCCAAAGTACAGACCCAGTTGATCGGACAGAGGGCGCTCCATTCATAAAAATCACTGACTAATACTTCCTTAATACAAAAAAAAGAGATTTTCCAGATAGCTTAAATTACCTGGAAATCTCTTTTTTTGTTATTCAAAACTATAATCTTTAATGATTTCAATAGATTCGATAGTAACATCACTGGTTGGTTTATCATTGCTGTCGGTTTCAACAGCAGCGATTTTATCAACGACATCCATACCTTCAATGACTTGCCCAAAGACTGTGTAGCTACCATCTAAACTTGGATTTCCACCGTTTTTGTAGGCTTCGATAATTTTTCCAGGATGGCTTGCAGTGGATAACTGACTAGAAGCATCTGTGGTATTTTGGTTGATAAAGAACTGACTACCATTCGTATCTGCACCAGCATTAGCCATAGCAAGAGCACCACGAATATTGTAGAGGAAGGCAGAAATTTCATTTTTAAAACCATTTCCAGCATCTATACTATCATCTTTTCCAGCCCAAATAGACTGACCACCCGTACCATCACCATTTGGATCTCCACCTTGAATCATAAAACCATTGATGACACGGTGGAAGATAATACCATCATAATATCCTTCTTTTGCATGGGTCAAGAAATTTTCGACTGCAAGAGGAGCTTGTTCAGGGAAGAGTTTGACAGTGATGTCACCCTGAGAAGTTTTTATTTTTACAGCGGCTTCATTGTCAGCAATTTCCGATGATAATTGCGGGAAAGTAGCATTAGGATTATTGATGGCATAGGCTAAATCTTTGGCATACTGAGAGGAAGCGGAGGTATCAGTAGTGCTGGTAGTACTAGTGCTAGTTTGTGTAGAAGAGGTTGTGTTATCTGAAGCAGAGGAGCAAGCTGCTAAGGTCAGGCTCGAGAGAAGGGTTAGGAGTGCTATTTTTTTCATGTAAAATCCTTTCTATATCTATTGAAAAATTATGCTCATTCTACCATTAATTGGCTATTTTTTCAATTAAATACATATGGAACTGTGCTAGGGACTGGTAAAACCATGGAGGGAGGTAAATAAGTCAGTCCGTTGCATTAGTGAAGGTGCTTGATTTACTCAATAACGGTACGATTTTATTTGCAAAAGCATAAAAATGTGTATAATAGTAATAGTAAGTACTATATATAAGAAGAGGAAAAATATGTCAGTTGAACAACGCATCAAGGAGATGTACGAGAATCATGAAGTCAAACCCTATATTTCACCAGAGCGTGATTTGACTGCTTGGTTGCTTGAAGCAAAGCCGGTTCCTAAGCGCAATATGATTCGTCTAGAAGAAGGCTTGCTACCGGGAGACATTATCCTACTCTGGCGGATTAATTTTGGTACGTTTGAAACTACGACTCCTTACTCCAAGTATTTTGAGTACATGTATGGTATCAATGGACCAGTCCATATGGAGCAATTAATAGCTGATGGTTATGCCTATATCGAGACGGCGTTTGATTCACTAGACCATATTACTTCCACAGCCAAAAAGAATATCTTAAAGGCAGAAGGAGTAACAGGTATATCTAAGATGAAAGCAGCAGACCTAGATACAGCTCTAAAGGACCACTTGACAGAAGAGAAACTAGCTTCCTACTTTTCTGTCCGTGGTTACGCGCTGACGAAAAAAGGAAAAGCAGCTCTGGATAATCATCCAGAAGTTATAGATAAACACCCGAAAAAGAAGATGTAGATGAATGTTCAGATTGCGATAAAGAACTCTTTCGAGATTATTCCTGGAAAGTATCTATTGGTGACTAACTCAAGTCCCGTACTACCTATTCAAAAAAAACACGTCTTTCCAGTTTCTGTAACCTATCAAATCGGCAGGGTTAAGTACGAAGAGCACATTATTTTGGCTCATTTTCAATTTAATGAAATCGTAAAAGGATTTTGGCCTTTTCAAAGGGAATATCTCCTCTTTGCAGTACCAGGTCAGTCATTTGTAGGACAAATCATAGATGCAATTGATATAAAAAATGGATAAATGCAGGTTTGTTGACCTGTTTTCTATTGACAGAAAACGCTATCAATGATATGCTTGAATCACTATTGAAACGTTTCAAAATGTTTTAGAAAGGAGCAGAACATGACAGAACAAAAGTCCATTACGATGAAGGATGTAGCTCGGGTTGCAGGTGTCAGCGTTGGAACTGTATCGCGAGTTATTAATGGAAAAAGTGGGTTAAAACCTGTTACTCTAACTAAGGTAAATGCTGCCATTGCAGAACTAAATTATGTACCAGATGTCTATGCACGCGGGATGAAAACAAGCAAAACTGATACGATAGCACTCATTATTCCAACCATATGGCATCCATTTTTTAGTGAATTTGCATTTTATGTTGAGACTGCTTTGAGTGAAATAAATTATAAATTACTTCTGTGTAATACAAATGGTGCTAAAAAAGATTTAGAATATATTACTATGCTTCAGCAGAATAAAGTGGATGGTATCATTGCGATAACTTACAATCCAATAGAGGATTATCTAGCTTCGAGTATTCCGTTTGTGAGTATTGATAGAAGTTATTCAGAAAAAGATATTGCATGGATTTCTTCTGATAATAAACGTGGAGGTCAGCTAGCTGCTGAAAAATTATTGGAGAAAGGTTGTCAAAATTTTGCTTTTGTCGGAAGCCACAATACAACTTCAAACGAGACCAAAAATCGCAGACGATACTTTGAAAAGACAATAAAAAAAGCAGGGAAGGTTTGCCATATTTTTGATTTGGAAGAGCCCTACGATCATTTTCAAGAGCAACTTGAACAGTTTCTACTAGAACATCCGGATATAGATGGAATTTTTACAGTCAATGACTATAAAGCTTTGGATACGATTGCGGTATTGGAAAGACTAGGAAAACGTGTCCCAGAGGATATTCAGATAATAGGCTATGATGGAATTCGTTACGGTGAGGAAAGAGAGTATCCTTTATCAACCATTAAACAGCCTCTTGAAGATATGGCTAGGAAGGCGGTAGAAGTCTTATTATCTATTATTGAAGGGCAACCTCATGCAAGTCAAATTGTTTTGCCTATTTCCTATATTGAAGGAAAAACAACAAAATAATAAAAAAAGTTAAAAAAAAAACATTGACAGAAAGCGCTATCAATGTTAAAATAAACCTGTCATTAAGTTGATTTAAATTTTTAAACAAAAAATGAAACGTTTCAAAAATATTTCTTGGTTAAAAGGTGGCGCCACCTTATTATTAATCATCAATTTTTAAAACGTTTCAAAAATAGGAGGATTAAAGATGAATTTCTTTAAAAAAACCACTGTTGCAATTACCCTATTATCCGCATTAGCATTAGCGGGCTGTGGAAATAGTAGTGCTAATGGCTCTGCTGATACTGGTGACGAAAAGACCGTTACACTATGGGTACAGTATTCAGAGGAGTCTGCAGAAGGACAAGTGATGTCACAGTCCATCAAGGATTTTAATGAGAGTAATGGAAAAGGATACACAGCCAAAGTAGAATACATTCCCCGCAGTGGCTCTGGTGGTGGTTATGAGGACAAGGTAAATGCTGCCTTAACAACGAATACTCTGCCAGATGTACTGACCTTGGATGGACCGAATACAGCAGCTTATGCAAAATCAGGAATTATTGCACCGATTGATGATTATGTTAGTAATAAAGACGATCTTTTGCCAAGTATTATTGAAGAAGGGACATACGATGGTAAGTTGTACTCACTTGGATATTCAGAATCCGGTGTAGGTATCTTTTATAACAAAAAAATGTTGGAAGACGCGGGAGTTGATTTAACAACTCTACCAACAGTTGATAACCCATGGACTTATGATCAATACAATGAATTGTTTGAAACACTGACCAAAAAATATAACAAACCAGCTATTGATGTCGGATTTGATGACCATTCAGAATGGCTAATGTATGCTTTCACACCATTTGTATGGTCGTCAGGTGGAGACGTTGTTAGTGAAGATGGTAAAACTGCATCAGGAACTTTCGATAATGCTGGCTCTGTTGAAGCATTTACCTTTATTCAAGGGTTGATTAAAAACGGTTATTCGACAATAACACCAGAGAAAAATGGTTTCCAAACAGGAGTATATCCATTGAAGATGACAGGCTCTTGGACAATGCAAGAGATGGATTCACAATATACTGATATCGAATACGGTGTACTACCGTTACCAATGTCTCCAACAACTAAAAAATTAGTTTCTCCAACAGGTAGTTGGGCATACGGAATGAGCGCAACTACTACTAAGAAAGAGGCAGCTGGAGCACTGATTGATTTTCTTGGTTCAGAACAAGAAGTATATGATATGAGTGTCGGCAACTCAGTCTTGCCATCTAGAAAATCAACATCAGATCGTTTAGCTTCAGAAGTGTCTGATCAGATGAAAGTTTTGTTGGAACAAAATGCTAAGACAGGTCATGCACGTCCAGTTTTGGTAAACTATCCACAAGTCAGTCGTATTGTACAAGATACAGTGACAGAAGTGACCTATGTTGATCAAAATGCAGATGTAGAAGCGTTGCTAGAGCAAAAAGCAAAAGAAATTGATCCATTATTGCCATAAAATACATACTTGATGATGAGGTTGTCTATTGTAAATTTGTTGAGGTAGGCGACCTCATTGATTTAATAAGAAGGAGAAAATAGAGGATGATCGCAAAAAATAGAGAATCGGTGATGGGGTATCTATTTCTATCTCCAGCAATGTTGATTTTAGGACTATTCTTGTTCCTACCGACCTTACTTTCTATCTATTATGCATTTACAGATTATTATTTGTTGACACCAGATGCTACGAGCTTTGTGGGATTGGACAATTTTATCAAACTTTTTCAAGATCCCTTGTTTATGCAAAGTTTGAAAAATATCGGACAGTTTGTAATTTTTATTATTCCCATTCAGTTAGGACTTGCTTTAGGCTTGGCCTTGTTAGTCAACAATAAACGCAAGTCAACAATCTTTTTCAAGGTAGCATTTTTTGCGCCGGTTGTAATGTCACTTGTTGTAGTATCTGTATTGTGGTTGGTACTATTGAATCCGTCAAGCGGTTTAATTAACTCAATATTGCAAGGGATAGGAATCGATCCGCAGCCTTTTTTAACCAGTCCTGAACAAGCAATGTTTGTCATTATTGCTGTATCAGCTTGGCAAGGTGCAGGTTATCAAATGCTCATTTTCTTAGCAGGTTTGCAGAATATTCCATCGTCGTTATATGAAGCAGCGAGTATCGATGGCGCGAGTAAATTGAAGCAATTTTTCCACATAACGCTTCCCATGTTAAAACCTACTTCGATTTTGATTTTAACAACTACATTAATTGATGCTTTCAAATTGGTTATTCAGCCGATGGTTATGACACAAGGTGGACCGCTGAATTCAACTTTGACACCTGTTTATTATATCTATCGAACAGGTTTTACAGATCGAATGGTAGGCTATGCAAGTTCGATTACGGTGATTTTTGGATTGATTATCATTATATTTACAGTGTTACAACGAAAATTGACAGGAGATGAAGGCTATCATGAATAAACGCGTTCACCATATCATCTATTTTATTTTAACCTTATTGCTAGCACTACTTTTCGTGTTTCCATTGGTGTGGATGGTTGCTTCATCTATGAAGAGTGAAAAAGCTGTTTTTGAACAACTTGGGACTTGGCAATCTTTTCTACCTTCGATGGATCCACGAGAATGGTTTCAGCCTTACAAGGAGATTTCTACACGGTTTAATCTCTTTCAATACATTGGCAATAGTATTTTTTATGCTACTTGTGTGACAATCGGCTCTATTCTTGTTAATTCACTTGCGGGATATGCATTCGCAAAGTTTGAATTTAAAGGTAAAAAACTTTTATTTGCACTTATGTTGGCCTTGCTAGTTATCCCTGGCGAAACAATTATGATTACTAAGTTTTCAATTGTACAAAAATTGGGATTGCTAAATACACGCTTAGCAGTAATTTTACCTGCTTTGTCCGCCCCTTTATTTATCTATATGTTTCGACAATTTTTCAAAGCTGTTTCTGATGAAATTTTAGAAGCAGCTAAGATTGAAGGGGCATCGCAGTTTCGAATTTTTTGGAATATTATGTTGCCACTATCTAAACCAGCTATTGCTACAGTTGGCACCTTATCTTTTATAGGTAGCTGGAACGACTATATTTGGCCCTTAATGGTATTGACCAATACAAGTGATTTTCCTCTGCAAGTAGCAATTACAAATATTAATAACACTCAACCAACCTATACCAATCAAATTATGGCAATGTTGACAATTTCAACAATCCCTCTCATCATTATTTATGTATTTTTCCAAAAGTACCTAGTACAGGGATTAGGAAGTACGGGAACAGGAGTGAAATAACTTATGTCTAACTATAATTGCGAACGGGCTGATAACTATATCACAACGAATGCTCAGAAAGTCAGTACTATTTATAAACCACAAGCTCACTTTTCACCAGAAACAGGCTGGATCAATGACCCAAATGGCTTTGTCTATTTCAGAGGAGAATACCATCTTTTTTATCAATTCAATCCGTATGAGAGTGTCTGGGGACCAATGCACTGGGGTCATGCTAAAAGTAAAGATTTGATTAACTGGGAATATCTTCCAGTTGCCCTAGCTCCAGACAAGGATTATGATAAGGATGGTTGTTTCTCGGGCTCTGCTATTGTTAAGGATGACACTCTCTGGCTCATGTACACAGGTCACATTGTTCATGAAGATGGAACAGTCAGTCAGGTACAAAATATGGCCTTCTCCACAGATGGAGTTCACTTTGAAAAAATCAAACAAAATCCAGTTGCAACAGCAGAAGAATTACCAGAAGAAGTCATTGCCAATGATTTTCGTGATCCGAAAATTTTTGAAAAAGATGGACGTTACTACTCGGTTGTAGCGACCAAGCACAAAGACGGTGTCGGCTGTATCGTCCTACTTGGCTCTGATAATTTGTTGGACTGGCAATTTGAATCCATCTTCTTAAAAGGAGAGTCTCACCAAGGTCATGTTTGGGAATGTCCAGACTATTTTGTAGTAGATGGGCAGGAGTACTTGATAGTGTCTCCAATGCGGTATCAAAAAGAGGATAACGACTTTGTCAATATCAATTCTAATATCTTTGTGCATGGTCATGTGGACTGGGATAAGAAAATTTTTATTGCAGATTCATTCAAAGAGATTGATCACGGTCATGATTTCTATGCCGCTCAAACAACGGAAGGTCCGGAAGGTGAGCGAGTGATGATAGCCTGGATGCATACATGGGGACGCAAATTAGTGACTAACGAACTCGGTCATCAATGGTTTGGGCAGATGACCCTTCCTCGTATTCTTAAACCAAGTCAGACAGGCCTGCTCCAAGTTTTACCATCGGGTGTGTTGAGCAACTTTGAAGAAATTGCAATCAATCAAGTTATTCAAGGACCAAGTAAACTTTCTCTCAGACTAGAAGATAGTCTAACTGTAAAATTTGGAAATGACCAAGATTATCTTCAATTTGGCTATGATAGGGACAGACAAGAAGTATATATTGACCGTAGTCGCCTCAAAATCCAGCAAATTGGTGAAGAGGATTGGTCAACGGTTCGCCGAGCTGTTACTATTAGAGCAACAGAGCTGCTAGTATTAATGGATACCAATTGCGTAGAAATTTTTATCAATAATGGTCAAGAAACATTGACTTCAACATTTTATATAGAAGGGAAGTGTTCACTGTTTTAGTATAAATCCCCCTAAATTATCCTTTCACTCCAAGAAAAGCCCTGTTGTGTGGGGCTTTTTCTGTCGTGAAAAATATTCTCAATTATGATAAAATAAAGAGATCTCCTTTAAAAACGTTGAATTCAAGGTTTTTCCGAGGTGTCAAATCCGCTTTAATACGTTTTTTAATACGTTAGCTAGCGATGTAGGCAGATAATTTATCTACTACATCGTTTTTCTGTGTCTTGGATAAGTGTGTGTACAAATCCAGAGTGATCGATATTTTAGCGTGTCCGAGTCTTTCCTGCGCCAGTTTAGCCGGCACCCCTGCGTCAAACAATAACGATGCGTGCGTATGTCTAAAACCATGAGGTGTAATAGGTTTGAGATTGTGTTTTTTTATCAAGTTCCTCAAATTTATCCTGACAGTCTCCGCTCGGATTGGGAACATTTTCATTGCGCCTCTGATAGGACGAGGTAAGGTTTTGTAATATTCTTTAGCAAGCCTCATAGTTTCAGCATCCATAGAAATTGTCCGCTTACTTTTCTTAGTCTTTGGTGCTTGTTCAACCAGACCTGTCTTTGTTCGCGCTATGGTCTTGTTTATTTGTATAGTATTGACTTTGAAGTCAAAATCACTGTCATCCAAAGCCAGTAGTTCGCCTATGCGCAATCCGCCATAGGCTAGAATGCGATAC
Organism: Streptococcus sp. NSSLK0004; assembly: GCF_059039125.1. Classification (NCBI taxonomy): domain Bacteria; kingdom Bacillati; phylum Bacillota; class Bacilli; order Lactobacillales; family Streptococcaceae; genus Streptococcus; species Streptococcus sp. NSSLK0004. Next base: position 1,463,542 of record NZ_CM180142.1, on the reverse strand, counting down.
ATGACCAAATCCCTAAGTTTTTTATGTTTCTTGACGATGTCCAAAAACAGGTCGAGTTCAGTTTTATCATAGTAATTTTCAAACTCATCTGCTCCGCTCTGATAACTACCTCTAGCACGTATCGTTTTATCCATCGGATTTGCGCCAATAACACTTATATTGACAGCAAATTTTAAAATACGATTGACAATACTTACATAGGAACCATAGGCACCGAACTGTGATAGATGATTTACTAGCTTTTGGCAAATCAAGACGGATACTTTATCAATTTTAATATGACCTAAGAAAGGTTTGATTTGTTTGTTATAATTGTTTTCAGCGGTTAAGTAGGTGGATGCTTTGACAGTATGTTCGTACTGCTCAAACCATAATTGTGCCACGTCATTAAACGTAGTAGTATTATTCTTTTTCCATGCTCCTTGACTTTCATATTGCTCTATAAGCTTTGCTTCAGCCAACTTTGCTTCACGTTCGGTTTTAAAACCTTGTCGAGTTGTTCGGATTTGCCTACCAGTCACTGGGTCAACGCCCAGGTAGGCGACAAATTTATAGGCGATTTCACCATTTTTCTTTATATATTTTTTAGCCATTTTGCTCCTTTCTCTTCGCTGGGGAGTGCTTTTTGAGATAAGGATTGGCATCACCTCCTTTGATATGATATAATAGAGTACGCAAAAGGTCCTGCTGAATAGCTGGTCTTTGCTTATTAGGTTACCCTGCACTCAAGGTTTGGCGACGGAGAGTGTGGGGATTTTTTTTGTTTTTTGCAAATAGAAAAAAGCCAACACTTTCATGCTGACTCTCTTCAATAACCCGACATTACGTGCGAGCCAAGGTTTTACCTTGTTTCCTCATAACTATACTATCGTTATTTATTTAAAAAGTCAACACATTTGTTAAAAATATTATTATAAAATTTATTTAAGTAAGTTGAATGGTGTAGTAATTCTTTTTGTTCATCGAATTTTTGAATAATTGCTAGACCTTCTTGGTAGCGTCTAGCGTTTAATTCATTCGAACAAATATTGGCATGAACATAAAACAAATTGATAATATCAATAATTTTTAAATATCGAACCAAACCGTTATTGATTCCCATGCTATCAGCAAATGATTTCGTCGCTGGATTTGGTCTAGGAATATAATATTTTTTATCGAAAAGATTTATGAGGAATACATCGTTATGAGCACAAGAATTGCGAATATTTTTTATATAACGGTGTTGGGCAGAATACAAATTCTTTGCAGTTACTGATCTGGAGTGGATATAATATTCCAAAAATTGTACTAGTGTGCCGTAATCAATAATTTCCATGAATACCCACGCAGAAATTTGGGTTCGTTTTTCGAACATATCTTGTTTGTACTTGTTGTTTCGGAAGTGTTCTAAAATCTCATGAAATTTATCAGGGAACTCATCTTGAAAATCTTCGATTATTTTGTACCCATCTTCATTCTCATCCTCGGTTAACTGTGTCATCAGGTTTGTCCGAGTGGCATGTTCGACATCTAGACAAAGATGAAGAAGGTATTCTCTTAAACGAACATCGCTTTTTGCAGTCGCTTCTAGGTGGTTAAATGTCAGATTATCATATTTTCCATCTGGTAATTTAGGGTAATTCTTTCTATAACTAGAAAATTTTATAATAGTAACTACGTGTTTTTAAATACTCTTCAACTTGCTCTTTTGAAAAAGTTCCGAGAGTAATCCCTTTCTCATTGGTTAGTCTATCAATCAAATCTTCAAATGATAATTTTGGTTTCAAAAATATTGCTCTCTTTCTGTGGCAACCAATCCATTATACTCCTCAATCACCATGGTCTCAACCTTCCCTATACACATCCACCACTTCACCGATTGTTCGCATATTCTCTGTGAGTTGGATGTTGTCATAGTTTTTATTGAGCGACTCTAAGTGGTCGCTTTTTAGTTTTTTGACGTAGTTTTCGCCGTCGACTTGGAAGATGCCGATTTTGTTTAGATCAACCTGGTCCTTGAGTTTGATAAAGAGGAAGTCGCCGTTTTTGATTTTGGGTTCCATGGAGTGCCCTACCACGACTGCGACGGTGTCATAGTCCTTTTCGTCTGGGATTTCGTCTGCGTAGAAGTCTACCATAGTGTCATAATCGTCTTCTTGCCAGTAGCCTGTGCCTGCTGAGACTTTACCTGGTACAGATAGGCTGATACGCTTCCTAGCGTCGTATTCTGCTCGTTTTTCCGATATGTCGATAACTTTCCCTTGCTCCTCGGCTAGGAGCGTCTCAGAGGTTGCTAGGAGCTTATTCTTGCGTGTGTCATTGAGCTTGTCGTAGTTAGATAGCAGGATAGTCTTGCGTGGGTCGAAGTTGGGGAAGGGGATAGAAGTAGTGATTGTGGATTTTTCTTCAATTAAATCCGATTTGTTTATTCCAAAATAATTTGCAAGTAATTCGATTTTACCTATTCGTGGGTATGTAATACCTTTTATCCAGTCTCGTACAGTTGTATATTTTAAATCTAAATCAGAGCAGAGTTGGTTTCTATCAACTCCTTTTTTATCCATATAGTATTTTAGATTTTTCGAGAAAATATCTTTGTTTTCTATTGCCATAGCATTTTTTCCTCGCTTTCTAATGAAGATTTTACGGCAAAAACGCAAAAAAATCAAGAAAAAACAAAAAAATTGCGAAAAAAACGCAAAAAGTTCTTGACATTGCGGTTAAACCGCAGTATAATATAGTCAAGGTTAAGGAATTAACCCCACCCAAAAAAATAAAAACAGGAGGAAAAGCAAATGGTGGACATACTAAAAAGCCTAAAACCAGAAGAACTCGGCACAGTTCTAATAGTCCTAGGCTTAGTAAGAGAAGCTCGCTTATGGCACAAACAAGTGCTTGAGCACAAGCGGAACTTACAAAACAAAGATTAAGAGCAAGGGGCGAAAGCCCCAACCTCTTATTTGAAGTATACCACCATTTGCCAAAGAAAGCAATGATCTATTGGTTAGCCGGTTTGTTGGTTTTGTCGTTTGTGATACGGCAGATTGTGAAGTGGAGGAAGAAGAAGTAAAGGAGGAGAGGATGTCTTTGGATAAACCAACGCGTAACACATTGACGGTTGAAAAAGTGATTAAACTAACTTCGATTCGAGAAGAACCTAAAAGAGTAGTCATCCAGTATTATTCAATCGAAGGTGAGTTTCTATTTGAATTAGATCCTATTGATTAGTTTTTCTTTTGGATTGTTTTTCTTCGTCTAATTCTAGAATATCTTGGAGTAGTAATTCATTCTCATGGCGTTCGATATACCATTTTTGCATAAGGAGTTCTATAAATTTAAGTAATTTCAAGGCTTCATTTGGTTCTATATCAACAATCAAGTTTACATCTTTTTCAGGATGTGCTCCAATATTACCTAGTTTACGAAGGGCATCAAGCACAGATTTGGTGCTTGGGTCTACCAATTCTTTTAGAGCCTCAATTTCATCAACTAATCTACCTTTTGAAATTTTCCAAAAATCTCTAATCATACCTTGAAGGCATCGTCTTGAAAGGGTTGCGGAAGCTTTAGGGCTGAGATTAAGTATGGCATGTGCTTCTTCGTAATCTTCTCGGATAGCCTTAGGGATGTAATCTGGATAGATTTTTGCCAGAGAAATTGGATTAAAGTGGATAACTCTGTCTCTGTACTGACTCCCAATACCAACGATGTCTATCGAGATATTTTTGCAATTTGGACAGTTAAGTTCTTGGACTACAAGTTTATCTCTGGTGTCAAATTCTTCATGGTCCCCTCTTATTATTCTAGAAAATTGGATGTCGTGTTCCATAAAAGTATCACGATGGTTTGGCACAGGGCAACCACAAAAAAGGCAAAGTAATTTATCTTTATTCATAAAACAATCTCCAATCATTTTTACAAACATTATACCAAATTTAGAAAGGGGTGAGGGGTATTGCAATGGACGCTAAAAATGTTGCGTGCCAGGGATAATCTTACGCAGAAACAAGCCGGTCAGCTTGTAGGAGTGACTGCAGATACATGGGCAAATTGGGAAAAAGGAAAAACAACTCCAGATGTCATAATAGCCTATAAAATTGCTGAACACTTTGAATTGTCAATAGATGACATTATTTTTTTAGACAATATTGCGGTTTAACCGCATAAAACCAACCGAACTAGGAAGGAGAAGATATGGAAGAGAATTTAATAGGTATTCCATGCGGACGGAATCCGGTTGTGTTAGGGAGCGTAGTCAATGGAGATACTCAAATTTCTGGAGAAATCGTAACTGTTTTTAGTGGTGATATTATCTTTGGAAATATGACAAAACTGAATGTGCAAATGGAATGCGATATTGTCAGACTATCCGATTTGTACGATAAGTATAAAGATGACATTCCACCAACTGATAGTTTATATGTTGTTGTCACAGATGGTCTATCTGGTACGATTTACGTTTGCGGACACATTCGTCAGGGTGTATGGAACGTTTTTGCAAAAACCGCAGGTTATGCCTGACACGCAAAAAAAAGCCACTGCGGAAACAGTGGGCTTACAAAAATATCTACATAGATTATAACACAGAAAGGAAATTTTGGCTATGGATATAGCAGAGTATCATAGATCAATGATTGAAGGTATAGCCAATGACTTATTCGATAAAATCTCTGAATTAATAGAGATGCACAACAAGGATGTTTGGCTGACACAGCAAGAATTGATGGAACACGAAGGTATCTCGTGGCAGGAAGTTAAAAAGATGGAACGCTACGGGCTGCAGTCAATTAAGCAAGGTAAGTATAAAAAGTACTGTCTTGCAGATGTTAACGAAATTAAACACTTAATGAAAAAATAAGCGCTGGGGAGTGCTTGGTAGGAGAAAAACACATGATTGAATTACTAATTACAACGTATGCTATGTTTGGCATTACTGCGACAGCGGTACTTACTGCTTATAAATTAAATAAAAAAATGCACTCAGACGAATATCGGAATCAGGTATTTATGGAAGTTGCCAAAGAGCGACATGGGCTAGGAAGTAGTGATGTTTGATGACCGACTTGGAACGTATGAAACAAGTACATAAATCGTTGGATTTGTACGACAAGACAGGTAACATTGAGCATTTAGAAGACGTGGAAAGGATATTGGAATATGACGGAATTTCAGAAGATGATAAATAATATGACGGAAAAAGAGCGGATAGTGTTCGCAGAGATTAAGAACGCAACATTCGATAACCCAAAACCACGGAAAGATATTACTCGAGTGACTGGGATTGAGAAAAGAACTGTAGAACAAATTGTTGTTAAGTTGAGAAACAAGTTCAGTATCCCCGTTTACGGGCTAAAACGTGACAACCATTTCGGCTATTTCATCGCTCAGACAGAAGAAGAACGGCAAGCGGGTATCGCAGCATACCGCAAGCAGATTGACACCTCTATTAAGAATTTAGGTGTCATGGTGGAGTTGGATTTAGAAGCTTATCAGTTATTAGTGGCTAGTTAATCCGCAATCGTGTTAGATTGCAGTGTCCTTTGACAATTGAATATGGGTGCGTTGGGAAAAACGACGAAAGGAGATGTGATGGAAGAATTGGATGACATTATCAAAAAACTCCAGATTGCTAGGAACAATCCAGAGTTGAATGCTGATGATTTGACAGAACTTGCGGCTATGCTTATTTCTCTGTCAAATCAATTACAAAAGAGTTAGGTTTGATACCGCTCTTAATCGCTTCAATGGTCGCTTCGGCACTTGCTTTAAAGTGATAGAGTTCGCTTGTTGCCACTGTCTCGTTATTGTCTGATTTAATCAAGAAATAATACTGACCATTCGAAGCTTTACGTATTGAGAAATACATATTTTACCTCCTTTCGTGATTATTATAGCAAACATTTTCCAAAAAAAATAAAAAAATGCGTTGCAAAACTATTGACAAACGCAACGCAAAAGTATATAATAGTGACATAAGGTTGATAAAGGAGCAATCTTAGACAAGGAAACTAACAGAAAGGAGAAAAAACTTGGAAAAGGACAAGAAAAAAGAAGAACTTGCCATTCTCTTAATCAAATTTGAAATCCTCAAAACGATTTTAGAGATTGTGGAAGTACTTCTCAAAAAATAAAAAAACATTAGCTAAGCAGGGGCGAAAGCCCCCAGGCTTGGCCTTGTCCTTATTATACCAAGTTTAAGTGAATTACGCAATGAAACAACTAAAATTTTTGATTGTTGTCTTGCTGGTAGCCCATAGCGTTTTAGCTATCTTAAAAGGCTTTGATGTATGGTCTAGCATTGACTTAGCATTGACCCTGTTGTTAGTTTTCCTTGTCGTCAAATCGGATAAGGAGGAATAACATTGACTAAAAAAATGGGGCGACCTTTGAAATCGTCCGAACCATTATCGAAAAACCTTGTTATCAGAGTTAGTCAATCAATTTATGACGAGCTTGAAAACCAAGCTAAAGCAAAAGGATTGAGTAAAACTGTCTATGCAAGGGAGATTTTGGAACAGATTTTGAAAGGTAAATAAAAAATACTCTACGCAACCTTCCACCGCCAAGTTTTAGGTTACGCAGAGCCACACGCACCCATATTCATACGAAAATAGGCACGTTTTGATTATATCATAGCGTACCTGTTTTCAGCAACCCTAAAAACAACAGGTACGCTTTTTGTGTACCTTGAAAATTCGTCTAGGATAATACCTATGGCGTCAGCAAAATAAAGACACCTCTACTTAGTCAGAGTAGAGGTGGTGCAAGATTTTTTAAAGATGAACGTTGACTAGACAGCAATCACTTTGGAGGTTCTGCTTCCTACACATGCATCATGCTTAGTGAATACTAATTTTCAAGGAGTTCAGCATTGCACGCTAAAAGTTCCATCTCAATCACTAGAGCGTATGGCGTTGCAAAACTTCATAACGCTAAAGTGTTGAGCAGATAGTGGGCAAAACTTTCTCGGGACTACCTACTAAGTGGTTGGAAAGACCACACTTCGCTAGCGAAAACGTTTTTCAAAAGTTCATCACATTGCTATACAAAAACTCGGACAAATTCGAAGTCCTCCTTTCATAGATAGCTTAATTTATTATACCGTAAATTTACGGTAAAAAACAAGTGTTAGGAGGTTATTATGTGGGAAAAATTGAAGCAGTTACTTGCTGAGCGAAGAATAACAATCGCTGAACTTGAGCGTCTTTCTGGCATACCAAGAAAAAGTTTAGAGAACATGAAAAAACATGACCCATCTTTCTTTCAAATGGAGAAGATTGCGGATGTATTAGATATTTCTCTAGATGAATTTCGAGGTTGTCGGAAAGACTAGAAAAAACTTGCTGACGCTTTAGGTGTTAGTCTGGACGAATTGCAAAAATCGAAAGGACACACCATGGAAGAACTAACATTAACAATCGAGCAAACATTAACATTGATTGCCATTTTGACACCTCTGAACCTATATCTATGGCTTTGCGTTGGTTTAGGCACTTTTCAAGCCCATAGCAAGCCGAAAAATGTTTCTGAGGGTAAATATACCAGACACCTTGAAAACGAGCGCTACGGGGCTTATATACAGCTTGCAGGCAAACGCTATAACTAGGAGGTAATCAAAAATGGCAAAAACATACACATTAACCGAAGAAGAATTAGAAGCGCTTATCAAGGAACGCATGGAGCATAAGCCAATCACACCACAAGGATTGTTTAGTCCTGTAGCTTTTGAGGGTAGCGAGTTGCTGGAAATCAACCAGAAGTATCCTGAAGTCGTAGCGAGATTGAGCCAGAATTGGCGAGTGAAGTCCGTCAATCCCGTTGGATTCATCTACACCAACAAGCCACGGCATAACGAAGTGATAGATGAAACCAGCTACCATACTTTGAGCTATGGCCAGGTACACAATTCTGTTCGCTCTCTGGTCTTGAATGTTTTCGGCAAATCCAATAACAGAGACTTGACCGAAGAGGAATACGAAATGGCACAGGAGCTATATGCAGAGCTGAAAGAGTGGTATATCCGTGCTTATGATAAACGATTAGAGACATTGGAGAAATAGAAATGGAAAGTAAACAGAAAGAATACAACAAACAAAACCCTATCTCTAGAATTGAAAGAGCAGTCTATGATGATGCTGTCGCCTTTTGTAACGAAAATGATTTGGTAATTAGCCGATTTATTTCAAACGCTGTTCGGTATGTTCTAGATCATGTAGAAGTTAAAACAGTAGATGTTCCGGTAGAACGTTTGTTTATTGGAGACGAGGAGGTCTGATGGCTCAAAAAAGAATGTTTAGTAAAAAAATCACTGATTCGGACAAGTTTCTAGATTTGCCACTTTCGGCACAAGCTTTATATTTTCATCTCAATATGCACGGAGATGATGATGGATTTGTTGATAATACAAAGACTGTTAAGAGAATGTTAGGGGCTAGCGACGGAGACTTGCGTTTGCTCATGGACCAAAATTTCATCATTCCGTTTGAAAGTGGAATCGTTGTAATAAAAGACTGGCGGATTCACAATTATATCCCAAAAGACCGCTATAGACCAACGATTCACGGGAATGAATTTAATAGGTTGATGACTGCTGAAAATGGCTCGTATACAGAATGTATACAAAATGTACACAGTTTGGATACTCAGATTAGATTAGATAAGAATAGATTAGATAAGAATAGATTAGACGAGGATAGAGAAGATACTTCTCCCCTCGTCATCGTATCGGAAATCTATCAATCAAAAATTGGAGTCATTGACGGAGACCAATTTCAGCAACTGACCGATTACATCATTTTGGACGGAATGGAGTTAGAGGTCGTCATCAGAGCAATTACAGAAGCTGCTGACAACGGTAAGCGTAACTTTAAATATATCTTGGCTATCTTACGCAACTGGAAACAGAATGGCATCAAGACGATTGCTCAAGTGGATGAACGTGAGCGCCAGCGGATTGAATCCAAAACCAACTCTTTCCAAAATGGAAACAACTCACAGCCTCGGCAGACAAACGTACCTGATTGGGCTGATAAACCTGTGAGCATCCAGAAGACAGAGGAAGGCCAGAAGAAGATGGCAGATATTTTCGCTGAGCTCGATGAATTGGAAAAAGGAGCAGGAACATGATTGTTAACGAATATCTCTGTCCTGACTGTCAGCATACCTGGTCGGACCTTGGAGATTATCCAACCCTAAACTGCCCAGAGTGCGAATCAGAAGACCCAATCGTGACTTGGAGGGCGAGGGCCTATGATTGACGGACGGAAGGAATGCTATGAAGATAATGCTTACTGGCGAAAACGTTACCTAGAGCTTTGTTATGAGCTAGGAGAGATTATCAATGAGCAACAGGACTTGATACTTGCCCTGAAACGAGAAAATAAACGCTTAAAGCGTGAGAATTGGAATTTGAAACAGACCAAAAGGAGAAGGAAATGACTAACTTAGCAACTGTATCCCATAAGGATTTTTTTAACGCACCAGCCGTAAAGGCTAGATTTCAGGAGGTACTTCACGGCAAAGAAAATGAGTTCGTGGCAAGTTTGTTGTCCGTAGTATCAAACAACAACCTACTTGCCAAGGCTAGCAACCAGTCAATTATGACGGCAGCCATGAAAGCAGCGGTGCTTAACTTGCCAATCGAGCCAAGTCTGGGGCAAGCCTATATCGTGCCTTATGGACGAGAAGCACAATTCCAGCTTGGCTATAAAGGACTGCTCCAACTTGCCCAACGAAGCGGGAAATACAAGAGTATTACATCAGGCGTGGTCTATAAGAGCCAATTCGTTTCTTACAATCCGCTTTTTGAGGATTTGGAAATTGACTTTACTCAACCACAAGACGAAGTGGTCGGCTACTTTGCTGCCTTTAAGTTGCTGAATGGCTTTGAAAAGGTTACTTACTGGACCAAGGAGCAAGCACAGGCACACGGCAAGCGATTTTCTAAGACATTTAACAACGGTCCGTGGAAATCGGATTTTGATGCTATGGCACAGAAGACTTTGCTGAAGCAGATTATCAGCAAGTACGGCCCGTTGTCAATTGAAATGGAAAAAGCGATTGTGGCCGACAATGAAACGGAAGATGTAAAATCTGCACCGGTTGATGTCACTCCAAAAGAGAGTGAAAGTCTGAACGACCTCTTAAACGCCCCTAGCGAGCCCGTAGAGAGCGAGAACGTGGCAGATGGAGAATTTACCGACCATAACGAAACAGGGGCTAAAACGGGCAAAAATACGGCAAATAAGAGCACGTCAAGAGTTTCCGAGTACCCGGCGGATGAAATTCCAGATTTTGATGCTGAAACAGGCGAAATTTTGAAAGGTGAGCAAGGGGCCTTGTTTGGAGATTTGGAAAGTGTGACCAAATGATTGAGCTAACGCAAGAAAATTACTACCAAGACAAGACTTACTTGTCAAATTCAAAAATGAAGCAATATTTGCAGTGCCAGGCCAAAGCGTATGCTATCGACAATGGCACATGGATAGAAGACCGTGACGAAACGCCACTTTTGCTCGGAAACTATGTACACAGCTATTTTGAAAGCCCAGAAGCCCACGAGCAATTCCTATCTGAGAATGGGGACAAACTACTGGCCAAGACTGGAAAGAACAAAGGTAATCTCAAAGCCGATTTCGTCATTGGCGACAAAATGATTGAAAGCTTGAAAGATGACGAAGGTTTCAGTCGACTATATCACGGTTTCTCTGAAGATGATGTCCAGAAAGAAATGATCGTTTATGGAGAAATCGAAGGGGTGCCGGTCAAAGGCAAGTTGGATAGTGTCAATCTTAGTCGTGGTTACTTTGTGGATTTAAAAACCATGAAATCAATCTATGCTGAGGAATGGAACGCTGAGTTGAAGAAACGTGTGCCCGCTGCAGTAAATAACATCATGAACTTTGGCTATCATGGCCAGCTAGCTCTCTATCGCGAATTGCTTAAGCAAATGACAGGGAAAGAATTTCGTCCGCTGATCGTTGCAATCAGTAAGGAGCAAGTGCCTGACAAGGAAATCTTGAAGATTGATGAATCGTGGCTTGAAGAAGGGCTTGAGCTACTCAAAAGTAACATTGTTGAAGTTTGGGCTGTCATCCAGGGCAGACAGAAACCCAAACAGTGCGGACATTGCGACTATTGCCGAAGCTTGAAGAAGTTGGATGCAGTAGTTAGCTTGAATGATTTAATTGCGGGGATATTTTAAACAACGTGCCGTGAACCACGATAAAAGCGAACTAGAAAGCGTCAATTGGAAACAATCAGTTGACAGTTGGACGATAGCGACTGCCCGTATTTAGCCAAACTCACACAATGGCAGTCGCTTGATTTTTGGAATATGGTAGCACACGAAAAAGAGTATGCCCTCTACAAAGGCGACAAGCTACTAGCAATAGGTACAGCTAAAGAATTGGCTGAGAAGTTCGGTGTGAAGGTGTCGACGATTCATTTTTACAAGTCGCCTGCTTACATCAAGAGAACAGAAGAGAGTAAAGCGAGGCGGTTAGTTGAATTATGAATAGGTTGAAGGAATTACGCAAAGAAAAAAAGCTAACTCAGGAAGAATTAGCCGGTGAAATTGGTGTATCAAAAATAACTATTCTCCGTTGGGAAAACGACGAAAGACAAATCAAACCAGACAAAGCCCAAAAACTTGCTGATTATTTTGGGGTGAGTGTCGGGTATCTGTTGAGGTATGAATCGAACTGCAATGCTCAAAAAATGTTGAGAGAGATTTTAGAAATCTGCTTACAGCACGCAAACCCCTTTGAGGATCAGGAAATAGTTCACGACTTCCACAGGATTCACGCTCTCGCATCGGGTGTGATTGATGGGAAAAAGTATGAAATTTGAATTTGTTTTATCCAACACCAAGCACAAAAAAGAGATGCTAAATGCTAATGACAGACCTCATTGGGCGCAGAAGGCTAAAATTACCGCCTATCTTCGCCATATAGCGTTTTTAAAAGTCTCCGAGGGTAAATATACCACCCACACAAAAAAACGCCCCTGCGGGCTTCTGGTGACGATTTACGCACCTACTAAAAGACGGATGGACCCACCAAATTTTTATCCAACTATAAAAGCTCTAGTCGACGGTATGACCGACGCTGGTATCTGGACAGATGATAACCATGAGGTGATTAAGTTTATGACGTTTGAGTATGGTGGTCTGAGTGGACTAAAAGATAAATACAGGATTGAAATAGAGGTAAAAGAAATATATGAGTAATTTTGAAGAATTAAAAAACAAAGTTGTCCGTTGGGCGTTTGAGAGAGAGCTGCATGAAGCAGACCCTAAAATCCAATGGATGCGTGTGACCGAGGAAATCGGAGAAATCCGAGATGTATTGTTGAAACCGACCAAGTTCGAAAATCCACGAGAGGCGTTAAAAGATGCGCTTGGCGATTCCTTGGTTACCTTGATTGTACTTGCGTATCAGTTACGCTTGGATATCGTTGAGTGTCTAGAAGTTGCTTACGAAGAAATCAAAGACCGCAACGGTAAGATGGTCAACGGTACATACGTGAAGTCGGAGGATTTGTGAAGGAGGAAGCAAATGGAACAATTCGACAACATAACCAAACCAAAACATTACCAAGGTAAATATGGTTTAGAAGTAATTGATGTCGTCAGAAATTTTATCGGTATTTTGCGTGGTATGCAAGCTGCGTACTTCTTTAACGCAGTGAAATACATCTTGCGATTCCAGTCAAAGAACGGTGTCGAGGACCTGAAGAAAGCTCAGCAGAATTTAGGTTGGCTTATTGAGGATTTGGAGGAGAAATGCGAAAAGAAGGATTAATAATAATAGCACTAAGCTTTGCGTTGATTGTATCATTGATTGAAGTACATAGTATGCGAAGCAAGATTGACAACCTGGAATCCCGTGTTGACAACGCTGGTACAGAGATGTTTGGCAAGGTCACGGCCAAGGATGTGCTTGACGGGCATTATTATGTCGAAGTGGGTCCGTATGGCAAGTTTCTTGTGACCAGGGAACAGTATCACGAAATTGAAATCGGGCAGGAGATGCCTGAGTATTTGAAAGGGCGGGGGAGTTGATGGTCAGAAACACAATCGAAGATGTGAACAATCTGTTAGTAGCTCAACTGGAGAAATTAAGTTTTGATGATTTGTCTCCCGAAGAATTGGAATTAGAAGTCACACGTAGTAGAGCTATGGTGCATTTGACAGATGAAATTCTGAAAACTCAGGCCTTGGCTTTGCGTGTGGTTGAAACTTTGTCGGATGTGACGAACAAGGAAGTGACACCTCCGAAAATGTTATTAGGTGGAGGAGTAAATGGCTGACATTGTAGATATTTATATGGAGTGCGGCGATTTCCATGCGGCAGTAAAACAATCTGGTTTACCGATTCATGTAGCTCATTTGAAGTTGCTAAAAAGTGGTTGTTTGAAGATACAGGATAAAATCCGCTATGGCTCAAAAGGTGCAAAATTAGGTGGACAGGCCGAAGAGTTGTTTCAGACCTTGGTACCTGATGCAGTAGATGCTAATCGTTATTTTCAAAAAAACAATCCTGTCTATGACTTTATCCTGAAAGATGTGACGATCGATGTTAAATATAGCTCGTTACATATAGACAAGCGCTATAGGACTAGGAAGTCGCATTGGAGTGTAGGGGCTCGTGGGGAACAAGATTTTATCTGTGCATTTCTGGAACGTGCAGAGGGAGAACAATTGAATGACCCAATTATTCTATTACTGCCTATGGCGTTTATTGAGGTCAAAAAAGATTTACACATCAGTCAAAGTGGCGCTTGGATGAAGGAATTTCAAATCGAACCGGAAGAACTACAGCCTACGCTTAAAGAATATGTAGCACTACGTGAACAAGGACTATTTTAATGGCTTTTATTCACTTGGACGGGAATTGGCAGAACGTGAAGGCGGATAATCTTTTTGAGGTGACAACGGAAGAACTGAAGCTTTTCCACAAGAGAAAACATGAACGGTTGTCGCCTGAATTGACCAAGGCATTCTTTTTGCGAATAAGACTTGAAAATACACTTAGAAAGTTGGAGGAGACAGATGACAGTCGATGAGATTATAACAACTTGTCACAAAATCAACGCTAAGCCCAACATCCATCTTGGAGAGGTGCAGGATGTGTACGAGTCCAGAGATGGACAGATGCGGTATTACGTTAACAGGAAGAATGGTGTGGCTTATCTCTATGCGACACAGGAGAGGGGGAAATTTTGGGTCTTGTCAGATTGTACACAGAAGAAGAACTAGATTATCTTTGGCTGGCTATCGAAGATAAAGAGAGCAATTATGAAGATGTGGCTGCTTTACTTGGTCGTACAGTATGCGGTGTGAAAGGTAAGGTTTGGAAACTTACAAAAGGAACCAACAAAGGCGGATTAGTTAGACGCCCGTGGACACCAGACGAGCTTGATAAATTGCGACAACTCTACCCGATTTTGCCCATAGAAACTGTTTGCGAGAGATTGAAACGGACCAAAAGTGCTATTAAGACACAAGTTGTCCGATTAGGTATTCGCAAGCATGAGATGATTTATCGCGACGAAAACGAAATTAGACTTTTAGCAGAACAAGGGTTATCATACCGTGAGATAGCGGAGAGAACTGGTGGGACGGTCAAAAATTTAAGAAACTATGCTTACGAGCACGGTATCAAGGTCCGACCAGAAAAAAGAGGTAAAAACCACCCTTGGAGAATGGATGCGGAAAAAATGTTTGCTAAGAAAGAACGTTGGAGAAAGGAGCATTTGGATGGAACAAATGAATAAGCAGGAAGCGATTAAACGAGTTGAAGAATTATATGGATACGGCTCAATAGCTAAGACGGTCACGGATATCATCTCCCAAATCCACGAACCGCAGAAGGTTGTGGTGCCGAAGTTTGTGGCAACGTGGATTGAACACTGCAAACAAAGTAACCTAGATTTAGATAATGCTATGAGATACACAAGGGTAAACAATGCAGAAACAGGCGTGGAAGAATGGATTTATGAGAACCAAGACCTTTTCGCTCGTGCCTGGCTGGACGGCTACGAGGTCGAACAGGAACAGCTGTATACGGTGCAGATACCTAACCCTAACAAAATTGGGAATGAAGTTAATGTGCTAATGATGAATGGCTTTAGGCAAGTAATTCTCAAAAAAGAATTTGGTAATGACTGGAAGAAAGAAAAAGGTTTTCAGCTAACCGAGGAAGAAATTAAAAAGGACTTTGACTGGGCGTGGCAGTTTGCGAAAGAGGTGGAGTGATGTATCAAGACAATGTATGGAAAGAATGGATTGCAAGCGTTATGGCTATTAAGCCCAAAAGCAATCTGCTTGATTCAAAACGGGGGGGCGAGGTCACCAAGTTATGTATAGACTACGGAAGACAAGACTTTAATTGGCATCGGTCTGATATTGATACATTCTGGATTGATGTACAGATGTTCGTGAAATACAAGTTATCCGACAAGGAAATCAGGTTTATCTTAAAACAACAACCTGGTCTTGATAATTACACTAAACATAGCGAGGAACGAAAAGCCTATGCAGAGTTTATGCGTGGCTTGGAAAAACTAAGAAAAATCAATGGAGAATTAGTTTATGATGATTATCATAAATTAGTGGAGGAAGAAAATGATACCGAAGTTTAGATTTTTTGGGAAAGTTGATGATAGGAACGAACGAATGGTTCGAGCTGATAGTATAGATTTTGAAAACGGCTATATTTACTACAGCTATCGTCAATTTACCGTAGAAGGTGACGACCATGTGTATGGGGATGTGATTGGTTTTGAGGATTGCGTCCTCATGCAATCCACAGGGTTGGTCGATAAGAATGGCAAGGAGATTTTTGAAGGCGATGTAGTGGAAAGCACATGGTGGAAAGATGATAACGATTTTTGCGGATACCGCAAAGTAGGCAAGGTAGTTAATAGGAATGGATATTTTGGCATTGAATACCTAGAAGATGTAGGAAAAGGGGACCTGCCTACAATACTAGCTTTTGCTATCAGTGTCGAAATCATCGGCAACATCTATGAGAATCCTGAATTGTTGGAGGACCTATGACAACAGCAGAAAAAATCATGTACATATTACAGGTCACAGATTGGACGCAGCAGAGACTTGCGGATGAGCTTAAAGTAACACAGAGCGCTATATCTGCTTGGCAACGCGGTAGATCTGTGCGGGTTGGATACATTGAGCGCATCGACAAGATGTACGACCGTGCCTGCAGGATTGACTGGGAGCGGAAACGAGCTAACGAGCCTGTGCCAGATGGTCCTAAAGTCTTATCGAAAGGTGGTAAGATAATCTTAAAATACCCGTACTACTCGCATCAGAGACAGCCGTGGGAGAAATAAAAAAAGCCAGCACCCCCAGTACTGACCTTTGTGGATTCAATTTCTAAAACTAGTATATCACAGAAAGGTAAGTGCAGATGACTTTTTTTCCTGAAATAGACGAAAAACAAACAATCAGAAACGCTAAACGAAAATTGAAAGAATACCCACGTTGGCGGCGCATTGCCAATGATGTTGGCGAACAGAAAGTGACTGCAGTGTACACTTTCGAACCAAGACAAGCTCACGGGAATCCAAGCAGACCAGTTGAACGATTAGCAATTAATAAGACTGATGCTGAAGCTGAACTCGAAGCAATCGAATACGCTGTCACTCATTTACTAGATCCGATGCACCGACGAATGTTACACGATAAATATATGGTTAATTGCCCAAAAACGCATTTTGAGATTAGAGAGGAAATTGGATACGAGAAAAGCCAATACTATGATATGATTTCTGATGCTCTGTTAGCATTCGCTGAATTGTATCGTGGGAGTTGTTTGGTAGCGGAAAAATAGCGGAAAAACCGCGGAAAAAAGTTCCGATAAAAGTGATATTATAGTATTATCGGATACCGAGGAGAGATAAATAGTTACATTTCGAGTCATCATTAATTGACAACCAAACTCCTTAGAGAATCGAACTCGGTATCTATTTCTGGGAACATGAGCTAGATTGGAAAATGGCAAAGGGTAGCGCCTTGAGCAAGACCGTGTGACGTCCACGGCATAACGCTATGTGCAGGTTCGACTCCTGCTGTTCCCGTTTAATTTAAGCCACACAACGAAGTGTGGCTTTTTTGTTCTAAAAAAAGAACCACAATGTGGCTCTTAGGCGTGTAATTTAAGTTCAAGTGCTTCGGTTAAGACTTGAGAGAAATTGACGTTGTTGTCTTCGGCAAGTTCATTTAACCATTCAGGAATGGTCACATTTTTACGGACTTTTTTAGATTGGTACTTCTTTTTGTAAGCAAGTATATCGATTCCAATTAAAGCAATAGCGTTATCTGGATATTGCTCTTTTAAAACGGATACGGAACTTGCTTGCGGATATTCTTTATAATCTTCAAGAGCAAAACCTAAAACTTCAACAGCCATTTCATAGGCTTCTTGGATATCTTTTCCTTGAGTGATTGCCTCAGGAACATCTGGAAATGTGACTACAACGTAATCACTGTCTGGTGTAAAGATAGCTGGATATAGTAACATAATGATTCTCCTTTGTTCGAGATAAGCATAGCCAATTGGCAAGCAGATTATTTTAAACCTGCTTGCTTTAATATGGCATCTTCAAGACCTTTAGCTAGATCTTTGTTGTGCATGGGGACAATGACTTGATGTCCTTTGTCGTCTCGGAGTTTTTTATGACTTCCGTTTTGACTAATTTCATAGAACCCATTCTTTTTAAGCAATTTAATTATCTGCTTTGGGGTCATTGGCATATTGCTTACCTCACTTTCTATACTTATATTATACACATAAACAAAGAGAATGTCAAGAGGTAATGCGCATAAAATGCTTATTTTTAAAAAAAGGAGGTGATGATATTGGCGAAAATAAAGCGTGGTAGACCAACCAAGATGACGCAAGGAACACTACGGAAATTAGAAGAGTTGTTTGTGAGGGGATTGAGCGATGAAGAAGCTTGTCTTCTAGCTGATATAGGAACCACAACTCTTTATGATTACTGTAAGGAAAATCCTGAATTTTCGGAGCGAAAAGAGTTGCTTAAACAACGTGTTAAAACACGAGCTAAACTTAATATATCGAAAGCAATCGAAGACGGAGATATAGACTTGTCAAAATGGTACTTAGAACGTCGTGACAACGATTTTAAAACAAAACAAGCAGTGACACACGATGGTGAAGTCAATGTCAACCAAACCAATCCCTTTGCTGGTCTAACAACCGAAGAGCTCAGAAAGCTGGTAGAGGATGGATAGAGCGGCAATCAAGCAACAAGCACGTTTTGAGTTGGCGCGTCGTGATTTCTTTTACTATTGTCATTTGATGGCAAGCGACTTCTACAAACAAGATAGAACGTACTTGGTTGAGCTTTGCAATGACTTGCAAGGCTTTTTAGATGATGACGAACATGATGTGTTGGTTATCAACGAACCACCCAGACACGGAAAATCAAGGACAGCAGGCATGTTCGTCCAATGGCTTCTCGGTCGTGACAATACCAAAAAGATCATGACGGGTTCGTATAATGAAACTTTGTCAACCGTGTTTTCAAAGAACGTCCGCAATGCTATACAAGAGACAAAGGCTGATGACTCTGTCACGGTCTTTTCTGATGTCTTTCCTGACACTAGGATTAAGTACGGTGACGGGGCAATGAATCTTTGGAGCTTGGAAGGTGGCTATAATAACTATCTTGCTACAAGTCCAACAGGTACGGCAACTGGTTTTGGCGCGGATGTGATTATCGTGGACGATTTGATAAAAAATGCGGAAGAAGCCAATAATGCTAGCGTGCTTGAAAAGCATTGGGAATGGTTTACGAATACGATGCTGTCACGTTTGGAAGATGGCGGAAAAATCATCATCATTATGACGAGATGGCACTCTGAGGACTTGGCAGGAAAGGCTTTGTCTGAGTTACCTAAAAATGGCTATAGAGTCAAACATGTTAGTATGAAGGCTTATAACAAAGATACAGATACGATGCTTTGTGAGGAAGTCTTGAGCAAGGAAGCCTACTTTAAACGTATTAAGACGATGGGCGCTGATATTGCATCTGCAAACTACCAGCAAGAGCCAATTGACATCAAGGGTAGACTGTACAGCGAGTTCAAGACCTATGTTGACAAGCCGACATTTAAGCGTATTAGTGCTTATACAGATACGGCAGATACAGGAAGTGACTATCTTGCTAGCTATATCTACGGCGAAACGATGGACAAGGAAGCCTATATCTTGGATGTTGTCTTTACAAAGGAGCCGATGGAAGTGACAGAGCCTTTGCTGGCTCGTAAATTGGTAGAGAATGAGGTCAATCTATGCTGGATTGAGTCGAATAATGGCGGCCGTGGCTTTGCTCGGAATGTCGAACGATTGACGAGAGAGAAACACGGTACGAATTACACTACTGTCAAATGGTTCTATCAGTCGAAAAATAAGCAAGCTCGTATCCTGACTAACGCTACGTGGGTGATGGAACATATCTACTTTCCTGATGGCTGGCGTAACCGCTGGTCTGAATTGTACGCAGAGTTGACAAAGTACCAACGAGAAGGAAAGAATAAGCATGACGATGCTGCAGATGCTTTGACAGGTATCGCAGAGAAGATGACTAGTAATGTCGCTTCGGTTCGTCTATTCGATGGAGGAATTTAATGGCTAAAAATGTTTTTATTCAGTCGGCAGATACGGGGATGTCGCTGGATTTGTTAAGAGAGGCTATCACGGCACATCAAGCCTTGGTGTCTAAAAAATACTTACCTTTGAAAATGATGTACGAGGGCGACCATGATATCTTGCATAATGAGAAAAAAGAGGGATACAAGCCTGATAATCGCTTGGTCGTTAATTTTGCTAAGTATATCGTGGATACTTTTAATGGTTACTTTATTGGCAATCCTATTCAGACGACGCATGATGACAAAGAAGTCGCTGACTATTTGGATTATCTAGATGGATACAATGATCAAGACGATAATAATGCTGAGTTGTCAAAGTTGTGCTCTATCTATGGTCATGCCTACGAAGTGGTGTTTGCAGATGAGAATGCTCAGCTTGGTTTGGACTATCTCAGTCCACTCGAAGCGTTTCTGATTTATGATGACTCAATTCGTAGAAAGCCTTTATTTGGTGTGTTTTACTATCTCAACGCTGAGGACAAGATTGAGGGGAGCTGGTGTGATAGCGACCGAATCGTGTATTTTAAACAGGGTGAAAAGGGTTATGAGCTAACCGATGAGCAAGAGCATTATTTCGGAGCGGTGCCTATTATTGAGTATGTCGAGAATGAAGAGAAGCAGTCTATTTTTGAGAATGTTCGAACGCTTATCAATGCGTTTAACAAAGCTTTGTCTGAAAAAGCGAATGATGTTGAGTACTACGCAGATGCTTATCTTAAAATTTTAGGTGGTGAGCTAGATGAGGAAACGCTTGAGAAGCTACGTGATAAGCGCATCATCAACATTGCGAGTAACGGTGGAGAAGCTGTTGCGGTTGAGTTCTTGAGTAAGCCTGACGCTGATGGCACGCAAGAGAATCTGTTGGAACGTTTGCAGTCGCTTATCTTTGAGATGGCGATGGTCGCAAATATCTCGGATGAGAATTTTGGTGCATCGTCTGGTATCGCGTTGCGTTACAAACTGCAGTCGATGGACAATCTTGCAAGGGTCAAAGAGCGGAAATTTACGTCAGGAATGAATAGACGGTATCGTTTAATCTCTCATTTTCCGACTTCAAAAATAAGCGATGATGACTGGGCTTCGATACGGTACAATTTCACACGCAATATCCCTGCTAACTTGCTGGAAGAGACGCAGATTGCACAAAATCTTGCTGGCATCGTGTCGAACGAGACGCAACTCAGTACGCTATCTATCGTGCCGAATCCGATTGCGGAATTGAAGAAGAAAGAGGGCGAAATAGTTGACCAAGAACAACCTATCCAACGCGGAATACTGGAAGAGCCGTCAGAATCAAACGTGGAAGAATCTTGAGAAGGATGAAGCTAAGCTACTAAAGAAATTGGACAAGCTGTACGCTGACCAATCGGCTGACTTGACAAGGGATATCGCAGTGTATTTTGGTAAGTATGCCAAAGACGATGTGATTGCTTATCGTGATTTGCTGCAGTCGTTGGATGCAGCAGACAAAAAGCTGTTGTTTGAGCGGTTCGATGCGTTTGCTACTAAGTATCCTCAATATGCTTATCTGCTACCGATTCGTGAGTCTATCTATCGTTTGGATAGACTTGAGGGTCTGCAGTACAATATCCGTTTGGCCCAATTAGAGGTTGGTGCTAGCGAGCAGACGGCTTTGCAAAAACACTTACTCGATACCTACACAGGCACTTACGGTCGCTTTGCCAAGGAGTTAGGCTTAGGCGTGGTGGACAAACAAACGGCTCAGTTGTTCATCAATGCGGACTGGACAGGTGCAGGGAACTACTCAAGCAATATCTGGTCTAATCGTGATAAATTGGCTAAGTATTTGGCTAATGATGTCCGTAATGCGTTCATCCGTGGCGATAACTATGCTAAGATAGCGAAAGCGATGGAAGAGCGTTTTTCCAAGGTCTCAAAAGCAGACATTCGTAGGCTGGTCTATACGGAAGGGACTTATGTAGCCAATATGGCAATGATGGCACCGTTTGAAGAGAGTGGGCTATATGATGAGTACGAATATGTAGCAGTTATTGATGGTTCAACCAGCGATGTTTGCCGTGGTTTGGACGGTCAGAAATATAAGATTGCAGACAAGATGCCAGGCGTCAATTTTCCACCCATGCATCCGCGTTGTCGGTCTACTTTTCTGATTGTGATACCGGAGGAGGAAGAGAAAAACTCTTATATTATCCAATAATGGTGTGACAGTTCAAATCGCCATTACAACAACATTTCTAAACTCAATAACTCTATTTCAAGGCTGTTTCTTACTGTGAATCCAGATTGTTATATGTTATAATTATAGTGTAGATAATTAAACCATATGTTGTTAGAGAGGTGTTTTATGGCTAAGAAAAACTTGAATTTAGATGAAGTTATGGCTTATATTGAGAAATTGCCGTTTACTCAATTCAAAAGCGTTGTAGAATATTACTCAAATACCCAAGACAGCGACTTCTCCGATACCCTTAACAAACTGACCGTTTCAAACTTTGAGCAACGGTTAGAGAGTTTAGAAGTAAATTCTTCATGTCCTACTTGCTCCTCTCACGATATAGTTAAAAACGGTCGTAAGAATAATATCCAACAATTCAAGTGTAAAGAGTGCAATAGGAGGTTCACTCGTTTTACAGATACTATCCTAGAAAAAACACGTTGGCATTGGGATATTTGGATTAAAGTCCTAGAAATGACAATTAACAGCTATTCCATACACGATATGATAAATGTTTTGACTAAAGACTATGGTTGCGAAGGTATCAACTACAAGACGGTATGGCTTTGGAGAATGAAACTAATACATACTCTAGCTGAAATGCCCATGCCAAAACTAACAGGCGTTGTGCAAGTTGATGAAACTTTTATCCGAGAAAGTCAAAAAGGAAGTCGGAAGCTAAAATCCACCATCGGAAATAGTGTCGAGCGTAAAGCTAGATATGGTCGCCAACCCTCTCAATATGGTGTTATGGGAGCGGAGTTTGCGACTGTTGTAACTGCTATTGATAATCGTGGTTATTGTGTTTGTAAGGTTGCTAGTCTTGGCAAACTGTCTCCTGAACTATTCTTTGATTTATTTGACCAACACTTTGATAACATCGCTTATTTATGTAGCGATGCCAATAGCGTGTATGAAGATTATTGTCAGTTGAGAAACACTCCACACTATGTTAGACCTTCAAATTTCTTAAAAATCATAGGTAACTACGGCTATATCATTCAAGCAACAGAAGAATTTGAAAAGAAAACCAACAAAAAGGTATTAGAACACCTCTACTATGAAGGGATAACAGACAAAATAACCAACCGTGGCGAAATCCTATTTGATACTTTTAACGATATAAAATACCAAAATGGACTTTCTCTTGCTCGTGTCAATGAACTGCATAATGAGATTAAGCAATATATCTACCGTGATATGACAAATGTATCAACAAAACACCTTCAAGATTATATTGGATTTTTCACTTATATCAGAAATTGGCGAACTACTAACGGCCATTACCCAACCTCACAGAATGATGCAGAAAATATCTTTATCGAGATTTTGAAAACAAAGAAAAACCTTACTTCAACCGAAGTAAGGCAAAAAGAATTATCATTACCAAAACCAAGTTCTCGCTATATGGAAGTATTGAAAGAAGAAACGGAAAAGGCTAGAAATGCCATTGATAACCCCTATTTCAAGTTTAACGAGGAAGATGGAGTATTATCATTCAATAAGCGTGAGTACCTCTTAGACTTGCCAAAAACACGCCTATACGCTATCGCTAAGGAATGTCGGATTCCTCGTTACAAGAAACTAGCTCATTGGTCGTTGGTATCAGTTATCTTGAAGCAGGATAATATTCAAGATATACTCTACCAACAACTCGCAAAAGACCGAAATCAACTCATAGATGAAGAAGATTTGGAAGTGATGCGGTCTAGTGGGTATGTGTTATAAAGCAGATAACAATTTTATGATTTCACTATATACTACATGAGCTTTCTCTTTCTTTTGTTCTTCCTTCTTCATAGAATACTCTATGTCTCTAACTATTTCTTTTTGTTCTTCTAAAACTATCATTGGTATAGGGAAATCTCCTAAATTTTTTGGGTAAATATTTTTATTTTGAAGACCGCTATAATCAGTCATTATTAAACTTCTAAAAAAATCAGTTAATGTAAAATAATAAAAGTATTCAGGGAGAATCTTATTTTTGTCAACTCTCACTCTAGTTGTAAAATCGGCATATATACCTTCTACATTTTTGGGAATTAACGATGTTTTACCGATTGCTTCTCCAGAACGTGCAATTATTACATCTCCCATTGCTACACTCTTATTTTCATAATTAGACAGATAATATTCACTGGTAACTAATTTAGCTTCATCAGCATTGAAATCCCAAGTTTTTATGGTATTCATTGATACATAGTAATAATTTGAAAACATACCATCTGAAACATATTCTTCAGGTTTTATTGATTGTCCGAGAGTAATTCGTTCTGTTGTCAAATTTTTCAGTAGTTCAAAATTTTGATTTTGTAAAGTGCTAATTATATAACTTCTAATCGGATGATTGAAATGAAAACTCATTCTAAGGTCATTCGAGTTTACAAATATAGAACTATCTCGATAAAAAACTCTATTCTCTTTTATTTTCTGAAATTCACTTAAATCCCAAAAAAATTTCTTGGAAAAAATTTCGTTACAAAAGTCAAATCTTGTGATAGATTCTTGCAATAACTTCTGTATTTCTTGATATTTTGTAGAAATTATAGAAAAGTTATTTTCTCCATTAGAATAGATTTTATCTATTGTTGTTTTATCAAAATTTATATATCGTAAGTCTGAAAATTTGATAGTGGGATAACCTTTACCTACTCTAGCTACTGAAATTATATCATTCAGGAAAAAATCTCTCAATATGAAATAGTTTATCAAACTATATCTAAGGTCAACCGAACGTAGATGAATAAATGCGTTTGTAAAAAAAATGTCCTCTTTTGTCTCATCAATGTAGATAATCTTTTTAAGATTTGGTCGAATAGAAGAAATTAAAATATCCCCTTTTTTTACTTTGATAATATCGTTGTTTCTTATTTTTTTATAATAGTCAACATTCTCAAAATCTCTATCTTCATTTTCAAAATCGAGAGAAACGGGATTGACTGTTCCATTGGAATCTACATCTCCAATTTGGCAGTATCTAAACTTTCCGCTTGGAATATCCTTAACAGTATTAGAAGTAACTTCTTGAAAAATATCAGTAAAAGAATAGCTTTCTTGATAATTTCTGTTTGACAGACTAATAAATGAATAATCAATTCGCAAACTATCCTCTATAAATAAATCTTTAAAAGTATAACTGGTTATTTTCATATTTTATCCCATTCTATTTCTCTAATTAAGCTAAGTATATTTGCTTTTTCTGTATCAACAGTTAATATTTCTCCGTTTTCATCCTCTAGGTAGAGTTCGTTTTTGGATTTTTGCAAAATAACCTTACCTTTTCGTTTTTTAACTTTGAATCCAATATGCTCAGTTTCTGCCATAAAAACATTGTTTTGTAATTCTGTTTTGTTGGCTATATATCTAAGAACCCAGTTTATATTTACTTTATATCCTTCAGTTAATTCTTCCAAATCTTTGTCAGGAATTAACAATCCTTGTTTTCTATTCCCCTCTGTATCTAATAATTCAGATTTATACTTTTCTAATAAGATTTCCCAAGATTCGCTAGAATCAATTTGCAAACCTATTCCAACTTGCAGAAATTCCGCAACCGCCAAAGAACGTTGTTCCCCAGAAAGCTCTTTGATATTTAATTTCTTCTCGTCTTTTTCTTCAAAAAATACTTTATATAGATTTCCTACAACGAGACTTAAACGATTATATTCTAAACACGCTTTGATGATGTTTTTGTTCCAATTTTTAATCTCATCATTTGTTTTTTTCTGTGCAAAGAGAATTGACGTTTTGGTAGGAGTATAAGCAAAAGTAGTTTGTGGTAAAGATACAAGAGCTTTTATCTTAAAATACTTAAACAGAAACACTCGTATATATTTGTTTTGAGCGGTATCAAAGATACTTTCAGGCAATACAACAGCTAACCTCCCATTAGGTTTCAATAGCTGATAGTATCTTTCAATAAACAAATTTTCTGAACTCTTATTTGAGAAGATAAAATTACTTGCAACTTCTTTTTGTGTATCCCCATCTAATTTTACGGAGAATGGTGGGTTACTCATTATAATGTCAAAATGTTCGTTGACAGGTTTAGAGTACACATCACTATGTATATTTTTCTCTAGTTCGTTATTATCACGTTTATTGCCATCTGCATCTAACTTAAGATACTTTGTGAATTTTGATAACCCATCTCCTAATTCTGTTCCGGAAAATACGTTTGCAGAGCCATCTCCATGTAAAATCATATTTACCTTGACGGCAGTTCCTAAATCATGATTTAATTCAATGCCATATACATATTGCTGTGCCCATGTATTTTCAGCCCAACTTGGGAACCATTGATTTCTTTTTTGAGTAATTTGAGGATTTCGTTTTAATTTAGTAGTTTTTGAAATCTCATGTGTTAATAACCTCATAAATTCAACCATAAATGTACCACTTCCAGCAGATGGGTCTATAAAATATGGTAAACTAGGTGTCCCATTATTGATGAGTTCGATTGCTTGTTCATCAGCTTTTACTGCATAGAACATAAACTTTACAATGTTTTGAGGAGTAAAAAATTGACCTTTACTTTGTTTATAATCACTCTGAATAATTCCTTCAAAAAAATTTCCTAACAAGTCTTGGTTTGCTATAACACCATTTTCAGCTCTAAAAGCATATTTTTCTAAAGTTTGTACTGTGTGTTTTAGTTTTGAAAGAGAAAATTTTCCACGTTGAACTACTGGCGGAATGTCTGCTTCATTCGTAATAGACATTCTTTCTTTAACTGCATCAATATACAATCCATTTATTCTATCATATAAATCTTCCAAACTTTCAAATTCTTCATTTGAATCAATAAAAGTGTTAGATTGAAATTTATATGCTTCATCATCAGAAGTGGTGTCCTCATCATGTATTTTAGCTAGAATTAGATTAGTCAATGCTGAAAAAATATCATTATCAGAAGTTGCTCCACCACCCCAAAGGACATCATGCAACTTAACACTTAATTGATTGATAGTAGATTCGCTATAATCTAACTCTAAATCTTTGTCACTTCCTCGAACATAAGGTTTTTTAATTGCTAAACCGTAATTTGAAGGTATAGTATCTGTATATTCACGATTTTCTTTCCATAGTTCATAGGAATTATTTCTACTATAATCTAATAATATCGAAATATCTTGGACAGAATTATTGGTAAAATTGATACTAGAATAGACCAAGTATTTTACATTATGTCCCTCAGCTATTTCTTGACTGGCTACTTTTATCAACTGATTTTCAATCGCAGTTTCCATTTCAATTTCATACTGACTTGGAGACTTTATTTCAAAGAACAAGAAGGCGTCTCCGTTAGCATCTGATAATCTGACATCAACATAAACCTCTTTAGCTCCTCTTCCTAGATTGAATCGCTTTTCTAGTTTTATTCTTTCGACTGGATAGCCTAATTCATTTACTAATTTTGTGATAATAAATGCTCTCGTCCATTCCTCATCACCACAATTTTTCATTTTAATTTTTTTATCCATTGATAAACTTTTATCATAGATTATAGAATCTTGTTCTACATCCACCTTCACAATTTGTTTATCAAAGGATTTTATATACTGTTCGATTAGGTATTTTTCTTCTTTTGTTATTTTCCCCATGATTGCTCCCTCCCTCTAAACACAAAAAACAGAACTTACACGCTTAGTAGTAAATTCTGTCTTTCTTTTTGTAGCATAAAAAGAGGTTAAAGAAATAACCTTAATTACTTGTCTTGTCTTGTCTTGTCTTGTCTTGTCTTGTCTTGTCTTGTCTAATGATTGTACCATCATTCTCTCCTTCGTCAAGCATTTTTCTTCTGAATTAGGCGTAAAACTTTTTGACCTTTTTCAGTAATTGCATACTTACCACGCTTATTTTGATAAGGGCTAACATAATCTCCCTCAATCAAATCACGCAATAGTCTATTTGTTTTTAATTTTGACATGTGGTTGATGTCAGCTATCTCTTGTTGAGATAGGGGGATATAATAATCGCCTTTCACTTCGACTTGATTTTCCTTCAGCGACTTTAGCAGGCGGAAAGTATCATTTGCGAAAGGTTCAAGAGTAAATTCAACCATAAGTAACCCTCCTAACTTAATTATTATATCACAAAACAAAACTACATAAAAGGTCATATACATACACCGTAAAATATTTTGAAGTAAATTCTCAACGAGAAAACAACAAAAACTAGCCGTTTTTGGCATTTTCAGCTATCAATGGTTAGTTTTCTTGTTGTTATAAAGCCGTTTTAAGGCATCAGTTAGTTATCACTCTCTAATTGGATAATATAAAAAAACTCTAAATCTGTTGAAAAAGCTAACAAAAGTGATATAATTAGCTATAAAGAGGTCGCTCCAGAAATTGAGAAGGAGTTGCAAAAACAGTCTGATAAGCTATACAAAAATATGTTTTTGGAAGAACGTTATGCGTTTGATGGCTACACGAATGCAGACTACCGAACCATCAATGAATATCTAAGAGGTATAAACAAAGATGGTGTGACCTGGCCTGAGGACTCTGTAAAACTCATTGACAAGGTCTTGAGCAATAATAGAATAGATAAAGATTTGATTCTTTATCGTGGCGTTTCTCCAGAAGAATTTGAGTTATGGAAAAAAGGGGAAAAATGGGACACTTATTTGTCAACCTCAATAGATTCAGAAGTAGTTAGTACGGTATTTGAGGAAGATGAATACGGAAATAAACGCCGTCTAGTTGAAATCCATGCCCCACGGACAACTAAAGGAATCTATATAGGCGAGAATACAGCTGTTATGAATGAAAAGGAAATGCTATTGCATAGAGGACAGAAGTACAAGATTTTAGAAGAAAACGAAAATCGTATTAAAGTGGAGGTGGTCTCAGAATGAAGCAAAATATGATTGACGGACTAAGAAAATATCCGAATTTGAGAAGTGTAAATTTAGAGACTAGTATAAACTTTCTAAATTCTGCAACTGATGAAGATTTACGTGAAATAGGTCTGCCTATTTTTGTGGTAGTTTCTGGGCCTTGGCTCAGAATGATGTCAACGTGGTATAAAACTCCTATTGATTGTAGTTTTGTAAAGGACTATATGGAATATTATGGTATTCCTGAAGAAATTCCAATAGACTATAAAATGAAATCATCACGCTTATATAGGTTATTAACAGACAACCCAACCCTTACAGCAAAGGAATTTTTAAGCACCTAGAGAAATCTAAGTGCTTTTTTGTTGCAGAAAAGAAAGGAGATGTGAATGTTACGTCACTACATTACCAAATACAAAGAAGGCGACCGCTACTATGCTGAAAGTTGGTTGCAATTCGAATTATTTGGCAAGGTCTGGTGTTTTAGCTGTAAAAAAATCGATGTCACGCTGAGATTTTAGGGAGGTGGTCCGACATCTTGACAGCAGGAAAGACTGCCACTAACAGTATAACTTAACCGTATGGAATCCCATGCGGTTTTCTTTTTGTCCAAGCATTGATGACGTAAAAAGCTATGGGATAGATAGTCGGGGACGACTTAAAAAATAGGAGGTTCGCAATGAACGAAGAAACACAAACAGTCGAAGCGGTCGAAGATGATAAGAAGGTAGCAGCTGAACCTGAACAAGTCATTGAAGACCCTAAAGACGAAAAGAAATATACAGACGCAGAACTGGATGCGATCATCGGTCGCAAGTTTGCCCAGTGGAAGGAAAAGCAAGAGAGGGAAGCTGATGAAGCGAAGCGCCTTGCTAAGATGAACGCTGAGGAGAAAGCGAAGCACGAGCAGGACAAGCTCAAGGCTGAAATCGCTGAATTGAAGCGTGAGAAGACATTGTCAGAGATGACAACCGCTGCCCGAAACATGCTGAAAGAAGCTGATATTACAGTGGACGATGTTTTATTGAAAGCTTTGGTCACTGAGGATGCGGATGCCACCAAATCAAATGTAGAGGCTTTCGCAGCGTCTTACAAGCAAGCGGTGGAAGATGGTATCACGGCGCGTCTGAAAGCTCCAGTCATGAAAAAAGGAGCGACTACATCAACTCTGACCAAAGAGGCTATTATGGCAATCAAGGATACGGCAGAGCGTCAACGGTTGATTGCCGAAAATCAATCATTATTTATTAATTAAGGAGTAAAATAACATGGCTGAAAATAATCTTATTAAAACAACTGACTTGAAATACCCTATCACAATCGATGTTTCTACACGATTTGAAGAGAATTTGAACAAGATGTTCGAGTTGCTTGGAATTACTCGTAAAATCGCAGTATCAGACGGTCAGACTTTGCGTATTTATGACGGCTACAATGTCACATTGGAAGACGGCGCAGTTGGTGAGGGCGAATTGATTCCATTGTCAAAAGTAGACCGTAAACCTCACAAAGAGTTGGTCATCAAGCTTAAGAAATACCGTAAAGCAACTGATGCAGAAAGCGTGCAGATGTACGGTGCGAACGAAGCTATCACTAACACAGATGATGCGCTTGTGCGTCAATTGCAAAAAGAAATCCGTAAGCAGTTTGTGGCTACGTTGAAGACTGGTACGACTACACAGACAGCTGTCGGTGCTGGTCTGCAAGGTGCGATTGCATCGGCTTGGGGTCGTTTGGAAGTCTTGTTTGAAGACTACAGCACTGATAAAGCGGTCATCTTTGCTAATCCTCTTGATATTGCTAAATATCTAGGCAACGCAAGCATCACTACGCAAACGGTAGCTGGTTTGACTTTCGTAACAGGCTTCTTGGATACAGTTATCATTTCTACTACCGATGTAGCAGAAGGTGAGATTTGGGCGACTGTTCCTGAAAATATTAACGTAGCTTATATCTCTGCTACTGGTTCTGCTGTTGCAAAAGAATTCGGTCTTTCTGGAGATGCTACTGGTTACATCGGTATGAAGCATTTCTTGGATAATACAACAGCAACTACTCAAACCCTGTTGATGTCTGGTATCGAAATGTTCCCAGAGCGTATCGACGGGATCGTGAAAGTCGCAATCACTGCAGGTGTCTAATCATGGCTACTTACAAGGTTAAAACACGTTTTTTTGACCAATTGGATAATCATTTCTTGTACGAGGTGGGCGA
Organism: Streptococcus sp. NSSLK0004; assembly: GCF_059039125.1. Classification (NCBI taxonomy): domain Bacteria; kingdom Bacillati; phylum Bacillota; class Bacilli; order Lactobacillales; family Streptococcaceae; genus Streptococcus; species Streptococcus sp. NSSLK0004. Next base: position 1,432,603 of record NZ_CM180142.1, on the reverse strand, counting down.
TGTCTTCCCTCGTGCAGGATATGAACCAAGCAAAGAACGGATTGCGAGCTTGCTCTCAAGTAACAATCCACATCTGACGGCTTTTATCGAAGAGGTCAAGAAGACACGGAAGAAAGAAACGAAGTAGAGGTGTGCTATGCTGGATGATTTGTTAGACCGTGTAGAGGTCCGTTTGACCGGTGAAAAACCCAAAGCTGAATTGCTCGAGGAACTCATCCAGACGGCAGTTGATAGAGTGTTGTTGCTGATTGACGAGGAAGAATTGCCAAAACGTCTATCCTCCATCGTGGTTGATGTGACTGTTAAGCTCTATCGTAGGTTGTACCACGAAGGAATATCGAGCGAATCGGCTGATACGTTGAATACATCGTTTGTGGATAATGTCTTGTCTGAGTACGAGGTTGAGCTTTCGGCTTATCGGTCTCGTAATGCGAATCGGAAGGTGGTGCGTTTCTTGTGAGGTTTGTTGATTACATGCTGATTTCTGAGCGTGACACTGGTAAAATGGACGCATTGGGGAATGTTGTTGCTGAAAAGGTCGAAAGTGGCCCGTATCAAGGACGCTTTACAGAATGGACGGCAGATGATGTTGCCGTAAACGGTCGTGATTTGACCTCTGGTAGTCGTAAAATGGTTACGAGGGGAATAAGTCGCGAATGTATCCAAAGTGCGATAGCGGTCAAAATAGACGGCTCAGAATACGAGATAGGCTCTGTCAAAGATTTGGGTTCTCGTTGGCAGTTGCTAACGATTAAAGGCTTTAGGTTATGAGATATTCAGTTCGGACGAAAGGTGTGGACGAATTGGTTGCTCGATTGCAAGCTAAGTCTGCTTTTAAGTGGTCTGCTATTGCAGATAAAAACCTGACTCAAATCTTTAATCGTGCTGCAAGGCGCCCTGGAACACCTGTAAGGAGTGGAGAACTTGCAAGGTCAAGACGGAAGCAGTCCAGTGGGTCAGGAGTGACCTACAGAGGCGAGTTTGGTTATGTGAAAGACTACGCTCCGCATGTCGAATATGGGCATCGAGGCAGAAAAGGTGGTTTCGTGTCTGGCCAGCGCTTTTTACAAAAAAACGTCGAACAGCAAAGTAAAATCTACCTGACAGATATTCGCAGAGCTTTGAGAGAGGATTGACATGTTAAAAAAATTAGGTTTGGTTGATTTTCACGTTGCTCTAAAAGATAAAATCGAGGAGAAGACAGGGTTGAGGGCTTATGATTATGTGCCTGAAAACACCCCTTCTCCTTTTTATTTTTTGGAAATAGTGGATAAGCGACCAGAAGATACAAAGATGATGTGGTGCGAGGTATTTACTGTCTGGATACACGCAATCGCAGAAGCGGGAAACAGTAAGGTCGGCATTTACAATCTTATCCAAAGTCTGGAAGAGGCTTTGACAGAAGAAATCGCAATCCCTGAAGCTTTTACGATATTGAGGCAGACGGAAGTTGGCATGCAGTCTCTACAACAGGATGAGACTAATGAAATGCATGCTGTGATAGCTTATGAATTTAAGATAAGCTATGGTTTTAAAGTGAAATAAAAAAGGAGAATACAGAATGGCATTTGATGAAAATGTGTATTGTAATTTTGACGCAAGTGCGACTAAAGCGATTGCTGGTAAGGATGTTATCTTGGCTATCTTTGATAGCACAGGAGCGAGTCTGTTAGCGGTCAGTGGTCAGCGTGGGTTAACGATTAACCGTTCGGCTGACTCAATCGAAGTATCCTCGAAGGATACTAAGGGTGGTTGGAAGTCTAAAATCGCAGGAATGAAGGAATGGTCTATCGATAATGATGGTCTGTATGTGCCGAGTGATGCGACTCACAAGACGCTGTCGCAGGCTTTTGAGAATGGAGACCCTGTTTGTATCAAGATTATCAACGGTAAGACTAAAACGGCTATGTTTGGCGGTCTGGCTTATGTGACGGACTATCCACTTGAAGCGCCGTACGATGATGCAATGACCTACTCTATCGCTTTGGATGGGAACGGTGCGTTGGTTGACCTGTCTACGCTATCTTCCGAGGATAGTACGAAAGTGACAGCGATGCCTGAGCGATAAAAGAAGGAGTGAAAGATGAATCCAACAGAAAAAGAAACGATTGTATACAATGAAAAACATTATGAATTGAAATACTCTGAGCGAACGATTGAAACGATTGAAGCTGTAACCAAGCGTGGTTTTATGGATACAATTGCTAACTCAAACGGCTTGTTGTCGCTTAGTTCTTTGCGTCAATACTTCGTCCAAGCGCTTTATGCAGTGGATGGAGGGAAGATGTCGCCTGAGCACGCTACGAGTGTGTATGAGGCTGTGTTGAGAGAGAAAGGTTTTGGGTATGTCAATCAATTGGTTATCGTGACCATCAAGCGTGACTGCCCTTTTTTCTTCCTCGGAAGCTAGTCGGTCTTGAGTACCTCGTTTCGGATTCTGTGGATTCAGAGTACGATGTGGAAGCGGAGCAATATCAAAACGATATTGACTTCGCTTTTTTCTTTGTAAATTTTGGTACCTCAAAAAGCGAGTATCTAGATCTAACAAGGCGTGAGAAAGCTTTTATCATCAAGGCTTGGGAAGATAAGCTTATTCGCGAGACGACTTACAGCAGGAATGCGACGCTGAATGCTGTATCGAATGCCTTGCGGAAGAAGTCTGCTAGGTTTGTGGAGCTGTGGAAAAAAGCTCAGTTGCCTGTTGATGTCGAGATGGTCGCTAACCACTTGGAAATCATCGAGCAGGTAGAAGAAGCGGACGGTAAGTCTTGGGTCGATGCGATTTACAAAGAAAACGGTATGAAGAAACCGAACGAGAGGAGGGAATAGATGGCTGATTACACATTAGGAGTTGAAATCAAGGGCGATTCGTCCGATATGCAAAAAGCCTTTGAAGATGCAAAAAAATCAGCTGACAAGCTAAAAAAAGAAATTGATGGAATTGGTACATCTAATAAAATTGGTGGTTTACAATCGAGACTGTCTGATATTTCTAAAAAGGCTCAGGAAATTGGAGGGAAAATCTCTGATTGGGGCGATAAGGTAGCAGGTTTTGGCACGGTTGCTACCGCTACGGTCACTGCTCCGATCGTTGCAGCAGGGGTCGCTTTAACTAATGCGGCATCCGATATGGACGAAAACCTGAACAAGGTTGATGTCGCATTTGGTAACAATGCCAAAGAGGTCAAAACTTGGGCAGATACTGCTACTAAGCAATTTGGCTTGTCAAAGAATGCAGCACTTGAAGCCACGGCTTTATTTGGCGATATGGCGACTAGTATGGGCTTGTCAACAGGCGAAGCGTCCTCCATGGCAACCTCATTGGCAGGTCTCGCAGGGGATTTGTCATCGTTTAAGAATATTGATATCAGTCAGGCTATGACGGCTCTGAATGGTGTATTTACAGGCGAAACCGAATCTCTCAAAACGCTGGGTATCGTTATGACGGATACCAACTTAAATGCCTATGCTCTAGAAAAGGGCTTTGGTAAGACAACAGCAGAGATGAGCCAATCCGAGAAAGTTGCTCTCAGATATGCTTATGTCATGGACGCGACCAAGAATGCTCAAGGAGACTATGCACGCACCTCGGACGGAACGGCAAACTCAATCCGGACCTTCCAAGCGGAAGTGAGCAACCTTGCAGCAGAATTAGGTCAGAATCTCTTGCCGATTATTACACCACTCATCCAAAAGGCTACGGATATGGTAACGACCTTTGGTAGCTTAGATAGCAGTGCGCAGCAGAAGATTTTGGCTATTGCTGGGGCTCTTGCAACCGTTGGACCAGCCTTGCTGATTGTCGGGAAAATTGTTAGCACGGTCGGGACATTGGTTAGCGCATTCGGTTCGTTATCTGGACTGTTATCTACTATTGCAGGCGCTTTTGGTGCGACGGGGACCGCAGCCGGAACTGCCGCAGGAGGTATGGCAGCGGTTGGCGCTGGCCCAATAATTGCTGGGATTGCTGCCATCGCAGGGGTCATTGCGGTGGTTGTCACAGCATTTACCAATTTATGGAATAAATCCGAAACGTTCCGAAATTCCGTTGGGGAGCTGATTGCAAATGTTCAGGCTCAGTTCGGAAAGATTGCTGGTACAGCACAGCAATATCTTGAGCCTGTCATTACGATGTTCCAAGTCTTGTGGGATAGCTTGGTTAGTCTGGCTGAGCCTGCTGTAGAAGCAATTGTGCCGTTGTTGAGCAACGTAGCAACAATTATTGGCAATGTCTTTACGGCTATCATGGCTGTCGTCGGTCCTGTTTTTAGCTGGATAATTTCTATCATCACAACTACGATTCAGATAGTGACACCGATTATCAAGTCCATTTTGACGGTCATTATCGCGATTGTTTCGATGATTGTATCAATAGTGGCTGATTTAACAACGTTTATCGCAGATGTTATTTCTGCTATGGTTGCATGGATTGGCCCGGTAATCAAGCCGATTGTTGATTTCTTTGGTGATGTGTTTACTACAGCTGGAACGATTATAGGCGATAGCTTGACAACTGTGGCTACTTTTATCAGTACGTGGGTCGGTAAAGCTAGCGGTATTGTTAAGAATCTCATCAGCACGTTCTCATCTGTATTCCAGTCGATTAGTAGCATCGTTTCTGGCATCATGGAATCGGTCGGTAGTAAGATTTCAGGAGTTTTTGAGGCTGTAAAAGGTGCTTGGTCAGGTTTGACAGGTTTTGTCGGTGGGGTATTTGATGGCATTTCTAGCTCTGTAGAAGCATTGGTAAACCAAGTCAAAGGGTTTGTTAACGGAGTTATCAAGGGCATTAACACGGCTATTGACGTGATCAATAAAGTGCCTGGTGTGAGCATCTCAGAAATTCCTCAGCTTTACCGAGGGACTGACGATTGGCAGGGTGGTTTTGCTCGAATGAATGAGGGCGGACGTGGGGAATTGACCTATCTACCAAACGGTAGCATAGTTGTGCCTCATGATGTATCAATGAAGTATGCGCGAGAAAGCGCGAGAGCGAATCAACCAGATGTCGTTGCTATCAATCAACCATCTAACGGTAAGGCTGACACGTCTATCTTGACAGAGCTACGAGCTATGAAGCAACTGCTAGCTAAAGGGTCGCAAGTTATCATGGATGGTCAAGTTGTCGGTGGAATTATTGACACCAGACTTGGTCAAAAGGCGCAGATTGGAGGTCGATTGTCATTACGTTAATTAATCACTTTTTTGAGATTACTGAGTATATCCAATTTATGGGTTTTAACTCAAAAGATTTTAACATGTTGCTGGTCGACAGGTCAGCGCCTGTTCCGGCGGAAAAAGAAATCATCGAGAGCATCCCTTTTATGCAAGGGGTGCTTGATTTTTCGATGTTGCTTGGTGAACGAGTATTTGAGAATCGAGCGATTACCTATAAATTTCAGATTTTAGGTGTTGATTATGATGCGCATAAATCTATTGAGCGTGAGATTCGGCAATTATTGATGCCGTACGGTGAGCAGAAGCTATATGATACACATGATGAAGGTTATTATTGGCTTGGAAAATGCGTCAATGTATCAGTCGATGATGACGAAGAAGCAAAGACGTTAGATATCCAGTTAGAGTTTAACTGTTATCCGTTCTTGATTGGTGAAGCGACTTATTTTGATGATGTATGGGATACATTTGATTTTGAAGATGATGTAGCCAATTGGACGAAGTATGAAGTCAAAGGGTTTAAAGAAATCACGTTATTTAACGCAGGGACCAACTCTGTCAAGCCCGAAGTGGAAGCTACGAGCGATTTCAAGGTTATTCACAAGGGCGAAACCTTTGCGTTTAAAAAAGGGACAACTAGCAATCCATTATTTTCTATCTTGCCTGGTCTTTCTACGGTTAGAGTAGAGGGTACTGGAACGATTGCTTTTCATTCTCGTGTGGAGGTGATGGCATGACATATATGGTTAAGTACGCTAAGAGTCATACAGCCTTTAATCAGGGCGATGTTGTCATCTTGCACGAACCGTATTCGTACGGCGAGAAGGTAACGGCAGGAAAGATTAATCAATCCTTGGATGAGGTGCCGTCATTTGAATTTTCTTTGTATTTGACCCATGCCTATTATTCCCAATTAGAGGTTTTGACAGGCATTGTCCAAGTAGTTAATACGATTGACAATGAAGTCGAATTCTTCGGGCGCATCTTAACAGATGTGGGAGAAATGAGTAGTGACGGAGCATTTAGCAAGTCCGTTGTGTGTGAGGATTTTCTTGGTTATCTGAATGATAGCTCGCAAGTCTATGCACGGATGGCAAATGCAAGTCCGGAAGATTTGTTGCGACAAATTTTGACTGTCCATAATGCTCAGGTTGAGCCGTGGAAGCAGTTTAGGCTTGGTAAAGTAACTGTCAAGAGTCAGTCCAACACCAAGTACCGCTATACAGGCTATGATTCTACGCTTGCCACGATTAAGAAGTATTTGCTGGAACAGTTGGGCGGTTATCTACGTGTTAGGTCAGAAAAAGATGGGCTATATCTAGATTATCTTGCTGAGGTTGGTGAATTTGTCGATTCGCCAATCCGCCTTGGAAAGAATATCAAATCCTCTAAGCGTGAACTTAACCTTGATGGTTTATTGACACGTATTGTGCCAATTGGTGCAGATGCCGATGATAAGAACCGCGATGAGGATACAGGGCAGTATACGACACGCAGAAAGGTAACCATCGAATCCGTCAATAAGGGAAAGAACTACCTGGAAGATACAGAGCTTGTCAAAGAGTTTGGCATTATCCAAAAGTCTGTAGAATGGTCAGATATATCCAATCCGTCAACATTAAAGACGCGAGGGAATCAGTACCTGAGAGACCAACGAATCGCAATTAGTTCCTGGACTGTGTCTATGGTTGAGCGGTCATTGGTAGATGCGCAGTTTAAAAAGACACGTCTTGGTAATACCTATCCACTTGACAATCCGCCTCTTGCTGGTATCGAGAAATTACAAGTAATCAGTAAGACGATTGATGTCCTCAATCCGCAATCGGTCGAAGTAACGATTGGCTCTAACAAGCAATCATTAACAGCGTATCAATTGCAACAAAGAGAAGCTCAATCGTCGATGCAGAAAGCTTTTTCAGATAGTGATGCAGCACGCAAAGCCTCTGAGCAGATGTTAAAAGAGGAGCAGGGGCGTCTAGCAAAGGAACAGGAAGTGTTAGCCAATAATGCTCTCTCAATCCAACGTGAGATGAAAGTCGAGCTGTTAAACGACGAAGTAAGCCGAGTACAATCCATGATGGATAGTGAATCGAAAAGCCTTGAAATGGTCGAGAAAGAAATTGCTCGGCTGACAGAATTGGATACAGACGAAGCTAAAATCCAAATTCCAATGCTTGTTGTCCAACGAGCTACAATCCAATCTAGGATTGATAACATCGGTCTCTTAATTGCTGAATTAAGGGCTAAAATTGCAGAAATAGGAGGTAGCACATGAGTAGCTACGACTTTAACGAACTAAGCGCGGAAGCTACCGCAAACGTAAATGTATACAGGGACCCAACGCATATCACGGCTATAACCGAGGAACTAGCAAACGCTGGAGATGCTACGGCTATCCAGCTCGCAGAGTGGTTACGTCAGAAAAAGTATGGCGCCGATGTCAGGGAAGCTATCGCTCGTTCGGTGCTCTATCATGCCATGATGTTCCATCGGGCTAGTGATCAAGTACGAGCAAATAGCAGTCGACAAGAAGAATTGGAAAACCGGCAAAGAGAGATTGAGACGCAGTTTAAAGAGATTGTATCGGCAGTCACGAGCGAAACTGAGCTAATCTTGGCGCGTAATAGCGAACGGTACGGTTCATTTAATGTCCTGGATGACCGTTTAGAGAATCTAGAACGTTTGGTATCTCAGTACGTTCCGGAAGGTTTCCAGGTCAATATCACACATAATTTGTCGCGTCGTCCAACAATCACTGCGACACGCTATCAATATGCAATTGGTACAGAGCCTGGCGGGCTTGGAACAGGTCCTAGCGGAAGCTTTGGTGGTCAAACGAGCGAGGCTATACCAGTCAGTGTAAACTACAATGGCCAAGTAGCGGAAGTGTCAATGCCAGCTAGTTATAAGATAGCAGGTACATTTACAGTTGTCAGTCCAACAGTTGTGCTACTAATTGACGGATTGACAACGATAAAGTTTGAGGTGGAAGACGGAGCAGTTAGTGCCGTCATCAAGGAATAAGAGGTAAGAAGATGAAACAGATTTACAAAGGTATGGAAAACGGTCCAGAAGCAATCAATGAGAATTTTGAGGGGATTTTCCCAGTGGGAGCCATCTATACAAGCATTGACTCTACCAACCCATCGCGTTTCTTACATGGGACGTGGGAGAGTTTTGGGGCTGGGCGCATGTTGGTTGGTGTAGATCCTGCTGATTCTGATTTTTCTGCTGGTGCAACGGGCGGTGAGAAGGAACATGTTTTGACGGTGTCTGAAATGCCATCCCATACGCACGAATTCGCAGGAATGACAATCAACAACTATGTGAAAAAAGAAGCAAACGCAGAGCAGATTTACGGCTCGAAGCAAGTTGCAAGTGCCACGACTAAGTCGACTGGTGGAGGGCAAGCTCATAACAACATGCCACCGTACATCGCAGTCTATATGTGGGTTCGAACAGCTTAATTAGGGGGAAGTATGGCATTACAAGTTAAGACCAAATTTCAATCAGGGAAGTCCATTCGCTATGTAGTTCAACAAGACGAGCCGTTTTTACGATATGAATCGAGTTTTGAAGGGGATATCTCAGCGTTTACAGATGATGATATCGTCATATTCGCTCTTGACGAATTGTACAACTCCCTGTTCCCTAACCGTGCTGAAAATGAGAAATTTTCGGATATTGATAGGCAGATGGCTAAGATGGTTGAAAACGAGGAGGTTCGCTCTAAAGAGTTTGAGGAGATGAAAAAGCAATTTGAGTCTCTTAAAGCAGAGAGTGAGCTGATTCAACAAACCATGCAAGAATTAATTTTACAGATCATGGCAGGAGGTACCGACCATGAAGAATTTATTGACAACACTAACATCAGCGGTGCTGATGAAGCTTTTAACGAATAGAGAGGACAAATCAATGATGGCAATTTTTATCGCAAACCGTATCGCAAAAGGAAAATTGAAATTTTCAGCACTCAAAAACTATCCGAAGTCTTTCAGAGATGAGGTGAGGGATTGTTTATCGGACCTTGGCTTGGAAGAGTTAGCTAAGGAAGATTAGCCTATGTTTAAACCAGAACATGTATATGCATTTATTGGTTTTGTAGCGACTATTTGGACGCTGTGGAACAGCTTTTCGGGCAAAATCACAAAACAGGAAAATCGCATTACAGTCCTTGAGAAAGATATCGAAAATCTCAAGGAGTTTAAAAACAGCGCTAATCATCGTCTGGACAATCATGACGAGCAGAACAAGGCTATCTTAGTCCTTGCGGAGCAGGTCAAAAGTCTCGGAGATGACGTGCGCGAATTGAAACGAGTAATCATGAAAGAGGGTTGAAAAATGAAAAAAATTAATTGGTCTATCCGACTACGAAATACAACATTCTGGTGGACCTTGGTGCCGTTATTGGTACTTTTGTCTCAACAACTGGGTTTTAATTGGGTGCCGAAAGATTGGGAGACTACTTTTGGCACAATTATGTCTATCTTGACTGTTGTCGGGGTCATCAATGACCCTACCACAACAGGTTTGAGCGATAGTGAGCGTGCTATGGGCTATGATGAGCTTGGGTAGGAGGTAGCCTATGACGACAAAATACCAAGTCGCTAGTTACGCTCGCAGTTTGGTTGGTCAAAAGGTCACTGTGCCTACGAATCCGTATGGAGGTTAATTAACTGGCCTCACAATCCCGAGAATTGACTGGAACACCCTTAGAGCTTTGCACACTCCGTCTGCCAGTAATGAGCAGAATACAGTAAAAGAGGCAAAGATTGGGCAATCAGCAGGCGAGCCACCTCGGTAACAGAGGTGGAAGCTTCAACGACTAGGCGCTTTCAATCGAAAGACAGCACGGGATGGTAAAGTATGTGACACAGAGTACCCCATGTGGTATAATATATATATAAAGGGGTATAAATTATGTTTAAAACAAAACACGGAATGCACGGAACAAAAGAATACAACACTTGGAAGGGCATTAAAAAAAGATGTTACCAAAAATCGTACCAGCATTATGATAGGTATGGCGGTAGAGGTATAGTAATGTGTCAAGAATGGAAGGATGGTTTTATGGCATTTTTTAAAGATGTCGGGAAAGCACCTTCTGACGAGGCGCATTTGGCAAGAGTTTCGGCAATAAAAGAGTTTAACAGAAAACATAGTGAAAGTTTACGTATTTACTAAAGATATAGTCTGAACTTTGGAGAAATCTAAAGAGTCACAATATACAAGCGATTGAAGAAATTCAATCGTGGAGAGTTGTGACGTAACATATAGCAGTGTGTGGCCTTGATTGACCATATCATGCAGCATTTTACGGACGGCAAGCTTAACATGGCCTACACCAATGCCAAAGATTGCCTTGACCGTGCAAAGAAAAAAGGATTAGAAGTCATCTACTATAACGGTACCAACGTGCCAGATGTGGGTGATTTTTTTGTTTGTCAATGGGGTCCGAGCGATCTATTTGGTCATATTGGTGTATGTGTGACGGCAGACCGTAATATGATTGTGTCGGTTGAGCAAAATATTGACGGCTGGAAAGACGAGAACGCTAATGGCATCAATGACCAGCTAGAAATTGGAGGCGGTGGCTATACTCGTCACCATTCTCGGAATTATGATGGCGTCATCGGTTGGTTTAGACTGCCGTATACCGAGCCTGTAACTACATCTGAAATTAAAACAGAAGGAGAAGAGGACATGATTTTTATCAAATTAGCAGAAGACTTAAATGACAAGCGTAGAGCGGGTCAAATCTACATTATCAATCCATCAGCTCGTACTTTCCATCACTTGTCGGGCGATGAGTATAATACAGCCAAAGAGCTGTGGCCTGAAGCTCATAAAAAAATGAAATTAGCAACTAAATCGGTCAACTATCTTAACACGACTGTTAATCTGCTCAAAGCTAAAGAGGTTTGATATGGTTAATCAAACAAAATTATATTGGGACAGTGCCTATGTGATTAAACAAGGCGATACGTCATCAGTCTTTAAGTTAAAGCTACGGACAGATGATAATGCGGTGCTCAATGGTCCGGCTAAAATTCAGCTTATCCATAGTTCGAAAGGCATGATTGAGTTTGAGGCGGAAGTGGTGGATAGTGTTGTCAGTTTCCGTCTGGAAAAAGCTCTGCCTATTGGTAATTATACCGTTGAAGTGGAACACGCTGGCTATGTATTCCCGTCAACGGATTCGGTTACCTTGACGGTCAATGAGAATTTGGGTGAGTTTGTGTCAGGCGAGGCTATTGAGCTCTATGGCCTTAGAAAAATTGTCAAAGAGTATGTAGAGCAGGAACAGGATATCCCTGATTTGTTGATGTTTTATAATTTAGGAAAGATATGAGGTAAGAAATGAGTACAAGTAAATTAACGGCATTTGCCCAAGCGGTCGGAATAGATATCAAAGAGCTCAAACTGGCTTTGGGTGATAAAGTAACAAATGAAGCTTTGTCACAAGCGATTGAGCAAGCCAAAACAGCGCTAAAATCGGATATTTTGGGCGAAGGTGTGCCTGAGCAGTTGGATACGTTAAAAGAGCTGGCAGACGCTATTTCTGCAATCAATGGCGACACTGAGACTGCGATTGTAAAAAAATTGGCAGAGCTTGGTGCCCGTATTGATAGTATTACCAACCTTGATTTGGTTGCTGTTTATACTACAGCAAAGGAGTAGTTTATGGATAATTTAAGAGCGTTAGCACAAGCGATTGGAGCCGATTTTAAAGCTCTTAAATTAGAGCTAGGTAATTATCTCTTAAAGAGCGACAGTCGTATTAAAACGGGTGTAGGTCGGCCAGATAAGCCCGAGACAACAAACGGTGTGATTACTGGTACTGAAATCGATGGTACAGTCTACGAATCAACAGACGGTGCTGGTGTCGGTGCTTGGGAGTGGGTCAAGCGGGGGTCTGCTTGGGTCGTTTCAAATGGCGATACTGGATGGCGTAAGATTACCACTCCGGGGTTGACGGCTGGCTATTTGACGTTCCGCCGGATTAATAATCAATGTCTCGTTAACGCAACAGGCGGACGATGGGGGACTGTGACATTGTTACGTCCGGAAAACAATACAGACGGATATCGATTTGCAAACGGCTCCTTGAGATTGTTAAAAACCACAGAAGTACCGGTTGGTTTCCGTAGTTCGGTATCGCTCTTTCTTCCTATCGCTCACGATGGCAAGGTCCTAGATGGTACCCTTTATCTGGGTGGTATAAGTGATAGTAACTGGCTGGGTATCCACAATTACAAGGACATCATGCAGTCGAATGGCGCAGTCATGCGATTGCCTATGTTGACCTATATCAGTGATGAAGCTTGGCCAGACGTATTGCCAGGCACTAAGATGTAAGAAATGCCCCTAGCAGATTGCTGGGGGCGTTTTTCTATTATGACGGATATTTTTGAAAAACATTTGTTAAAAACAAGTGTTTTGTATTGACAAGTGTTGAAAACAAGTGTATAATATAATTAAAGATAAGGAAAGGAGATAAGCCAATGACAGAGCGAGAGCTTAAGAAGATTGCTAAGAAGCAAGGTTTCAGTAAAACAAACTTTGGCAAAGGGTCTCACGAGGTTTGGAAACATCCAGATGGACGGATAGTGACGATACCTAAACCAAAAGAGAAGGATTACAGACCAGGCACACTAAGCAACATTCTCAAAGTTTTGTATGGGGAGTGAGGGTACTCCTCCCCATACCCCTAAAGGGGTTACTCTGATCATTGGCTTAATCTATCACTATGAAATATAATTATTTAGCATTGTTTGAAGCAGATAAGGAAAATGGTGGCTACAGCATTTCTTTCCCTGATTTCCCTGGAGCATTTAGCGAAGCTGACAATCTAAGCGAAGCTATTTTCAACGCTCGTGAAGTTCTTGAAATCTATACCATCATGTTTGAAGACGAGGGTAAAGAATTTCCTAAACCATCATCATTCAAAGCACTTGCAAGCAATCTAGCAAGCGATGATGATGTGATTCAGGCCATCTCTGTTGATACCGAGCTTGTCCGTGAACGTGAACGCTCTAAAATTGTCAATAAGACCGTTACACTACCAAGCTGGCTTGTTGAAATTGGAAAAGAAAACAAAGTCAATTTTAGCCAATTATTACAAAAAGCAATCCGTGAGGAATTGCAGGTATAATTTCACCCCCTCAGCGATTGTTGGGGGGCGTTTTATTTGTCCAAAATAGCCATTTTGACAATAATGGTTGCAAGATTTGATTTCTATTTTGACAAAATAGGCAAAATTGAACAATAGCGCTTGCCTTTTCTACGGACATTTTCAAAAATTGTCGTTTTTGCGGACATAAAAAAAGACCTTGTCCAGAGGTCTTGGGCACTCCCCAACAAAAAATTAATACGTTCTTTAATACGTTCCAATAGGATTAAACGGATAGTGACTAACTATTGTATTCTTTAAAAAACATTGATTTAATCAGGTTTTTTAGGTTGTTAGCAATTCACTGTATATGTTTTTCAAATTATGATAAAATAAAGAAATCGAGAAAGTTGAGGAGTTTATGGCAAAGAGTACAAAAAAAGGAAAAACAACTCGTCGCCCCACCAAGGCAGAATTAGCACAACAGCAGAAAATTAAATTTTTGTTAGTGAGAGTTCTTATCATCGCAGTTCTCATTTTTGCAGCGACCCGAGTTGGGGTGTTCGGTGTGACGGTCTATAATTTACTACGCTTATTGGTCGGAAGCAGTGTCTACGTCTGCATGGTTGGGATTGCTGTTTTCACAGTTTTCCCAACACTGATCGAGAAAAGAGAAGGAACCTTATCAGGTTTTCTATTCTTTTTTGCAGGGCTTCTTTTGGAATACCAAGCTTATTTTGACTGGATGTATAAGGGGAAAGACCTACTGGGACATACGTTCAATACGGCATTTCAGGAACTGACTTCATTTCAGATTACAGAGTTTTTGGGAGGCGGCCTTCTTGGCGGTATTCTCTACCTTCCTGTTTCATTCCTATTTGCTAATATCGGTAGCTTTTTCATTGGTCTTCTGTTCATTGCCTTCGGTCTCTTCTTCATGAGTCCTTGGTCTGTTTATGATGTGGCAGATATGCTAGCGATACTGAAAGAGAAATTTACCCAAAGCCAGAAACGTCGATCTGAAAAACGGGTTATTAAAGCTGCGGAAAAAGCAGAGCGAAAAGCAGAAATTGCTGCTCGAGAGGCCGAGGAGGAAGCAGAGCGTGAAATGGAAGAACGTCATCGTCTTGCTCAGAGCACTGTCAAAGAAGAAGTGAGTGAAAATTATCCTAATGTTGATTTGGAAACAGGAGAAATCTTAGAACAGGATTCACCAGTTCCAATCTATCTAGACAACCAACCTCTTGACCTTGAAGATGAATTTCCGGTTATGTTAGTGGAAGAGGAAAGTTTACCTGTAGAAGCGAGCACGGTTATTGAAGAAGGAGTCCCAGAATTGGAGATTGATTTTAAACCGAAGAAAAGTCTAGCATACAAGCTACCTTCGATTGATCTTTTTGCACCAATAAAGGTAAAAAGTCAAACCAATGAGAAAAAAATTGTTCGTCAGAATATCAAAGTTTTGGAAGACACTTTTGCAAGTTTTGGTATCAAGGTCGTGGTAGAGCGTGCTGAGATTGGACCGTCAGTTACACGATACGAGTTAAAACCAGCAGTTGGGGTTCGTGTTAATCGGATTTCTAATTTGGCAGATGATTTGGCCTTGGCTCTTGCTGCGAAAGATGTCCGTATTGAAGCACCGATTCCTGGAAAATCCTTAGTCGGTATTGAAGTTCCAAACTCAGAAGTGGCTATGGTACCCTTCAGAGAGCTTTGGGAACAGTCCCAAACGGATCCGAATAAGCTTTTGGAAATTCCCCTTGGTAAAGCAGTTAATGGTTCTGTCCGTTCCTTTGATCTAGCTCGAATGCCACATTTGTTGGTAGCTGGATCTACTGGTTCAGGAAAGTCTGTTGCCGTCAACGGCATCATTTCCTCTATCCTGATGAAAGCTGGTCCAGATCAAGTTAAGTTCATGATGATAGACCCCAAAATGGTAGAATTGTCTGTCTATAATGATATTCCACATTTGCTCATTCCAGTTGTGACCAACCCACGTAAGGCAGCTCGAGCTCTTCAAAAAGTAGTGGATGAAATGGAAAAACGTTATGAACTTTTTAGCCACTTAGGTGTACGGAATTTGGAAGGCTACAATGCGAAGGTAGAAGAATTTAATAGTCGTTCGGATGAAAAACAAATTCCTCTACCACTAATAGTGGTTATCGTGGATGAATTGGCGGACTTGATGATGGTTGCCAGTAAGGAAGTGGAAGATGCTATTATTCGTTTGGGACAAAAGGCTCGTGCAGCAGGAATTCACATGATTTTGGCCACTCAGCGTCCGTCTGTTGATGTCATCTCTGGTCTTATTAAAGCCAATGTACCGTCTCGTGTTGCCTTTGCTGTGGCATCTGGTACAGACTCTCGAACCATTTTAGGAGAAAATGGAGCAGAAAAATTGCTAGGGAGAGGTGATATGCTCTTTCACCCAATTGGGGAATCAGCTCCAGTTCGCTTGCAAGGTTCTTTCATATCGGATGATGATGTGGAACGAATTGTTCATTTTGTCAAAGAGCAGGCTGAAGCGGAATACGATGATAGCTTTGACCCTGGTGAAGTTTCTGAAAGTGATTTGGAAGGCGGATTGAGTGGAGACAATGGCAGCGACCCCCTTTTTAATGAAGTACGTGCCTTAGTCGTTGAAAGTCAAAAAGCAAGTGCTTCTATGATTCAACGCCGCTTTTCAGTTGGTTTCAACCGGGCAACCAGACTCATGGAAGAATTAGAGGCGGCAGGCGTTATCGGACCTGCAGAAGGAACCAAGCCACGGAAAGTATTGGAGACCCCATGATTAAATTAGATACCGTTCATCACGTAGCTATTATTGGTAGCAATTATGAAAAGACCAGAGAGTTTTATGTTGACAAACTAGGTTTTGAGCAACTGGATAAGCATATTCGACCGGAAAAAAATGATATTCTTTTCAATGTCAGAAAAGGACAACTAGTCTTAGAAATCTTTATTAAATCAGATGCTCCTTTACGACCAGCTATGCCTAGTCCAGAGCATACAGGTCTTCGGCATTTAGCTTTTAGGGTTGAAGATGTGGAGGCTTGCTTAGCACAATTTGATGAATTAGGAATCTGCCATGAAGCCCTACGGACAGATGACTTTGATGGTAAGAAAATGGCCTTCTTCTTTGATCCAGATGGCCTACCTTTAGAAATTCACGAATAAAAAAGACTCCCTACCAATTTTTTTGGTGGGGAGTCCGTATTTAGACGGAGGTTAATTTGGTAGAGTCAATACTGCAATGACTAAGGAAAGATAGAGCAAGAACGTGAGGATGAAACTAGCTCTCCAGAAGAATTTGAAAACTTTGCGATAAGTAAAATCTTTTTTATTAAAGATAAAATAAAGGGTAATTCCAAAGGCCAGGAGAGATAGAGCCAACAGCAGATGAGGTAGGAGGCTGTTGTAATAAGCTTTATCTGAAATTAGGTAAAATTCAAAAGCAAAGAGTGGAAAAGCAATGTCTGCAAAGTTCCAGCCCCTTTTTTTTAATCCAAAGAGTTGAACAGTTGTAAAAGCAATCACTAGGTTCAAAATAATAAATAGTATGGAAGCAATCTTTAAAACTATCATAGTCCTATTCTAGCACATACCCTTGGAAAAAGCTACTGAGGATAAGGAAGGAAGATAAAAAGTTGCCGTAATTTAGATGAGATCGATTAGATTGTAGTACCTTGGGAACTTAAAACTAGGAAAAATGAAAATATAGCAGACAATTCCTTGCATTATTTTAAAAATAGTGTATAATAGATTGGTATGCGAAATTGCATACTTGTGGGAGGTAAAAATCTGTAATTACCGCCAAAACCACAATAGGAGGATTTTATATCATGGCTAAAAAAGTCGAAAAACTCGTAAAACTTCAAATTCCTGCAGGTAAGGCTACTCCAGCTCCCCCAGTTGGACCAGCACTTGGTCAAGCAGGTATCAACATCATGGGATTCACTAAAGAGTTCAACGCTCGTACAGCTGACCAAGCTGGCATGATTATCCCAGTAGTTATCTCTGTGTATGAAGATAAATCTTTCGATTTCATCACAAAAACACCACCAGCTGCTGTTCTTTTGAAAAAAGCTGCAGGTGTTGAAAAAGGTTCAGGTACACCTAACAAAGATAAGGTTGCTTCAGTAACTCGTGCGCAAGTACAACAAATTGCTGAAACAAAAATGCCTGACTTGAACGCTGCATCTCTTGAAGCTGCAATGCGTATGATCGAAGGTACTGCTCGTTCTATGGGATTCACTGTTACTGACTAAGTAGCACTCAAGATTATCTGATTACAAGGAGACATATAACATGGCTAAAAAAAGCAAAAACTTGCGTGCTGCTCTTGAAAAAATCGACAGCACAAAACTTTACAGCGTAGAAGAAGCTGTTGCTCTTGCAAAAGAAACTAACTTTGCTAAATTTGATGCATCTGTTGAGGTTGCGTACAACTTGAATATCGATGTTCGTAAAGCAGACCAACAAATCCGTGGTGCAATGGTATTGCCAAACGGTACTGGTAAAACTGCTCGCGTTCTTGTTTTCGCACGTGGTGCAAAAGCAGAAGAAGCAAAAGCTGCTGGTGCAGACTTTGTTGGTGAAGATGACCTTGTTGCTAAAATCAACGGTGGTTGGTTGGACTTCGACGT
This sequence comes from Streptococcus sp. NSSLK0004, assembly GCF_059039125.1. NCBI lineage: Bacteria > Bacillati > Bacillota > Bacilli > Lactobacillales > Streptococcaceae > Streptococcus > Streptococcus sp. NSSLK0004. Next base: position 1,414,666 of record NZ_CM180142.1, on the reverse strand, counting down.
TGTTATCGCAACTCCAGATATGATGGCAGTTGTTGGACGTCTTGGTCGCGTGCTTGGTCCACGTAACTTGATGCCAAACCCTAAAACTGGTACTGTAACAATGGATGTTGCAAAAGCAGTTGAAGAGTCTAAAGGTGGTAAAATCACTTACCGTGCTGACAAAGCAGGTATCGTACAAGCTCTTATCGGTAAAGTATCATTTGACGCTGACAAACTTGTTGAAAACTTCAAAGCCTTTAACGATGTCATCGTTAAAGCAAAACCAGCTACAGCTAAAGGTACTTACATTACTAGTTTGACTATCACTACGACACAAGGTGTAGGTATCAAGGTTGATACAAACTCACTTTAATCCATAAAAAAGATTGTCTTAGGGCAATCTTTTTTGTTAGAGAATTTCTTGACAAAGAATTGATTTCGCTTTATACTATAGTCAATTTATATCAAAGGAGGCATCGAATGAAAGTAGCAGAAAAGGAAGAGTTTTACAGTTACTTATCTGCAGTCTATAATCTTCCACAGCAAGAGATTTCAGAAGCCTTACGAGAAAAAATTTTTGATGTTGCAGGTCAGCTTGAGAAGGAAGAGAATCTCTACATACTAGCAGGACACTTAAGTCGCTTTGTCAATGCAGAGTTAACGGCTTTGACTTGCAGAGCACCTAAAGAATTGGTTCAACTTGCTCGTTATATTCAAGAAATCCAGAATCATTATCGCTATGCGAGTATTTTTCCAGGAAAGGTTAAATAGGAGAAGATATGACAGAATACACAAAACCACTCGTATGGAAGTGGGAAGATGAAAATGATAACCGTTCAGGCAATCGCCCTACAGCAGGTAGTCGCTTTGAACAAAAACTACCAAAAGGAGACAAGCCTTTCCAAGTCTATTCTTTAGGCACACCGAATGGTATTAAGGTTGCCATTATGTTGGAAGAATTGAAGGAATTAGGTATTTCTGAAGCAGACTATGATCTCTTTCTTATCAACATCGGTCAAGGAGATCAATTTGGCTCCGATTTTGTTGGTATCAATCCAAATTCTAAGATTCCTGCGCTTGTGGATTATTCTGAAAAAGAACCAGTTCGCGTTTTTGAATCTACCAATATTCTCCTCTATTTAGCAGAGAAGTTCGAAGCTTTCTTGCCAAAAGAATGGGCTGAACGGACAGAGGTTCTTAATTGGCTCTTTTGGCAAACTGGTGCTGCTCCATTTGTTGGAGGTGGATTTGGACATTTCTTCCATTACGCACCAACTGCTCAAGAGTATCCGATTAATCGCTATACTATGGAAACCAAGCGACAGCTAGATCTTTTAGATCAGTTATTGGAAACAAGAGAATACATAGCAGGCAGTGCCTACACGATTGCAGATATTGCTATTTGGTCTTGGTATGGGCAATTGGTACTTGGAAAATTGTATCCGGGATCGGCAGAATTTTTGGACACAGATTCCTATACCTACCTCAAGGCTTGGGTAAAGAAAATCGCAGATCGTCCGGGAGTGCAAAAAGGTTTGGCAGCTGAGTACCGAGCGATTTAATGCTGTGACATCGAATGAGGAGAGATGATAATGAAAAAATGGATTCGTGTTATTAGTATTTATGGTATGGTGGTGCTAATGACAGGGCTTGGTTTGTCTGTTTTTGCAGAAAGTAGCACAACTTCATAAAGTGGAGATGCTTCAACTAGCACTTCGCTAACATCTGATGTAAGTGATTCTACCAGTTCTCAAAGTACACAGTCTTCCACAGATTCTGTTTCTAGCACAACAAGTTTAACTGCTACGACGAGCACCGATTTAACAAGCACAGTCCCAACGGAAAGCTCCACAACGACTACTAGCTCTAATTCTACAATCGTCGGTAGTAGTTCTACCAGCCCCTCAACCTCCACAACCGCCTCTCAGTCAGGAGATGAGGCCACAACCGCCGGTCTTTACCGTCTATATCATTCGGGGTTAAAGGTTCATCTTTATACCAAAGATCCCAATGAGTATAAGGTGTTAGGAAGCAGAGGGTGGAATCAAGAAGGCGAAGCTTTTCGCTCTTTTGGAGATTTGCCAATCTATCGCCTATATCATCCAGAATTAAAACGTCATCTCTATACGCGAGATGGCAATGAGTATACCGTATTGGGAACGAGAGGTTGGAGACAAGAAGGTATCGCTTTCTATGGATTAGCTCCTGCAGGAATGACACCTCCTGTAATGGTTGACCAGCCAACTGCAACCGTGACCAGTTACGGAATTCTTGTTCAATTACCTGATTCAAGCTATAAAAAAGTATCGGATATTAAGGTTGCAATTTGGTCGGATGTCAATGGTCAGGATGATGTGAGATGGTACAAGGCTGATCAACTAGGAAAAGTTTTGGTTCCTTTTGAAAATCACAGTGGTTTTGGTTCATATACGATTCATGTATATGGTCTAACAACTGGTTTTACCCAGTTGACAGTATCTATCCCGACGCCTACTGTTTCGACCACTATTACCAAACAAAGCGCCGCTAGTTATAAGGTAACCGTGACAAATGTTCCGCACTATATTCAATCGATTAAGATTCCAGTTTGGTCGGTTGCAAATGGACAGGATGATATTTATTGGTACCAGGCGCAACGACAGGCAGATGGAAGTTACATTGCCACCCTTGATTTTCTCCATCATCAATTTGTAACTGGTAAATATGAAGTTCATATTTATGGGGAAAGTAAAATAGGAAAGACCTTAGTTCCTTTGAAAGCAACTGAAGGTTTCTCGATTGCTAGCTTTGGAAATCCTACTGGAAAATTAAATGTTTCAACGGCAAATGTCAAGAACGGTACCTTCACAATTTCTGTTTCTAATATAGTTGCTCCTACAGGTTTGAAAGAAGTACAACTTCCTATCTGGACAGATCGAAATGGTCAAGATGACTTGATTTGGTATACTGCCACTCGTCAATCGAATGGGACTTATTCCGTTACGGTACCTCTTGTCAATCATAATTATGAATCAGGCCGTTATCAGATTGGTCTGTACTATATTAACGCAGTCGGTCAGCGAACAGGAATTACTTCTACAACAGTGAATGTAGCTCTACCAAGTTTAGCAGTAAAACAAATGGTAGTTGGTGGAAAAGTGTTGACAATTATCGGGGATTACACGCCACGACCAGATAGATTACAAGCTTTGGTAAATGCTATTAACCACATGGAATACCAAGGTTATACCGTTAGCTTTAAAATGTCGGATATACAAACTCGTAGAGGGATTGAATACAATGCCAGCACAAAAATTTATGGAGCTTCCACCATTAAAGGTCCTTATGTTGCTAGTTTGACTGCACGCAATCCTCAATCGATAAATCAGTATAAAGGAATGATGCTGGATGTATTGAGAAATTCTAGTAATGATGGTTATTTCCACCTATATTCAACCTTTGGTCCAAGCAGTATTTTTCAATGGGCAGATGCTGCAGGGGTTAGTCGGGCTTCAGTAGATGCTCTCTATCCTTATTTGACTGCTCAGGAATTGCATGGTCTATGGTTGCAAAATTATCGCTATTTTTCTCTCACTCCTACCGGTCGAGAAGTTGGGTCTTGGTTTGAAAGTCCAAATTTATCTCCAATTCACTCGGTTTTAGGAACTACTCAAAAAGTTCAGAGTAAGGCTGGTTGGATTGGTGGTTGGGGTTATAGAGCTGCAAATGATTCGGGAATTGTCTATGCTCCAGAAGGGACCTATGTACAGACGATTATGACCAATGCAGATGGTCGATTAGGTCTACTCAATCCACTTGTAGCAGAGTTGCACCAACTCCATCGAGAGAGTCGTTAGTTCTACTTTTCAAGGTGAGCAGACGAAAGATTCCAAGGGAGAAAAGAAGGTAAAAAAACCACCTAAATTTGCTTAGGTGGTTTTATATTCTAGTTGCGTGTTTTTTCTAGGATAAAATCTTTGAGGCCAGGAGCTTTATTCAAGTCAAATTTACGGGAGAAAAAGTGTCCAAGAGCAATTCCTTTTTCTAACTGTGCCATATCTTCAGGAGAATCGGTCCACTCGTAAGGGTGTCCGTCCCACCAGTTGATATAGCTAAGATTGCCTTGAACTTCGTCAGGAGTATCTGTCACATGTTCATAGTGATAGATGGTCGGCAGCAGTTTTGCCCGTGTAAAGACCATTGGGACGTAAAGTTCATCTGCACAGAAGCTATGGTGAAAGTGGTGGTAGATAAAGGTTTTGTCTGCCAGAATCGCTTCTAGTGCAGTTTTGTTAATAGACTTCCAGTTTGCATAAGCATCAAGTCCCCAGTTTTCACGATTTCCTTTTAAGCGATCAATCTTAAGAGCTGTCTGTACCTTGTTTTCAAGGATACGATAAGCACGGACAAATTTGTGCCAAGGCTGTGGTAACTTACGAGGAAACTTAGTGGTCAAGTGGTAATGTTCAACTAGTTTATGTAGTTTGAGGTCTTGGAATTCATCTTGGTTAAAACGAGTAATGAAATTCTTGTCTGTATTTTGAGAGAAGAAGTGGTAGATAGTTTCAGGACTTCTAAGCGGTAAATCAACTCCGGAAAGGAGGTGGTAGAATTCATAGTCAGCAGTGGCATGGGCAGCTTCGAAAAGGTCTAATTCACACTGAATTTGACTGAAGTCTCCCCAGTAGACAGCGCGTCTTGGAATGAGAGTAAGATTAGAAGAGGTGACACTAGCTTGTAGCGTGGCAATTTCTTCTGGGCTGATAGTAGATTTCTTATCAATATGGACAAAGAAATCATGATGTGGATAATCAAGTAATTGAAGCAGAAACGCTAACTGGTCAAATTTATCATGAGCTACAATTAAGTAGGCGTGTTTTTTCATAGTAAAATCCTTTTCAATGTAAAACGGAGTAGTCTTCTTATTCTACATTAAATGTTCCAGTTTTACAAGTTGGGAGAAAAAGTTTATAATGAAGGTCTAACTAGCAAGAAAAGGAAAAGTATATGTCGGAAAAAGTTGAAACGCAACAAGGGCAGCATCAGGAAACTATGGTGCGTGGGATGGCCTGGTTAACGGCTGGAAGTTTCATCAGTCGTCTTTTGGGAATTATCTATGTTATCCCTTGGTATATGTGGTTGGGAAGCCATGCTGCTGAGGCCAATGCCCTCTTTAATATGGGGTATCAAATCTACGCCAATTTCTTATTGATTTCAACAGTTGGTCTACCTACAGCAGTTGCTAAACAGATTGCAAAGTATAATATTCAAGGAAAACAAGATATATCTTATTACTTGGTGCGAGAGTTCTTCAAACTGATGCTTATTATGGGAGGAATTTTCGCAGTAGTCATGTACCTAGCAGCACCTTGGTTAGCGGAGATCTCAGGATCTAAGGAGTTATTAGTGCCTGTTATGTACAGCTTGGTGCCACCGCTTTTTATTTTCCCGGCTATGAGTATAATGAGAGGCTTCTTCCAAGGGCATCACGATATGAAGCCTTATGCAATCAGTCAGGTTGTAGAGCAGATTGTACGGGTTATTTGGATTTTAGCAACGACGTTCTATATCATGAAGATAGGTTCAGGTAACTATCTAGAGGCAGTTACTCAGTCAACTTTCGCAGCTTTCATTGGGATGTTAGCCAGTGTTGCAGCACTCATTTGGTACTTGCATAAGGGTGGTTTTTTAGGGAAAATTGTCCGTAAAGGAACCGTTTCAGCTACTATTGATATTAAGTCGCTGATTATGGAAACTCTGAAAGAAGCTCTTCCTATCATTATCTTAGGCATGGCCTTCCAACTCTATCAATTTGTGGATCAGGCAACTTTTGTCAATACCATGAGCCGGATTACTGACTATACAAATTCGGAACTTCTGGTTCTTTATTCTTACATGGTTTCCAATCCAAGTAAAATTACCATGCTGATTATTGGTATTACAGGGTCTATTGGTAGTGTGGCCATTGCTCTTATTACCGAACGGTTTGTTCAAAAGGACAAAGTGGGAACTGCTCAGCTGATTACAGACAATCTACAAATGCTCTTTATCTTTGTGATTCCGGCCATTGTTGGAACAGTTTTATTAGCCCGTCCACTCTATTCGGTCTTTTATGGTGAGGCTGAAGATTTAGCCATCCACCTTTTCATCGCTAACCTTTTGTTGATTTTGATACAGGGACTTTACTCGGTTCTAGGGGTCGTGATTCAGGCTATCTTTGAAAATCGCAGAGCTATTTTGTATTTTGTCATTGGTCTGGTGGTTAAGTTGGTTTTACAAATCCCCTTCTTATACCTTTTCCAAGTTTATGGTTCCCTCCTTTCAACGGCCTTAGGATTAGGTGTAACAGTTATTCTCTTTTATCGGAGAATTTATCAATGCGTAGCATTTGATCAGCAAGAAATTATCAAGGATGTGGGAACCATTAGTGGTATTTCCTTGGTAATGGGCATCATTGTTTTTGGATTAGAATGTTTGCTCAATCAATTCATTCCAGCGACAGGTTATATTTCCAGTGCGCTCCACATCGGAATTTCAGGTGTGGTCGGTATTATTGTCTTTGTTGTCCTAACCTTGAAAACACGTCAATTGGATAAACTAATCGGTACAAGGGCAACGAGTTTACGTCGCAAATTGCATCTGCCATAGAAAGAAAATCAGAAATGATTTTCTTTTTTTTCGACAGATTCTGCTATAAAAAATGGAAAAATTATGATAAAATGGAAGGGATAATATAGAGGGGTAAGACAATGAAACCAAAATATGAACGTATTCTAATCAAACTATCAGGAGAAGCCTTAGCTGGTGAACGTGGTGTTGGCATTGACATCAAGACAGTGCAGGGAATCGCTAAAGAAATCCAAGAAGTAGCAGCATCAGGTGTTCAAATTGCCTTGGTTATTGGAGGTGGGAACCTCTGGCGTGGTGAGCCTGCTGCGGAAGCAGGAATGGATCGCGTTCAGGCAGATTATACAGGGATGCTAGGAACGGTTATGAATGCTCTAGTAATGGCTGATTCATTAAAGCAAATTGGTGTAGATACACGAGTTCAAACAGCTATTGCTATGCAGTCTGTTGCGGAGCCTTATATTCGTGGTCGAGCTCTTCGTCACTTAGAAAAAGGTCGAATTGTTATCTTTGGTGCTGGTATCGGATCACCGTATTTTTCTACCGATACAACAGCAGCCCTCCGAGCAGCAGAAATTGAAGCAGACGCTATTCTTATGGCGAAAAATGGTGTGGATGGGGTCTATAATGCAGATCCGAAGAAAGACGCTAACGCCGTGAAATTTAATGAATTAACTCACCGTGAAGTCATCAGTCGTGGGCTTAAAATTATGGATGCGACAGCTTCAACCTTGTCTATGGACAATGACATTGACTTGGTTGTCTTTAACATGAACGAGCCGGGTAATATCAAGCGTGTTGTCTTTGGCGAACAAATCGGTACAACGGTATCAAATAAGGAAGAAAAATAAAAAGAAGGACCTATTATGACAAAAGAAATCATTACAAAAGCACAAGAGCGTATGAACCAATCTCATCAAAGTTTGGCTCGTGAATTTGGCCACATTCGTGCAGGTCGTGCCAATGCCAGTTTGTTAGACCGTGTCACAGTAGAATACTATGGTGCTCCTACTCCGCTCAACCAGTTAGCGGGTATCACAGTACCAGAGGCGCGTGTTCTTTTGATTACGCCATTTGATAAGTCTATCTTGAAGGACATTGAGCGTGCTTTAAATGCTTCGGATTTAGGTTTGACTCCACAGTCAGATGGTACTGTTATCCGTTTAGTTATTCCAGCCCTTACAGAGGAGACACGGAAAAATTTAGCGAAAGATGTGAAAAAAGTGGGTGAAAACTCAAAAGTTGCCATCCGTAATATCCGTCGTGATGCCATGGATGAAGCAAAAAAAGCTGAAAAAGCGAAAGAGATCACTGAAGATGAATTGAAGACTCTTGAAAAAGATATTCAAAAAGTAACAGATGATGCCATTAAGACTATTGATAAGATGACAGCAGACAAGGAAAAAGAGTTGCTGGAAGTTTAATAGAAGAAGGAGAGCAGGAGTGCCCTCCTTTTTCCCGCTTTATCCCATTGGCGATTAGAAAGAAGAAGCCTATGAACAATACATTATTAGCGACAGTTCTCACGGGTCTTGTAATAGATGAGAATGAAAAATTTTACTTTGTACAAAAAGAAGGAATGACCTTTGCTCTTGCTAAAACAGAGGGAGAATTCAGTCTTGGGCAGTCTGTTACAGGATTTGTCTATACAGATATGAAACAAAAATTCCGTCTGACAACCCTGGAAGTGACGGCTAGTCGGACTAGCTTTGGCTGGGGAACAGTTACAGAAGTTCGGAAAGACTTGGGTGTTTTCCTTGACACAGGTTTACCAGATAAACAGGTAGTTGTTTCTTTGGATAACTTGCCTGATATCAAGGAACTATGGCCTAAAAAAGGTGACCAGTTGTATGTCAAATTGGATGTGGATAAGAAGGATCGGATCTGGGCTTTACCTGCTTTTCAGGAAGATTTTCAGAAGATGGCAGGTCCTGCTTATGACAATATGCAAAACCAAACAGTGCGTGCTATTGTCTATCGTTTGAAACTGAGTGGAACTTTTGTTTACCTGCCAGATAACAACATGCTTGGTTTTATCCATCCAAGTGAGCGTTTTACAGAACCTCGTTTGGGACAGGTTTTAGATGCGCGTGTAATTGGTTATCGTGTAGTCGATCGAACTCTAAATCTATCTCTAAAACCACGTTCGTTTGAGATGTTGGAAAATGATGCTCAGATGATTTTGACTTATTTGGAAAGTAATGGAGGCTTTATGACTTTGAATGACAAATCCACTCCGGAAGATATCAAGAGTACTTTTGGTATATCCAAGGGGCAATTTAAGAAGGCACTTGGTGGATTGATGAAGGCTGGAAAAGTCAAACAAGACCAATTTGGGACAGAGTTGGTGTAGCTATGAGAGTCTATATTGCTGGTAGTGGTGCAATGGGGTGTCGGTTTGGCTATCAATTGTCAAAGACTACCCATGAAGTAATTTTGCTGGATAATTGGGATGAACATATCCAGGCTATCCGAGAAAAAGGGCTGAAGGTGACTGGAGATTTTGATGAGACGGTGCATCTTCCCATTATGAAGCCGACTGAGGCGACTCAAGTTGCTGATTTGATTATTCTATTAACTAAGGCGGACCAGTTGCCGAAAATGCTACAGGATATTAAGGGGATTATTGGTGAGCAGACTAAGGTTTTGAGTCTCTTGAATGGATTGGGGCATGCGACAACCATGCGTCGATATGTACCAGATGATAGTATCATGGTTGGGGTCACAATTTGGTTGGCTGGGCTTAAGGGACCAGGCCATGCACATTTGGAAGGTCCTGGATCTATCTCGGTGCAAAATATGGTTGGTGATGGGCAGTCAGTTGTTGAAATCATTGATATGTTTAATGAAGCTGGACTGAATGCAAACTATGATGACCATGTTATCAATGCCATTTGGCAGAAAGCCTGTGTTAATGGAACGATGAATCCGACCTGTACAGTTCTCAACTGTACCATTGGTGAACTCTTTGGAACAGAAGGTGGCTTAAATTTGGTTCAGGGAATTTTCAAAGAATTTATCGCCGTAGCTAAATCTGAAACAGACGGAATTGACGAGGCTGCTATTTGGAAATACATCATGGATACTTCTAAGAAAGCCTCTCATCATTATCCGTCCATGCATCAGGATTTGGTTCAAAATGGTCGGAAGACAGAGATTGATTACTTGAATGGTGCTGTAGTTTTTAAAGGAAAACGAGCGGGGATTCCAACACCCTATTGTCAAATGATAACAGAAATGATACATGCGAAAGAAAGTATATTAGGATTACGATAAAATAGTTAGGAGAAGATAGTGAAAAAGATTCTTGCAAGTTGTTTGATTAGTTTATTGACTTTTTGTAGCCTTCCTGTTCAAGCGGATGAATTGATGGATATCACGCGTGCGGCAGGCTATGAAGTTAGTGAAGTAAATCGACCGAAGTCGACTATTGTCATTGATGGAAATACTGGAGATATTCTGTGGGGAGACAATGTTGATGAGGTACGCGATCCTGCTAGTATGAGTAAGGTCATGACCTTATATTTGACCTATGAAGCAATTGCCCAAGGCAAATTTACCGAGGACACAATTGTTACAGCGACAGCATCTGATCAAGCAATTTCTGGGATTTATGCCATTTCTAATAATAAAATTGTAGCGGGCGTAAATTATTCGGTTAGTGAGTTGATAACTATGACTGCTGTTCCGTCTTCTAATGTGACCACTATTATGCTAGCTAATCTTATTTCTAATAATGATCCAGATGCTTTTATTGATTTGATGAATACAAAGTCGCAAGAACTAGGAATGACCAACACCTATTGGTTTAATCCCAGTGGTGCTGCGGCGTCAGCTTTTGAAGGTTACTACAATCCAACTCGCTATGATATTTATAGTGCCAATCAAACGACAGCGCGTGATTTAGCAATCTTGACTTATCATTTTGTAAAGAATTATCCCGGAATTCTAGACCATACAAATGATGCGGTAGTAACTGTTAAGGCTGGGACACCTTATGAAGAAACATTTGAAACTTATAATTATTCCCTTCCTGGTGCTGAGTATGGTATCGACGGAGTAGATGGACTGAAAACAGGTTCAAGTCCACGAGGAGCATTTAACTATATTGCAACCATCAAACGTGGGGAACAACGTCACATTGCAGTTATTATGGGAGTCGGTGACTGGTCGGATCAAAATGGAGAATATTATCGTCATCCATTTGGAAATGCTCTGATTGAAAAATCTTATGCGGACTATGAATATAAGAAACTCTTGTCAGCAGGGAAACAGACTATTAATGGCCAAGAATATCAGTTGGAAAAAGATTTTTATGGAACGATTGCCAAGGGAACAGAGCCAACTTACGTAGTAGAAAATAATCAACTACGTGTAGAAAATGGCTTAGAAGCTGTGAGTTCGATGATCACAGATACAGTGAATGTAGAAGCAATAACAGCTCAGTCAAATAGCACAACCTCTCAAAATTCACAGAAGACTGAGCAGGTTTCTAAGCAAGTTGATTGGACAACGATTTTACTTGGTCAATGGCCTTGGATTTTACTTGCAGCTCTTCTAGTTAGTCTAATTGGTCACTTTTTCTTGGTCCAACAAAATAATCGTCGTAAGAGAAAACAGCGACGCAATAGTGGAGAAAGACTTTCTCGACGTAATAGATATTAGACCGAGGAGAAGAAATGTTATACGATGTTGAAAGTGTAGAAGCCTATTTTGAAGCCTTGCCAGATAATCGCAAGGAGCCCCTAGAGCAGTTGCATCAGGAGATTGTGGGTAATCTACCTGCGGGATTTGAGGTGGGAGTTTTAGGGGGAATGATTAACTATTATGTCCCCTTGTCTGCCTATCCTAACGGCTATCATTGTACGCCTGGAGAGCCGTTGCCCTTTTTAGCTCTGGCTTCTCAAAAGGCTCATATTGCTCTTTATCATATGGGGATTTATATGGACAAGGAACTCAATGATTGGTTTGTGGCTGCTTATCAGGAAGTGGTACCGACCAAGCTAGATATGGGCAAGTCCTGTGTCCGCATGAAAAATCCTAAAAATATTCCCTATGAGCTCATTGGTCAACTGGTTAGTAAGATGAGTATGAAACGGTATATAGAGCTCTATGAAGAAAATCATATTAGAAAGTAAGTGTTGTGAGAAAAAGTTTTTATACTTGGTTAATGGCTCAACGCAATCCCAAAAGTAATGAGCCAGTAGCTATTTTAGCAGATTATGCCTTTGAGGAATCGGACTTTCCCAAACAGTCCGATGATTTCGATGTGGTCAGTCGCTTTCTGGAAGAATCGGCAAGCTTTAGCTTTTCCATGAGTGATTTTGATCGGATTTGGGAAGAGTATTTGGGGCATTGAGCAAGAAAATAAGTCAAAATAGTCCAGTTAGGGCTATTTTTGCTATAATAGAGAAAAGCAGAGGAAAAGGAGCAAGACTTGCTAGAACATTCGATTGATATTCACTTAAAACACCCAGATGATTTGTTTAGCCTCTTTGGGTCTAATGAACGCCACCTGCGACTAATGGAACAGGAATTGGGCGTGGTCATTCATGCACGGACGGAAGTAGTGCAGGTCATCGGTCAGGAAGAGCAGATAGAGCAGGCTCGCTTGGTCATTCAATCCCTCTTGGTCTTGGTCAATCGGGGCTTGGTCATCAATACGCCTGATGTGGTAACGGCGATTTCTATGGTCAAAAACGATGAAATTGAGAAATTTGTTGCCCTTTACGAAGAAGAAATTATCAAGGACAACTACGGCAAGCCCATTCGCGTAAAGACCCTTGGTCAAAAGATCTATGTGGATAGCGTAAAACGCCATGACATCGTGTTTGGGATTGGTCCTGCTGGTACAGGTAAAACTTTCTTAGCGGTTACGCTAGCAGTTACTGCTCTCAAGCGGGGGCAGGTCAAGCGGATTGTTCTGACACGTCCTGCGGTCGAAGCTGGTGAAAGTTTAGGCTTTTTACCAGGAGACCTAAAAGAAAAAGTGGACCCCTACCTACGACCTGTTTATGATGCCCTCTATCAGATTTTGGGCAAGGAGCAGACCACGCGCCTGATGGAGCGGGAGATTATCGAGATTGCCCCGCTGGCCTATATGCGTGGGCGGACCTTGGAGGATGCCTTTGTCATCTTGGACGAGGCACAAAATACCACCATTATGCAGATGAAGATGTTTCTGACTCGTCTGGGATTCAACTCCAAGATGATTGTCAACGGGGATATTAGCCAGATTGACCTGCCTCGAAAGGTTAAGTCGGGATTGATTGATGCGACAGAGAAACTGGCTAAGATTCCACAGATTGATTTTGTGCATTTTTCTGCCAAGGATGTGGTCCGTCACCCGGTGGTTGCCCAGATTATCAATGCTTACGAGCAGGAGGCTTTAAGTACGGATAGCCGTACAAGTTTTGAGACCATTGGAGAACCGAAGAAAGAGTTAGAGGAAGACCATGACTCTGAAGGATAAGTTAGCTAAGTATACGGTTTTGGAGACCAAACGCCTTCGGCTTCGCCCTGTTTCTATGGACGATTTGGAGGATATGTACGAGTACGCTTCTGATGAGGAAACGACTCGTTGGACCTTTCCAGTCAATCAGACCTTGGAAGACACCAGACAGGGCATTGAAAAAATGTACTTGGCAGATCCCGTCGGGAAGTATGCCTTGGAGCTAAAGAGCAATCAGAAGATGATTGGTACTTTGGATACTTACGGACTTTCAGAGCAAGACAAGTCTATCTCCATTGGTTTCATTCTCAACAAGGCATACTGGCATCAGGGTTTGGCAAGCGAAGGCTTACAGGCAGTTCTGCCCCTGCTCTTGGACGACGTAGGCTTTGAGGTCATCAAGGCAGGACACGCTCAGGAGAATGTAGCTTCCAAGAGACTCTTAGAAAAAATGGATTTTCGCTTGCTAGCTCAAAAAGAGGCTGATCAGGTCATTACTGGTCAGCAGGTTACATCCTTATATTATGGATTGCATCGAAAGGAACGTTATGGAGATTGAGATTAGAAATCTATCCAGCCGTTTTCATGTGAAGAGATTGGAGGAAGCAGATTTAGAGCAGGTGTTGGCACTATATCAGACCAATCCCCTCTACTTTGAGCATTTTCCTCCTCTTCCTAGTCTGGAAAGTCTGGCGAATGATTTAGTGGATTGTCCGCCGGGGAAAGACTTATCAGACAAGTATTTTCTAGGATTCTGGGATGAGGCTAGACTGGTTGCGGTGTTGGATCTGATAGACGGCTATCCGTCAGAGGAAGTGGCTTACATCGGTCTTTTTATGGTGGATGCCAGATTGGCTGGTCAGGGTATTGGTTCAATGATAATAGCAGAGCTCCTGCCCCAGTTAGCAACTCGCTTCAAAAAGGTGCGGCTAGGTTATGTGGAAAGTAATCCACAATCAACTCATTTTTGGTCTAAGGTTGGCTTCAGCCCGACTGGTGAAGTCAAAAAAGCAGCTGGAAAAAACATCATTTTAGCAGAATATGAAAAAGCTACCTAGCTCAAACGTGAACTGGGTAGCTTTTGTTTTATAGATTGAACAACGAGTTTTTATTCATGGTGAGAAGAATCATCTATCTCTTGTTTAATCGCACAGTCGCAGGAACAATCTCCGCAGGATCCTTTCCCCTTAATGAGACTGCGGATAGCAAGAGAAAATAGGACAACAATGATAAGAAAGAGGATAAGTGTTGGCATTACTATTCTCCTTTTTCTAATGTTTTCAGAGTGACGATTGGAAGAGTGTTAGCTGGTTTCTTCACTAGGCTGTAGATGGCTGCCATAACCAGTAAGATTGCCATAAAGGTCCAGACTGTCGGAGCTTGTCCGTAGATGGCTACAAGGCCAACTTGATAGATGACCAAACTACTTGCATAGGCTAAACCTGTCTGGAAACCAATAGCAATCCAAGTCCATTTTGCTTCTCCCATTTCACGATGGATAGCACCGATTGCTGCAAAGCAAGGCGCACAAAGGAGATTGAAGACTAGGAAGGAATAGGCTGATAAGGCTGTATAATCATGCTGCAAGAGCCCCCAGAGTTCAGGATTTTCTTCTGTTGTTTCTCCTAATTTGTAGAGGATACCAAAGGTGGCAATAACGGTTTCCTTGGCTAAGAGTCCAGTGATGGCTGCAACAGTTGCACGCCAATTTCCGAAACCAAGTGGAACAAAGAGAAGGGAAAAACTACGTCCGATGGAAGCTAAGATACTCTCATCTGTTTCGACCATTTGTAAAGACCAATTATAAGAACTACTGAACCAAATGATGATATTGGTCACAAAGATAATGGTACCAGCACGCTTGATGAAACTAAGGGCTTTATCGAAGGCATAACGGAGAACGGTGCTGAGCTTAGGTAAGTGATAGGATGGCAATTCCATGATAAAGGGACTTGCGACTCCACCAAGCTGTTTGGTCTTTTTAAGTGCCATTCCCGATAGGATAATCGCTCCCATACCGACAAAATAAGCACTTGGGGCAATCCAAGGATTGTCAGGGAAGAAGGCACCAGCAACTAGCGAAATGATAGGAAGTTTAGCAGAACAAGGCATGAAAGTTGCGGTCATAATAGTGATTTTTCTGTCCTGTTCATTTTCAATGGTCCGACTAGCCATGACTCCGGGAACACCGCAACCTGTGGAAATCAACATGGGAATGAAGGATTTGCCTGAGAGACCAAAGCGTCTAAAAATCCTATCCATAACAAAGGCGACGCGACTCATATAGCCAATATCTTCTAAGATTCCCAAACAGAAAAAGAGGACAAATATCTGTGGAACAAAACCGAGAATAGCACCACAACCTGCAATAATGCCGTCAAGGACTAAAGATTGTAGCCAGTCAGCTATTTCAAATTTGTCTAGATTTTCCTGAATAAAGCCGGGCACAAGTTCTCCAAAGAGGACGTCATTTACCCAGTCTGTCCCCATGGTACCAACCGTCTGAATGGACAGGAAATAAGTCAGCCACATAACTGCTGCAAAGATAGGCAGGGCGAGAAAACGGTTGGTAACCACTTGGTCGATTTTATCAGATAGGTTAAAAGTCTGATCGCTGTCCTTGGTGACGAGCTCTGCGATTTTCTCGATAAACTGGTAGCGTTGATTGACGATAATGGCTTCCATATCGTCTGCGTAAATTTTTTCCAAAATGGTAATAATTTCGGTCAAATCAAGCATTTCTTGTGTACCGAGTTGCAATTGGTCCAGAATGACTTGGTCTTGTTCGAGTGACTTGATGGCGTAAAAACGCTTTTGAAGATGTGGGATAGAATCTGGTAGGAGATCAATAACCTGTGCAAGCCCAGCCTCAAATTGTTTGTCATACTGGGGATAGATAGGTTCGGGCTGGTGATTGGCAAGTTTTTCGACTTGGTGGATAAGTTGGGGAATGCCTTGTTTCTTCAGGGCACTAATAGGTTGGACAGGGACACCTAGTTGATAGGAAAGTTGATCGCTATTGATTGAGCGACCTTGACTTTTTAAGGCATCCGTCATATTGAGGGCAACAAGAGTTGGTAAGCCCATTTCTAATAACTGCAAGGTTAGATAGAGGTTGCGTTCCAAGTTTGTTGCATCGACGACATTGAGGATGGCAGCTGGTTGGTCCGCTATCAAATAATCTCTTGCAACCCGTTCTTCTGGTGTGTAGGGAGATAGCGAGTAGATACCTGGTAGATCTTGAAGGAGTAGATGGTTCCGCTTTTTGATAGTCCCAGACTTTCTTTCAACGGTTACCCCAGGCCAGTTGCCGACACGTTGGTTAGTACCTGTTAGGAGATTGAAAAGCGTCGTCTTTCCACTATTTGGATTTCCTGCAAGGGCGATTTGTTTTGTCATCTTCTTACCTCGCTTGTGATTTGGACCCCGACCATTTGTGCTTCGGATTTACGTAGTGTCAGTTCATAGCCTCGTAGGGTGATTTCGATTGGATCGCCTAGGGGAGCGACTTTTTTGAGAAATAGCTGCGTGTTCTTTGTAAGTCCCATATCCATGAGACGACGGCGTAGAGCACCTGTTGCATAAATGTCCATGACTTTAGCAGAGCTACCAATAGGTGCCTCAGATAGATTGATGATCTCCGTAGCTGACTTTTCTATTAAAACCAGCGATTCAATAATTTCTTGGTCTAGGGCCAGACGACTTGCTTTGACTTGAAAAATAGCATTGGTTTTAGTTTTTGAAATGATGCGAATTTCTTCACCGATTGTTAAACCCAAGTGTGCTAAGTGCTTGCGAATTTCATCTTGCATCAAGCAATCTTTGACCAAATAAGATTGCCCAACTTGAAGGCATTGCAGTTTCATATAGATTCCTTTGTGATTTTTATAACAATAGTATAGCATAATTTCTTAAAAATGTCAGATAATTCTAGGGAAGATGCAATTAGAAATAAGTGTTGACAAATAGATGGAATATGGTAAACTAATAGAGTATGCTGGTTTAGCTCAGTCGGTAGAGCGCATCCATGGTAAGGATGAGGTCGCCGGTTCAATCCCGGCAACTAGCATAAAATAACGCCAAAAACCCTTGATACACAAGGGTTTTTGCTATTATATAAGATTCAGAATCATAAGAGCGCATAGTTCTTTAGGAATAAGAACTAGTCTTGGTTATAAAACAAGTTATTATCGCTCGATTGGAGTAAAGCTTCCAACGATTTTGCCGACAATGCGAGGATCTTCATCGTAAGGGGCAAATTTGTCTGAATATTTAGGATTGAGAGAAACTAGTCGGAGTCCATGTTCTTCTCGATAAACCTTTTTGATATAGGTTTGTCCATCCCAAACAATTGCATAAACAGCGCCGTCATAGTCAAAGCCAGTCTCTTTAATTAAAGCGACTTGTCCATTGAGATATTTGGGTTCCATAGAATCTCCAAAAATCCAGCTGGCAATATCATGGTCCAAATCTTGATCGAAATAGGCGATATCATAGCTATGCTCATCATAGGTAGCAGTTCCAGTTCCGGCAGATAACTTTTCATAAATATGGTACTCTACTAAGCTAGCTTCAAAGAGTTCCTGTTCTTGTTCTTCTAGTTGTTCTTTAGCACAGGCCAAAATGAATTCTTGTCTTTGGGGAAGAAGTTGTGCAACTGTTTGTTGAATGGATTCAAGGATAGGAGCTGTAGAATTTGTTGGTAAAGAAATCACTTTAGAAAAACGGGGGTCAATCTGAGCAGGATCGACCTGAAAAAAATCAGCCAGCTTCTGAACATTAGCAGTAACAGGCAGAGAGTTACCTTTCACATATCCTGTCAAGGTGCTAGCAGGAATTCCTGTACCTCTGACCACATCGGCTTGTTTGAACTGTCCTCGCTCCAATAAAAGTCGCAAGTTCTCTGAAAGAATCTTCATATATTCGATATCTTGCGGAGTTGCTGTTCCACGTCCTCTTACCATATCTTTTCTCCTTGTAAGTTATTATATCACTATTATATCGTTTTAATTCAAAAATGTAAATACATATTTCGAATAAATTCGTATTTAAATACTTGGAAAAAGAAATCGAAAATGCCAAAATATCCTTGACTTATCTGTCTATTATGTTAGAATAAGGGTTAGATAATTCAAGAATGAGAGAAAGGAGAACATCATGAAACAATTGCTTATGAACACGGTAGCAAGTTTTCATCATACACTCCTTTCTAAGCCAAGACCTTAGTTTCTTTTTGCGGACTTGAGGGTACCCGGGATGGAGTGTGTTCATCTCGGGTCTTTTTGTGTTCAAAAGATGTCGAGTAGTTACTTTTGGAGATGTATTGGAAAAGGAGATTCTATGTTTCGATTGATTTTTAGTTATGTCAAACAGCACAAGTGGCTTTACTTGTTGGTTGCTGTGACCTTGGTTATTTATGACGCCACGCTTTTAGTGCCAACCCAGATTATTCAGCGTATGGTAGATACCTTGACCAGTCAGGGCTTGACGGAATCTGGTTTGATTCAAGATATGACCTTGTTGTTGCTAGTGACTTTGCTCAACTATGCCATGGGCTTTATCTGGCACCTCAAACTCTTTCAGGCTTCGGTCAACTTCAAGTTTGAGATGCAGCAGCGTGCCTTTCGGAAAATGGTGGTCATGCGAACGCCTTTCTATGAGAAATTTCGCTCTGGTGATATTATGACCCGTTTCTCAACAGATGTAGATGGACTTATGGAAATGATTGGCTATGGTCTTATGATTGTGGTCTACGCAGGCGGTATGCTGGCCTTCATCATTCCCACTATGTTTTTGATTGACTGGAAGATTTCCTTCTGGGCGATCCTACCAATGATTGCTATGGCTGTTTGGATTTTCTTTATCGGTCGCAAGCAGGATCTGGCTATTGATGAGAACCGTGATGCAGTGGCAGCTTTGAACACCGAGGTTTTGGAAGTGGTCGAAGGTATCCGTGTGACCCGAGCCTACAGCAAGAAATCTACGCAAGAAGCTAAGTTTCAAGAAAAGACTAGGCGATTGGCACAAGGTGGAAACCGCATTACCTCTCTCCAGTCCCTCTATAACCCATTAGCGACTGTATTTCTAGCCTTGTCAAATGCAGCCGTTCTTCTCTTGGGGGCACAGGCCCTTCAGAATGGGGACTTAAGTCTTGGGCAGGTTATTGCTCTTCAACTTTATGTCAGCTCACTTTTGGAGCCTTTCTGGACCTTGGCAGACTTTATTCTGGTTTATCAGACTGGGAAGACTTCCTTTGAGAAGTTGCAGGAGTTGATTGAGACAGGAGATGACCTAGAAGCTGACGGTACTAGGGAAATAGCAGAGCTGTCTAGTGTTTCCTTCAAGGATTACAGCTTTAGCTACCCAGAGGCAGAACGGGCTAGCATTTCAGACATTAACTGGACCCTGACGGCTGGTCAGACAGTTGGTATCGTTGGAAAGACTGGCTCAGGAAAGACCACCTTGGTCCGCCAGTTGCTCCGCCAGTATCCAGTCGGTCAAGGAGAGTTTCTCATCAACGACCAGCCAGTTTTAGAAGTAAAACGTGCTTCTATCGAGAGAAAAATCGGCTACGTTCCTCAAGAGCATATCCTCTTTTCCAAATCAGTTGGCGAAAATATTGCACTTGGTAAGCTTGATAGCAGTCCTGAGGACATTGAGCAAGCCATTGCAACCGCAGCCTTTACCAAGGACTTGGAGCGGATGAGTGACGGTCTAGAAACCATGATTGGCGAGCGGGGCGTGTCCATTTCTGGCGGTCAGAAGCAACGGATTTCGATTGCTCGTGCCTTTCTGCGAGAGCCAGACTTGCTGATACTGGATGATTCTTTGTCGGCAGTAGATGCTCGGACAGAACGCCAGATTATCCAAAATATTCAAAAAGAGCGAGCAGGGAAAACCAATGTCATCGTGACACATCGCCTATCTGCTGTCAATCATGCAGACTGGGTATTGGTCTTGGATGAAGGGCGGATCGTAGAAGAAGGGACGCCGGCTGACTTGCTTGCCCAAGAAGGCTGGTACTATGAACAATACCAACGCCAACAAAGTCAGGAAGGAGGGGAAGAATGAGTATTATCGGATTTTTATTAGGGGAAATCAAGCGCGTTAAGTGGTTGTTTCTAGGAGCTGTTGCTGTTTACCTTCTTGCTTCTATCATGGTGCGCTTTGCTCCTCTGATTTTACAGACTCTGATTGACGGCCCTTTGACTGCTATTAGTGAGGGAACTGCTTTTAATCAACCCGTCTTTTTGCGGGAACTTGCTTTCTATCTCTTGCTCAATGTAATCGGTGCGTTTGGCTTTTACATTTCTATGCGTTTGCTTATGTTCTGTGCCAATGGCATAGCGGAGAATTTGCGCAATCGTGCCTACGATGTCATGCAACGCTTACCTATTTCCTACTTTGATGACAAGCCAGCTGGGAAGATTGCCACACGGATTGTCAACGATACAGAAACCTTGCGGACCCAATTTTATGGGACTTTGGTGAATGCCTTTAACAATATCGTGCGTCTGATTTTCACCTATGGTATTCTTTTTGCCATGAATGTCACACTGGGCTTTGTCCTTCTTCTTTTGATTCCACTTTATATCGGTATCCAGTATGCCTACAAGAAAATGACTGACAAGCCCATGAAGGACTTTTACGATGCTAGAAGTGATGTCAATACCCAGGTCAATGAAACCATGAATGGCGCCAGTCTCATTCAGCTGTTTGGTCAGGAAGAACGGGTGATGAGAGAGTTTGAGGAAACGGCAGACAAGATGCGGCGGGCTGATAACAAGATTATCTGGGCCCAGTCTATTGCAACTTGGAACTTGACTGAGTTCTTGAAATATCTGGTTATCACAGGGATTTTGACCATTGTAGGCTACCAATTCCTCAAGGGACAGTCAGACCTGTCAGCTGGTAGGCTCTTTGTCTATATCAACTACATCGAGGGAATTTTCATTGCCTTAGGCGCTCTTGTCCAGCAATTTCCAAACCTCTTGCGCTCCTTGGAGACAGGCAAGCGGGTAATCGAGCTCTTGGAAGAAGAGACTGAGCCTGATAGCAGTGTGGAATTGTCGGTGACAGCTGGTCAGGTGGTCTTTGACCAGGTCACCTTCGCCTATGAGGAAGGAAAGCCTATTCTCAAGGGGATTTCCATTCAGGCGGATAAGGGAGAGACTATTGCCTTGGTGGGGCATACTGGCTCTGGTAAGTCTTCCATTATGAACCTTCTCTATCGCTTTTACGATCCACAAGAAGGTCGCGTTTTGATTGATGGAAAAAACATCCGTGACTATTCACGGGAAAGCCTGCGCAGTCATATGGGGATTGTCCTACAAGATCCCTATCTCTTCACAGGAACAATCGCCAGTAACGTAGCCATGAACGAGGAAGATGCAGACAGGGAGAAGATTCTCCAGTCGCTTGAAAAAGTTGGAGCAGGGCCTATGCTGGCGCGACTAGAAAAGGGAATGGATGAGCCAGTTGTTGAAAAAGGAGCTAGCTTCTCCAGTGGGGAACGTCAGTTGATTGCCTTTGCCCGCACCCTTTACTCTGATCCTAAAATCTTAATTTTGGACGAGGCGACTTCCCATATCGATACGGAAACGGAAGAAATTATCCAACATGCCATGGAAGTGGTGAAAGAAGGACGAACAACCTTTATCATTGCCCACCGTTTGTCAACGATTCAAAATGCAGATCAAATTTTGGTCTTGGATCAAGGTCGCATTATTGAGCGCGGCAGACACGAGGAACTAATTGAAGAGGATGGCGTCTATGCCCAGATGCATAGAATACAGGCCAAAATATAGAATGAATAAACCTAGGCAGAAGTCTAGGTTTTTTGTTATAATCAAAGCATGAAAGCATTGATTTTTGATTTAGATGATACCTTATATGACCAGATTCAGCCTTTTAAGAAGGCAATCAGTCGGCATTTGCAGGTGGCCGATGAACTAATGGCTCCGCTTTATTTAGCCTTTCGCCATCATGCAGATCAAGTATTTGAGGCTGCGGCAACTGGGAAAATGAGTTTGAAGGATAGCCATATTTACCGGATGAAAGAGGCTTTGGCTGATTTCGATATTCATGTATCGGATGCCCTAGCCTTGACCATTCAGATTGACTATGATTATTACCAAGGGCAGTTGGAGTTAAGTCCTATCTTTCCAGCCATTTTTCGCTATTGCAAAGAAAAAGGGATTGCTATGGGCATTATTACCAATGGTCCTTATCGCCACCAATTGCGAAAGATTCGTACACTGGGGCTTTTAGATTGGTTTGACCAAGATTTAATCATGATTTCAGGTCAACTAGGTGTTGCCAAGCCCCATCCAAGTATTTTTCAGGTCATGGAACAGCGTTTGGGGCTTCCAGCCAAGGAGATTTGTTATTTGGGTGATTCTTTTGAAAATGATGTCATAGGGGCTAAAGCATGTGGTTGGCAAGTGATTTGGTTTAATCACAGATTGCGTTCCAAGCCTGATACGGCTGTCGACGCGGATAAGGTAGTTGAGAACTGGGAGGATTTAGAATCTACAATATGGTCGATTTAAATGTATTTTTATTAAAATAGTCTTTATTTATAGGAAAGATAACCAAAATATATTTGCTGACTGTCTTCGCTTTATGATAGAATAAGCCGAATCACAGAGTTTTTTGAAGCTAGTCTATGAAACATTATAAAATGGAGTATCCTATGACACAAGCCTTTTTCCTATTCATACTTTGTACACAGTTAGACCGGATTTGCGTGAGAACTTGGAAATGATCAATAAAATAACGGTGACTATATTCCCAATTTGATTGATTTTTTGGCTAATTCTCCGAACAGTATTGGAAACATATCAGACAGTAGGAACCATCAATTGTTGTAATAGTTTGACACCAACGGATCGTGAAATTGTTCAAATTACCGCAGCGGTTGCTAATGGTTGTGGTTTCTGTGTGGCTGGTCACACGACAATTTCTATCAAGCAGATTAAGATATCAGATGACATTTTGCAGGCTATTTGTCACGGGAAGCGATTGAAGCAGATATGAAATTGGGAACCTTGGCTGTTGTCTTGGGAGCTGGTCTTGCTAGCTCATGTAATTATGCAATCAATTTGGTTGACGCTCCGATTAATTCAGGACAGCAATCGTATGCTTTGTAGAAAAAATAACCCACTTTGTTTCGAAAACTAGTTAGGATGCAGATAGTATCCTAACTAGTTTTTTTGAAGCATGAGTGTACGGGTAGTTCTGGTATGAATATGATAATTTTGGAGCATTTTGTAAAACTAGTTTTACAACAAAAATAAAATTTTGAAATTAGTTTCAAAAAAAGAATATTTTTTTCTAAAATAGAAATTAGATTTTAAATGAGGAGCTAGGATTGAAAAAAAATCAATATGCTATATAATAATATTGTAAGCGCTATCTTTAATCAAAAAATAGAAAGGAGAAAATGAATGACCAACTTCAGTAAAGACACTTTGAAAGAACAGATAAAAGCTGGAATCATTGTTTCTTGTCAGGCTTTACCGGGTGAACCTTTATATAGGGAAGAAGGTGGTGTTATACCTCTGCTAGTCAAGGCTGCTCAAGAAGCAGGGGCTGTCGGTATCCGAGCAAATAGTGTTCGAGATATTAGGGAAATTAAAGAAGTCACTGATTTACCTATTATCGGAATCATCAAGAGGGATTATCCTCCACAAGAACCTTTTATCACTGCAACAATGCGTGAAGTTGATGAATTAGCTGAATTAGATATTGCAGTGATTGCTTTGGATTGTACCAAACGTGAACGGTTTGATGGTCTTTCTATCGTTGACTTCATCAAGCAAATCAAAGAAAAATATCCTAAGCAACTTTTTATGGCGGATATTTCTACCTATGAGGAAGGTGTGGTAGCTTATGAAGCTGGTATTGATTTTGTCGGTACAACACTTTCTGGTTATACCTCTTATAGTAGGCAGGAAGATGGGCCAGATTTTGAACTGATAGACCGTCTCTGTCGTGCTGGGATAGATGTCATAGCAGAAGGAAAAATTCATTACCCAGACCAAGTTAAGACGATACATGATTTAGGTGTGGCCGGTATCGTTGTTGGTGGAGCCATTACTCGACCTAAGGAAATAGCGGAGCGTTTTATCAGAGCTTTGCATGAAAAATAGACATTCAATAGAAAGGAATATAGTATGAATTTTAAGAAGTTTTCCCAATTGGGACAGGCTTTTATGTTGCCGATTTCCATTCTACCCGTTGCTGGGCTATTATTGGGAATTGGAGGTGCATTGTCAAATAGCAATGCTGTAGCTCAATTTCCTGTATTGAATCAAGCATGGCTACAAGCAGTATTCACTATTATGAGTACAGCTGGTAGTGCTGTGTTTGCAAATCTTGCATTGATTTTTGCGATTGGTGTTGCTGTAGGTTTGGCGGATGCTGATAAAGGAACAGCAGGTCTATCTGCTGGAGTTGCCTATTTGGTTTACACAGCAACCATCAGCGGTTTTTTGACTTTATTTGCAGATGCTGGAGCAAGTATAGATACTGGTGTGATAGGAGCACTTGCAATAGGTATTACTGTGGCTAATTTACACAATAAATATCGAAAAATTGAATTACCAGCATTCCTCGGCTTTTTTGGAGGTTCTCGTTTTATTCCAATCGTTTCCTCATTTGCAGCAATCGCTATTGGTTCTATTTTTTATGTTATTTGGCCACCGATTCAGAATTTGCTAGTTGATTTTGGTGAGGCAATAGCAGAGATGGGAAGTTTTGGAACCTTCTTATATGGTTTTGGGTTACGCTTGACAGGTGCATTTGGTTTACACCACACCATTTATCCAATGTTTTGGTATACCTCATTAGGTGGGAGTGAGGTTGTAGCAGGTGAGACAATCCAAGGTGGGCAAAATATTTTCTTTGCCCAACTAGCTGATGCGAATCACACAGGATTATTTACTTACGGAACTAGATTTTTTGCAGGTCGATTTGCAACGATGATATTTGGTTTGCCAGCATCATGTTTGGCTATGTATCATGCAATCCCTAAAGAAAATCGTAAGAAAGTTGGTAGTTTTTATTCAAGTAGTGCCTTAACATCTTTATTGACTGGTATTACGGAGCCGATTGAGTTTTCTTTCTTGTTTGTTGCACCGTGGCTCTATATTGTTCATGCCTTTTTGGACGGACTTTCTTTCTTGGTAGCAGATCTCCTTCAAATTCGTATTGGTAATTCATTTTCTGGTGGGTTAATCGATTTCTTGATTTTTGGTGTTTTCCAAGGAAACGATAAAACGAACTGGCTCTATGTGCTTCCTGTTGGTTTGGTTTGGGCAGCAGTTTATTATGTTGTTTTCAAATTTTTGGTAACTAAATTCCATGTTCTAGTTCCTGGTATGGAAACCAGTGATCAAACTACACATTCTGAAAAAGTTTTACCGAATGGTTCCAGTCTTTATGACAATGCTATCTCTATTATTGATGCACTCGGTGGAGCAGAGAACATCGAAAATGTAACTGCATGTGCAACTCGATTAAGAGTATCGCTCAAAGATAGTCATCTTGTTGAGAAGGAAGTGATTCAGACAATTGGTGCAACAGCTGTTTTAGATGTAAAAGGTGGAATTCAAGCTATTTTTGGAGGAAAAGCTATTCTGTATAGTCAAGAAATAAACCAAATTCTTGGGTTAGAAGAGTGAAATGTAGTGCTCTCTAATAAAATGTAATAAAAAGGCAGTCGAGCTGACTTCGCTATATCATAGCATGTGGAGTAGCTTTGACTGCTTTTTACTTTGCTTGTATGAACTTATTCTATAATCGTTTGTCTGAAAATATTCTCTTTTTTCTCTTTATCAATCGCTAAAAAGTAGGCGTAAATAATATCCAGCATGATAAGCAAGGGAATTTGAGGTGAAATACGGTTGCCGTAGTTGAGATGTCGGACAGATGCGACAGGAATCAGTTTATGAGTGTTTTCCTTTGCAAAAGACTTAGTTGTTAATAGTGCAGTTGTTGCACCTTTTTGATCAGCCAAACGCAGGTGATGCATAACTCCTTCGGTCTGACCAGATAAAGAAAGACCGATGACCAAACAAGTGGAATCCAGTATATTCGTCGTCCAAATGAGATTGGTTTCGTCGGTAATTGCATCACACACTACACCCAGCCGCATAAAACGAGACTTGATTTCCATGGCTACAAGGCCGGAACTACCAATTCCATAGAAGTAGACACGTTTGCTACTGTCAATGAGTTTGGCAATTTCTTCTAATTTTTCCTCGTCTACCAAGTTATTGGTAGCAGTTAAAATTTCCTCATAGTCTACCAAGACTTTTTTTGTTAAGCTCCGTTGTAATTTTTCAAAATGTTTCTCAAAGTATTGTTGGTTATTCTGAAAAGCAAATACAAATTCTCTATAACCAGAAAAACCACATTTTTTAGCAAAACGGGTAAGAGCAGAGGGGGAAATATGGAGTTGTTTTATGGTGTTTTCCTGGCTAAGATCTGCACTTGCTGGGTCTAACTGAGTAAAATAGTTGGCAATTTGTTTTTCAAGTTTTGTCATCTGATCTAGGTGAGACTCAATGATGGCTGTTATATGCTTGGGTGTTTGTAACATTTTTCATTCCTTCGATAGGTTCTGAGCATATTATACCACTAAAAAAACCTCATTGATAGGTTTTGTGATATAATGGAAACATAAAAGGAATGTAAGATGATGTATATTGAGATGATTGATGAGACAGGGCAGGTTTCTGCTCAGATGCAAGAGCAGATTACCAATTTGCTTCAGTTTGCTGCTGAAAAAATCGGCAAGCAGAATAAGGAAATGGCTGTGACCTTTGTGGACAACAAGCGTGTCCATGAGGTTAATTTGGAGTACCGAGGTATTGATCGTCCTACCGATGTTGTTAGTCTAGAGTATAAACCAGAGTTGGAGATTGTCTTTGATGAAGAAGACTTACTAGACGATCCTGATTTGGCTGAAATGATGGAAGATTTCGATGCCTATATAGGGGAACTTTATATTTCCATTGACAAAGCTCGCGAACAAGCTACAGAATATGGTCACAGCTATGAGCGTGAATTGGGATTTTTAGCTGTCCACGGTTTCTTACACATTAATGGTTATGACCATTATACGTCGGAAGAAGAGGCGGAAATGTTTGGTTTACAGGAAGAGATATTGACAGCTTATGGACTTACACGAGACTAATTCGGAAAAAGAAGTTTTTACAGATAGACTTTCCAAACAAGCGATTGAAAAAAAACTGTTTCGTTTTGATGAAGAGGTAGACGAAAAAATGAGCCGGGCAAGAGAAACTCAGAAAAAGTGGAAAAACCGTGATTTAGTAGCTAGTTTAGAATTTGCTACGACAGGTTTATTTACAGCCTTCAAGGAAGAACGCAATATGCGCAAGCATCTAATGTCGGCTATTTTAGTTGTGATAGCAGGATTCATTTTCCGAGTTTCTATAACAGAGTGGCTCTTCTTGCTGTTGAGTATTTGTTTGGTGATTGCGTTTGAAATTGTCAATTCGGCCATTGAAAATGTAGTTGATTTGGCATCAGACTACCATTTTTCGATGTTGGCAAAAAATGCTAAAGACATGGCGGCAGGAGCAGTCTTGTTTGTTTCAGGATTTGCTTTGTTGACAGGTTTGATTATCTTTCTACCAAAGATTTGGAACTTTATTTTTTAAAATACTAAGGAGAATGCATGACATTTAAGTCAGGATTTGTGGCGATATTAGGTCGACCAAACGTTGGGAAGTCAACCTTTCTCAACTATGTAATGGGGCAAAAAATTGCTATTATGAGCGATAAGGCTCAAACGACCCGTAACAAGATTATGGGGATTTATACAACAGAAGAAGAGCAGATTGTCTTTATTGACACGCCAGGGATTCACAAGCCTAAGACGGCTTTGGGGGATTTCATGGTGGAGTCTGCCTATAGCACCCTGCGTGAGGTGGATACGGTTCTATTCATGGTTCCAGCTGATGAAAAGCGAGGCAAGGGCGACGACATGATTATGGAACGGCTGAAACAGGCAAAAGTTCCAGTCATTTTGGTTGTAAACAAAATTGATAAGGTTCACCCAGATCAGCTACTTGAGCAGATTGATGACTTCCGTCATCAGATGGACTTCAAGGAAATTGTGCCTATTTCAGCTACCCAAGGAAATAATGTGAATCGCCTCATGGAAATTCTTAAGGAAAACTTGGATGAAGGCTTCCAGTATTTCCCTGCAGACCAAATCACAGATCACCCAGAACGCTTCTTGGTGTCTGAGATGATTCGTGAAAAAGTTTTGCACCTGACCCGTGAAGAAATTCCGCACTCAGTTGCCGTTGTCATCGAGTCTATGAAACGCGATGAATTTACGGATAAGGTTCACATTCGAGCGACCATTATGGTGGAGCGAGATAGTCAAAAAGGTATTATTATCGGTAAACAAGGAGCTATGCTCAAGAAAATCGGTTCTATGGCCCGCCGTGATATTGAACTCATGCTAGGAGATAAAGTCTTCTTGGAAACATGGGTCAAAGTCAAGAAAAACTGGCGAGATAAAAAACTCGACCTTGCAGATTTTGGCTATAATGAGAAAGAGTATTAAGAAGGTTGAAATCGATTGCTGAGCGTAGCTCAGCAATTTCTGTGAGGAGGATAAGTATGCCCGAATTACCTGAAGTGGAGACGGTTCGTCGTGGTTTGAATAGGCTGGTCAAGGGGAAGGTTATTTCCAAGGTTGAAGTAATCTATACTCCTATGACTAAGACAGGGGCAGATACTTTCTGCCAAGACTTGATTGGTCAGGAAGTTTTAGACGTGGGCCGTCGGGGTAAGTATTTATTAATTTACCTGACGGACTTTGTTCTGATTTCTCATTTACGTATGGAAGGCAAGTACAATTTCTTTCCTGATCAAGTGCCTGAGAACAAGCATTTCCATGTTTTTTTCACTTTTACAGATGAGTCGACCTTGGTCTATCAGGATGTCCGCAAGTTTGGCACAATGGAACTGCTGGGCAAGGCGGATGTAGAAGCCTATTTTCTCAGTCGAAAAATTGGTCCTGAGCCGACGGAGGAAGATTTTGACTTAGAAGAATTTGCCAAAAAGTTAGCTAAGTCGAAAAAGCCCATTAAGTCGCATCTTTTGGACCAGTCTTTAGTGGCTGGGTTGGGCAATATCTATGTTGACGAGGTTTTATTCAAGGCCCGAGTCCACCCTGCTCAAGCAAGTAATCGATTATCGGAGAAACAAGTAGCGAGCCTCCGTCAAGCAACTATATCAGTCTTGCAACTGGGTATTGAAAAAGGTGGCTCAACCATTCGGACCTATAAGAATGCTTTAGGGATGGATGGGACCATGCAGGATTATCTACAAGTTTATGGAAAGACGGGACAGGCCTGTCCACATTGCCAAACGGAGATTGTCAAAATCCAGTTAGGCGGACGGGGAACGCATTTCTGTCCCACATGTCAGGTGAAACATGGCTAAAGTTATCGGTTTAACGGGTGGTATCGCCTCTGGGAAGTCAACGGTTACAGCTTTTCTAAGAAATCATGGTTATCCGGTCATCGATGCGGATGCGGTCGTTCATGAGTTGCAGGCTAAGGGAGGCAAACTTTATCAGATACTGCTAGAAGAATTTGGAGAAGAAATTCTGTCGGTAGATGGAAATTTGGATAGAGCAAAGCTGGGGCAGGCTGTTTTTGCGGACAGTAGTTTGCGGGTTCGTTTGTCTGACTTGCAAGATAAGATTATTAAGGAAGAATTGCTGACTAGAAGAGATGTTCTCAAACAGACTGAGCAAGTAGTTTTTATGGATATTCCTCTGCTCTACGAAGCGGATTATAGCGGAGAAGTAGATGAAGTCTGGCTGGTCTATGTCGATAGAGCGCAGCAGTTGGATCGGCTTATCAAGCGCAATGGTTTATCTGTTCAAGATGCGGAAAATCGGTTGGTAGCTCAGCTTTCTTTAGAGGAAAAACGGGCGAAAGCTCAAGTGGTGATTGATAATAGCGGAGCAGTGGAGGCGACTTTGGTGCAGGTTGCCTGGCTTTTGGAGGAATTGAAGGATGGAAGAGGGCAGTAGTTACTGGCAACAAAATTTGAAGGTGGCTTGGCTGGGAAATTTTCTGACAGGTATGAGTTTCACCTTGGTTATGCCTTTTATCTCGGTCTTTGTCGAAGAACTAGGTGTAGGTGCTGGTCAGGTGGAATACTATGCGGGTTTGGCTGTATCGGCAAACGCCTTGGCGGCTGCAGTTATGGCACCGATTTGGGGGAGTCTTGCAGACCGGTATGGTCGCAAGCCGATGATGGTGCGGGCGGCCTTTGCTATGATTTTCACCATGGGTGGCATGGCCTTTGTACCGAATGTTTTTTGGTTGATTGCCTTACGTATCTTAAATGGGATATTTACAGGTTACATCCCCAACGCGACAGCCTTGATTGCCAGTCAGGTACCAAAGAGTAAGACAGGCTATGCTCTAGGGACCTTATCAACTGGAGCAGTAGCGGGTAACTTGATTGGGCCAACTCTTGGTGGTATTTTAGCAGAGATGTTCGGCGTTCACAATGTCTTTCTATTGGTTGGGCTCCTCTATGCCTTAGTTGTTGTTTTAACGGTTTTCTATATTCGTGAGGATTTCGTACCAGTGAAAAAAGGTGAAGTTGCCTCCATCCAAGAAGTCTTTGCTCAGGTCAAAGATAAACCGATGTTGGTCGGGCTCTTTGTGACCTCCATGGTCATCATTGCAGCAGCCCAAGCGGTTGTGCCGATATTGACCCTCTATGTGCGGCATTTGGGACAGAGAGATAATCTGTTATTTGTTGCTGGTTTTATTATCTCTCTGCCAGGCATGGCCTCTTTGGTGACTTCTGGCTATTTAGGAAAGTTGGGGGATAAAATTGGCAATCATCGGCTCTTGCTATTGGCCTTAGCCTACAGCCTTCTCATCAATGTGCTCTGTGTCTTTGCCCAGAATCCTTTCCAACTTGGTTTGTTACGATTTATGTATGGTTTTGGTACAGGGGCATTGTTACCCTCTGTCAATTCCTTGTTAACCAAATTGACACCCAAAGAGGGGATTTCTAGAATCTTTTCTTATAACCAGATTTTTAATAATCTGGGCTCTGTTGTTGGTCCCATGATAGGATCAGCAGTAGCAGCACACATGGGCTATGACTGGGTATTTTATCTATCCAGTGGACTTGTTTTGTTTAATCTTATTTGGTCCTTGACCAATTTTAGAAACTATTTGAAAGTAAGGGATGTTTAGTGAGAGTAAAAATTAACTTGCAGTGTTCAGAGTGTGGGAGTAAAAACTACTTGACCAGTAAAAATTCTAAAAACCATCCGCAAAAGATAGAGGTCTTGAAATATTGTCCTAAAGAGAGAAAAGTAACCCTTCATCTTGAAACAAAGTAAAAAGTGTGGTATACTGTAGGGAGTTATTTAAGGAAAGAGAAAAATATGTACCGAGTATTATTAGCTGTTCTTTTGATTTTATCTGTAGTAATTATTGGAGTGATTTTTGTTCAACCTGCTAAAAACCAGTCAAGCAACGTATTTGATGCTGGGACAGGAGCTCTTTTTGAACGGAGCAAAGCTCGTGGTTTTGAGGCTGTAATGCAACGTCTGACTGCTATCCTTATCTTTATTTGGATGGCTGTTGCCTTGGCTTTGGTCGTCATTTCAAGTAGATAGATATATCAGACTGGGAACTCGTTCTTGGTCTGTTTTTTTAGT
This sequence comes from Streptococcus sp. NSSLK0004, assembly GCF_059039125.1. Classification (NCBI taxonomy): domain Bacteria; kingdom Bacillati; phylum Bacillota; class Bacilli; order Lactobacillales; family Streptococcaceae; genus Streptococcus; species Streptococcus sp. NSSLK0004. The sequence goes on along the minus strand of NZ_CM180142.1, from coordinate 1,382,882 downwards.
AAAGGTATTATGAAAAACGAAATTATAAACTATATTAAAGAAGCTGGTCCTGTGACCATGGATCAGTTAGCAGACCAGCTCGGAGCCAGTTCTGCCAAACAATTTACAGACTTGGTCAAGCTAGTTTCTAGCATGGAAGGTCGTCGTCAACTTGTTTTTGACAATGCTGGACGAATTGCCCTTCCAGCACCTAAAATCTCAAAAAATAAAGTGACCTTACAAGGTATCTTCCGTGCCCACAAGTCAGGTTTCGGCTTTGTGACCATTGATGAGGAAGAAGATGACCTCTTTGTCAGCCGCGATGATGTCAACTTTGCTATCGAGGGCGACCGAGTGGAAGTGGCTATCAAGAAAGTGGCGGACAGGCTCAAGGGGACGGCTGCGGAAGCGGAAGTCATTGATATTTTAGAACATAGCCTGAAAACAGCGGTGGGCTTGATTGTTTTTGATGAAGACAAGCCAGAGTATGCAGGCTACATCAAGTCTAAAAACCAGAAAATCGCTCAGAAGATTTACATCAAGAAGTCACCTCTGGTATTGACCGGAACGGAAATCCTCAAAGTTGATATCGAAGCTTATCCAAACAAGAAACGGGACCACTTTGTTGCGACCATTCGGGACGTGGTGGGTCACAAGGACGATGTGGGGATTGATGTCTTGGAAGTTTTGGAGTCGATGGACATCGTGTCGGAGTTTCCTGATGAAGTCTTGGCGGAGGCCAATCGGGTGCCAGAAAGTCCGTCTGAACAGGACTTTGAAGGACGTTTGGACCTGCGTGATGAAATCATCTTCACCATAGACGGTGCGGATGCTAAGGACTTGGACGATGCTGTCCATATCAAGCAGCTCAAGAACGGTAATCTGGAGCTGGGTGTCCATATCGCTGATGTCAGCTATTATGTGACTGAGGGCTCAGCCTTGGACCAGGAAGCTGTCAAGCGTGGAACCTCTGTCTATGTGACCGACCGTGTGGTGCCGATGTTGCCAGAACGCCTGTCAAACGGCATCTGTTCTCTTAATCCAAATGTAGATCGCCTGACCCAGTCGGCTATTATGGAAATTGACTGTAAGGGGAAGGTTGTCAAGCGCTGGATTGGTCAGACGGTCATCAAAACGACCTTCCGTATGACCTATTCCGATGTCAATGACATGATTGCGGGCAATCAGGAAAAGTTGGACAAATACAAGGCAATCGTGCCGAGTGTGAACCTCATGGTCAAACTCCACGAAACCCTGGAAACCATGCGCTACAAGCGTGGGGCTCTCAACTTTGATACAGCTGAAGCCAAAATCATCGTCAACAAGGACGGTCTGCCAGTCGATATCCAACTGCGCCAGCGAGGCATTGCCGAGCGGATGATTGAGTCCTTCATGCTGGCTGCCAACGAGTGCGTTGCTGAGCATTTTGCCAAGCTGGACCTGCCTTTCATCTATCGGATCCACGAGGAGCCTAAGTCAGACAAGTTGCAGAAGTTCATCGACTATGCGACCAGCTTTGGTCTGACGGTATATGGAACGGCCAGCTCGATCAGTCAGGACGCCCTTCAGGATCTCATGGAGCGGGTCAAGGATGAACCCTATGCGGATGTCCTCAACATGATGTTGCTGCGTTCCATGCAGCAGGCACGCTACTCGGAGCACAACCACGGCCACTACGGTCTGGGTGCCGAGTTCTACACCCACTTCACCAGTCCTATCCGCCGCTATCCCGACCTGCTGGTTCACCGTATGGTACGGGAATATGGTCATAATCCTGCGGAAAAAGCAGAGCATTTTGAGCAGGTTATTCCTGAGCTTGCCAAGTCTTCGTCCAGTTTAGAGCGCCGTGCCATTGAGGCAGAGCGGGAAGTCGAAGCCATGAAGAAGGCAGAGTTCATGCAAGAATTTGTTGGGCAAGAGTTTGACGGCGTGGTGTCTAGCGTAGTCAAGTTTGGGCTTTTTGTCGAGTTGCCAAATACGGTTGAAGGTCTGATCCATGTCACCAACCTCAACGAGTACTACCAGTTCCACGAGCGGACTCTGACCTTGCAAGGTGAGAAATCTGGTCGGGTCTTCCGTGTCGGTCAGCCAATCCGTATCAAGCTAACGCGGGCGGACAAGATGACAGGGGAAATCGATTTTGCCCACGTGCCGTCCGAGCTGGATATTGTCGAAAAAGTATTGAAAGCCAAGCGGAGAACGGCTAGTCACTCTAACCGTGACCGTGATGATCGGTCAGGGCGAGGACGGGGCAAGCACCACAAACAAGAAGCTGCTGGTCGCGACAGCGGACGTCACAAGTCTGGAAAAGACCACAAGTCAAAAAGTGGCAAAAAAGACAAGAAAAAGAAACCATTTTACAAAGAAGTTGCTAAAAAGAATAAGAAGAAAAGGAGATAGGCATGGCCAAGGGTGAGGGCAATGTAATTGCACAGAATAAAAAAGCCCGCCACGACTATACCATTGTCGATACAGTGGAGGCAGGGATGGTCCTGACGGGGACGGAGATTAAGTCTATTCGTGCGGGGCGGATTAACCTTAAGGATGGCTTTGCCCAGATCAAGCAGGGCGAGGCTTGGTTGGTCAATGTCCATATCGCTCCCTACGATGAGGGCAATATCTGGAACCAGGAGCCGACGCGGACCCGCAAGCTCCTCTTGCGGAAGAAGCAGATTGAGTCCTTGGGCAATGAGGTCAAGGGAACGGGGATGACCCTGGTGCCCCTCAAGGTCTATATCAAGGACGGCTTTGCCAAGGTCCTGATTGGGCTTGCTAAAGGGAAGCACGACTACGACAAGCGAGAGTCCATCAAACGCCGTGAGCAAGACCGCGATATTAAACGGACTATGAAGGCTATCAATAGTCGCTAGGACTGGGAGAAATCTCGGTCTTTTTTGTATTATCGAGTTTTTCGTTAATCTTTGTTATCCACGTTTTGCAATGTAGCGGTATTTTTTTGAGAGTTTTCAAGATTGCTGAGAAAATGTTCTATTTTCATAAGCATAAGAGGATGATCGTATATGCGGCATAATTCTATTGCTTGTAAGTAGTAATTCCTTACCTGCTCCTTGTCCAAAAATGATGCACCAGCATTGCCGACTATTATTAAAAAGTGTTCTAATTGATAGCTAGTATGTTTAGATTTACAGAATTCAATCATTTCAAGCGCTTCTTGCATGGCTTCGTTGTATTTTTTCTGTGATTGTAAATGGTGGGCGTAGTTGAAACGGATTCGGATATAGCCGAAAAGAAATTCTTGATTTGTCAAATCCTTGGTTTGATAGAGTTCTTTTAAAAATTGGTAATTTTTTTCATACTCTTCTTCACGTCCAACTAGAGAATAAAAGTTAGATAAGGTATTGAGGATTTTAAGATAAATAATGGTTGTAGGTGATAGTGAAGCAAGGGCTTTTTCCAAATGTGAGATAGCCTGAGATGTTAGATTGTATTTATAAAAGTCAATAATAGCCTTGCTCCACTCAAGATACATTTTGTCTTCAAAGGATAGAATGCTCTTTTTTTCCACCTCCAATTGATAAATGTATTCTAAATCATCATAATTTCTATCTTCTAATAGTTTTGATGATAATTGTTTAAAATGAGAGAGATTAGACTTGACCTCGATTTGTTCATTAAAAAAGTAATCCAGAGGTACTTCCAGACGCTTGGATAGCTTGTAGAGAAGCTCAGCGGACGGCATGAAACTCCCTCTTTCAATTTTACTGATTTGGCTTTGTTCACAAATACCTTCTGCGAGAGCTTTCTGCGATAGTTTGAGTTCCTTCCGTCTTAATCTAAATTTTTCACCTAACATATTCATAAATACTGTCTTTCCTTCGATTTTCTGTTGGTTTTATTATAAAAGAAAAATTCTTAATCAGCAAGTTTTTTCTAGGGAATAGTTAGAGTAGGAATATATTTTAAAATAATTTCTATTATACATATTTTGGGTTGATTTTGCCTTTAAATCATGTTATAAATGGAATAGATTAGAGAAAAGAATACAGGTAAAAGGACGCATAAGATAGGAGGCGCTATGAAAAATCTCATCATTCTGATTTCGAAATATAAGTTTTTATTTTGGGGGTGCCTACTAAGCTCATTTCTATTTGCCTTTGATGGCATTTTATCTCCCTATGTGATGGGAGAATTGTCCATTAGAATGGAACAAGGAAATCTTGTATCAGTAGTGTCTTTGATTGTTTTTTGGGGATTGGGACTTGTCGGTTTATTGCTAGCCCAGCTAGTCTATAATTTTTTAAAGGGAATATTTTTACAAAAAACGAGTGTCTTTTTGAGAACAGCTATCTTGCAATACTCCTTTCAAAAAAATCAGCTGGATGTTGCCTCGACAAGTTTTTTAACAAAATCCTTGTCCGATGTGACGGTAATACAAGAAAAAGTAATCAATTCCTGTCTACAATTGTGTTACTGTATTTTCCAAGGCGTCATTTCATTTTCTTTTGTTCTGTCGCAGAATTGGAAGTTGGGACTGGTTTTTATCGGTTTTGGCATTTTACCGACACTTGTGCCTAAGTTATCAGCTAAGTGGATAAAGAATGGTACCATGTCTTGGCAAGTCAACAATCAAGCCTATGCACTATCTCTGGAAGAAAGTTTGACCTCCCGTTGGTTGTTGGTACGATTTGGTGCGATTGGTAATATCCTTTCCAAAAATAGAGAACTCTTATTCGATATGGAAAGCAGCTACTTTAGTATGAATTTTAGGCAGGCAGTTTCTTCCTTCTTTGTAAGCTTACTCTATAATCTCTCGATACTGGTTGGTTTTTTGTATGGGGTTTATCTGATTAGTACAGGGGAACTTGGTTTTGGTATCTTACTTTCGGTTTATATGGCTTCTGATCGAGTTGTGACCCCACTGATTTCTGCTATCTATTATGTCAACGAAATATTAGGAGCTTTTCCTTTACTTGAAGCCATTCAGCTTAATAACCTAGCTTATGGTTTAAGCGATAAAACAGTTTTAACGGCTAAAAAGGCGAATCAAGGGGAGATTGAGGCAAAAGGATTAGCCATTGGTTATGGCTCCACTATCTTATTAAAAGGGCTTAATCTGTCTATACGGTCAGGGGAAAAGGTTCTAGTGACAGGCAGTTCAGGAACTGGGAAATCAACCTTGTTTAAAACCTTGTTGGGAGAAATTCCGGCCTTAAATGGTACTATTCGGCTTGGTCAAGATGCGGAAGGTGTGGAATTATATGACCATATCGCTGTGATTGATCAAAATTCTTTTGTATATACAGATAGCTTACGATTTAATCTAACACTTGGTTTTCCGATGGAAGATAGTTGTTTGTTGGAGGTCTTAGGGCAAGTTGGCTTGGGGAAATTTGCGGATTTACAAACCTTGGGTACCTTGTTAGGGAAGGATGGAATCCAGTTGTCAAATGGTGAACAACGCAGATTAGAAGTTGCTCGTGCATTGTTACAAGAGAAAGAAATTTTGTTTGTTGATGAAGCCTTGTCGGGGCTGGATAAGGGAAATGCAGAGCTTTTGAGTGCAATCATACTTAACTACCCTGGCACTGTATTGAATATTGAACACCACATATCAAATCAGATGAAAGCCTCTTATACGCAAGTGATTGACCTGAATTGCTATGTTAAAGAAACCTAGTCAACCACTTTGTTTTTAGGTTTACAGTATCCTAGCCATGAAAGATTAAATTTCTAAATGAAAATAATCCCAACAGTTTGTAACTGTGGGGATTGGTGATATAGTCTTATTGACTTATTGTGTATACTATATAGAAATTCAAGAATTGTTGAACCTGAGTTTCGAGTATTTTATTCAATACTATTTGCCCAAGACTTAGCCACATAGCGTGACAGACTTGAGATAGCAAAGTTAATGACAAAGTAGATGAGAGCAACCATAAGATATAGTGCAAAGACCTGTTCCGCCTCGAAGTAGCGTCCCATCAGGATTTGGCTAGCTCCGAATAGTTCTTGCAAAGCGATAACGGAGTAAAGGAAACTAGTGTCTTTGATGACCGTTACAATTTGCGAGATGATAGCTGGCAACATCTTGCGAATAGCTTGTGGCATGATGATATAGACCATGATTTGTACTGGGGTGAAACCCTGTGACAGACCAGCTTCGGTCTGTCCTGGTCCGATTGCATTTAGACCACCGCGGATAATCTCGGCCATGGCTGCCGTGGTAAAAATGGTAAAAGCAGTGATACCAGCAGGCGTTGACTTCATTTGGAAGACCAAGAAAACAGTGAAAATCCAAAGCAAGTTGGGTACATTCCGTACGAACTCGATATAGATTGTTGCAATCCACTTAAAAAGTGGATTTTTTCCATTTCGCATGATCGCCAGAATCATTCCAAAGAGGATAGATAAGACCACTGAGATACTGGAAATATAAAGAGTTAGTTTCAATCCATTCCACAAGAGTTGGAAGGTTGACGGTTTGAGTAATTCTAAAACATAATCCATGCTTCAACCCCCTTAGTGAGAAAAAGTCGCTTTGTTTTTCTCTTCAATCCTGCGGCCCCAGCTAGCAACAGGGAAACACATGATGAAGTAGAGAAAAGCAGCACCAGCAAAGGCTGGGATATAATTAGCATTCATGGCTGACCAAGATTTAGTCATGAACATGATATCCGCACCAGAGATAATGGCAACCGTAGCCGTATTTTTAATCAAGTTAACGACTTGGTTGGTCAATGGTGGCAGGATAGTAGGGATGGCTTGTGGTAGGATAATGATGCGCATGGTTTCAGACTGGGTAAATCCCTGCGATAATGCCGCCTCAGTTTGACCAGTAGGCACCGCCTCGATACCGGCACGAATCACTTCTGCGATATAGGCACCATGGTAAAGTCCGACACAGATAACAGCGGTCCAGTAGATAGAAGGCATGAGGACATAATTTGAAATCAAAGGAAAGCCATAATAGACAATCATAAACTGCACTAAAAGTGGAGTATTTTGATAGTATTCAACATAAATACGGGCAATAAGTTTCAAAAACTTATTTTTGCTGGATGATAAACTACCAAAGACAATTCCTAGCAACATGGCCATGATGAAGGCGCCGATAGAAATGGCTAAGGTAAAGAGGAAACCTTGGAAAAAGGTCGGGAAGTCATTGAAATAACTAACCCAGTTCTCCCAAGCATAAGGACTAGTTGTTAAGAAAGTCATAGTCAATTACCTTTCTATTCATCGGTTTCTGTCACAGGCTTAAGACCGTTGGCATCATAGATAGCTTGAAGGCTACCGTCTGTTGTCCATTCTTCAATCAAGCTGTTTAAGTAGTCGTTAAGGTCTGTGTTGGATAATTTAGTAGCGATACCGTAGTTTGACGCTGAGAAGCTGAAGTCCATGAGTTGAGACTTGGAGCTGACATAGCCCGAAAGAATAGACTGGTCAACTGAGAAGGCATCGATGCGGTGTGCACGTAAAGACACAGATAATTCTGGATAGGAACCTAATTCGGTGTAGCTGACCTCAATTCCATATTTATCAGCTAGTTCAGAGATAAGGGTACGTGTATTAGAACCTTGGGCTACACCGATATTTTTCCCATCTAAATCTTCAATATCTGTAATGCCACTATCTTTATTAATAAGGAAACCGACAGCATCTGTATAGTAGGGAGTAGTGAAATTGTAAAGAAGCTTGCGTTCGTCTGTAATGGTAAATGTGGCAATAACCATATCTACTTGACCATTATCAAGAAGCGGCCCGCGGGTTTGTGCAGTGACAGGTGTAAATTCGATATCAACACCTAGTTCATCTGCAATTTTGCGGGCAATATCAATTTCCATTCCTTCGAATTCGCTAGTATCTGGATTGAGATAGCCAAAATTTGGTACATCTTGCTTGACACCGACGCGAAGAACACCCCTATCGATAATGGCTTGAACCTGGTCGCTATTAGAAAGGTCGGCAGGTGTTTCAGTTTCTACAACAGGTTGATTGATGAGAAAGAGACTCAGAACACTGACAATTAGTAGGCAAATAGTCCCCCAAAAATGCACTTTTTTATCTGTCATGGAACGACCTCCTAGAGTTGTACTTTGTCTGATTCGTGGTTGATAATCTTGCTGAGGAACTGTTTGGCACGTGGTTCTATTGGATTGTCAAAAAATCCGTTAACATCAGTTGTATCGACTAGTACCTCGCCTTCAGCCATGAAGATAATACGGTCAGCAACTTCACGGGCGAAGCCCATTTCATGCGTTACGACGATCATATTCATACCGTCCCGAGCTAGTTTTTGCATAACTGCCAACACATCTCCGATGGTTTCAGGGTCAAGGGCAGAAGTTGGTTCATCAAAAAGTAGAAGTTCGGGTTTCATAGCAAGACCGCGAGCAATCGCCACACGTTGTTTTTGTCCGCCAGATAGCATGGCAGGATAAGAATCTTTACGATCCCATAGGTTAACGAATTCAAGGTATTTTTGAGCAGTCTTCTGAGCAGTTTCTTTGTCGATTCCCAAAACCTTGGTAGGAGCTAACGTGACGTTTTCTAACACTGTCTTATGTGGGTAAAGGTTAAAGTGTTGGAAAACCATACCGACCTCTTTGCGCAAGCTAACCAGTTCCTTTATAGATGTCTTGGAAATATCATGCCCATTAACGACGAGCTTTCCCTCGTCAATAGCTTCTAAGCCATTAATAGTACGAATGAGAGTTGACTTTCCTGATCCCGATGGACCGAGGAGTACCACAACTTGACCAGGTTCGAACTCTAAATTGATATTTCGAAGTGCGTGATAGTCTCCGTAGTATTTGTTGACGTTGTTAAATTCTACTAAGGCCATAAGGTTCTCCTTTTTATTGCATTGATAGGCCTTATCTTAGCACTTAAAATGAGAAAAGTCAAATATTTTCAGAATATTCAAGACATTGAATGTTATGTTTTATAACATAGATTAATAAAGTGCCAAATGAGCTGGGATTTGATATAATAGAAAGAAGAATAAAAAAGGTGAACAGAAAATGAAAAAAATATTAGTTGTTGATGATGAAAAGCCGATTTCAGATATTATCAAATTTAATATGACCCGAGAGGGTTATGAGGTTGTAACAGCTTATGATGGTCGTGAAGCTTTAGAAGTATTTGAAGCTGAGTTTCCAGATATTGTGATTTTGGATTTAATGTTGCCAGAGATTGATGGTCTGGAAGTGGCAAAGACGATTCGCAAAACGAGCAATGTTCCGATTCTTATGCTTTCTGCCAAAGATAGTGAGTTTGACAAGGTGATTGGTTTGGAAATTGGTGCAGATGACTACGTGACGAAACCTTTTTCTAACCGAGAACTGCAGGCGCGTGTTAAAGCACTTCTTCGCAGAAGTGAGTTAACAGAGACCCAACTAGATATAGAGTCTTCTGGGACAACACCAGAGCTAGTATTGGGGGATTTGGTTATAGTACCGGATGCCTTTGTTGCAAAAAAACACGGTAAGGAGTTAGAACTAACCCATAGGGAATTTGAACTTCTGCATCACTTGGTGAACCACACGGGTCAAGTGATGACACGCGAACATTTGTTAGAGACTGTTTGGGGCTACGATTATTTCGGTGATGTTCGGACGGTGGATGTTACTGTGCGTCGTCTAAGAGAAAAAATTGAGGATGTCCCAAGTCGTCCAGAGTATATTTTGACTCGTCGGGGAGTTGGATACTATATAAAGGGAAATGATTAATCAACTACGCTATCTACTGACTACTGCAGAATTTTGGTTTATTGTAATTTTGATAGGTTTTATTATAACGGTCACTATTCTTTTAATTGAAAACCATCGTGATAATAAACAAATTAAACAACTAAATCAAAAAGTAAAACAATTGATTGCAGGAGATTACTCTGATATCTTAGATATGAGAGGAAGTCCTGAAATTACAGACATGACCAATTCGCTAAATGATTTGTCTGAGGTGATTCGCCTGACTCATGATAGTTTAGAACAAGAAAAAGTTCGACTTTCTTCTATTCTATCTTATATGAGTGATGGGGTAGTAGCAACAGATCGTATGGGTAGAATTATCATGGTGAACGATATGGCCCAAAAACAGCTTGGTTTGCGAGGGAAAGAAATTGAGCAGGCTGAATTGTTAGACGTGTTGGATTTGAGAGACCAATATAAGTTTAGGGATTTATTAGCTCAGACACCTGAGGTAACGATTGACCATGCTAGCGAAAATGGAGAGTATGTGACTTTGCGAGCAAATTTTGCTACTATACGTAGTGAAAGTGGTCTGATTTCAGGTCTTGTTGTGGTTCTGCATGACATGACCGAACAAGCTAAAGAAGAGCGAGAACGTAGGCTTTTTGTTTCTAATGTCAGCCACGAATTGCGAACTCCCTTGACTTCGGTCAAATCTTATTTAGAAGCTTTGGATGAAGGGGCATTGACAGATGCCGTAGCACCTAGTTTTGTCAAAGTCTCCTTAGATGAAACCAATCGGATGATGAGGATGATTACAGACTTATTGAGTCTCTCAAGAATTGACAATCAAGTGGGAACAGTTGATGTTGAGTTAATCAATTTTACCGCTTTTGTCACCTTTATTCTGAACCGATTTGACCAGATGAAGAGTCAGGAAACAGACAAGGCCTACTCGATTGTGCGAGATTATCAGATTACACCTATCTGGGTGGAGATTGATACAGATAAGATGACGCAGGTTCTAGATAATCTTCTCAATAATGCGATTAAGTATTCTCCAGATGGAGGGAAGATTACTTTCAGTATGAAAACGACAGATAGTCAGCTTATTGTTTCTATTTCGGATCAAGGTCTGGGAATTCCCAAGGCTGATTTGCCGAAAATTTTTGATCGCTTCTATCGGGTTGATAAGGCGCGCTCCAGAGCCCAAGGAGGATCAGGTTTGGGCTTGGCAATTGCGAAGGAAATTATAAAACAACACAAAGGCTTTATATGGGCGAAAAGTGAGTATGGTCATGGATCTACTTTTACCATTGTGCTACCTTATAACAAGGATATCGCTATGGATGAGTGGGATGACATGATAGAGGAAGAATAGGAGTCTATGTCAGAAAAAGGATTTCAGTATAGTATATTGGCATCGGGATCGAGTGGGAATTGTTTTTACTTGGAAACCCCAAAGAAAAAGATTTTAGTAGATGCTGGTTTGTCAGGAAAAAAGATTACCAGTCTATTGGCGGAAATCGACCGCAAGCCAGAGGATATTGATGCCATTTTGGTAACCCACGAACACAGTGACCACATACAAGGTATCGGAGTTCTGGCTCGTAAATATGGTATGGACATTTACGCAAACGAGTTAACTTGGCAGGCAATGGATGGCAAACTAGGGAAAATCGACGTCGCACAAAAATATGTCTTTGAACTAGGGGTGACAAAGACATTCGGGGACTTAGATATTGAGTCGTTTGGTGTCAGTCATGATGCGGCAAGTCCTCAGTTTTATCGATTTATGAAAGATGACAAAAGCTTTGTTATGTTGACAGATACAGGCTACGTTAGTGACCGAATGGTTGGAATTGTAGAAAATGCTGATGGCTATTTGATTGAGTCGAATCATGATATTGAAATACTTCGGGCGGGTTCCTACTCTTGGAATCTTAAACAGCGTATTTTATCCGATAAAGGACATTTGTGTAATGAAGACGGAGCGGATGCCATGATTCGTTCCTTAGGAAATCGGACTAAAAAAATCTATTTAGGGCACTTATCCAAAGAAAATAATATCAAGGAACTAGCTCACATGACCATGGTTAATCAGTTAGCTCAAGCTGACTTGGCAGTTGGGACAGATTTTCAAGTCTATGATACTTCCCCAGACTCAGCAACTCAACTAACACGGATTTAGTGGTATTCCTTTGTCGAACTGGCAAAGGATTTTTGATGTATTACTTTGAAATAATAGAATATTTAAGATATAATTTTATTCGAAGGATGAAATAGCGGTAAGGAATAGGAGGAAGAGATGAAGCTGAGTATAGTTGTTCCTTGTTATAATGAAGAGGAGACAATCCGCCCCTTTTTAGAGGAAACAAAGCGTGTAGAAAATCAAATGACGGACTTATCTTTTGAATATATTTTTATTGATGATGGTTCGAAGGACGGGACATTAGAAGTATTAGAAGAAGTAGAACAGCTATATTCGAATGTCGGATATTTGTCATTTTCACGAAATTTCGGAAAGGAAGCAGCTCTTTTAGCAGGTCTAGAACACGCTAGTGGTGATTTAGTGACGGTAATGGATGTCGACTTACAAGACCCGCCAGAACTGTTAATTGATATGTATGCAAAAATTCAGGAAGGCTATGATGTAGTTGGCACTAGGAGGAAGGATAGAGTTGGAGAACCTCCAATTCGTTCGTTTTTCTCTCGTATGTTTTATGTTCTGATTAACAAGGTTTCTGACACGGAAATGGTAGATGGTGCGCGTGATTTTCGGTTGATGACTCGACAGGTTGTCGATAGCATTTTAAAACTTCGAGAAGTCAATCGTTTTTCTAAAGGACTTTTTTCTTGGGTTGGCTACAAAACAACTTATTTGAGTTTTGAAAATAGAGAACGTGTGGCTGGGAAAACTTCTTGGAACTTTTTTTCATTGTTTAAATATTCAATTGAAGGAATTGTTAATTTTTCCGATGTATTGTTGAATTTGGCAACCGTTGGTGGTTTTCTTTCTTTCATTAGTTCATGTATTGGAATTGTCTTTATCATCATTCGGAAGCTTTTCTTTGGAGGAAGTGTGGATGGATGGCCGAGTCTAGTTTGCCTTATTTTGTTCATGGGTGGCTTGCAATTATTGGCACTTGGAATTATTGGAAAATATATTTCTAAGATATTCTTGGAGACGAAAAATCGGCCTGTCTATATTGTAAGACGAGCAGGAGGCATTCAAAAAAGAGAGTACATTTGATAGACTATAGTTATTGAGTATAGTCAATGCATGAGTGTAGTGACTGATTGTTTAAGATGACGAAGCATCCAGTGGTGTGAAACAGTTTGCTGAACCATCTCGGTAGGATTTTTAGAAAACAAGAAGGTAACTATGTAAGGTCAAATTACCATGTGTGGAAGTGAGAGAGCTCTTTTTACTGAGATCTTCTTACTTCCTTTTTCTCTGCCAAGGAAGTACGCCATTTTTTATAAAACATGCTATAATAGAGACATGAAAGTTTTGTTATATTTAGAGGGCAAATCGGTGTTAGAGAAGTCTGGTATCGGTAGGGCTCTTCATCATCAAATGGAAGCTTTGGACAAGGCAGGTATTCCCTATACTACAGACTTGTTGGGGGATTATGATGTCATTCATATTAATACCTATGGGCCGAGGAGCTGGCTCTTGCTTCATGCTGCTAAGCGCCATGGTAAAAAAGTCATCATGCATGGTCATTCAACGAAGGAAGATTTTCAAAATTCTTTTATAGGATCGAATGCGTTAGCTCCTTTTGTTGGTAAGTATTTAGCTAGTATGTACCAGAAAGCTGACTTTGTTATCACTCCATCAGAATATTCCAAGAAATTGATTGAATCTTATGGAGTCACCACACCTATTGTGGCAGTTTCTAACGGAATTGATTTAGATAAATATAAAAAAGATGCCCATAAGGAGGCTGTCTTTAGAAAGCATTTTGGAATTGAAGAAGGACAGCCTGTAGTGGTCTGTGCTGGCCTATATTTTCGCCGGAAAGGAATAGAAGACTTTGTCAAGGTGGCTGAGAAGATGCCGCATGTTCGCTTTATTTGGCTTGGTTCCATTAATAAATGGTTGATTCCTTCTTATATTCGGCGCATTGTTAACGGTGATCATCCAGCTAACGTAGAATTTCCTGGTTATTTCAAAGGAGCTGTTTTTCAAGGAGCCATGAGTGGCGCAGATGCCTTTTTCTTCCCTTCCTATGAGGAGACAGAGGGAATTGTGGTCTTGGAGGCTTTTGCTAGCCATCAACATGTTGTATTACGAGATATTCCAGTATATGAAGGTTGGATTGATGAAACAAGTGCAGAATTGGGACAAACGGTTGATGATTTTGTTCAGTCGATTCAAGATATTTTAGATAAAAAAGTAGATAAACGCGAGGCGGGCTACCGTGTGGCAGAAAGTCGCTCAATGGAACGAGTTTCTCACCAATTGGTAGAAGCATACCGTCGCGTAATGGAGATGTAAATGCGAGTAGGTTTATTTACAGATAGTTATTTTCCGCAGGTATCAGGAGTAGCCACTTCTATCAAGACCTTAAAAACGGAGCTGGAAAAACAGGGGCATACGGTCTTTATCTTTACAACAACGGATGAGGCGGTTAATCGCTATGAAGATTGGGATATTATCCGTATTCCCAGTGTGCCTTTTATCGGTTTCAAAGATCGTCGAGTGGCTTATGCTGGTTTTCGTGATGCTTTGAAAATTGCAGGTCGTTATAAGTTGGATATTATCCATACTCAGACGGAGTTCTCTTTGGGTATCTTAGGTAAAATGATTGCACGAGAGCTTAATATTCCTGTAGTGCATACCTATCATACTCAGTATGAGGATTATGTTCACTATATTGCTAAGGGGCGTCTGATTAGACCTGGTATGGTCAAATATCTTGTACGGGCTTTCGCTAGTGATTTAGACGGGATTATCTGTCCCAGTGAGATTGTGGAAGGCATTTTGAATGAATATCATATCGATATTCCGAAGCGAGTAATTCCAACAGGTATCGATTTGGTCAAATTTGACCGACCAGAAATTACAGAAATAGAAACAATGGAGTTAAGGGAAAACTTGGGGATAGCCCCTGATGAAACGATGCTTCTTAGTTTATCGCGTATTTCCCATGAAAAAAATATCCAAGCAGTTATTCGGGCTATGCCAGCTATTTTAAAAGAAAATAATGAAGTCAAACTTGTTATTGCCGGAGGTGGTCCGTACGAAGAAGAGTTGAGAAAACTGATTATGGAGTTAGGTGTTACGGATGCGGTGACCATGACGGGTATGATTGCTCCGAGCGAAACAGCACTGTATTACAAGGCGGCTGATTTCTTTATTTCGGCTTCGACCAGTGAAACCCAAGGTTTAACCTACTTAGAGAGTATTGCTTCGGGTACGCCAATCATTGCACACACGAATCCTTATTTGGAAAATGTTGTTTCAAACAAAATGTTTGGTACTTTATTTGAGCGCGAACGTGATATAGCAGATGCGGTGATAGATGCTATTCTGGCTACTCCAGAGATGAGTCCGTACTTGTTAACGAAGAAATTGTATGAAATTTCGGCCACTAATTTTGGTCGTAAAGTCTATGAATACTATCTAGACTTGAAAATTTCCTATGACTTTAGACGGCAGCATATTAACGAGAATAGTGTGGCAGAAGTATTGCTCAAGGGAGCGGTCACCTTACCAGCCAAGGCCGTTGTCAAATCAACCGACACCACAGCTCGCATTCTCAGAAAATCAGTTGCCCAGGTCAAATCCGTTCGTAATTTCTTTGATTAGGAGGGATGAAAATGAAGAATTCAGGAAAAATATTTTGGTACATCTTGCCTACTTTACTGGTCTATTATCTGGTGCCGGTGCTGATTATGTATTCTCCGCTGGATGACTTGACCATCAAGGGATTGTTGATTAACTTGATTTTAGTCTATCAACCAATCTTGATTTTACTGATTTCAATCATTTATACTGTCAAACATGGCTTTTCCTGGTGGTTTCCACTGCTACAAGGCTTGCTTTATCTGCCAGTCGATACCCTGATTTTTCCAAATGCAGAGGGCTCAGAAATCTACGTTATTCCTTACATTCTCATAGGCTTTCTCGGAGTAGGAGTAGGGGGGGTTGATGAGGAAGATGCTTGGAATTGGAAAATCTAGAAATTCTCGCAAAAATCCTTGAAAAATCAGGAAATCCTGTTATAATAGCTTTTAGAGACTTATCAATTCTAGGAAATCTTTGAGAGAGTGTGCGGTGGGTGCAAGCACATAGAGGATAGGATTGACACTACTCGGTATGATTTTATGCAAACATAAAAGGGTGGTTCCCTTATCGCCAATCTGAGGTAGTCAGGCTTTTTAGCGTGACTGCGAATGAAGGTGGAACCACGTTACGACGTCCTTTTGTGAGGGCGTCGTATTTTCTTTTTTGAAAAAACAAGGAGATGAAGTTGACCAGCATTCCACAAGAAACGATTGACCGTTGCCTAGCCATTCGCAAGGCTTACAGAGAGTTGGAAGTCAAGCACCACGACAAAGAGTGGTCCATTGAGGAAGATCTCTTGGCTTTGACCAATGATATTGGCAACATGAACCGTCTGATTATGACCAAGCAGGGGCGTTACTATGATGAAACACCTTATACCTTGGAGCATAAAATGGCTGAAAATATCTGGTGGTTGATTGAATTAGCCGATCGACTGGATATTGATATTCAAAAAGAAATGGAAACCTTTTTAGCTCAAAAAGAAGAGTTATTGGGGATTAAAAAATATATAAAAAATAGAAAGGACTAGGGTCTCCGTATTTGGTTGAACTGAATACGGGCTACGGACTGGGCCAAAAAGATAAACGAGAACTAGACGCTTGCATCGTCGTTCTGTTTCCTATTTTGTCTGTGTCCGCTTAACGCCCTTTATATCTTATATTATGATTAAAATTACTTTCCCAGATGGTGCTGTTCGTGAGTACCAGGCTGGTGTGACAACTTTTGAAATTGCGGAGAGCATCAGCAAGTCCTTGGCTAAAAAGGCCCTTGCAGGTAAGTTCAACGGTAAATTGATTGATACGACTCGTGCCATTGAAGCAGATGGGACGCTTGAAATCGTGACTCCTGACCACGAAGATGCCTTGGACATCTTGCGTCATTCAGCTGCTCACTTGTTTGCGCAAGCGGCACGTCGCCTTTTCCCAGACATTAAGTTGGGTGTTGGTCCAGCTATTCAGGACGGTTTCTACTATGATACGGACAATGCGACTGGTCAGATTTCAAACGAAGATTTGCCACGCATTCAGGAAGAAATGATGAAAATTGTCAAGGAAAACTTCCCTTCAGAACGCCGTGAGGTAACCAAGGAAGAAGCACTTGAAATTTTCAAAAACGATCCATATAAGTTGGAATTGATTCAAGAGCACTCTGATGACGAGGGCGGTTTGACCATCTATACTCAAGGTGAGTACGTTGACCTCTGCCGTGGTCCACACGTTCCGTCAACAGGTCGTATTCAGATTTTTGAATTGCTTAATGTTGCTGGTGCATACTGGCGTGGTAAGAGCGAAAATCCAATGATGCAACGTGTCTATGGTACAGCTTGGTTTGACAAGAAAGACCTCAAGGCTTATCTTCAAATGCGTGAAGAAGCCAAAGAACGTGACCACCGTAAACTTGGTAAGGAATTAGACCTCTTTATGATTAGCCAAGAGGTTGGTCAAGGTTTGCCATTCTGGTTGCCAAATGGTGCGACCATCCGTCGTACCTTGGAGCGTTACATCACAGATAAAGAGTTGGCTTCAGGCTACCAACACGTTTATACGCCACCATTGGCTTCTGTGGAACTCTACAAGACTTCGGGTCACTGGGAGCATTATTCAGAAGATATGTTCCCAACCATGGATATGGGGGATGGAGAAGAGTTTGTTCTCCGTCCAATGAACTGTCCACATCATATTCAAGTCTATAAAAACCATGTTCGTTCCTACCGTGAATTGCCGGTCCGCATTGCCGAGCTTGGTATGATGCACCGTTATGAGAAATCTGGTGCATTGACTGGTTTGCAGCGCGTACGTGAGATGACATTAAACGATGGTCATATCTTCGTGACACCGGAACAAATCCAAGAAGAGTTCAAAAAAGCTCTCCAATTGATTATCGATGTGTACGCAGATTTCAACCTAAACGATTACCGTTTCCGTCTGTCTTATCGTGACCCAGAAGATAAAGAGAAATACTATGACAACGATGAGATGTGGGAAAATGCCCAGCGTATGTTGAAGGGTGCCATGGATGAAATGGGCGTAGAATACTTTGAAGCAGAAGGAGAAGCAGCCTTCTACGGTCCAAAATTGGATATTCAAGTGAAGACTGCCCTTGGAAATGAGGAAACTCTGTCAACCATTCAGTTGGACTTCCTATTGCCAGAACGCTTTGGTCTGACCTATATTGGTGCTGACGGTGAGGAGCACCGCCCAGTCATGATTCACCGTGGTGTTATCTCGACTATGGAACGCTTCACGGCTATCTTGATTGAAACCTACAAGGGTGCCTTCCCAACTTGGTTGGCTCCAACTCAAGTGACCTTGATTCCGATTTCTGTGGAAGCTCATTTGGACTACGCTTGGAAGGTTGCCAAAGAATTGCAAGACCGTGGTGTTCGTGTACATGTGGATGAGCGTAACGAGAAGATGCAATACAAGATTCGTCAGAGCCAGACTAGCAAGATTCCATACCAACTTATCGTCGGTGACAAGGAAATAGAAGACAACGCAGTCAACGTGCGTCGCTACGGAAGTAAGGCGACCCAAACTCAAACTGTTGCAGAATTTGTCGACCATATCCTAGCAGATATTGCCCGCAAATCACGTCCAGCTGAAGCTGCTGAATAAGAAAAAATCAGAGGTTCTAATGAGAACTTCTGATTTTCTTTGTGTTGATTAATCCACCGTAATCATGGCTTTAATGGTTTTTCTGTTTGCCATGTCCTTGTAGGCTTGGTCGATGTTATCAAGGCTGTAGGTATTGGTAAATACACGACCTGGATTGATGTCGCCTTTGAGAACGGCATCGAGCAGGATTTCTTTGTCGTAGGTTGTGACAGAAGCAGAGCCACCGCCGATGATGATGTTTTGGGCAAAGGTTGAGCCGAGTGCGTGGTTGTTATAATGAGGTACACCGACAAAACCGATCCGACCACCATTATGAAGCACACCGAGAGCTTGGTCAATTGAGGCTTCTGTACCGACACATTCAAGAGCAGCGTCAGCACCACCGCCGAGAATTTCTCTGACTTTGGCAATGCCTTCTTCTCCGCGTTCTGCTACGATAGCAGTCGCCCCTGATTCCAAAGCCATTTTCTGACGGTCTGCGTGGCGGCTCATCATGATGATTTGGGAAGCACCGCGCATTTTTGCAGCAATCACGGTACATTGTCCAACTGCACCATCACCAATAACAACGACTTTATCGCCTGGTTTCACATCTGCAACACGAGCGGCATGGTATCCTGTCGGCATGACATCTGCCAAGGTCAAAAGGGATTTAATCATGCCTTCTGAATAGTCGCTTGGTTGACCAGGAACTTTTACCAAGGCCCAGTTTCCGTAGTGGAAACGAATGTATTGTGATTGATAGTTATTGCCCCAGTTTGTATAGCCAGGGTGGTTATCACAGGTTCCGTCAAATCCAGCACGACAGGCATCACAGTGCCCGCAACCATGTGTAAATGGAACGATAACAAAATCACCAGGGACGAGGGTTGTGATGTCTTCACCAACTTCTTCGACTATACCGATTGCTTCGTGACCTGAGTTGGTATCGCCGTGGTCATGATGAATGCCCTCCCCATAGCCCCAGAGGTCTGACCCACAGACACAGGCCCGAACGACCTTGATAATGACATCATCCTTAGCTTGAAGACTTGGTTTTTCGATTTCTGCAACGGTCATTTTGCCGGCTTTTTCATAAATAGCTGCTTTCATATATAGCTTCCTTTTACTGTTTGATTGTAAAAGTCCTTTCTACTTAGATGAGTGGCTGATTTCCCACTAACAACTCTATTATACACCTTGGAGTTAACTCTAAGTCAAGAAAAAATTGGAATTGAATTCATATTTCCTTTATGATAGACTATAATTATTCTTGATAAGAAGGAGAAATAATGACAGTTTTAGTTCCTTACAAACGTATGCCTATTTGGAATCAAGATACGGTTCCTCAACATTTTTTGACCAAGCACAATACCAAGGTGGGTACTTGGGCTAAAATCAAGGTTTTGAAAGGTCAGCTCAAGTTTGAGCCGATTTCAGATGATGATGAGATTTTGGGAGGATTTGTCTATGGTCCGACAGATGATGTTCCCTTTGTGGAACCGCAGGCTTGGCATCGTGTAACCTTGTTGACAGATGATACCGAGTTTTTCTTGGAATTTTTCTGTCAGCCAGAGGATTATTTTGCTAAAAAGTATGACTACACTCGGACGCATTCAGAAGTCTTGGAAGCTTTGAAGACTATTGAACCATGTAAGGTCTTGGACTTGGGCTGTGGTCATGGTCGAAACAGTCTTTACTTGGCTCAATGTGGTTTTGATGTAACGGCTGTGGATAAGGATGTGCCAAGTATCCGATCCCTTTTGCAGATCAAGGAAGTAGAAGATTTGGACCTGCAGGCTGGAACCTATGACATTAACTCAGCCAGTCTGGAGCAAGACTATGACTGGATTATTTCGACAGTTGTCTTTATGTTCTTGGAGCGTGACCGTGTACCAGTCATTATTCACAATATGCAGGAGCAGACACGACTTGGTGGTTATAATTTGATTGTGGCGGCCATGGATACGGAAGATGCCCCATGTCCTATGAATTTCTCCTTTACCTTTGGAGCGGGAGAATTGAAGGAATATTATGCAGATTGGGATTTGATTAAGTACAATGAAGATTTTGGTCAACTCCATAAACGTGATGAGAATGGAAATTTCCTTAAGATGCGTTTTGTGACAATGCTGGCTAGGAAAAAGTAGAGGGCTACCTCTATTTTTTGAAACATTTTTGTTTACAAATGTAGTCGGATGGTGTATAATTTGATTACAGATGTAGTCAAAAGGAGTGAATATATGAGAAATGCTACATATTCTATTGAAGGTATGACCTGTGCATCCTGTGCCATGACAGTTGAAAAGGCTGTTGGGAAATTAGCAGGAGTGGAGGAAGCTAGTGTCAATTTGGCGACTGAAAAATTGAGTGTCAGCTATTCTGAAAAGCTTTTGGGACTAGAGGATATTCGTCAGGCTGTTGAAAAGGCAGGTTACCATCTAGTTGATAACTTGGTGACGGAGTCCTACGATATTTCTGGCATGACCTGTGCATCTTGTGCTATGACGGTTGAAAAAGCTCTAGGCAAATTAGAGGGGGTAGAAGAGGTCACTGTCAATCTAGCAACGGAAAAAGCGACCATTCGCTATAGCCGTGATAGTCAGAATCCAGCCAGTCTTGAGAAAGCAGTTGAGCTGGCAGGTTATCAACTCATCAGACCAGAAGAAGTAGAGCAGTCGGTGGATAAGGGACCAAGCAAGGAAGAGATTCTTTGGAAACGATTTATCTGGTCAGCAGTTTTCACTTTGCCCTTGCTCTATATTGCTATGGGGCCCATGTTGCCTTTTGGTGGGCTTCCCTTGCCAGTTTGGCTTCATCAGCCACTTGTCTTTGCGGTCAGCCAAGTCGTCTTACTCTTGCCCGTTCTCTATATCGGACGCAGTTTTTTTCAAAAAGGATTTAAAACCCTCTTCCAAGGTCATCCCAATATGGATTCCTTGATTGCCGTTGGGACAGGGGCAGCTTTGCTTCAAGGGCTCTTGATGATTGCTTTTCTCCTAATGGGAAAAGAAGTAGCCATGCATGGTCACCATCCAGAGCTGTATTTTGAATCAGCAGCAGTCATTCTGACCTTGATTACCCTCGGAAAATATTTTGAAGTTAGAACGAAAGGTCAAACCTCTGAAGCTATCAAGAAGCTGATGGATTTGGCTCCCAAAACTGCCCAGGTTCTTCGGGATGGTCAAGAAGTCCAAGTTCCGATTGAAGAAGTAGTAGTCGGTGACCAAGTGATTGTCCGCCCAGGTCAGCAGATCCCAGTTGATGGTCAGGTTCTTGAAGGTCAGACACGTGTGGATGAATCCATGCTGACAGGTGAGAGTCTGCCAGTTAAGAAAGAGCAAGGCGACAATGTTTTTGGTGGTACATTGAACCAGCAAGGTGCTATTACTATGCAGGCCACTAAGGTCGGCCTAGATACGACGCTGGCTCAGATTATTCGCTTGGTAGAAGAGGCTCAAGGTTCGAAAGCACCTATCGCAAAATTGGCTGACCAAGTATCTGCGGTCTTTGTTCCAGTTGTCATGGGCTTGGCTCTTTTGTCAGGGCTTGCTTGGTACTTCCTCGGTCAAGAATCTTGGATTTTCTCCCTAAGCATTATGATTTCTGTATTGGTCATTGCTTGTCCATGTGCTTTGGGGCTTGCGACCCCGACAGCCATCATGGTTGGGACCGGCAAGGGTGCTGAAAATGGCCTCTTGTTCAAGTCTGGTCAAGCTATTGAAACCCTACAAAGTGTGAACACCATTGTCTTTGATAAGACAGGGACCATTACTGAGGGCAAACCGCAAGTGACAGACATTCAGATTTTGGCAGATCAGAGCCGTGAGCAAGTCCTCCAACTCGCAGCAAGTAGTGAGCAATTTTCGGAACATCCTCTCGCTCAAGCCCTCCTTCAAGCTGCTCAAACAGAAAAAATTGCTTTGTTGCCAGCTAGTGATTTTCAGGCACTTTCCGGTCGCGGTCTTTCGGTAACAATAGCCGAGCAGACTATTTATCTAGGAAATGAACGCCTCATTCGTGAGCAGGGAATTGATATTTCCCAAGGACTTGCAGTAGCAGAGAAATTTGCTCATCAAGCCAAGACGCCTGTTTTCCTAGCAAATCAAGAAGAGCTCTTAGCCGTCATTGCCATCGCCGATAAAGTGAAAGAGACCAGTCTTCAGGCTGTACAGGCTTTGCAAGCTATGGGATTAGAAGTGGTTATGTTGACAGGGGATAATGAAAAAACAGCGCAAGCCATTGCCAAGGAAGTCGGAATTGAAAAGGTTATCAGTCAAGTCTTACCAGATGATAAGGCTAACCAAGTCAAAGACCTACAAGAACAAGGAAAAACCGTTGCCATGGTGGGAGATGGTATCAACGACGCCCCAGCTCTCGCTCAAGCCCACGTAGGACTTGCTATTGGTTCGGGTACAGATATTGCTATTGAGTCTGCCGACCTAGTTCTCATGCATAGTGACATTTTAGATGTGGTCAAGGCTGTCCAACTGAGTCAGGCAACCATGCGAACCATCAAGCAAAATCTCTTCTGGGCCTTTGCATACAATGTGATTGGCATTCCTATCGCCATGGGTCTCTTACATGTATTTGGTGGACCTCTGCTCAATCCTATGTTTGCAGGTGCAGCCATGGCACTCAGTTCTGTGTCTGTTGTCTTGAATGCTCTTCGATTGAAAGGGTTAGATTTAAAAGACTAGCTCACAGAAAAGATAATCAAATTATTGGATATTCTTCTCGTAAACACTTACAATAGATATATTAAGTGCAAGGGAGATATTTATGACAACCTTTATTGGAAAACCAGTGACCTTGGTAGGTCCGCAATTAAGAGTGGGAGATACTGCCCCTGATTTTGTGCTCATGGCTAACGACTTGAGTCTGAAAAGTTTGAAGGACTTTGGCAAACAGACCAAGGTGATTAGTGTCGTTCCGTCCATTGATACAGGTATTTGCGACATGCAGACCCGTCGCTTCAATAAGGAACTGGCTGACCGTGACAATACGGTTGTCGTGACGATTTCAGCAGACCTGCCTTTTGCCCAAAAACGCTGGTGTGGTGCAGCTGGTTTGGAAGATGCCATCACCCTGTCTGATTACTATGACCATGCCTTTGGTAAATCCTATGGTCTGCTCATGCGGGAATGGAATTTGCTGGCGCGTGCGGTCTTTGTCCTTAATGCAGACAACCAAATCACCTATGTAGAATACCTGGACAATGTCAACGAACATCCAGATTATGAAGCGGCTTTGGAGGCTGTTAAATAAAAGAATATAACGGTGCCTGAATAGGCATCGTTTTTTGGTAGAATATTTTTGTCTAATTTGATATACTAAATTTATCAAAAACAAGGAGGGTCTTTATGGAAAAGACACAGATTATTCAAGACGTTTTGGCCCTCATTTACGACTTGAATCAGGTCTTTCAAGCAGACAAACGAGGGACAGTTGATGAACAACGGTTCCAGCATAATGTGACTGAGACGATACGCATATTGTCGGAGGCCAAGTCGGTCACCAATTCAGAACTGATTGCGATTGAGAAATTCTACCGTTCAACCAGTTTTTTGGTTGGACTGGGCGATCTGCGATTGAGTGAGAAAAGCAGGCAGGCTTGGAAGGCCTTTGACCGCTACTACTACCAAACGATCAGAGAAGAGTTAAAACTCTATGGTGGCTCTGCTATTGCCCAAGTATAATAGATGATCAGAGAGGGTGAGAATCCCTCTTTTGTGCTATAATAAGTAGTAAGAATACAGTTGTTAGGAAGAGAAGAAGAGAGGTGTGCCATGTCCTACATCCAAGTAAAGAATTCGTCAAAATACTACCAAATGGGGGATGCGACCATTGTGGCCAATGAGGGTGTGTCCTTTGAAATTGAGCAAGGTGAGCTGGTTATCATTCTTGGCTCGTCTGGTGCTGGCAAGTCCACTCTGCTCAATATATTAGGTGGTATGGACAGCAATGACGAGGGAGAGGTTTGGATTGACGGTGTGGACATTGCCAAGCTTTCAAGTCATGAATTGACCAACTATCGAAGAGATGATGTCGGTTTTGTCTTCCAGTTTTATAACTTGGTTGCCAATTTGACCGCCAAGGAAAATGTGGAGTTGGCGGCAGAGATTGTCAAGGATGCGCTTGATGCGAAGGAGGTTTTGGAACAGGTTGGACTTGGCCATCGTATCAATAATTTTCCAGCCCAGCTTTCAGGTGGTGAGCAACAACGCGTAGCCATTGCGCGTGCCGTTGCTAAAAAGCCTAAAATTCTCCTCTGCGATGAACCGACAGGAGCCTTGGACTACCAAACAGGCAAGCAAGTCTTGAAAATTCTTCAGAACATGTCCCGAGAAAATGGTGCAACGGTCATTATTGTGACACACAATAGTTCACTGGCACCCATTGCTGATCGTGTGATTCGGATGCGGGATGCGCGTGTGCATTCGGTAGAACTCAACCCGACTCCTCAGGATATTGCAGGTTTGGAATACTAGGAGGAGCCCATGAAACAAAAAATCTATTGGAAGGATATAGGGCAAGCGCTTCTTTCTTCCAAAGGGCGCTTTTTATCCATATGTAGCTTGATGATGCTTGGGGCTTTGGCCCTAATTGGATTAAAGGTCACTTCACCAAACATGGAAAAAACTGCCCAGACCTATATTGAAAAAGCTCAAACCATGGATTTGGCGGTTATGTCTGATATGGGCTTAGACGAGGCGGACATAGCAGAGCTAGAAACTATTGAGGGCGCCCAACTGGAGATGGGGGATTTTAAAGATGTTACCCTAGAAACCGACCAGCAAGCCATTCGAGTCTTTTCGAAACCGACAGCCATGTCCCTCTATCAAGTCCA
Source organism: Streptococcus sp. NSSLK0004 (assembly GCF_059039125.1). Lineage (NCBI taxonomy): Bacteria > Bacillati > Bacillota > Bacilli > Lactobacillales > Streptococcaceae > Streptococcus > Streptococcus sp. NSSLK0004. The sequence continues at coordinate 1,357,508 of NZ_CM180142.1, read as the reverse complement.
GTCAGGACGCCTACCGCAGTCAGATGATGAAATCGCCCTCTCACCGTCCTTAGTCAAGGACTATAAGCTGGGAGATACCATTAGCCTAACCGAGCCTGACAAGAATGGGACAGTTCTGACAAAGACCAGCTTTACCCTTGTCGGCATAGTCACTTCAGCAGAAATCTGGGACAATGTTACCATGGGCATGGCTTCAAGTGGCAACGGACAACTGGCAGGCTATGCGCTAGTAGAGCCGACCGTGTTTGATTCAGAGGTTTATATGATTGCCCGCCTATCTTATAAGGATTTGGAAGGGATTCCCTACTATGACGAAAGATATGAAGAAAAAGTAGCTGTTTACCAGAGAGAACTAAATCAGCTTCTTGCTGATAATGGAAAAGAACGCTTAGCCAGTATTCAAGCACAAGGTCAGGAAGAAATAGAGACAGGTCAAGAAGAGCTTGCCACTGCCCAGACCGACTTGGCAACAGGGGAAGCAGAGTTGGGAAATAGCAGAGCAAATCTTCAAGCAGGTCAAGAACAGCTGGCGACTGCTCAAGCCCAATTAGTAGAAAAAGAAGCAGAGCTAGCAACTGCTAAAGCGACCTTGGACCAGACAAAAGCTAGCCTCGCACAAGCAAAGGCAGAACTGGATGCAACAAAAGCAAAACTGGATGCTACTGGTCAAGAATTAGCGACCAGTAAAACAAAATTGGAACAGGCTGCTCAAACCTTAAGCTCCACCAAGTCACAGCTAGAACAAACGCAGAGCCAATTAGATCAAGTGGCAGCCACCATTTCAGAAGGACATGCTAGCTGGTACCAAGCCCAGCAGGCTTTAGACCAACAGATTGCAGCCGCCCTTCAACCAGGTCAGACCTTATCAGACCATCCAGCCCTCCTCACAGCTCAGGAAGCACTTGATACAGAAAAAGCTAGATTAGATCAGGCACTAGCTGCCTACAATCAAGCTCAAGCTGAGTACCAAGCAGGCTATCAACTCTATCAGGAAAAAGCAAATGAATATCAAATCGGTTTAACCACCTATGAAACAAGCTATTCACTTTATCAGTCGGGGGTGGAGCAGTATCAAGCAGGCTTAATCCAGTATCAGTCGGGAGAAAATCAATACCAAACTGGTCTAGCAAGCTACCAGTCAGGTCTTTCCCAGCTAGAACAAGCCAAGAAGGAATTAGCTCAACAGACCACCCAGCTTAGTCAGGCAGAGAACCAACTAAACCAAGCCCAAGCAGATTTTAACGAACAAAAATCTGCAGCGGAAGAGGATATCGCTCAAGCTCAGGCTGACTTAGAGCAAGCCCAGACGGATCTAGACAATCTATCAGAGCCGAATTACCAGACCTATACCCGGTCGAGCCTATCTGGTGGAGATGGCTATACGACTTATAAGAATGCAACAGGAAGTATTGCAGCAGTAGGTAATGTCTTTCCTATTGTTTTATACCTAGTAGCAGCCCTTGTAACCTTCACAACAGTGACTCGCTTTGTGGATGAAGAACGAACTCAGTCAGGCTTGTTTAAAGCTCTAGGATATACAAATTGGCAAATTATGTTCAAGTTCGTTTTATACGGTTTGATTGCAGCTTTAGTCGGTACCTTAGTGGGAATTCTGGCTGGGAATTTCATCCTTTCCCCAATGATTAGTATTATTATTACCCAAAGTATGGTTATTGGAGATATCCAACAGCAGGTGTATCCCTTCTGGATTTTCCTCGCGTTGACTTTTGCACTTCTTTCAGCAGTTTTGCCGGCCTATCTAGTGGCTCGTAAGGAACTAAAAGAAAAGCCTGCTAGTCTCTTGCTTCCGAAGCCTCCTGTTCAAGGCTCCACTATTCTATTGGAACGCTTGCCATTTATCTGGAATCGTCTCAGCTTCACCCACAAGGTGACGGCTCGCAACATTTTCCGTTACAAGAAACGGATGTTCATGACTGTTTTTGGTGTTGCTGGCTCTGTTGCCCTTCTTTTTGGTGGACTAGGGATTCGCTCCTCTATATCAGGTGTGGTCGATAGCCAGTTTGGTGACATCATGCACTACGATATGATTGTGGTGGACAATAGCGGAGCTACTGAGGAAGAAAAGAATGCAGTTGATGACTTACTCACTTCTAAGGCAGTTGCCTCTTACCTTCCTATAGCTTATGAACAGTTGACAGAAGAGGTAGAAGGACTCAGCCAACCGTTGACAATCAGTCTATTAGTTACTGATAAAACCAACTTGTCCGACTATATCCAGCTCCGTCAGGCAGAAACAGGTGCCCTGCTTAGCCTGTCAGACAAAGGCGTCATTCTATCTAAAAAATTAGCTAGTTTGTATGGTGTCGCAGCAGGGGATGACTTGACTTTGACCCTTAATCAGCAGTCGGTTACTGTCAGAGTAGCAGGAGTATCGGAGCTTTACGCAGGTCATTTTATCTATATGACTGCAGCTTATTATGAGGAGGTGACTGGTCAGACTTATCAAGCCAATGCTAGCTTGGTTAAGACTTCCAAATCCTCTGCCAGTCAGGTGGAAGACTTAGCCGCTCAGCTATTGAACCAACCAGCCGTCGCAGCTCTGGTGCAAAATACATCTTTGGTAGCTATGCTGGAGACGGTAGCGGATTCGCTCCAGTCCATCATGATTATTCTGGTGGTCTTGTCTATTCTGCTTGGATTGGTGATTCTTTATAATTTGACCAATATCAATGTGGCGGAGCGGATTCGGGAGTTATCGACCATTAAGGTACTGGGCTTTCATAATCGTGAAGTAACATTGTATATTTATCGTGAGACCATTGCCCTTTCGGTAATTGGTGTCATTCTGGGTCTTTTTGGAGGGATTTTACTCCATCGTGTCTTGTTAGAGATGATTGGCTCTACGACCATCATCTTTAATCCAAGTGTAACACTAGAAGTCTATTTGATTCCGATTGTGGCAATCGTAGGTATTCTGGCAGGTCTGGGCTGGTACGTCAATTGCACCTTACGCAAGGTGGACATGTTAGAAGCGCTCAAGTCGGTAGAATAGGTCAAGTGTTTTCGAAAAATCCTAGTTGTGAACTGCACCCCAAAAGTTAGACAGAAAAAATCTAACTTTTGGGGTGCAGTTCACTGACTGGGATTTTTGCTTATTTCCAAGACTCCCAGATACCAAAACAGATAAAGCGTGCTATAATAGAGTCATGAAAAAAAATAAATTATTACTCATTGATGGCTCTTCGGTAGCCTTCCGTGCTTTCTTTGCACTTTATAATCAAATTGACCGTTTTAAGAGTCCGACTGGTCTCCATACCAATGCTATTTATGGCTTTAACCTTATGTTGGACCACATGATGAAGCGGATTGACCCGACCCATATTTTGGTGGCTTTTGATGCGGGCAAGACGACCTTCCGTACAGAGATGTATGCAGACTATAAGGCTGGTCGTGCTAAGACTCCAGACGAGTTCCGCGAGCAATTTCCTTTTATCCGTCAGATGTTGGATGCTATGGGGATTAAGTACTACGAACTAGCCCAGTACGAGGCAGACGATATTATCGGTACCTTGGATAAAATAGCAGAGCGGACAGAAGTGCCTTTCGATGTGACCATTGTCAGCGGTGATAAGGACTTGATTCAGCTGACTGATGAAAATACCGTTGTCGAAATCTCAAAAAAAGGGGTGGCCGAATTCGAAGAATTTACCCCAGCCTACCTCATGGAAAAAATGGGCATCACCCCCACTCAGTTTATTGACCTCAAGGCTCTGATGGGAGATAAGTCCGACAACATCCCAGGCGTCACCAAAATTGGTGAAAAAACAGGGCTCAAACTCTTGACTGAATTTGGCTCATTGGAAGGCATTTACGAAAATATCGATGGCATGAAGGCTTCTAAGATGAAGGAAAACTTGATTGCTGACAAGGAGAAAGCCTTCCTATCTCGGACACTTGCTACCATTGATACTCAAGCACCAATTGAAATTGGTTTAGAAGACATTGTTTACCAAGGTCCTAAGTTGGAAGAACTAGGTCAATTTTATGATGATATGGGCTTCAAGCAACTACGAGCTCAGTTAGGTACGACAAGCTCACAAGAGGAAGAAGTGCTTGACTTTCAAATCGTAACCGAAGTCACCCCAGCCATGCTTCATCAAGACCAATTTTTCTATTTTGAAATTTTAGGCGAAAATTATCACCGAGAAGATTTGGTAGGTTTAGCATGGGGCGATAAGGAGCAAATCTATGTCGGAGGACCAGAACTCCTCGATAGTCCAATTTTACGTGATTTCCTAGAAAATCAGGCCATTAAAACCTACGACTTCAAGCGTGGAAAGGTCCTTCTTAACCGAAAAGAGATCACACTACCTCCAGCTACTTTCGATAGTCGCTTAGCTAAGTACTTGCTTTCTACCGTTGAAGACAATGCTCTAACAACCATTGCCAACCTCTATGGTCAGACCAGTCTTATTCCTGATGAGGCAGTTTATGGCAAGGGTGCTAAATTAGTCTTGCCAGAACGCGAAGTTTTTTTCCCGCACCTGGCACGTAAGGTTCAGGTCTTGATTGAGACAGAAGAGCCAATGTTGGCCAAATTAGAAGAGAACCAGCAGTTAAATCTGTTGTTTGACATGGAATTGCCACTAGCAAATGTCCTAGCTAAGATGGAAATCGCAGGTATTAAGGTAGAAAAAGAAGCCCTTGTGACCATGCAGGCGGAAAACGAAGGCTTAATTGATCAGTTAACCAAAGAAATTTATGAACTGGCAGGTCAGGAATTCAATATCAACTCGCCCAAACAGCTGGGAACTGTTCTTTTTGAAGATATGGGCTTGCCATTGGAATTTACCAAGAAAACTAAGACAGGTTATTCAACAGCGGTAGATGTCTTAGAACGGTTGGCACCAATTGCTCCTGTCGTTTCCAAAATCTTGGAATACCGCCAGATTACCAAACTTCAATCGACCTACGTTATCGGTTTACAAGATGCTATTTTAGAAGATGGCAAGATTCATACCCGCTATGTGCAGGATTTGACCCAGACCGGTCGCCTGTCTTCGACGGACCCTAACCTGCAAAATATTCCTGTTCGTCTAGAACAAGGTCGTCTCATTCGTAAGGCCTTTGTGCCGTCGCTTGAAGATAGTGTGCTTTTGGCATCGGATTATTCGCAGATTGAGTTACGAGTATTGGCTCATATTTCCCAAGACCAACATTTGATTGAGGCTTTCCAGAATGGAGCGGATATTCATACGTCAACAGCCATGCGGGTCTTCGGTATCGAAAAGGAAGAAGATGTGACCGCTAATGACCGTCGCAATGCGAAAGCTGTAAACTTCGGCGTGGTCTATGGAATTTCAGATTTCGGTCTATCCAATAACTTGGGTATTACACGTAAGGAAGCCAAGGACTATATTGAGACTTATTTTGAGCGCTTCCCTGGTATAAAGAATTACATGGAAACCATTGTTCGTGAAGCGCGTGACAAAGGGTATGTAGAGACGATTTACAAACGCCGTCGTGAATTACCAGACATTAACTCTCGCAATTTTAATGTCCGTAATTTTGCGGAACGTACTGCTATTAACTCACCAATTCAAGGATCAGCAGCCGATATTCTGAAGGTAGCTATGATTAACTTGGACAAGGCACTTGTAGAAGCAGGGCTTGAAGCTAGAATGTTGCTCCAAGTACACGATGAAATCGTTTTGGAAGTACCACGGTCTGAATTAGAAACCGTTCGCCAGCTTGTTAAGACCATTATGGAAAGTGCTATTCAACTGGTAGTGCCATTGCTTGCAGATGAAAATGCAGGAGCGACCTGGTATGAGGCGAAGTAAGATTGGAGATTGTTCATGATTAGTTGGTTGAAAACGAGAAGCTTTAGAGAGCAGGTTTGGTCTGGGTTAGCTTGTATCCTATTAGGCATGTTCCTAGCTTGGATCACGAAAATCAATTATATAGCAAATCTTGGTTGTGCCTGCCATGCTCTAGTGATGTTGATGTTTCCAAAAATGCCCAATCGGACACGATTGACGGAGAAAGAAGAAAAAATCATCCGTTTGGTTTCCCTACTTGCTCTTATATTATTTCTGTTTGTGTTTCAATTTGATTTATCTTAATGGAGGAACTTATGACCTATTCATTTCAAAATCCATCACAAGAAGTCATTTTTGACTATCTCAAAACTGCAAAAACGATTGCAGTTGTTGGTCTTTCCAGTCGGGAAGAAACAGCAGCCTATCGTGTATCAAAACTGATGCAGGAAGCTGGTTACCGAATTATTCCAGTCAATCCTAGAGCTGCTGGACAAACCATTCTAGGAGAGCAAGTTTATGCACGCTTGCAGGATATCAAGGAATTGATTGATATTGTTGATGTCTTTCGCCGAAGCGAATTTTTACCCGAAGTAGCACATGATTTTTTAGAAACAGATGCTAAGGTCTTCTGGGCTCAGTTAGGGCTGGAAAATCAAGAAGCAGAGGAGCTTCTCCGCCAAGCAGGTCGCAATGACATTGTCATGAACAAATGCATTAAAATTGAATATTTGACCATGAAGGAGGGGGAAGATGGTAGATAAAAGACTGGAATGGGATCAATATTTTGGGGCCCAGGCTCTATTAATTGCCAATCGAGCAACCTGTAAACGTGCCAAAGTTGGCGCAGTGCTCGTTAAAGACAATAAAGTGGTAGCAACAGGATACAATGGTTCTGTTTCTGGAACAGAGCACTGCCTGGATCAAGATTGCTTGATGATTGATGGGCACTGTGCTCGAACGTTACATGCGGAAGTTAATGCTATTTTACAAGGAGCAGAGCGCGGGATTCCAAAAGGTTTTACAGCCTATGTAACGCATTTTCCATGTTTGAATTGCTCCAAGCAATTATTGCAAGTCGGTTGTAAACGCGTTGTTTATATTAATGAATACAGAATGGATGATTATGCGCGCTATCTCTATGAAGAAAAGAACTGTGAATTAATCCATCTTCCATTGGAAGAAGTCAAGCAGGCTATAGCTGATGCAGAATTTATCTAAAAAAGGGAGTGAGAAAGAACTCAATCGATCAAAAAAAGAGTTCGTTTTCTCACCCCCGCACAGTTGATTAGGTCAGATTTGGAGTATGAAATACGAACAAATCTGCCAATCAACCACTGCGCTGAGATGTTGACACGAACTCTGAGAAGCGAGACAGGACTTTTGGCCCAGCCTCTTTTCATATCTATTTTACACATCTTCTTCCCATTCTTGGAATGTTTTTTCCCATTTTTCATTAACGGAAGAAGCATCAACTTGACTAATCGCAGCTAGCATTTCATATGAAAGAGAAATAGAATTATCCTTGTTAACATCGAATACCAAATAGATATCTCGTAACTCTCCCCAAGTCATTCCTTTTAGACTAACACTTCCTTCTTCGCCTCCCACAGCTTCAAGATAATAAAGAAGGCGAACAAGTAAACTTTTATCCATATCACCCTCTGATTGTGCGATGGTTAGCTCTTCTTCTAATGGTTGGAAGAAGTCTTGGTAATTGTTGTGATAGGTTGCTTGAGCGTAGTATTGGAAACTATCAACGCCTGGTACACGAAGGTGTAAGTACACCTTCTGGTCTTCAAACTTGGAATAGACGACTTCATAAGCTGCGCTTTCCTGTAACGAATTGACATTGACTTTTAAAGCTTTGGGACCAACTTCAGAGAGTTTATAAGTTGTTCCTTGGTATTTCATGGAGTAGTCAATATCTACACCCATATTTTCTACAAACTCTGCAAATAGGTTTCTGTAAACATCGTTTTCTGAGGAGACGTTATAGGCTTTTCGAGTTGCTTGAAGGGTATTGTTAGAAATGTAAAATTCATCCACGATGGATAGTGCATTCAAAATAGCTTTGTCTTTTACCCCTTCCTTGTATTTCTGTAGCTGATCATAAGCATTTTTCCGCTCAGTGTCCTCTACGACAAGGTCTTTGGCATCTGCTGCTGGCTCTCCTGTAACGGTGTACCCGCTGTATGTTTTTGAGTAAGCTGCGGTATTTTCTGTGACATCAATCTCCTCGGTGGTAGGAGTTGTGGAAGTAGCTGAGGAGCTACAAGCAGTTATAAATGATAATGACAGAATACAACAGCTGTATAAAAATATCTTTCGCATATATGTTCCTCCTTAGTTATATTGTATCATTTTTTTTGAGGAAAATAGAAAAATTTTGTTGCCCCAATACAGTGTCAAAACCATCAGCAACTGTTTCTTGTGTTCGCTACGGACATTATGGTACAATAGGAACGTTATTAAGTCCCGAAAAGGCGACTGGAAAATGAGGTTGCGTACAATGGATGCAGTTTTTCCAATTTGCTCACTATTTCAATAGTCCGCAAATGGAATGACTTCTTTGCTCGAGATAGGTATCTCTCGCAAATCCCTCCTTTCAGTCGGTTCTTTGTAACCTAGTAACACTATATTATCAAGGGGGACATGTTTATGTCAGAACGTAAGTTGTTTACGTCTGAGTCGGTTTCGGAAGGGCATCCGGATAAGATTGCAGACCAAATTTCAGATGCGATTTTGGACGCTATTTTAGCAGAAGATCCAGAAGCGCATGTAGCCGCAGAGACGGCTGTTTATACAGGAAGTGTTCATGTTTTCGGTGAAATCTCAACTACTGCCTATATTGATATTAATCGCGTAGTACGTGATACGATAGCGGAAATTGGATATACTAAGGGAGAGTATGGCTTTGCTGCAGAATCAGTTGGTGTTCATCCATCACTAGTAGAGCAGTCACCAGATATCGCTCAAGGTGTCAATGAAGCTTTGGAAACTCGCCAAGATGCCAGTCAAGATCCATTGGATTTGATTGGTGCTGGTGACCAAGGTCTCATGTTTGGCTTTGCCGTTGATGAAACACCTGAATTAATGCCCCTTCCTATATCACTTAGCCATAAATTAGTTCGTCGATTGGCTGAGTTAAGAAAATCAGGGGAAATTAGCTATCTACGTCCGGATGCAAAATCTCAGGTAACAGTTGAATACGATGAGGAAAATCGCCCTGTTCGTGTAGATACTGTAGTCATTTCGACCCAACACGATCCAGAAGTTAGCCAAGAGCAAATCCGTCAGGATGTTATCGAGCATGTGATTAAAGAAATTATCCCAGCTCATTACCTTGATGACCAAACCCAATATTTTATTAACCCAACAGGTCGTTTTGTAATCGGTGGGCCTCAAGGGGACTCTGGTTTGACAGGTCGTAAGATTATCGTTGATACCTACGGTGGCTATTCACGACATGGTGGCGGTGCATTTTCTGGTAAGGATGCGACTAAAGTAGACCGTTCAGCATCTTATGCGGCTCGTTACATTGCCAAAAATATCGTGGCAGCCGGTTTGGCCAAGAAAGCAGAAGTACAGTTGGCCTATGCTATCGGTGTCGCTCATCCAGTTTCTGTTCGTATTGATACCTTCGGTACAAGTACAGTTGCAGAAAGCAAATTAGAAGCAGCTGTTCGCCAGATTTTTGATTTGCGCCCAGCTGGTATCATTCAAATGTTGGATCTGAAACGTCCGATTTACAAGCAGACAGCAGCTTATGGTCACATGGGACGTACAGATATTGATTTGCCATGGGAACGACTAGATAAAGTTGAAGCTCTGAAATCAGCCGTAGGCTAAATGCAGAGTAGGAAGTGAGAAAACCCGACAGCGCCGATGGCACTGCCGGGTTTATTCTTGGTCGTAAAGATTATAGTAGTGATAAATATTTTCTTTAATACTCTTCGAAAATCAAAATTTTCCGTTGTCAACTTTCCTTGATGAACTCCAGTTCTATCGTCGGATTCGTTTCTATACTACTTTTGATTTTCATTGAGTATAAGATCGTAAGTAATGTGATTGAAGCGCATTGTTTGGCTCAGTCTGATTTCCTTATTAAGGTTAAGGAAATTCAATCAGTGGAGAGATTTTATACTATTTCTCTATTTGAAAAAAGCGGGATGGTCGGCTATAATAGAAGAATTGATACTGAATAACTTTCTTTACATAAAATTAAAGGAAAATCAAAATGAAGAATTTTTTTACAAATCAACAAATTGAGCAAGCACCAACCTTGCCACTTGTTGCTCAAGTTTTAATTTTTATCGGATTAATACTTTTCGTATTATTGACTCTTCGAAACGGACAGAAAAAGGTTTTTCGTTATTTTTTTCTATATGCTCAAGCTATCCAGCTCGTGATTTTTAACAGTTGGCATTTGTTTGTAGCTTTTAGTTGGGAGTCTAGCTTGCCCCTTTTCCATTGCCGACTGGCCATGTGGGCCCTGTTACTTTTGCCAGACCAAAGTAAGTATAAACAGTATTTTGCACTTATGGGTTTATCTGGATCTATCTTAACCTTCGTCCATCCAGTTATGGATCATTATACCTTTCCACATATTACAGCCTTTAATTTTATTTTGAGTCATATCTTACTTTTCGCTAATTCTTTTATTTACCTTTACAATTTCTATGACAAAAAAAGATTGAGTATTCAGCAAATCACTATTTATACCTTTGTTATCAATGCTTTACTCTTGTTAGTGAATCAATTCACGGGTGGAAATTATGGGATTTTACGATCAACACCCTTTATTGCAGACCAATCCCTCTGGATTCGTTACGTGGTAGTATCTATCTGTTTGACGGCTAGTATGGTGGTGATTGATTTTGGAATTCGTTATCTACAGACCAATCCCGCTGGTATGGTAAAAAAATCAATTTAAGACCAAAACCGCTTTTGCTAAATTCAGGAAAATTCGATATAATTAAGAGTTGTAGAAACAGCTCTTTTGTTTTTGAATTGAAAGTTATAGAATGAGGATAAATCCAATGTAAATCAATAAGATAAGAGCTCAGCTCTGCTATGAATCAAAAAAAAGAAAATGAAAAGGAAATAGTATGTCATTACAAGAAGAAATTAAGAAACGCCGCACCTTTGCGATTATCTCTCACCCGGACGCGGGTAAAACAACCATTACCGAGCAGTTGCTCTATTTTGGTGGAGAAATTCGTGAGGCGGGGACAGTAAAGGGGAAAAAGACTGGTAATTTTGCCAAGTCTGACTGGATGGATATTGAGAAGCAGCGTGGTATCTCAGTCACTTCATCTGTCATGCAGTTTGACTATGCAGGCAAACGTGTCAATATCCTAGATACACCAGGGCACGAGGACTTCTCAGAAGATACTTATCGGACCTTGATGGCGGTGGATGCGGCTGTCATGGTGGTGGATTCAGCCAAAGGTATCGAGGCTCAGACCAAAAAGCTTTTTGAAGTTGTTAAGCACCGTAACATCCCCGTTTTTACCTTTATCAACAAGTTGGACCGTGATGGTCGTGAACCCCTTGACTTGCTTCAAGAGTTGGAAGAAGTCTTAGGTATTGCTAGCTACCCGATGAACTGGCCGATTGGTATGGGGAAATCCTTCGAGGGACTCTATGACCTTTACAATCAACGCTTGGAACTCTACCGTGGTGATGAGCGATTCGCAAGTTTGGACGAGGGTGACAAGCTCTTTGGCTCCAACCCTTTTTACGCACAGGTCTTGGATGATATTGAACTTTTGGCGGAAGCTGGGAATGAATTTTCAGAACAGGCGATTTTGGACGGCGATTTGACACCTGTTTTCTTTGGCTCTGCCCTAACAAATTTTGGTGTCCAGACCTTCCTGGATACCTTCTTGGAGTTTGCTCCAGAGCCACATGGTCACAAGACGATAACTGGCGATGTGATTGATCCACTTGACAAAGATTTTTCAGGCTTTGTCTTCAAAATTCAAGCCAACATGGACCCGCGTCACCGCGACCGTATTGCTTTTGTCCGTGTGGTTTCAGGTGAATTTGAACGCGGCATGGCGGTTAATCTGCCTCGTACAGGCAAGGGAGCCAAGTTGTCCAACGTGACGCAGTTCATGGCAGAATCTCGTGAGAATGTGGAAAATGCAGTAGCGGGGGACATTATCGGGGTTTACGATACAGGAACCTATCAGGTAGGAGATACCTTGACCGTAGGCAAGAACAAGTTTGAGTTCGAACCGCTACCGACCTTTACGCCTGAAATTTTCATGAAAGTTTCTGCTAAAAACGTCATGAAACAAAAATCCTTCCACAAGGGAATCGAGCAACTGGTGCAAGAAGGAGCTATCCAGCTCTACAAGAACTACCAGACTGGCGAGTATATGCTGGGGGCTGTTGGTCAGCTCCAGTTTGAAGTCTTCAAACACCGCATGGAAGGTGAGTACAATGCTGAAGTGGTCATGACCCCAATGGGTAAAAAGACAGTCCGTTGGATCAAGCCAGAAGACCTGGATGAACGGATGTCCTCAAGCCGTAACATCTTGGCTAAAGACCGCTTTGACCAACCCGTCTTCCTCTTTGAAAACGACTTTGCCCTCCGCTGGTTTGCGGACAAATATCCGGATGTGGCGCTGGAAGAGAAGATGTAGCAACAGTCCGGGGGAGTGTTGTTAGTTGGAGATGAGAGCCGACGGGAGTCGGCTTACCAATGACTAAGGTCCAGTGGACCTTTTCTAGTTGGAAATAGAAACTGACGCCAGTCAGTTTACAGCTGTTCAGCTTTGAAAATCAAGTTAAAACTTCGTTAAGTTGCTTCGATGAACCTCTAGTTCAATCTTCATCTAACCCAATTAACTCTATAATAAGTCAGGCAAGTCCTGGCTTTTTTTAATTTTGTTATCATTGCAAAAAAAAGTATTATTATAATATACTATAGTTATATAAATGGAAATGGATTGGAGGTCTTATCCCATGTTTTACTACCTTAGAAAGTGTAAGTCGGAGGTGCTGGCCTATGTCTTGGTAGCTTTTGTCTATGCTCTGATTTTGGCAGCGACAGGTTTTGTTTATGCTAGGGTTTCAGAGGCGGCTCTGTCCGGTGACCAAAAGGCATTTGTGACCAGTTCACTCATAGCGGTGGGCTTTTTCATTTGCGATACCTACTTTGACTACCTGCCTCGTTATCTCAAGGCCAAGTTGGTTAATCGTGTCATGGAAAGGACTCGCAATCAGCTGGTAGCTGTCTACGCAGCTGGCGATGATTCAGGAAATGATGACAAAAAGAGTGCTGACAAGATTCACATTTTGGTCAACCACATGGATGTCTTGGAAAATGGTTATCTAACACCGCTCTTGTCCATGTTGACCAGTCTTCTTGTCTTTACCTTTTCACTAATTGGTGCCCTTTATTTGCAAGGGACCATGACGCTGATTATGCTGGCTTTGTGCTTCATTCCTTTCCTAGCACCCCTGATCAATAATCGTATCCTTGCTCATGCCACTCAAGATACTCAGTCGGAGAAGAATGCCTACCTCAAGCTCTTTAGTGAGTTTGTTCATTCTCTGACCTTTATCCGAATCAGTACCATAACGCCAATTTTTGAAGAGAAACTCCAAGCATCCAGTCAGGAATATGCTAGGCGAGCCAACCATTTTTCCAAAAAACAATCCCAGACCTACGCCGTGTCCTATGGTTTGAGCAGTGTGGTCTATTCGGGTGCTTGGATTATTGGCGGAATTTTTGTCTTTCAAGGCCTGTTGAAGATTTCAGACCTGATTGCCATGACCACCCTCATGGGAACGGTGGCGGGGCCTATCCAAACCATGTCTGGACTGGTGACGAATTACCTGGCCAGTCGGACTGTTGTGGCGGATTTGACGGCGATTTTGCAGGGGCAATGCCAGGAAAATGAAGCCCAGGAAGAACTGACTGAAACCATTGATAGCATCAGCTTGGAAACGATTACCTATGAGCAGAACAATCATCGTTTGTTTGACAGGTTTTCCTATCGTTTTCTTGCCAATAGAAAATATGCTATTCTAGGCAAGAGTGGTAGTGGCAAGACGACCTTGCTCCGTCTGCTACTGGGTGTTCAGAAAGCAGATGAGGGACGGGTCTTGGTCAACCAGACCAATCTTGCGGACCTAGAACAGACCTCGGTTTTTGGAAAAATCTATTATCTTCCTCAAAAAACGGCTATTTTCTCAGCTAGTATTGGGGAAAATCTGAGCCTATTTGGCCCTTTGGATCAGGCCAAGGCCCTAGTTTGCTTGAGCAGGGTTGGTCTGCTAGACTGGTTTGAGCGCCAGGAAAATGGTTTCGACACCCTGCTATCCTCTGCCCAGCAATTATCGGGAGGTGAGGAACGGCGGTTTGATATAGCTAGAGCCCTCTATCGTGATGCGGAAGTCTTGTTATTTGATGAGCCAACGACGGGCTTAGATGCTAGAAACGAGGACTTGGTTGCGGAGACCTTGTCCAAGATTGAGGATAAGTTAGTCATCGTCGTCACCCATTCGCAAAATGAAGAATTTCTAGGCTTGTTTGATGAGAGGCTTGTATTATAGGCTAGTTTTTACTTTGTTTCCTGCAAATTTTTCGATACAATAGTAGAAAATTAGAAAAGGAGTTATCAAATGGGCTTATTTTCAGGTTTAATGGGCAATGCTTCCCAAAAGGACAATGATAAGGTAGAACAAGAGTTGTCGGATATTTTGCTAGACACCGAACGAGTAGAAATGGCCTTCAGTCTGGTACGCGACTTGATTGTTTTCACAGAGCACCGCTTGATTTTGGTGGACAAGCAGGGAATGTCGGGTAAGAAGGTTTCGTATAAGTCTATTCCTTACCGTTCCATTTCACGATTTACAGTAGAAACCTCCGGTCATTTTGATATGGATGCTGAACTGAAGATTTGGATTTCTTCTGCGGCAGAACCAGCAGAAACCTTGCAATTCAAGAGTGACAAGAGTGTTATCGCCATTCAAAAAGCCTTGGCCTCTGCAGTTTTGGCAAAATAATTTAATCATAAAATATATTTTTATAAGGAGTAGAAAGTGTATCCGCTTTCTACTTTTTTTGATATACTAAATATAGACCACAAGAGTAGAGGTTTATATGTCACGCAATAGATTGAAAGATTGTTTGCTGATTGTTTTGGGTGGGATCTTGTATGCTCTTGTCTTGAATATGCTCATCATCCCGCATGAATTTGGAGAGGGTGGTATTACAGGAGTGACGCTACTCTTGTATTGCACGACAGGGATTGAAGCAGGGCTTTCAAGTTTTATTCTAAATGGATTATTGATTTTATTAGCCTATCGTTATCTGAATAAGATAACTGTGTTTTACACATTTTTGGCGGTTGGTGTCATGTCTGGGACCATGTATCTGACTAGCTTTTTACAAGCCCAGTGGCTACCTCTGATTCCCTCAGCGATAGTAGCGGGACTAATAACTGGTTTGTCCATGGCACTTGTTATTCATGGAAATGGCTCCACAGCAGGCAGTGACATCATTGCCCTGCTGTGCAACAAGTATTTCAACTGGAAGATTTCTAGGGTTATTTTGATATTCGATATTCTTGTAGTGACCCCTCTCGCTGTCAAAATTGGTTGGGTCAAATTTCTTTGGACCTTAGTTATGGTCTTTCTGATCAGTAAAAGTTTAGAGTGGTTTTTAGCTAAATGGAAATAGGATAGAACCTGTATTCATCAGTCAGTACTGGACGGTGAGTATAGGTTTTATTTTTTGAATTGGCTTCTTTCCAGATTTTTTTATTTTTTGGCTTGACACTGTATCGTTTGTATTATACAATTAATACATCAAAACAAAGATACAAAAAAGGAGACTTGTATGAATAGAGAGAATGTCTTGTTGCGGATTGAGGGGATGAGTAAGGTCTATGGTCAGCAGGCGGCGGTGGATCAGGTATCTTTCGCCATCCAGCGTGGAGAGATTTGTGGCTTGGTTGGACAAAATGGTGCAGGAAAAACAACTCTGATTCGAATCTTGTCAGGGCTGATTTTTCCCTCGGCTGGTCAACTGGTCTTTCCAAAACCAGTTAAGATGGGGGCTATTATTGAGTCGCCTACTCTGTATCCCAACATGTCTGCCTGTGACAATCTCATGTATGCAGCTCTGCAATTATCCCTAGAAAATCCCAAGGAGCGTATCCAACAGGTGCTGGACTTGGTGGGTCTGGGGGATGTGGATCGGAAGAAGAAGGTCAAAAATTTTTCGCTTGGGATGCGGCAGCGGATGTCCATTGCCTTGGCGATTATTGATTTTCCAGAATTTTTGATTTTGGATGAGCCAATCAATGGTTTGGATCCATCTGGGATTAAGGAGGTGCGGGACATTATCTTGCGCTTGCGGGATGAGTATGGGATGACGGTCTTGATTTCTAGTCATATCTTGTCGGAGTTGGAGTTGTTGGCGGATCGTTTTGTCATCATGCACAAGGGGAAGGTTATTCGTGATCTGACCAGGGCTGATTTGGCAGCGGTTGTGGCTAGAAAGCTCTATCTGGATACGGCGGACAATGCTCGTGTGAAGGCTTATTTGGAAGAAAAAGGTGTTGAAGTCGGTTTGGAAGAATCAGGTTTGGTTCTGAACGCGGAACTGCATGTTCAGTCGGTTATTAATCTGGTTGGTCAATCAGGGGTTGAAATTATGGAGATTTACCGTCAGGGTCAGCATTTGGAAGAGTATTATTTGAGCTTGTTGAACTAGGAGGAAATGGAAAATGAATTTGGTGAAAGCGGACTGGTATCGTATTCGTAAGGAAAAATTGTCCTTGGTTAGTCTGGCAATCTTGATTGTCCTCAGTCTGATTTTGGCTTATAGCAGTAGTCAGGAACTGACTGCTGTTGGGGCTGAGGATATTCTGTCTAACTGGACAAACTTGTTGCCACTCTTTTTCGTGGCCCCAGCCAAGATTTTCTTTGGGGAGGATTTCCAGTTTCGGACAGTTAATAATAGTCTGGTGCGTACTCAGAACCGTTTGAAGATTTTTACTCACAAGTGGTTGTCTAGTGTAGGGCTTTGCGTCTTCTATGTCTTGTTTGCCTATATGCTGACTGGTTTTGCTCGTCAGATGATGAATGGGGCAGCAGATTATGGAGTTCTTTTGGAAGGTTTTGTCTATCAGTTGCCCTTTTATATCGTAATTGCTAGTTTTTGTACAATCTTGTTTGTCATTTTCCCAAAAATCTACCAGGCTTACATGGTCTATATCTTGATTGCCTTCTTGTTTGATCAACTATTCATGATGGCGACAGGTATTCTTCTTAAAACGGATTTTTTTGCGGACTTTATGATGTTTTCACAATTATCAGTTGCGGCTGACTTGGAGAACTTGCTCTCTTGGCCGTCAATCTTGGCACGGATCTTTAGTTTGGGCTACTTCATCTGCGGTGCTCTGCTATTTTACAAAAAGGAATTGAAGTAAAATCAAGCAATCTCGAAAGGGGTTGCTTTTTTATGAAAACGCATTATTTTGATTTTCAAGGTAAAAGCCAACCTTTACGCCTAGAATGTGTTATACTAGGTAAGTTGCAAGTCTGATACTGGTTAGTTCGCTGCCAGTGGAAATAATTGTTACAAAAAAGTTAGATAAGGTAGCTTCGCACTGCCTTGTAAAAGAAAGGAAATGCGTTAGGAAACTAGTTCGGAAAGAGTACTCGAACCCGTGCTAAAAACTTCGTGAAAAAGATAGACTTCCTAGTGTGTTGTCACACTGCGTCAGTCTCCTATTTTCACCTTGTTTTCTTAACGCACTTGGTATCATAATTGAAATTTACTGATTTAAATTTGTCAGAAGACATTTTGCTTGCCGTTGAGAAGGCAGGTTTTGAAACGCCATCACCAATCCAAGAGCAGACCATTCCACTTGCTCTGGAAGGAAAAGATGTGATTGGTCAAGCCCAAACGGGAACAGGGAAAACCGCAGCCTTTGGCTTGCCAACCCTCAACAAAATTGACATCAACAATCAAGCGGTTCAAGCCTTGATTATTGCACCAACACGTGAGTTGGCGGTGCAGAGTCAGGAAGAGCTCTTCCGATTTGGTCGTGAAAAAGGAGTGAAAGTTCGTTCGGTTTACGGTGGCTCTAGTATTGAGAAGCAAATCAAGGCCCTTCGCTCAGGTGCCCATATTGTTGTTGGTACACCGGGTCGTTTAC
Organism: Streptococcus sp. NSSLK0004; assembly: GCF_059039125.1. Lineage (NCBI taxonomy): Bacteria > Bacillati > Bacillota > Bacilli > Lactobacillales > Streptococcaceae > Streptococcus > Streptococcus sp. NSSLK0004. Next base: position 1,339,537 of record NZ_CM180142.1, on the reverse strand, counting down.
TTGACTTAATTAAACGCAAGGCCCTCAAACTCGACGGCGTTGAAACCTTGATTCTTGATGAAGCAGATGAAATGCTTAACATGGGCTTCCTTGATGATATTGAAGCTATCATCAAGCGTGTACCAGAAAGTCGCCAGACCCTACTCTTCTCAGCAACCATGCCAGATCCAATCAAACGCATCGGTGTCCAATTTATGAAAGAGCCTGAACACGTGCAGATTGCGGCTAAGGAATTGACAACTGAGCTAGTGGATCAATACTACATCCGTGTCAAAGAAAATGAAAAATTTGATACTATGACACGTTTGATGGATGTGGACCAGCCAGAATTATCTATCGTTTTCGGTCGTACAAAACGCCGTGTCGATGAATTGACTCGTGGTTTGAAACTTCGTGGCTTCCGTGCAGAAGGTATTCACGGTGATTTAGATCAGAACAAGCGACTTCGTGTCATACGTGATTTTAAAAACGATCAGATTGATGTCCTTGTTGCGACAGATGTTGCGGCGCGTGGTTTGGATATTTCAGGTGTAACGCATGTCTATAACTACGATATTCCACAGGACCCAGAAAGCTACGTTCACCGGATTGGGCGTACAGGTCGTGCAGGTCAATCAGGTCAGTCAATCACTTTTGTTTCACCAAATGAAATGGGTTATTTGGCTATCATTGAAGATTTGACCAAGAAACGCATGAAAGGTATGAAGCCTGCAACTGCTCAAGAAGCGTTTGAGGCCAAGAAAAAAGTTGCTTTGAAGAAGATTGAGCGTGAAATGGCTGACGAAACAATCCGTAGCAATTTTGATAAATTCAAGAAGGATGCAGTCAAGTTGGCAGCTGAATTTACACCTGAGGAGTTAGCACTTTACGTACTCAGCCTGACTGTACAAGATCCAGATAGCTTGCCAGAGGTGGAGATTGCGCGTGAAAAACCACTGCCATTCAAGTTTGCACCTGGTCAAGCCAAGGGTAAAGGTGGACGTGGTGGTCGCGATCGTGACCGTGGTGGTCGTCGTGATGGTGGCCGGAATCGTGATCGTGGAGGACGTCGTAATGACCGCAACCGTCGCGATGATAAGTTCAAGCGTGACAACCGCCGTCAAGACAATAAAAAACCACACCAACGCACTTCAAGCGAAAAGAAAACAGGATTTGTTATTCGTAATAAGGGTGAGAGATAAGAAGACTGCATTCTAAACCGCTTCATAATTGGAGCGGTTTTTGTTATACTAGAAGTAGCAAAATAGGAGGTAAGACCATGGGCATTTTGACAATGGACTCAGCCTTTGTATTCTAAAAAAATAATACAAAGGAGAACATCATGATTACTTACAAACAGAATCCTCAACTTGATTTTCAAGCTGTCTTAGAACTCTATAGTTCTGTCGGTTGGACAGGCTATACAGATCGTCCCGATATGCTGAGAAAATCACTAGTCAATAGTCTATTAATCATTTCCGCTTTTGACCGAGATGAGCTTGTTGGTCTCATTAGAGTAGTTGGGGACGGTGCTTCTATTCTATTTATCCAAGACATTTTGGTTCACCCAGATTACCAGAGACAAGGGATTGGAAGAAAGCTAACGGAAATGGCCTTGGCAGAATTTCCAGACTTTTACCAAATACATCTCCTGACAGGGCGTGAGGAAAAGACCATGAACTTCTACAGAAGTCTGGGCTTTACAGCAGTCGAGGAGATCGATTGTGTCGCTTACACCTATTTAGGAAAATAAGAGCAAAGTTGAAATGCAGAGGCTGGTGACCAGCCTCTTGCTTTGAGCAGATGATTTGAATTTCAAATAAAAAAGAGTAGAATATAATTATTAATAATTAGTGGTAAAGGAGAACTGCTATGGCTACTGTATTAATTGTCAAAGCCCATCCCCTTGATTCTCAAAAATCCTATGCCTTACGAGCTTTGGAAGAGTTTCAAGTACGCTACGCCAGTTTGCATCCTGAAGATAGGATCGAAATAATAGATGTCTTTGAGGACCAGATTCCAGCCTTGGACAAGCCCTTATTTGAAGCCATGGTTGCAGTTAAAAAAGGAGAAGAAGTCAGTCCAGAACAAGAAGTGCGCTTGGACCGCTACAAAGCTTTGACCCAGCAATTTCTTGCAGCTGACAAGATTGTTATCGTCAATCCTCTCTGGAACCTCAATGTACCAAGTCAATTGGTTTCTTGGGTCAATACTATTAACGTAGCAGGTGTGACCTTTAAGTACGGACTAGAAGGCTCTATCGGCTTGGTCAAAGATAAAAAGCTTTTGCATATTCAGTCCAATGGTGGTGTTTACGCAGGTCAGGACCCCGCTGCTCAATACATCAAGTCTATCTTTGAATTTCTTGGTTTTGAAGATATTCATCAAGTTTTTATTGAAGGGCAATCAGCGGATCCAAGTCAGGCACAAGCAATCTTTGAGCAGGCTATGAACAAGATTGAGACGATTTTGGAAATCTTTTAATAAGTGTCTAGAACTTCTCTCACTTTATGAAAATACAGGATAGTTTTTTGTGGACAAGTTCTTAAGTTTGAAAGCTAGGAAGAATAAAGGCTTCGCATTCGTACTTTTCAACTATCCCAAAAAGCAACAGTTCTGATGACAAATTTTATGAAATAATTTTTAAAAAATGCATGTAGTTTGAAAATAGTTACATGCATTTTCTTTATGATTGGAGGCAATATGTTTATGCTCCTTGACGAACAAGGCTATTTTAGTTACAATAAATAGGAAATAACAAATATGGGGATGTTATGTACAAGAAGAAAAGAAAGTCTGTTGTTGGTTCACTGATTGTGCTTGCTTTACTTATTGGGAATCAAGCAACGGTTAGTATTTGGGCTCAAGAACAGGTAGAAGAAACGAATAACACTAGTCAGTTTGAGACTGGCACCCAAACAGATCCGTCACTTTCAGAAGATCTAGTTGAAAATAGTCAAAGTAATACAGCTACTACGGAAGACTTGTCAGGTTCTGGCCCCAGTTCGGTTGCCACAACAAGCTCGGACTCAAGTCAACATTCAGTAGCTACAACAAGCTCACTAGACGATTCAAGTGAAACACTACCACTACCGTCTTCAACAGAAGAGGAGGCGACACAAACCTCCCTTGGTTCAGAAAGAGAAAATGCACAGTTGACTGGTACTCTCTTTCGCTTATATCATGCAGGATTGAAAGTCCATCTTTACACTTTGGATGCTAATGAATATAAGGTTCTAGGTCAAAGAGGATGGAATCAAGAAGGACTTGCCTGGCAGGTGGATTCTAAGAATGGAGATGCTGTCTATCGACTCTATCATTCAGGCCTGAAGGTTCATTTATATACTAAGGATGTCAATGAGTATCGAACTCTAGGTGCAAGGGGATGGACTCAGGAAGGGGTTGCTTTTCGTTCATACGGAACCTTACCTATCTACCGTCTTTATCATAATGGCTTAAAACGCCATCTGTATACCAAAGATATCAATGAGTATCAGGTACTAGGAAGAAGAGGATGGAATCAAGAAGGAGTGGCTTTTTATGGTTTAGGTAGTTCAACAGGAGCTGTGACAACGATTCCTTCCTCAAGTACGAAACCAAGCAGTAGTACTCTTCCTTCCTCATGTACGAAACCAGGCAGTAGTACTCTTCCTTCCTCAAGTACGAAACCAGGCAGTAGTACTCTTCCTTCCTCAAGTACGAAACCAGGTAGTAGTACTCTTCCTTCTTCAAGTACGAAGTCAAGCAGTAGCACTCTTCCTTCTTCAAGTACGAAGCCGAGTACTACCCAACCTTCGACAAGCCAGAAAAAGCCAATTTCTGTCGGCTATTCCTATCATACAGAAGACTTTCAGTCAGTCTTTTCAACTTCATCAGGTATGGTGAACCACCAATATGGGATTACTGACTTAGGAGAAGGGAAAAAGTTGACAGCGCCAACAGTTTCTGGTTATAAGGTCAAGTCTGTGAAGTTGGAGATTAGGAGTAGTCAAACTTGGACGACAGTAAAGGATATTTCATCTGCTTTAGGTGGAAAGGCTGAAGTGACCTATCAGCAACTTGCCTCCAATCCATTAAAGAACAGCACAGAGTATTATCAATGGACAGTCGTCTACAGCAAGGATACGACTTCATCGTCGAGTAGCACCTCTTCTTCAAGTACTACCTCTTCCTCATCGACCCAGCAGCCTAAAAACAAGGTTGAAAAAACGCAACGAGTTGAGACGATTCCGTACACAACTCAACGTATTGCAGATGCGACGCTTTGGGAAGATAGTCAAGAAGTGGTTCAAACCAAAGGGAAGAATGGTAGTAAGACGATAGAAGTGACAACTATCACTGATGCTGTAACAGGTAAGGTCACAAAAACTGAAAAAGTCTTGTCTGAGGTCAAACCGACTATAGAAGTAATTCGTTATGGAACCAAAAAGGTAACTACTACAACTAGCACAACGAAGACAGTTTCCCTTCCATATAGCAGTCAACAGATAACAGACCCTAATTTAGAACTTGGTAAGACAGAGACACGAACAAAAGGTGTAAATGGTGTTCGGACAGTACGTGTTATCACAGTGACCAACCACCGAACCGGCCAAATCTCCACAAGGGAAGAAGTGGTTTCAGAAACCAAGCCGACTACAGAAGTCATTGCGGTTGGTTCTAAGCCAGTCAGCCTGCTCGACAAGAAGACACTGACGCTGGATGAGTTCATGAGCCTCACAGAGGAACAGCAGGACGCCTTCATCGCTAAGGGCGGGGAGGTGCCGGGCACGACTATCCGAACTGGAGCGACCAAGGACACTCTTGAGAAGGTGGAGCAGCTAATTAACCTCGACAAGCTAAATGCTGAGTTCGTTCGACTGCTTAACGAAGCCCGTGCGGCAGAAGGTCTCTCTCCTGTATCCTACGCAGGTAGGAACTCTGTAGCCCAAGCTGCAGCAACTCAGCGTGCTAACGAGATGGCTGACCACGGTAGCTTGAGCTATCAAGGGGTACCAGATGGGGCTCACAAGCGTCCAGATGGCTCTCACTGGACAACCGTTTATACTGCTGCTCAAAGTGCGCAGCAAAGTTGGCGCGGCGAGAATGCACTGCAAATGGGCTCAGCTCTTAGCGCGTACAGCGCCATCGACGAGAGCCGCATCGCCAACAGCCTTTTCAACGAGTGGATGAACTCCGCTGGCCACAAGGCTGTCATGATGAAGAACCTGAACAACCTCCAGGTGGCAGTAGGGGTCGGACTTAGTGACAAAGCTATCGAGGCCACCTTTAACCAGGGTGTGACTGTAGCCATGCTTGAGCTTGTTCAGCCACGATAATCGTTTTGGAATGTTCATAAAAACTAAAAAAAGCTGGTTCCTAAGAACCAGCTTTTTGCTTGTCATTTTCGACTGCCAACGAATAGTGTTTGCTGACCTCAGTATAATAGCTGACCACTAGACCTGATAAGCTTCCCAAAAAGAGAATGCCATAGATAGCTAATACGATGCTAATAATCCGTCCAAAAGCAGTAGTCACTAGCATATCTCCATAGCCAACAGTTGTTGCTGTTACAAAGCTGTACCAGAGGCTATCGCCATAGTTAGTGAATTCAGGCTCCAACCAGAGTAGTAAACCAGCTGCTAGGAAGATGAAGCTGACAAAGGATGTAAGGAAGGTTGAAAAACCAGTCACTTTTAGGATATGCCAGAGGATTCTCAGGCGATGGATTTGTTTTTTATTTTGTGTCATGTTCTCTTCTTTCTGCGATATAATCTAATTTACTCTGTCGATTGCGTTTTTTAAATAATGCTTCTGCCGACATGGCTTCCTGCTTACTAGCAAAGCCCTCTTGATAGAGCAGGCTGACGGGCAAGCGTCCGCGGGTGTACTTGGCTCCTTTCCCACGATTATGGGTGGCAAGCCGTTTCTCCACATCAGTCGTATAGCCGGTATAAAGACTTCCATCGGCACATTCCAGGACATAAAAATAGGCCTTATTTTCCATAATAAATCTCATGAATAGCAGGTGTATAGTCGCCATTTTCCTCGTGGACAACCAGAGGTGGCAGGATGTGTAGACCGTCCATTGAGCCGTCTTTGATAGCCTCAATCAGCAACATATTAGCCTCCTTGCTAGCCTTGGGATAGACAAATTGGATGCGTTTGGGAGCTAATTTGTAGGTTCTTAGTGTGTCCAAAATATCTAAAAATCGGTCAGGTCTGTGAACCATAGCTAAGCGACCATTAGACTTGAGCACCTGTTGAGCTACCTGGCAGATACTGTCTAGGTTGGTCGCAATCTCGTGTCTGGCTAGAAGATAATGCTCGCTTTCATTTAGATTAGATGTTTCGTCCACCTTGAAGTAAGGAGGATTGCAGAGCATCAAATCAACCTTGGACCGCAAACCATGTTGCGGCAAATTAGCCAAATCATCATTAATAACTGAAACCTGTTCCTCCAGTCCATTGAGAGTAATGGAACGGCGGTTCATATCTGCCAAGCGCTCCTGTAACTCGACCTGAATAATCTGAGACTTGGTGCGAGTTGAGGCAAAGAGGCCCACCGCTCCATTTCCACTACAAAGGTCAACAATCAGCCCTTTTTGGGTAGGCATTTTTGGAAAGCGTGAGAGGAGGACACTGTCGATAGAATAGCTAAAGACCTCACGGTTTTGAATAATCTGAACATCGGTTGAAAAAAGTTGGTCAATCCGTTCACCAATAAGTAATTCTATTTTTCGCATAAGAATAGTATAGCATAGCTTGGTTTAAACAGATACCATTTAACATATTTTAAAGTGGCTTATTTTAGGAAAATATCAGGTTGTTGATATTTATCAGATTATGATATACTATGATGAAGTTAATAGATAGTAATTGAAATGCTTAGGTAGGAAAGTTTATGCATATATATTTAAAAAATGAAATTGATTTAGATGGACAGTTGGAAGTGATAGATCAGGCCTTTCCAGTAGAAGTTAAGAAAAAGGAAGGCAAAGTCTATCTCATTTACAAGAATGATGAGAATGAAAAAGTAGTTATCAAGTGCGATGACAATGAGCTAGTCATGACACGTTTTTCTACTCCAAAATCAATAATGAGATTTGTGAACAATCAAGAAGCGATTGTGACCATTCCTACTCCTATGGGAATTCAGCATTTTGTGACACAAACTAGCTTATATAAACTAGATGTTGACAAACAAGAATTGCTGCTTCATTATGATTTGAAAGGACTTGAAAACCAGCAAAAGTTTGCTAGCTATAAGATGAGCATTGGTTGGAAATGAAAAACGTTTTCATAAAAATTATTATTTGAAATCCCTCAAAAATTTGTTATAATAGAACACAAATCGAGGGAGTAGCTAGCGGGTTATCCGTGATATTGTCGTCAATCCGAAATCGTTTCCGGCAATATATTAAATAGCGAGACTTGTTTTAGAACCTGTCTTCGCAAGTAAGGTATTTTTAGGTAAGAGCTAGTTTTTTGTCTATCAAGGCAGTTTTTTGAAGGAATACTGACTGTATTTCGAAAAAAACTAACGATGAGTGACGGAAAACTAGCCTTAGCTGGAAGTGCCGAGCTGTGAAGAGAAGTTCTCATTAAACAGGTCTCTTTTTTATTTATTAGGTAAAAAAGGGACCGAAAAGGAGAAGGAAATTGTCAAAAGAACAAAAACGCGATTTGTTTTATACACAAAGCGAAGAGCAAGTATTGTCAAGCATGGAGTCTTCTTTAGACGGTTTGTCTAGCAGTGAAGCGAGCAAGCGTCTAGCGGACTATGGTCGGAATGAATTGGATGAGGGTGAGAAGCGCACACTCTTGGCTAAATTCTTGGATCAGTTTAAAGACTTGATGATTATCATCTTGATTGCAGCAGCTATCTTGACGGTGATTACAGAAGGTTCTCGTGGTTTGACGGATGCGATCATCATCTTAGCTGTTGTTATCTTAAACGCTGCCTTTGGTGTTTATCAAGAAGGGCAAGCAGAAGCAGCTATTGAGGCACTTAAGAATATGTCCAGCCCAGTTGCCCGTGTTCGTCGTGATGGCCATGTGGTAGAGGTGGACTCAAAAGACTTAGTGCCAGGGGACATCGTTCTTCTGGAAGCAGGTGATGTTGTTCCTGCTGATATGCGCTTGTTAGAGGCTAACTCCCTCAAAATCGAAGAGGCAGCTCTTACAGGTGAGTCTGTACCAGTTGATAAAGACTTGTCAGCAGTTTTGGCTGAAGATGCACCAATTGGTGACCGTGTCAACATGGCCTACCAAAACTCAAACGTTACCTATGGCCGTGGTTTGGGAGTTGTAACCAATACAGGTATGTACACGGAGGTTGGCCACATCGCGGGCATGCTTGCCAATGCAGATGAAACGGATACACCTTTGAAACAGAACTTGCACCAATTGTCTAAGGTTTTGACCTACGCAGTTTTGGTGATTGCTGTTATCACGATGGCTGTTTCAGTCTTTGTACGTGGTGAGGGTATCTTGCCAGCTCTTATGACTTCTGTTGCCCTTGCGGTTGCAGCCATTCCTGAGGGCTTGCCAGCTATCGTTACAGTTGTGCTTTCGCTTGGTACACAGGTCTTGGCTAAGCGTAACTCTATTATCCGTAAATTGCCAGCCGTTGAAACACTTGGATCAACTGAAATCATCGCATCAGATAAGACTGGTACCTTGACCATGAACCAGATGACTGTTGAGAAGGTTTATACAAATGGTCAACTGTTGGACGCCAAAGAAGCCTTTGATGCGACTAATTCAACACTTCGTGTTATGAACTTTGCCAATGATACCAAGGTGGATCCTTCAGGTAAATTGATTGGTGATCCAACTGAGACAGCACTTGTTCAATTTGGTTTAGATCAAAACTTTGATGTTCGTGAAGTCTTGGTTTCTGAACCTCGTGTGGCAGAATTGCCATTTGATTCAACACGTAAGTTGATGTCAACAGTTCACCAACAAGCTGCTGGGAATTTCTTCGTAGCTGTTAAAGGGGCTCCAGACCAGTTGCTCAAACGTGTAACGCAAATCGAAGAAAACGGAACAATCCGTCCGATTACAGATGCAGATAAAGCAGCCATTCTTGCTACTAACAAAGAGTTGGCTAAACAAGCGCTTCGAGTCTTGATGATGGCATACAAGTATGTAGATGCTGTGCCTGCAATGGAATCTGACATTGTTGAAAACGACCTTGTCTTCTCAGGTTTGGTTGGTATGATTGACCCTGAGCGTCCTGAAGCAGCTGAAGCGGTTCGTGTTGCGAAGGAAGCTGGTATCCGTCCAATCATGATTACGGGTGACCACCAAGATACAGCGGAAGCCATTGCCAAACGTCTTGGTATCATCGATCCAAACGATACAGAAGACCATGTATTTACAGGTGCAGAACTCAACGAATTGACGGATGAAGAGTTCCAGAAAGTCTTCAAACAATATTCTGTATACGCTCGTGTATCTCCAGAACATAAGGTTCGTATCGTTAAGGCTTGGCAAAATGATGGTAAGGTTGTTGCCATGACTGGTGACGGTGTTAACGATGCACCATCACTGAAGACAGCCGACATCGGTATCGGTATGGGTATCACAGGTACGGAAGTGTCTAAAGGTGCCTCTGATATGGTCCTTGCTGATGATAACTTTGCGACCATTATCGTTGCGGTTGAAGAAGGACGTAAAGTCTTCTCAAACATTCAGAAAACAATCCAGTATCTCTTGTCAGCTAATACTGCTGAAGTATTGTGTATCTTCCTTGCAACCCTCTTTGGTTGGGATGTATTGGAGCCGGTTCACCTTCTTTGGATTAACTTGGTAACAGATACGCTTCCTGCTATTGCTCTTGGTGTTGAGCCTGCTGAGCCAGGTGTGATGCAACACAAACCTCGTGGACGTAACTCAAGCTTCTTCTCAGGTGGTGTATTGAGTTCTATCGTTTACCAAGGTATCCTTCAAACCGCTCTTGTTTTGGGTGTTTATGGCTTTGCCCTTCTTTATCCAGAGCATGCGGGTGATGATCACGCTATCCACGCAGATGCTCTTACTATGTCTTACTTGACGCTTGGTTTGATCCAATTGGTACATGCCTTCAACGTGAAGTCTGTTTACCAATCAATCTTTACCGTAGGACCATTCAAGAATAAACTCTTTAACTGGTCAATCGTGGCTGCCTTCTTGCTCTTGATGGCAACCTTGGTAATTCCAGGATTTAATACCTTCTTCAAGGTTTCAATCTTGACACCAACTCAATGGTTGGTAGCTATTATTGGTTCAGGGCTCATGGTTGTCATAGTTGAAATTGTTAAAGCTGTTCAACGTGCAATGGGATTGGATGACAAAGCTATTTAATCATTCAAAAACACTCGGGCTTAGCCTGAGTGTTTTGTTTGTTTGGATAATTGGTAATGGGGCAGGAGGAAGTTACTTACTAGGAATACTACCAAAGCTACTCCTGCAATAACCATCTCTACATTTGGTGAAAAGTTTAGAAAGGCTAAGGTAATAATAGCGAGCATGCTGATAAAGTAGATGCTGAAGTAACGTTTATTTGGCTGTATGGTGATATGGTCGCCACTCTGCACTTCAATGGTCGATTTTTTATCTCCTCTAACAGCAAACAGGGCTGTCTTACCTGTCAGCTTGATGGTTATCGTTTCCTTGTTTCCGACACTTCCAGCCGTTTGCTCGTTTACTAAAAGGTGAAGTTTTCCGGCTGCTCCAACGGCTCCTGTATCGCGTGTAATGGTAATGGACATAGCAGACCTCCTTTTCTTTATTGTATCATAAAACCAGATAGGAGGAAACGTTTTCTTTTTGAGGGCGAAAAGGATTCTTTCTTGAGATTTTTTAGGAAACATGGTAAAATATTGAACAAGAAAAGGAGAACTTATGAACTATACACAAACATTTTTAATGACCAATATGAACGCTTTTCCTGCGACACGGATTCCAATGATTCAACAGGAATTGGAAAATTTAGATGACCAAGGAATGAATGTACTTTTGATGGCAGATATCAAAAATCCGACAGTTGCTTTGTTGTTGTCTATTTTTGCAGGTTCTTTGGGTATTGATCGTTTCTATATTGGTAATAAGGAATTAGGAATCGCTAAATTAGCACTTATGATTTTTGGTTTTATTACTTCCTTTATCTTTATCGGTATTTTCTTCCTATTTGCTGCATTTATTTGGCAAGTAGTTGATATTTTCTTGATTATGGGAGCGTGTAAAGAAGCAAACTTTGAGCGTTTTACACAAGCAATTAATCAGGTAAATATGATGCAAAGAACTACTGATTCTACTCCAGCTACTACAGAGGTAACTCCAGCTACTAGTACAGTTGTATCTGAAGTGGTTGCTGAAGAAGCTGAAGTTGTAACAGAGGTAGAGACAGTCAGTGAAGAAACTATAGAGGCTTCAGAATCAATTCCTGAAGAAGTTGTTGAAGTGATTTCTGAATCTACTGAAGAAGCAGAGGAAGTTGTCGTGGAGGCAGTGGAAACTGAAGGAGAATCTACAGAAGAATCTATTTCTGAGGAAGTTACAGAAGTGGTCTCTGAATCAGCTGGAGAGTAATTCTAGTTCTCTTTCTGCTCTTGACAGAAATTTAAAAGTATCGTATACTGGTTCTTGTAATATTAAATTTGACAAAGGAGATTATGATGTCACAATTTACGGATTCTTACCTTGCAGCAAACGCTTCTAACCTTCCTGCTGAGTCACTTCCAATGATTCGTCAACGTTTGGATGAGTTGAATGAGGCGCAAACTTCTTATGTTTTGGCAGCGGATTTGAAAAATCCAACTACAGCGCTTATCTTTTCAATTCTATTGGGAAGCTTTGGTGCTGATCGTTTCTACATCGGTCAAGCTGGTTTGGGCGCTGCTAAATTAGGCCTTGTTACTCTCTACTGGTTAACAATTTGGATTGGTATTGGTCTATTATTCTCGCCAGTATTCATTTGGATTATGGTTGACTGGTTCTTGATTATGAATGCTACTAAAAAAGCAAACCTAGAAACATTAAATACAGCTATTGCGGCTGCAACTTTGGGACGTTAATAGTTGAATAATAAAAAGTAAAGTTGCACTTCGGTGTAACTTTATTTTTTTAAGAGGAGAATGAGTGAAAGAAAATAAATTTATTGTTCAGTTGACTGCCTTGATTTATGATTCTGATACAATGAAAAACAAACAAATCAATGTAGATGGTAGCCAATTTACCTGTTTGGATTTTATAGATGAAACTCGAAAATGGAATAATGGGTTGCAAGCGGCTGTCTACCAAGCTAATCATGACACTGAAACACTTTATCTAATTATTCGTGGTGCTGATGTTGGACTGGGAAGGCGTATTTTTCAATGGACGAAGGCAGATGAACGTTTTATTCCTAAGTCCAATGCTGAGAATGAGTGGTTAACTTCTTATCAAGACTGGTTTTACACCTCTTTATTGGGTGGCTTAGGCTTGGTTCCTTTGCACCAATTCGATAGTCTTTTACTGTTTTACCGTAAGATTCGAGAGGACTATCCAAATGCTACTATTCTTGTAGCCGGTCATTCTTTAGGTGGCTTGTTGGCTCAACGATTGTACATACTAGTTGGTGATATTCAGAAATGCATAACCTTCGCTGCTCTTTCTCCTTGGTGGACCTTTCCAACTGGTGCTCATAAGATACTAAAGAGTCAGGATTTTTTTAAAAACGATGAGCAACTGATTAATTACTACTCTGCACATGATCCGTTTCGGATTTTTCCATTCTTCCGAAGGAATATCGGTCAACAGAAAAATGTGTTGTTACAACCTTTTCAGTCTAGAACCAATGTTATTGCTACGTTTTTGGAGCGTATTTATTGGGCTCATGTTCCTAATTATTATATCTATGATAAAAAAGGAGACATTCGGCTATCAGATGAAACCTCTTCTTTGGAGCGTCTTTATAGTTGGTTAAATAGACCTTGTTCTCATCATGGTCGAATGAATACTGTTTTGATAATTTTTGCTCTATTTTTAGCGACTTTGTTAACACTACTATTTTTCTATGGAACATCTTATTTACAATCGATTATCCAGTTAGGCTCTCTTTCACACTCCCCTATAGTGCCAGTTCTGTTTTTCATACTTCCAATACTTTATTTTCTTCCTGTCTTCTATGTTAGTTCAAATTGGAAATATGTATTTTTAGCAATTAATCTGTTACTTGGCTGGATGGTGTTTCCGTGGGTAGGTCTACTACTATTGATGCCGATTGTTCGTACAATTGCAGATTTAAAATAACTTCTATTGTTGTAAAGGAATTGTAATTTGATAAGCTTATTCGTCATCAACTTGTAATCTCTTTAGAGGGCATTTCTGATATAATGGAACAATGTTTATACCTAAAGGAGGGCTAGATGGGATCTAAAAACTTGACCAAGTTGTTATTCATGATATATCTATCAGTGCTTACTTGGATTATTGTCTTCAAGATGGACCTATCTACCCTACTAATCGGACGGTATAGCTACCGAAGTTTGAATCTGATTCCTTTTGCAGGTACAGCTGTTTATAATGGTGTACTGGATTATCAGGAAATCGGGCTCAACGTGCTCTGTTTCATACCTTTTGGAATTTACATGGAAATGCTTCTTCGACGAGCTCCGTGGTTATTGAACCTCAGTATCATCTGCTTTGTTAGTTTGTTTTATGAAGTAATTCAATATGTCTTCATGATTGGAATGACTGATATCACCGATCTCTTGGCTAATGGTCTGGGAGGGGCGATTGGTATCAATATCATGTATGTTTTAACGAGTATTTGGCGAGAAAAGACTTACGGTCGAATGAATCTCATCGCTACAACTTCAACGATTTTGGTGTTAGTGATGGTTATTTTATATCTGTAACCTTGGCAAGAAAACGCTTTTTTGCTAGAATATAAATTGATGAACATAAAAGAAGAAATAATTGCTCTTTCTAAGGAATTGGGAATTTCCAAAATCGGTTTTACGACGGCAGATGATTTTTCATATTTAGAACAATCTTTAAGGGCTGGAGTAGAAGAAGGAAGGACAACAGGTTTTGAGCATAAGAATATTGAGGAGCGGATCAATCCTAAGCTAAGCTTGGCATCAGCTCGGACCATTATCTCAATAGCTGTTGCCTACCCTAGGCATCTTCCTCAGCAACCACAGAAGACTCAATATAAGCGAGGAAAGATTACGCCAAATTCGTGGGGGCTAGATTATCATTATATCTTGCAGGATAAGCTAGAACGCCTAGCTCGTGGGATTGAAAAATTAACAGACGGTTTGGAATACAAGGCTATGGTAGACACTGGGGCCTTGGTAGATACGGCTGTTGCTAGACGAGCAGGGATTGGCTTCATAGGAAAAAATGGGTTAGTTATTTCTAAGGAGTATGGCTCCTATATGTTTCTAGGGGAATTGATTACCAATTTAGAAATAGAGCCTGATAGTCCAGTTGACTATGATTGCGGAGATTGTAATCGTTGTGTAGCGGCTTGTCCGACAGCTTGTTTATTGGGAGATGGGACCATGAATGCCCGCCGGTGTTTGTCTTTTCAAACGCAAGATAAGGGAATGATGGACTTGGAATTTCGAAAGAAAATCAAGACAGTTATCTACGGCTGTGATATTTGTCAGATTTGTTGTCCTTATAACAAAGGTATTTCCAGCCCAGAGGTAGTAGCAATCGATCCTGATCTGGCACAACCGGAACTTATTCCATTTTTAGAATTATCTAATGGACAGTTCAAGGAAAAATTTGGAATGATTGCTGGTTCCTGGCGGGGGAAAAATATCCTTCAACGCAATGCCATCATCGCTTTGGCAAATAGCAATGACCGCTCTGCCATTCCCAAACTCCTAGAAATCATCGATAAGAAGCAAAATCCAGTCCACATGGCAACAGCTATTTGGGCACTGAGTCAGCTGGTTAAACAACCAAATGAGGAGATGATAGCTTTTATCGAGGGGATTGTAACAGACCATCCAGATGTTTTACACGAGCAAACCGAATTTATTAAAATGGCGAAAAGCCTGCAAATATGATACAATAATGAGAAAGTCTTTAGATAGGATAAGATAATATGGATACAGCAGAAATTCGACAGAAATTAGAAGAATTAAACACTAAACTAAATTCATTTAGGGGGTCTCTTTGACTTAGAGGGCTTAGAAGAAGAAATTGCTATCTTGGAAAACAAGATGACCGAGCCAGATTTCTGGAATGACAATTTGGCAGCTCAAAAGACCTCGCAGGAACTAAACGAACTGAAGGCAACTTATGGAAATTTTCATAAGATGATTGATACCTACGACGAGGCAGAAATCTTACTTGACTTTCTAGCAGAAGATGAGTCTGTTCGTGATGAGTTGGTCGAACAGTTGACCGAGCTGGACAAACTCATGACCAGCTATGAGATGACGCTTCTCCTATCAGAGCCTTATGACCACAACAATGCAATTTTGGAGATTCATCCAGGATCAGGCGGGACAGAGGCGCAGGATTGGGGTGAAATGCTCCTACGGATGTACCAACGTTTTGGTAATGCCAGAGGTTTTACAGTAGAAACACTGGATTACCAAGCTGGTGATGAGGCAGGGATTAAGTCTGTGACGCTTAGCTTTACAGGTCCAAATGCCTATGGTCTACTCAAGTCAGAAATGGGTGTGCATCGATTGGTGCGAATCTCTCCATTTGACTCAGCCAAGCGTCGCCACACATCCTTTACTTCAGTGGAAGTCATGCCAGAGTTGGATGACACCATTGAGATTGAGATTCGTGATGATGAAGTCAAGATGGACACCTTCCGAAGTGGTGGAGCAGGTGGACAGAACGTCAACAAGGTTTCTACAGGTGTGCGCTTGACCCATATTCCGACAGGGATTGTAACTCAATCAACAGTTGACCGTACTCAGTATGGTAACCGTGATCGCGCGATGAAACTGCTTCAAGCCAAATTGTACCAGTTGGAGCAGGAAAAAAAAGCAGCAGAGGTAGATTCACTTAAGGGCGACAAGAAGGAGATTACTTGGGGTAGCCAAATTCGCTCCTATGTCTTTACACCCTATACCATGGTGAAGGATCACCGAACCGGTCATGAAGTTGCCCAAGTGGACAAGGTCATGGATGGCGATTTGGATGGCTTTATCGATGCTTACCTCAAGTGGCGCATTAGCTAGACTTACTGAAAATTTAAAGAAAGGACTGTCGTCAGACAGAAGACCTTATGGGAATTATTGAAATGAAAGACGTTTCCAAAAAATATGGAAACGGAACAACTGCACTTCGTGGTGTGTCCATCAATGTGGAACCAGGCGAATTTGCCTATATCGTAGGACCTTCTGGTGCCGGGAAATCAACTTTTATCAAGCTCTTGTATCGTGAGGAAAAACTAGATAAGGGAAGTTTAAAAGTTGGGAAATTTGACCTGGCTCGTATCAAGAAAAAAGATGTACCAATGCTACGTCGTAGCGTAGGAGTTGTTTTCCAGGACTACAAACTTCTACCGAAGAAGACTGTTTTTGAGAACATTGCTTATGCTATGGAAGTTATCGGTGAAAAACCACGCAATATAAAAAAACGTGTGATGGAAGTCTTGGACTTGGTTGGCTTGAAACATAAGATTCGTTCTTTCCCAAATGAGCTTTCTGGTGGTGAGCAACAACGGATTGCGATTGCGCGTGCGATTGTGAACAATCCTAAAGTTTTGATTGCGGATGAACCAACTGGAAACTTAGACCCGGAAAACTCATGGGAAATTATGAATCTTTTGGAGCGCATCAACCTTCAAGGTACAACAATTCTAATGGCAACCCATAATAGCCAGATTGTAAATACCCTTCGCCACCGCGTAATCGCAATTGAAGACGGTCGAGTGGTACGCGATGAAGTAGAAGGAGAATACGGATACGATGATTAGACGATTTTTTAGACACTTTATAGAGTCACTGAAGAGTTTGAAACGAAATGGTTGGATGACCCTTGCAGCGATTTCTTCAGTAACTATTACTCTTACTCTTGTAGGAATTTTTGCTTCTGTTATTTTGAATACAACGAAGTTGGCATCTGATTTAAAAGAAAATGTTCGGATTACGGTTTATTTACGTGCTAATTCGACAGATCATTTAGCTACTATCGTAAATGATCAGGGGGAGACAGTGGATAATCCAGACTACCAAAAGGTGTATAACCAAATTATGGCAGTTGATAATGTATCCACCGTAACTTTCTCAAGTAAAGATGAACAGTTGACCAAGTTAACAGAAACGATGGGTGATACTTGGAACCTTTTCAAAGGTGATGCCAATCCACTTTACGATGCCTATATTATCGATACGACAAGTCCAGAATATGTGAAAACTGTTGGAGAAGCGGTTAAAAAGATCGATGGTGTTACAGAGGTTCGAGATGGTGAAGTACAGACAGAGCGTTTGTTCCAAATTTCAGATCTGATTCAAACATGGGGATTAGCCGCAACTGGCTTACTTCTTTTCACAGCTGTTTTCTTGATTTCGAATACGATCCGTATTACGATTATCTCTCGTAGTCGAGAAATTCAGATTATGCGTCTAGTTGGAGCTAAGAACAGTTATATTCGTGGTCCATTCCTCTTGGAGGGAGCTTGGGTTGGTTTACTAGGAGCTATTGCACCGGCAACTCTCATTTATTTCATCTACCAGATGATTTATGCTTCTTTCAATAAAGGATTAGCGACACAAAATCTATCCTTGATTGACATCAAATTATTTGTACCACTGATGGTTGGTAGTTTATTCCTTATTGGAATCGTTATTGGTTCTCTTGGATCAGTTATTTCCATGCGTCGTTTCTTGAAGATATAAGAAGCGTCCAAAAGAATTTTTAGATTGAAGAAAAAGTCCATTTTGGATAATTTCCTTCAATCTTTTTTATTTGAAATTTAAAAAAGTTATTGTATCTACTAATTTTATAGTTTACTACCTCATGTAAGATTTATCCAAATCATTAGTTTGTATACCTACGTTCGGAAGCTCGAAAGAGTTTTTTGTTTTATTGTTAGAAAATATTTATTCATAGAATGACTATTATATGAAAAAATATCAATTTAAACATCAAAATATTTAATAAGTATTCTTTTGTTTCTAGGAAAATGTGAAAAAATTATCATTTGATTTGTATGATTCTTCCTAAATGTCTAGGTTGTAGATGATATAATCGTATTGTAAAGAGAACTGTAAAAAAATCACAAAAAAATAAAGGAGGTATTGAGATGTCACAACATCCAATTCATGTTTTTTCAGAAATTGGCAAGCTGAAAAAAGTTATGTTACACCGTCCAGGAAAGGAAATTGAAAACCTGATGCCTGACTACCTAGATCGGTTGCTTTTTGATGATATCCCTTTTTTGGAAGAAGCACAGCGTGAGCACGATGCCTTTGCTCAGGCTCTGCGTGACGAAGGGGTGGAAGTCCTTTACTTGGAAACTTTGGCTGCGGAATCACTTATTAATCAAGAAGTACGTGAGCAATTCATTGATGAATACTTGAATGAGGCAAATATTCGTGGGCGTGCTACCAAGAAAGCAATTCGTAAGCTCTTGTTGGCCATTGATGATGATCAAGCATTGATTGAAAAGACAATGGCAGGGGTACAAAAATCAGAATTACCAGCTCTTCCTACCGAAGAAATTGGATTGACAGATCTAGTTGAGTCTAGTTATCCATTTGCAATTGATCCAATGCCTAATCTTTATTTTACTCGGGATCCATTTGCGACGATTGGAAATGCGGTTTCGCTCAACCGTATGTATGCTGAAACTCGTAACCGAGAGACTTTGTATGGTAAGTATATCTTCACTTATCATCCAGACTATGCAGGTAAGGTACCATTGGTCTATAACCGTGATGAGTCTACTCGTATCGAAGGTGGTGATGAGCTAATTCTTTCTAAGGACTTATTGGCAGTAGGAATTTCGCAACGGACAGATGCGGCATCTATTGAAAAACTCTTGGTGAATATCTTTGAACGAGGAGTAGGTTTCAAGAAAGTTTTGGCTTTTGAATTCGCAAATAGTCGTAAATTCATGCACTTAGATACAGTATTCACCATGGTGGACTATGATAAGTTTACTATTCACCCGGAAATTGAGGGAACCTTACGAGTATTCTCTGTGACTTATGAAAATGAAACCTTGCATATTGAAGAAGAGTATGGGGAATTAGCGGAAGTCTTAGCAAGTAATCTAGGCCTTGAAAAGGTTGAGCTAATTCGTTGTGGCGGTGATAACCTTGTTGCGGCAGGTCGGGAGCAATGGAATGATGGCTCTAATACCTTGACTATTGCACCCGGTGTCGTTGTTGTTTACAAGCGCAATACTATTACAAATGCGATTCTTGAATCCAAAGGTCTTCGTTTGATAAAAATTAGTGGAAGCGAGCTAGTTCGTGGCCGTGGTGGACCGCGTTGCATGTCTATGCCGTTCGAACGGGAAGATTTGTGATGGATAGACAAGTTGTTAGTATAAAAAGATAAATAGAAGGATAAAGAGATGATAAACGTATTCAAAGGTAGACATTTTCTAGCAGAAAAAGACTTTACACGAGCAGAATTAGAATATTTGATCGATTTTGCTGCCCATTTGAAAGATTTGAAGAAACGCAATATTTCACATCGCTATTTGGAAGGAAAAAATATTGCCCTCTTATTTGAGAAAACATCGACTCGAACACGGGCAGCTTTCACAGTAGCTACAATTGATTTGGGTGCCCATCCTGAATATCTTGGTGCCAACGATATCCAACTAGGTAAGAAAGAATCTACAGAAGACACTGCCAGAGTCTTAGGACGTATGTTTGACGGTATCGAGTTCCGTGGTTTCAGTCAAGCCATGGTAGAAGAGTTAGCAGAGTTTTCAGGTGTTCCTGTTTGGAATGGTCTGACAGATGCTTGGCATCCAACTCAAATGTTGGCTGATTACCTGACAGTCAAAGAAAATTTCGGTAAATTAGAGGGACTGACCCTAGTTTATTGTGGGGACGGTCGTAACAATGTGGCCAATAGTCTTTTGGTAACAGGTGCAATTTTGGGTGTCAACGTGCATGTCTTCTCACCAACAGAACTCTTCCCTGATCCAGAAGTTGTTGCTCTAGCAGAAGGTTTTGCAAAAGAAAGCGGAGCGCGTGTCTTGATTACGGACAATGCAGACGAAGCAGTTAAGGGAGCAGATGTACTCTACACAGATGTTTGGGTTTCTATGGGTGAAGAAGCTAAGTTTGAAGAACGTGTCAACTTACTCAAACCATATCAAGTGAATATGGACCTGGTGAAAAAAGCAGACAATGAAGATTTGATTTTCTTACATTGTTTACCAGCGTTCCATGATACAAATACCATTTACGGAAAAGATGTTGCTGAGAAATTTGGTGTAGAAGAAATGGAAGTAACAGATGAGGTCTTCCGTAGCAAGTATGCTCGTCATTTTGATCAGGCAGAGAACCGTATGCACACTATTAAAGCAGTGATGGCGGTGACTTTGGGCGATCTATTCATTCCAAAAGTATAGTCATTTAGTTTATCTTTTATTACTGCCTTAACTTCGCTTCGCCGTACATTAGTACAGCAGTTTTTGATACGGATTTTCTTCGCTTCATTTCCAACCTCTAAGACAGTTAGAGTTAGTAGTAAAAGTAAATTAAAAGACTATATAAGATAGCGGACTATGGGAAGGGGGCACCCTGTTTCCCTTCCTCTTGATAGGAGAAATTATGGCAAATCGTAAAGTAGTTGTAGCCTTGGGCGGTAATGCGATTCTATCTTCAGACCCATCAGCCCAAGCACAGAAAAAAGCTTTGGTCAACACGGCCAAGCATTTGGTAAAATTGATTAAAAATGGTGATGATCTCATTATTACACATGGAAACGGCCCTCAGGTTGGTAATCTCTTACTTCAGAATCTAGCAGCTAATTCGGAAAAAAATCCAGCTCTTCCACTGGATAGTCTTGTAGCTATGACGGAAGGTTCTATTGGATTTTGGTTACAAAGTGCCTTAGAAAATGAATTAGTAAAAGAAGGGATTGAAAAAGATGTAGTATCTGTTGTGACTCAAGTGATTGTTGATAAGAACGATCCGGCTTTTGATAACCCCACAAAACCGATCGGTCCTTTCTACACCGAAGCAGAGGCGAGGATCGAAATCGAAAAAACAGGAGCGACCTTCAAAGAAGATGCTGGACGAGGATGGCGGAAAGTTGTTGCTTCACCAAAACCGATTGGTATCAAGGAAATCGGCACGATTCGCACCTTGCTACAGGCTGGGGAAGTCGTTGTGGCAGCTGGTGGAGGAGGGATCCCAGTTGTGCAAGAAAGTGATGGTACTTTAACGGGTGTAGAAGCTGTTATTGACAAGGATTTCGCTTCTCAATGTTTAGCAAAAATGGTTGATGCAGATATTTTCATTATCCTGACAGGAGTCGACTATGTCTATGTCAACTTTAATAAACCGAATCAAGAAAAAGTCGAACATGTGACAGTTGAGCAATTGGAAGAGTATATCAGACAAGAACAATTTGCTCCAGGCTCTATGTTACCGAAAGTAGAAGCTGCTATCTCCTTTGTAAATAATAAACCAGGAGCTAAAGCAGTGATTACCTCCCTTGAAAACCTAGGAGAGCTACTTTCCTCTGAAAGAGGTACGATTATCAGTAAATATTGAATTTTATAGTATTTAATTGAATAAGTATCGTAAGAAAAAACAATAGTAAAAAATTTTTGAAGGAATTATCGTCCTTCCTTCATTCAAGAAACACCTCTCTTTGAGAATTATTGTTGTCTAATAGTTAAATTGATTTTCAAAGAGTAGGAAAGGAATACTTGTTGGGCAGGTTTTTCTAAAAAATAAAATATAAGGGGTTATAAATTATAAGGACATAAATCAATCGAAAAAATTTTAGGAGGTTTTGCTATGAGCAAAAAAGACAAAACCGGGTTTAAGATGCCATCATCTTATACCATATTGATGCTTATTATTGCCTTTATGGCTGTGATGACATGGGTTATTCCTGCGGGGCAGTACCAGGTGGACGATGCTGGTAACTTTATCACAGGAACTTATGAAACAGTTAATCAAAATCCTCAGGGGATTTGGGATGTGTTTATGGCACCTGTACGAGCTATGTTAGGACATGGAGCGACGTCAGCTGCTATTGATGTTGCCTTCTTTATTCTGATGGTTGGTGCCTTTCTTGGTGTTGTCAATGAAACAGGTGCTCTAGATGTAGGGATCGCTTCTATTGTGAAACGCTTTGAAGGGCATGAAAAGTGGCTCATTTATATCCTTATGTTCCTCTTTGCCTTGGGTGGATCCACCTATGGTATGGGCGAAGAAACAATGGCTTTCTTCCCGCTCCTCATACCAGTGATGATGGCGGTAGGATATGACAGTATTACTGGAGTAGCTATTATTCTTCTTGGTTCACAGATAGGTTGTTTGGCTTCCACTGTCAATCCGTTTGCAACAGGTGTAGCTTCTGCGGCAGCAGGTGTTAGTATTGCAGATGGTATGATCTGGCGTTTGGTTTTCTTTGTCGTAATTCTTGGTTTAGGTATGTTCTTTGTAGCAAACTATGCCGACAAGGTTAAAAAAGATCCGACCAAATCACTAGTTTATAAACAACGTGAAGCAGACATGGAACATTTCAAAGTACATGCAGATCGTGAAATCAACGCGACCTTATCTCTAGCTCAAAAACGTGTATTAGTCTTGTTTTTCTTGACATTCGTTTTTATGGTATTGAGTTTTATCCCGTGGGAAGATTTGGGGATTACACTATTTACTGAGATAAAAGAATGGTTGATTTCTATTCCTGTTCTTGGTCAAATCGTTGGGATAACGACCTACCCATTTGGTTGGTGGTATTTCCCAGAAGGTGCTATGCTCTTTGCGGTTGCGGGAGTGGCCATTGGTATTGTCTATGGTATGGGAGAACAACGTTTGGTCAAATCCTTCATGGCTGGAGCAGCAGATTTGCTTAGTGTAGCTCTTATTTGTGCAGTGGCGCGTGGTATCCAAGTAGTTATGAATGATGGTATGATCACTGCAACTATTTTACATTGGGGTGAAGTGGGACTGAAAGGACTCTCCCCACAAATTTTTATTACTTTAACCTATATCTTCTATCTGCCAATGTCCTTCCTTATTCCATCGTCATCAGGTTTAGCAGGTGCCTCCATGGGGATTATGGCGCCACTGGGTGAATTTGTCAATGTACCAGCTAGCTTAATTATCACTGCTTTCCAAGCAGCGTCAGGTGTACTGAATTTAGTATCTCCAACTTCAGGAATTGTCATGGGGGCTCTGGCACTTGGTCGTATTGAAATCGGAACATGGTACAAGTTTGTTGGAAAACTGATTGCGGGCATTATAGTAGCAAGTATAATCATTCTTGTCGTTGCTACTTTCTTTTAGAAAATCCAAATCCGAGCTACTGTAGCTCGGATATTGGTTTTTCCTCTTTGATTTCAGAAAAGGAAATATTATGGCACAAACCTTTATAAAGGAAGAGCACAAACAGGCCTGTCTGGCAGCGATTCAAGATTTGGTTTCCTATCCCTCTGTTTTACAGGAGCAAGGTGGACAGACTCCTTTTGGGCAGTCCATTCAAGAAGTTTTAGAACAGACACTTGCCTTGACGGAGAGCTTGGGTTTCAGGACCTACTTAGACAGGGCAGGTTATTATGGCTATGCAGAGATTGGTCAAGGTGATGAATTGTTAGCGATTCTTTGTCATCTAGATGTGGTTCCTGCAGGAGACCTAGGAAAATGGCAGAACCCACCGTTTGAGGCAGTTATCAAAGACGGTAAACTCTATGGTCGAGGCGTTCAAGATGATAAGGGACCTTCTATGGCAGCCCTCTTTGCTGTAAAAGCCCTCATGGATGCAGGTGTGACCTTCACAAAACGAATTCGGTTTATTTTCGGAACAGACGAAGAAAACCTCTGGCGCTGCATGAATCGCTATAACCAGCTAGAAGAAACAGCTACAATGGGCTTTGCACCAGATTCCTCCTTCCCATTGACCTATGCAGAAAAAGGTCTCTTACAGGCTAAGCTACATGGACCTGGGGACCCTGCCTTACACTTGGAAGTCGGTACAGCCTACAATGTTGTTCCCGCTAAAGCTAGTTATTCAGGACATTTGGTTGCAGGGGTCATAGCAGAGCTGGAAAAACAAGGTTTTGTCTACGAAAGCAGTGATGATCTGGTTACTGTTTTAGGACTATCGCGACACTCCAAAGATGCGGCAGAAGGTATCAATGCCCTTGTTCGCTTGGCAACAGCCCTCGAGGCTTTGACAGACCATCCAACCCTAGCTTTTATAGCAAAAACAATTGGCCAAGATACTACAGGAAGGAAGTTATTTGGGGATGTTTCAGATCAACCATCTGGTTCCCTCAGTTTTAATATTGCAGGCTTGACGCTTAACCATCACAAGTCTGAAATCCGTCTGGATATCCGCATACCAGTCTTGGCAGACAAGGAAGGACTGGTGGCCCGTCTGACACAAGTAGCAGAATCCCTTGGCTTGACCTATGAAGAGTATGACTATCTAGCACCGCTCTATGTCCCATTAGACAGTGAGTTGGTCTCTACTCTTATGGCTGTCTATCAGGAAAAGACGGGAGACCTGACCAGTCAACCGATTTCATCAGGTGGGGCAACCTTTGCGCGCACTATGCCAAATTGTGTCGCTTTCGGAGCTTGTTTCCCAAACACGCCCCAGACTGAACACCAAGAAAACGAATGTATGCCTCTAGATGATCTTTATAAAACTATGGACATATATGCTGAAGCAGTCTATCGCTTGGCAGGTCAATAAAATATGAAAACTTCCCTAATCTACTAAACTAGGGAAGTTTTTGGTTGCTAAAGAAAAATGGAGGAGCATATTCTTTGAGTTTGTCAAAACAGGCTTGGGCGGCAACCTGATTCTCGCAGATGATAAGGCAGACATCATCACCGCAGAGAGTTGCAATGATTTCAGGAATTTCCATAGCGTCGAGGATTGAGCCGAAAGAGCTAGCAAGTCCGGGCATAGTTTTTAATAGAACTTGATGCTGAACGGGACGCATGGTGATGAGGGCATCTTCCATATAGAGTCTGAGGCGCTTTTCCCAACGAGAAGGTGCGATAGGATTGATGACATAATGTGAACATTCATTGTCATTGACCTTGACGAGATTGAGAAGCTTGATATCACGCGATAGAGTTGATTGCGCGACGAAAATTCCATTTTTTTCAAGCAGATTTTGCAATTCCTGCTGGGTGTGAATCTTCTTTTCCAAAATTAAGGAGAGTATCAATTGATGACGACTTTCAATCTTATTCATGACAAGTTCCTCATATCGCAGTCTATTTGATAAACATGGCATCTCCAAAGCTGAAGAAACGATAGCGCTCCTCTACAGCGTGTTGGTAGGCTGATAAAGTCAATTCCCGCCCAGCAAAGGCAGAAACCAACATAACCAAGGTTGATTTTGGAAGGTGAAAATTGGTTGAAAAAGCATCAACAATACGGAAGCTATAGCCGGGTTTGATAAAGATATTGGTCCAACCAGAATCTTCCTCTAGACGACCATCGAACTTATTCCCAATAGTTTCCAAGGTGCGAATAGATGTTGTTCCAACTGCAACGATGCGACCACCTTTTCCTTTGACATCATTTAAAGTCTGGGCAGCCTCAGCAGATAGACTGTAAAATTCTGAGTGCATTTCATGTTCTTCGACATTATCGACTGACACAGGACGGAAAGTACCCAATCCAACGTGCAGAGTCAAATAGACCAATTTGACGCCTTTGGCCTCAATTTTTTTCAGTAGTTCTTGGGTGAAATGCAAACCAGCTGTTGGTGCGGCAGCAGATCCGTTCTCCTTAGCATAGACGGTCTGGTAGCGTTCGCGATCTTCTAGTTTCTCGTGGATATAAGGCGGTAGGGGCATTTCGCCTAAACTCTCAAGGACTTCTAAGAAAATACCTTCGTAAGAAAATTCGACAATCCGTCCACCGTGTTCCAGTTCTTCTACGATAGTAGCCATTAGTCTACCGTCTCCGAAGGCGACTTTGGCGCCGACTTTCAGACGCTTAGCTGGTTTAGCAAGAACCTCCCATTGGTCACCTTGGGTATTTTTCAAAAGAAGCAATTCGACGTGTCCCTGCGTATCGGGCTTGTGGCCGTACAGTCGGGCTGGTAGTACGCGGGTATTATTCATGACTAAGGCATCACCGGGTTCCAACTCATCGATGATGTGATCGAAGTGACTATCCATCATATTACCTGTGGTTTTATCCACAATTAAAAGCCGCGAGCTATCCCGTTGTTCTAAAGGGACTTGAGCAATCAACTCTTCCGGTAAGTAAAAATCAAAATCTGCAGTATTCATAATTTCTCCTTAAGCAGTTACGATGATGACGATAAAGTAGATGAGTAGGAGAAATGGCAGAGCGATAAGCAAACCACCTACTGCAAAGAGGATGCGCCGGAGAACCTTTTGTTCTTTTAAGAAGTAAGCAATCAGACAGAGCACGAGCCCTGTGAAAAATAATAAAAATAATTGTTGTAACATACTTCCATTATAGCATATTTGCGAGAATTTAGGGTTGACAACAATCGGTCTATACCATATAATAGAATCATAGAAGAATGGTATAGACCAAAAGGAGGTTTTTATGAAAATTCATGTCGTTAAACACCAACAAGAAGGGGCAGCAATTGCCTTTGAAATATTAAAAAATAAATTGCAAACTGGTGCTCAGGTTCTTGGCTTGGCAACTGGTTCTAGTCCAATCGAATTTTACAAAAAAATCCGCGAAAGCGATTTGGATTTTTCTGAAGTAACATCTGTTAACTTGGATGAGTATGTTGGATTAGGTGAAGAAAGTGACCAATCCTATGTTTATTTTATGAAAGAGCATCTATTTAATGCTAAGCCATTTAAGAAGAACTATTTGCCAAATGGTTTGGCAAGTGACGTTTTAGAAGAAGCGAAACGCTACAATCAAGTATTGGCAAAGCATCCCATCGATTTCCAAATTCTAGGGATTGGACGTAATGGCCATATCGGCTTTAATGAACCAGGTGCCCCATTTGATGGACAGACTCACTTGGTTGACTTAGCACCATCTACGATTGAGGCCAATGCTCGCTTCTTTGATAATCCAGAAGATGTGCCAAAGCAGGCTATCTCTATGGGAATTGCCAATATCATGGCAGCTAAAACGATTGTCCTTATGGCTTACGGTCCTGAAAAAGCTGACGCCATTAAGGCGACGGTGGAAGGACCAGTGACTGAGGAAGTTCCAGCAAGTGTCCTACAAAACCATGAAGATGTGGTTCTTATCATTGATGAGGCGGCAGCGAGTAAATTAGCATAGAAATAAGGCTAGATTTTAAGTATTAATAATAGAAATAGCTTAGAATTGCGTTATTAGAAACGCTGATTCTAAGCTATTTTTTATTGCCCTTCTCCTACCATAGATTGGTTAGCTAAGCGATGATGTCGTGCGTTGATTAAGATGATGGCATGTGTCATGAGGTTGAGGAAAATGAATAAAATGATATGGTGATGGCTGGATAGATAAATTGCTAGATTTCCGACTACAAGTAACAATCCATAGATTATCAAGGTTTTGGTATCCACTCGGTAGAGTTCCTGATTATAGAGAGAAGTTGCCAAAATCCCACCATAAAAGAGAAGATTTCCTGCAATTAAAAGAGGTGTTGCCAATTCACCGTGACTAGAAGGAAACATCTCCATAGCTACGGTAAAGAAGTTTAATCCGAGAATGATAATCAAGTGAGCATAGAGCAAAATTGTGACATCAACCTTGCGATGATGGTCAATGTTCAGATAGGTTTGTGAGATATAGAAAATGAAAAGTGTCGCCATAGCGAGGAAGAGTAAAATACCCTCTATTGGAAGATCTGCGAAGGGATAGTTTTTAATGATGGCAATAACGGTTTCTTCAAAAGTGATGATAGTAATCAACTGACACCGTTCAACAATATGAGGGAAATTGATGGGGTCGTGACTAATTTTACCTTGGAAAAGATAGGAAATCCCCATTGGAATAAAATAAACCCAAAGTATGCGCTCATCAAAGCTCCATAGATTTAAGCTGACCAGAAGGGTTGCAATCGCAAAGGTTGCTATATAATAGATTAGCATGTGCATAGTTGCTTTTATGTCTTCATTAAAACCAATTTTACGTCCTCTCAGAAAGTATTGAAGGAAAATAAGGACATAGGACAGTGTTAAGAAGGCGTTAAATGGCAGAGCAGTCAGCTCAAATTCGTTATTGAAATTAAGGGACAGATTACCAATCAAGTACATGGCTGGAATAATGGTGAAAATATCCAGAAAATCTCGTTCACCGTACTTATTCAGATAGATGGTTTCATTGCTCCACAGGGTCATAATAATGATATTGGCGGTGATGAAGGAAAGAATTTCCTTAAAGCCAACATGGTCACCGTGCAAAAGTCCCGTCAGTGACGAGGTAGCAAGGACAAAGATCAAATCATAAAATAGTTCATAATTAGATACATGTTTGGCGATGATTGCTGACATGTTATCACATCTCCTTTTTGAAAATCTAAAATAGCATACCATAGAAAAAGAGAGGCTGCAAACCTCTCAAAAGTTTTTTCTAATAACAGACTTTGTTGATTTCATGGTATAATATCTAAGTCGCATTCACTAAACAGCGCAAGTTGGGAGGTGAGAACTTTATGCGTATTCTCTTTGAACTTGTCTTGCTACCTTTGCTAGTGTCAGTACTGGCAAACATGATTTCGGAATGGCTAATCCGATTAGCAGACAAATGCGACAAATAAAAACAATAGCCTGAGTGCCTTAAGCAAGCACAAAAAACACCCTTGGCTGCAACCATGGGTGTTTTTCTTTATGCGCTTATCTCTTTGAACTTTTAAGCACTATCAGTATAACACACTTGTCCCTAGTTTTCAAGTGACCAATCCAAGTCTGGTCCGATAGGTACAATTCCTGTCGGATTGATGGTCTTGTGACTACCGTAGTAGTGTTGTTTGATATGATCAAAATCAACCGTTTCCGCAATCCCAGCATGATTGTAAAGACGTTTGGTATAGTTCCACAAGTTTGGATAATATACCAGAGCCTTGATATTACACTTGAAATGTCCGAAGTACACAGAATCAAAACGCACCAAGGTGGTAAAGAGGCGAATGTCTGCCTCGGTTAGCTGATTGCCAACCAGATAGTCTTTATTCCCCAAATGGGCTTCTAATTTATCCAAAGCAGAAAAGAGTTTTTTGACTTCTTCCTCATACACTTCCTGACTAGTTGAAAAACCAGCCTTATACACACCGTTGTTGATGTTGGGATAGACAAAGTCATTCATAGCATCGATCTCAGCTTGTAAGTTTTCTGGGTAATAATCGTCGTAGTTACCAGTGATATCATTAAAGGCAGTATTAAACATACGCATGATTTCAGCCGATTCATTGCTGACGATAGTGTTGGTCTGCTTATCCCAAAGGACAGGAACAGTGACACGACCTGTGTAGTTTGGGTCAGCCTGTAAATAAACTTGATAGAGATAGTCGCTGTTAAAAATAGTATCCTTGATCACACCAGGTCCGTCCGCAAAGGTCCAACCATTTTCCAACATTAAGGGATGAACAATCGATAGGGAAATATGATTTTCCAAGCCCTTCAATTTTCGCATGATCAATGTCCGACTGGCCCAAGGGCAAGCTAGAGAAACGTAGAGGTGGTAGCGACCAGATTCTGCCTTAAAACCACCCTCTCCTGTTGGACCTGCTTGTCCATCAGGTGTAATCCAGTTGCGAAATTGTGTCACTGTGCGGACAAATTTTCCACCTGTGGATTTGGTGTCATACCATTGGTCCACCCATTTTCCATCTTGTAAAAGTCCCATAAAATTTCTCCTTTGCTGAAAATGCCGGAAATCCATTTGATGATGGAATTCCATGTTGCATATCACTAATTAGTATTATAGTTTCTTTTAAAATAAAGTCAAGTCAAATGTTTTATGATAGAATACATGTATGAGATTAGACAAGTGTTTAGAAAATGCCAAGATTGGTTCACGCAAGCAAGTAAAAAAACTCTTCAAAACTCAACAAATTACAATTGATGGCAGACTTGCTCAAGCCCTCAATCAGATTGTAGACCCTGACTTACAAGACATACAAGTTTCTGGACGGAAGATTGAGCTAGCAGGTTCAGTCTATTATTTACTCCATAAACCAGCTGGTCTAGTGTCAGCAGTAACAGACAAAGAACATCAGACTGTGATTGACCTTATTGCCTTAGAAGACCGAAAAGAAGGTCTATATCCGGTAGGACGACTAGACAGAGATACTGAAGGCTTGGTTCTGGTGACCAATAATGGTCCGCTCGGCTACCGCATGCTCCACCCCAGCCACCATGTAGATAAGGTCTATTACCTTGAGGTCAATGGGCTTTTAGCTGAGGACGCTCCTGATTTTTTCGCTTCTGGTGTGACCTTCTTGGACGGCACTCGCTGCCAGCCAGCCGATTTGACGATTTTGGAGTCTTCTTTGGAACATAGCAGAGCGACCATCAAGCTGGCAGAAGGGAAATTTCATCAGGTCAAGAAGATGTTTTTAGCCTATGGTGTCAAAGTCACCTACCTCAAACGCATTTCCTTTGGAGGATTTGAACTAGGAGATTTAGAATGTGGAACCTACCGAACGCTCACTCCGAAAGAAAGTGAACTCTTAAAAACATATTTTGATTAAGGAGAATTGTATGGTGAGCATTTATGATTTTACGGTACAAAAACAAGATGGAAGAGAGCAGTCTATGGCAGACTTTCAAGGACAGGTACTCTTGATTGTCAATACGGCAACAGGCTGTGGCTTGATGCCTCAATACAAGGAATTACAGGAATTATATGATACCTATAAAGACCAGGGATTTGTAGTGTTAGATTTTCCCTGTAACCAATTTTTAAATCAGGCACCCGGTTCTGCTCAAGAAATCAATCAAACTTGCAGTTTGAACTACGGAACAACTTTTCCACGATTTGCTAAGATTGCTGTAAATGGGTCCGGAGCCAGTCCGCTTTATCGCTATCTTAAGAAAGAAAAAACGACCTTATTAGGAGGTCGTATCGAATGGAATTTTACCAAGTTTTTGGTGGATAGACAGGGGCGCGTGGTTAAACGCTATTTACCAACGACCAGTCCGCGTAAGTTGAAGCAGGATATAGAGGAAAGTTTAAAACAGCAAGGTTAGTGTACGCTAGCCTTGCTGTTTTAGTAAGTATAGAAAGTACGGAGCACCGATGACGATCACGACCAGACCAGTTGGGATACCCGTTCCCACTAAGAATGATCGAGCAAGGATATCAGCCATGATCATTAGAATGCTACCAATTAGGAAAGAAAGAGGTAAGCTATATTGGTGCTGCTTGCCGACTAATTGTTTGGCTAAGTGACCTGCAAGCAAGCCGATGAAAGCAGTGTTTCCGACCAGCAAAGAACTTAGGCTAGCAAGACTTGTTGCCAGTAGCAAGGCAATCAGATTCTCTCTTTTGCGATTTAATCCTAATCCAATTCCAAGACTAGAATCTAATTGCAGGATATTGAGCGTTTGAAAGCGTAAGATACTGAAAACACAGATTAGAAGTAAGAAGGGACCAACAAGGCTGATGGTTTGCCAATCATCACCGACATACCTTCCAGATAGCCAACCAATAATACTATCCAACTTGTAGCGGTCAAAGCGCACCATCAAACTAATCATGCAACTTGAAAATAAAGTAGCGAGCCCCACCCCAGTTAATACAAGGCGAGTAGGTTCCAGTCCCTTTCCCTTTTTATAAGCCAATAGGTAGACGAGGCCAGTTGCCATAAATCCCCCTGTAAGAGCAAGCAAGGGCTGTAAAGTAGGGGTGCTGATATTCCAAGTGAGTGCAAGAGTTAGTAGGAGCCCCGCACCCGCATTGACACCAAGAATGCCAGAATCTGCCAGAGGATTACGTGTCAGGGTCTGAAATAGATGACCACTGATAGCAAGAGCACCGCCAGCAAGAATAGATACAAGGAGGCGAGGTAGGCGGATTTTCAAAAAAAATAGTTGAGTTGCTGCAGTTGCGTGACCAGTCATTGTAGCCAAAAGGTCTGTCCATCCTAACTTACTATAGCCGACAATGACAGATAGTAAGGATAAAAGGATTAGAAGGAGTGAGAAAAGGAGAAATAAACCTTTATTTTTCATAGCTGAAATTCCCCTTTCGGATAAGTAAGAGAAATATTGGAAGTCCGATAAAGCTAATTAGAGTGCTTAAGGGTGTTTCATAAGGAGGATGGAGTGTTCGACTGACCAAGTCCACCCAGATTAGAAAGCCAGCACCAGCCAAGGATGAAAAAGGTAAAATATACCGATAATCTTTTGGTAGAAGGGCGGTCAAAAGATTAGGAATAATCAAGCCGACAAAGGACAGTGAGCCAACAAGGGCAACAGAAGAAGCTGATAAGAGAACGACGATAGCTAAGAAAAATACGGTCATTTTTTGAGTGTCTTGCCCTAAAGCAGTAGCTACGGTATCATCCAAACTCAAAATGGTCAGAGAATGTGCAAAAATCTGTGCCAACATAAGTCCTATGAAAATGAATGGAGCTAGTAAGAATAGGCTTTTCCAGCTAATCGACGTCAGACTACCTGCCTCAAGACCTACGATATGGTTGGACATGTCATGTAGTACGGCAATGCCTTGTCCCAAGGCTTGCATTATGGCAGTTACCATGATACTAGCCAAAATTAGATGGAGAGGTCCTTTATTTTTCCGATTTTGCTGGCTCAGGTAGATTATTAGAAAGGCAGCAAGACTTGCTCCCAGTAAGCAGGCAAATATGGTTAACCACTCAGATGAGTCGGGAAAGAAAATCATTTTTAAAATGAGAAAAAGTCCGGCTCCTGCGGGAATTCCAAGTAGCCCAGGGTCAGCTAAACGATTGCGCGTAACAGCCTGCATGATGGTTCCTGAAGTTGCAAGACTTGCCCCAACCAGCCCAGCAGCAAGTATGCGCGGTAAACGCAAATCAATTAAAATATCTTGAAGATCGGACTGGACTAGGGGTTCTTTAAGAATAGAGAGTACTTGGTTATGAGAGTAGGAGATAGCTCCTAAGCGCAAGCCCCAGTAGCAACCGGCTAGTAGAAATAGCAGAAGGAGGAAAAAAAGAGGGAAAGGTGCCAAACTAGCTTTTAGACTAGTTGAAACCAGTTCCCTATTTTTTCTCCCTAATTGTTTTTGAAACATAGAGAAAGAATCCTTATTTTGTAATAGCTTCCTTGAGAACGTTCAATTGGTAGTCAAGTGAGATTGGGTCATTGAAGTAGAATACCTTACTGTCTACTTTGATAACTTGATTGTTTTGAACAGCTGGAAGATTTTTCCATACATCACTGTTCAATAGTCCAGCTGCGACACTTTCGTCTTCAACAGCAAGGATGATATAGTCTCCAGCATATTCTGGTAGCACTTCTTGTGATACAGCAAGGAAACCTGGTCCGAAGACTTCATCCCTTACTTTTTGTGGTGCAGCATAACCAAGTTCTTGGTAGATAATTTCACCACCACGTCCCCAGTTATTACCGAAGAGGTAGAGGTCTTGACCAAGGTAGCCCATAATAGTAAAGGTTGCTGTATCTCCAGTTTTTGCCTTGATATCTGTCGCAGCACTTGCAACTGTTTCTTTCCAAGTAGCCTGCCATTTTTCTACGTTTGCTTCTTGACCAAAGATTTGACCGAATACTGTCAAGGTTTCAGCGTATGAGTGTTTACCATATTCAAGTGAAATTGTAGGAGCAATTTCAGCTAGTTGCTCGATTTTCTCGTCTGTAGAGCCTGTTACGATTAAATCTGGCTCAAGCGCAGCGATGGCTTCCAAATCTTCACTGGTAACGGCAGTAGCACCTTCAAGTTTATCTGTAAAGGCTGGATTTTCCAAATCATAGGAAGTTGCCCCAACAACATCAAAGCCCAGTTGCAACAAATAACCAGTGTTGGCAAAGTTTAGGCTGACCACTTTTTTAGGCTGAGCAGGAATATCACCATAGTAGGCTACTCCTTCGATGGTCGGCATGCTTGAAAGACTTGTCTGGCTTTCCTTTTGGGAAATAGCAGAGCAGGCAGTCAAGACAAGGATTGACAGAGCAAGGCTAAGTGAAAGAATGAACTTTTTCATAAAAACTCCTTAAATTTATTTACATTAGTGTGTGCGAGTATAGGTAGCTAAAATTGGGTAACCATAATGACTAGATGGAAGAATATCTGCCTCAATATCAAAAATCTGCCTCAGATTGTCTTTTGTAATGACCTCATCAACACTTCCACTTTGAATAATCTGCCCATCCTTCATTGCAATGAGATAGTCAGAGAAGCGGGTGGCATGGTTGATGTCATGGAGAACCATGGCAATTGTTTTCCCGCTTTCTTGATTGAGCTTTCTCAACAATTGAAGAACCTCTAACTGATGGTGCATATCTAGATAGGTTGTAGGCTCATCTAAAAAGATGATATCCGTATCTTGCGCTAGAGCCATGGCAATCCATACTCGTTGTCGCTGTCCTCCAGACAGTGATTGGACTGGGAGATGCGCAAACTCCATTGTTTGAGTTTCTTCCATTGCCCAGGAAATTTTTTCTCTATCCAAGTCTGTCAGTCTTCCAAAGGCATTTTGATGAGGAAAACGTCCGTAGGATACCAAGTCATAAACCCGAATTCCGTCTAAGCTTTCCTGTAGCTGTGGAAGTAAGGCTAGTTGTTTGGCAATTTCTTTTGTCGGAACTTCTCGGATATCTTTTCCATCTAAGTAAACAACTCCCTTTTCTGTTGGTAAGATACGGCTAAGGGTTTTTAAGAGTGTAGATTTTCCACAACCATTGGCACCGATAATGCTGGTGATTTTTCCAGTAGGAAAGGTAACAGATAAATCAGATAGAATTGTTTTCTCTCCATAAGAAACGGCCAAATCCTTGGCTGAGATGGCTACCATAAGTACTCCTTTACTCACATTGACACCCATTATAGCATATTTTTTAGAAGAAACAAAGAGTTTTCTGACAATTTTAATTTAATAAGAATAGTTATAAAAAGTCCTCGTTCTGTGAACAAGGACCATTTATTATAAATACTTTTTCGCCACTTCTAAATCGCCATCGTAGGCGTCTTTTTTCCCATTGACAATCTGGTAGGCATCTGCTCCCTTACCTGCGATGATGACTGCATCTTTCGCAGCACTAGTTAGGCTCATCGCTGTTTGAATGGCCTCTTCCCGATCCAAGATAAAGTCACTTGGACGAGTCATGTGAGAACGAATTTGTTCAGCAATCTCAGCAGGGTCTTCACGGTTGGGGTCATCGGCAGTCAGAATGACCTCAACCTGCGGATAGTCATTTAATAGGAGGCCAAAATCCTTGCGCCGACTTTCCCCCTTATTACCCGGTGCTCCTAAAATCAAGATAACCTTGCCAGTCTGATGTTCCAAAACGACATCAATCAGTTTTTTCACACTATCGCCATTGTGAGCATAGTCCACAAAGACTTTTGCACCATTTTGCTGGGTCAGAACTTCCATACGACCAGGAACACTGGTCTGGGCAATTCCTGTGTGAATATCTTTCAGACTTGCTCCCAAACGAAGACAGGCCAGTCCAGCTGCGATAGCATTTTCTTGGTTGAAGCCACCGATCAGCTGGATGTCGTAATGGCCAGCTAATTTTCCAGTCGCTGTGAAGTCAAAACCTGCTGACTGGCTAATCTGGTTTTCAGAAGTCGGCCCATAAAAGTCATGGTCTTTGGAGCTAACTTGATCTTTCACCACTTGAAAATGGTCCATGCCAGCATTGACAATAACTGTTCTGCTATTGTCCATCAAGAGACGTTTGTGATAAAAATAGTCTTCAAAAGTCGGGTGCTCAATCGGTCCGATATGGTCAGGGCTGATGTTGAGGAAGACTCCGACATCAAAGGTCAGCCCGTAAACCCGCTTGACCAGATAGGCTTGGCTGGACACCTCCATAATCAAGTGGCTCATGCCGTTTTGGACCGCCTCCGCCATCATGGCAAAGAGGTCCAGACTTTCGGGCGTGGTCAGGGTGGACTTGAAAAAGGTCTTACCGTCCAGTGTGGTGTTCATGGTCGAAAGCATGGCAGGCTTGTGGCTGATTTTGAGAATGTTAAAAGCAAAATAAGCCGCCGTTGTCTTACCCTTGGTGCCGGTGAAAGCCAGGAGTTTGAGCTGTTTCTGGGGATGACCATGAAAATCCATAGCAATCAGGCTCATAGCCTGCTTGATGTCCTGGACGATGATAGCAGGAATGCCGACCTCATAGTCGATTTCAGACACGTAAAAAGCAAGACCAGCCTCGATAGCCTTTTCCAGAAATTCCTTCTTAAAGGCCAAGCCCTTGGCAAAAAAGAGGGTCGTTGGGGTAACAGTCCGGCTGTCATAGCTGAGGGCGTCAAATTGCACCTCAGTCCAAGTGTTGTCAGCCTGCTCTTTTTGATGAATGTAGCGGAAGTTGTCATCCGCTTTTAAGATGTCTACTACACGTTCAATTTTTATCATGTTTCTATTGTAAACCTATCAGAGACATTTGACAAGTCAGGACAAGAAAACCCTCTCGGAAATGCACGAGAGGGCAACATTCAAGACTGGAATATCGGACTATGGCCAGAAAATAAAAATAGAAAAAACTAGAGTAAAGGCGATTACCAAAGCCAGTTTCCAAGTTTCCTCTATATTGTGCTTAGATTGAAAGAAGGCGTAATAGTAATGAAGAAGGGTGAGTAAGCACACCAATAGTCCAAAACTGGAGAGATAAAATTCCTGTTTTATTGCCATTATGGTCCAAAAAATACCACTGTAAAAATAGAAATTTCGGTAAAATTGACGATTGAACTGCTGGAACATAGTAAACCTCCTTTCTATATGATTATATATCAAAGACAAAGAAGGAGCAAGGAAATATAAGTTAGGTTATAAGGATTTTCTATAAGACTCCTAGGAAATTTTCTATATCCATTTTCAAGGCAATTTTCACAAACTATCTTAAAGAAGTGCTACAATGGAAGAAAGTAATGGAGGAGTAGCAGATGACAGAACGCAGATTAGACACCCTTTTGGCTCAAGCTGGTATAAAGAATGATGAAAAAACAGGGGCCCTCATTTCCCCTATCTACCTCTCGACCACCTACCAACACCCCGAGTTTGGCCAATCCACTGGCTTTGACTATACCCGGACCAAGAATCCGACTCGGACCAGTCTGGAGCAAACCCTAGCTGCCATCGAAAAAGCCCAGTACGCCTTAGTGACCAGCTCGGGTATGGCTGCCCTCGTCTTGCTCTTCTCAGGCTTTCCAGTTGGCAGTCGCATTGTGGCGGCACGTGACCTCTACGGTGGCTCTTTCCGCTGGTTTAATGAACAGGAGCAACTGGGTCGCTTCCAGTTCACCTATGCCAATACTGAAGAGGACTTGCTGGCGGCTATTGATGACCAGACCGATTATGTCTATCTGGAAACCCCGACCAATCCGCTCATGGCGGAGTTTGACATTGCTACGGTTTCGGCTGTCGCCCATGCCAAAGGTGCTAAGGTTATTGTCGATAACACCTTTTATAGCCCTGTTTACCAGAATCCTCTGGTCCAAGGAGCCGATGTCGTCCTCCACTCAGCGACCAAGTACCTGTCAGGTCACAACGATGTCTTATCTGGCGTTCTCATGACCAATGATCAGGCGCTCTATGACAAGCTCTTCTACGATCAAAATACAACAGGTCCAACCCTGTCACCGCTGGATTGTTACCTGCTGATGAGAGGACTCAAGACCCTCTCCATTCGCATGGAACGTTCTACTAAGAATGCCCAGAAAATTGTGGACTACCTCCAATCCAGTCCAGCCGTTCACCAAGTGTACTACACAGGAAAAGGAGGCATGATTTCAGTCAAACTGGTTAATCAAGACCGCATTCCTCATATTCTTAACAATTTGCAGGTCTTTACCTTTGCAGAAAGTTTGGGTGGGGTAGAAAGTCTGATTACTTACCCGGCAACCCAGACCCACGCTGATATTCCAGCTGATGTCCGTCATGCCTACGGACTAACAGATGACCTGCTCCGCTTATCCATTGGAATTGAAGATCCGCAGGACCTGATTAATGATTTGAAGCAAGCCTTGGAGGGATAATATGACCTACGATTTTACAAAGAGACCTGACCGCTTGAGCCAGCACAGTGTTAAGTGGCAGGCAACCGAGCAAGATGCCGAGCTTTTGCAAGCCTGGGTAGCGGATATGGATTTTGAGCCAGTCCCTGAAATTCGTCAGGCCATTCGGGACTATGCCGACCAGCATATTTTCGGTTACAACTATGCCAGTGACAGTCTTTTTCAATCAATCTTGGACTGGGAGGAGGGCCAGCATGGTTACGAGATAGATAGAGAATCAATCGTCTTGGTGGAGGGTGTTGTCCCTGCTATTTCGATTGCCATTCAGGCCTTGACAGAAGAGGGTGACAGCATTCTCATCAATACACCTGTCTATCCACCTTTTGCTCGGTCTGTCCGCCTCAACCACCGCAAACTCGTTACCAATTCGCTAATTAAGCAAGACGAGCAGTTTGCCTTGGACTTTGACCAGCTGGAGAAGGACTTGATAGAAAATGAGGTCAAACTCTACATCCTCTGCAATCCCCACAATCCCGGCGGCCGTGTTTGGACAAAAGCAGAGCTGGAAAGAATTGGCTCTCTCTGTCAGCAGTATGGTGTGATCTTGATTTCTGACGAAATCCACCAAGACCT
Source organism: Streptococcus sp. NSSLK0004 (assembly GCF_059039125.1). NCBI lineage: Bacteria > Bacillati > Bacillota > Bacilli > Lactobacillales > Streptococcaceae > Streptococcus > Streptococcus sp. NSSLK0004. The sequence continues at coordinate 1,300,699 of NZ_CM180142.1, read as the reverse complement.
GGCCTTATTTGGACATGAGCACCATTCCTTCAATACTGTCAATCCAGCCTTCAAGGAATTTTCTCTGATTCTCTCATCAGCGACTAAGACCTTTAACATTGCAGGCACGAAGAACAGCTTTGCTATTATTGAAAACCCTGTCCTTCGCAAGAAGTTTACCAAGCGGCAGTTAACCAATAACCAGCATGAAATTGCCACCATTGGCCTGATTACGACAGAAGTTGCTTTTCGCTATGGCAAGCCCTGGTTGGACAGCTTGAAACCTGTTTTGGAAACCAATATTGACTATCTTGTAGATTATCTGGGGCAGCATACCAAGATTGAGGTCATGAAGCCACAGGGGACTTACTTGGTTTGGTTGGATTTTTCTGCCTACGGACTCAGTCATGAAGCGATTTTTGACAAGTTGGTTAAGGAGGCCAAAGTTGTTCTCAACGACGGTCAAACCTTTGGCAAGGAAGGACTCTATCATGCCCGACTGAATGCTGCGGCTCCCTTGACAACCATTCAAGAAATTTGCCACCGCATCGCCTCTAGCTTTGGGAAATAGGGCTCCGCTCTGCTATGGACCTAAAAAATAAGGGTTAGTAACACTAATCCTTATTTTGCTGTTTTCTGTAATCGCTGGGACTCATATGGAAGTAATGCTTGAAGGCTGTGCTGAAGGTCAAAGGATCATAGTAACCAACGGAATTTGCAACTTCTGTAATCGTCCGATCGGGGTCCTCTAAAAGTTGGCAACTTCGATTCATCTTTACCTGAAGAATGTAGTCTTTGATGGCGTAGCCAGTTTCCTGTTTGAAGATTTTATAGAGATAACTTCGACTTAGAGCGAGCTGCTCTGCAATTTCTGCCACCTTAATCGGTCGAGCGTAGTGACTGTGAATCAGCTTAATAGCATGGTGAACATAGCTTTTGGCAAGAATGCCGGCCTCTTTCAGTTGTTGATTGGGAAATTCTGCAACAAGGTAAGCGAGTAATTGATGAAGATGGCCGACCAGGATGTGCTCTGTCACCATTGGTAAGGGGTGTTTGTCCGTTTGGGTAATGTCTGTCATTTTTTGTAAAATGGGAGACTGGAGGCTGGAATGCAGATAAAATTTTTCCAATAAACGACTATGTTCAAGAATTAACTCAGCTTTTGAGCCACTAAAACCAACCCAAATATAAGTCCAGGGTTCCTGACCGTCAGCCTGGTAGAAGATAGACTTATTTTTAGGGAGGACAAATAAGTCGCCTGCGGTCAGTTCAGTTGTTTCTCCGAGAATGCTAATTTTCCCCTTGCCCTCAGTGATAAAGTGGAGGACATAATTATCTCGAATAGTTGGCCCAAAAGAATAGTTTTTATCACATTGTTCCGCACCGTAATGGTCGATATTTAGGTCAAAGTTATGGCTGTCTAGTTCATTGTAGCTATTTAGAATGTTCATAAGCTCTTCTCCTTAGGAAACATTATACCATATTCTGACAACAAAACCCTATTTTGTAAAACGCTTACATTTGTTAGAATAATTCATGTAATACAGATAGGAGCTGACAGTATGATTCAATACACAGAAGAAAGTAGCCTATTTCACTTGAAAACCAGAGAATTTTCATATGTGATAGAGGTGCTAGAAACAGGCGATTTGGTTCATCGTTATTTCGGTAAGAAAATTCAACAATTTAGCAATGGAAACAAAATAACATATTTGGACCGTTCCTTTTCACCCAGTCCAATTACTGGCAATCGGACCTACTCACTGGATACCTTGTCCTTGGAATATTCTAGTAATGGTCTAGGAGACTTTCGGACGGCCTCTATTGATGTACGAAATGAAGTTGGGGTTGCCTTGGATTTGAAGTACAAGCAACACCGGATTTACAAAGGAAAGTCATCCTTGGAAGGTCTGCCAGCCAGTTTTGCTTCTGAAGAGGAAGTGGAAAGTTTAGAAATTGACCTCTATGATGCTGTAGCAGATGTGACAGTTACCTTACAGTATGCGGTTTTTGAAGAAGGAAACTATCTAGCCCGCTCTGCTCGTATCCAAACGGGACGCTATCCTTCTAAGATAGAAAAAGTCTTATCTTTCACCTTGGATATGCCTCATAAGGACTTTGTCATCCATAGTTTGACAGGTCGTTATGCTTATGAAAAAGAGTGGACGAAAACACCGATTACGAGCGGAACCTACTCTATCGGAAGCATTCGAGGAGCTTCAAGCCACTCACGTACTCCTTTCTTAGCCTTGGCGGCCCCAACTGCTACAGAAGATAGTGGCGAAGTTTATACCGCCCAACTGGTTTATAGTGGGAACTTTACTGGTTTTGTGGAGACAACTGCTTTGGAAACAGTCCGTTGGGGCATGGGAATCAATGACACGAGCTTCAGCTGGAATTTGGCTTCCGGAGAAAGTTTTCAGACACCTGAAGTCCTCCTATCCTTTACGGATAAAGGTTTTACAGTTATGACTCAGGATAGTCATAACTTCATCAAAAAACACTTGATTCGTTCTCAATTTGTCAATCAAGAACGGCCAATTCTCATTAATAACTGGGAAGGAACCTACTTTGATTTCACGGAGGAGAAGATTCTTTCCATGGCAAGGTTGGCCAGTCAGGCAGGGATTGAATTATTTGTACTTGATGATGGCTGGTTTGGAAAACGGAACAATGACGAGTCTTCCTTGGGAGATTGGATTGTTAATACAGACAAGCTTCCCAATGGTTTAGCCGGTCTGGCAGATTCGATTCGGGCCTTGGGTATGAAATTTGGTCTTTGGTTTGAGCCAGAGATGATTTCAATCGATAGTGACCTCTATCGCCAGCATCCAGATTGGGCTATTCATATTGATGGACGCGAACCGATTTACAGTCGAGAACAGTTGGTACTGGATTTGTCCAAACCAGAAGTTTGTGACTACATTATCCAAGCTGTATCCGATGTACTGCAATCTGCCAAAATCGATTATGTCAAGTGGGATATGAACCGCAACATCACCAGTATGTCGCAAGAGTTGGCCAATGCGGAGTCCTATGAATTCCATCATCGCTATATGCTGGGGCTGTACCAAGTATTAGAAACTCTGACCAGTCGTTTCCCAGACATTCTCTTTGAATCCTGTGCAGGAGGTGGCGGTCGAAATGACTTGGGTCTGCTCTACTATATGCCACAGGCTTGGGCTAGTGACAATACAGATGCGATTGGTCGCCTCTCTATCCAAGAAGGAACGACCTTACTTTACCCAACCTCTTCAATGGGTGCCCATGTGTCAGCGGTTCCTAACCATCAGGTCGGTCGGATTACATCTTTGAAAACCCGAGGAAATGTGGCTATGATGGGCGGAGCCTTTGGTTACGAGTTAGATGTTACTCAACTGTCCCAAGAAGAATTAGAAACTCTTGCTGAACAGGTTGAAACTTTCAAGCAGATTCGTTCAACAGTCCAGTTCGGTGACCTCTATCGTTTGAAGAAAACGGCAAATACCTGGGCAGCCAACTATGTTGATGCAGATAAGAGTCAAGCTGTTTTCACCTTCGTAAAAATACTAGCTCAGCCAGAAGCTCCTCTGTTGCAGGTAAGATTGAAAGGGCTAGACCCAGAAGCTTGTTATTACTGTCCACAGTTGGAAACAAGTTTCTATGGAGATGAGCTCATGAACATCGGCTTAACCATGCCCCATGTTCAAGAAGATTATTTTAGTGTACAATATATTTTTAACAAAATCTAGGAGGATTTTATTATGAACATGAGAAGATTTCTCAAATGTGCGTCGGTTTGTGCTTTTGCAAGCTTCCTTGTAGCCTGCGGAAATTCTAGCAGCAGTGACAAGGTAGAAATTGAATTTTTCTCACAAAAGCCCGAAATGCAAGCAACCTTGCAGGAAATTATTGATGACTTTGAGAAAGAAAATCCAGATATTGAAGTTAAGTTTTCAAATGTGCCAGATGCAGGAACTGTCTTGAAAACACGGATGGCCAATGATGAAGCACCAGATGTTATCAATATCTATCCTCAGAATGCAGATTTCAAAGAGTTTGCAGCAGACGGTCGTTTCCTTGAAATTGGGGATGATGCAGGTCTCAGCCATTTGAAAGATGGGGCAGTAACACCTTATCTTGTAAATGATACAAACTACACTCTTCCACTGACTGCCAATGCCTATGGTATCTACTACAACAAAGATAAATTCGAAGAACTTGGCTTGGAAGTACCAACTACCTATGCAGAATTTGTTGCTTTGGTAGACAAAGTTAAGGCTGATGGCAGTGTGGCACCATTTGCCCTTTCTCTAAATGATGCCTGGTCGCTCAATGGTTACCACCAATTAGCTTGGGTAACAGTTGCAGGTGGATTTGACGGTGCAGAGGATATTTTGATTCGCAGTGCCAAGGGTGCTATCCAAGATGATGCAACAACTAAGGAAGTCTTGGAGCGTTTGGAACTCTTGACTGACAATGGTCAAAAAGGTTTTACAGGAGCACTTTACGCTGACGCGGTTGCTTCATTTGCAGCAGGAGAAGCCCTCATGATGCCACAAGGAACATGGGCAGCAACAGCGATTAACCAGCAAGAGCCAGAATTTGAATACGGCATGTTTGCCTTCCCAGGAGATGAAAAAGGAGGCGATTACACGATCGGTGCGGCAGACCTAGCCCTATCTGTATCAGCTGAATCAGAGCACCCAGAAGAGTCTAAGAAGTTCTTAGAATACCTCTCACGTCCACAAGTTATTCAAAAATACTATGATGTAGATGGTTCACCAACTTCTGTTGAAGGTGTGGATACCGAAGGTAAATTTGAAGAAACAGCTGGTGTCACTCAATATGCCTTTACAGACAAGCACGTCGTATGGTTGCAGAGCGAGTGGGATTCAGAAGATGAGTTTTGGAATATCACCGTTGAAATGGTGAAAAAACCAGATTCAGCAGAACTTGTGAAGAAACTCAATGCCTTCTTTGATCCGATGAAATAATAAATAGCATAAACAACTGAGGGGCTGCAGTTTGGTATTCCCAAACCAGTCCCCTTATAGTTGTTTAATCTCCGGTTGAAGAAGAGAAGTTGACTCTTATTGGAGTGGAGATTAAACAACTATAATATATGAATTTAGTAAAGGAGTTCCTTATGAGTCAAAAAGGATTTGTTGCAAAATATTGGCCCTATTTATTTGTAGCCATACCAATTGCTCTTCAGTTAATCTTTTTCTTTTATCCATTGATAACTGGGGTGTTTTATAGCTTAACAGATTGGAACGGGCTGTCCAGCAGTTATGATGTGATTGGGATTCAAAATTATATCGATATTCTGAAGGACCCTGACTTCTATACCAGTATCACTTTCACCATTATCTTCACTATCGGTCTAGTCATCGGGGAAATTGTGATTGGTATTTGGTTGGCAACCCTGCTCAATCGGAAAATCAAAGCAGTTGGCTTTTTCCGGACTTGGTATTTCTTCCCAGCAGTTTTGTCAACAGTGACTTTGGGGCTCATCTTTGTTCAACTTTTTAACTATGGTTTTACACAGATTGGCGAAATCCTGCACATTGACTGGTTGATGGAAAACTTATTGGTTCAAGAGAATACAGTTATTCCTTCCGTCCTCTTTGTTGCTCTTTGGCAAGGTCTGGCGATGCCGGTCATCATTTTCCTATCTGGTCTACAAAGTATTCCAGACGATGTGAAAGAAGCAGCAGCTATTGACGGTGCAACACGTTCACAGCAGTTCTTCAACATTGAATTGCCTTTCCTCTTACCGTCTATCAGCATGGTCTTTATTTTAGCAATGAAATCTGGCTTGACTGCCTTTGACCTTATCTTCGCTTTAACTAGCGGTGGTCCAGATGGTAAGACAGAATCACTTGGCTTGCTGGTTTATAACTACGCTTTTGTTGACAATAAATTCTCGTATGCCAACGCTTTGGCAGTCGTTCTCTTCATCTTTATCATTGTTATTTCCTTGATTCAGATGCGGATTTCTAAGAAATTTGAAGTATAGGGAGGTATGTTTATGAATAAGACCAAACAAAGCAATTGGTGGGTATATCTCGTTCTATTCAGCGGCATTCTCTTTATGTTTATTCCGCTACTGGTGACGGTGATTAGTTCCTTCAAACCAACCAAAGAAATTACAGGTAACTTCTTTGGCTTACCTGAAAATTTCACACTAGACAACTATAGTCGTTTGTTTGAAGATGGAGTTGTTCAATATTTTGGGAATTCTGCCCTAATTACCATTGCTGCAGTAGGTTTGATTATACTGGTTATTCCAATGGCAGCCTTTGCAGTAGCCCGTCAAATGAAGCGGCAAACAGCTTTCAACTTTATCTACTTTTTCTTGATTATCGGAATTTTTGTTCCCTTCCAAGTAATCATGCTTCCTATGACCAAGTTGATGTCTAGTCTCGGTTTGAACAATATTTTGGGGTTGATTATTCTTTATCTGACCTATGCAGTGCCGCAGGCACTCTTCCTCTATGTTGGCTATATCAAGACCATTGTTCCTGAGGAGATGGATGAGGCAGCAGCAATTGATGGCTGTGATAAATTTACCATGTACTGGCGAATTATCTTTCCATTGATGAAACCTATGCACGCTACGATTTTGATCATCAATGCCCTCTGGGTTTGGAATGACTTCCTCTTGCCACTCTTGGTCCTCAACCGTGACCAAGAAATGTGGACCTTGCCGCTCTTCCAGTATAACTATCAAGGAATGTATTTCAGCGATTATGGACCGTCATTTGCGTCCTATGTAGTAGGCATTATTCCGATTCTGTTGGTTTATCTCATTTTCCAAAAGCATATCATTTCAGGTATGACCAGTGGATCTGTAAAATAAAACTCGAAAGGTTGAGGCAACTCAACCTTTTACCAAAAAAACAATTAGAAAAGGCTTTCAAAAGGAGAAGAAAATGAAAGTAAAAAATCAAGCAATGTTAATCACTTATTCAGACAGTCTTGGAAAAAATCTGAAAGACTTGAAGCAGGTCTTGGAAGGTCCTTTGAAAGATGTGGTCGGTGGTGTCCACATCCTTCCCTTCTTTCCATCATCGGGTGACCGCGGGTTTGCACCCATGGACTATACCAAGGTTGATGAGGCTTTTGGAGATTGGAGCGATATTGAGGCACTCAGTCAAGACTACTACCTCATGTTTGATTTCATGATCAACCATATTTCAGCCAAGTCGCCTTATTTCCTTGACTTCCTAGAAAAGAAAGATGAGTCTGTCTATGCAGATTTGTTTATTCGCTACAAAAACTTTTGGCCAAACGGTGAGCCGACTCAGGAAGATGTAGACCTGATTTACAAACGGAAACCTCGTGCTCCCTATCGCATTGCCAAGTTTGCTGATGGTAGTGAGGAAAAAGTTTGGTGTACCTTTGATGAGCAACAGATTGACCTCGATGTGACAACGGAAACAACTCGTCGTTTTATTCAGGAAAATCTGGAACAGCTGGCGGACCACGGGGCTTCTATTATTCGCCTGGATGCCTTTGCCTACGCCAATAAGAAAATTGGAACCAACTGTTTCTTCGTTGAGCCAGATATTTGGGACATGCTTCATTTTCCGCGTCAGCTATTGGCACCAAAAGGAGTGGAAATCTTACCAGAAATCCATGAACATTACACCATTCAGCAAAAAATCGCTGAGCAAGACTACTATGTCTATGACTTTGCCCTTCCGATGCTGGTTCTTCATGCTCTTTATTCAGGAAATGTCAACCGACTTGTTCACTGGATGGAAATCTGCCCTCGCAAGCAATTTACAACGCTGGACACGCATGATGGTATCGGAGTGGTCGATGTCAAGGACTTGCTGACAGATGAAGAAACAGAGGCGACAAGAGAAGCCCTCTATGCCCAAGGAGCAAATGTCAAGAAGATTTATAGCACAGAGGCTTACAACAATCTGGACATCTACCAGATCAATTGTACCTACTATTCAGCTCTAGGCAATGATGACCAAGCCTATCTCTTGGCACGTGTGCTCCAATGTTTTGCACCAGGTATTCCGCAGATTTACTACGTTGGCTTGTTGGCAGGAGAAAATGATATCGAATTGCTTGAATCCACCAAAGAAGGCCGCAACATCAACCGTCACTATTATGATTTGGAAGAAATTGAGCGAGAAGTTCAACGCCCAGTTGTGCAGTCCTTGTTCAATCTGCTCAAGTTCCGCAATACCAGTGCAGCATTTGATGGAGAGTTTGCTGTTGATATGGAAGACGCTAATACTATCCACATCAGCTGGACCAATACAGATGCCCACACGGATGCTCGTCTGACTGCAAATCTAAAAGAGAAAACATTTGAAATTCTTGAAATAGTTGACGGACAAGTTCAACAGATTAATTTGTAATAACAACCTGTTGAATAATCGTAAAGACTTAGAAAATTAGGGAGTGAGAAAAGAACTCTATTTTTCAAAAATGAGTTCGTCAACAAGTCCTTATTTCCAGTTGTTGAGCTGAAACAGTCTATCCCCAGACATCAATTTATGTGAGCTGACTGCCGTCAGCTTATATCTCCCACTTTAAAAGGTCTCCCAGACCTTTTAAACTCCCACCCCCGCACAGCTCAAAAGGTTCAGTGAACCTTTTGAGGTTGGAAATAGAGCGAACTTTGTTCGCAACAGTCATAATGGTCAGATTGGGGTGTGAAACACGAATTGCTGAGATTTGCCTCGCAAATCTTATCTCCCACCTTTAACAGTCCACTGGACTGTTAAAGCCAATCAACCACTGCGCTGAGATGTTGACACGAACTCTGTGATGCGAGGCTGGTCCTTTGTCCAGCCTCTTTTAGCATGGGCGAAATCTATTACTTTATCACCTCTAGCTTTGAAAATTAGCCTTAGGTGGAAGGGCTGAACTGTGAATACAGGTTCTGAAGGATTTTTCAAGCAATTTTTCCCATTTTTTGGTAAAATAGAAAAAACAAAAAGAGAGGTTTTATCACCATGGGGAAATTCCAAGTCATTTCACACCCACTCATTCAACATAAGTTGTCTATCCTTCGTCGTACGTCCACTTCGACAAAGGATTTCCGTGAATTAGTCAATGAAATCGCAATGTTGATGGGATACGAAGTTTTGCGTGACTTACCACTTGAAGATGTGGAAATTGAAACGCCAATTACCAAGACTGTTCAAAAGCAGATTGCAGGTAAAAAATTAGCAATTGTCCCAATCTTGCGTGCAGGTGTTGGTATGGTAGATGGTTTGCTCAGCCTTGTACCAGCTGCAAAGGTTGGTCATATCGGTATGTATCGTGATGAAGAGACATTACAGCCTGTAGAATACCTTGTGAAATTACCTGAGGACATTGATCAACGTCATATTTTCGTTGTGGATCCAATGTTGGCTACAGGTGGTTCAGCAATTTTGGCTATTGATTCTTTGAAAAAACGCGGAGCTTCTAACATTAAATTCGTAGCACTTGTTGCAGCACCAGAAGGTGTCAAAGCTCTTCAAGATGCCCATCCAGATGTCGATATCTACACCGCAGCCTTGGATGAAAAATTGAACGAAAAAGGCTACATCGTTCCAGGTTTGGGAGATGCAGGTGACCGCTTGTTTGGTACAAAATAGTAGAAGTAGATAAGAAATCAGTTCAGCTGGTTTCTTTTTTCATCGAATCGTAGAAAGTGTGTTTTTTATTTGACCATTTTTGACTAATTCTATATAATGGTCTCATATTTGTTATTGTATAAAGGAGGATTCGTATGATTCCAGTAGTTATTGAACAAACTAGCCGTGGCGAACGCTCGTATGACATTTACTCACGTTTGCTCAAAGATCGTATTATCATGTTGACAGGCCCGGTTGAAGACAACATGGCAAATTCTATCATTGCCCAGTTGCTCTTCTTGGATGCCCAAGACCCAACTAAAGACATTTATCTTTATGTCAATACACCAGGTGGGTCTGTATCAGCAGGTCTTGCTATTGTCGATACCATGAACTTCATCAAAGCAGACGTTCAGACCATTGTTATGGGAACAGCAGCTAGCATGGGAACCATTATCGCTTCAAGTGGTGCCAAGGGCAAACGCTTCATGTTGCCAAATGCCGAATACATGATTCACCAGCCAATGGGTGGTACTGGTGGCGGTACCCAGCAGACAGACATGGCGATTGCAGCCGAACACTTGCTCAAAACCCGTAATAAGTTGGAGCAAATCTTGGCAGACAATTCTGGCAAGTCTATCGAGCAGATCCATAAAGACGCAGAGCGCGACTACTGGATGACAGCAGAAGAAACCCTTGCTTACGGTTTTATTGATCAAGTCATGGATAAAATGGCTAAATAAGAACTCCATAACGTTCATTGCACAAAACTAGAGGAAAACAGGCCTCTAGTTTTTTTACTTGAACATTTTTGAAAAGGGTATGCTATAATAAAGTTAGGAACTAGAAATGTTAGGGGGATTAACCATGGCAGAGGGAGAAATCAAATCTAGTACAATTGCTGCTCAGTTGGCCATTCAACAATTGGTAGAAGTGGATACTCAAACATTCCAGAATCAGTCAGTGGAGTTTGGTTTTGCTAGTGGAATAGCCGGTATGGAACAGGCTCGGCAAACTACCAATCAGATGTTAGAGGCTGTGAGTAAATTTACAGAAGCTACCCTACTTCAAGCAAATAAGTTTCCCAAAATTGCAGATGCACTAGCTAAAAGAGATGTAGAAACAGCAAAACGTTGGGAGGGGCTAAATGACAAGAGATAAGAATGAAGAACAGCGTTACCTACTGACACAAAAAATGAATGAACTGGAAATGAAGGAAGATGAGTTTGCGCAGTTAATGAAGCATTATGAGCAATCTCTTGAACAGTTTCATGCTCGATTTCAGCAACTAATCCGTAGACAAGAAGGACTATTGGAGGAACAGCCAATGGAACGCAGTCAGCAGTTTTGGGCAGACCTGGATACAAACCAGGAGCTTTACAGAAGAATGACGAATTATGTCGATGCTTGTTTTGCGGAAGTAGGAGAGGCTAAACGCATATTTCGACGAGTAACGAATGAGCGATTAGAACAATTGTATGATGAGAGGAGTAAACTGCCATGGGATTAAAATACAGTAGCACGGATTCTCAGAATCTGATCACCTCCATGCGTACGAATCTTATCTTGGCTAATCAAATCACAGATCGGTTATCCAGTGGTTGTGACCATTTAATTGCTACACTGGAATCAGGCGAATTAAAAGGAGCAGCTTATACAGCGGGGAAAGGCCTATTTACCGAGGTCATCATACCAGCGATTAAGAAATTGCAGGACGCGATTGATGATATTCAGGCAGAATTGACTTCTTATGAGTATGCAGATTCAATCGTTGCAGAGTACGGCATCCTTGATTTAGACAATCTTGAACAGCAACTGGAATTAAAATATGAACAGTTAAGTATCGTAGAGGACCAGCTGGAAATTAACACGAAATTGTCGACACAAGCTAGTGCTCTCTTTTCAGGAGAGATAGGAGAACTTTGGTCTCAAAACCTAGCACTAGATGAGCTGAAAGCCCAGATTCAGATGGGGATAGATGACGTAAAAGAGCGTATTGAAAAGTTAAATTGGTTCAACACAGATGTATCCAAGTATTTTTCGGATAGCTTGACTGTTCTTCAACTTGCCATCCAAGGAGCTCTTGCCTTAAGCAATATCACTATGGATGAGCATGGAAACTATTATTCTAACGGTAGTGATATGAGCTGGTTAAACTCGATGACAGAAACGGTACTGTTTACCACAGATAGAGGTACTGATCCGAAGGTCTCTCTTATCAATGACTATGCACGAGACTTGATGTTGTCTGATGAAGCGACAGCATACTACCGCCAACAACTAACTGCTCTCTTAGATGGCCAGCCCGCAACTGAGTGGCCCTTTATCATTGCGGCCTATAACCAGACCCTTTTATTTGATGACCAAGGCAATCTTTTGACGATTATCCCCATCAATGTTGGGGCAGGTGATGGTTATATCGTTTTAAAGAATGGCGATTATGACAAGGTCTATACAGCTCAGGTCAATCAGGAAGCTAACGCTCAGATGTTACAAAATCTAGGTGACCAGCTGGGTCAACTGTTACTTGGACTAGGCGAGATAATAGGTGGGATAGGCTTGGGAGCAGCCAGTTCAGCTCTTGGAGCAGGTGGCTTAGTTCTGGCACTGCCGACAGGAGGTACAGTGACTATCCCAATAGAAGCTGTTGCGGGAGCTGGCCTTGCGGTATCGGGCACTCTGGTTGTTGGAGGAGTAGCCACAACAGTGGATAGCCTAATACAATTGCGAGCAGCCAATGCCAACCTGCAAATTAGTTTTGCGAAGGGGTATGATGATTGGAAGGTCGCAAAGCCAACTAGCAAGACCTTCGGGAAACCAGTGGAAGCAAGGGTTAATGGTAGAAAGGCACATATTCGTGTTGATGCGGAGCCTGATAGTAACAGCGTTCACATCCAAGTAGGTGGAGGCAAAGGCTCGCAGTTGAAAGAGCATATACGGTTATCAGAAATTACTGATAAAAAGAGTATCTATCAGGCTTTAAACAATCTAAAAATTCCAGAAGTAAAGAACTTGAGCAAAGGTAAATTAGACGATTTAGTGAACAATATCTGGAGAGCAGTGGAGTGGTTGAGAGCCCAAGGAGGATAACAAAATGAAGCTATATATTAAAAGTGATTTTCAAAAGAAGATTCCTTTTGGATACGAAGAATTAGCCCATAAAATGTGGACTGAGAGGATTAATGGACAAGAACTTAGTCTTTCTCATTATGGAAATGATGAGATGTTACAAAATGACAATAATGTTAGTCTTAGTCATAATAAATGGATTAATGATAGTAGGTGGGATAATGATGAAATTATTGCTTTGCATTCTTTCTTAGTTTCGGAAAGTATATGGTTAGAATTTGAATTAGTTCGTATAAGTGATTACCGCGAGACAGGTGACCATTTATGGATAGCCTCTATACATGAGGAAGTGTTAACGGTTGATAAGCGTGCGCTTTATATCATGGCAATTGAAGTGGCGACTGCCTTGGATGGGATGATTAGTGAAGATGATAAAGTTACTTGGCTTAGCATTGACGAATTTAAAAAAAAGCATGATGATGTTCTTTCTTTAAGCTTTGAGGAAGCTTATGAGATGGGGTTACAAGAGATTTTCACCATTGAATGTGTTGAAGATCCTATATGGGCAGAGTTGGAAAGACAACGTGAGGAGTACATCAAAATTCACGGTGAGCGAGTGTATGATGATGAAGATGAACCATTTGAAGACGAGGATGATGACCGTGAATATTGGGATTATGATGAAGAAACAGGTGAACTAATCCTTTTAAATTTAAAAGAAACAGATGATAGTGATGAAAAGGATGATGACGAAGAAGTATTTGGCTTTTAAGAGGTAAAGAAGCGATAGATTTCAAAAGAAGATGTTTGAGGCACGGACCTACAACCTAAGTCGGTGTCTTTTCATAAGGGACTGGTCCAGTCTGCCTCGCTGTAAACAACTAACTGCTCTCTTAGATGGCCAGCCCGCAACTGAGTGGCCCTTTATCATTGCGGCCTATAACCAGACCCTTTTATTTGATGACCAAGGCAATCTTTTGACGATTATCCCCATCAATGTTGGGGCAGGTGATGGTTATATCGTTTTAAAGAACGGCGACTATGACAAGGTCTACACAGCTCAGGTCAATCAGGAAACTAACGCTCAGATGTTACAAAATCTAGGTGACCAGCTGGGTCAACTGTTACTTGGACTAGGCGAGATAATAGGTGGGATAGGCTTGGGAGCAGCCAGTTCAGCTCTCGGAGCAGGTGGCTTAGTTCTGGCGCTGCCGACAGGAGGTACAGTGACTGTCCCAATAGAAGCAGTTGCGGGAGCTGGCCTTGCGGTATCGGGCACCCTGGTTGTTGGAGGAGTAGCCACAACAGTGGATAGCCTAATACAATTGCGAGCAGCCAATGCCGACCTGCAAATTAGTTTTGCGAAGGGGTATGATGATTGGAATAGGGGCAATAAAAATAATATTGATAATACGGATATTCCAGACCATGTTACGGATACTCTCAACAAGATAAGAAATAACAAGGGCAATCCACCGGAAGGCTATAAAGGTGGGAAAATCTATAATAACAATCCCAAGAATGGAGGTAGTAAACTTCCAGAAGGACCAACATATAAAGAATATGACGTTCATCCTAAAATTAAGGGAGTTTCTCGTGGTCGTGAGAGACTTGTTATTGGAGATGATGGTTCTGTTTGGTACACTAATGACCACTATGATACATTTATAAGAATAGAATAGGAGAAAAAATGAATATTACTTATACTGACGGATTATCAGAATTAGAATTTTTAGAAATTGAAAAAGTTTATGGCATAAAACTTCCTAGGGAATTCAGAGATATTTATTCTCAATCGATGCCTATCTCTGATGAATTTTATAATTGGCGAGACTTTTCAGAAGAAAATGTTACTAGATTAAAATTTTTGATAGAAAAAGTCAAATCAGACATCATTGAAGATATTGATGATATTGATTGGAGTGATGGATGGGGAGGCGAGCCAGAAGAGATTGAACAGCGTAACCAAATTATAGTGGGCAGATTAGAAAAAGCTCCTAAATTAATACCGATATGCGGTCATCGTTATATTGTAGAAGGAGATGCAGAGAGGTCACCTGTTCTCTCTGTGGTTGGGGCAGATATTATTTACTATTCTCATGATTTAGCTGGTTTTTTATCAGAAGAGAAAATTCCTTACGGAGCTTTGCTATCTGATTTTATTTATGTACCTTTTTGGACAGATATTATGTAAGTTACCTTGTCAAAGCTAGTTGGCAGTCTATATAATCTGGGTCCTGATTTTGAAGGACTAAGAGATTTTTTTACGCATATTTTAGATAGAGTAGATGGGACTTATACTACCAAAAAGAATTAAAGGATGAAGAAAATCAGACATGAAACTATACATTAAAGGCGACTACTCCAAGCAATTTCCCTATGGCTATTTGGAGTTGGCAGGAAAGATGTGGGTACCTGAGGAAGTTCAAAAAAACTATTCTAATGCTGGCAACAACGATTCCCTACAAGATGATTTAACAGTTAGTTTGATGTGGGGCAAAAGTTTGTTTGATGTGAGATGGAATACAGTTCCCTTGAAGGATACCGAGTTATCTCGGCTCTTTTCTCATACTGATGAGTGGTTATTTTTAGATTTTGAAGATGCCTATATCTCCGATTATCGCGAAAAAGGTCATCATCTTAGACTTATCTCAACTCACAAAGAACTTTTAACTGTCGATAAACGTGCTCTGTACATTATGGCAATTGAAGTTGCGACAGCTATTGATGGGCTAATCAGTGAAGATGATAAGAAAACTTGGTTAACTATTGACGAATTCAAAGGTTGTCACCAAGAAATTTTGTCTCTGACTTTCAAAGAAGCTCACGAGATGAGTCTCGAAGAGATTTCATCTATAGATGCCACAGCAGAACCACTTTGGAAGGAACTGGATAGACAAAGAGAAGACTATATCGCAATTCATGGTGAAGTGGATTAAGACTCTATGTTACTATACATTAAAAGCGATTTTAAAAAGAAAATAACTTTTGAATATGAAGAATTAGCCCACAAAATGTGGACTGAGAAGATTAATGGGAAGGAACTAAGTATTTCACATTCAGGGAATGATGAGACATTGCAGGAAGAAAATCTTATCAGCCTTTATCATAATAAGTGGTTGAATGATGACAGATGGAGTAATTCCGATATTGTTGCTTTGCATTCTTTTTTGAAAATGGAAAATATAAGTTTAGAATTTGAATTAGCTCGTGTAAGCGACTATCGTGAAACAGGGGAGTATCTTAGAATTGCCTCCTCTCATCGGGATATTCTGACTGTAGATAAGCGTGCTTTTTATATCATGGCAATTGAAGTGGCGACCGCCTTGGATGGTATGATTAGTGAGGATGATAAAGTGACATGGATTAGTGTTGATGATTTTAAGCAACGGCATGATGATGTTCTTTCTTTAAGCTTTGAAGAAGCTTATGAGATGGGGTTACAAGAGATTTTTACCATTGAATGTGTTAAGGATCCTATATGGGAAGAGTTGAAAAGGCAACGTGAGGAGTACATCAAAATTCATGGTGAGCGAGTGTATGATGATGAAGATGAACCTTTTGAAGACGAGGATGATGACCGTGAATATTGGGATTATGATGAAGAAACAGGTGAACTAATCCTTTTAAATTTAAAAGAAACAGATGATAGTGATGAAAAGGATGATGACGAAGAAGTATTTGGCTTTTAAGAGGTAAAGAAGCGATGTTACTATACATTAAAAGCGATTTTCAAAAGAAGATTCCTTTTGGATACGAAGAATTAGCCTATAGAATGTGGGCTGAGAGGATTAATGGGAAAGAATTAAGCATTTCACATTCAGGGAATGATGAGATGTTACAAGAAGACAACTATCTGAGCCTGTCTTATAATAAATGGGATAACGATGATAGGTGGGATTCTGAATCGATAACTATGCTATCCTCTTTTCTTACCATGGAATATTTACATATAGAATTCGAGAATGCATTTATTAGCGACTACCGAGAAAAAGGGAATTATTTACGGCTTATATCAAATCATCAGAATATCCTAACCGTTGATAAGCGCGCCTTTTATATTATGGCGATTGAAGTTGCGACTGCACTGGACGGCCAGATTAGTGAAGATGACAAAAAAAACTTGGATAATGGTGGAGGAGTTTACCGCAAAGCATAGCGACATTCTTTCCTTGACCTTTGACGAAGCGAATGAAATTAGTTTGAAAGAAATAGTTGAAATGGAACTGATTGACGAGCCACTGTGGGCAGAGTTGGAAAGACAACGTGAGGAGTACATCAAAATTCACGGTGAGCGAGTGTATGATGATGAAGATGAACCTTTTGAAGACGAGGATGATGACCGTGAATATTGGGATTATGATGAAGAAACAGGTGAACTAATCCTTTTAAATTTAAAGGAAACAGATGATAGTGATGAAAAGGATGATAACGAAGAAGTATTTTGATATTTTATTAAAGGACCGCTCGGTCCTTTTCATTTTTTTCAGAAAAATGTATAATAGAGGAGTAAATTGAATGAGGAGTTTTTCATGTTTGAGAAAAAAGAACGTACAGGACTAACAGTTTATCTCCACTATAATCGAGATGCGCGTAAATTAAGCCAATTTGGTGATATTGTTTATCACTCGAAGCGTTTGCGTTATTTAATTTTGTATGTGGAACAGAAAAGTGTTGAGGAATTGCTAGCGCGTCTGAAAAAAGAGCGTTTTGTCAAAAAAGTCCTCCCCTCTTATATCAAAGAGTTGGACCATGATTTTGTTGGGAGTTTATGGAGAGAAGAAGAGAAAAATATTGTTTTGTAAAATATTTTTCTTTTTTGTTGACAATTTTCAGATAATTCAGTATATTAGATACATCGGAAAATTTAAGAAAGATTTAAGGAGATTTTCATGAAAACTAGAAAATTCGCAATGGCTCTTGTAACCTTTGCTTCAGCAGCTCTTCTTGCAGCTTGTGGTAACGTTTCAAGTACTAATTCATCTGCTACAGGTACTGAGATTGGTGATACTATCAAGCTTGGTTACAACTTGGAATTGTCAGGAGAAGTTTCATCTTACGGACAGACTGAGAAAAATGGTGCAGAGCTTGCTGTCAAAGAAATCAACGCAGCAGGTGGTGTAGACGGTAAAAAGATTGAAGTCATTTCAAAAGACAACAAATCAGAAACAGCAGAAGCAGCTACTGTAGCAACGAGCTTGGTCAGCGAAGGAGCGAATGTTATCATTGGTCCTGCAACATCAGGTGCCTCAGCAGCTTCTATCGCTAACGTAACTTCTGCGGGTGTTCCAATGATCACTCCTTCAGGGACTCAAACAAACTTGGTTGTAAACGACAAAGGCGAAGTACAAGAATACTTCTTCCGTACAACCTTTACAGATGGATACCAAGGAGAAATCATGGCAGAATATGCGACAACAAACTTGTCAGCTAAGAAAGTTGTTCTCTACTACGATAACTCTTCTGACTATGGTAAAGGAATTGCAGAATCCTTCAAGAAAGCTTATACAGGTGAAATCGTTTCTGAAATCACATTTGCTTCTGGGGATAAAGACTTCCAAGCAGCTCTTACTAAGTTGAAAGACCTTGACTTTGATGCGATTATTATGCCAGGTTACTACAATGAAACAGGTACTATCGTAAAACAAGCTCGCGGTCTTGGTATCGATGCTCCAATTCTTGGTTCAGACGGTTTTGACTCACCTAAATTTGCTGAATTAGCAACAGCTTCAGCTACAAATAACACTTACTACCTTTCAGCTTTTGTAACATCAGCTAGCGACAAGGCACAGAAATTCTACGATGCATACGTAGCAGAGTATGGTGAAGAGCCATCAATGTTCTCAGCTCTTGCTTATGACTCAGTTTATATGGCAGCAGAAGCAGCGAAAGGTGCGAAAAATTCTGTTGAATTGAAAGACAACCTTGCAGCCTTGAAAGATTTTGACGGTGTAACCGGTACAATGTCTATCGATAAAGAACACAACGTTGTGAAATCAGTTTACGTTGTTGGTTTGAAAGAAGGTAAGCAGTCAACTGTTGATACAGTTTCTGTTACAAAATAATGCTAGTCAAGCTAGTAAGGATTATAGGAGAGGCCTGGACTTTTGTCTCAGCCTCTTTTCCCTTGTTAAAGGGGAGGTGTCCTTGCAACTTTTCAGAAAATTTAATACAATAGAACGAATACATTAGAAAGTTTGGTGAACACATGCTTCAACAACTCGTCAATGGTTTGATTCTCGGTTCTGTCTATGCCCTCTTGGCACTTGGTTATACCATGGTGTACGGAATTATCAAACTCATTAACTTTGCCCATGGAGACCTTTATATGATGGGGGCTTTTATGGGATATTATTTCCTCAATCAATTGACCTTTATTGAGAATGGTGGATTGCGATTCTTTATTGCCCTAATTCTATCGATGGTTGGAACGGCTATCTTAGGTGTTGTCATTGAATTTTTGGCTTACCGACCTTTACGGAATTCAACTCGAATTGCAGCCTTGATTACAGCTATTGGGGTTTCCTTCTTCCTTGAATACACAATGGTATATTTCTTCACAGCAGATGTCAAAGCCTTTCCACAAGCGATTGAGACTGTAAAATTTGATTTAGGCCCAGTGTCAGTATCTAATATCCAGTTGATGATTTTAGGAGTTTCACTCATTCTTATGGTCGCTCTACAATTAATTGTTAAAAAGACAAAAATGGGGAAAGCCATGCGTGCAGTATCTGTAGACAGTGACGCGGCACAACTTATGGGGATTAACGTCAATCGGACCATCAGTTTTACCTTTGCTTTGGGATCAGCCTTGGCAGGTGCGGCAGGTGTTCTTTTGGGAATGTACTATAACCAAATTGAGCCATTGATGGGAATGACGCCAGGTATTAAAGCCTTTGTCGCAGCAGTATTGGGTGGTATTGGTATTATTCCTGGTGCAGCTCTAGGTGGTTTTGTTATCGGTATTATTGAAACCTTAACGTATGTAGTTGGCTTAGATACTTTCCGTGATGCCATTGTTTATATTGTATTGATTATTATTCTCCTTGTAAGACCAAGTGGTATTCTTGGTAAGAACGTGAAAGAGAAGGTGTAAGCATGAAAGAAAATCTAAAAGTAAATTTGATTTGGCTTGCCTTCTTATTGGCTGGCTTTGGAATCATTCAAGGTTTGATTGCAGCGGGTGTTTTGAATTTTTACTATGTTCAGATTGTGCAACAAATCGGTATTAACATTATTCTTGCAGTAGGTCTTAACCTGATTGTTGGTTTTTCTGGTCAATTCTCACTAGGGCATGCAGGCTTCATGGCGATTGGTGCTTACTCTGTTGGTGTCATCGGGAAAATGTTGCCATCTTATGGCGGTTTTGCTCTTGCTTTGATTGTCGGAATGGTCTTGGCTGGTTTGGTGGCCCTCTTGGTTGGTTTGCCGACTCTTCGTTTGAAAGGTGACTACTTGGCTATTGCGACCCTTGGGGTGGCAGAGATTATCCGTATCTTGATTATCAACGGTGGTGAATTGACAAATGGTGCTGCGGGTATCATGTCTATTCCCCTCTTTACAAACTGGCAATTAGTGTATGTATTTGTAGTGATTACAACCATTTTGACAGTCAATTTCTTACGTAGTCCAATCGGTCGCTCAACTATTTCAGTGCGTGAGGATGAGATTGCGGCGGAATCCGTTGGTGTGAATCCAACAGCAGTCAAGGTAACTGCTTTTGTTATCGGTGCTATGACAGCAGCGATTGCAGGTGGTTTGCACGCAGGTTATGTTGGAACAATTGTGCCGAAAGACTTTGCTTTCATGGCTTCTGTTAATGTCTTGATTATCATCGTACTTGGTGGTCTAGGCTCTATCACAGGAACCTTCGTGGCTGCGATTGTTCTTGGTATTCTCAACGTCTTCCTCAAGAGCTACGCAGATATTTCCATGATTATCTATTCCCTAGCCTTGATTCTCCTGATGATTTTCCGTCCAGGTGGTCTTTTGGGAACAAAAGAACTCAGCTTTTCAGGCTTGTTCAAAAAGAAAAAGGAGGCTAACTAATGGCACTTCTTACAGTAGAAAAATTAACAAAAAACTTCGGTGGTTTGACTGCGGTTGGCGATGTGACCATGGAGCTACATGAAGGCGAGTTGGTCGGTTTGATTGGGCCAAACGGTGCGGGTAAGACGACTCTCTTTAACTTGCTGACCGGCGTCTATGAGCCAAGCGAGGGCACGATTACTCTGGCAGGAAAAGTCTTAAATGGCAAAGCTCCCTCTAAGATTGCAGCCTTAGGATTGGCACGTACTTTCCAAAATATCCGTCTCTTTAAGAATATGACTGTTTTGGAAAATGTTTTGATCGGATTGGGAAATCATGGGAAGGCTCATGTCTTTGCAAGTTTCCTTCGCTTGCCAGCTTTCTACAAAAATGAAGAGAGTTTGAAAGAAAAAGCAATAGAACTTTTAAAAATCTTTGATTTGGATGGCGATGCAGACACGTTGGCTAAAAACCTTCCATATGGTCAACAACGTCGTTTGGAAATCGTTCGTGCCCTTGCGACCGAGCCAAAAATTCTTTTCTTGGATGAGCCAGCGGCTGGCATGAACCCGCAGGAAACGGCAGAATTGACCCAACTCATCCGTAAAATCAAGGAAGAATTTGGCATTACCATTATCCTGATAGAACACGATATGAGCTTGGTTATGGAAGTGACGGAGCGCATTTATGTATTGGAGTACGGTCGCTTGATTGCCCATGGTACGCCAGAAGAAATCCGTAATAACAAGCGTGTAATTGAAGCCTACCTTGGAGGTGAAGCATAATGGCAATGTTAGAAGTAAAAAATCTTTCCGTTAACTACGGTGTGATCGAAGCTGTTAAAGATGTCAGCTTTGAGGTTAATGAAGGAGAAGTTGTTACGCTAATCGGTGCCAATGGTGCTGGTAAAACCTCTATTCTTCGAACTATTTCAGGACTTGTTCGTCCATCAGCTGGTACTATTTCATTCCTCGGCAATGAAATTCAAAAAGTACCTGCTCGTAAAATCGTAGCAGATGGCTTGTCACAAGTTCCAGAAGGTCGTCATGTCTTTGCGGGCTTGACTGTTATGGAAAACTTGGAAATGGGAGCATTTCTTCGAAATAATCGTGAAGAAAATCAGGCAAATTTGAAGAAAATCTTCTCTCGTTTTCCACGCTTGGAAGAGCGGAAAAACCAAGATGCTGCAACCCTTTCAGGTGGTGAACAACAGATGTTGGCGATGGGACGTGCTCTTATGAGCCAACCAAAACTCTTGCTACTCGATGAACCATCAATGGGCTTGGCACCAATCTTCATTCAAGAAATTTTCGATATCATTCAAGATATCCAAAAACAAGGGACAACCGTCCTCTTGATTGAACAAAATGCCAACAAAGCCCTTGCAATTGCAGATCGCGGTTATGTCCTAGAAACAGGAAAAGTCGTCCTCTCAGGAACAGGAAAAGAACTCCTCGCCTCAGAAGAAGTCAAAAAAGCATATCTGGGTGGCTAAAACAACCCTGACGGGTTGTTTTAGGTCGGAAATAGGGACCGTCGGCAGACGGTCTTTCCTTTTATTCATTTTTGGGACCTTTTTAGGTCGGAAATAGGAAAACCAGCAATGTACGTTGCTGGTTTGTTCGTAACCCTGACGGGTTGTTTTAGGTCGGAAATGAGAACCGCTGGCAAGCGGTTTTCTTTATATCAAGTTCCGGGGGACCTTTTTAGGTTGGAAATGGGAACTGCCGGTAGGCAGTTTTCTTTATATCAAGATTGGGCTGTGTTAATCTGGAAAAGGAAGTTGCGGTAATCAATCTGGTTTTATATTCTATTCTCCATCGTGAAAGTTGACTTCCTTGCCAAGTTTGTCTTCATATGCTAGACTGTCATAGTAGAAAAGGAGATGGGATGAAACAGAAATGAACACTGAGTGGTTTATTACTCGTCATCATTTTGACCGCTGTGCTTTCTTTAGCAAATCGTCAAGAGGTAGTTGCTTATCATTACTGTGAATACAAGTTCTTAATTGGTAGGTCCGTTCACTATTTGCTTGGTTTGACAAAGAATTTATCTTTAAAAAGTGAAGTCGATTAGTAAGAAGAGAGTCATTAGAAAGAACTATATTTTACAGTAAAGAAAATGCTAAGACAGTAGAGCAAATCGAATCATTAAGGTGGAATTTTTTTGAATCCTACTTTTCATAATGTAAAGGAGTTTATGATGTTTACCAAAGAATTTGGATTGATGTTTTATGTGGATGATGTTGCTGCTGAAAAGACATTTTGGAAAGCGGCGGGTTTTGTGATTTTGAATGAAGCTGAGATGATGGGGTATGAAACTTTTGATATGAAGCCACATCCAGAAGCAACGACAACCATCACTATTTACGCCAATGAATTCATTCGCCAAGTATCACCAGAAGTGATCGATATGAAGCCAAGTATCTTGTTTGAAACAGATGATATTGATGGTCTTCAAGAACGCATCGCTGGTTTGACAGATACTTGTAGTCCAGTCAATGCGGAGCCTTTCCCTAACTTTAACTTTGCAAGTCCAAGTGGTCATTACTTTGCAGTGAAGGGATAGGAATACAGAACTCCAAAATCAGTGGTCTTTATCACTGATTTTTTTTACGATTTCACAGAATTGCATAAGATAGTATGTATTTTTGAACCATAATATGATAAAATTATTCTAATAATACCTATTTGTATTTTAGGAGAGAGATATGAAACTTCTAAACAGATTTGCATATATATATATATATATATCAAAGCAATCTAAAACACTTGCTCAATTCTATAGTAAACGAAACCTGCCAGTCTTGGCAGGCTTTTTGCGTTATCGAAAGGCTGGTGTCTAGATGACTTGGAAACAACTTATGCTAGACATACCAGTCTATGCACCAGAGCTCTTGGAAGAAATGAGAGCCATAGAGGAATACCAAACAGGCTTGCTGGAAAAACTAGAAAGACAGGACAATGCCTTAGAGTTGGAGGCTGTTTACCAAGTGGAACAAGCCCGCCTGACCGATATTGTCAAAGGGTATCTGGACATCAAGCGTAAGCCTGACCACTATGCCCAAGCCGAGCAGAAATTGGCAGATGCCCATGGTCAGTTAATCGGTTTCCGTAAGCATCTCCACAAACTCTTGCAAAAGGTCAATGAAGAGGACTTAAAAGATTTTCAAGTTAGCTTACGCTTGTTGCCTGGTCAGCGGGAATTGGTTGAGCCTCAAGCTGTTTATCAGACTAAAAAGCCAGCCAATGAAGTGCAGATGGAAGACGAACTCATCCGCCATCTGACTAGCGGAGAGAGTCAGTGGGTCTACCGTCCTGAACTCAATAGTGAAGAACTCCTTTGGTCCAACTTTTTCGCCAAGCTAGAGGCCAATAACGTCCGCCACCTAGCTGACCATCCTCTGACAGACCAAGAAAAGCACCAAATCAAGAACCAGCTCAACTTTGTCAATTTCTACGAAGCAGCCAAGTGGCTGGCAGGTGAGAATGGTATTGCCAAGGTCCAAGTCCAGCGGGAAGATGCTAGTCTGGGCACCATCCGACTAGAGGTTATCTG
The DNA here is from genome assembly GCF_059039125.1 of Streptococcus sp. NSSLK0004. Taxonomy (NCBI): domain Bacteria; kingdom Bacillati; phylum Bacillota; class Bacilli; order Lactobacillales; family Streptococcaceae; genus Streptococcus; species Streptococcus sp. NSSLK0004. The sequence goes on along the minus strand of NZ_CM180142.1, from coordinate 1,276,490 downwards.
GCGGCACAATGTCGCAGGAGGCAAGTCCAGTTATGAGGTTGTCAACCAAGTTGTGACAGGTGGCGATGCTGCCAGACAAAGACGGGGTGATGTGACCCTCTTAATCAACGGTCTTCCCATGATTCAGATTGAACTCAAGAGCCGTTCCCATCCCTATATGGATGCCTTCCGTCAGATTCGCAAATACGAGCAAGAAGGTCAGTTTAAGGGTATCTTTTCAAGCCTGCAGATGTTTGTAGTGTCTAACATCACGGAAACCCGCTACATAGCAGCAGCCAAGGAATCCAAACTCAACGACCGCTTTTTGACCAAGTGGGTAGACAAGCATAACCAAGCTCAACCCCATCTCTTTGACTTTGCCAGAGAGGTCCTTTCCATCCCGATGGCTCACCAATTGGTCATGCAATTTTCGGTGATTGACGACGACAAAAAAGCCCTTATCCTGCTTCGTCCCTATCAGATCCATGCCATCGAAGCCATCCGAGAAGCTAGTCGTCTTCGTCAGTCGGGCTATATCTGGCACACGACTGGTTCAGGTAAGACCCTGACTTCCTACAAGGTGGCTCGCAATCTCCTGCAAATTCCATCCATTGAGAAGACCATTTTTGTCATAGATAGGACAGACCTTGACCAGCAGACTACCTCTGCCTTTCTATCCTACGCGGAAAATGACATGATAGATATTGACCAGACGGACGATACCCAGCACTTGTTGAAAAATCTGTCTTCAGAAGACCGTCGTGTCGTGGTCACAACCATCCAGAAACTCAATACCCTCCTGCGTCAATTTGAAGAGGGGCTTCATGAGAAATTCCACCAACGTGTTAAGAATCTGAATCTAGCCTTTGTTGTGGACGAATGCCACCGGGCTATCACCCCAGAACGCCAGCGGATTTTGGAACAATTCTTTGTTAACTCACTCTGGTATGGCTTTACAGGTACTCCTATTTTCAAGGAGAACAAGCGAGAACAAAAAGGTGATTTAGCCCAGACGACAGAAGAACAGTATGGGCCATGTCTCCATGAATACACGGTTAAAGAAGCCATCCATGACCGAGCTGTTCTTGGTTTCCAAGTGGAATACCAGACCACCATGCCTGGATGGGCTGAGGATGAAATCGAAGACGAGTTTTACGACGATGAACGTCACATGCTGACGGTGTTGGATGCTATTTTAAACAAATCCAAACGCAAACTTGGTTTCCAAAACGGTGTAGGGAAAACCTACGAGGGCCTACTGACTGTCAAGTCCATCGCCCGTGCCCAAGCCTACTATGACTTGATACAGGAAGTCAAGGCTGGACAGAAGAGCCTGACAATTTCGGAATCAGTCAAAAAAGTCTTGCCTGATTTTCCAAAAGTTGCCATCACATACTCAGTATCTGAAAATGAAGAGTCTTCCTTTGCTAATCAAGACTACATGAGCAAGAGTTTGGACGACTACAATGCTATGTTTGGTACGCATTTCACTCTGGCAACCCTTGGTTCCTACAATACTGACCTCAATGAACGCTTGGCACGCAAAAAAGATAAGTATGCCTTCCGTGAGGAGCAGTTGGACTTGGTTATTGTAGTGGATCGCCTCTTGACGGGATTTGATGCTCCGTGCTTGTCTACCATTTTCATGGACAGACAGCCTATGAAACCCCAGCACATCATTCAAGCCTTTTCACGAACCAACCGACTCTTTGACGAGGGCAAGAAGTTTGGCCAAGTAGTTTCATTTCAAACACCTAATAAATTCAAGGAAAAGGTTGACGAAGCCCTCAGTCTTTACTCAAATGGTGGCGAGTTTGCGGTGCTGGCTCCGACTTGGTTGGAAGAAAAAGCCAAGTTCAAGGAAAAAGTTCAGCAGTTGCTGGCTATTGCCCCAAGCCCTGAAATGGTGCCAGACCTGGATGCCAGCAGTGATGCCGAGTTGAAACGCTTTGCCAAGGCCTTTCAGGAATTTGACAAGCTCTTTGCCTCCGTCCAGGTCTATGCCGACTACGAGCAAGAGGACCTGCTCAAGGAAATCGGGCTTAGTCTGGAGGATATTGAGAATTTTTCTGGACAATACCAAAATGTCATCGAAGAACTCCGCAGACGGAGGAAGGATGACGAGGGCATAGAAGATACGCCTTTTGATATTGAATACGAGCTGGAGTCTGTCCGTACGGATGAAATCAACTACCACTATATCATCTCTCTTATCCAGAACCTGATTGACAGTAAAAATCAAGTTATTCCTGATAAGGAGAAAAAGATGGTGGACAACTACATCGCTGACTTAGACAAGACCAATCCAAAACTTTCCCAACTCATCTCCAAAATCTGGCAGGAAGCCCAGACCAATACTCAAGATTACAAGGGCCAATCCATCGCCCACAAGCTAGACGAGATGATTGACCTAACCATCCGTGAGCAAGTCGTATCCACAGCACGAGATTGGTGTGTTGGCGAAGACGAACTCCAGTTTATCGTGGACAACTACCGAGTCGGCAAGGACAAGCAAATCGGCGAAAAAGCCCTGGTTGATACCTACGATTATACCAGCTACAAGGAAAACAAGGGCGACCAAGCCCTCAACAAGCTCAAATACAAAAAAGCCCTCAAAGAGGACTATATGAACATGATTGCGGAAGAAATCCTGCCATTGAGGGGGAGGTAGAAAGATGGATAAACTATTTATTATTGGAAATGGGTTTGATCTGGCACATGGATTGCCAACTAGTTATTATGATTTCAAAAGATGGATTTTAGATCAATTAGAGTTAACAGAAACTGAAAGAAATGAGTTTGAAGCAGAAGCGTATTTTATTAGTGATTTTTTATTACCGCAGTCAATGACTATACCCGATGGTGGAGAAGAATTTCTGAAAGATGATATTTTTAAGTTCTTTTTCCGATTGGTATCTCAATTAACTGAAGGTGATTGGCATAATTTTGAATCCTCACTTGGAGAGATAGTTGACTTAGAGATTGATGTTAATACTTTTTATGATAAAGATGGTGACTTTGATCATTTTCAAAATCGGTATTATTTAGAAGACTTGAATAACTCGCTACTAGAAGCAATACTCCCTCTAAAGGACGACTTATTTCCAAACTGGGTTCAATCATTACCTGATACTGAGCAATACCTTGGACTTCAGCCTATTAAAAAAACAATTCTTAATAATAAAAATAGTCTTTTCTTAACGTTTAATTACACGATGGTATTAGAGGAAGTATATCAAATATCGGAGGAAAGAATTTGTCATATTCATGGTAGTATAGTTGATGAGCCATTTATTTATGGTCACGGTCATAGATTTCTACCAGATGAAGAACCAGAATTTTATAGGGATTTAACTTATTCGATGAATAGATTACAAAATGCACTAAAAAAACCAGTCATCGAGCAGTTAAACAATCATCAGATGTTTTTTGATGGCTTAAAAGATGTTAAAGAACTCTATGTAATTGGTTTTAATCTTGAGGATAGCAATACAGTAGATAGACCATACTTTGAGGAAATATTTAAACGTGTACCTCAGGTGGATATTTTCATCGATAACTACAAATATAGCGAAGAAAAGGAACGTAATATCAAACGAACTTTACAATCTTGGGGAGCTAAGAATGCCCACCAATTGAGGTTTATTGATACCAATACAAATATAATAGTGTAAGGAGATTAAATGAAAACAAACAACAATATCCCAGCCTATCGTTTCCAAGGCTACACTGACGCTTGGGAACTGCGTCCACTTGGAGAAATTGGAAATACTTATACAGGCTTATCTGGAAAAACTAAGGATGATTTTGGACACGGTGACGGAAGATTTGTTACTTATATGAATGTTTTTTCAAATCCTATTAGTTTACCAGAAATGGTCGAAGCAGTAGAGATTGATGAAAGTCAGAATACTGTTCGGTATGGAGATGTCTTATTTACAACATCTTCCGAAACTCCTGAAGAAGTTGGGATGTCATCAGTATGGCTGGGAAATACTGAAAATACTTATTTGAATAGCTTTTGTTTTGGTTTTAGACCAGTTAAGAAAGTTAACCCGTATTACCTTGCTTATTTGCTACGTTCGTCAGGAATGAGAAGGAAAATATCATTTTTGGCACAAGGAATTTCTAGGTATAATATTTCAAAAACAAAAATGATGGAACTTGAAATCTCAATCCCAAATGAGAACGAACAATCCGCCATAGGTACCTTCTTCTCCACCCTGGACCGCCATATCACCCTTCATCAGCGTAAGTTGGACACGCTCAAGGAGCAGAAGAAGACCTATCTCAAACTCCTCTTTCCAGCTAAGGGACAAACCAAACCAGCCCTCCGCTTCCAAGGCTTTGAAGACGACTGGGAAGAAGTGAAGTTAGGGGAGGTTGCAAAAATGTATCAACCTCAAACCATTACTGGGGGCGATTTAATCGAAGAAGGGATACCTGTATTTGGTGCAAATGGTTATATTGGCTATTATTCGGATTGTAATCATGTCACAGATCAAGTGACAATATCTGCTCGAGGTGAAGGAACTGGGACACCTAACTTTGTTAAGGCACCAGTTTGGATTACTGGGAATTCAATGGTAATTAATGTGGATGAGAATATGGACATAGATAAGAAGTTTCTATATTCAAATTTTTTAGCCTACGATTTTAAAAAATATGTTAGTGGAGGAGCTCAGCCACAGCTGACTAGAGATGTTCTTAGTTTAGTAATAATCTCCCTCCCTTCCCTCCTCGAACAGGAAGCTATCGGCAATTTCTTCCAAACCCTTGACCAAGAGATTGCTCAGGTGGAGGACAAGCTAGCTAGCTTGAAAGATATGAAAAAGACTCTACTCCGTAAATTATTTGTATAATTCAACCTGTCTGGGAGACAGGTTCGCCCTCTTAATTCCCATTATATTTCTTGACGAACGGTTGATATTCTGATAGAATGAGCATAGAAAAAGAGTTGGACGGCAATCCAACTCTCAGTAGAACCGTTTAAGACGGTGGCTCATATTTACAGAAATAATCCGTTCAACTTGCCGAAAGTGGGGACGGATTATTTTTTGTTTTCATCAGATGTTTCACTCCCCCTAAGTCATCATGTAAAAATCTTGATTAACTGACGATATTTTGTTAAAATAAGCATAGAAAAAGAGTTGGACGGCAATCCAACTCCTAGTAGAGCCATTTCGGTGGTTCACAATGTTTGTTTTATATTATTTAAATTGTCAAATTAAGTTAGACTTTTTATATAACTCAGAAAAACTTGGTAAGGTGTTTGATAATTCAAAGACTTTCTAGGGATTCTATTTCTTTTATCAGCTATAGCTGATAAAAACTGCTGAGAAATATCAGTAAAATCCATCTGTTTCGGAAGTCCGTGTCGTCTTAACAAACCGTTCGAGTGTTCATTTAGACCTCGCTGCCCAGGGCAACCTGGATCAGCAAAGAAAATATCAATGTCATGTGCATTCGAAATAGACTTCCAATTAGAAAACTCTTTCCCACAATCAAAGGTTATCGACTTAAAGAGATGTTTAGGAAGTTGAGACAGCCATTGATTGATGGCAGCCTCAATATCACTTGCTTTTCGTCCCTTGGTTTTCAGTGTGATGATGGATTTTGAAAGGCGTTCTACCAAGGTAATAACCGCACTTTTGTGCTTTTCCCCAACAATGGTATCTCCTTCCAAGTGTCCAAATTCTGCATTAAAATCAGGATAGAGTTCAGCCCTTTCACGTAAATCTCTGCGAAACGTTTGTTTTCCTCGTTTTTCACTATGACCATTTGGCTTTCTCTTCCCTTTCCAGGGGAAATCCTCTTTCTTGAAAATACCACGGTCAGCCAGTCGATAGAGAGTTCTCATAGAGCAAGAAATGTTATCCGAATAAGATCCTTTGATGACATCAAGGCTCCAATCTAAATCCAAATGAGTTTGAATAATGTCTTTTTCTGCTTGCGAAAGACTTGTTTTCCTCCGACCACAGCGTTTCTTATTGGCTATATAGCGTTCGTAGTAGTCATAGGCGGAATGGCCGTCTTTGAGAAAGTTGATAACATTATAGATAGTCTGCTTTGACCTCCCCAGAGATGTCATAATATCTACAATTTTTACGCCTTCTTGGTAGTATGCCTCTATCATTACGAGCTCATTTGTGGTAAGATGGGTATAGGTCATTTATGTTAGTTCCTTTCAGACAAATGTGGTAGTTTATCTGAGCCTAACATAGATGGCTTTTTCTGTCTAGCTTAATTTTACAAATTGGGTTAAAATAAAATCGTCAGTGTCCCAAAATATTGACGGTTTTATTTTTTGTTTTTTTATTTGATATAAAGAATTATTAGATTAGACTGGTTCAACTAATGCTAATTTGAGCAGGTACCTCCGACGTGAGATTTTTGAAACGATATTTTTCAAAAATCGAGCTAGTGCGAGCCTTAGACAAATCGAATAGGATTTGTCGTTACTTGATGAGTAAGTTTACTTACCATCAAGTATAGGCTAGCCTTTCTGTAAGATTTCGGACTTATTTCCATAAGCACCACCTCCAGTTAGAAAGTTGGAACCACCGTCATATTTCTCTACTTATCTATTATACCATATCTTTAGAAAGAATCACAGACATGAACAATTCAAACAACTCACAATCCCTCTACCAGTCCCTTTGGAATGCGGCGGATATTCTCCGTGGCAAGATGGACGCTAACGAATATAAGTCCTATCTTTTGGGCTTGATTTTCTACAAATACCTGTCAGACAAGTTGCTTCTGGCAGTGTGTGACAACCTTGATGAATCCTTTGATAGTTTGTCACAGGCTCAAGCGCTCTATGAGGAAAATTTTGCGGATCCGGATGTTAAGGAAGATTTACTAGATGTCCTTGATGATGAGCTGGGTTACTTTATCGAGCCTGGTCTGACCTTTACGGCCTTGGTAGCAAAAGTCCACACCAGCAACTTCCAGCTGGAAGATTTGGCCCAGGGCTTCCGTGACATTGAGCAGTCTAACGAGATTTTTGAAAACCTCTTTGAAGACATTGACCTATATTCTAAAAAGCTGGGTCCAACACCGCAAAAGCAGAATCAGGTTATTTCAGCCCTGATTAAAGAACTCCATGAACTCAACCTCAGCAACCATGATGGAGATGTTTTGGGAGATGCTTATGAATACCTGATTGGTCAGTTTGCCAGCGACTCAGGTAAGAAAGCAGGTGAGTTCTACACGCCTCAAGCGGTTTCCCACCTCATGACTCAGATTGTCTTCCTCGGACGTGAGCATCAAAAGGGCATGACCCTCTATGATCCAACCATGGGATCTGGCTCTCTCCTTCTTAACGCCAAGCGTTACAGTAAAGAAGCTTCGACCGTTTCCTACTTTGGTCAGGAGATTAACACCTCGACCTACAACCTGGCCCGCATGAACATGATGCTCCACGGTGTTGCCATTGAAAACCAAAAACTTCATGTCGGGGACACCCTTGATGCGGACTGGCCAACGACCGAGCCGACGGACTTTGACGGTGTTCTCATGAACCCACCTTATTCTCAAAAGTGGAGTGGGGATGCTGGTTTCCTGCAAGATGCACGATTCTCTAGCTACGGTGTCTTAGCACCCAAGTCCAAGGCTGACTTCGCCTTTCTCTTACATGGTTTCTACCACCTCAAGCATTCGGGTGTTATGGCTATTGTCCTTCCCCACGGGGTTCTCTTTAGGGGAAATGCAGAGCAGAAAATCCGTCAGCATCTCCTAGAAGAAGGAGCCATTGACACCGTGATTGGTCTACCAGCCAACATCTTTTATAATACATCCATTCCAACCACAGTCATCATTCTCAAGAAAAACCGCATCAGTAAAGATGTTCTCTTTATCGATGCTTCTAAAGAATTTGACAAGGGAAAAAACCAAAATATCATGACCGATGACCATATCGCCAAGATTTTGAAAGCTTATCAAGACCGGCAAGATGTGGACAAGTTTGCCCACCTAGCTAGCTTTGAAGAGATTGTGGAAAATGACTACAACCTCAACATCCCTCGCTATGTTGATACCTTTGAGGAAGAGCCAGTTGTTCCACTAACAGAGCTTGCGGATAAGCTTGCTCAAACTGATAAGGAAATCGCAGCAACCACAGCCCAACTTGAAAGCATGCTTGGTCAGCTAGTCGGTACCACACCAGAAGCACAGGCAGAGCTGACAGCTTTTCTGGAGAAGTTGAAATAGGAGAAGGAACTTAGTTTACCCACCTTATTCCTGACTTACTAAACACATGTTTTTGTTGAGAAGCAGAGTTGGATTACTAGCTCTGCTTTTTTCATCTATTTGGTTTTGAAAACTGTTCCCCAAAATGCTATAATATAACTAGGAACTTCGAATAAATAGGTAGAGAATATTTCTCAATCACTTTATTTGGAGGATAAAAAATGACTAAACGTCGTCAGGCAGTCAGTCCCATGGATGATGTTGCTGTTGAAAAGGCTTTTTGGTCCGCAGCTGGTTTTGTGATTTTGAATGAAGCTGAGATGATGGGCTTTGAAACCTTTGACATGAAACCACACGCAGATGCAACGACAACCATTACAGTCTATGCAAAAGAGTTTATTCGCCAAGTATCACCAGAAGTGATCGATATGAAGCCAAGTATCTTGTTTGAAACAGACGATATTGAAGGTCTTCAAGAACGCATCGCTGGCTTGACAGATACTTGTAGTCCAGTCAATGCGGAACCATTCCCTAACTTTAACTTTGCAAGTCCAAGTGGTCACTACTTTGCTGTTAAAGGGTAATATACTTATTTATATTTGAGATTATCAGCGGTTTTCTATCGCTGATTTTCATATTTTTTCATAAAATATTGAAATCGTTTTCGTATTTGTGGTATAATGAAGTATGAATTGCTAAGGGAGGAATACCTATGTCTGTTAAAGATTTTATGACCCGTAAGGTTGTCTATATTTCACCAGATACAACCATTGCCCATGCGGCAGATTTGATGCGAGAGCAAGGGCTACATCGTTTGCCTGTTATTGAGAATGATAAATTGGTTGGTTTGGTGACCGAAGGGACTATTGCAGAAGCCAGTCCATCAAAAGCAACCAGTCTGTCTATCTATGAGATGAACTATCTGCTAAACAAGACCAAGGTTAAGGATGTTATGATTAAAGATGTCATCACTGTTTCAGGTTATGCAAGTCTTGAAGATGCTGTTTACCTCATGTATAAAAACAAGGTTGGTATCTTACCAGTTGTGGATAACGATCAGCTTTATGGAGTCATTACTGATCGAGATGTTTTCGCAGCCTTTCTCAATGTTTCAGGCTATGGTGAAGAGGGTGTCCGTGCTCGTTTCCTTGTTGACAATAAGGCGGGTGAGTTGGAAAAAATCATTCGTTTGGTTGCGGATAAAGAATACAATATCGTATCAACTGTTCAATTAGCTACTAAGTCTGACAAAGTTGTAATAGAAGTTCAGATTGATGGCAAAGTTGATGTCGAAGAAGTTCGTAATTTATTTGAGGGAGCAGGACTAAAAATTGATAGTCTTATTCCTACTGTTGCAAAAAGTATCTAAAAGCTGAGTTTTTCTCGGTTTTTCTTGTTTATCTGCAGGAATTTTTTAGTAGATAATATAGATATATATGGTAGTAGAAAAATGAAAACTGCAGACTAATAAATCTGCAGTTTTTATCATTAATTTCGTTCAAGTGGTTGCTTATCTTGATCCAAGGTAAATCCTTCTCCAAGAACTTCATGAGCATCTGTAATAGTGATGAATGCATGAGGATCAATGCGACGAATGAGTTCCTTCATCTCTTGGAGTTGGCTTTTGTAGATGACTGAGTAAATCATATTAACATCTTTTTTGCTGTAGAATCCTTGTGCCTTGATAAAGGTGACGCCACGTTCGATTTCACTATCAATCGCTTGGGCTAATTCTTCGGATTTTTGTGAAACGATCATAACGCCTTTACTGCCATAACCACCTTCAGTGACAAAGTCAATAACGCGAGAGCCGATAGCTACCATCATTAAGGTGTATAATACAGTCCGTAAATCCTTGAAGACAATGACAATGAGGGTCAGGATGAGAATATCAATGGCTAAAATAATTTGTCCAATGGAGTATGGAGTATATTTATGAGCAATTCGAGCGATAATGTCACTACCACCTGTTGTACCCCCAGCCCTGAAGATAGTTCCTAATCCTAGCCCCATAAGGATACCACCTAGGATACTGACGAGTATCAAGTCTTGTTGTAAATTGATCAAAAAATGAATTTTTTCGAAAATTGCTAGCCAAATAGTGACGGCTAAAGTTCCCAAAATACTGAGATAGAGAGATCTCTTCCCGAGAATTTTCCAACCAAGAATAAACAAGGGGATATTAATGACGATATTCATTATCCAAGGTTGAATATGAAAGAGGTAGTAAATAATCAAGGTCAAACCAGTTGCACCACCTTCAAATAAGCGATTCGGCATTATCAAATAGTTTAGTCCAAAGGCGAAGAGGCCAGCACCAATCAAAATCAACAATATATTTTTCCAACGCACCATAGTAATCTCCAAATTCATGTATATATCAATTGTAAAAGATTTTCTTACTAAATACAAGACAATTTTCAAGTGATTTTTTGGCTATTTTTTGGTAAAATGGAGTAACTATCTAAGAGCGAGGAAAAGATGAGAAACGGTTTTTTTATTACATTTGAAGGTCCAGATGGGGCTGGTAAGACAACGGTATTGCGGGAGCTATTACCAGCTTTGCAGGAGCTTGGACCAGAAGTTGTTACGACAAGAGAGCCAGGTGGAGTAGCCATTGCAGAAGAAATTCGCAATATCATTCTGAATCCTGAAAACACAGCAATGGATGATAAGACTGAGCTTTTGCTATTTATTGCCGCACGGCGTCAGCATTTGAAAGAGAAGATTTTACCACCTCTGGCTCAAGGGAAGTTAGTATTGATTGATCGCTTTATTGACTCGTCTATTGCCTATCAAGGTTTTGGTCGTGGATTAGATGTGGCGGATATTAATTGGCTCAATCAGTTTGCGACCGATGGCTTAAAACCGGACCTAACGCTCTATTTTGATATTGACGCAGAGGAAGGTTTGGCTCGGATTGCCCGCAATGCTGATCGTGATGTAGATCGTTTGGATATGGAAAAAGCAGATATGCATAAACGAGTGCGTCAAGGCTATATCAGTATTTTGGAGCAAGAACCAGAGCGGATGGTCAAGATTGATGCTAGTCAGCCTTTAGAAGTTGTTGTTGCAGATGCCTTGGCAGTTATTAAGAAACGGTTTGCAGAAAGAACATGAAGATTGAAGAACTTAGACAGTTACAACCAAATGTATTCCAGCGTTTTGTGACTACTTTAGAGCATGATCGTTTGGCCCATGCCTATCTATTTTCAGGTGATTTTGCTAGTTTTGATATGGCTATCTTTCTCAGCCAGTCCTTATTTTGTCAAGAAAAAAGTGGTGTGATTCCCTGTCAAAATTGCCGTTCTTGTCGTCTGATTGAAGATAATGAGTTTGCAGATGTGACTCTTATTGCACCGCAGGGAAATATCATCAAAACGGATATCATCCGAGAATTGGTCAAAAATTTCTCTCAATCAGGCTTTGAATCAACCAAGCAGGTTTTCATTATCCGTGATGCTGAGAAAATGCATGCAAATGCTGCCAATGCATTGTTGAAGGTTATTGAAGAGCCTCAGAGTGATATCCATATTTTTCTTTTAACAAATCAGGAAGATTTGGTATTATCCACTATAAAAAGTAGAGCACAGATTATTCATTTTCCTAAGAATCTACAAGTTTTAGAACGTTTTCTAGAGGAAAAAGGAATATTGCGCAGTCAGGCTGTTTTATTAGCCCAGCTTGTTTCCAGTATAGAAGAAGCAACGCAACTATCACAAAATAAGTCTTTTATGGAATTGCTAGGTTCAATGCGGAAATTTGTTGATAAACTCCTACTTCGTCCTGATGATGCCTATTTGCAAGTTGGGAGCTTGGTTACCTTGCTTCCTGAAAAAGCAGAGCAAGGTCGCGTATTTGACATCATTTCTTTACTTTTAGCTGAACAGTTAACAAATGAAAAAGCTCGTAATTTACTGAATCATTGTTTAAAGGCAAAACAGATGTGGCAGGCTAATGTTAGTTTGCAAAATTGTTTAGAATACTTAACGCTTTAAAAATAATACGAAAGGGAGACTATGGATAAGAAAGAGATTTTTGATGCTTTAGATGATTTTTCACAACATTTGTTGATGACTTTGGCTGAGGTTGAGGCGGTCAAAAAACATTTACAAGGAGTGATTGATGAAAATACAGCTCTTCGTTTGGAAAATTCTAAGTTGCGTGAACGTTTGGAAAAAGAGGAAAAGAGTAGTGTCAAGACTTCGAATTTTGGTAAAGAAAATTTAGAGAATATTTACGAGGATGGTTTTCATATTTGTACTTATGAGTATGGTAAGCGCAGAGAACAGGATGGTCCTTGCATGTTCTGTTTAGAATTATTGAATCGAGATTAGAATGAAAGTACAAAAATCATTTAAAGGAAAGACAAGTTTTGGGAGTCTATACTTGGTACCGACTCCCATTGGAAACTTGCAAGATATGACTTTTCGAGCTATTCAGATTCTGAAGGAAGTGGATGTGATTGCGGCAGAAGATACACGAAATACAGGACTGTTGCTCAAGCATTTTGAAATTGAGACTAGGCAGACTTCTTTTCATGAACATAATGCCCATGAGAAAATTCCGGTCTTGCTTGATTGGCTTAAGTCTGGTCAGTCCATCGCTCAAGTATCTGATGCAGGTCTTCCATCTATTTCTGATCCAGGTCATGACTTGGTGCGAGCTGCGATTGCAGAGGATATTCCAGTTGTTGCCCTTCCAGGTGCATCAGCAGGGATTACAGCCTTGATTGCCTCTGGATTAGCTCCGCAACCACACATTTTTTATGGATTTTTACCGAGAAAAGCAGGGCAACAAAAAGATTTCTTCGAGGAAAAACGGCATTATCCAGAAACGCAAATTTTTTACGAGTCTCCTTATCGTGTAGAAAATACATTGGAAAACATGCAAAAAGTTTATGGAGATCGTCAGGTGACTATTGTTCGTGAATTGACCAAGCTCTATGAAGAATACCAAAGAGGCAGTATTTCTGAATTACTAGCATATCTGAAAGAGGCTCCTCTAAAGGGAGAGTGCCTGCTGATTGTTGCGGGGACTTCAGAGGAAATCCCTCTATCTGTTGGTGAGGTAGATTTAAAAGCTGAGGTAGAAAAAGAAATCGTAGCAGGTCGGAAGCCCAATCAGGCCATTAAAGAGGTAGCTAAACATTACCAACTTAAAAAACAAGAAGTATATAATGCATATCATGGACTAGGCTGAAGCCTAGTTTTTTATTTGAATTTATAGATTAGAGAGAGTAGCTAGTTTAAGAACACCTTATTAATTGAATAGATATAAGGCAATCCGAATGCTATCACGAAATAATAATATTTAATGGAATTTTCTGAATTCTTGTGATATAATGAGCATATTACAATTTTGGAGGGATTTTATGACAATCTATAACTTTTCTGCAGGTCCTGCAGTATTGCCAAAACCAGTGCTTGAACGCGCTCAAGCTGAATTCTTGGACTACAATGGTTCGGGAATGAGTGTTTTGGAGATGTCCCATCGCTCCAAAGACTTCGATGATATTATCAAGGGAGCTGAAGCAACTCTTCGAGAACTCATGGCCATTCCTGATAACTATAAGGTTATGTTTTTACAGGGTGGAGCATCTCTCGCCTTTACAATGATTCCACTCAACTTTGCTCAGGGTAAAAAAGCCTATTATCTAGCTGGTGGTTCTTGGGGTAAAAAAGCCTATACAGAGGCTGTAAAACTATCTAAGACGATTGCCTTTGAACCAATTTTGCTCGGCTCAACTGAAGATATTACCTATGCAGAATTGCCAACATTTGATAAAAACGATATTGATCCATCTGCAGCCTATGTGCATTTGACAACGAATAACACCATCGAAGGAACAGCTGTTTATGAACTTCCAGATACTAATGGTGTGCCTATCATTGGCGATATGTCATCAAACATTTTGGCTGCTCGCTACAATGTTGAAGACTTTGCTATGATTTATGCAGGAGCACAAAAGAATATTGGTCCTGCTGGTGTGACAGTAGTTATCGTTCGCGAGGATTTCTTGAACGACCAACCAATGCTTTCAAGCATGTTGGACTATCGTATCCAAGCGGATAACGAGTCACTCTACAATACACCGCCAGCTTACTCTATCTACATTTCTAAACTTGTTTTCGAATGGGTGAAAGAAATCGGTGGTGTGGATGAGATGGAAAAAATCAACCGTGAAAAATCTGGTTTGCTTTACGACTACATTGATAGCTCAAGTTTCTATAGCAACCCAGTCCGTAAAAAAGAAGAGCGTTCTGTAGCCAATATCCCATTTGTTTCACCAAGTGAGGAACTAGATGCCAAGTTTGTTAAAGAAGCGACTGCAGCAGGCTTTAAGAACATCAAGGGACACCGTTCGGTTGGTGGTATGCGTGCCTCTTTATACAATGCCTTTCCACGTCAAGGTGTGGTCGATTTGATTGACTTTATGAAGAAATTTGAAGCGGAGAATGCCTAATGGAAATTCGCCTAGCTCATCCCAATGAAGTTGGGGCTATTAGTCAGATTATTGAACAAGCTAGAGCCTTTCTAGCTGCTTCTGGTAGTAGCCAGTGGCAAGGAACCTACCCTGATCAAGAAACGATTTTTGATGATATTTTGACTGGAAAAGGTTATGTCGGTTTGGTGGATGGAAAAGTTGCGGTTTATGCAGCTGTCTTGCGTGGGACTGAGGCTGCCTATGAAGCCATCTATGACGGCAAATGGCAACACAACAATCCACTCTATACGACTATTCATCGCGTGGCAGTAGCGGAGGAATTTCAAGGGCAAGGAGTCGTTCAGACCTTTTTGCAAGGGATTATTGAAGGACAAAAAGGACCGGACTTCCGTTGTGATACCCATGAGAAAAATCTAGCCATGCAACATATTTTAGAAAAGTTGGGCTTTGTCTATTGTGGAAAGGTTCCCTTGGACGGTGAACGCCTAGCTTATCAGAAAATCAAACACAAGAGCGAACGGAGTCTGTATCAAGAAATAAGTGAAGACGACCGTTGGCTTTTAGGACCAGTCTCCTAGTTTATCTTTTATTACGTCGTTAACTCGTCTTGCCGTACTCCAGTACTGTCTACGACTTTTGATGCGAACGTTGTTCGCTTTATTTCCAGCCTTCAAAGGTTCGCCGAACCTTTGAAGCTAGTACTAAAAGCAAACTAAAAGACTGTAAATATAAAAAATGAAAGAAAAAGGCGGTAGCTCTTCCGTCTTTTTAGGTAAGAAAAATGGTATTTAGTGTACGTACGTTTAACAATATTAACCAGGTTGGTTTGAAGGAGTTGGGCAATCGTTTCCAGATTGACGGAGACCATGCGGCTAATCCAGATGCCTTTATCATCCGCTCTGAAAACTTGCATGGATTTGATTTTCCAGAAAATCTGAAGGCTATCGCACGTGCAGGTGCTGGAACGAATAATATTCCAATTGAAGAAGCGACTGAAAAAGGGATCGTAGTTTTCAATACCCCTGGTGCCAATGCTAATGCGGTAAAAGAAGCGGTTATTGCTTCTATCCTTTTATCAGCACGTGACTATATCGGTGCAACAGCTTGGGCAAATACACTTTCAGGTGATGATGTGCCAAAACAAGTGGAAGCAGGTAAAAAACAATTTGCTGGTACTGAGATTTCAGGAAAGACTTTGGGAGTTATCGGACTGGGCGCTATCGGTGCTCGCATTGCCAATGATGCTCGCCGTTTAGGAATGAATGTTCTTGGTTACGATCCATATGTATCTATAGAAACAGCCTGGAGCATCTCAAGTCATGTTAAGCGTGTAGATGATTTGAAAGAAATCTTCACCAATGCAGATTATATAACTGTTCATGTTCCTTTGACAGATAAGACTCGTGGTTTATTCAATGCAGACAGCTTTGGTCAAATGAGAAAAGGAACAACCTTAATTAACTTTGCCCGCGGCGAGTTGGTTAATAATGCTGATTTGTTTGAAGCAATCGAGGCTGGAGTCATCAAAAACTACATCACTGACTTCGGTACAGAAGAAGTCCTTAATAAAGATAATATCATTGTCTTCCCGCACGTTGGTGGCTCAACAGAAGAGGCTGAGCTTAACTGTGCTATTGCAGCAGGTCAAACCATTCGCCGTTTTATGGAAACAGGTGAAATCATCAACTCAGTCAATTTCCCAAATGTCAAACAGTTCCTTGATGCACCATATCGGATTACTTTGATTAACAAAAATATTCCAAATATGGTTGCCAAAATCACAACAGCCGTATCTGAATTAGGAATCAACATTGACAACATCATTAACAGATCGAAAGGTGATTATGCCTATACCTTGCTTGATTTGGATGAAGCAGACAAGATCAAAATTGATCAGCTTGTTGAGAAATTTGAAGCGACAGACGCCATTGTTAAAGTTCGTGTGATTAAAAACAAAAACTAAATATGTATGTGAAAACAATCTACCCTAGTCCTCTTGGTCCCATGTCTCTTGTAACAAGTGACAAAGGTCTACGAGGAGTGTGGTTTGAAGGCCAGAAATACTTTGAACGTGGGCTAACAGAAGAACCAATTCTAGGCTCACATCCTATTTTAGATCAGACCAGTATCTTGTTGGATGCTTATTTTTCTGGTGAAGAGGTGAATTTTTCTCACCTACCACTCGAAGCCATTGGAACTGATTTTCAGGAAAAAGTCTGGCAACTTCTTAAAAATATACCACATGGTCAAACGACTACCTATGGTCAGCTCGCCCAGCAGTTAGGTGTTTGCTCATGGCAGGCGATTGGCGGAGCAGTTGGGCGAAATCCATTTTCTATCATTGTTCCTTGTCATCGGGTTCTTAACCAGAAAGGGCAGTTGACAGGTTATGCTGGTGGTCTGGATAAGAAAATGTGGCTTTTACAACACGAAAATCCATCTCTTGAGGTGAAGAAATGATTTTATTTTATGAGTATCCTAAATGCTCAACTTGTCGAGCAGCAAAAGCAGAGCTGAAAAGTTTAGGTATAGAATTTGAAGCTATTGATATTAAGGCAACTCCACCAAGTGCAGACCAGTTAAAAGATTGGATGGAAGCAACAAATCTAGACTTGAAAAAGTATTTCAATACGTCTGGAAATAGTTACCGTGAACTTGGTTTGAAAGACAAGTTTGATAGTCTGACTGTGGAGCAAGCTTTAGATTTACTTGCCAATGACGGTATGCTGATTAAACGACCGTTGCTTATTCAGGATGGAAAAATTCTGCAAATTGGATATCGTACAAAATATGAAAATCTCGGTTTATAAGCCGAGATTTTTTGTTAAAAGGCATATTCAATGGAGATATATTCATAGTCTTTGCGTAACTGGTAGAGCATATCTTGCTTGTTGGCACGAAGTTCGGCAAAGCTAGTTGGACTAACCTTGTGCAAGTGGATTTTGACCTTGAGCTGCATTCCTTGTTTGTAGATTAAGATTTCCAAATCCTCCTCTTCTTCCAAATATGGAGCGAGGATATCGTAGATATTGTCCCTCAAATCAGGAGCTTGAATGGTACCGTGTGCCAATTCCATAAAGGCTGATATCAAAAGCTGGAGCGGTTCTTTAAAGGAAATGACTGCAAGGGCAACTGTCACAAAGAAATCGCCTGTAAAATGTAGGAACTGCAAGGGACTATCGGTAGGGATAAAAGCTAGGAACAAAAATGCGATACCAATGGCTGCAGAAATCAAACCGTCAATCAAGTTGCCCTTGGCCTCTGCTGCAATGATGGTCGAGATATTGCCAATTTTTTGATTCATGTAACGGTTATAGGCATAGAGAGCAAAACAGACGAAGAGCATGATGGTGGTGTAGGGGATAACGGGTCCAGTCGTCATCTGGTGTCCAATGCCATGAACAAAATAGGCAAAGGCAGTCGCTGCTGTTTCTAAAACAGCAAAAACCAATAATAACAAGGTAGCCAAGGATTTCATAATGGCATAAAGTGGCTCTAAAAAGTGTAGACCCTGTGGAAAAGTTGCGGTTCTGCGGTGACTATTTTTTGAGATATATACAGCAACAACTGATGATACAAAAGCAATTAAAGAGAAGACACTATCTAAGAGAAGAGAGTTTAAATCGGTCATAATATAGACAGCAAGACCTGCAAAACCACTGAGCCCATTGACTAGGGCAGAAATGGTTAGAGAGCGCGCTTCAATTTTTTTTGGATCCATTTCAACTCCTCCTTAACTGGTTTATCATATTTATTATACTATATTTTGGAACCGATTTCAAAAATCTTGCCCAAAACAAAAAGAGGGAGCCCCTCTTTTAGTGATATTAAAGGTCAATTTCCATGACAATCGGTGTATGGTCTTGGCGAGCACCAGAGTCAATCATATCGGACTTGCTTACCTTGTCAGCAATGCGGTCGCTAACCAACCAGTAATCAATTCTCCAGCCAGTGTTGTTGATTTTGCTGGTGCGACTGCGTTGTGCCCACCAAGTGTAGGCGTTCAGAACATCACCATGCAAGTGGCGGAAGGTATCGGTAAAACCTTTTGCTAATAGATTGGTAAAACCTTGACGTTCTTCATCTGTAAATCCTGGTGACTGGCGGTTGCTGGCTGGATTTGCAAGGTCGATTTCCTTATGTGCAACGTTGTAGTCTCCTGTAGCCAAGACAGGCTTTTGGCTGTCAAGTTGCGATAAGTAATCTGCATATCTTTCATCCCAAATTTGGCGGTCAGCTAGTCTTTTCAAGCCATCGCCAGCGTTTGGCGTATAAACTTGAGTAACATAGAAGTCGTCAAATTCAAGCGTGATGATGCGCCCCTCAGAATCCATGGTAGTTGGTGCACCGATTTCCGGGAAAGTAATAGTAGGAGTTAGGTGATTTTTATAAAGGAAGAGAGTGCCTGCATAGCCCTTGCGAGCAGGTTCGACTGATGAACGCCAAGTGTTTTTATGGTTTGGAAAATACTGCTCAAGAATTTCTAAGTGTTTTTTAGTTGGTCCCTTGTCAGAGAGTTTGGTCTCTTGAATGGCGATAATATCAGCATCTTCTGCAACAAGTGTTTCAATCACAGCACGTGATAATAAGGCACGCGCAGAATCACTGGTTAAAGCGGCGTTTAGGGAGTCAATATTCCAAGAAATGAGTTTCATATATATTCCTTTTCTAGTTTTACTGTTCTATATTATATCAAAAATCCTTCCTGCAAGCGAATGAGGGAACTTGAAAAACTTTCTCTCCTTTGTGTCATAGTATTAAAAGTGTGGTACAATAGAAACAAATAAATCTTTGTTTACGGAGGTTATTATGAAAAGAAAATTAATCGGATTTGCCTGGATAGCCCTCATATTGGAGATGGTGGTCTACTACTGGTTTCAGTTGCCAGCTATCAATGTGTTTAGCTTGGGGTTTTGGATTTTTGTTCTGCAGTCGACAGCCTTGGCCTGGTTGATTTTACTCTTTAGTAACCCAGCTGGGATTATTCAGCAAGCGACCAAGATAACAGGTCGGCAGCGTCAGGTGACCACCTACAACATCAATCCCAAGTTGCCAGCTTTCTTATCATGGACTGGTCGCCTCTGGCTCTTAGTTGTCCTTGCCTTGGTTGGACTGGGCATTTTCAACTCTACTATCTTTCGAGCTAAAGATTATGCGGCGGTCATTTCGGTAACGGATGCGGACTTCAAGTCGGACTTTCCTGAAACGGATATTTCCAAGCTGGCTCTTTTGGACCGTGCTTCGGCTGAGAAAATCGGTGACACCTATCTTGGCACCATCGACAAGGTTTCCCAGTTCGGTATTTCGGATGATTACCGTCAGATTACCATCGGTCAGCAACCTTTCCGAGTTTCTCCTTTGGAGTATAAGTCTTTTTGGAAATGGCTGAGCAATCATCAAGATGGCATTGGCTACTATGTCAAGGTCAATCAGACGACAGGGAAAGCAGAGCTTGCCAAGCTGAGCAAGTCCATGCATTACTCAGATTCCGAGTATTTGCTCAATGATACTATGCGTCATCTCCGCCTTCAATACCCAACAACAATATTTGGAAAACCGTCCTTTGAAGTGGATGATGAGGGCAATCCTTACTATATCGCAACGACCTATCAGCCAAAATTTGGTCTGTCTTCCAATGACCCGACAGGTGCCATTGTCTTGGATGCCGTGACAGGGGAGAGCAAGGAGTACAGTCTGGCAGATATTCCTGAGTGGGCAGACCGTGTCTACTCAGCGAGTAATGTTATCAGCCGTGTCGATCACCATTATACCTATCAAAATGGTTTCTGGAATACCATTTTCAGCCAAACAGGTGTCAAACACACAACGGATAGCTACAATTATATTTCTATCGGTTCAGATATTTACCTCTATACAGGAATTACCTCAGCTACAGCTGATTCTTCCAACCTTGGCTTTATCCTGGTCAATATGCGGACCCGTGAAATCACCAACTACAAACTAGCTTCTGCCACTGAAACAGCTGCCCAAGAATCAGCAGAAGGAGAAGTACAGGAAAAAGGCTATCAGGCAACAGCACCAAGTCTGGTCAAGCTAGCAGACACAGCCTACTACTTGGTTTCTCTAAAAGATGATGCTGGTTTGGTCAAATCCTATGCTCTGGTCGATGCGGAAGATTACCAGCAAGTGACAGTCAACAATGACGTTGCCAATCTGATTTCACAGGTTACTGGTACAGATGCATCAAGCCTAGCAGGATTGACTGTGACCGGAACTGGTGAGACTAACGAAGAAGCGGAAGTCATTTCTGGTAAGGTAGAAGCCTTGGCTAGCCAGATGATTGCTGGCTCAACAGTCTACTATATCCAATCAGAAGGTCAGATTTATAAGGTCAAGGCAACAGAAGACAGTACAGATAATTTGCCATTTATCAAGGTTGGGGATAGCTTTACAGGTCAACTGGATAAGAATAATTATTTGACAAAATTTACCATCAATGCAAATTAAGTTATTGAAAACAGTAAACCATGAGCAGGGCCTCTTTGGAGCGAGTACTAAACCAAACTAAAAGGAAATACAAAAGTAAAAAAGGAGGCGGTTCATGGAATTGAATGACTGGCTAAAGAGCTTTCAATTATCAAATCATCACTTAGTAGGTCCATTTTTCTATGCAACACCTCTTGCTTTGCGATTTGAAATCGGTCCAGCTGACGAGGCTGAAAATCTTCCAATGGGTGCTTATTTGAATCGTGCCTATGAGCGCGCAGTCCAGCTTTTTGAGCAAGCTAGTTCAGAATATGATTATCTAGTTCTTTCTCTTCTTCAGCAGGAAGATAGGGATATCGACAGTTACCTTTGGCATTTTACATCAAAATATAACTTTGACAAGTGTCCAGAACCTGAACGGATAGAAGTGGTGGACTGGACGGGGGATGTGCTGGTTTTTGAGCGGTATCTGTTCCCTGTCGCTGACCAAGATTTGAAGGCTTTTCTGCGGGAGATTATCAGAGCTGACCATGGTGGTTTCAACTATCTTTCAAGCTCCGTACTCTTTTTGTCTAGCAAGGAAAAAGTCATTTATCATTGCTATGATGATAGGGGAGTGGATATTGCAGTAGTGGACAAAGCTAAGCAATACCAGCTCTTTACTGACTGCCACGACCTCCTCTTTGACTATGATATGGAGGAGATGGAGAAGAGGGTGAAGGGATAGAAAACGTTTTCCAAAGATGTTATACTATTCATAGTCAGGGGAATTTGAAGGAGATTATTTATGGAAATTGATAACCGACTGGTTCTGTTGGGGGATCAGTTAAAAGAACATCTAGGAAAAGGTAGTAAGGTAAAAATGGCTGCTGCAACCTTCTCCATGTTTGCTTATCAATCTTTGAAGGAAGAATTAGAGCAAATAGAGGAACTAAAATTTATTTTTACAAGTCCAACTTTTACGACCAATGAAGTCGCAAAGGAATACCGAGAATATACCATACCTAAGAAGCGTAGGGAATCATCCATCTTTGGTGCCGAATACGAGTTGAAATTGATGAATGAACTGACTCAAAAATCTCTTGCTCGAGAATGTGCAGACTGGGTACGAAGAAAAGCACGCTTTAAGTCTATCAACGTCAATGAGGAAATTGATAATGGTATTCGAATTGAAAATGACACTGTTATTGCAGTAGATAAACTGAAAAATTTTGACCGTAAAGAACTGGGGTATGAAAATTCTCTTTTTAAGTCCAGTCGTAATCTCTACACAGAACCACAAAGTTTGACCTATCTGCGAAACTTTGAAGAATATTGGGAAAACGACGAATACTTCCGAGATGTAACTGAGGAAGTCTTGGAAAACTTGACATTGGCTCACAAAGAGCACTCGCCAGAGTTTCTTTACTATGTCATGCTTTATAATATCTTTAGTGAGTTTCTAGAAGATGTTAACCAAGATCAACTACCTAATGAGCATGTTCAATATAAGGAAACAAAAATTTGGAATCTCTTGTATGATTTTCAGAAAGATGCTGTTAAGTCACTGATTTCAAAATTGGAACGTTACAATGGCTGTATTTTAGCGGATTCTGTTGGTCTTGGTAAGACCTTTACAGCCTTGGCCGTTATGACCTACTATGCCTATCGTGGCAAGCGTATCTTGGTATTGTGTCCTAAAAAATTGGAAAATAACTGGAATATGTACCGACATGATTATGTCAATAATCCTATTTATGATCGTTATCTCCAATATGACGTTCTTTACCATACAGATCTTAGTCGAGATAAGGGAGTATCAAATGGTATTGATTTGGCTTTGAATAGGTGGGATACTTATGATTTAGTTGTTATTGATGAATCTCATAACTTTAGAAATGGGGGCTCATCAGAGGCAGAGCTAGAAGCAGGACGCGAAAATCGTTATTCACGTTTGATGAATCGCATCATTAAAAGTGGTGTTCCGACAAAGGTTCTCATGTTGTCTGCGACACCTGTCAATAATCGCTTTAATGATTTGAAAAATCAGATAGCCTTAGCCTATGAAGGTGATTCGGTACAGCTTGATGCCATACTAGACACCAAGTCCTCTATCAATGACATTTTCCGTATGGCACAGGCTGCTTATAATCAATGGGCAGAGCTACCAGCAGAATCACGGACGACAGCAGCTTTACTAGATAGACTTGATTTTGATTTCTTCAAAGTCCTTGATAGCGTGACCATTGCACGAAGCCGTAAGCATATCCGACAATTTTATGATAGAAATGCGATTGGTGATTTTCCAGAGCGACTGGCCCCTAAAAACTTCTATCCGGACTTGACGGTCAATCGAAGAGACATTACTTACGAACGGATTTATTCTCTATTGGATCAGCTACAACTGACCATTTATCAGCCAAGTCTTTTCATTCATCCCTCAAAACGTTCCCGCTATGAAAAAGCGGAAGGGCAAGGTTTGACCCAGCTTGGACGGGAAACGGGTATTAAGAAACTGATGATGATCAACCTCTTGAAACGTTTGGAAAGTTCTATTGAGGCCTTTCGCTATACCTTGATTGACGTGGTCAAGGCTTATGTAGACAAAACAATTCTGAGCATAGAAGAGTTTGAAGTTGCAGGTGGTGAGGGAAGTGTTCAGTTGCAAGAGTTGGCTGAAGATGATTTTGATGTCGAAGATAGCAACACGGATTTCTTTGTTGGAAAGAAATTCCCTATCAAGCTGGCTGATATGGACTATCTATCTTGGAAGAGAGATTTACAGGCTGACCAAACAGTTTTGAGAGAATTAGAAAATCTGGTCAATTTAATTACCCCAAAGGAAGATCAGAAATTACAGACCTTGTTTAACTTGATTGATGACAAATTGGCACAGCCAATCAATCCAGATAACAAGAAAGTGATTATCTTCTCAGCCTTTGCGACGACAACAGACTATCTTTATAAAAATATTAGCCATTATCTCTTGGATAAGTATGGACTTCATACAGTCCAGATTTCAGGGACAAAAGGTTTTTCGACCACTTTGCCACTCAAAAATAAGGACTTGAACACCCTTCTGACCTATTTTTCACCAAAATCCAAGCAAAAAGACTTGCTCTATCCAGATGATCCTCGTGAAATTGATGTCTTGATTGCGACAGATGTTATCTCTGAAGGTCAAAACCTGCAAGACGCTGATACCATGATTAACTATGACATTCACTGGAATCCTGTCCGTATTGTCCAGCGCTTTGGTCGGGTAGATCGTATCGGTAGTCAGAACAAATACATCCAGCTGGTCAATTTTTGGCCCAACATTGCTTTGGACGCTTATATCGATCTCAAGGCGCGTGTGGAATCCAGAATGAAAATTTCTGTACTGACTTCAACGGCTGACGACAATGTCTTGACTAATGAGGAAATCGAGGAGAATAATTATCGGAAGAAACAGCTCGAACGCCTCCAGACAGAGGTCGTTGATTTGGAAGATATGAATGAGGGGATTTCCATTATGGATCTAGGTTTGGAAGACTACCGTATGGACCTGCTCAGCTATTTAGCCAAACACCCAGAGTTAGAAGCTATGCCTAAAGGTCTTCAAGCAGTGGTTCAAGCAGGGCAAGGTCAACCAGCTGGAGCCATCTTCCTCTTGAAGAATATTGCTAACCAGACCCATCTCAGCAAGAAAAATCGTCTCCATCCTTACTATCTGGTCTATATCAGTGACGAAGGAGAGACGGTCTACTCCATTGCGGATACAAAGGCATTGCTGGAGCACCTACGCATGATTACCAAGGGGAAACATCAGCCTGAGAAAGATTTGGTGGCAACCTACAATCGTGCCACTGATGATGGTGCCAAAATGGAGCATTACTCCGACCTCTTGCAAAGAAGTCTTGAAAATCTCGTGGAGAGCGATGAGGAGACCTTTAATGAGTCCCTCTTCACGTCAGATACCATTGACTTTATGGATAGCGGGGTGGACGGAAGTGATGATTTTGAACTGCTGGCCTTCTTTGCCGTTTTGAAAGGAGAAGACTAAGATGCCATTTTTACCTTCTACTCAGATTCCAAGACCCAAAGTCCTCTACAAGCCTTATCAAAAAGGCAACAAGGACTTTCTAGATAATTTTGGCCTGTCTACAGCTGATAAGCAGCTCCTCCGGCAACAAATCGGCCAGATTACCGCTACCCATCAATTAGATGCCAAGACCCTCCCCATTCCAGTGGGCAAGACCATTCAGCAAATTATCGTCCTTCGGATTGACCTTTTGAGCCAGCAACTAGACCCGCACTTACTAGCAGAGCTGGACACTTATCTGGGATTTTACACTCTCTTTCATCTGGTATTTCCAGATGGGACTAGCCAGTATTTGATTCATTTTAAGGAAAAGCTGGCACAATCGAGAGAGGGACGGAATTTTAAGATTGTTCGTCACTTTCAAACAGACAAACCTCTGGCATTGACCTACCAAGAAAGGGACTTGGACCAGTTTTATGAAAACTTGGTCAAACAAGCGGGGGAAGAAGAACTGGTCGGGGGCGGAGCCTCTATCAAAGACCAGATTGAGCAGACGGAACGCTTAGCAGCAATGGAAAAGCAAGCAGCCCAGCTCAAGAAAAAGATGTTTGCCGAAAAAGCCATGCGCAAACAAATGGAACTTCGAAAAGCCTACAAAGCCCTAGAAGAAGAAATCCAACAATTAAAAAATCCACAGTAAGACCTGTGGAAAATATGGTATAATAGAACAGTAGAAAAGTGGTCCTGTATCCATGAATGGATGTAGGAGAAAGACGGTGGTTACTTTCTAAGTGAGAGGCTAACCTAAACTTGATGGCAAGTAAACTTGCTCATCAAGTAACGACAAATCGTTTAGGATTTGTCTAAGGTTCGCACTAGTTCAATTTTTGAAAAATATCGTTTCAAAAATTGAACGTCGGACGCGGAGTTATCAGCAATTGAAGTGGTACAAACTTTATTGAGTTTTGGTGGTTTTACCTTCGACTTGATAGGGTTGTGCTATAAAATCTTCAAAGATGATGACCAAAAGAAATAGCCGTCAATACTTTGGTTAGTAACGGCTATTTCTGAATAGTTAAAAATGAGCCACCGTTTTAAAATGCTCAAACAGTCTGGGAGACTGTTTGAGGTCGTTTCCTAAAAAACGTAAGGAAACGAATACGGCGGATTGAGTTGGCGCTTCACCCTTATTATATCACAAACTAAAATCGTTTGACAATTTTTTATCTACATCATCAAAAAAGGCTTGACAGCCTAAGAAAAGGAGATTACCATGAGCACAGCAAAGTTTGGAGAATACACTCAAGTTGAAAAGCTAGACCTGACTTCAAAAGATATTTTATCAGACAATATTGCAAAGATTGGTCAGCTTTTTCCTGAGGTTCTAACAGAAAGTAGCGATGAAAATGGCAGGTTACGTCCGGCTATTGACTTTGACAAGCTACGCCAATTCCTTTCAAGAGAGATTGTTGAGGGGCGGGAGTCCTATGAGTTTACCTGGGTCGGCAAACGCGGAGCGATTGCGGAGGCAGGTAAACCGACGACCCAGACCCTCCGCCCAGATCTTGAGGAAAGTGTTGACTTTGATAAGTCTGAAAATGTCTTTATTACAGGGGACAACTTGGAAGTCCTCAAGGTCTTGCAGGAATCTTATCTGGGCAAGATTGATATGATTTACATTGACCCACCTTACAATACAGGTAAGGACTTTGTCTACTCGGATAAATTCCAGATGAGCGAGGAAGAACTAGCAGATGAAATGGATCTGCGAGATGAGGACGGTTTGCAACGGGTGGGCTTGACCAAGAATGAAAAATCCTCAGCCCGCTATCACTCTGACTGGCTCAATATGATGTACCCCCGCCTAGTTCTTGCCCGCAACCTCCTCAAAGACAGTGGCGTTATCTTTATCTCCATTGACGATAACGAACAAGCCAACCTCAAAGCTATCTGTGATGAGATATTTGGGGAGGAGAACAATATTGGAAATATTGCCTGGAGAAGGTTTAACTCACAAGCAAATATAGGTATTTTTTCAACAGTAAAGGATACAATATTACTTTATTCTAAAGATAGAATGAAATTAGAATTAGGTAGAATACCATTATCTGATACAGCAAAGAAAGAATATCAGTATGAAGATGAGCGAGGAATCTATGCAAGAAGACCATGCATTGATAGTGTACGTGGAAGATATTTCTATGAAGTAAAATTACCTAATGGTAATATCCTAGATAAAAATTGGATGCTTCCTGAGGAGGAATTTCGTAGACTTGATTTAGAAAATTTGATTCATTGGCCTCAAAATGGGGGAAATCCAATGCGGAAAATATACTTAAAGGATGCTTTAAAGAAGGGACAAATACCTTCTGATTTTTGGGGTTCTGAGTTTGGAAATAATAAAAATGCTGCGGATGAAATTAAGTATTTATTTGAAAATAAAAGAGTATTTGATTTTCCAAAACCGACTAAATTATTGTTGAATCTTTTGGGGTTAGGTGCTGTATCGAATGAAGCACTCATCCTAGACTTCTTCGCTGGTTCAGCAACCACGGCTGATGCGGTTATGCAGCTGAATGCAGAAGACGGTGGTAACCGCAAGTACATTCTCTGTACCTTGGACGAACAGGTGGCAGACAAGTCAGCTGCCAAGGAGGCTGGTTACGAAACCATTGACCAAATTTCTCGTGAGCGGATTCGTCGGGCAGCTAAAAAGATTCAGGAAGAACATCCAGAAACCGTCGGCAAGCAAGATTTTGGATTTAGAGCTTATAAGCTAGACACTTCAAACTTCAAGGATGTCAGCCAAACACCAGACAGCTTTAGCCAAGAAAGCCTATTTGACAGTGTTTCCAATATCAAAGACGGTCGGACAGACCTTGACCTCCTCTTCCAGATTATGCTGACATGGGGTATGGAGTTATCTCTTCCGATTGTGAAAACTCAAATAGACGGCACAGACGTTTACAATGTGGCAGACGGTGCCTTGATAGCCTGCTTCGCCGATGAGATTTCAGAAAGTGTCCTCCGCCAAATCGCTAAAGAAGAGCCACTCCGTGCTGTCTTTAAGGACGAATCCTTCGCCAACTCCGCAGCCAAAATCAACCTCGGTCAAATCTTCAAAGAAGAAGCGCCAAATACCAAAGTGAAGGTGGTGTAGGGGATGAAACTTCAATTTAAGCAGCAGCAATTTCAGTTAGATGCAGTGGCCTCTGTTGTGGATGTTTTTGCTGGTCAGGGCAAGCACAGCGGTTTTGACTACCACATTGACAAGGGTCAGGGAATGGATGCGGAACTGGATATGAATTTTATCGGTTTCCGCAATGCTCCCATCCAGCTTTCACAGGATACTATCAGCCAGCAGGTACGAACTCAGCAGCTCCGCTATGGACTTAAACCTTCAGAAAACCTATCCATCCAAAAAGTGGATGGTCGTCCGTCCTATAATCTGACCATTGAGATGGAGACAGGGACAGGGAAGACCTACACCTATATCCGTACCCTGATGGAGCTCAATAAGCAGTATGGTTGGCTCAAGTTTATCATCGTGGTGCCTAGCATTGCTATTCGAGAGGGTGTCCTCAAGTCCTTTGAAATCATGGCTGACCATTTCCAGATGGAGTATGGCAAGAAGCCACGCTATTTTGTCTATGATTCTAGCCGTTTGGGAGAGCTGGACAAGTTTGCCAACTCCTCGGACATTCAGGTCATGATTATCAACTCACAAGCCTTTAATGCCACTGGAGCAGATGCCCGTCGGATTCACACCGAGCAGGAAAGTTTCCGATGGAGAAAGCCCATCGATGTCATCGCGGCGACCAATCCAATTTTGATTATCGATGAGCCTCAGTCGGTTGAGGGGAAAAAGACTAAAGAACGCTTGGAGGACTTCAAGCCCCTATTTACCCTCCGCTATTCAGCGACCCATAAGGACAAGCACGATATGATTTATCGTCTGGATGCCTTGGACGCCTATAATAAAAAGTTGGTCAAGAAGATTGCCGTTAAGACCGTGGAGCAGACTTCTACCACAGGTACACAAGGCTATCTTTATCTGCAAGAACTCGTTCCGCAAAAATCAGGAGCTCCAAAGGCTCGGATTGAGTTTGAAGTGCGGACCAAGTCAGGTGATGTCAAGCGTGTGACCAAATTGGTGGAAGAGCCTTTTTCCCTTTTTGAAGAGTCAGGTAATCTCCCAGCATATCAAGGCGGTTGGACCTTGAGTCATTTCGATGCCCATGAAGGTGAAAACTCCATTCAAATCGGTGCCAATCGCAAACTCCATGTGGGCGAAGTGATTGGGGAAACCAACGAAGATGACATCCGTCGTATTCAGATTCGGGAAACCATTGCCAGTCACCTGCAAAAAGAAGAAGGCCTTTACAAACGAGGTATCAAGGTGCTTTCCCTTTTCTTCATTGATGAGGTAGCTAAGTACAAGTGCTACGACGAGCAAAATGATGCCTACAATGGCACCTATGCTCAGATTTTTGAAGAAGAGTATGAAGCCCAGGTCAAGGCTTTGTTGGCCAATCCAAATCTACATGGGACAAACTTTTGGCATTATCTCAATAATCATCAAGAAGGCAATCCTGTCCATGCTGGCTATTTCTCGGTAGACAAGG
The DNA here is from genome assembly GCF_059039125.1 of Streptococcus sp. NSSLK0004. Lineage (NCBI taxonomy): Bacteria > Bacillati > Bacillota > Bacilli > Lactobacillales > Streptococcaceae > Streptococcus > Streptococcus sp. NSSLK0004. Next base: position 1,246,795 of record NZ_CM180142.1, on the reverse strand, counting down.
TGAAAAAGTCGGATAAGGTCAAGTTTGTAGACTACAAGTCTGCTACGGAGAAGAAAAATAACCAGTCCAATGACAAGGATGCCTATGATTTGATTATGAAAGACAAGGAACGACTCTTATCCTTTGAGGAGCCAGTTCGCTTTATCTTCTCCCACTCAGCCCTTAAAGAAGGTTGGGACAATCCCAATGTTTTCCAGATTTGTACGCTGAAAAACACAGGGACAGAAACTGAAAAACGGCAAAAAATCGGTCGTGGGATGCGTCTTGCTGTTGATCAAAAAGGTGTTCGTCAGGATGAGGAACTTTTGGGAGCAGATGTCCATAACATCAACAAGCTAACCGTTATCGCCAATGAAAGCTATGAAGACTTTGCCAAGAACCTACAAAGAGAACTCAAGGAAATTCTGGCTGATCGTCCAAGTAAGGTGGAAGTGGACCTCTTTGTCGATAAAGTCTTGGAAAATGAAGCAGGTCAAAAACTGACTGTCACCAAGGAAGTAGCTAAAGAGATTGAACACCAGTTGATTAAGCAAGATTATATTGACAGCAAGGGAAATCTGACCACCACTTACTTTGAGCAAAAAGAAACAAGTCAGTTTGTTTTATCTGAAAATCTGGCTGGCTACGAAGTGGCTGTAAAAGACATCTTGGAGTCTATTTACGATGCCAATCGTTACCAGATTGAGCGTGAAAATGATTCGGAAGTTGTCTTTGCTAGAGAAATCAACCCTGATAACTACAATCGTCAAGAGTTTAAGCGTTTGTGGGAAAGTATTCATCACAAGTCCACCTATTATGTCGAGTTTGACGATGATGAGTTGATTGAAAAGTCTGTTAAGGCCTTGAATGAGTCCATGTTTGTCAAAAAGCCAAGCTATATGATTACAGAGGCAGAAGTAAGAGAAATGAAGGCTGAACAAGGTTTGGATTTTAGGGTCAATAAGGACGGAAAGCGTCAGGCTGAATTGGATAAGTCTTCTATTCAACTCCGCTATGATTTGTTGGGTGAAATCGCCAGTCGCACGGAGCTGAAACGAAAAACAGTTGCCAATATCTTGAAACAGATTTCGCCTAGCAAGTTTGACATGTTCGCCTATAACCCTGAGGCATTTATCCAACGAACAAGCCGCCTGATCAATGAACAAAAGGCCAGTCAGGTGATTGAGCATATCCGCTACAATATCTTGGAAGAAACCTTTGACACTTCTGTTTTTACGGATAACCCAGAAAGCGGAAAATTATCGGACAAACGGATACTGGAATCGCAAAAAGGCGTGTATAATTATGTGAAGGTCGATTCGGATACGGAACGGAAGTTCAAAGAAGAGTTGGATCAATTTGAAGATGTCATGGTTTATACCAAATTGCCAAGTAGGTTTAAGATTTCAACTCCTTTAGGGGACTACAATCCTGATTGGGCGATTGCTTTCCGTGATGGGTCTGTTAAGCATGTCTACTTTGTGGCCGAGACCAAAGGTTCCATGTCTACATTGCAGTTGAAAGGGGCGGAGCTGGCCAAAATTGAGTGTGCCAAAGCTCATTTTAGAGCCTTGAAAGAAAAAGGATTGATTGCGGACGACCGCATATACGACGTGGTTGATTCCTATGAAAAACTATTAGAAATCGTGAGAGGATAGGTTACCGAGACATCTTTCGCTCCCTTGTAGAAGATTATTTATGGGTGCGTTTCTATTTTTACATTTGCAATTTGTTATCTGGTGGGCATTATCGCCATAGCAATCGCCTACTCATTCTTTCGTAGAAAATAGGGGGAAGGGTAGATGGACAAACTCGTTATTTGGTTTTTGATTTTGCTCTGAGCTTCATCCGTGATTATTATTGCATTGGCAGGTGGCTTTGTTATTCTAAGTCTACTATTTGGTAGAAGGAAATAATGTCTTTCTACCATTGCAAAAATAGAAAAACTATCGTAGAATAGGGATGTATCCTATAGATATTAAAGGAGTAAGTCTATGGCTTATCGTAATTTAAAATCAAGTGATCGAACTTTTATAAAGGGGCAGACCGATCGAATTGTTCAGCAAATGAACAACAATGCAGAATATCTAGCAACTGTTCAAGCCTATGAAGCTGCCAAAGCCCGTATGAACGAGGCTTATTTGGCCATGGAATTAGAAGATAATCCAGAAAAAAAGTTAAAACTAGCAAAATTAGTTGAAAAATATACCGCGCAAGCTCAAAACATCTTAGATAATTGGGAAGAGCGGAATAGACGAGCAGAAAAAGTAGCTCGAACTGTAAAATTGATTTTATGGCTGACCTTACTGTTTGTAGTTAGTTTTCTATTTCCAGTCAATATCATGATCGCACTTATCTTTGCGATTTGGTTTTACCGCAATTATCTCAGTCCAAGTAGAGAAAGTTTGCCACATCAAGCTCCACCAATCCAAACTGTCATTTCCGAAGAGGAAAGATATGAAGACTGGTTGACAGATAAAATCCTCACACTTAGTAAAGATAAGCGTGAGTGGACTGAATACATTCTCTCAAAATATGAAGAAAATGATTATTTGGAAGAAGTAGCGGCAGGAAATGGAGAAATTGATGAAAAGGACAAAGAAGATGGTAGGAAGCTTCTCCAACGCTATCGAGATATTCTTGTCGATATTGAAAAATTACCAGATTCGGACCAGAAAACCTATTATTTGGATTTTCATCAAGAGCTAATTGCTGATTTGGAAGATGTCTTTGAACAATTACATATAAAGGATAAATAATAAGAAGTGGAACAAGCTACAACTCCTTCAGTGATAAGCGTGTCCAATTAGAAACTGTTTCTTCAACAGGGAAAAAGTTTCAGCTAATGAATGGTTTGAGTTACCTATTGAAGAAGTAGAACATACCATTCACTTGACTATAACAGATTTAAATTGTTAAAAGAGAAATGTGCCGAAAGGAAAGTCAGTTTTTACGAATCATTCCCGTAGTTATTTATTCCCGTCCTATCACCAGATTAGCACGCTATAAAAAGAAAAATCGCCACGTTAAGTAGCGATTTTTCCCTTTTGTGAGCCTCAATGCAACGTCAAAGCGTTATAATAGTTTTAAGTCAAAAATCTCTATTAGCGAGGTCTCACTATGAAAATTATAACACAGCTTAACCTTTTTGAGGATCAGGAACTAGGTGATTTAGAAAAAATTTTGATGGTATTAGATGGTCTTCCAGAAACGGGTCTATTTGATGAGTTAGAAGCCAAACGCAAACACGGGCGTAAGGATTATTCTGTTCAATCTTACTTCATTGCCTATATTGCTAAAATAGTTCTTCAATTGGAAACCGATCAACAGTTGATTCGTCAGCTTAATATGAATAGCCAGCTCCGTCAAATCTGTGGCTTTGAAACTCACGGTGTTAAGCTCAAAAATGGTACTATTAAACTTGTTCATGCTCCCTCTAAGTCTGCTTATTCTCGTTTTATTCAGGATTTGGAAGAGGTCTGTCCAGACATTGACGAGTGGGTTTTATCTGGCATATCTGAACTATACAACCTTCTTCCGGAATTTGGTGTTGACTTAGCCCTAGATGGCAAGTTCATTGATAGTTATGCAACACCATATGGTAAGAAACAAAGAAAGGATAGACGCTCTGACTGTGATGCCGATATGGCTATAAAAAAACGTCATCATAAAAATGGAACGGTCTCTATGGAGAAACACTATGGCTATCGTTGTCATCTTGTGGTTGATGCGACCTATGAACTGCCTGTTGCTTGGGAAGTGACGACGGCCTCAGAAGGGGAACCTACTGTTGCCAAAAGGCTGATTCGAAACATGCGTCAAACGACCATGCAGAGAGCGGAATATTTGATGGCAGACCGTGGTTATAGTGGAATTCCTCTTCAGAATCTCATAGAAGAAGCCACGATTATTCCTATCATTGATCATCCTCATAAGTGGAAAGAAGATGAAACCAGGCAATACCTTGATACGGATGTGATTTACAATCAATCTGGAGAAGTCTTTTGGGTGGATGACAAGGGCAAAGCGATTCAGCTTATCTATAAGGGGTACGATAAGTCTTGTGACAGTTTGCGGTATGGTTTTCATCCCCGTTATCAGGACAATCGCATCTTCCGTTTAAAACGGTCGGTAGAACCTATTATCTTTAATCAAGTAGCTAGAGATAGTCAGAAGTTTAAACGACTCTACAAGAAGCGGACAGCTGTGGAGAGGGTGAATGGGCGTATAGACCGCGACTTTCGATTCGAGAAGCACACTATCCGAGGGCTTAAGAAGATGAGTCTAGCTATTGCCATGAGTTTTTTAGTGATGGTTGGATTTGCCTTAGCCAAACTCAAACAAGGCCAGAATACTCATTTAGCCAGCTGGGTAGTCTAAAAATAAAAAATAGTTCAAAAACCAAGGGGGTAGTACGCCCTTTTTTTCAGTTTTCGAGCCATCTCAATCCATCAGTGGAGGAAAATTCTTGAGTTTAAGAGAGTTAAACCAAATATTTTTGTCAGAAAAGCGAACGGGTTTTGAAAAATACAACAAAGGGAATGATTCTTTACTGGCTTTCTTTGTTTTATATACCATTTTTTGGTATAATGAGATGTTATCAATAACAGGGTTTCATTTGCCCTGAATTTGAAAGGAAAAAACATGACAAAAACACCGTTTTATATAACTACGCCGATTTACTATCCGTCTGGAAAGCTCCATATCGGGTCGGCCTACACCACCATTGCCTGCGATGTCTTGGCTCGTTACAAGCGTCTCATGGGCCACGAGGTCTTCTATCTAACAGGACTTGATGAGCACGGACAGAAGATTGAGGAGAAGGCAAAGGATGCTGGTTTAACCCCACAAGCCTACGTTGATGGTATGGCGGTTGGCGTCAAGGAACTTTGGAACTTGCTGGATATTTCTTACGACAAGTTCATCCGCACGACAGATGATTATCATGAGGAAGTAGTAGCGGCTGTTTTTGAAAAATTGCTGGCGCAGGACGACATTTACTTGGGTGAGTATTCAGGTTGGTACTCCGTATCAGACGAGGAATTTTTCACCGAGAGTCAATTAGAAGAAGTCTTCCGAGATGAAAACGGTGAGGTAACAGGTGGTATCGCTCCGAGCGGTCACGAAGTTGCCTGGGTTTCAGAAGAATCTTACTTCCTCCGCCTTAGCAAGTATCAAGATAAATTGGTCGAGTTTTTCAACGCTCATCCTGATTTTATCCAGCCAGACGGTCGTTTGAATGAAATCATGAAAAACTTCATCGAGCCAGGCTTGGAGGATTTGGCAGTATCCCGTACCTCATTTACCTGGGGCGTGCCTGTTCCGTCCAATCCTAAGCACGTTGTCTATGTGTGGATTGATGCCTTGCTCAACTACGTAACTGCCTTGGGTTATGGTCAGGAAGATACAGCAAACTATGACAAATTCTGGAATGGAACAGTTTACCACATGGTTGGTAAGGACATTCTTCGCTTCCACTCCATTTACTGGCCAATCATGCTCATGATGTTAGATATGAAATTGCCAGACCGTTTGGTTGCTCATGGCTGGTTTGTCATGAAAGACGGCAAGATGTCTAAGTCTAAGGGAAATGTGGTCTATCCAGAAATGTTGGTAGAGCGTTTTGGTTTGGACCCGCTACGTTACTACCTCATGCGTAGTTTGCCAGTTGGTTCTGACGGAACATTTACGCCAGAGGACTATGTCGGTCGTATCAATTACGAACTAGCCAACGACCTTGGAAACTTGCTCAACCGTACGGTTGCTATGATTAACAAGTATTTTGGTGGTCAGGTACCAACTTTTGTGGCCAATGTGACAGATTTTGATGCGGACTTGGCGGCAGTTGTAGCTGAAAACTTGGCAAGCTACCACAAGTATATGGAAGCTGTTGACTATCCACGCGCTCTGGAAGCTGTTTGGAATATCATCTCCCGTACCAACAAGTACATCGATGAGACAGCACCGTGGATTTTGGCAAAAGATGAAGCAGACCGTGACAAGTTGGCAGCAGTTATGGCGCACTTGACCGCTGGTCTTCGTGTGGTAGCACATCTCATTCAACCGTTTATGATGACCACTTCAAATGCTATTATGGAACAGCTTGGTTTGGGGACAGCATTTGACCTTGAAAACCTTGACTTTGCAGGTCTTCCAACAGGTTTGACAGTGGTCGCAAAAGGTACGCCTATCTTCCCACGTCTAGATATGGATGAGGAAATCGCCTATATCCAAGCTCAAATGGGTGGCGGCTCTGCTATTTCCCAAGAGGAAGAAAAGGAATGGAGTCCAGCTGATGTGGAACTCAAAAACGAGAAAGCAGCCATCAAGTTCGAGGACTTCGACAAGGTGGAAATCCGTGTGGCCGAAGTCAAGGAAGTGGCCAAGGTGGAAGGCTCTGATAAGTTGCTCAAATTCCGTCTGGACGCAGGTGACGGTCAGGACCGCCAAATCCTGTCGGGTATCGCCAAGTACTATCCAAATGAGCAGGAGTTGGTCGGTAAGAAAGTCCAAATCGTTGCTAACCTCAAGCCTCGTAAGATGATGGGCTTGCTCAGTCAGGGCATGATTTTATCTGCCGAACACGAGGGCAATTTAACACTGTTGACAGTCGATCTATCTGTGCCAAATGGCAGCCAGATTTGGTAAAATGAGCTACAAGACACACAAAAACCAGCTCTAATCAGCTGGTTTTTTGAGTGTTTTCCATTCGTCTTCAAGAATGGCCATGATAAGAGTATCGGCGTAGCCATCTGTAGTCTTAAGACTATCACGCTTGATCCCTTCTAAGCGAAAGCCTGCTTTTTCATAAGCACGTTTGGCACGCGGATTGAAGGAAAAAACTTCTAGTTCCAAGCGGTGCAGGTCGACCTGCTCAAAAGCGAAATCCCTGGTTTTCTCAACCGCCCAAGAACCAAGTCCCTGCCCCAGATAGTCCTCGTCAAAGATAACGATACGGAAGTTAGCAGAGTTGTTTTCCCTGTCCAACTCATTGATGACCGACTCGCCGATAAAAGTCCCGTCAGGTGCAATCAGCATAAAGTCGTATCGTTCAGGATTACTCACAATCCGATTGTAGTAAGTAATCACATCGTCTTTTGGATACGTTCCCGAACTCCCTGTCAGGCGATCGATTTCAGCAGAAGGCTTGGTAAAGCAGTCCTCGTAATATTTTTCTGCAAAACCAGCCTCAAACGATTTCAGAATGAAGCCATCTTTCTCCCACTTAGCAACTTTTTTGGTCATTTTCTATCTCCTTTCCCTTATTCTACCACAAGTTACGAACTAATAAAGAAAGGAGGTTGTATGCTAGTTGCACTTGATGAAGACCGACAAATTTTTAATCTTTTGGAAAATCCTGCGCCACAAGGTCGCTATTCCTGTCCAGGTTGTGGAGGCCTGGTCCGATACAAATCCGGAAAAATTCTGCGTTCGCACTTTGCCCATGTCACCCTACGGGATTGCCAATACTTCTCCGAGAATGAGTCTGCCCAACACCTGTCGTTGAAATCAAACATTTATAGGTGGTTGGTTGACAAAGAAAAGGTTGAGTTGGAAAAATGTTTACCTAGGATAGGTCAAGTAGCTGATTTATTTGTCAATGATTGTCTTGCTTTAGAAGTTCAGTGTTCTAGTCTAGCGATTTCACGTTTGCAGGTCCGAACGAAAGTCTATCAGAAGGCTGGTTATCAGGTTATTTGGTTGCTAGGAAAAGATCTTTGGCTCAAGGAAAGATTGACCAACTTACACAGGCAATTTCTCTCTTTTAGTATGAATATGGGCTTTCATCTTTGGGAATTGGATGATGAGAAGAAGGAGTTACGACTTCGTTACCTTATCCATGAGGATTTGCGTGGAAAGGTTCACTGTTTGACGAAAACTTATCCATTTGGTGAGGGAAATTTACTGGATATTCTACGGCAGCCTTTTTCCAGACAGTTCTTGTCTAGCTTGGTTTGTCAGTTAGATAAGGATTTACCTCGTTTTATTGCTCGCCAACTGTATTATCGTTCTCCCAAATGGCTAGCCCTGCAAGCAGAAGCTTATAAAAGAGGGGAAAATCTGCTAACCAAGACTGTACTAGACTGGTATCCCCATTATCGTCTGCCCAGCTCTGCTATTGGCTTTGCCCAAATAAACCAAGACCTAACCCCTGTTTATCAGGCTTTCAATGACTTTTACGATGGTAGAAAGGATAAGGGAAAACAGGTTCTTTACCCTCCTATAATGTATAGACAAAAAATAAAAATAATGATATAATAAAAGAAAAAAGATTTACAAGGAGGTTTCTGCTATGAAATGGTATCGTCTAGCATTACTGAGCTCTTCCTTACTGATGGTAGCTTGCTTAACGGCTTGTGCTGTCAAGTCTGAGCAAGGAACAGCAACTTCATCTAGTCAGCAAGTGACCGAAGTCAATGCAGAAGAAGCTCAGAAGTTTACCTCTCAACATAGTTCGAAGATAGTATCCAAAGAAGAACTAGAAGGTGGAGGCGGCGTTATAGCTTTTGAAGATGAAACCCAGTTTATCCGTATGTTTGATTCGATTGAGGGTGAATACTACATGCTTTATTATCCTAGTGGTTGCACGGTAACCTATTTCGTCGAGTCTGAAAGCTATATCGTAGCGACAGATGAATATGAAGGTGCAGAGAAAAGCAGTGAAGCCAAGGGACAGGTTGGTCAGTATTCTACAGAAAGTGGCTACTCTATTTCGTTTGCAAATGATGGAACTCTAACTGTTGATTTGCAAGGAAATTTCATTCATCAAACGAATGACCAAGAGCAAAATGGAAATATAGAAGAAGCAGAAGGACGTAGCTATGTCGATAACTTATTAAACAAATACGGTATTCCAAACCTTGCTTTTTATGAAACCTTTGTCAAAGAAGCAGTTGCGGACGCGAAGACCTATTTTACAGATAATGAGTAACTTGTAAGCCCTCGCTTTCCATTGGAAAGAGGGGCTTTTTTATGTTAGAATATTAAGCACGGAGGAATTATTATGTCTAAACAACGTTATGAAATTGAAGAAAAGTACCAGTGGGATTTGACTACGATTTTCCCAACAGATGAAGCTTGGGAAGTAGAGCTTGCCGACTTACAAGCAGAAACAGAAAAAACAAAAGAGTTTGCAGGTCACTTGCTGGATTCGGCTAAGAGCCTTTTGGATATTAGTGAAACGCAACTTGGTCTTATGCGCCGCATTGAAAAACTATATGTTTACGCGTCTATGAAAAATGACCAAGATACGCGTGAAGGGAAATATCAGGAATTCCAAGCGAAAGCCATGGGCTTGTACTCAGCCTTTTCACAGGCTTTTGCCTTCTATGAGCCAGAATTTATGGCTATTACAGAGGAGCAGTTGGAAGTCTTTAAAGAGGAAGAACCAGCTTTGAAGCAATACAGCCATCAATTTGAAAAGCTTTTAGCAGCAAAAGAGCATGTTTTATCACAAGAAGTTGAAGAAGTTCTTGCAGCGACTAGTGAGATTTTCGAGTCCCCTGCTGAAACCTTCTCTGTTCTGGATAATGCCAGCTTACGCTTCCCAGAGATTGCGGATGAAGAAGGCCATTTGGTGCCACTTTCTCACGGCAATTACATCCACTTTATGGAGTCTAAAAACCGTGAGGTTCGCCAAGAAGCCTATGAAGCTATGTACGGTACCTACGAGCAGTTCCAGCATACCTACGCTAAGACACTCCAGTCTAATGTCAAGGTCAATAACCTAAAAGCTCGTTTGCGTAAGTACGACTCAGCACGCCACGCATCACTTGCAGCCAATTTTATTCCAGAATCTGTTTACGATACATTAGTGGCGGCAGTCAACAAGCACCTTCCGCTCTTGCACCGTTACATCAATTTGCGTAAGAAACTCTTGGGAATTGATGACTTGAAGATGTACGATATGTATACACCTTTGTCAGACTTTAGTACAAAAATTTCTTACGAAGATGCCCTTAAAAAATGTCAAGAAACCTTGGAAATCTTCGGAGAAGATTATGCGGCGATTGTAAAAGAAGCTTTTGAAAATCGTTGGATTGATGTTCATGTCAATGAAGGGAAACGCTCAGGAGCGTACTCGGGCGGTGCTTATGACACCAATGCCTTCATGCTTCTTAACTGGCAAGATAATTTGGATAACATGTACACTCTTATCCATGAAACAGGACACTCGCTCCACTCTATGTTGACACGTAAAACGCAACCTTATGTCTACGGTCATTATTCACTCTTCTTGGCAGAGATTGCTTCAACAACCAATGAAAATCTTTTGACAGAAAAACTCTTGGCAGAAGTAGAAGATGACAAGGAACGCTTTGCTATTCTTAACCACTACCTAGATGGCTTCCGTGGAACAGTCTTCCGCCAAACTCAATTCGCTGAATTTGAGCAAGCTATCTATAAGGCTGACCAAGAAGGTCAGGTCTTGACAGCTGATTTCCTAAACGAACTGTACGGTCAGACAAATGAGAAATACTACGGACTTTCTGCAGAAGAAAATCCAGAAATTCAATATGAGTGGGCACGTATTCCACACTTCTATTACAATTTCTATGTTTACCAATATGCGACAGGTTTTGCGGCAGCATCTGCTCTAGCAAATAAAATCGTCAACGGTAGTCCAGAAGACAAAGAAAACTATCTCAACTACCTCAAAGCTGGTAGCTCCGATTATTCACTCAATGTCATTGCAAAAGCTGGTGTGGATATGACCAAAGAAGACTATCTCAATGATGCTTTCAAAGTTTTCGAAACCCGCTTGACAGAGCTTGAAGAACTTGTTGAAAAAGGTGTGCATTTATCTGATAAGGATTAAACTGACGATTTGTAAGCTATTCGTGGAGTGATGATAATGATAAATGTTGCTTCACGATTAGTTACAATTCTGTTTGTAGAGTAAAATATTAAAATAAAAATAGGAAATTTAAATGTTTACAGAGGAAAGTTTACTAGATTTATTTGAAGTAGCTGATCTTCTTTCACAAGGAGATCAGCAAATCTATGAAGAGTTACGGTTGATTGTTTTTGAGGATGATTCAAACGTCATTCTCGACTTCTTGATAGAAAGATTACAGGAAAGAGATTTTCAGAATCTATCTGACCAGTTTAGTCACTCCCAAGTCGAGAATGCTTGGTGGATAATGCTTTATTTATTGGCTAATAGAGGGCATCTATGTATGATAGAGCCTAATATAGAAGAAGCAGAATTTTGGGCTAGAATAAGAGAGCTACAGTGCTGGAATGTTATTGAATTCGGAGAGAATCAGTTAGAGCAATCCTTCCATAATGGAACAAGCGTAACGGATTGTCTTGCAATACTTCAAAATCGACTGGAAGAATCAGACTACTGTGTGGCTCGGATTGCTATGGAAGTGGACTGGGATATCATCTTCATTTGTTCAAAAATAACTTATGAGCGTTTGAGGATTTTAGCAGAACAATTAGGATATGCCATTAAACTAGTGAAAGAAGAGTGAGGATAAGGTCACTCTTCTTGGCGGGATTAGAAAGTTGCTTACCTTGACCTTGTTTGGGCCTCTATGATATACTAAAAAACATGGTAAAATCATATAGTGAGAACGCAAACCACAATATGCGTCGCCCAGTTGTAAAGGAAGAAATTGTGGATTTTATGCGTAGCCGTCAGGCACAGAATACTGGTTTTTTAAAAGAATTAGCAGAATTTGCTCAGAGAGAAAATATTCCTATTATTCCACACGAGACAGTTGCATATTTTCGATTATTACTTCAATTGGTACAACCCAAAAGAATATTGGAAATTGGAACAGCTATTGGTTTTTCTGCACTCTTAATGGCTGAAAATAGCCCAGCTTCTAGTATCACGACCATTGATCGCAACGAAGAGATGATTGGATTTGCCAAGGAAAATTTTGCCAAATTTGATAGCCGTAAGCAAATTGAATTATTAGAAGGTGAAGCGATGGACTTACTTCCAGGCCTTCCAGACGATAGCTACGATTTTGTATTTATGGATTCTGCTAAGTCAAAATACATTGTCTTTCTGCCTGAAATATTAAGAAAGCTTCAAATTGGTGGTTTGATTGTCATCGATGATATTTTCCAAGGTGGAGACATTGCAAAGGATATTGAAGAGGTTCGCCGTGGGCAACGGACAATTTACCGTGGGCTCCATAAGCTATTTGATGCTACCTTGGATAATCCAGACTTAACCGTGAGTATTGTTCCAATGAGCGATGGTCTTCTTATGATTCGAAAAAATGTTGCAAGAGTCAATTTGGATTTTAATGAAAATTAAGCAATCTTTAAGATTTTGTGTTATAATAAAAAAGTTAAACAAATTTGAGGAGTTTTTTGATGAAAACAAAAAAAATTATGGCAGGTGCTGTGACCTTGCTTGCGGCGATTACTCTAGCAGCTTGTTCAAATGCTACCGATAAAGATATCATCACGATGAAAGGTTCAACTATAACAGTTTCTGAGTTTTATGAACAAGTAAAAACAAATACTTCAGCTCAACAAGTACTTTTGACGATGATTATCTCGGATGTGTTTGAAGAAAAATACGGCGATAAAGTTACAACTGAGGAAGTTAATAAAGCGTATCAAGAAATGGCGGATCAATATGGCGATTCATTCGCAACAGCTCTTTCTTCTGCTGGATTAACTGAAGAAACCTATAAAGCGCAAATTCGTACAAATAAATTAGTTGAGTATGCTGTTAAAGTAGCTGCAGAAAAAGAATTGACAGATGCTAATTACCAAGCAGCCTATGAAGCTTACACACCAGAAGTAACAGCTCGTATCATTAAGTTAGATGACGAGGCGAAAGCAAAAGAAGTATTAGCAGCAGCTCAAGCAGAAGGAGCGGACTTTGCTCAATTAGCAAAAGATAACTCTACTGATACTACTACGAAAGATAATGGTGGAGAAGTCAAATTTGATTCAACTTCTACTACAGTACCTACAGATGTACAAACAGCGATTTTTGCATTGGATGCAGGACAAGTTGGAGCATCAGTTATTACCTCAGTTGATTTGACGACTTACACAGCAAGTTACTATGTTGTTAAATTGGAATCTAAAACAGAGAAATCAGCTAATTGGGAAGATTACAAAGATACATTAAAAGAAATCATCTTAGCTGAGAAACAAGCAGATAGTACGTTTATCACGCAAGTGATTTCAGAGGCTCTTACAGAAGCCAATGTAAAAGTGAAAGATGAGGCTTTCCAATCTCTTCTTTCTCAATACATCACAACTAGCTCATCTACATCAACAGCGGAGTCAAGTTCTACAGAAACTTCCAGCTCTACAGAAACTTCAAGCTCCTCATCTGATGAATAAAATTAGGAATGGATTTTTCCCACTTAGTTCAGAAAAATGGCGGTTGTTGCGAGCCATCTAAGCGAAAAATCTTGCTACCTAGTTTATCAATTGAATATGAGAACCTGTATTCACAGTTCAGCACTTTTATCTAAGTCTGGTTTTTCATCTACTCATCGTTAGTTTTTTTTCAAAATACAGTCAGTATTCCTTTAAAAAAACTGCCTTGATTAGCGAAATACTATCTCTTATATACAAGTACTTCACTTGTGAATACAGGTTCTGAAATGAGAATGACAAGTCATTGAATGAAGGTGGTACCGCGGTTTTTCGCCCTTCGTTTGGTTTCTTGTCATTTTTTTGGAGGTTATCATGAAACAATTTCAAGTAAAACAACGCTTTACTTTTGGTGGTGAAAAGTTTGACATTCATGATAGTCATGGACAACTTGCCTATCAAGTGGAAGGTTCTTTTCTCGAAATTCCAAAACGATTTATCGTGATGAATGCCCATGGCGGAGAAGTTTGTCAGATTACCAAGAAATTCCTGACTTGGTTACCGCAATTCACGATTAATATGGCAAACGGCCATTCTTTCTATTTGAGAAAAGAATTTACCTTTCTCAAAGACCGCTATACTGTGGAAAATCTAGGCTTGGCCATAGAGGGAAATATTTGGGATTTGGATTTTCGCCTGAAAACACCAGATGGACGGTTGATTGCTGAAATTTCCAAAGAACTTTTTCATATGACCTCTCATTATTCTGTGACTGTTGTCGAGGATGATTATGCTGATTTGGTCATTTCCTTGGTGGTCGCAATAGACTATGTGGAGATGCTTGAGTCATCAAGTTCGTAACTCTCACTTTTGCAGGTATTACTGCAAGTTTCAAATACAAGGACATTATCGGTTTTCTTTGAAACTGGTATCGCTAACTTAAATATTATACGAAAGGAATGGTTTGATTTAGCTGGTTTGCTAAATTGAACCCGCCCGGAAGGCTTGCTTCTTTCTAGTAATAACTTCTCAAAACATCTAAACGAAAGGAAAGGTTTGGTTTAACTGGATAGTTAAACTGAACCCGAGCTAAAAGCGTCGAGAAAAAGATAGACTGCTTAGTGCGCGAGCGCACAGCGTCGGTCTCCTATTTTCTTTTCGCTTTCTTAACGCTCTTGGTATATTAAATTTATGAAACAATTATCTTCTGCTCAAATTCGCCAAATGTGGTTGGATTTCTGGAAATCGAAAGGCCACTCTGTTGAGCCTTCTGCAAATCTTGTCCCAGTTAACGATCCAACTCTTCTTTGGATTAACTCTGGTGTCGCAACCCTCAAGAAATACTTTGATGGCTCTGTCATTCCTGACAACCCTCGTATTACAAACGCTCAAAAATCAATTCGTACTAACGATATTGAGAATGTTGGTAAGACAGCTCGTCACCACACCATGTTTGAAATGCTTGGAAACTTCTCTATCGGCGACTATTTCCGTGATGAAGCGATTGAGTGGGGGTTTGAACTCTTGACAAGTCCTGAATGGTTTGCTTTTCCGAAAGACAAGCTTTATATGACTTACTATCCAGATGATGTGGATTCCTACAACCGTTGGATTGCCCTTGGTGTCGAGCCAAGTCACTTGATTCCACTAGAAGACAACTTCTGGGAAATCGGTGCGGGCCCATCTGGTCCAGATACGGAAATCTTCTTTGACCGTGGTACAGATTTTGACCCTGAAAACATTGGTATCCGTCTTTTGGAAGAAGATATTGAAAATGACCGCTACATCGAGATTTGGAATATCGTACTTTCACAATTCAATGCTGACCCAGCTCTTCCACGTTCTGAGTACAAGGAATTGCCAAACAAGAACATTGATACGGGCGCAGGTTTGGAGCGCCTAGCAGCTATTTTCCAAGGGGCTAAGACTAACTTTGAAACAGACCTCTTCTTGCCAATTATTCGTGAGGTAGAGAAGATTTCTGGTAAGACCTACGACCCAGATGGCGATAACATGAGCTTCAAGGTCATTGCAGACCATATCCGTGCCCTTTCATTTGCGATTGGTGATGGAGCACTTCCTGGTAATGAAGGTCGTGGTTATGTTCTTCGTCGTTTGCTCCGTCGTGCGTCCATGCATGGTCAACGTTTAGGAATTACCGAGCCATTCTTGTACAAGTTGGTAGAAACAGTTGGCAATATCATGGTAAGCTATTATCCTGAAGTACTTGAAAAACGTGCCTTTATTGAGAAGATTGTTAAGAGTGAAGAAGAGTCATTTGCTCGTACCATTCATACAGGTTCACAATTTGCGGAGCAGTTGATGGATAAATTGGCAGCAGAAGGTAAATCTAAGATTGATGGTCGTGACATTTTCAAACTCTACGATACTTATGGCTTCCAAGTTGAATTGACTGAAGAATTGGCAGAGCACCGTGGTATGACTCTTGATATTGCTGGCTTTGAAGCTGCTATGAAAGAGCAACAAGACCGTGCGCGTGCTTCAGTTGTCAAGGGTGGTTCAATGGGCATGCAAAATGAAACCCTAGCAGCTATCACTGAAACTTCAACTTTCGTCTACGGTCAAACTGCTCTTGAAGCCAACTTGTCTGTTATCGTTGCCAATAACGAGCGTACAGAGGCTGTATCAGAAGGTCAAGCTCTTCTCGTCTTTGACCAAACGCCTTTCTATGCTGAAATGGGTGGACAGGTTGCAGACCACGGTTTCGTGAAAAATGCTACCGGCGATGTCGTTGCGACTGTTATCGATGTGCAGAAAGCACCAAATGGTCAGCCATTGCATACAGTTGAATTGTCCGCAAGTATTTCAGTTGGTCAAACCTACACGCTTGAAATCGAAACCAAGCGTCGTAAGGGTGTTGAGAAAAACCACACGGCAACTCACTTGCTTCATGCTGCTCTTCACAACATTATCGGTGAACACGCTACTCAGGCAGGTTCCTTGAATGAGCAAGATTTCCTTCGTTTTGACTTCACTCACTTTGAAGCTGTTACAGCAGAAGAACTTCGTCGTATCGAAGAAGAAGTCAATGAGCAAATTTGGAAAGCCATTCCAGTTGTGACGGTTGAAACAGATATTGACACCGCTAAAGAAATGGGAGCAATGGCCCTCTTCGGTGAAAAATACGGTAAAGAAGTTCGCGTTGTAACTATCGGTGATTATTCTGTCGAACTCTGTGGTGGTACACACGTTGGCAACACAGCTGAAATCGGAATCTTCAAGATTTTGAAAGAAGAAGGTATCGGTTCGGGTACACGTCGTATCATCGCGGTAACGGGTCGTGAAGCCTTCCTTGCTTATCGTGACCAAGAAGACGCTCTTAAAGAAGTAGCAGCAACTATCAAGTCTCCACAAATCAAGGAAGTACCAAATAAGGTTGCAAGCCTTCAAGAGCAGTTACGCGAATTGCAAAAAGAAAATGCTTCTCTGAAAGAAAAAGCGGCAGCTGCGGCAGCTGGAGATGTCTTCAAAGAAGTGAAAGAAAGCTCTGGCGTTCGCTACATTGCTAGCCAAGTCCAAGTATCTGATGCAGGTGCCCTTCGTACCTTTGCAGACAACTGGAAACAAAAAGATTACTCTGATGTCTTGGTGCTTGTTGCGGCAATCGGTGACAAGGTCAATGTCCTTGTTGCAAGCAAATCAAGTGATGTGCATGCAGGAAACCTCATCAAAGCTCTTGCTCCAATCGTAGCAGGTCGTGGTGGTGGTAAACCAGACATGGCCATGGCAGGTGGTAGTGATGCATCTGCAATTCAAACCCTTTTGAATAGTGTGGCTGAAAATCTGTAATCGCTCACTAAACTCTTTTATCCTCTGGATGAAGGAGTTTTTTTGGTATAATACAAATATCTGCATTTTAGTAATATAATTTATTTGAATTTGGCTAACTAGTGTTTTGTTGAAACGGGAGAGATTTATGGGGAAATGTTTGGTTATAGGCTCAACAGTTTGCGATGTGATGATTTATGTAGATAAGCTACCTGGAAGACAGGGTGATGCGCATATAAATAAACAAGTCATGTCTCTTGGCGGTTGTGCCTTTAATGTTGTCAATATGCTCCATCATCTTGGGGTGGATTATGATTTTATCTCACCAGTTGGTACTGGACTTTACGGTAGATTTGTAAAAAATGAATTGCAGAAACTGAGGATTCAAACACCGATTTCAATAGATGGAGCAAATGGCTGTTGTTATTGCTTTGTAGAGTCAGATGGGGAACGGACATTTTTATCACATCATGGAGTAGAATATAGATTTGATCCTTCTTGGTTAGATGGATATGATTTATCTCAGTATGACTATGTTTATATTTGTGGATTGGAAGTGGAGGAAGAGACGGGACAAGCCTTGGTTGACTGGTTGAAATCATGTGGCAAGCAAATCATCTTTGCTCCTGGACCGCGAGGGAATCTTATTCCTGAAAAGCGAATGGCAGAACTATTAGAGCTATCTCCCATTCTGCATCTGAATGAGCAAGAGATACTGAGTCTTGCTCAAGAAACAGAGGTTAAAACGGCGATTCGTGTGCTATACGGCAAAACCAAGAAGCTCCTTATTGTGACTAAGGGCTCAGACGGTTCCGTCGCATTTGACGGAGTTTGGCACGAGGCACCAAGTGTATCAACAGAAGTCGTAGATACAATCGGTGCTGGTGATAGTCATGTTGGTGCCTTTATGGCTTCCTTGGTCACTGGGAAAACGGTGGCTGAGTCACTCGCATTCGCAAACCGAGTCGCTAGTCATGTTGTTACTACACAGGGTGTTCATTTACCAAGTCACATGTATGAAGAGTTGAGGAGTCTGTTGAACATTCTGTAATCAAATGCTTCAATAAAATATTGTAAAGACCTCGAAAGGTCTTTTTTTCTGACCAGTATTCACTACATTTTGACAAGTTTCATAAACTTTTTGACAAAAATTATTATTTTTTTGACAAAGATACTTGTCAAAAAGAAAAAGAAGTGTTACAATGATATCAAGATAAAGAGATGAAAACGAATTCATCAGGTAAATAAACAGAAAGTAGGAAATAAATATGAAAAAGATAAACAATAGTGACATTACACGTTTTGTACAACTTATGGCGATCATCTATCTAGTTTTTGTCCTACTGGCTGACATTATGAAGTGGCAGCAGTTGGATAATACCTATGTCATTCTTGCCATTTGCACCATTGCTGTGACAGATGAGCGCTTGAGGAAACTAGGTAGCAGAAAAGAGTAAAAGGAAAAATTAGTCGAAAGTAAGTGGTGGAAAGTTATGAAAAATAATATCAATAAAAAAGGGATTTTGATTACAGGAACAACCATTGCGCGTGCGGTCGAAATAGGGTCCATTCTATTATTGGTTTACATTCTTCTTTCTGATTTGCTGGGTTGGAGCGATATGGACACAGCACTAATGACTACTCTAATTGCTTCAATTGCTTGTATTGAAGCAAGTTTACAAATGGATAAAAAAGGAAAAAAGTAAAAGAAGATAGACCGTGAAACGTAACATTTCAGCAGATGTGGCAGCGATTGTGATTGCAGGGGCATGTATTATCGGTTTATTGATTGGAGTTGCCCTAGGACTATATAGTTTAGTCTAGCTTGTAGGAAAATGAAGGAGAAGAAACATGGAAGCGAAAATGAAATTATTTGAAGTCAATATCATGGAAAATAAGAAATTTGTCTGGGGATTGAATATTCTTGCGGTTGCCCTCATCTTTCCATTTGACTTCGTATTTGGAATGATAGGCAGTTGGTTGATAGCTAACGGTTCACAATACTCGGAACTAAATGTATCAGAGGTATGGTTGCTTTTCCCTCTCTATATTCTTTTAATAGTTGTGCATGAGGCTATCCACGGCATCTTCTTCAAAGTTTTTTGTCCTGAAAATCCTGTCAAATACGGGTTTAAATGGAAATTGTGCATGGCCTATGCGACCAGTCCAGGTTCACTCTACAATCGAATGCAAATGCTAGTAATCAGCCTGGCTCCCTTTGTTGTGATTAGTTTGGTCTTGACCATGTTAGCAGGTTTTGGGCTGATGAATACCACTCTTTACTTCATGCTGGCAACCGTTCACGCGGCCTCTTGTGCAGGCGATTTCTACTATACTTATCTTTTATTAGTTAAGTTTGCCAAGGGAAATATAGCTGTCGAAGACACAGAAACAGGCTTGATTATCTACCAAGCCTAGAAAGGAAAACTCATGGAATATGTCTTAAAAAATCGGCTCAAGGAATTGCGAGCCAGAGATAGTCTCAATCAGACAGAACTAGCAAAATTAGCAGAAGTATCACGGCAGACCATTAGCTTGATTGAGCGGGGTGAATATACGCCCTCCGTGGTCATTGCCATGCGGATTGCACAGATTTTTAATGAAAATGTGGAGAATGTCTTTCAATTAGTGGAGGTAGGAAAATGAAAAAAGGACTTGTAAAAAAATATTGGAAATTAGGTCTATTGTTTATTTTAGGGTGGGCGACTGGGGCAGGGGCTTCAGCTCTAAAACACACTGACCTGCCAAAATTAGTTGACATTGGAACAATCCTGTGGGGAGTGCGTCTGCTCGTTTTGGTTTTATTGCTTGTAGGTGCCTACTTTGCTCGTACTGCTTCGCAGGCCCATAAAGAATATGAGTCGGTCAATGAAGATGAGGAGGACTTGCTGGACCAGATTTCCAATAAAATGTACCGTAGCTTAGAGTATGCGGTCATTCTTTCTAACTGTATTGGTGCATTGGTGGTTATGAGTTTATTTGTGAGTATGCAGTTGGTTTCGGACGGAAAAATTCCTCTAGTGGACTCACTTGTTGATGCTGTGCTCTTTGTCATTCTATTTGTGGCAAACTATATCGTATTGAAATTGATTCACAAGATTCGGAATTACAAGCTCTCTATCTTTTCAACTTTTGAAGAGGTTAAGGCCTATATTGATTCTTATGATGAAGGGGAAAAGCAGGCAAGTTATGAAATGGCACATTGGATTGTCTTTACCTTAAACCAACTTGTTCTTCCATGTTTGTACGGTGTGCTTTTTGTCATCTCGGCTATTCTCAAAGAGCAGCAGCTAGTTGCCTATCTGGTAGTTGTCTTTATTCATCTATACATCAATATCATGCAGTATCGCATGGTACGGAAATACTTTAAATAATGAAAGGTTTAGGTAGATAGTATGAAAGACAATAAAAAATTAATAAATATTCTAAAAATTGCGTATTACGTGGGGCTGATTGGTTTGACTCTTTACAGTTTTGGCTATATTTTCGGAGAGTGGCTGGCTAGTGGGCAGATTGATGTGTCACCTCTGAAAATCCTGACACCGTTTGTACTTGGCTTACCAGCTCTGCTATTGGCCACGAAAAAGAAAAAGGAAGTTTTAGATGGAGATATGTATGAAAATTAAAAAAGATAGTGTTGTTGGAAGAGTGTTATTTTTCCTATTTGCAGTTGGTATCTGTCTGGTTGAGCAGTTAACGTTGCCCCTGTTTTTGACCGGGGCACCAAGTGTGCTGAAGACTGTAGGGGGCTGGCTAGTCTTTTTAGGGATGACGGTTGTAGGATGGTGGATTGCAAAGAGAGTTGGTCTTTGGGTATCCAAAGGAAGTCTAGATATCAATGAGATGGTTAAAGTTGTTGGTATAGGTTTTGGGGCAACCTATGCAACGAAAATTGTAGGAGCTATTATTCTTGCGATTGAAAAAGGAGCAGAGGGCACAACTGCTAATCAAGAAGCATTGAATTCAATTCCCAAATTTACCTATGCGATTATGGCTGTATTATTAGCGCCGATGATAGAAGAGCTAATTTTCAGAGGTTTACTTATGGGACGAGTTTTTGGTCAAAAATCTTGGCTTGGTCTTGTGGTAAGTAGTCTATTATTTGGAGCACTTCACATGCCGACAGATATTGCTAGTTGGGTTATTTACGGAGGAATGGGGGCTGTGCTTGGTCTTGTTTATCGTTATAGTGGAAAATTGGAATACGTTATTGCTATTCATTTCTTAAACAATCTCTTATCTGCTATTTTTATATTCTTTATGAATTAGGGGGAGATATGCTTGACCTGCTAAAAAAGACCGTTCTATTTATTTTCTATTTCATAGTTTATCAAGTAGCCATTGGATTGCTCATGTCACCTTACTTTATGAATCAAAGTCAAGGGAATGCAGCCAATCATGTAATTGGTGCTAGTTGGTATAGTGCGATTCTTGGTTTCGGGGTCTTAGTGGGATTGGGCTTATACCTTTGGAAGTTACTAGGTAGCCCCCAAAGGCTTCAGATGGATTTGGGACATGCTTGGTATTCCAAAACGTATTGGCCGATTTTGGCTTATATAGTATTGTTCTTTCTCCAACTTGCTTTCCCGATTACCAATTCAGGTAACCAGTCTGCAATTTTAGATATGCTAGACTTATTTCCAGTTCAAACATTTTTTCTAGTTGTTGTGTTTGCGGGAGTGATTGAGGAGTTACTTTTTCGCGGAATTCTTGCTACTTATTTTTTCTCTGAACAAAGAGGAGCACTGTCTATTAGTCTCTACGGTTTTATGACAGGAACATTGTTTAGTTTAATACATGGTCCAGAAAATGGAATAATTTTTCTGATGTATTTTACTCATGGAATCATTTTATCATGGCTTTACTTGATAAAGAAAGATATCCGTTATCCGATTGCTTTACATACTTTTAATAATGCTCTAGTGTATTTTCTCATGCTTTTCTCATGAAAATAAAAAATATAGAGGAACGGTATTGTTCCTCTATATTTTTTATGAAATTGTTCAATTTACTTTTTTTGAGAGTTACGCAACTGTTTCTTGATAAGAAATTGTACGATTCTCAGTCCAATAAGTCCTGTAGCAATAGCCAAAAGAAAGGCTAAGAGGGTAGGGATTTTAAATGATAGGTAAGCATATGTTGATAAAACTGTAATAATACTAAACAGAGCAATATTGGCAAAAAAGATGAATTCCATTACACGTTCTTTTTGCGGGTATTGTCTGTGATATGCTTGATATTGGACCTGTTTCTCTTTCGGGATATACTCTTCATACTGGTAGTCCTCAGGTCGATATTGTCTAAGTGCCATATCGTCTCCTTCTATTCCTCCCTAGCATACCATAACATTGCTTGAAACATATGTCAGTTATGTTACAAAACGGTTACAAAAATATGGTAATTTCTACCAATGAAAGAGCACTTTTCATTTATCAGGTTGCTGTATTTGTGATATAATTAAAGTTATGGAAAAAATTATCATTACAGCAACAGCTGAAAGTATCGAACAGGTCAAAGAACTGCTTGTGGCGGGTGTTGACCGTATTTATGTCGGTGAAGCAGACCATTCGCTTCGGATTCCTACTAATTTTACTTATGACGAGCTTCGGGAAATTGCAGATCTGGTTCACAGCGCTGGGAAGGAGTTGACAGTTGCAGCTAATGCCCTCATGCACCAAGACATGATGGACAATATCAAACCGTTTATGGAGTTGATGAAAGAAATTAAGGTCGATTATCTGGTTGTCGGAGATACTGGAATTTTTTATATCAACAAGCGTGATGGTTATAACTTCAAACTCATCTATGACACATCAGTCTTTGTGACTTCTAGCCGTCAGATTAACTTCTGGAAAGACCATGGAGCAGTAGAGGCAGTTTTGGCAAGAGAGATTCCATCAGAAGAACTCTTTGACATTGCTAAAAATTTAGAAATGCCTGCTGAAATCCTAGTTTATGGTGCTTCTGTTATTCATCATTCTAAACGGACTTTATTACAAAATTACTACAATTTTACAAAGGCTGATGAAACAGACTTGTCACGTGGACGAGGGCTCTTCTTAGCAGAACCGAGTGACCCAGATAGCCACTATTCGATTTTTGAAGACAAGCATGGTACTCACATCTTTATCAACAATGACATTGATATGATGACCAAATTGTCAGAATTAGATGAACACGGCTACCATAATTGGAAGTTAGATGGTATTTACTGCCCTGGTCAGAATTTTGTTGAGATTGCTAAACTCTTTGTCCAAGCAAGAGATTTAATCGAAAAAGGGGAGTTCACTTACGACCAAGCCTTTCTTCTAGATGAGCAGGTCCGTAAGCTCCACCCTGCCGATCGTGGTTTGGATACTGGCTTTTACGAATTTGATCGCAATAAGGTTAAATAGCGTTTTGAAACTATATTGATTCGTGCCTATCATACAACATTGCTCCATATAATTTATAGGGGTATATTTGCTTGATTTTCAATTCACTTGGAATAGCTTACCAATTTCTATTTTAAATCATCTATATTGCAAATAGAGGAGATTTTACATTATGTCAAAAACATTAAAGCGTCCTGAGGTTTTATCACCTGCTGGGACTTTGGAAAAATTGAAGGTAGCCATTGATTATGGTGCCGATGCTGTCTTTGTTGGTGGGCAGGCTTACGGTCTGCGTAGCCGTGCTGGTAACTTTACCATGGACGAGATGCGGGAAGGAATTGAATACGCTCATGCCCGTGGTGCCAAGGTTTATGTAGCGGCCAACATGGTTACCCACGAAGGAAATGAAGAAGGAGCTGGTGCCTGGTTCCGTGAGTTGCGGGATATGGGCTTAGATGCGGTTATCGTATCTGACCCAGCCCTCATCGTTATCTGTGCGACAGAAGCACCGGGACTTGAGATTCATTTGTCCACTCAAGCTTCATCTACCAACTACGAAACCTTTGAATTTTGGAAAGAGCTTGGCTTGACCCGTGTCGTATTGGCTCGCGAAGTGACCATGGAAGAAGTAGCAGAAATCCGCAAACGGACTGACGTTGAAATCGAAGCCTTTGTTCACGGAGCTATGTGTATCTCCTACTCGGGTCGTTGCGTTCTTTCTAACCACATGAGCAAGCGTGATGCCAACCGTGGCGGTTGCTCCCAGTCATGTCGTTGGAAGTACAATCTTTACGACCTCCCATTTGGCGAAGAACGTCGTTCGATTAAGGGGGAAATCCCAGAGGAGTTCTCCATGTCTGCGGTGGATATGTGTATGATTGACCATATTCCAGACATGATTGAAAATGGGGTCGATAGCCTGAAAATCGAGGGTCGGATGAAATCCGTCCACTACGTATCAACCGTAACCAACTGCTACAAGGCTGCGGTAGATGCCTATCTTGAAAGCCCAGAAAAGTTTGAAGCGATCAAACAAGACCTGATTGATGAAATGTGGAAGGTTGCCCAACGCGAATTGGCAACAGGTTTCTACTATAGCCCACCGAGTGAAAACGAACAGCTCTTCGGTGCCCGCCGTAAAATTCCAGAATACAAATTCATCGCGGAAGTAGTAGCCTTTGATAAGGAAACGATGACAGCTACCATTCGCCAACGCAATGTTATCAACGAAGGCGACCAAGTGGAGTTCTACGGACCAGGTTTCCGCCATTTTGAAACCACTATTCGGGATCTTCGTGATTCGATAGGTGAAAAGGTTGAACGTGCTAACAAACCGATGGAGCTCTTAACCATCAAACTGGATCGTGAAATCTACCCTGGTGACATGATCCGTGCCTGCAAATCAGGCCTTATCAATCTCTATCAAGAGGACGGGCAATCCCTGACCATTCGAGCATAATATAGTCGTTTAGTTTATCTTTTATTACTTCGTTAACTCGCTTTGCCGTACTCCAGTACTGCCTGCAGCTCGTTGCCTAGTACTAAAAGCAAACTAAACAACTATAAATTAAAAAGGCTGAATTTCAGCCTTTTGTTTGTTTTTGAGATGTTTTGATACTATCTGGAACCAGAGTAATTTTTTTAATATCTTCGATTTTGATAATACTAGTTACCCGTCGTTTGAAATTTTTCATGATGATTCGTTGGCGCTCTATATCGTATTTGACAATATCACCTGTAAAACTGCGGTCCCCATAGATAACATGAATGGCAGCTTTCTTGTATAGGGCAAGCTCTAAAGTATTTTTTATCTCTTCCTTGCTGTCTGGCTCGATAGTCTTAGGAGCTTTGCCATTGCCCAAAAAGATATTAACCTGTTCTAAAATGACTTCTAAAAATCTCTTCATGGCATTATCCTTTCAAACTTGATATAATTATAGTATCCAATTTTCGTAAAAATGACAAGTTTTTTCGAATAAATAGGTGAAGGGGGAACAAATGGCAGAATTTACATTTGAAATTGAAGAAAAACTGTTGGTCTTGTCTGAAAATGATAAGGGGTGGACCAAGGAGCTTAACCGCGTTTCTTTTAATGGTGCACCAGCTAAGTATGATATTCGGACATGGAGCCCGGATCACAGTAAAATGGGAAAGGGAATCACTCTCAGTAACGAAGAGTTTCAAGTACTTTTAGATGCATTTTCAAATAAATAAATGAAAGAAGCCTAGGAAAAATAGGCTTCTTTTTTAGTAACAGGTTGTAGTAAGTGGTGGCAAAGGGTAATCAAGCTTATTTTTGCCAAATCTGGAAGAATGAATGGAAGGACTGTCCAAGCTAGTGTATCTGTCCAGCTGGCACCAGAAACAAGTTTAAATACAAAACAGCCGACGAGGAAACAACTAACTGTGCCAAGTAGGCAGGATAGAAAAACTGTGACTGGTGAGGAGGAGGATTTTGTTAGACTAGAGGTAATGCCTGCATAGAGCAGGAAGCCCCACAAAAAGCCTGCTGTTGGTCCAGCAAGAGCAGCAAATCCACCTGAAAAGCCAGCAAAAACTGGTAAACCGATAGCACCCAAAGTCAAATAGATTGCTACGCTAGCAAGAGCTTCTTTGGGTTTGTAGAGACTAGCTATTAAGCCGATTGCTAGTGTCTGTAGTGTGAATGGTACTGGTCCGATTGAAATACTGATTTGTGATAGACAGGCGATAATAGCTGCACCGATAGCTATAAATGTTAGTTGTCGATTGGAATTCATTTTTTGTTAACCTTTCCTAAAAAAGTGGATAACAAAATTATAGAATGTATGGAAGTCAAAGTCAATAGTTGCTAATCGGATGTAACATTCTTTATTAGTTATAGTTGATCACTACCAAATACCGCTTGCCAATCAGCGGCAAAATCAGAGACGGCTTTATCAATCATTGGATAGTTCAAGAGTTGATCAAGCACCTCTATTCCAAGAGTTACATAGTCTGTACCTGCTTCTAGTGAGTCAGTAACCTGTGAGACTTGCTTAAAGCTAGCAGCTAATAGTTGGCTTGGGTAGTGGTGCCGATCAATCTGTTTTTGAACTCTTTGAATGAGCTGATAAGGATTAGTTTGTAACAAGCTCATACGATTGACATAGGGAGCTAAAAAATCTGCACCAGCTTCCAGTGCAAGCAGAGCCTGCATTTCTGTATAGATTGCAGTGGCAGTAATAGAAACACCTTCCTGTTTTAATGTCTGGATAGCTTTCAGTCCATCTTTAGTAACAGGAATTTTTACATATACTTGCTTATCAATTTCATTTAAAATCTTTTTGGCATCAGCCAGTATTCCTTCGTAATCACTCGCAATGACTTGGACATGCAAACTACGTTCAAAGCCAATGAGTTGTCGAATCTGTTTCATGTGATTAAAAAAATCAATCTTACCTTCTTTTTTGAGAATACTTGGGTTAGTTGTAACACCGTGTACGGGTAAGTAGTCTAAATATTCCTTGATTTTTTCAATATTTGCAGTATCTAAGATTAGTTTCATATCATTACTCCTAGAAAATTTTTTCTTGACCGTAGAGCTCAATCCAGTCTTCGGTAAATTGATTGACAGCTTGCAGAACTGTAGCATGTTGTAAGGCCTTGTCTAACAGGCTGGGTGAGAAGGTAACGGCATCAGCTCCAGCTTGAATAGCTGAAGAAATTTGTTGGACGTTTTTGATGCTAGAAGCCATAATTTTGGTAGGGCAGTTTACTTGTTTGCTATAATATTTAGAATCTTTGATGATAGTAAATGGATCAAGGCCCAATGTCAGTGACCGATCAGTATAGATGGCAATATAATCAGCTTTGGCATCGATAGCTAAATAAGCTTGCATAGGACTGTAGATTGCTGTTGCCGTAATCAAGCAATCAGGATTTTCTGATTTGAGAAAGCGAATAGCTTCTAGACCGGCTGAGGTAACAGGAATTTTTGTATAAATACGATGGTCGATATTTTCCCATGTGAAATGGGCGTCATCAATGAGCTGCTGGCTGGTTCGCCCAACTAGTTGAAGATGGAGTTTGGCTTGGGGGCCAATTAAATCTAGACTCTTTCGCATATGAGGGACAAAGTCAATCTTTCCTTCTCTCTTGATGATGCTAGGAGTAGAAGTTAGACCACTGACGGTCATGACTTTTTGAGCCTCTTGTATTGCGAGTAAATCAACAGTATCAAGTAGCAGTTCTACCATGGAGACACCTCTCTAGTTTTTTCTTTTATTATAAAGGAATAAATCGGAAAATATCGCTATCTGATGATAAGAGACTTGAAAAAATGCTAATTTCTTGGGTATAATAGTAAGAAATAAAAGAGGAAATTGCACAATTGTGCAAAAATGTATTTATGAGCAAAGTATATTTGATTGAAAAAGTCGCTTATTTGTACTATATAAAAAATTTGAAGCAGTCTGAAATAGCAGAACGCCTAAATCTTGATCGCAGTAGTATTAGTCGTTATCTTAAACAAGCTAGGGACCTTGGATTGATTTCTATAAACTTTATAAGTGAAAACCTTGAAAAACTGCATTTGGAACAGGAAATCGCTGAAAAATATGACCTAAAAGTTGTGCATATTATTGACACATCAGATCAGTCAAACCACGCGAAACAATCTTATTTTTTTCAGGAAGCAGCTAGTTTTGTGAATTCTGAACTAGGTAAACATCAAACAATTGGTTTGGCCTGGGGAACTACGATGGCTAAATTGATTGAAGCATTGAACATTAAGCGTCAATTGGGAGCGGAAGTTGTTCCTTTAGTAGGAGGTTCAGGTCATCATCGTTTGAATCACCATATAAACGAATTAGTATATAATCTTAGCCGACAGATAGAGGGAAAACCTTACTATATGCAAGCCCAAGTTGTTGAATCGGATGTTGCAGTGAAAAAGAAAGTAGAGCTTGATACCGCATTTGAAACAATCCGAGAGAAATGGGCTACACTAGACATGGTTGTTACTGCTATTGGTAGCATGAATAGTTGGAGCCAATGGCGCCATATGCTCAGTGAAGAGGATTTAGATGAGATTGTCGCTTTTGAAGCTGTCGGGGATCTTTGCGGACGATTTTTTGACAGTGAAGGTGATGAATTAAAAACAACTGTAAATCGTCGAACGGTTGCAATTCCATTGGATTTATTAGAAAAAGTACCGACTGTCATTACCATTCTTCCTTCTAAAAAGCGCCTGCCTGCTCTATTAGCTCTATTAAAAAAAGATTACATTACGCATCTGGTTTTGGATAACGCGTCTGCACTACTACTATTAGAAAAATAGAAAGGAATTCAAATGAAAGTACTACTCTTAGGGGACAGTCATTTTGTACGTAAGGAAGGGAAAAATAAACCACATATTGAATGGTCGCTTGAAGTGATACATCCGTCCTGGACTTTTCAAAATGTATCCATTTCTGGTGCAACGAGTGGCTGTCTTTTGCAGCAACTTCGAAAAATTGAATTACAAAGTTATGATGTTGTTTTTGTTATGGTTGGCAGCAATGATTTAGCAACGAATCAACAGATTCCTTTACCAGAATTCGAAGAAAATGTGAAAGAAATTCTCACCTACTTAAATCAAGCCTGTTTAGTGGAAAAAATCTGCTTAATCAGTCCTCCACCTGTAGACCAAGATAAGCAGTTTTATCGGACAAATCGGTTGGTTCAAAGCTACGAGCAGCGTTTAAGACAAATCGCTTTGGAATTTGGTTCAGATTTTATTTCCCTTGTGGAAGTGTTTGAGTCTAGTCAACTTCCAATAGAGGTCTTGCTGGAGGGAAGCCTTGATGATGGCCTGCATTTTGGTTTTCAAGGATATGCGCTATTAGCGCAAGCTATGGTTGATACCGTACAATCAAAAAAATAGTCCCCGTCTAAACGAGGACTATTTTTTGATTACCGCATAGTAACAAACTCTTCAGATCCTGTCGGGTGAATGGCTACGGTAGCATCAAAATCTGCCTTGGTTGCTCCCATCTTTATCGCAACAGCAAATCCTTGAATCATCTCATCAACTCCGTAGCCAATCCCATGAAGGCCAACAACTGTCTCGTCTGGACCGGCTGTTATCAATTTGAATTTTGCAGCCTGTCTATTGCTAGCAAGAGCAGTGTACATGGAGGTAAAGCTGGAAGTATAAGTCTTAACTTGATCTAAACCATAAGTTTTTTCAGCTTCTTCTTGAGTCAGACCGACAGTGCCGATGGCTGGGTGGGAGAAGACTACAGTGGGAATGACGGAGTAGTCCATTTTTGCATTTGGTTTGCTATTGAACAGACGTTCTGCCAGCTGGCGACCAGCTTTGATGGCTACAGGGGTTAATTCTTTTTCTCCTGTAACATCTCCCAAGGCATAAACGCCAGGAGCAGAAGTTTCTTGATAAGCGTTGACCGCAATATGGCCTGAAGAAGTTAAGTCAATTCCAGCCTTTTCAATATCTAAGCTTGATGTTTGAGGCTTTCGTCCAATAGCCCAGATTAAGGTTTCAGCAGTGTGTGAACTACCGTCTTCGAAGGTTATACAAATATGGCCTTCGTCTGTTTTCTCCAATCGACTAGGAATCTTATGGGTATGTAAAGGAAGATTTGTACGTTTCATCTCTTCCATAAGAGCATCTGTAATATAAGGGTCGAAATTCCGTAAAGGGCGGTCTTTACGAACAAAGAGATCAGTTTGTACACCTAGTTGGTGTAGAACACCAGCTAATTCCACAGCAATATAGCCAGCTCCAATGATGGCGACAGAAGAAGGAAGTTCCTCCCAGGAAAAGACATCGTCTGAGGTTAGGCCTAAGTTCTTTCCTGGGATATTTGGAATGACGGGTTGTGCTCCGGTAGCAATAACAATATGGTCAGCTTCCAACTGTTCACCATTTACTTCAATAGTATGAGAATTAATAAAACGAGCATATCCTTCAATAACTTCCACACCATTTTTAGCAAAAGTGTTTTCGTAGGATGTACGTGACCGTTGAATATAGGCGTCTCGGTGTTTTTTTAAAACAGAAAAGTCAAAATGAACCCCATTTGTAGTAAATCCGTATTCTCCACCGTAGTGCTGAAAAACTTCTGCGACGGATGCACCATACCACATAATTTTTTTTGGAACACAGCCAACATTGACGCAGGTACCTCCGAGGAGTTTTCCTTCTATTACCGCTACTTTTGCGCCATAGCTAGCAGCACGATTAGCAGTAGCAATACCTCCGCTACCCCCGCCGATTGTAATCAAATCAAATTTCTTCATACGATCTAACTCCTTATTGTTTTAGCCATATTGTATCGTTTTTAAAGTGTATCTGCAAAAATCTGCTACGGCATTCTTACAAAACTGTAAGTATCTTGTAAGGCTGGAGTACTTCCTTCTTTTTGTAAAATAAGTTACAATTATTTTATAAAAGTGCTTGCATTTTTTGGTGTGTTGATGTATTATATATCTAACACAAGAGTGAAAGCTCATTAAGATTTTTTAAAAGGAGAGTTGGTATGTTAAAGACAAAAAAAGCTAAGATTGCTTTATTTTCAGGTTTGAGTGTAGCAGCAATTGCCTTGATAGGTGGAGCTCTGTATCTTGGGGGTAGCACGTCTACTTCCTCAAAAGAAACAGTGGACCAGTCGTTGAGCTACACTGTTGTCAAGGAAGGCTCTATCGCCTCCTCAACCTTGCTATCTGGAACTGTGTCAGCAGCGGAAGAACAGTACGTTTACTATGATGGTTCTAAAGGGGATTTGAATGCGGTTCTAGTGAATCAAGGAGATCAAGTACAAGTAGGAACGCCACTGGTTCAGTATGATACAGCAGAATTACAAGCGACATATGATAGTGCTATTCGTGCGCGTGATAAAGTAGGGCGTCAGATTTATGATCTTCGCACTAATGGTCAAACGGTTGAATTAACAGGTGATGAAGCAACAGATAGTTCAGCAACAGCAAGTGCACAACGTAGTCTCAATGCGCAATTGCAAGATTTGAACGATTCATATGCAGATGCGCAAGCTGCTGTAGATAAGGCAGCTACAGCTCTTAATGAAGCGACTGTAACCAGTACGGTTGCAGGTACTGTTGTGGAAATCAATAAATCTGTATCAAAATCAAATACTAGTACAAATCAGACTATTGTGCATGTAGTGAATCAAGGAAGCTTACAAATTTCTGGTACTTTGACAGAATATGACCTTGCGAACCTTTCAGTAGATCAGGAAGTAAAGATAACTTCGAAAGTTTATCCTGATAAAGTTTGGACAGGAAAAATTACTTACATTTCCAATTATCCAGAAGGAGATCAGGCGTCTTCTGCAACTGCTACAGGTGGAAATAATTCAGGCGCTAAATATCCATTTAAAGTGGCAATTACTAGTGAGGTTGGTGAATTGAAACAAGGTTTCTCAGTGAATATTGAAGTGGTTAATACTAGCACATCAATCCTCATCCCTCTAACTGCTGTGGTGCCAGAAGAGGACAAGACCTATGTGTGGACCATTGTTGATGGAAAAGCTAAGAAAGTTGAAGTCACACTTGGAAATGCAGATGCTATCAATCAGGAAGTAACTGGAGGTTTAACCGCAGGAGACCAAGTAATCTCCATTCCAAATGACAGCTTGGAAGATGGAAAAGAGGTTGAAGCCTATGACGAAACAGTTAATTAAGCTAACCGACATTAACAAAAGCTACAAAAATGGTGACCAAGAACTGCGTGTCTTGAAAGATGTCAGCTTGGAAGTTCAAGAAGGTGAATTTGTAGCCATTATGGGACCGTCAGGATCGGGTAAATCAACCTTAATGAACATCATCGGCCTGCTGGATCGTTCTAGCTCAGGAGAATACCTTCTCGAAGACACCGAAGTTAGTCAGCTGTCTGAGAAAAAACTGGCACAGGTCCGCAATAACCAGATAGGCTTTGTCTTCCAGCAATTCTTCCTCTTGGCAAAATTAAATGCCCTTCAAAATGTAGAGTTGCCCTTGATTTATGCCGGAGTTCCCGCAGGAAAACGCAAGGGCTTAGCCAAACAATTTTTAGAAAAGGTTGAGCTGGCGGACCGTATGGAACACATACCGTCTGAATTATCAGGTGGACAGAAACAGCGGGTGGCCATTGCCCGTGCCCTGGTAAACAGTCCGTCTATCATCTTGGCAGACGAGCCGACAGGTGCCTTGGATACCAAGACAGGTGAGCAGATTATGGACCTGCTAACAGCCCTTAACAAAGAGGGAAAAACCATTATCATGGTCACGCATGAGCCAGAAATCGCAGCCTATGCCACTCGGAAAATCGTCCTACGGGATGGAGTCATTACAGAAGACAGTCGAAAGGAGGGAGTGTAAATGGAAAATTGGAAATTTGCTCTCAAATCAATCCTCGCCCATAAGATGCGTTCCCTCTTGACCATGCTGGGTATTATCATTGGTGTAGCTTCTGTCGTTATTATTGTTGCTATGGGAAATGGGATGAGTAAGAGTATTGAAAAATCTCTGGCTGGTGATCAGGACAATGTACAGGTCTACTTTTCCCCGATTTTTGGAGAAGAGGAAGTCAATAGTGGTGGCTTTTTCTATACAACTGGCGGGGAAATGTCGATGGAAGAAGAGCCTGACTTGACTCATGCCATGCTACAAGGCTTGCTAGAAATTGATGGTGTCTCTAACTACTATATCAGTATTAGCAATATGGCTGAAATTTCTTTCGGCAATAAAAAGGCAGAGAATGTCAGCATCAATGGTGTCAGCCAATCCTTCTTTGATGTGAAACAATTTGATATTTTAGCTGGTCGTAAATTCACACAAACAGATTACAGTCGTTTTGCACGGATTATTATGCTGGATGTTAATTTGGCAGAAAAACTATTTGGTACCATGGAAGCGGCTCTCAATCAGACGGTTAGTATCAACCAAAATTCCTACCTAGTTGTAGGGATTTACAAGGATCCGCAAGCTGGTTCAGCCATGTATGGAATGAACTCAGGTGGAAATGCGGTGATGACCAATACCCAACTAGCTGCTGAAATGGGGATGAAAGAAAATAGTACCCTCTATGTTCACGTAGAAGATGTCGCGCGTGCAGCCGAGGTTGGTCAAGCAGCAGCAGATTATCTGACGAAAGAAACTGGTTTGCAAGAAGCTCGCTATGCTATCTTTGATATGTCAGCTATGCTAGAACAGTTTAGAAGCCAGATGAGCGGGGTGACCATATTTATTGGTGCCGTTGCTGGTATCTCTCTTTTAGTTGGTGGCATCGGTGTTATGAATATTATGTTGGTATCCGTTACAGAGCGGACCCGCGAAATCGGTCTGCGTAAGGCACTGGGAGCAACCCGTGGCAATATTCTTTTACAATTCTTGATTGAAGCTATGGTCTTGACAACTCTGGGTGGTGCTATTGGTTTAATGATTGCTCAAGGAGCGGTCTTTGCTATCAATGCAGGGCAGTTGATGGGAGCAGACATGGTAGCAGAAGTCTCCATACCAGTCGTCCTTGGTAGTCTTGCCTTCTCAGCCCTTGTAGGTGTTGTCTTCGGTGTCCTTCCAGCAAGCAAGGCTTCTAAGTTGGACCCAATCGAAGCACTACGTTACGAATAAGGACATTTAGTTTATCTTTTATTACCGCGGCTTATGAGGAGACTCCGTTTCCTTATTTCCGACTTCAAATAATTTAATTATTAGAGAACTCGTTGTGCCGTACCTTGCAGAAGTAACCTGCTTCGCAAGTTTTATCTCCAAGCTCCAACTGTCCCCCAGCTAGTTGGGACTAGTACTAAAAGCAAACTAAAAGACTAGAACACTCCCAAACGATTAGGTTTTCCTAGTCGTTTTTTCTTGTGAGCAAACTCTTTGACTGTATCACTAATTAAAGATAAAATACAATCATCCTTACAATAAAAATACCAAAGGAGAAAACATCATGGTAGAATTAGGCATTTCAACATTTGGAGAAACAACCCCTCTTGAAAAGACAGGGGAAACATACAGCCACGACGAGCGGATCCGTCAGCTGGTCAAAGAGATCGAGCTAGCAGATGCGGTGGGGCTTGATGTCTATGGGATTGGGGAACATCACCGTGAAGATTTTGCGGTTTCTGCACCTGAGATTGTGCTGGCAGCTGGTGCCGTCAATACCAAGCATATCAAGCTAACATCAGCAGTTTCAATCCTTTCCTCCATGGACCCTGTAAGGCTCTATCAGCAGTACACCACCATTGATGCTTTGTCAAATGGCAGAGCGGAAATCATGGCGGGTCGTGGTTCCTTTACGGAGTCCTTCCCTTTGTTTGGCTATGACTTGGCCAACTATGAGGAGTTGTTCGATGAAAAGCTAGATATGCTTTTGGAAATCGACAAGGAAACTAATCTCAAGTGGGAAGGGACGTTTACTCAGTCTGTCGATAACAAACCCGTCTATCCGCGTCCTGTTCAGGAAGATTTTCCAATCTGGGTGGCGACAGGGGGCAATGTAGAGTCCACCATTAAGATTGCCAAGAAAGGTCTGCCAATCGTCTATGCGGTGATTGGAACAGCCGCTAAACGCTTTAAACCGCTGGCAGATGCCTACCGCAAGGTAGCCCGCAACTCTGGCCATTCAGTAGAGAAAATCAAGGTAGCGGCTCATTCTTGGGGCTGGATTGCAGATGATCACGACAAGGCAGTGGAGGAGTATTACCATCCAACCAAGGTCTTGACAGACAATATTGCCAAAGATCGCCCGCATTGGAGCGAGATGACCAAGGCGCAATATCTCTACTCCCTGACAGACGAAGGGGCAACCATCGTCGGTGATCCAGAACACGTGGCCAAGAAGATGATTCAGACCATTGAAACCTTGGACTTGGACCGCTTCTTCCTCCACTTACCAATCGGCTCTATGCCCCATGAAGATGTCCTCCGTGCTATCGAGCTTTACGGTACCAAGGTAGCACCAATTGTCCGAGAATACTTCGCCAATAAAGAAAAAAATCAGTCCCAAGACTGATGAGGGAAGGATGAGATTAGGTTATACTATAATCAATCCTAAATATTTTTCATAATCTCCTTAAAAAGAAGCTTTGTTGGCTTCTTTTTTGTTTTAATAGAAAAATTTATTTTGATGGCAGGTAGACGGAGACTATTTTCTAGAGTTAGTGAGGTGTGAAATTCTTCTATTGGAGGCTTCTGTTTTCAACAGTGAAATGTACTATTTTATGTTAAAATAAGAAAGTGTTTGGAAAGAGATGTTTGTATGAGTTATAAAATGAAGAGAATGATGAAGAAGTTTTTGCTATCTTTGGTAGTATTTTGTAGCTTGGTAACAAGTAATACGATTTTTGCTCAAGAAGATTTGCTAGCGATTACCCAGGCTGCTGGTTATACGGTAACGGCAGAAGATACTCCTACTGGAGCGATTGTGATTGATGCGGACACTGGTCAAATTGTATATGATTTCGGTAGTGAGATAGCGCATGATCCCGCAAGTACAGCCAAAGTAATGGTTGCTTATCTAACTTTTCAAGCGATTTCGAATGGGACAATTAGCTTGGATACAGAAGTAACAGCAAATGAAACAGACCAAGCTATTTCTGATATCTATGCTTTGAGTAATAGTCGAATTGTAGCAGGTGTTCGCTATACTGTTAGAGATTTACTGTCCATGACAATGATTCAGTCTTCAAATAGTGCGACGTTGATGTTGGCACATGCAATCCATACAGGTGGAGATAGTTCATTTTTGAATTTGATGAATCAGACGGCACAGGATTTAGGTATGCCCCAGACGAATTTTACAAATGCCACCGGAGCAACAGCGGAGTCATTTAATGGATACTATCAGCCAGAAGGATTTGACCCAACAGTTCCTAGCACCTCGACAGCGAAGGATATGGCCATACTGACCTACTATTTATTAAAAGAATACCCAGAGATTTTGACCTTTACGAGTCAAAGTTCAGTGACCATCATGCAGGGGACAGATTCTGAGCAGGTCTTGACCTCAGCTAATCATTCACTTTCTGGCGATGCAGAGACAGGAATAGAGGGAGTAGATGGCTTAAAAACAGGCTCCAGTCCTACAGCGGACTATAATACGATTGTAACGGCAAAACGTGGTGACTTGCGATTGATTTGTGTTATCTTTGGGGCTAGTCAATGGGATAATGAAAATGGTGAGTATATTCGTCATTACTTTACTAATGCTTTGTTGGAGAATATCTTTAGTCATTATAGCCGACAGGTGCTGGTAAGCAAGGGACAAGTAGAAGTAAACGGTGAAACTATTGAAGTTGCGAATGACTTGTATGGCTTGGCACAAGAAGGAGAGGACACCGCACTTGAAATTAGAAACTCGACGCTTGGTCTAGCTCTAACTATCGATCCTAGTTACGGAGTGTCTCTGGTAGAGAGAAAAGTAGCCGTCAAATCGGTGCCTTCTAAGGAGAAGAATTTGTATCTTGTTGGAACAGTCAGTGCGTTAATGCTCTTTGCTATAGTACTTATGTGGTTATGGTACCGAAAAAGAAGGGAGAAATAATAATGACAATAATCGACCAAATTGAAACACTGAGCAAGGACAAACTTGGTCTGTTGACAGTGTTGTCAGGCGAGGATGTGGGACAATATCAGGTGGCAAGAGATAAACTGTTAGAGGTAATTGATTTTGATGTAGCTGACCTAAGTTACACATACTTTGATTTATCTGAGTCAGACTATGCACAAATAGAGCTTGACATGGTATCCCTTCCTTTTTTTGCGGATGAAAAGATTGTTATTTTGGACTATTTTTCAGATATTACTACAGATAAAAAGCGTTATTTAGGCGATGAGGAACTCAAAAAATTTGAACAGTATCTAGAGAATCCAGTGGAAACAACGCGTTTGGTTATTCTAGCAAGAGGTAAACTGGATAGCAAGCGCCGTCTGGTCAAAATTCTCAAGCGGGATGGTTTGGTTTTAGAAGCGAATCCCCTCAAGGAGGCGGATTTACGGACTTATTTCCATAGACAGATAAAAAATCTAGATTTAAACCTGGAGTCGAGTGCCTTCGAACATCTACTCAATAAGTCGAATTTTGATTTTTCAGAACTAACGAAAAATTTACAGTTTCTTAAATCTTTTAAAGGGACAAATACGATTACTGTAGCAGATATAAAGTTGGCTATTCCCAAAACCTTGCAGGACAATATCTTTGATTTGACTCAATTAGTCCTACGTTCTAACATGGATGAAGCCCGAAATCTTGTTCGTGATCTACGGTTACAAGGAGAAGATGAAATTAAGCTCATTGCTATCATGTTGACCCAATTTCGAACTTATTTGCAGGTGCAACTATTAAAAGAGCAAGGTAAGGGAGAACAGCAAATTGTTGTAGCATTATCGGAAGCAACTGGTCGTAAGGTAAATCCCTACCAAGTAAAATTTGCCCTAAGAGATTCTCGGAATTTATCTATTGGATTTTTAAAAAAAGTGGTGAGATTATTAATAGAAACAGACTTTAAGATTAAGACAGGTCAATTTGATAAAGATTATCTGTTTGATTTGGCTTTATTGAAAATCGCAACCTCATAATTCTCAGACAAAAAAATTGAAAAAACACTTTCAGTAGAGTAAACTAAAGATATCAAATAGGTATAGGAGAAAAAGAAATGGCAATTATTTTACCAGAATTACCGTACGCATATGATGCCTTGGAGCCACACATTGATGCGGAGACAATGACATTACACCATGATAAGCACCATGCGACCTATGTTGCAAATGCCAATGCTGCTCTTGAAAAACACCCTGAAATTGGTGAAGACTTGGTAGCACTCTTATCAGATGTGGACAATATTCCAGCGGACATCCGTCAAGCATTGATTAATAATGGTGGTGGTCACCTTAACCACGCTCTGTTCTGGGAATTACTTTCTCCAGAAAAAACAGAAGTACCTGCTGAATTAGCGGCAGACATTGATGCGACCTTTGGTTCATTTGATGCCTTCAAAGATGCTTTTACAGCAGCAGCAACAACACGTTTTGGCTCAGGCTGGGCTTTCTTGGTTGTTAATAAAGAAGGCAAGTTAGAAGTCATTTCAACTGCGAACCAAGACACACCAATTATGCAAGGTTTGAAACCAATCTTGGCATTGGATGTTTGGGAGCATGCATACTACCTTAACTATCGCAATGTCCGTCCAAACTATATCAAAGCCTTCTTTGAAATTATCAACTGGAATAAAGTTGATGAGCTATATAAAGAAGCTCTTAACAATTAATTTTTCGAAGAAACTGTTTGTATAAATAGGAATCCTAGCTTGTTTCTGAGCTAGGATTTTTTATTAGAATTTTTCCCATAAATAATAAAGAAGCACATCTTGGAAGATTTTGGTTAAACGTTGAAGAAAGTAATGTTACAATAAACTTGTCAAGTACTAAGTTGATGATATTTTATTCAATGACTTATACAAGAATACGTAGTTGGACTGGATACGGGGGCAAACGCTCGAACTACACTGTTCAGCGGATGAATAGTGACGGCATTCCGTAGATAGGTTCCAACGGACAATCGATTTTTGTGAATGTTGCCTGTTGCGAATACTGTTGTCAAAACTAAGATTCTCGATGCCTGTGTTCTTAACTCTACGCTAATCATTGTCAGCGTGACAGAATCGGTAAGACAATTGACCTAGAATGTTTACAAATGGTAATAAACAGTAGTGCAAATTCCTCTCGAACTCTAGGTCAAGAAACTCCTAAGCAATCTTTGTTTAAAATAGGAGGTGACATGCGTTTGTTATGCGCTCTTCTAGTTATTATCTGCTCTCTCTTACAGTCCTTTATCTGCAAGCAAAGAAAAATTCGATAGGAAAAAGCAGATTCAATTATTTTTTTACAACAAAAATGATACCGCTTCCAAAAAATATAGAATTTTGCTATACTATTGTTAGTATCATCAATCTGGAGAAGTGCTTATGATAAACAAGGAACATTACCAATTCTTGAAAAAACATCCATCATTTTCCTGCCTACCGGTTGAAGATTTTGATCAGTTGGCAAGGGAAATTCGTTTTCGAAAAATTCCAAAGGGGCAAATTTTTTTCTATGCTGGTGATAAGCGGGAATACTTATTTGTCTTATTAAAAGGTTATGCTAGAATTGAGCAGTATGATGAGACGGACACCTATTCCTATCTGGATTATATTCGAGAGGGAGGTGCATTTCCATTTGGGGATATTTTTTACAATCCCTACTATCATTATACAGCTATTGCAACGACAGACTTAGAGTATTTTATTGTGCCAATGGCTTTGTATGAGGAAGTGGCACGAAAAAATCCTGCCCAACTGGTTTATATCAGTCGCAAGCTATCAAAGATTTTGAAATTTCAGGAATTACGACTCCGTAATGCGATGATTTCAAAAGCAAGTGAACGAGTTGTACAGATATTAGCGCTCCTGTATTGGGATATTTGCCAAAGGGAACAACTAGAAACTTTACCTTTTGATATTCATATTCAAGAAATCTCTCGCTTGGCAGCCACGACTCGAGAAACGGCTAGTCATGTTTTGAAACAATTGAGGGAGGAAAAGAGAATTTGCTATAGCCATAAGAAATTGACTTATTTAGATGTAGATTATTTTTTGGAAAATTTGACAGAAGCACATTAAAAAAGAGCCAGGATTTTTGTTACCCGAGGCTCATCATATTTAGCTTGTATTTAGACTAGTA
This sequence comes from Streptococcus sp. NSSLK0004, assembly GCF_059039125.1. NCBI lineage: Bacteria > Bacillati > Bacillota > Bacilli > Lactobacillales > Streptococcaceae > Streptococcus > Streptococcus sp. NSSLK0004. The sequence continues at coordinate 1,206,665 of NZ_CM180142.1, read as the reverse complement.
ATTTGTTCTGCAATCAACTAGTAACTCTACTGATTAATCACGTTTTGTCTTTTCTTTTATCCATTGACTGACATTGATCAGTGTTTTACTATTTTCGACATTGGTCCGTTGCTGTTGAATGAAGTCCACAAAACTCTGTTGAACTCCCTCTCTTTGAACTTTGTCTTGAACTCGTTGCCATTTTTTCTTCCATTGTTCTGAAGTTCTTTCGTAATAGGCCTCTAATATCTCTTCCTTAGATTTATAGTTGCGATAAAAGGCGTTTCGTGATACACCAGCCTTTCGAGCTAGTTCTGAAACAGAAATCTGCTTTAAATCTTTTTTTTCTAGGAGAAATAGCAGAGCAGTCTCAATGGATTCTCTGGTTAATTGATTCATTTCTTTGTTTGATTGGCTGAGATTTTTTAGAGATTTAGGATGAATCTTACGTGGTTCCATAGACTTCCTTTCTGTTACATCGGATGGAAAATGCTTTCAGATGAAATGCTTTCATGGTATAATTGTAGAGTAAGATACTTTGCTTGTCAAATAAAAAAGTAAAAACGAAAAGAATCAGAAAGTTGGAAATTGCATGGTCAAATGGAAAATTATTGCAGATTCAGGTTGTGACCTCTTTTATATGCCTCAGTTAGCTCCTAATACAGAATTTGTGAATGTTCCGCTGACAATACAAGTAGGAGAAGAGACATTTGTAGATGGACCGGATTTGGATATAGACAAGATGATGTCGGATATGTATCAATCGTCGATGGCAGCTGGTTCTGCTTGCCCTAGTCCGCAGGCTTATACATTAGCTTTTGAAGGTGCTGAAAATATCATTGTAGTCACTATAACTGGAAGCCTGTCAGGTAGTTTTAATAGTGCCAGAGTGGCACGGGAAATGTATTTAGAGGAGCATCCAGATATGAATATCCATCTAATTGATAGTCTTTCAGCAGGGGGGGAAATGGATCTTCTTGTTGAGAAAATTAATCAATTGATTGGGGATGGGAAGTCCTTTGCGACGGTTGTAGAAGAGATAACTGCTTATCAACAGAAAACGAAACTTCTTTTTGTTCTTGAAAAAGTAGATAATTTAGTGAAAAATGGTCGTTTAAGTAAGCTACTCGGAACAGTTGTTGGCCTTCTCAATATCCGCATGGTTGGAGAAGCCAGCCCAGAGGGAAAATTGGAGTTGCTTCAGAGAGCGAGAGGCCATAAGAAAGCCGTTAAAGCTGCTTGGGAAGAACTGAAAAAAGCAGGTTACAAGGGTGGACGTATTATTATTGCTCACCGCAATAATGAGAAATTTTGTCAACAATTTTCAGAGTTAGTTAAAGAGCATTTTCCTAAAGTAGTTATTGATTTAGTTGCAACATCTGGACTGTGTTCATTTTATGCTGAAGAGGGCGGTCTACTTATGGGCTATGAAATTTAAAATGATAAAACAGGTCGGCTCAGCCAACCTGTTTTTGAGGTTATTAAATGAAAAAGTATGGATTGATTTTATTGTTTATTATTCTGGGTTTGAGTGTCTTTATCTGGTTTTTAAGGCAGGAGCCTAGCGAAGAAATATTACAGGAGGGGAGGATAAACAATCAGTATCATCAAGCAGTTGATTGGAGTAAGGCAGGCGTGGATGCAAGACGTTATCAGATTGATTACCAGGAAGTGAGAGATGCGGTAGCAAATGGTGCCAAGCTTTATGATGCCCGTGATGCGGTCAGTTATCAGCTAGGGCATGTTGAATTTTCTGAAAATATTCCTTTGATGAACTTGGAATTGGGGAAGCTTCCTGATTTAGATAAAGAAACTCCAATTTATGTGTATTGTAAAACTAGCATGTGTTCTGATAAGTCTGTGAAACTTTTTCGACAATCAGGCTTTCAACATGTTTACGATTTAGGTGGTCTGGAGCAAGTTGAGGCGATTGGAGGAAAGATAGACTGGTAAAAAGCTAGGGATGTTTTGTTATCAATTTTATCAATTGTCCCAATCGTTCTGCCAAGCTTCTGTCGAAAGTCATTTGCAAGTAATAGTTAGAAAGGCCTTCAATTATCAGAGCTCCCAATTCATTGTGTTTGATTGGAGCAGTTAGAGAGTTGAGTGGTAGCTCGATGGTTAGTTGATTCCTTGTCACTTGATATGGAAAATCAAGTGCTTCCTGTTTTACAATTTCCAGTATATTTTGTTCAGTCTGATTAGCCAAGTCGTACAAGTGCTGATTGTTTCTTGCAAACATACCATTGTCGATGTAGAGAGATAAAGCTTTTTGCATAATTAGATTTGTATCGTAATCAATCAGACTTTTGTATTGTAAAAAGTTCTCTTGTAGCTGGGCGGGGAGAGAAATTCCACCTAATCGCAAAGCAGGGAATAGAGTGGGAGTAAAGGATTTGATATAGATAACTAAGTCATCTGTGTCTAGATAATGTAGTGGCAGTGCTTTTTGTTTATCAAAATCTGCTAGATAATCATCTTCTACCAGATAAACGTGGTATCGAGCTGCTAATTCCACAATTTTTTTTAAAGTATCTGTATTATAGCTAGTTCCTAGAGGATTGTGTAATCGTGGAATCGTATAGAAAAATTTGATTTTACCTGTCTGAAAAATTCGTTCTAGCTCATCTAAATCAATCCCCGCTAGTGTGCGCTCGATCGTTTGATACGGAAGTCCTTGTTTTTCTACCAAATCATACATACGGTGGTAGGTAGGAGTTTCTAGCAAGATTTCTGTGCGATTAGGACCAAAGTCTATTTGACTGAGAATATACAGAGCCTGCTGGCTACCTGCAGTTATTACTAGCTGGTCTTTTTTTGTATAGACATGGTAATCAGCCAGCAATCTTTGTAAGGATTCAATCAATTCTTCTAATCCTTCTTGTTGGTGATAGTAATTGAAAAGATAGTTTTCTCGACCAACCAAAGTCTCACTTAGACAAGTCTGGAAATCTTTGTAAGGTAGTTGTTGGAAATCTTCAGGATTTAAGTCCAAACTTTTATTTTGAAAATCTGGGTCATCTAAAACGTAGTAACCGCTCTTTTCTACAGCATAGATGCGATGCTGATATGTAAGTTCTTTGAGAGCCTTTTGAACAGTATCCTTGCTACACTGGTAGATTTGGCTCAATTGACGGATAGATGGTAGTTTTTGTCCGCGTTTATAGTCTTGGCGTTCGATGCCTGTCAGGATATCTTGTACAATAGTCTGATAAATTGTCATTAGCTGTCCCCATACAGTTTTTTTTATTGTAGCTTAAATAGAGTGAGAAGGCAAGAGCTTAGTGGATAATGGAGGTACGTGAACAACTTTGGTTGAAATATAAAAAAGTATAAAAATACTTTCATATGGTATACTAGTTATATGAAAATATTCCTTCCAAATGCTAAAGAATTGAATACTAATCTAGATAATCAGCCTTTTTCTCCTTTGTCAGCTTATAGTCAGCCAGTAGGGATGCGACTAGCAAGTCTTTCCACAGCTGACTTAGCAAATTTCTATAAAATGAGTGAAGAGAGAGCGCAATTAGAAGCGGATAGATGGGAGCGGATTCAACAGGGACAAGCTAAATCTTATCCTGCTTTTAAGCTATACGATGGTCTCATGTATCGTTATATGAATCGTTATGACTTGACTGGCCCTGAAGAGGCGTATCTAGCCGAACATGTACGTATCGCTACGGGATTGTATGGTTTGATTTCTCCATTTGAACTCATTTCCCCCCATCGTTTAGATTTTCAAGGTAATCTAGAGATTGAAGGGAAATCCTTAAAACAGTACTGGCGAGAGCAGTATGATAGTCTTGTAGAAGAGGATGAATTGCTTATTTCTCTTTTGTCTTCGGAGTTTGAGCAAGTTTTTTCACCGAGAATTCAAAAGAAATTGGTTCGGATTGTATTTATGGAGGAAAAGAATGGACAGTATAAAGTTCATTCAACCATATCTAAGAAAGGCAGAGGTCGCCTTGTTTCTCTCATGGCTCAAGAACAGATAACTGATTTAAATGAACTCATAAATTTGGAATTTGATGGTTTTCACTACGCGGAACATTTGTCTCAATTACATAAAATTGTCTTTGTAAGGGAAAAATCAAAGTAGGAGTGGACCCTATTCTTTATGAAGTTTATACATTAGAATACAATTAATCCCCCAAAAATATTAGATGTAACATCTAGTTTCTTGGGGGATTTTAAGTATAGAAAATTTTTAAGTTTGAAGTGCTTTATTGAGCATTTTTGAACTTCTTTAATAAATCTGCTAAGGCTATTTGCTCTTCTTGAGATAGTATGGAAAAAATTTTACCAATATTATCGTAGTGCTCAGGCAATATTTTTTCAATAGTTTCGCGACCAACAGAAGTCAAACTGATTCGGGAAGCACGTCGGTCAGTACAGTCGGGAACTTTAGTAATATAGCCATCACGAATCATATTGCGAATGACAACGGTCATATTTCCAGAGGTGCTGAGTAACTTGTCAATCAAATCTTGAATACGTAAATCGCCTTTGTTATAGAGCGCTTCTAACACACCAAATTGACTGGGGGTCAGATTATATTTTTTAATAGTTTCCATTTCTTGTTTAACAATGGTATTTTCAGCCCGACGAAAAACGACCAAGCAATGTAAAGCATCACGATGCATTTCTAAGGATTCATCTATTTTCTTCATAGCTCTATTTTATCAATAATTAGTTTTTGTGACAAGTAATCGTAGTCTTTTAACAAGAAAATTACGAGTATCAATAGCCATAATGTTTAGTTTGTAGTATAATAATACCATTATGGAAAAATCTCGTAGAAACAGACGGCAATCTATTCTTACCCCCTTAAATCAATATCTAATTGGGAGTTTTGTGCTACTTTCAGTAGTAGTCTTTTCTAGTTTGTATTTCTTAGAGAATGCTGCTCGTCCATTTTTGGAAGCTAATAATAAGGCAGAGAAGATTGCCAAAACTTATGCAAACCTAACCACAATCGAAGACGTAACGATTTACAATGGATTTGAGACTTATTATTCTGTGTTGGGTGAAACAGCCGAAAAGGAAGAAGTTTGGGTCTTAATCCCTGAGAGTTCCTCAGAAATTCGTATCTATCCTACTAATGGTGGAATATCAAAGGAAGAGGCTGGGCAAATTGCTCAAGAAAATGGGGCATCAGTAGTAGATCGAATAATTTTAGGTTTTTCGGATAATCAACCAATTTGGGAAGTTAAATCTGGAACGGCATATTATTTAGTAAATTTCGAAACAGGAGCGTTTATCAAGAAGGAGGGCTTATGAGCAAATTATCGAAACGTGTCTTAGAGATGGAAGAGAGTGTAACCTTAGCTGCAGGTGCGCGTGCTAAAGCCTTAAAAGCAGAGGGTCGTGATATTTTGGAGTTAACCCTTGGTGAACCAGATTTTGTTACACCGAAAAATATCCAAGAAGCAGCCATCAAGTCTATTGAAAATGGTAAAGCAAGCTTTTACACAGTGGCATCTGGTCTTCCAGAGTTAAAAGATGCAGTTAATACTTACTTTGAGAATTTTTATGGCTACTCGATTGAGCGCAATCAAGTTGTGGTTGGTACAGGAGCTAAGTTTATTCTTTATGCTTTCTTTGCAGCGGTTATCAATCCAGGTGATGAAGTGATTATCCCAACACCTTACTGGGTTTCATATGCCGACCAGATTAAGATGAATGAAGGAGTGCCTGTTTTTGTCACTGCTACAGAAGAACACAACTTTAAAGTAAGGGTTGAACAGCTTGAAGCAGCTCGGACAGATAAGACCAAGGTGCTCTTGCTCAATACTCCGTCTAATCCGACAGGTATGATTTACAATCGCGAAGAGTTGGAAGCAATCGGAAACTGGGCTGTAGAGCATGATATTCTCATCTTAGCAGACGATATTTACGGTCGCTTGGTCTATAATGGCAATACCTTTACACCGATTTCAAGTATTTCAGAAAGCATTCGTCAGCAGACCATTGTCATCAATGGGGTGGCCAAAGCCTACGCTATGACTGGTTGGCGGGTTGGTTTTGCGGTTGGAAATCCTGAGATTATTGCGGCCATGAGCAAGATTGTCGGTCAAACAACCTCTAATCTGACAACAGTTGCTCAGTACGCAGCTATTGAAGCCTTTACTGGTCCGCAAGATACAGTAGAAACCATGCGTCAGGCCTTTGAAGAACGGCTTAATACCATTTATCCACTCTTAGCTCAAGTCCCAGGATTTGAAGTGGTCAAACCTGAAGGTGCCTTCTATCTTTTCCCAAATGTCAAAAAGGCAATGGAAATGAAGGGCTATACAGATGTGACTGAGTTTACAACGGCCATCTTAGAAGAAGTAGGGGTAGCAATGGTGACAGGTGCAGGTTTTGGAGCTCCTGAAAATATCCGCCTCAGTTATGCGACAGATATGGATACGCTTAAAGAAGCAGTAGCTCGCCTACAAACATTTATGAAAAATGAAAAAGAGGAAAAATAATGTCTAGAAAATTGATTACGATCAACCAAGTCAAAGATTATGTCGGTCAAGAAGTGACCATTGGTGCCTGGGTTGCCAACAAGTCAGGAAAAGGGAAATTGGCCTTCTTGCAGTTGCGTGATGGTACAGCTTTCTTTCAAGCAGTAGCTTTCAAGCCAAACTTTATCGAGAAATTCGGTGAAGAAGCGGGTGCTGAAAAGTTTGATGTGGCAAAACGCTTGAGCCAAGAAACTTCTGTCTATGTGACAGGGATTGTCAAAGAAGACGAGCGTTCTAAGTTTGGTTACGAGTTGGATGTAACTGATTTGGAAGTCATCGGTGAATCACAAGATTACCCAATTACACCTAAAGAACACGGAACAGACTTCCTTATGGACAACCGTCACCTCTGGTTGCGTTCACGTAAGCAGGTTGCTATCCAGCAAATCCGTAACGCCATTATCTATGCGACTTATGAGTTCTTTGAAAAAAATGGTTTCATCAAATTTGATAGCCCAATCTTGTCAGGAAATGCTGCTGAAGATTCAACAGAGTTGTTTGAAACAGACTACTTTGGTCAACCAGCTTACCTCAGTCAATCAGGTCAGCTTTATCTAGAAGCAGGTGCGATGGCTCTTGGTCGTGTATTTGACTTCGGTCCGGTTTTCCGTGCTGAAAAATCAAAAACACGTCGTCACTTGACAGAGTTCTGGATGATGGATGCGGAGTATTCATTCCTCAGCCATGAAGAGTCACTTGATTTGCAAGAAGCGTATGTTAAAGCCCTAATCCAAGGTGTTATTGACCGTGCTCCTCAAGCCTTGGAAACTCTTGAGCGTGATGTAGATGCTTTGAAACGCTACATTGCGGAGCCATTCAAACGTGTTTCTTATGATGATGCCATTAGCCTTCTTCAAGAGCATGAAGCAGACGAAGATACAGACTATGAGCACATCGAGCATGGAGATGACTTTGGTTCTCCACATGAAACATGGATCTCAAACTACTTTGGTGTGCCAACCTTCGTTGTTAACTATCCTGCAAGCTTCAAGGCCTTCTACATGAAACCAGTTCCTGGCAATCCCGAACGTGTACTTTGTGCGGACCTCTTAGCACCAGAGGGCTATGGTGAAATTATCGGTGGATCTATGCGTGAAGACAACTACGATGCCTTGGTAGCTAAGATGGATGAGCTTGGTATGGACAAATCAGAATACGAATTCTACCTAGACCTTCGCAAATACGGTTCTGTACCACACGGTGGTTTCGGTATTGGTATCGAGCGTATGGTGACCTTTGTGGCTGGTACAAAACACATTCGTGAAGCTATTCCATTCCCACGTATGTTGCACCGCTTGCACCCATAATATAGCAAAGGCAAACCAAAGGAAATCAAAATAGTAATAGATGGAAAATAGACTGCACTCGTAGTCTATTTTTGATCTATTTTAGATTTATCGTATTTATAGGAAATTTTAGATAATTGATTGGTCCCAAGAAGGAAAATAGGGAATGAGTGATTGCAAATGTATCTTCTTACAAGAAATTAAGACTGCTAAAAAAATAGAAAACTAGACTGAGAAAATTCAGTCTAGTTTTCTAGAACAAGTCTTTTACCTTATTCAAAAGGCCATTAGCACCTTCAGATCCGGCAAGTAATTGTTTTGCTTGGTCCAAGTATTCGCCGAGCTCATCTTTGTTATCTTCGATGAATTGCTTAGCACCGTCAAAATCTTTATTTTCGATCAATTTTTTTATTTGGTTAAAAAGATCTACAGGATTCATATGAATCACCTCCTATATAGTTATTAAAACAGAATAAATCAAATTTGACCAGAAATTAGTCTGTTAATAATGTAACACAGACAGCTTCTGGGACTTGGAAATCATGAGAAATCTCTGTCAGGCGTCCAGTTGTTGTATCACGAGCAAAGACCGTTATATTATCAGAGTCTTGATGAGCTACAATGAGATGCTTCTCATCAGAGCTGAGCGTGAAGTCGCGGGGAGTTTGTCCCTGTGTATGGACAATCTCGACGAGCTCCAAACTTGCATCTCCTAGAGTTTTGTAAACAGCAATGGAATCGTGTCCGCGATTAGAGCCATAGACAAATCGACCGTCCTTGGAAATTCTAATAGCAGCAGTACCGTTGAAACCTGTGTAGTCATTTGGAAGGGTAGAGATGGTCTGCATGAGCTCGAAGTGGCCCAATCCGTCATAAATCAGGACTTCGATAGTGGAATTGAGTTCGCAAATTAAATAGGCAATCTTAGCAGTCGGATGAAAAGCGATGTGACGTGGTCCAGCACCTGCTACGGAATGATAGCTAGCTAATTTTTCAAGCTTTCCAGCCTCAGATACAGTATAAGTTACGACTTGATCAGTTCCTAAATCACAAGTCACTAAGTATTTATCGGGAGTTAAGTCGGTGAAATGGACATGTGGTGAGGCCTGATTTTCATGAGGACCAGATCCTGTATGGGTCACTGTGTCGGCCAATTCTAAACTACCATCTGTTAGGCGCTTATAGACTAGTACTTGTCCCTTGTGGTAATTGGCTCCGTAGACTAGTTCACGTTCTTCATCTATTGCAACATAGCAAAGTGGAGCTCCTTCTTCGACAACATGGTTGAGAAGGGATAAATCTGAAGAGAAAGAAGCGATTCCTCCGAGTCCTTGCTCTGCACCAACTGAATAAAGACTTCCATCTTTAGCAAAAGCTAAATAAGTTGGATTCGGCTCTTGGACAACGAGGCGGAGGTTGCTGAGCTGGCCAGTTTGTTGATTAAAATCTGCAGCATAGATACCCTGTGAGCTGCGCTTGGTGTAGGTTCCAAAATAAACTGTCATAGAAGGCTCCTTAATGTAAAAAATTAGATTTATTATAGCATAAAAATTTTTAAAAGTCTGTCTTTCTACCGAGATGATTTTTCAAAAATAGTAGAGAACATGATACAATAGTAAAAAAGACATGAGGAGTTAGATATGGACGATCAAAAGAATGCATTTCGAAAGTCATGGTTGTTTCGATGGTTTATCAATAATCAAGCGGTGACTTTTTTCTTAGTTACATTGCTGATTTTGCTGACAATTTTTGTGTTTACAAAGGTTAGCTTTATCTTTAAACCAGTTGGGGATTTTATTAATATTGTTACCCCTGTAACGATTCTAACAGGCTTGCTTTATTACTTGCTAAATCCAATTGTTGATTGGCTTGAAAAATGCAGGATTTCAAGGACTTTAGCAATTTCTTTCTTGTTTATTGTTATTGCTTTCTTATTAGTTTGGGGAATCGCCGTTGCTATTCCTAATATTCAGCAACAGGTTGAGTCTTTTTCTAAAAATGTTCCAACTTACATACAGGAGATTGAGAGCCGTGTGACAACTTTGTTGGAAAATGAACAATTTGAGCAATTCCGACCTACTATTTTAGAGCAATTGAATAAAATCAATGATCAGATTGTTACGTATGCACAAAAGTTTTCTTCTAATGCTGTCAATTGGGCAGGAGAATTGATTTCAACTGCTTCACAGATTATTGTAGCGATATTGATTATGCCCTTCATTCTCTTTTATCTCTTGAGGGATGGACACCAGTTACGTGGACATGTGACCAGGTATTTGCCGACGGATTGGCGAGAGTCAGTAGGGCAGGTGTTAACGGATGTCAATAGTCAACTGTCAAATTATGTTCGTGGTCAGGTGACGGTAGCGATCATTGTCGCTTTGATGTTCTCGATTATGTTTTCAATCATTGGCCTAAGCTATCCAGTAGCTTTAGGGATTTTGGCAGGATTTCTTAATTTAATTCCTTATCTAGGCTCATTTTTAGCTATGATTCCTGCGGTGATTTTAGGCTTGATAGCGGGGCCGTTCATGCTCATCAAGGTATTGATTGTCTTTATGGTTGAGCAGACTATTGAAGGACGATTTGTTACACCATTGATTATTGGAAGTTCCTTGAGTATTCATCCAATTACTATACTCTTCGTTTTATTGACAGCGGGTCAGATGTACGGAGTTTTAGGAGTTCTTCTGGGAATCCCAATTTATGCGTCGATCAAAGTAGTTGTTAAAGCAATTTTTGAATGGTACAAACAATATAGTGGTCTTTATCACGATGAAGAAACAGATGAGGTTGTGAATGAACAATAGTGAAAAAATGTTGGTTTGTCTGGAGCAGCAAGATTTGGTCAAGGCGGATAAATATTTCAAGAGAGCCTTGGAGCAGGATTCTGAAGAAGTTTTGCTGGATTTAGCAACTTATTTGGAAGGAATTGGTTTCTTGCCTCAGGCCAAAACGATTTATGAGCGCTTACTGGAAAACAATCCAGAACTGGCTATTCAACTGGCTCAAATTGCCATTGAGGATGGCTTAGTAGAAGAGGCTATGGGGTATCTGGAAGAGATTGCAGAGGATAGTCCTTTTTATCTGGAAGCTTTACTGGTTAAAGCTGATCTTTATCAGTCTGAAGGTTTGGCGGATGTAGCACGAGAGAAATTGTTAGAAGCTGTTAGCTTATCGGATGACCCGATTGTCCTACTGGGACTAGCTGAGATTGACATGGAATTGGAACATTTCAAGGAAGCTATTTCTTTTTATGCTCAGTTGGATAATCGTGCTATTTATGATCTAACAGGGATTTCGACCTACCAGCGTATCGGTTTGGCTTATGCTAGTCTCGGTAAGTTTGAAGTGGCAGTGGAGTATCTGGAAAAGGCAGTGGAGTTGGAATACGATGATCAAACAGTCTTTGAGTTGGCAGCTCTGCTATTGGAACAGGAAGAATATCAGAAATCGAGTCTTTACTTTAAACAGCTCGATACTATTAATCCAGAATTTGAGGGCTACGAGTACCTCTATGCTCAGGCTTTGCATGCAGAACATAGGTTAGACGAGGCGATTGGAATTTTGCAAAAGGGTTTGGCTAAGAATGAATTTGATGCAACCTTGTTACTACTGGCTTCTCAGTATGCCTATGAGGCGCATGATGAAACGGGAGCAGAGGATTACTTGCTAAAAGCCAAGTCCTTGGCAGACGATGTTAATGAGGTAAGTCTACGCTTATCTAATCTTTACTTGGAACAGGAGCGTTTTGACGAAGTTGTGACTCTCTTTGATGAGGAGCTGGACAACGTTTTGGCGCGGTGGAATATAGCTAAGGCTTATCAGGCTTTGGAAAAAGATGAGGAAGCTTTAGAGCTTTTTGAAAGCCTGCGGGCAGATTTGGCTGAAAATCCGGAGTTTTTATCGGATTATATCCAGCTCTTACGAGCTTGTGGCCGTCTGGAAGAGGCAAAAAATCTGGCGGGAGCCTATTTGAACTTGGTGCCAGATGATTTAGATATACAGGAATTTTATGGGCAAGATGAATAAGGAAGCGAATAAATTATTTCAGTATAATACCTTGGGCGCCTTAATGGCGGGGCTTTACGGTGGTTCTTTGACAGTCGAAGAACTTTTGAAGCATGGTGATTTAGGTCTTGGAACTTTGGATTCTATCGATGGTGAATTGATTGTCCTGGATGGGAAAGCGTATCAAGCTAAGGGATCGGGTGAAAAACCACAAGTCGTAGAAGTGGCTGGAGATATGAAAGTTCCGTATGCAGCAGTCATTTTTCATCAGGCAGAGGTCATCTTCAAGCAACGTTTTGAGATGACTAGTAAGCAATTAGAGGAGCGAATCGAATCATATTATGACGGTGAAAATCTCTTTCGATCGCTTAAGATAAAGGGACGATTTTCCCATATGCATGTCCGAATGATTCCCAAATCTACGAGCGATGTTGCATTTGCTGAGGTTGCTACTCACCAACCGGAGTACAGTGTGGCGGATATATCAGGAACGATTGTGGGGATTTGGACACCCGAAATTTTTCATGGCGTCAGTGTAGCTGGTTATCATTTGCACTTTATATCGGATGATTTGAGTTTCGGTGGCCATGTTATGGATTATGTTATTACAGAAGGAGTTGTTGAAGTTGGAGCAGTGGATCAACTCGATCAACGATTCCCTGTCCAAGATCGTAACTATCTTTTTGCTAAATTCAATGCTAAGGAAGTTCGCGATGCTATTGATAAAGCGGAGTGAATAGCTAAGATAAATAGTTTTGAATAATCTTAAAAGCTACTGATTAGTGCTTAAGTCTATGTGATTTTTAGTTTACAAATTTCTTGATGTATCTTATACTATAAACATATAATGTAAAGTTAGGAGATTCCTATGAGCATATTGGTAACAGGGGGCGCAGGCTATATTGGTAGCCATACAGTTGTCGAATTATTAAAGTTGGGAAAAGAAGTTGTTATCGTAGACAATCTTTCCAATTCCAGCATCTTGGTTTTGGACCGTATTGAAGAGATTACAGGTAAACGACCAGGTTTTTATCAACTTGATGTAGCTGATAAAGTTGCTTTACGTAAAGTATTTGAACAGGAAACGATTGAATCTGCCATTCATTTCGCAGGTTACAAGGCAGTAGGAGAGTCGGTAGCTAAACCTGTAATGTATTACGAAAATAACATCATGTCAACTTTGTCTTTGGTGGAAGTCATGGCTGAATTTGGCGTGAAAAAAATTGTCTTCTCGTCAAGTGCAACAGTGTACGGTCTTAACAATCCATCTCCATTGATTGAAACCATGCCGACTAGTGCAACTAATCCGTACGGTTACACAAAAGTTATGCTAGAGCAAATTTTACGTGATGTAGAAGTAGCGGATAAAGAATGGAGTATTGCCCTTCTACGTTATTTTAATCCAATTGGTGCTCATGAATCAGGCTTGATTGGCGAAGATCCAGCAGGAATTCCTAATAATCTCATGCCGTTTATCGCACAAGTTGCTGTTGGTAAGCGTGAGGAACTAAGCGTATTTGGTAATGATTATGACACAGTTGATGGAACTGGTGTACGTGATTATATTCATGTTATTGACCTAGCTCTTGGTCATATCAAAGCTCTTGAAAAAATTTCGACCACTGCAGGTGTACATACTTACAACTTAGGATCTGGTCAAGGTACAAGTGTCTTAGAATTGGTTCATGCCTTTGAAAAAATCAACGGCATAACAATACCTTATAAAATTGTAGACCGTCGTCCTGGTGATGTAGCAACTTGTTTTGCAAATGCAGACAAAGCTTTGTCTGAGTTGAATTGGAAAACAGAAAAATCAATTGAAGACATGTGCCGTGATACTTGGAATTGGCAGTCAAATAACCCCAATGGGTATGAAGGATAGGAAAAGGAGAGTTTAGAACTCTCCTTTTTAAAACACGAAAAAGACAGGCTCAACCTGTCTTTCGGATTATTTATTTTTTAACAAGTCACGGATTTCAGCAAGCAATTCTTCCTGAGTTGGACCTGCAGGAGCTGGCTCTTCAACTTTCTTAGGCATAGCTTTTTCAACAGCCTTAACAACGAAGAAGAGTGAAGTACCGATGATCAAGAAATTGATAACAGCGCTCAAGAAGTTACCATAAGTAACACCATTCCAAGCAAGGCTAGCAATGTTTTCAACGTTTGCAGCTTTCAAAGCTGGGCTCAAAATCAATGGAGTAATGAGGTCATCCACAAGTGATTGGATGATTGCAGCGAATGCACCCCCGATGATCACAGCAACTGCCAAGTCAACAATATTACCACGAAGCAAAAATGCTTTCAATTCTTTCAACATATCCTAAATATGTCCTTTCATAATTTTTTACATTGTCCATTATAAACATGTTACAAAAAAATTACAAGAGATATGTTTGAAAATTTTGTTTCAAAAATTTACATGTTGACAAGGAGTGTGATATAATATAGTTTGTTAAACTGTGCTTATACCCTGCATTTAGAAGGAGGTGGCTAATGATTACCAAAGATATGATTGATGAAATCAAACATGCGGTTAATATCGTTGATGTTATCGGTGAATCAGTTGCCCTTACTAAAGCAGGGCGTAGTTATTTAGGGTTATGTCCCTTTCATAATGAAAAGACTCCCTCCTTTAATGTATTAGAAGATAAGCAGTTTTATCATTGTTTTGGCTGTGGAAAATCTGGCGATGTATTTAAGTTTATTGAGGAATCACGGGGCCTTTCTTTCATAGAAGCAGTTCAAGAAATCGGACAGAAAGTAGGGATTCAGATAGAGCCACAGGTTGGTTCACGCCAGTCTGAGAGGAAACATCACCCCTATCAGGTTCTCTATGACATCCATACGGAGGCAAATAAATTCTATCATGCCCTCTTGATGACCACGAAGATGGGCGAGCCGGCAAGAGCTTATTTGCATCAGCGGGGATTGACAGACGAAGTCATTAAGCATTTCCAACTGGGGTTGGCACCAACTGAGCAAAATGTTCTTTATCAGGCTTTGTCGAAAAAGTTTGCAGAAGAAGACTTGTTAAACTCTGGTCTTTTTAACACCACCGATAATAATTTGGTGTACGATGCCTTTCAGGGAAGAATTATTTTTCCTTTAACGAATGAACAGGGGCAGGTTGTCGCTTTTTCTGGTCGGATTTGGACAAAAGCGGATATCGAAAATAAACAGTTAGCGAAGTATAAAAATTCGCGTAGTACTGCCATTTTCAACAAGAGTTACGAATTATATCATTTGGACAAGGCAAAAGCTAGTATCAAAAAAGAGCGGGAAGTTTATCTTATGGAAGGCTTCATGGACGTTATCGCAGCTCATAGGGCTGGTTTGGATAATGCGATTGCTTCTATGGGAACTGCTTTGACAAGAGAGCAAGTCCAGCACATCTCTAAGTTCTGTCAGAAAGTGATTATTACTTATGACGGAGATAAGGCTGGGCAGGCGGCTACGGTCAAGGCCTTGGAGGAATTAAAGGATTTTCAAGTAGAAATCGTTAGTCTTCCGGATAATATGGACCCAGATGAATTTCTAACCAAGCATTCGGGAGAGATTCTGGCTCAGACCTTGACAAAGTCGCGTATTTCCAATGTCGAATTTCTAATTCATCAATTGAAGCCTGAGAATCCTGATAATTTGCAGATGCAGATTGATTTTGTAGATCAAATTGCTCCCATTATTGCAGCAACTAAATCCATTACGGCTCAGAATTCCTATATTTATAAGGTAGCGGATTTACTGACGGACTTTGATTATAGTCAAGTGGAGTTAGCAGTTAATCAGGTACGATTGCATAACCGTCAGGGACGTGGTAAGCAGGAAGTTTATCAGGGTAGACCTTTGCAGGAGATACGGGAACTACCTCAACAGAGCAAGCTTACTCGCTTGATTCGGACAGAGAATCACATGCTCTATCGTATGAAAGAGCACGCTTATATTCTCAATGATTATCGTCTTCGAGAAGATTTTCATTTCGTAACGCCAGAGTTACAGGTTCTTTTTAATCTTTTGAAGAAACAGGGAGAAGTGTCTAGTTATGATTTAGCCCAGCAAGACGAGGCAGTTCAGAGGGCTTGGTATAGGGTGCTGGAAGAGCGTCTACCGAGTGAGGTTGGCAGTCGTGAAATGGAGGAATTAGAAGAACGACGTAATCATGAATTGTTAAAACGGGAAAATCAAAACAAGTCCAGAATCATTCGTGAACAAGCTCATATAGGGAATGATGAAACTGCACTTGATGAGTTAGCACAACTCATAGCACAAAAAAGAAAAATGGAGTAAATATGGCAAGTAAAAAAGAAAAGAAAACAGAAGTAACCACCTTTGATGTCCAAGTTGCAGATTTTATTCGCAATCATAAAAAAGAAGGCATAGCTGTTGATGACGTCATTAACGATCAGTTGATTATTCCTTTCACTTTAGATGCAGATGGAATTGATGATTTACTGCAACGTATTCAAGATGCGGGGATTTCTATTGTTGATAAGGAAGGAAATCCTTCAGCTCGTGTTATGCAAGTTGAAGAAGAGCCTGAACTGACAGATGAAGAATTACTTGGAAGCAATTCTGCTAAGGTTAACGACCCAGTCCGTATGTACTTGAAAGAAATTGGTGTGGTGCCTTTGTTGACCAACGAAGAAGAGCAAGAGTTAGCCTTGGCTGTTGAAGCAGGTGATCCAGAAGCTAAACAACGATTGGCAGAAGCTAACTTGCGTTTGGTAGTTTCAATCGCAAAACGCTATGTGGGCCGTGGAATGCAATTTCTTGATTTGATTCAAGAAGGGAATATGGGCTTGATGAAGGCAGTTGATAAGTTTGATTATTCCAAAGGGTTCAAGTTTTCAACCTATGCAACTTGGTGGATTCGTCAAGCTATTACTCGTGCTATTGCCGATCAGGCTCGTACCATTCGTATTCCGGTTCACATGGTGGAAACTATTAACAAGCTTGTTCGTGAGCAACGCAACCTTCTGCAAGAGTTGGGTCAAGACCCAACACCAGAGCAGATTGCTGAGCGTATGGACATGACACCAGATAAGGTGCGTGAAATCTTGAAAATTGCACAGGAGCCAGTTTCTCTCGAAACACCGATCGGTGAGGAAGATGACAGCCACCTAGGTGATTTTATCGAAGACGAAGTGATTGAAAATCCAGTTGATTACACAACTCGTGTTGTGCTTCGTGAGCAACTAGATGAAGTCTTAGATACACTGACAGACCGTGAAGAAAATGTCCTTCGTCTCCGTTTTGGTTTGGATGACGGGAAAATGCGGACGCTAGAAGATGTCGGCAAAGTCTTCAACGTAACGCGTGAACGTATCCGTCAAATCGAAGCCAAAGCCCTCCGTAAACTTCGCCATCCATCCCGTAGCAAACCACTCCGAGACTTTATTGAGGATTGAGAAAGCCTACGGATAGGCTTTCTCAACGTCCGCCTAGAAAACCGAAAGCGGACAACGTCCAGGGGAGGTTTTGACACAAACTTCGTTTGTTTCATCTCCCGCCTCCAATAGTCTCCCAGACTATTGGAGCTCGCTAAAAACTGGAAACGAGCGAGAGTTCGGGGAACCTTTTTAACCCGAGCCAAGAAATAGAAGAGCGAGGAATAAGCCTACGGATAGGCTTTCTAATACTTGTGAATAATTGGCAAGCTGGCAAGGTTTAGAGGAGTTTTAACCACTCGACAAAAATCAGAAATGAGTATAATGCTTACCGAGAGTCAGCACTTCGGTGTTGTTTTAACCGTTCGCTGATAAATGGAATAATAAAAAATCATCTGTTCTCTCTTGGTGTTAAACGAGAGACGATGAGAAAGAGAGAATCATGTATACAGAAGAACAAATTAAAGACATTCAAGAGCGCATCTTTCATGCTCTTGAAGAAGTGATTGATCCTGAATTGGGTATTGATATTATCAATCTTGGTTTAATTTACGAAATTCGTTTTATCGATGGGAAAGCTGAGATCGATATGACACTGACAACAATGGGCTGTCCTTTAGCAGACTTGATTACAGATCAAATTCATGATGTTTTAAAAGATGTTCCAGAGGTAACAGAGGTTGATGTCAGATTAGTTTGGTCTCCAGCATGGACCATTCAAAAAATGAGTCGCTATGCCCGGATTGCCCTAGGTATAAAATAATTAGTAGGAAGCAAAGTCATAAAAATGATTTTGTTTTCTTTTTTTATCCTAGCTTCTTATCTGAAATCTCTTTCATTTTATGATAAAATAGACTTACTTTGATACTGAAAAGGAGAACATATGACAGTTAATTTTAGAGCAGAAGTTGACAAACGCAAAGACGAGTTTATGGCGGATCTCTTTGACCTTTTACGCATCAATTCTGAGCGTGACGATAGTCAGGTAGACGCTAAGCACCCATTTGGTCCTGGTCCAGTGCGTGCCTTGGACAAGTTCCTAGAAATCGCAGAGCGTGATGGCTATCCGACGAAAAACGTTGACAACTACGCGGGTCATTTTGAATTTGGAGAGGGAGACGAAGTCCTTGGTATCTTCGGTCACTTGGACGTGGTGCCAGCTGGTAGCGGTTGGGTCACAGACCCTTACGAGCCACAAATCATCGATGGAAAACTCTTTGCCCGTGGCTCATCTGACGACAAGGGACCAACCATGGCTTGCTACTACGGCTTGAAAATCATCAAGGAGTTAGGCCTTCCGACCTCTAAAAAAGTTCGCTTTATTGTCGGAACGGACGAGGAGTCAGGCTGGGCGGACATGGACTATTACTTCGAGCATGTCGGACTTCCATTGCCAGATTTCGGATTTTCACCTGATGCCGAGTTCCCGATTATCAACGGTGAAAAAGGTAATATCACAGCTTATCTCCATTTTGCTGGGGAAAATAGCGGAGCTGCTAAACTGCACACTTTCACAGGTGGTTTGCGTGAGAACATGGTACCTGAGTCTGCGACAGCTATTATTTCTGGAGACCTTGCAGATCTGGACCGCAAGTTGGCAGATTTCACAGCAGCCTATGGCCTAAAAGCTGACGCGGAAACCCTTAAAAACGGACTGGTACAAGTGACCGTCATCGGAAAATCAGCCCACGGTTCAACCCCAGAAGAAGGTGTCAACGGAGCAACCTATTTGGCAAAATTCCTCAGCCAATTTGCCTTTGACGGAGCAGCCAAAACCTATCTTGACTTGGCAGGACAAGTCCTTCTGGAAGACCACGATGCCCAAAAACTCGGCGTAGCCATCTACGATGAGCAAATGGGAGCTCTTTCTATGAACGCTGGTGTCTTTAAGTTTGATGAAACTTCATCAGATAACACCATTGCCCTCAACTTCCGTTATCCAAAAAATACCAACCCTGAAGCTATCAAGGCTGGTTTGGAAAAACTTGGCGTAGAAGCTGTCAGCCTGTCTGAGCATGGTCATACCCCACACTACTGCCCAATCGATGACCCAATGGTCGCAACCCTCCTGTCTGTTTATGAAAAACACACAGGCTTGAAAGGCCACGAACAAGTGATCGGCGGTGGAACATTTGGACGCTTGCTCAAACGTGGTGTAGCCTACGGAGCCATGTTCCCAGGTGATGTCAACACTATGCACCAAGCCAACGAATTTATCGAAGTTGAGCAACTCTATCGTGCCGCTGCCATCTACGCAGAAGCCATCTATGAATTGATTAAATAGTAAGTTAAGACGGGTTTGCCCGTCTTTTTTAGGGGAATGAAGTATGGAAGTAAAAGAATAACAACTTTCGGATAAGGAAGGTGTTTTTGGAATATTCCGCGGGAACTTGATTGAGAGAGTGGAGAATGCGGGTGATTACCTCCCAAACTTTTTTCCTCTCTCCCCTATCTCCAAGGAACAATATTTGGCAAGCTAAGCATCCTTATTTTTAATATGAAGCTATTCTTCGGGTACAAAAAATAATTGAGGAAATAATGAAAAAACATAGATAAAATGATATAATAATGTAAAGAGGTTGATTTTCTTCCAATTGAGGAGGTGCATCATGAAAAAATATCTTTTCTATCTAATGAGTTTTTTGTTCTTATTGGTTAGCCTTGGTTTGCCAAGTACTGCACGTGCCGAAGGTATTCCAGCGAGACCAGTGGATACGACGGTGGTTGATGAAACACAGCTACTTTCTACTGAAACCATAGCGACAATTGACCAACTCAATCAAGAGTGGGCAGTAACGGAGCAAGAGCTACAGGTTGGAGTTTATGTCACTGAAAGTTTATCAACCGATATAGAAAGTTTGGCCAATGAAACCTTCCGTCACTGGCAAGTCGGCTTTGCTGGTACGGATAATGGCGTCCTCTTAGTTGTCGCTATAGCCGACAGGGAATTTCGGATAGAAACCTCTGACAATGCTGCTACGGTTTTGACGGATGTGGAAGCCAAGGATATTCTGGAAAATGCCAGTGAATTTTTCCGACAAGAAGACTATGATGGAGGCGTGACCTACATTGTCCAATCCATCGGAGATCGCTTCTACGGGACCAGTCTTGGACAGAGTCAGCTGGCTTCCTTAGAGGAGAGGACAACTGAAGAGGAGAGTATTATTTTCCCATTTTTAATTATTGTTGTAGTGATTATTATCTTCTTGACTATTGATAAATCAAGTCGTGGTGGTGGAGGACCGGGGGCCTTCCTTTGGATACCTATTGATGGTTACCGTGGTTCAAATCGAGGAAATTCTCATTCATCAGGTTCCTCAAACTTTGGAGGTGGTAGTTGGTCAGGAGGAGGTGGCGGAGGCGGAGGAGCCTCATCTGGTTGGTAAGAAAGGAAAGGTAAATTTATGAATAAGAAATGGTTAGCCGTACTGATTCCGATTTTAGCTCTGCTATTTTTAGGAATAGGAACAATCGGACAGTACAATGGCTTAGTGGATAGTTATGCTGAAGTGGAAAATGCTCAGGCCAATGTGGATACCCAACTCCAACGCCGGTATGACCTGATTCCAAATGTTGTTGCGGCAGTTAAAGGGGCTATGGAACATGAGGAAGAGATTCTTACAGCTATTGCGGATGCGCGTGCGAAAATTGGCTCTAGTCAACAAGGAAGCACAGACTACAATCAAGCTCAAAGTCAGCTGGATTCTGCTGTTTCTCGTTTGTTAATGGTGACGGAAAATTATCCGCAACTAACAGCCAATCAGCAGGTATCTGACCTTATTACCGAACTAGAAGGTACTGAAAATCGGATTTTGGTCGCCCGTAAAGATTATAACGCGGTGGCAACAGCCTACAATAAAAAAATCAAGCGATTTCCAACATCGATTTATGCCTCTATGTTTGGCTATGAGAAAGTAGAACTCTTCCAAGCGACTAGTGATGCAGCAACGACTGTACCAAGTGTAGACTTGGGTGATGATGAATAAAATAAAAGATTGAAGAGAAAGCCTAGTCGGCCTTATCTTCAATCTTTTTATGTTTATTTTGTTACCCAAATACCAGTAATGTAGTCGGAATCAAGTGACATCTGGTTCAGTACCTCTTTGGTCTTCCAATTGTAGAGATAGAGCTGGTCGCCAACTATGAAGAGCAGTCGTTCATCGTCTAAAGATTGTAGGTGAGAGATAGTTAGGTAACTTGGATTGACATCTGGAAAGACATGGAAACTCTCGTCGCCCGTCTTCGTGTCATAAATGGTAAATCGGATATCATTAGTTGTATAGCCATCGTGTTCTATGAGTATGTGACTATTGGAGTCAAGAGAGTGCATCTTTGCTGGACTAGGGTTACTTAGTTCAATTAAATCAATTGATTTTGATTGGGTATTAAATGTTAATACTTGTTGGGATTGTGTATATTCTAGGGATTCGGAGGTATAAGAGATAATTGGCAGATACAAAATATTATTCATCAAATAGTCTGAATGCAGACCCATAGTTTTGTCTAATTCAATCGTTTCAGATACAGTCATAGTCTGTTTATCCACTAAAATAAGAAGTTGCTTCCAATTATCTGGATTGTCAGGAATATTTTCTGTTCCAACTAGATAGATTGTATTATCGTCTATCATAATTGTTGGATTTGGATTGAAGTATTCTGGGAGTTTAGCATCTTTGAGGTGTTTTAATTCTTTATCAAATTTTGCTACGCCATGCGGACTAGCAGTGTAGAAAAATTCTCCATCTGTTCCACTTATATTTGTAGAATATTTACTTGGTTGGCGTAGAATCTTTCCATTTTCAAAATCAATAGATACAAGGTTGCTATTCGAATATTTATGCACATAATTCGAAAATAGAAGGTGACGATTATCTAAAGTAAAATTTGTGCCAGATCCAAGATAATCTGGTTCTGGGAGTGCTTGGGATTCTAAGAGTATAGGCTGATCAGTTTCTAGTTTGTAGGAATCGATTTTACCAGGATAAATAATATAAAAATTAGCTTGAGAATTAGGTTGGAATTCTCCATTTTTATAAGTGATTAACTTCCAAGCAATTAGACTTGTTGCAAGGATTACTAATGAAATAATGGCAACGACAATTTTTTTCATGGCAAATCCTCCTTTCACTAACATAATAATACAATAGAATGAAAAATGCAAGCGCTTTTATGAATATCCTACAATTTTTTATAAGAAAAAAACGAATGCCTGTTTGACATTCGTTGCTGCTTATTTTCCAAGGCAGAACTGGCTAAAGAGTTGGGTAATGAGTTCATCGGGAGCAGCATCGCCTGTGATTTCTCCCAAAATCTGCCAACAGCGTGTCAGGTCAACCTGTAACAAGTCTACTGGCATGCCCATTTCCAGCCCATCGTTAACAGCTTGTAGGCTTTGGACGGCTTGCTCGATCAGGGAAATGTGGCGAGAGTTTGATAGGTAGGTGGCATCTTGCTCTACCAGACCAGCATTTTCAAAGAAGAGCTGGTTGATTTTTTCTTCGATTTGGTCGATGTTCTGGTTTTTCAGGACGGAAATGCGAATGACATCCTCAGGGAGTTGGTCTGCTTCAATCTGTTCTTCTAGGTCGGTCTTGTTGAGCAGGACGATGCGGTTGGCCATGTCTGAAATGGCTAAGAGATTACGATCTTGCTCGGTTAGAGGCTCGGATGCGTTGAGGACTAGGAGGATAAGGTCGGCCTCCTCAAGGGCTTTTTTAGAGCGTTCGACGCCAATCTTTTCAACGATGTCATCTGTCTCACGGATACCCGCAGTATCAATCAGCTTGAGGGGGACACCCTTGATGTTGACGTATTCTTCGATAACGTCGCGAGTTGTTCCAGCGATGTCTGTAACGATGGCTTTTTCCTCGCGTAGGAGGTTATTAAGCAGGCTGGATTTTCCCACATTAGGACGACCGATAATGGCAGTTGCGATACCTTCACGCAAGATTTTGCCACGGCGGGCTGTACGGAGGAGATTTTCTAAAAGCGCTTGGAACTGAAGAGTCTTTTCGCGGACCAGCTCTGTCGTTGCCTCTTCCACATCGTCGTACTCAGGGTAGTCGATATTCACCTCGACTTGAGCCAGAGTGTTGAGGATTTCTTGGCGGGTATCGTTGATAAGTTGTGAAAGGGAACCATCAAGCTGGCGGACGGCATTGTGCATGGCCTTGTCAGTCTTGGCACGGATAACATCCATGACGGCCTCGGCCTGTGTCAAATCCACACGACCGTTGAGAAAGGCACGCTTGGTAAATTCACCAGGCTCAGCCATGCGAGCACCTTGACGAATGAGGAGCTGGAGGATTTCGTTGGTAACGGCGATACCCCCGTGCGTGTTGATTTCAATCACATCTTCTCGGGTGAAGGTGCGTGGAGACCGCATAGCACCGAGCATGACTTCATCCAGTACTTGATTCGTTTCTGGGTCAATAATATGACCGTAGTTCAGACTATGGCTTGGCACAGTCGCCAAGTCCTTGCCCTTGAAAACCTTGCTGGCAATGGCAAAAGCATCCGTCCCAGACAGACGGACAATTCCAATAGCACCCTCACCGAGAGGAGTAGAGATGGCTGTAATTGTGTCGAATTCTTTGGTAATCATAGAGTTGTGCTTTCTAACTAAAATCTTACTTATTAGTTTAACATGGAACGAGAAAAAAAGCACATCATAGAGATGTGGAGAGCTCAGATATGTATTGAAAACGGTTTGTTATTTGATATAATAGACATATAGTTTATTCTAATTAAATGCTAATAAATATTTGAAATATAAATTCTACTAGGAGAAGCAATATTGGAAGAAATCAATTTTGAAGAGTTTAAGATTTATAAAGAGGAGAACAAGTATAGCTTTTTTATATGCGGATTTTGACGATGAGACTAAATTTTTGACAGGACTAGTTTCGTATATTTTGATGAGAAAAACTTAGTCTAATACTTGATAATGAAAATATAGGATTTTAAAAGTTATGTTTTTTTTAAAACATTATTAATTGATTATTTAATTCCCACTTGTCCATTCAACCTTTTCCGTGTTATACTATATGTAATCGCTTTACTACAAAGGAGAATAATATGACAAACCTAAAAGAACAGGTTGGACTTAAGGCGGCGGAATTTGTGACTGACGGGATGATTGTTGGTCTTGGTACAGGATCGACTGCCTACTATTTCGTGCAGGAAATCGGTCGTCGGGTTGCAGAAGAGGGCTTACAAATAACAGGCGTAACGACTTCTCATGCTACGGCTGAACACGCTGCGTCCCTTGGGATTCCCCTAAAAAATATAGACGAAGTCGACTATGTGGACCTGACAGTAGACGGTGCTGATGAGGTGGACGGAGCCTTCAACGGCATTAAGGGTGGTGGTGCTGCACTTCTTATGGAGAAGGTAGTGGCTGTTAATAGTAAAGATAGCATCTGGATTGTAGATGAGTCTAAGGTTGTAGAAACCCTAGGTGCCTTCAAGTTACCAGTGGAAGTTGTGCAGTACGGTGCGGAAAATCTCTATCGACTCTTTGAGGCCAAAGGCTACCGACCAAGTTTTCGGATGAAAGACGGCCAGAAACACGTGACCGATATGAAAAACTTCATTATCGATCTTGACTTACAGCGCATCGAGGATACAGAAGCCTTGGCTGACGAACTGGACAAAACAGTGGGTGTAGTCGAGCACGGGCTCTTTATTGGTTTGATTTCCAAGGTGATTGTGGGAACGCCACAAGGACCAACAATTCTTGAAAAGAAATAAAGTGAAAACGCTTCTCATTTTTACAATGGGAAGCGTTTTTGTGGTATAATGAAAACACGAACGTTTGAACCTGAATTTACAGTTCAGCACTTCTATCTAAGGCTAGTTTTTTCAGCTACTCATCGTTAGTTTTTTTTCAAAATACAGTCAGTATTTCCTCAAAAAACTGCCTCGATTAGCAAAAAACTATCTCTTATATAAAAGCACTTCACTAGTAATACAGGTTCCTAGAAAAGGAGTTCTTATGTCTAAATTTAATCGTATTCATTTGGTAGTGATGGATTCTGTCGGAATCGGTGCTGCACCAGATGCGGACAAGTTTTTTAACGCAGGAGTTGCGGACACGGAGTCTGACACCCTCGGCCACATCTCTGAAGAAGCAGGTCTTGCTGTGCCAAACATGGCCAAAATCGGTCTTGGAAACATCCCTCGTGATGTAGCCCTTGCGACTGTTCCTGCTGAAAGTCATCCAACAGGTTATGTGACCAAGTTGGAAGAAGTATCGCTTGGCAAGGACACCATGACAGGTCACTGGGAAATCATGGGGCTTAATATCACCGAGCCATTCGATACTTTCTGGGATGGTTTCCCTGAAGAGATTTTGACAAAAATCGAAGAGTTCTCAGGTCGTAAAATCATCCGCGAGGCAAACAAGCCGTACTCAGGTACAGCTGTTATTGATGACTTTGGTCCTCGCCAAATGGAAACTGGGGAGTTAATCGTATACACCTCCGCAGACCCTGTTCTTCAGATTGCGGCTCACGAAGAGATTATTCCGCTAGATGAACTCTACCGTATCTGTGAATATGCTCGTTCCATCACCCTTGAACGCCCAGCTCTGCTTGGTCGTATCATTGCACGTCCATATGTTGGTGAGCCAGGGAATTTCTCACGGACTGCCAACCGTCATGACTATGCAGTGTCACCGTTTGAAGCAACAGTCCTCAACAAATTAGCAGATGCAGGAGTGCCAACCTATTCTGTCGGCAAAATCAGCGACATTTTCAATGCATCAGGTATTACCAATGACATGGGGCATACCAAGTCAAATATGCATGGTGTAGATGTTTTGATTGACACACTAAAACTAGCTGAGTTTGAGAAAGGCTTCTCTTTCACCAACTTGGTGGACTTTGACGCAGTTTATGGACATCGTCGTGATATCGAAGGCTACCGCGACTGCTTACAGGAATTCGATGCACGTATCCCAGAAATCATCGAAAACATGCGTGAAGATGATTTACTTCTTATTACAGCTGACCATGGAAATGACCCAGCTTATGCAGGTACAGACCATACTCGTGAATATGTGCCACTCTTGGCTTACAGCAAGTCCTTCAAAGGCAGCGGCGTCTTACCAGTTGGACATTTTGCGGATATTTCTGCGACTATTGCTGAAAACTTCGGTGTGGATACAGCCATGATTGGTGAGAGCTTCTTGGACGGGTTGGTTTAATGGAAAAACTGACGGTTTATTACAATCCCGACTGTAGCAAGTGTAAAAAACTAAGAATCTTACTTTCAGGTCAGGAGCTGGAAGTCGAGTGGGTTAATTATTTGGAAATGCCTTTAGAGGAAGATCAGTTAGCTAATTTGCTGGAAAAATTAGCTTGTCAACCTTCAGAAGTTATTCGTTTGGCTGAAGACGACCGTACAGGTTTATCTGAAAAGGATTTATTTCAATTATTAGTTGAGAAACCAGAACTGCTCAACCGTCCTATTATCGAGCGAGATAAAACAGCTTTCCTCTGTCGTCCTCTCGACATCATTAAAGAAAAAATGCCAGAATATGACTGGTCACAGTATTTATAAAAAGGAGAAATCATGAGTTTACTTGCAAAAATCAATGAAACAAAAACGTTTTTAGAAGAAAAAGGCTTGGTCAAGCCAGAGTTTGGTTTGATTTTGGGTTCAGGCTTGGGCGAATTGGCTCAAGAAGTGGAAAATGCTATCGTTATCGACTATGCAGACATTCCAAACTGGGGTAAATCAACCGTTGTGGGTCACGCTGGTAAGTTGGTGTATGGTGATTTGGCAGGACGTAAGGTCTTGGCCCTTCAAGGTCGTTTCCATTTCTACGAAGGAAACCCTATGGAAGTTGTGACTTTCCCAGTCCGTGTTATGAAGGCTCTCGGTTGTGAGGGTGTGATTGTGACTAACGCGGCGGGCGGTATTGGTTACGGGCCAGGTACCCTTATGGCCATTACAGACCACATCAACATGACTGGTCAAAATCCATTGATTGGTGAAAACTTGGAAGAATTCGGTCCACGTTTCCCAGATATGTCCAATGCCTATACAAAAGAATACCGTGAAAAAGCTCATGCAGTTGCTGAGAAATTGGGTATCAAGCTGGATGATGGTGTGTATCTTGGAGTGACAGGTCCTACCTATGAAACACCTGCAGAAATCTTGGCCTTCAAGACTATGGGTGCCCACGCAGTTGGTATGTCAACAGTGCCAGAAGTGATCGTAGCAGCACACTCAGGTATGAAAGTTTTAGGAATTTCTGCCATCACAAACTTTGCGGCTGGTTTCCAATCAGAGCTTAATCACGAAGAAGTCGTAGAAGTAACCGAGCAAATCAAGGGCAACTTCAAGGGCTTGGTGAAAGCTATCTTGGCTGAGTTGTAAGAATCTGAAAATAGAACAAAGAGGTACAATACATGTCAATCCATATTTCTGCAAAACCAGGCGAAATCGCAGACAAAATCTTGCTTCCTGGTGATCCACTTCGTGCTAAATTTATCGCTGAAAACTTCCTTGAAGACGCAGTTTGCTTCAACCAAGTCCGCAATATGTTCGGTTATACCGGCACTTACAAAGGTCATCGCGTATCTGTTATGGGAACAGGTATGGGTATGCCTTCTATCTCTATTTATGCCCACGAACTTATCAATGACTACGGTGTGAAGAAACTCATCCGTGTGGGAACTGCTGGTTCTTTGAATAAGGATGTTCACGTGCGGGAACTGGTCTTAGCTCAAGCGGCAGCAACTAATTCCCGCATGATCAATATTGATTGGCCAGAATATGACTTGCCACAGATTGCTAGCTTCAATCTTTTGGATAAGGCTTATCATATTGCTAAAGAGCTCAACTTGACAACCCATGTGGGCAATGTTCTCTCTTCGGATAGTTTTTACTCACCAAAATTGTTTGCTCGTAACTTGGAGCTTGGTCAGATTGGTGTTAAAGCAGTTGAGATGGAAGCTGCAGCCCTCTACTATTTGGGAGCTAAATTCGGTGTAGAGACACTTGCTATTATGACCATTTCAGACAGCTTGGTTAATCCAGAAGAAGATACGACAGCAGAAGAACGTCAAAATACCTTTACTGACATGATGAAGGTTGGCTTGGAAACTCTTATTGCTGAATAAATTGTAATAGTTGGTAAGGAGGAATATCATGACTTTTGCAAACTTTGAGCCGACACGTCACATTGAAGATTTTCATTTAGCTGGATTTGCTTACTATGATGGACTTGATGTGATAGAAGAATTGAAACTTGGGACCTCTTTAGAAATGCTTGCAGAACCGACTAACCCCTATGATTCAGAAGCAGTGGTAATTCTGTATCAAGGTAAAAAGTTGGGCTATATTCCCAAGCATAAAAATAGCCTGATTAGTCGTTTGTTATTCTATGGACATGGTGACATTCTTGAAGCCCGGGTTCAAATGATTGACCTTGCTGAACATCCTGAACGGCAACTCCGTGTGGTTGTAAAATTCAAAGATAATCGTAAAAAATAATGGACGGAGCAACTAGTTCATTTTAATTACTGAATAGTAGGAAAGGCAAACTATTGTACTCTTTGTAGAATAGCTTGCCTTTTTTCGCTAAATAGGGTATAATATGGAAAGCGTTTACAAAGGTAAAGCGTAACCTTTCTGAATGATTACATTAATATATGCAGGAGACATTTTATGATTAATTTACAAAATTTTGTTCAATCTATGTATGCTAAACGCATCGAGGATTGTACAGATCAAGAACTTTATTACGCCTTGCTTGCTTTTACAAAACAGCAGAGCGAAGCCAAATATACCAATGAGCAGAAGAAAAAAGTTTACTACATTTCTGCTGAGTTCTTGATTGGTAAACTTTTGTCTAACAACTTGATTAACTTGGGTGTTTATGATGAGGTTAAGAGCCAGCTTGCAGCGGCTGGTAAGGACTTGATTGCTATTGAGGATGTTGAGATGGAGCCATCTCTTGGTAATGGTGGCTTAGGTCGTTTAGCAGCGTGTTTCCTTGATTCTATTGCAAGCCTTGGCCTTAATGGTGATGGTGTTGGTTTGAATTATCACTTCGGTCTTTTCCGTCAGTTGTTTGAGTACCATCAGCAATCAGCGGTGCCAAACGAGTGGATTACGCCACGTTCTTGGTTGACTGAATCACCAATTTCTTATCAAGTGCCGTTTGCTAACTTTACTTTGACATCGAAGTTGTACGATATCGATGTGCCTGGTTATAAGACAGAGCGGAAGAACCGTTTGCGCTTGTTTGACCTTGGTTCAGTAGATGACAATATCATTTATGATGGCATTGAGTTTGACAAGGAAGACATTTTCCGTAACTTGACCCTTTTCCTTTATCCAGATGATTCGACAGACGAGGGTAAAGTGCTCCGTATCTTCCAGCAATATTTCATGGTATCAAACGCGGCTCAACTCTTGATTGATGAAGCGGTTGCCAAAGGGTCTAACCTTCATGACTTACCTGACTATGCAGTTGTTCAAATCAACGACACTCACCCATCATTAGTCATTCCAGAGTTGATTCGCTTGTTGGAACTTCGTGGAATTTCCTTTGATGAGGCTGTTGAGATTGTCAAGAAGATGACAGCTTATACCAACCATACTATCTTGTCAGAAGCTCTTGAAAAATGGCCGCTTGACTTCTTGAACCGTGTGGTGCCTCACTTGGTGCCATTTATCGAAGAGTTGGACCGCCGTGCTAAAGAAGTAAAAAATGATCCAGCGGTTAATATCATTGATGAGCATGGCCGTGTCCACATGGCCCACATGGATATTCACTATGGCTACTCTATCAATGGTGTGGCAGCCCTTCATACTGAGATTTTGAAAACATCAGAGTTAAAAGCCTTCTTCGAGCTTTACCCAGAGAAATTTAACAACAAGACTAACGGTATCACCTTCCGCCGTTGGCTCATGCATGCTAACCCAAGATTGGCTAGCTATCTTGATGGCCTACTTGGTCATGGCTACCACCATGATGCCAGCGAGTTGGAAAAACTCTTAGAATATAAGAATGACAAGGAATTAAAATCTTGGTTAGAAAAAACCAAGCAGCACAACAAGCGTAAGTTGCAACGTCATATTGCTAAGACGCAAGGTGTGGAGGTCAATCCAGAATCCATCTTTGATGTACAAATCAAGCGTATGCACGAGTACAAGCGTCAACAGATGAATGTCCTCTATGTTATCCACAAGTATTTGGATATCAAGGCTGGTAATATCCCAACTCGTCCATTGACAGTCTTCTTTGGTGGAAAAGCTGCTCCTGCCTACACAACAGCTCAGGATATCATTCATTTAATTTTGGTCTTGTCACAGGTTATCAAAAATGATCCAGAAGTGGCACCACACTTGCAGTTGGTTATGATTGAAAACTACAACGTAACTGAAGCTAGCTTCATTATCCCAGCAGCTGATATCTCTGAACAAATTTCTCTTGCTTCAAAAGAAGCGTCTGGTACTGGTAACATGAAATTCATGCTCAATGGAGCTTTAACCATCGGTACAGATGATGGTGCCAACGTGGAAATTCATGAGTTGGTTGGTGATGAAAATATCTACATCTTCGGTCAAGATAGCCAAACAGTCATTGACCATTACGCAAATGGAACCTATCATCCATATTCATTCTATGAGCGTGAAGCTATTCGTCCATTGATTGACTTCATCACATCTGATACAGTACGCAATGCTGGTGGTATCGATGAGCGTCTATGGCGTCTACAAGACAATCTCAAGCACAATGACCACTTCATGACACTCTTGGATTTGGAAGATTACATTGTGACCAAGGAAAGAATGTTGGCGGATTATGAAGACCGTGACAGCTGGTTGGATAAAGTTATTGTCAACATTGCTAAAGCTGGTTTCTTCTCATCAGACCGTACTATTCAACAATATAACGAAGATATTTGGCATTTGGAAGCCAAATAATAAAGTAGAGATGACCTTTCGAGGTCATTTTTATTTTTTTGATGCATGTGCTTTTAAGAAGGAAGAAGTGGCTCAAAAAAATAAATTTACTGGCTTCTATGCTATAATAGTCCTATGCAAAAACGACCGACATCAGCCTATATTCACATTCCTTTTTGTACTCAGATTTGTTACTACTGTGACTTTTCAAAAGTTTTTATCAAAAATCAGCCTGTTGATGATTATCTGGCTGCCCTCATGGAAGAGGTTAAGTTTTATGACCTACCTGCCCTACGAACCCTCTACATCGGAGGTGGGACGCCATCGGCTCTTTCGGCTGACCAACTGGACTATCTCCTGACCAATCTGGAAGAATTGTTGGATTTGTCACAGGTGGAAGAATTTACAATTGAAGCAAATCCAGGTGATTTGACGGCAGACAAGATTGAAGTCCTGAAAAAGTCCAAATGTAATCGAGTATCATTGGGTGTTCAGACTTTTGATGACCGTATGTTGAAAAAGATTGGTCGTAGTCACAATCAAGCACAGATTTATGAAACAATTTCTGCCCTCAAGGAAGCAGGATTTTACAATATTTCTATCGACCTGATTTACGCTCTTCCTGGTCAGACTATGGAACAGGTGGTGGATAATGTTGCCAAAGCCTTGGAACTTGATATTCCCCACATGAGCCTCTATAGCTTGATATTGGAAAATCACACGGTCTTTATGAACCGCCAGCGTCGTGGCAATCTTCATCTACCAAATGAAGACGTGGAATCGGATATGTTTGACTACATTCTTCAAGAGTTAGAGAAAAACGGATTTGAGCACTATGAGATTTCCAACTTTACTAAGCCAGGATTTGAAAGTCGGCATAACCTCATGTACTGGGACAATTCCGAGTATTACGGTTTAGGAGCAGGGGCTTCAGGCTACATCGATGGCATGCGCTACCGCAATCGCGGTCCTATTCAGCACTACCTCAAATCCATTCGTGAAAAAGGGCATTCCCGCTTGCACGAAGAATTTCTCAGCAAAACTGAGCAGATGGAAGAAGAGATGTTTTTAGGGTTACGGAAAAAAACTGGCGTGTCCATCAAGCGATTTGAGGAAAAGTTTGGCATTTCCTTTGAAGAACGCTACGGTCAGGTTGTCAAAGACTTAATCAATGAGGGTCTTTTGCAAGCAGAGGAAACTTGTATTCGGATGACTAAGAAGGGATTGTTCTTAGGAGATACCGTTGCGGAGCGATTTATCATAGAAGATTAGAAAGAGTGACAACGATGGGATTGAAATATAAAGAAAATTTTACCATTCCTTTTGATATGGTAGATGTCAAACAAGAAATCAAACTACCAGATTTTATTTCCTATTGTCTAGGTCTGTCAGGTCGTCAGTCAGAAAATCTTGGTCGTAGTGATCTTTATGTTTATCAAGAATTTGGCTTGATTTGGGTGGTGACAGACTACGAACTCACGATTAAACGTCTGCCAAAGTACAACGAAACCATCACGATTGAAACAGAAGCAGTTGCCTACAATAAGTTTTTCTGTCATCGGATGTTCTATATCTATGATGAAAAGGGAAATCTTCTACTGGATATTCTTTGTTATTTTGTTTTGATTGACTTTGAAAGCCGCAAGGTTGCACCTGTTCCAGAAGAGCTGATTGCACCTTATCAGTCTGAGCAGGTCAAGAAATTGCCTCGAGCTCCTAAGTACCAAGAATTGCAAGCCTTTGATGAGAAAACATTTCACATCCGCTATTTTGACATTGACATGAATGGCCATGTTAATAATGGAAAATATTTGGAATGGATGTACGGATCGTTAGATTATGATTTTCTACTCAATCATAGCCCTGCCAAGGTCCAGCTAAAATATATTAAGGAAGTGTCTCCCGAGGGTTCTATTTATTCACGAACTGTTCGTCAAGACTTAATCAGTCAGCATGAAATTCTAGCTGAGGGACATATTCATGCACAAGCAATAATTGAATGGAGAAAAGATGACACAAGATAAATGGCTGGAATGGGCGGTACGCTTACAGGCCTTGGCTCAGACAGGTCTAGCCTACGGAAAAGATGTTTATGATATTGAGCGATTTGAAGAAATCAGAGAGATTGCGGCGGAAATGCTGCTTGAACCCTCTGGTCAACCCTTAGAAGTGGTGAAAGAGCTCTTTTGTAACGAAACAGGCTATCAGACACCCAAGCTCGATACCCGCGCAGCTATTTTCCAAGAGGATAAAATCCTACTGGTTCAGGAAAACGATGGGCTCTGGTCCTTGCCAGGTGGGGATTGTGTCATAATAATGACAGGTGCTTAAAACGCTGATAAATCAAGGATTTGAGCGTTCTACAATCTGTCATTAAGGAGGAAAAATTTATTTTTTGTTTATAATATCATATCGCACAAGCGAGAACATTTTACTAAGTGTTCTCGTTTTTTTATTTTCAGGAGGAATTCATGCAAAAGAAGGAACAATCATCACGCCAAATCGTGATATGTCATCTCGTGACTATTTTTGGAGTTGATATTGTGAAAGCAACACAGCTAATTGATGAAATGGAACAAGTAGGTTTAATCCGATTTGATGAATTCGGAAATGTTGGCGTTTTAGTCTTGGAGGGACAATCATGAAACGAATTACCGCTAATCAATATCAGACATCAGAGCGTTATTATAAACTCCCTAAAATTTTGTTTGAGAGTGAACGTTATACGGATATGAAGCTGGAAGTTAAGGTAGCCTACGCGGTTTTAAAAGATAGGTTGGAGCTGTCTTTGAGTAAGGGCTGGATTGATGAGGATGGAGCAATTTACTTGATTTATTCCAATTCAAATCTGATGGCACTATTAGGTTGTTCAAAGTCAAAATTATTGACGATTAAGAAAACCTTACGAGAGTATGGTTTGATTGATGAAGTCCAACAGTCTTCCAGTGAAAAAGGACGAATGGCCAATAAGATTTATTTGGGGGAGTTGGAACATGAACCTACCCCAGTCTCAAATTCAGACGGGGGTAGTGTTCAAAAAATACCAGGGAGGTATCAAAATCAGCCGGGGCCAGTCTTAAATTCAGCCACTAGTGAGACTGAAGGAAGTGAGACTAAATATAGTGAAACTAAAGGGAGTGATTTCCTTATTGAGGACGAGGAGGAGAGGCAGCTAGTAGATGAAAAACAAGAAGAAAACTTTACTTCAAAAGTCGATGGCGTGACCAAGTACGATCGAGACTATATTTGGGGTTTGGTTCATGACCAGTTAAGACTGACAGGTCTATCTCAGTCAGCTAGTGACTATGCCATGATTTATTTTAGTGACCGTTATCAGTATGCATTGGAACATATGCGATTTGCTCGGTCAGCGGAAGTGATAGCTGAATACGTGTTTAATGGAGTGCTGTCAGAGTGGACCAAGCAACTGAGACGACAAGAAGTAAAGGGAGGTGATTAAGTTGATTTGGTGGATACTAGGCGGAATCTATCTGATTTCTATCATCATTTTGATTGTTGAAATCATCTGTGCACCAGAAATGGATGATCATATATAGGCAAGAGTTTTACAAGTGTAAGGCTCTTTTTTATTTGGAAAGAGAGGAAGAATGAAATTTTTAGATTTATTTGCTGGGATAGGTGGTTTTAGGCTAGGAATGGAATCACAGGGCCATGATTGTTTGGGCTTTTGTGAAATTGATAAATTCGCTAGAACATCCTACAAAGCCATGTTTAACACAGAAGGAGAAATAGAATATCATGACATTAAAGAGGTCACAGACTATGACTTTAGACAATTTAGAGGGCAAGTGGAGGTTATCTGCGGGGGATTTCCTTGCCAAGCTTTTTCACTCGCAGGCAGACGACTGGGATTTGAAGATACTCGAGGGACTCTCTTTTTTGAGATTGCTCGAGCGGCCAAACAAATCCAACCACGTTTTCTATTTTTGGAAAACGTCAAAGGCCTACTCAATCACGACAAGGGACGGACGTTCTCCACAATCCTCTCCACGCTGGATGAATTGGGGTATGATGTCGAATGGCAGGTGCTTAACAGTAAGGACTTCCAAGTCCCGCAAAACAGAGAACGGGTCTTTATTATCGGACATTCTAGAAGATACCGTTCCAGATTCCTATTTCCTCTCAGAAGAGAAAACAGTCCAGCTCATCTTGAAAGGCTAGGAAATATAAATCCCTCTAAACGTGGTTTGAATGGTGAAGTCTATCTGACGAGTGGACTTGCTCCTACACTAACGAGAGGTAAAGGAGAGGGGGCAAAAATCGCCATTCCTGTCTTAACCCCAGATAGAATTGAAAAACGTCAAAATGGGCGTCGATTTAAGGATAATCAAGACCCTATGTTTACTTTGACCAGTCAAGACAGACACGGGGTTGTTGTCGCAGGAAATTTGCCGACTAGCTTTGACCAGACCGGAAGAGTATTTGACATTGCGGGCTTGTCACCGACCTTGACCACCATGCAAGGTGGAGATAAAGTGCCAAAGATTTTGCTGAGGGAGGAGCTGCCATTTCTGAAGATCAAGGAAGCCACAAAAAGAGGGTACGCAAAGGCAACTCTTGGAGACTCTGTCAATCTGGCTTATCCAGACTCAACCAAACGTAGGGGACGAGTGGGAAAGGGAATATCCAATACCCTGACGACTTCAGACAATATGGGAGTGGTAGTTGCTGCTCTGGAATATAGACAGGATAAGTGGTATGAAGTCACAGGCATTGTCTTAGAGGGGAAACTTTATCGCTTGAGAATAAGACGACTGACACCAAGAGAGTGTTTCAGACTTCAAGGCTTTCCTGACTGGGCTTATGAAAGAGCAGAGGGTGTTTCTAGTAAGAGCCAACTATACAAACAGGCCGGCAATAGTGTAACGGTGACGGTTATTGAAGCCATTGCCAGAGAATTTAGAAGAATGGAAGAGGAAGAAAAACATGAACCTACTACATAAGAAAAGTATCCTAGATTGTACTGAATTAGAAGAACGTATTCACCAAGTTGAAACCAATCAGTTATTACAAAAGATACTGTCGCTCCCCAATTTTGATTGTGACTTTGAGGTGACTTTTGAAGATGATTACCACAAAGAGATGAATGATCCCCTATTCTACGAATCCAATCTTCATCGGATTTCGGATTTTATGGAAACTAGGGATATTAAAAATGGTGTAGATACACTATTGACGAAAGACAATCACCTGGCCTTTCGTGCCTTTGGTGAAAATTATTCTGCTAGGGGAAAGGATGGCATTTTAACGACTTTAGTGACGGTCAAGTGCTTTGGTGAAGGACGGATGCCCATTGATATGAGTCGCTATTTCTCAACTCCTGAACCAACAGTTGAAAATAGCCTAACCCTATAAGGAGGTGCCTATGCTTGAGGTATATCTAGGAAATAATGCCAATACAAATCAAGATTTACTAACCATTTTGACGACCTATGGTGTGACTTATCGTTGTATAAAAGCGTGTGATGTAAACCGTGAAATCTTACTGTCACTCTTTGCCAAAACCACGGATTGTTTTGAGTTACTGTCGCCACGATTTCTTCGCTTTAAACGTCAATATTCGATAAGTTTGAATGAGATGATTCAGCTCGTTCTCCAAAAGCCAGACCAAAACCTTCGTCTGCCTCTCATTGTCTGTCAGAATCATGTCTATCCAGCTATTGGGCTAGACGAAGTGCGAACCTTTCTTCCCAGACAGGTAAAAGAAGAACTGTTTCAGGCCAGCCTGATGAAACAGGTGACAGGGTAGGTGTGAAGATGAATGAACGATTTTGGGACAATTTAGAGATCATTCTGGCAGAAAAAGACCTCACTTGGGCAGAACTAGCTCGCAAAGTATTCAAAGGTCAATATGTTTATCCAAGTGAATTTAATCGCCTCTATCAAAAATTACGGCATTACAAATCTAATCGCCTGATGCCACAGATAAGATGGGTTGAGCGAATTGTTTTGGTATTAGATATTGATTATGAAGATTTATTTAAGAGGTGACAATGATAAGGATAGTGTTGTTTTATCTAGCCATACAGCTTAATGGACTTCTGGTGAGTTTATACCTACAAGAGTATCTGACGATTGAGGTCCTAATCTTGCTACAAATGTTTCTTTTAGGTGTAGCTTGTCTAGAGATTACTCATCACAAAATTATTCAATCAAAAAATATGACCATACAAAATCGCCTAAGATGGTTGCTTCTTGGCTTTGTGGCCATGGTTGCTTTTGCATTCTTCATTAGTTTCCTATTGTCAGTTCAGACTAGGAATCAAGCAGTATTGGTACAAGTAGGAAAGCAGGTTCCTCATGTTATCTATTTATTGTTTCTGTTCAATGCAAGTATCCTTGAAGAGATTGTTTATAGGCAGTTGCTCTGGGAAAAATTGACATTCCCTTTTGTACAAGTAGTCGTGACCAGTTTTCTCTTTGTTCTATCCCATGGACCCAATCAGTTAGGGAGTTGGCTCATCTATAGCTGTCTTGGCTTGACCTTGGCTGCTATTCGATTGAAAACTGATTGTATGACGGCAATCGCCTTACATTTACTTTGGAATAGTTTGGCTTATGTCGTAACATTCTTGTGATACCAAAATCAAGAGTGCTTCCGTATTATGGAAACACCTTATGTTTGATAGGGAATCGAAAAAAGAGGAGGTCACCATGTCATCTGAACAACAAGAACGTCAAGCGATGCAATACGTGGAAAGAAGTAGTTTATTGACAGTTAGAACCCTCTTAAAACTCTTAGAATGGTCGGCTAGGCAAGCCTTAGCTCAAGATTCAGCTTATAAGATTGGGGTTCAAAAACTGGAAGAACTCCTTCAAAGCCCTTACGCAATTGAAGCGATAGATGTTAGTAAAGACATACTGGATAAGCCAATTGATGTGGAGAAATTTAAGGAGTTGATGGAGTCAGAAAAACTGCCAATCGCAATTAGTTGGCAAAAAGACTATCTCTACTTTTATGCCAAGGATAAGACCTTGCTCGATCATCACTTGGATGAATTGTTGAAGAAACTGGTGTCTAATCCAGAAAAGTTAGAAGGTCTAACCTTTGATAAAACCTTGGACCAAGAGATAGAACTGGCCAAAGAAAAAATAAGAGTGACAGAACCTTCGGCAGTCAAAACCAAGGAGGTGACCTTGTAATGTATTCAAGACGAAAAGCTTTAGTCTTTGGACTCTTGGGGCTCGCCTTTGGTTATTTCTGCCATCGTCTAACCCTGCTCTATGATAGTTTAACCAATGCCCCACCTATGGAACGTATTGCCTACCTCTTAGGAGAGGGGTTAAATCAGGTTTTCAATCCTATATGGCTATTTTCCTTTACTCAAAAATCTTTTCTTGCCTTTATCCTTGGGGTTCTAACGATGACGCTAGTCTATCTTTATGTATCGACAGGACAGAAGGTCTATCGAGAAGGGGAAGAATACGGTTCTGCACGATTTGGAACCAGTAAGGAAAAGCGGAACTTTTACAGTAAGAATCCTTTCAATGACACGATTATGGCTCGTGATGTTCGTCTAACCTTGTTGGAAAAGAAGAAACCCCAGTTTGACCGAAATAAAAATTTGATTGTCATTGGCGGTTCTGGGGCAGGTAAGACCTTTCGCTTTGTGAAACCCAACCTTATCCAACTTAATTGTTCCAATATTGTCGTAGATCCTAAAGACCATTTGGCTGAGAAGACAGGTAAACTCTTTTTAGAAAACGGTTATCAGGTCAAGGTTTTAGACTTGGTTAATATGACCAATTCAGACGGTTTTAATCCCTTTCGTTATGTAGAAACTGAGAATGATTTGAACCGCATGTTAACGGTCTATTTTAATAATACGAAAGGAAATGGTTCTCGTAGTGATCCTTTTTGGGATGAGGCTTCCATGACCTTGGTGCGAGCCATTGCTTCTTACTTGGTGGATTTTTACAATCCTCCAGGTAGTTCAAAACAAGAACAGGAATCAAGACGTAAGCGTGGCCGTTATCCAGCCTTTTCTGAGATTGGGAAACTCATCAAACTCTTATCAAAGGGAGACAATCAGGACAAAAGTGTTCTTGAAGTCCTGTTTGAAGATTATGCTAAAAAATATGGTCACGAAAACTTTACCATGCGAAACTGGGCGGATTTCCAAAACTATAAGGACAAGACCTTGGATTCGGTGATTGCGGTCACAACAGCTAAATTTGCCCTTTTTAATATCCAATCGGTGATTGATTTGACGCAAAGAGACACTATGGATTTGAAAACGTGGGGCACTCAAAAGACCATGGTCTATCTTGTTATTCCAGATAATGACACTACCTTTCGTTTCCTATCTGCTTTATTTTTCTCTACGGTTTTCTCCACTTTGACCAGACAGGCTGATGTTGACTTTAAAGGGCAACTGCCGATTCATGTTAGAAGCTATCTGGATGAGTTTGCGAATGTCGGAGAAATCCCAGACTTTGCTGAACAAACCTCAACAGTTCGCTCTAGGAACATGAGTCTAGTTCCAATCTTGCAAAATATTGCTCAACTCCAAGGACTTTATAAGGAAAAAGAGGCTTGGAAAACTATACTGGGTAACTGTGACAGCCTCCTCTATTTGGGTGGAAATGACGAGGAAACTTTCAAATTTATGAGTGGTCTATTAAGCAAACAAACCGTTGATGTCAGAAGTACCAGTCGTTCTTTTGGGCAGACTGGCTCAAGTTCTACCTCTCACCAGAAAATTGCCCGTGACTTGATGACGGCTGATGAAGTAGGGAATATGAAACGAGATGAATGCCTCGTACGCATTGCAGGAGTTCCTGTTTTTCGAACCAAGAAATATTTTTCACTCAAACATAAGAATTGGAAATGGCTTGCGGATAAGGAATCTGATGAACGCTGGTGGCACTATCATATCAATCCCCTAACCGCTGAGGAAGAGGTAGATTTGTCAGACCATAAAATAAGGGATTTAAGCACAGAAACGACACTACATTAATAGAAATGAGGAATTATATGAATCAAAAACTAACAGGCTTTGTTTACGGAGTGGACGCCAGCTCCATGTTCTCTCAAGCCATGTCTCTATTACAAAAAGGCTTAATTGCAGTAGGAGCCTTTCTTGTTGTCATGGGCATTATCAACCTTTCAACCAACATTAAAGATGGTGGGCCAGGTGTCCGAAATGCCATTCTAGAAATTGTTGGTGGGGTCATGGTGGGAGCCGCTGGTGCTTTTGTGACTCAGATTACCATTTAGGGGAGGACTGCACATGACATGATAATGAATTTTACGTCACCTTTTGTATTTCTAGCCTCAGAAAAAGTATCTAGCGATAGCCTTTTTGAAGGGTTTCAAGTGGATTTAGAATCAACCACCAACTTGGTTAAGTCACTAGCGGACTTTAATCCGACGGTGTGGTCTTACATGACAGCCATTACCAAGGGGATTATGCAGCCCTTGGGAGTAGCTATTCTTGCGGTTGTTCTCGTACTCGAATTTTCAAAAATGGCCAAGAAAATCGCAAACTCAGGTGGTGCAATGACCTTTGAAGCCATGGCACCTATGATTGTCAGCTACATCATGGTCGCGGTCGTGATTACCAATACGACGGTTATTGTGGAAGCCATTATTGCCATTGCCTCTTATGTTATTGAACAAGTGGCAAGTCTTGTCACGAATGGTGGTGCTAATTATGATACCATCTCAGGCATTAAGGGATCTGGAATTGTAGGAAAAATGATTATTGGCTTTTTTGCGATTCTCATTTGGTTGGTACGAATGGCCAGCATCATGGTTGTCAATATCTTGATTACCATTCGCTTTATCCAACTCTATCTGATGATTCCTTTTGCCCCTATTACCATTCCGACCTTCCTTAGTGATGACTGGAGAAGTGTTGGGATTGGTTACCTTAAAAACATCATGGTCTATGCAGTTCAAGGTATTTTGATTTTTCTAA
Organism: Streptococcus sp. NSSLK0004; assembly: GCF_059039125.1. Taxonomy (NCBI): domain Bacteria; kingdom Bacillati; phylum Bacillota; class Bacilli; order Lactobacillales; family Streptococcaceae; genus Streptococcus; species Streptococcus sp. NSSLK0004. Next base: position 1,165,623 of record NZ_CM180142.1, on the reverse strand, counting down.
TTGTATCTCTTGTTCCCTTGTTTGAATCGGCTGGAAAGATTGTCGTATCAAATGGAGCTGGAGTTATGGAATCACTCGCCATTATGTTTGGTGGCTTGGTACAGGCCATATTGTTAATCATTGCCTTGGTTGGCAGTCAACGGACCGCCCGAAGTATTTTGGGGATGTAGGAGGATGGGAGTAAATTGCCCGCCTCCTCTTTTTATAGCTTACTTAGATTGGAGAACATTTATGAACACACGTGTCTTTAAGGACATTTCAAAGGTTCAACACAGGGCATGGCTGGGATTTACAACTAGACAGGTTATTTTTGTATTTCCAGCCGTCGCCCTAACCATTTTGGTATTGGGCTTGAACCTATTTTACTGGCAATTTGGGGATTGGTTTGTCTATGGTTTTGTTTTTAGCTTTACCATTCCACTCATGTTATTTGGGGTCTATCGCCCCAACGATTTACCATTTGAAACCTACCTCAAGTACCGTTTTCATTTTGAACTAACGGTGCCAGACCGCACATTTACTGGAAGAAAAGGAGACCAACGTGAAAAAATTAAAACACTCAATGAAACCAAAGAAACCTTCTAATGACCAAAAGCAAAAGACGAAAACACAGAAGCAGGAGATCAGACCTTCTACCGTAAATACGTTAGCCTATCAAGGGCTTTTTCAGAATGGCCTTATGCAGGTCAGCCCAAGCTATTTCTCACAAACCTATCTCTTAGGAGATGTCAATTATCAAACAGTTGGCTTAGAAGATAAGGGAGCTATCGTGGAGAAATATTCCGATTTAATCAATTCACTGGATGATCAGACCAATTTCCAACTGACTATTTTCAATCAAAAAGTTAATTTGGAAAAATTCCGTAAGAGTATTCTCTATCCCTTGCAGGAAGATGGGTTTGATGCTTATCGTGATGAATTGAATCGCATGATGGATGCCAACTTAGAGGCGGGTGAGAACAATTTTTCAGCCGTCAAGTTTCTTTCATTTGGCAAGAGCGACCAAACACCAAAACTAGCTTTTCGTTCTCTGTCTCAAATTGGAGAATATTTCAAGAGTGGCTTTTCAGAGATTGATGTATCTCTTGGTTTGCTCGGTGGAGAGGAGCGAGTGAATGTCCTTTCGGATATGTTACGAGGCGAAAATCATTTACCGTTCTCTTACAAGGATTTGACGCTCTCAGGTCAATCCACCAAACACTTTATTGCCCCAACCTACCTTTCCTTTAAACACAAGAATCATATTGAATTGGACGAACGATTATTACAGATTGTTTATGTTCGTGACTATGGTATGGAGTTAGGGGATAAATTTATTCGAGACTTAATGCAGTCAGATTTGGAAGTGATGATTAGTCTACATGCTAAAGGCTCTACCAAGTCTGAAACCATGACCAAGCTACGAACCAAGAAGACCTTGATGGAATCGCAAAAGATTGGGGAACAACAAAAGATGGCTCGGACTGGAATCTATTTGGAGAAGGTCGGGCATGTTCTTGAAAACAATATCGATGAAGCTGAGGCTCTTCTTCAAACCATGACTCAAACAGGAGATAAACTGTTTGACACCGTATTTCTAATTGGCGTGCTGGCGGATACTGAAGACCAACTCAAACAATCTCTTGATATTATCAAGCAAGTGGCTGGGTCAAATGATATGATTATCGATAACTTGACCTGTATGCAAGAAGCTGCCTTTAATAGTCTCTTGCCATTTGGGAAGAACTATCTCGAAGGTATTTCTCGGTCTCTATTGACTTCAAACATTGCCGTGAATGCCCCTTGGACTTCCGTAGATATTCAGGACAAGGGTGGGAAATTTTATGGCATCAATCAAATCTCAAGTAATATCATCAGTATTGACCGTGGCAAGTTAAATACTCCGTCAGGTTTGATTTTAGGGACTTCTGGAGCTGGAAAAGGGATGGCGACAAAACATGAAATCATCTCTACTAAGCTCAAGGAAGCAGATAGTGATACTGAAATTATCATTGTTGACCCAGAAAATGAGTACAGTATTATCGGCCAAGCCTTTGGTGGGGAGAGTATTGATATTGCTCCAGATTCCACTACCTTCTTAAATGTCTTAGATCTATCTGATGAGAATATGGATGAGGATCCGGTTAAGGTTAAGTCCGAATTTCTCTTGTCTTGGATTGGGAAGCTCTTGGATCGCAAAATGGATGGTCGTGAAAAATCCTTGATTGACCGTGTGACACGACTCACCTATAAGCATTTTGACACACCGTCCCTGGTCGAATGGGTCTTTGTCTTATCTCAACAACCTGAACAGGAAGCTAAGGACTTGGCACTTGATATGGAACTCTATGTGGAAGGGTCGCTGGACATATTTTCACATCGGACCAATATTAAAACAGACAGTCATTTCCTGATTTACAATGTCAAAAAGTTAGGCGATGAATTAAAACAAATTGCCCTCATGGTTATCTTTGACCAGATTTGGAATCGTGTGGTGAAAAATCAAAAACTAGGCAAGAAAACCTGGATTTACTTTGATGAAATGCAGCTACTCTTATTGGACAAGTATGCCTCTGATTTCTTCTTCAAACTTTGGAGTCGTGTCCGTAAGTATGGGGCGATACCGACAGGTATTACTCAGAATGTAGAAACGCTTCTTTTGGATGCCAATGGCAGACGCATTATTGCCAATAGCGAGTTCATGATTCTTTTAAAACAGGCTAAGAGCGATCGAGAAGAATTGGTGCATATGCTTGGGCTTTCTAAAGAGCTAGAGAAGTACTTAGTCAATCCTGAAAAAGGGGCAGGCTTAATTAAGGCCGGTTCCACAGTTGTTCCTTTCAAGAATAAGATTCCACAACACACCAAGCTCTTTGACATCATGAGTACGGACCCTGAAAAAATGAGGACATGAGATGAAAGAGGATAAAAAGCTAGTCAAACAAGCCAGGCAAAATTTTCGAAGCAACTTAAAATCAGCCCGTATGCATTATCGGAAAGAAGTTAGGACCTTAAGACAGACTGTTCCTAAAAAAGGACGATGGCGTAAACCAGCCCAAAATTCTCTTTTTCAGGAAAAGAAAACAGAGTTAAAAGAAAATCTACTCAGTAGCCAACAAGAAGCAGAAGAGAAGTTTCTAAAGGGAATTACCTATGTGTCTCCTAGATTGTTGAAGGTTAAGGAAATCAAGAACTATCGACTTCCTCAAGCTCAAGAGCGTTTGCGGACGGCAAGAAAACATTTGTCAGAAGTGAAACTAAGTGAGAAACAACAGGTAGTTAATCCCAAGTTTACTTTCCAAAAAGAAAATCCTTCCCTGAAGTCTCGCTTTCAGTTTCACCAAGAAAAATCATTTGATAGACTTAGTGCAGAAAAAGACGTAAGTTTTGCCAAGCGTGAGGTTAAACAACTCAAGAAAGTCCAAAAGACTAAGAAAAACTCTACCAAAGTCAAAGTTGGATTAGGCTTTGCTGCATCTGAATCCCTTGACCTGATAGCACAGGAGGATGATTTAGATGGTCTAAGAACCATGAAGGATACTAGTTTGAAAGCCAGACGCTATGGAAGGTTTACCTTTCAAGCAGGTAAGGTGATAGTAAAAAGTGGACAGACTGGTGTGCGGTTTACCAAGACAAAATTTTCTCATGGAAAGGAACGATTCCAGAACTTCAAAAAGGGAAAAGGATTCACACGCCAGAAACCTCTTAAACCAAGAAGACGCTACCATACCTTTTTAAAGCTTGCCAGAAAACAAAGTGTCGCAGGTTTCAAAGGAATCGTCCAAGCCATTAAGGGAAGTATGACTTTCTTTTCTGTCCTTGCGGGAAATCCTTTGACTTGGATTGTCTCAGGCATTCTCTTGATACTCCTTTTGATGATGAGCTTTTTCATGAGTGTTTCAGGTAGTAGTGTCATTCAACAAGATGAGATGGAATTGACCAAGGCCTATACCCACATGACGTGGGAAGATGCGGAGCATACGAGAACCAATGAAAATGGGATTGCCTACTACACCAAAATTGATGAGGTCATGGTTTACATGAATCATCAATACCAAGACTACAAGCTTGACGATTTCATGGAAACAGGTGGTGCGACTTATAAAGCATTTCTCAGTCAAGTCTGGACGGACTTAAATGGTGGAGATTCTATTAAATCCATGTCTGACTTATATAAAGAACCTGCTTACAAGCTGTCTGATGAGGATCAAGAAGAACTAAAGGAATTAATCGAAGAAGGCAACTATTTAGCCCTTCAAGAATTGGACAATCCCTTTCAGGGACAGACTGACGAGGATAGCTTAAGCATGACCTACCGATATGGGTATGAGGTCATTGATGAGAAACCAACGCTTCATCACCATATTATCTTAGAAGCGAAAGAAGGTCAAGTCATTGTAGCTCCGATGGATGGCAAGGTATCACTTGATGGAGAGAACGTTGTTTTGACATCTGGTAAGGGAGTGAATAAGACTAAACTAACCTTGTTTGGCATTCATTCAGGTCGTGTGAGTGAAAATCAACAAGTCTTGGCAGGAGATATTATTGGTCAGACTAAAGACGGAACGGGTCTAAAAGTCACCTATCAAAAGGTTGATGATGACACGGATAAGCTAGTCTATGTCAATCCAGCTTTCTACTTTCCAAAAGTGATTCAGGTTCAGACCACCATTCTTCCAACTATCGGTCAGTTTGGCGGCGATGAGTTTGAGAGAGCCAAGGCAATTTATGACTATCTTAAAAGCAAAGGTGCGACCAATCAAGCTATCGCAGCCATTCTAGGAAATTGGTCGGTAGAATCCTCTATTAATCCCAAGCGTGCGGAGGGCGACTATCTATCTCCCCCTATTGGTGCGACAGACGGTTCGTGGGATGATGAGGGCTGGCTCTCACTTAATGGTCCAACTATATACAATGGGCGTTACCCAAATATTCTCAAACGTGGTTTAGGCTTAGGACAATGGACAGATACCGCGGATGGGTCACGCAGACATACTTTATTGTTGGAATATGCCAAAGGAAAACATCAAAAGTGGTATGACTTAGGCTTACAACTGGATTTCATGTTGCATGGGGATAGTCCTTATTACACCAACTGGTTAAAGGACTTCTTCAAAAATACAGGTAGTCCAGCTAGTCTTGCCCAACTCTTTCTCAGTTACTGGGAAGGAAATAGTGGTGATAAGCTACTTGAACGTCAGACACGAGCAAGTGAGTGGTATTACCAAATTGAAAAAGGCTTTAGTCAACCTAACGGTGGGACAGCACAAAGTGATCCAAAAGCACTTGAAGCTGTACGAGGAGACCTTTTTGAAAACTCTATTCCAGGAGGTGGTGACGGGATGGGTTACGCTTACGGCCAATGTACTTGGGGAGTTGCAACCCGTATCAACCAACTGGGGCTAAAACTCAAAGGTAAAAATGGTGAGAAGATTCCAATTATCAGTACCATGGGCAATGGCCAAGATTGGGTACGAACAGCCGCAAGTCTCGGTGGAGAGACAGCGACAAGTCCACAAGCTGGAGCTATTCTTTCCTTTGCGGGAGGAGGACATGGTACACCAACAGAATACGGACATGTGGCTTTCGTCGAAAAAGTTTACCCAGATGGCTCATTCCTTATCTCCGAAACCAATTACAATGGCAATCCCAACTACACCTTCCGTAAATTATCTGGAGTGGATAGTAGCTTGAGTTTTGCTTATACGACGAAATAAAAATATTAGAATACTTGTCTTCTTGTCCTAAATGTTGTATGATATTTGGGACAAAGTGGTCATCTCATCTAAACTTTAAGCGTGAACATAGGTGTTGACAAATAAGGAATTATCCCGTATAATAAGGGTAAATAAAGATTATAAATTACTTGTGGGCTAGTGGATATGGTCTGCACCCGCCTGTGGGCTCCGCACTCAGTTCAAACTGTTTGTTGAGAAAAAGAATAGCAGGACTGCCTACCCTTGAGGAATAGATAGGGCATATCTAGCGTGAGGTGAAACTCAATACGTGGAAGAGAAGGAAGCACCTGCTTCCTTCTCTTTTTTAGGAGAAAAATAAAATGACATATACTTTGGAATGGCTCGAGACCTTTGATGGAGAGATTGATATTCTCAATGTCGATATGTCTTGTTTGGCCAATACTATTGAGAAATATGTTTCTCAGTACAAATACGTTTATCAGACAAATATGGAGAACTATCCTGAAATTGTTCTCTCCGTCCCAAATTCCTCTATTCCCCATCTATTAGGATTATCAAGAGATCATCATGTCAATTTACCAACTAATAATGCAGGGAGTATTTTTGAAGGATTAAAGGATGATTGGACATTGCAGCGTCTAAATAAGGCTGATAATGGATGGTTTAACGAAAATAAATTCAAAATCGTTGGCACATTACTACTTTATCAAATGTTACATGTGATGGAATGTAAATTTTATACAACGGATGGTATTTTGAATAGAAAAGTTGGTAAACGATTTAGAAGAGATAATATTTATTTTGTGGTCTTCAAATTAAGTAATGGTATTAGTTATACCGTTGAATTATCACATGAACAAGGAAATCAATACTTTCCAAGAAGTCTTAAAATCAACGACACCTTAATTACAAATTGTAGAGAAATAGAGCTGAAACTTGTTGACAAGAAACGCTTTAAGACTGCTAAAGTTAGAAAGGTTAATTGGCCGTCTTAATGTAAAAATTGATATGCTGATAATCAGGTCATCCACTTTTTGTGGATGGCTTTTTCTTTTCCTGAACTGATTGTGATAACAAAATCAAGCCTTCTTTTTTATGATGGTATTGAACTTGGGCTACGAGCTGTTCAAAAAAGAGAGTTTCTCCTAGAACGGAAAGTTCTTCGTCAAAACTCCTATTTTTGTCGTGCTCGCTTAACGCCCTCGTATCTAATAAAGAGTGACAGTTTGTTGCTACATAAAAAAGAAAAGAAGGACTATTTATGACCAAAACATGTAATCATCACTTTCTTGTCAATCAGGAAAAAGGCGAGAAACACGTCTTTCGCAAGAGTAAAAAATATCGCACTCTATGTTCCGTTGCCCTTGGAACCATGGTGACGGCTGTTGTTGCTTGGGGAGGAACGGTTGCACATGCTGATGAAGTTACATCAACAGTTGACACCATCATCCAACGAACGGAGAATCCAGCTACGAATTTACCAGAAACACAACCAAGCCCTGTTTCTGAACAAACTGAAAGTTTAGGGTCAACTGGACAATCTAACGGTGCAATTGCAGTCACCGTACCACATGATACGGTAACACAAGCAGTTGAAGAAGCAAAGGCTGAAGGTGTTTCTACGGTTGAAGATAGTCCAATGGATTTAGGAAATACAACTTCTGCGACAGAGACCAGCCAACAAATTTCAAAAGCAGAAGCAGATGCCCAAAACCAAGTTGAGGCTATCAATGAAGTTACTGCATCCTACAAAGCTGACAAAGCGACATACGAATCGAATAAAGTCCTCATTGAACAGGAAAATAAGGAGCTGTCACAGGCCTACGAAGGGGCCAACCAAACTGGTAAAGAGACAAATGCTTGGGTTGATTCTAAAGTCAATGACCTAAAAACTCGGTATGCAGATGCTGATGTGACAGTAAATGAACAAGTAGTTTCATCAGGAAATGGGACATCTGAACTTGACTATACAAACTATGGCAAGGCTGTTGAAACCATCCAATCTACTAACGAACAAGCAGTAGCGGATTATCTAACAAAGAAAACAAAGGCAGATGATATTGTTGCGAAAAATCAGGCCATTCAAAAAGAAAATGAAGCTGGACTTGCTAAGGCAAAGGCAGATAATGAAGCCATTGAAAGGCGTAATCAGGCTGGTCAAGCAGCTGTTGATGCTGAAAACCGTACAGGTCAAGCCGCAGTAGATCAAGCTAATCAGGAGAAACAACAATTAGTTTCAGATCGTGCAGCCGAGATTGAAGCCATTACTAAACGAAATCAAGAAAAAGAAGCCGCAGCCAGAAAAGAGAATGAAGCGATTGATGCCTATAATGCCAAAGAATTGGAACGCTATCAACGTGACTTGGCCGAGATTTCAAAAGGTGAAGAAGGTTATATTTCTGAAGCCCTTGCTCAAGCCCTCAATCTCAATAACGGTGAGCCACAAGCACAACATGGAGCAATTACCCGAAATCCTAATCAAATCATTTCAACTGGCGATACCATGCTGGGTGGCTACTCAAGAATATTGGATTCAACAGGATTCTTTGTCTATGATAGCTTCAAAACAGGTGAGACCCTTAGTTTTAACTATCAAAATCTTCAAAATGCACGATTTGATGGTAAAAAGATTAGTCGAGTGACTTACGATATTACCAACCTTGTATCACCTGCTGGAACCAATGCCGTGAAATTGGTTGTACCAAATGATCCTACCGAAGGCTTCATTGCCTATCGAAATGACGGAAACGGTGACTGGCGAACAGACAAGATGGAGTTTCGTGTAGTTGCTAAGTATTTCTTGGAAGACGGTTCACAAGTCACCTTCTCCAAAGAAAAACCAGGAGTCTTCACGCATTCTTCCCTCAATCATAATGACATTGGTCTAGAATATGTCAAAGATACTTCTGGGAAATTTGTGCCGATTAATGGTTCTACCGTTCAAGTGACTAATGAAGGTCTGGCCCGTTCGTTGGGTTCAAACCGTGCAAGTGATTTGAATTTACCTGAGGAATGGGATACCACATCAAGTCGTTATGCTTATAAAGGAGCTATTGTCTCAACAGTTACATCAGGTAATACCTACACAGTAACCTTTGGACAAGGCGATATGCCACAGAATGTTGGATTGTCTTACTGGTTTGCCCTAAATACCTTACCAGTTGCACGTACAGTGACACCTTATAGTCCCAAACCTCATGTAGCGGTGGAACTTGAACCCATTCCAGAACCTATTACGGTAACACCAGATATCTATACACCAAAAACATTTACACCAGAAAAGCCTGTGACCTTCACGCCAAAGCCTTTGGAAGAAGTAGTGCAGCCTAGTCTGTCCTTGACCAAAGTAACCTTACCTGTCAAACCTATTCCAAAAAAACTTCCAACGCCACCACAAGTTCCGACTGTCCATTATCATGCGTATCATTTGACGACAACTCCAGAGATTATGAAAGAAGTGGTCAATAGTGACCAAGCTAATCTTCATGAGAAAACTGTCGCAAAAGATTCAACGGTGATTTATCCCTTAATAGTTGATGCCTTATCGCCCAATCGTGCCCAAACGACTAGTCTCATTTTTGAGGACTACTTGCCTGCTGGTTACCTATTTGATAAGGAAACAACACAAAAAGAGAATGGAAACTATGTCCTTAGCTTTGATGAGACTAAGAATTTTGTGACCTTGACCGCAAAGGAAAACTTGTTGCAGGAGGTAAATAAAGATTTAACCAAGGTTTATCAACTGAACGCTCCAAAACTCTATGGTTCTGTTCAAAATGATGGGGCAACCTATTCCAATAGTTATAAACTCCTTTTGAACAAGGGCACAACCAATGCTTACACAGTCACTTCAAATGTTGTAACGGTTCGTACACCAGGTGATGGGGAGACAACCACGCTCATTACACCAGATAAAAACAATGAAAATGCGGATGGTATCCTCATTAATGACACGGTCGTAGCCCTTGGCACAACCAACCACTATCGTTTGACTTGGGATTTGGACCAGTATAAGGGAGATCGTTCTGCTAAAGAGACAATTGCACGAGGCTTCTTCTTTGTAGACGATTACCCAGAGGAAGTGCTTGATGTGGTGGAAAATGGGACGGCTGTTACAACCCTTGACGGTCAGAAGGTATCAGGAATTACGGTTAAAAACTATGCTTCCCTAAATGAAGCCCCTAAAGACCTTCAAGATAAATTGGCTCGTGCTAAGATTACACCGACAGGTGCCTTTCAAGTCTTTTTGCCGGATGACAACCAAGCCTTTTATGACCAGTATGTTCAAACAGGAACTTCTTTAGCTCTTTTGACCAAAATGACGGTGAAAGATAGTCTCTATGGTCAAACTAAGACCTATACAAACAAGGCTTATCAAGTTGATTTTGGCAATGGCTATGAAACCAAGGAAGTGACCAACACCCTTGTTTCTCCAGAACCCAAGAAACAAAACCTCAATAAAGACAAAGTAGACATCAATGGGAAGCCCATGCTAGTGGGAACTCAAAATCACTATACTCTCTCATGGGACTTGGACCAATACCGAGGGATTAAAGCAGACAACTCTCAGATTGCACAAGGTTTTTACTTTGTGGATGATTATCCAGAAGAAGCTTTATTACCAGATGAAACAGCTATTCAGTTTGTCACATCTGATGGCAAAACAGTTTCAGGAATCACAGTGAAGTCTTACTCTCAATTATCAGAAGCTCCTAAAACGCTACAAGCAGCCCTTTCGAAACAAAAAATTCAGCCTAAAGGAGCTTTTCAAGTTTTCATGCCTGAGGACCCACAAGCCTTTTTTGAATCTTATGTGACCAAGGGGGAGAATATTACCATTGTCACTCCGATGACGGTTTTGGAAACCATGCTTAATTCAGGGAAGTCTTATGAAAACGTGGCTTATCAGGTGGACTTTGGGCAAGCCTATGAAACAAACACGGTGACCAATTTTGTCCCTAAAGTAACTCCACATAAGTCTAATACCAACCAAGAAGGTATTTCAATTGATGGAAAGACTGTTCTTCCGAATACGGTCAATTATTACAAAATTGTCTTGGATTACAGTCAATACAAGGACATGGTCGTGACGGATGATGTTCTTGCCAAGGGATTTTACATGGTAGACGATTACCCAGAAGAAGCCCTTACCCTAATTCCTGATGGCATTCAAGTTTTGGATAAGGATGGCAATCGTGTATCTGGTATCTCTGTCAGCACCTACGCTAGTTTGTCAGAAGCTCCGAAAGTCGTCCAAGATGCCATGGCTAAACGTCAGTTTACACCTAAAGGAGCCATTCAGGTCCTTAGTAGCGATGATCCCAAAACCTTTTATGATACCTATGTGAAGACTGGTCAAACCTTAGTTGTCACGCTTCCGATGACGGTAAAAAATGAGTTGACCAAAACAGGTGGTCAGTATGAAAATACAGCCTATCAGATTGATTTTGGCTTGGCCTATGTCACGGAAACAGTGGTCAATAATGTTCCCAAACTAGACCCACAAAAAGATGTGGTGATTGACTTGTCTCATAAGGATGAGAGCCTTGACGGGAAAGAAGTGGCCTTGCATCAAACCTTTAACTATCGCTTGGTTGGAGCGATGATTCCAAGCAATCGTGCGACTGATTTATTTGAATATGGTTTTGAAGATAACTATGATGAAAAGCATGATGAGTATAATGGTGTTTATCGCAGCTATCTGATGACGGATGTCATCCTCAAAGACGGTTCTGTCTTAAAAGAAGGAACGGAGGTTACGAAATATACCTTGCAACAAGTGGATACAGAAAATGGCCTAGTGTCAATTTCATTTGATAAATCCTTCTTAGAGACTGTCTCTGATGATTCAGCCTTTCAGGCAGATGTTTACCTTCAAATGAAACGGATTGCGGCTGGTCAGGTGGAGAATACCTATCTCCATACAGTGAATGGCTATGTCATCAGTTCAAATACAGTTGTAACACATACACCTCAACCTGAAGAACCAAGTCCAAATCAACCCACTCCACCTCAACCACCGATTGAGTCTCTTGAACCACCTGTTCCAGCAAGCATTTTGCCAAATACAGGGGAACAGGAATCCCTTTTGGGCTTAATTGGAGCTGGTATTCTACTTGGTACGGCTTATGGACTGAAGAGAAAGGAGGAGAAGTAGATGAATCCAAAAAGCATTTATGAAAAGGATTCAGACCAGGATGGTCTGACAGACGCTCAGGAACTGGCTCTTGGGACCAATCCATACGCTATTGACACAGATGGTGATGGTCAAGCTGATTTAGAAGAACTACAATCAGGACATTCACCACTAGTCCTACAAAAGGAGTTGTGTGATGGCTTGGAACTTTGACACCATGAAAGAGACTTTGTCTGAAATGGAAAAGGTCAATTACCAAGAGTTTATCAAGGCCTTTCTCTCATTGGAATTAAGTATTTCTGATAGAACAATCCTCAATCAAGTATACCAAGATTATATGGATGAAGATGATCTATCCTTGATTAGTGATGAGCTACGAGTTAAAGTGGATGGCTATCTGGATGAAGTCCAGGCAGATATGACTGATATTCTGGAAAAATTGTACCGAACAGGTGAAGGCTCTAGTTTTATTATGGATCTAATGTCTTCAAACAGTCTTTCGGATACCTTGGAACAGTATGAGGTTTTGGATAGTGACGATTATTCACCACTTAGCCTTGAAACCTTACAGGCCATGATTCAACAGGACTTGGCCATTTCCAGTCAAGATTATTTTGGAGATCTGGTTCACCTTGCCTTGCAGAAAGAGTTACTAGACCAGAAAAGTCATTTCTTACAATACTATGTGGCAACTGTAATGGAAGGTATTCCACAAGAAAGAGACCAACGTGCCTTGGTCCTAGATTAACGCAAAGGGCTGAGAAACACTCTCAGCCTTTTTTAAATGGGAGGGAAAAATGAATCAAGAAGTCTTACTACAAATGATGAGAGCCACCATTCCTCGTGATAGAGCCTTGCTTGAGGCGTTTTTATATTACCAAGCTGAGCATTTTGATGAGGAGTGGGATAGTCTTATTCGTCAGTTTTTAACCAATAGACAAGCAAACATCAGACCTGTTCAGGTACTTCACTTTGAGACAGATGTTTCAGCTTTTGTCCAGGCTAGTCCTTATGATACTGCTCATGATCTATTGACCTATACACAAGTATTCGGCCAAACTGGTCTCCAAAAACTCGACAAATTATCGCCGTCTGAAAAAGACTTGGTGATAGAAGTGGCCTTGTTTAATCTGGCCACTCGTTTTCAATTATTGGATTCCAATGGACACTATCAAACTATTTCACCATATTCTCTATTACAAAAGAGTAGGGGAGCAAATTTGGTCAATGTTTATCGTGTGGCTAATAATTTAGCGGATAGGATCAGCCGAGATATTGAGCAGTTTCTCTTGACTTACGAGCCTGAGCTTGAAACAAGAGCTGATGAAACTGTTGATGAGCATAAAACAAGTGTTCAGCAGGCAATATCTTTTCGAGAAAAGGGCACTCTGGTTATTGCTAGTTTGGATGTAGATTTATCTCAACTGGATGTTCAAACAGGAAAAACCAGTCATTTGCCAGCTTATGAAGAGTTATCTTTACGACGTAAATTTGAGATACTAACATATTTTGACCAAATTCGAAATGAACGTTCAAAAGTCCCAAGTTTTAGACGAGGTGATTTTGACACTGAAATGGAAATGACACCAGTCTTTGAAGGAGAAGAGTTACTTACCTATCTAGAGGCTGATGGCAGTCCCTATGAGCTGAAACGAACACTGACTACAGTCGAAGAAAAGGAATTAGAAAAAATTGGACAAGCCATTAGGATAGAAAATCAAGAAAAATTGACTCAAGTGGGGATTGAGCTATCTCAGTTTGACCCAGACCAAGTCGGTATTTTATTGGATGCGGCAGGTCGTTTTCGTTTGAAAAATGCGGATTTGGCTTTACTAGGTGGCTATCCCAAAGCCTCGGTAACTCAACTAGCCCTTGCGACAGAACTACTCCAAATGGGACTAAGTCATGAAAAGGTTGAATTTTTCTTTGGTAGTCAACTATCTTTAGAAGAGTTGCGACAGGTTGCTTATGCCTTTTTACACCAAGAACTCAGCAGAGAAGATGCGGAGCAATTTGAAAAAGATAAAGGTAATCAGCCAGATTTAACCCTTAGAGATTGGAAAAGCAAGCTAGAGAAAGCTGAGACGAAAGAAGTAGTTGATGAAGAATTCGCGGAAAATCCACTGGTTCAGAGAGTCTTGGACACTTATCCTCTGGGGTCATTGGTTTCCTATAAGGGACAGGACTTTGAGGTCGTGTCCGTCAGCGATGCTCGATTGAACGGTTTGATTCGGATTGAGTTAGTCAATGACTTTTCGGATATCATTGAACAAAATCCAGTTCTTTATGTGAGGACCTGGGAAGAAGTCAGTCAGGCACTTCATCAGCCAAAGGCAGAACCACAAACAGAGTTAGAAGAAGCGGACCAAGAACTAAATCTTTTTTCATTTCTGGAAGAGGAGCCAGTTCAGAGTATTGGACTATTGGAACCAGATGGTTCAGAAAAAGGTCATAACGATACTGATCTTGAAGAAACAGATAATCAAATTCCTGAAGAGGAAGTCGTCGAAACAATTCCAGAGATTCCAGTAATGGACTTTTATTTTCCAGAAGATATGACGGACTTTTATCCAAAGACTGCTAGAGATAAGGTTGAGACAAACATTGCGGCCATTCGTTTGGTTAAAACACTTGAAACGGGACACCGTCAGGCAAGTAAAAATGAACAAGAACTCCTTGCCAAGTATGTAGGCTGGGGTGGACTAGCCAATGAATTTTTTGATGACTATAATCCAAAATTTTATAAGGAACGAGAAGAACTGAAAAGCCTAGTCACAGGTAAAGAGTATTCGGATATGAAACAGTCCTCTCTGACAGCCTATTACACAGACCCAGCCCTGATTCGTCAGATGTGGGATAAGTTGGAAAGAGATGGTTTTACAGGTGGCAAAATCCTAGATCCTTCCATGGGAACAGGGAATTTTTTTGCAGCAATGCCCAAGCACTTAAGAGAAAAGAGTGAGTTATATGGTGTGGAATTAGATACTATTACAGGAGCTATTGCCAAACACCTTCATCCAAATAGTCACATTGAAATTAAGGGCTTTGAGACGGTGGCTTTTAACGACAATAGTTTTGATTTGGTGATTTCAAATGTGCCCTTTGCCAATATTCGAATTGCGGATAACAGGTACGATAGGCCTTACATGATTCATGACTACTTTGTCAAAAGGTCACTTGATTTGGTCCATGATGGTGGACAAGTAGCGATTATCTCTTCCATAGGAACTATGGATAAGCGAACAGAAAACATCTTACAAGATATTCGTGAGACAACTGAATTTTTTGGTGGGGTTCGACTGCCTGATTCTGCCTTTAAGGCCATTGCGGGAACGAGTGTCACAACGGATATGTTATTCTTCCAGAAACACCTGAACAAGGAATATGTGGCAGACGACTTAGCCTTTTCAGGTTCCATTCGTTATGAAAAGGATAGTCGCATTTGGCTCAATCCTTACTTTGATGGAGAATACAATAGCCAGGTGCTAGGAACCTACGAGGTCAGAAATTTTAATGGCGGAACACTTTCTGTTAAGGGGACTAGTGATGACTTGATTGCAAGTGTTGAAACAGCTCTACATCAAGTAAAAGCCCCAAGAAAGATTGATAGAAATGAGGTCATCATTAACCCAGATGTGTTGATCAAACAAGTCAATGATACCTCCATTCCAGCTGAAATGAGGGAAAATCTAGGTCAGTACAGTTTTGGTTATCAGGGGTCTACAGTTTACTATCGAGATAACAAAGGCATTCGAGTCGGAACCAAGACGGAAGAAATCAGTTACTATGTCGATGAAGAGGGCAACTTCAAAGCATGGGACACCAAACATTCTCAAAAGCAGATTGATCGCTTTAATGCCTTAGAAGTGACTGATAACACTGCTCTGGATGTCTATGTGACCGATGATGCAGCCAAACGTGGTCAGTTTAAGGGGTATTATAAAAAGACAGTTTTCTATGAAGCTCCATTGTCTTATAAAGAAGTGGCACGAATCAAAGGAATGGTCGATATTCGCAATGCTTACCAAGAAGTTATTGCCATTCAACGCTATTATGACTACGATAAGGAGACCTTTAACCACTTGTTAGGCAAACTCAATCGTACCTATGATAGCTTTGTCAAACGCTATGGGTATTTGAATAGTGCTGTGAACCGCAATCTTTTTGATAGTGATGATAAGTATTCGCTTCTTGCTAGTTTGGAAGATGAACGTCTGGATCCAAGTGGAAAGTCTGTTATCTATACTAAATCCCTTGCCTTTGAGAAGGCTCTAGTGCGTCCTGAAAAAGAGGTTAAAAAGGTACATACTGCCCTTGATGCCTTAAATTCGAGCTTGGCTGACGGAAGAGGTGTTGATTTCGATTATATGATGTCTATCTATCAGGTTGAATCGAAGATGACCTTGATTGAGGAATTAGGCGACCTCATTATGCCTGATCCTGAGAAGTATTTGAATGGAGAATTGACCTATGTTTCTCGCCAAGACTTTCTGTCAGGGGATGTCGTTACCAAGTTAGAAGTGGTGGACCTATTTGTCAAACAAGACAATCAGGACTTTAACTGGTCGCATTATGCAGGGTTACTTGAGACGGTCAAACCAGCACGTATTACTTTAGCAGACATTGATTATCGAATCGGTTCACGCTGGATTCCTTTGTCTGTTTACGGAAAATTTGCCCAAGAAACCTTTATGGGGAAAGCCTATGAATTGTCAGACCAAGAAGTAGCAACAGTCCTTGAAGTCAGTCCCATTGACGGGGTTATCACTTACCAATCTAAGTTTGCCTACACCTATTCCAACGTAACGGATAGGAGTTTAGGTGTCCCTGCTTCACGCTATGATAGTGGTCGAAAAATCTTTGAAAACCTCCTGAATTCCAATCAACCAACCATCACAAAACAAGTTGTTGAAGGGGATAAGAAAAAGAATGTGACGGATGTGGAGAAAACAACAGTCCTGCGTGCCAAGGAAACACACCTACAAGAACTCTTTCAAGGTTTTGTAGCAAGGTATCCAGAAGTCCAACAGATGATTGAAGACACATATAATAGGCTTTACAATCGTACAGTATCAAAGTCCTATGATGGTAGCCATTTAACCATTGATGGACTTGCCCAGAATATCTCCTTACGTCCCCACCAAAAGAATGCCATTCAACGGATTGTGGAAGAAAAACGAGCTCTACTCGCCCATGAGGTAGGGTCTGGAAAAACCTTGACCATGCTTGGAGCTGGTTTCAAGTTGAAAGAACTAGGAATGGTGCATAAACCACTTTATGTGGTGCCGTCTAGTCTGACTGCACAGTTTGGTCAAGAAATTATGAAATTTTTCCCAACCAAGAAAGTCTATGTGACCACCAAGAAAGATTTTGCCAAAGCCAAACGTAAGCAGTTTGTGTCCCGTATTATTACAGGGGACTATGATGCCATTGTCATTGGAGATTCACAATTTGAAAAAATTCCAATGAGTCGTGAAAAACAGGTCACCTATATCAATGACAAACTCGAGCAACTCCGAGAAATCAAGCTAGGAAGTGACAGTGATTACACGGTGAAAGAAGCGGAACGTTCGATTAAGGGATTGGAACACCAGTTGGAAGAACTCCAAAAACTAGAGCGAGATACCTTTATCGAATTTGAAAACCTTGGAATTGATTTTCTTTTTGTGGATGAAGCTCATCACTTCAAGAATATCCGTCCAATCACAGGACTTGGCAATGTCGCTGGCATTACCAATACCACTTCTAAAAAGAACGTGGATATGGAGATGAAGGTGAGACAAGTTCAGGCAGAGCATGGAGATAGAAATGTCGTTTTTGCGACAGGAACACCAGTTTCTAACTCTATTAGTGAACTTTTCACCATGATGAATTACATTCAACCTGATGTTTTAGAGCGATACCAGGTATCTAATTTTGATTCCTGGGTTGGGGCTTTTGGGAATATTGAAAACTCTATGGAACTAGCCCCGACAGGTGATAAATACCAACCTAAGAAACGGTTCAAGAAATTTGTCAACTTGCCCGAACTAATGCGTATTTACAAGGAAACCGCCGATATTCAGACTTCTGATATGCTTGATTTACCTGTACCTGAAGCTAAGATTATTGCGGTGGAAAGCGAGTTAACGCAAGCTCAGAAATACTATTTAGAAGAACTGGTAGAGCGTTCAGACGCTATCAAGTCAGGTAGTGTCGATCCAAGTAGAGATAATATGTTAAAGATAACCGGGGAAGCTAGAAAACTAGCCATTGATATGCGGTTGATTGACCCTGCTTATACCTTATCAGACAATGAGAAAATCCTTCAAGTAGTCGATAATGTCGAGCGGATTTACCGTGAAGGAGCTGAATACAAAGCCACTCAGATGATTTTCTCTGATATTGGAACACCTAAAAGTAAGGAAGAAGGCTTTGATGTCTACAACGAACTGAAAGCTTTGCTGGTTGATCGAGGGATTCCAAAAGAAGAAATTGCCTTTGTCCATGATGCCAATACTGATGAGAAGAAAAACTCTCTCTCACGAAAGGTCAATAGCGGAGAAGTACGGATTCTCATGGCTTCTACGGAAAAAGGGGGAACAGGATTAAACGTCCAATCACGTATGAAAGCAGTCCACCATTTAGACGTTCCCTGGAGGCCGTCTGATGTAGGACGGATTTTGCGGACATTCAAAATAAAAAAGAATGTGATATATTAATCACAAATCACAAATCACTTATCACAAATCACAAGTGATTTGTGATTGTTGATGATAAAATAAGAATAAGAAGAAATAGAAAGAAGTGAGTGATTGTGGGAAATTTAGGCGCACAAAAAGAAAAACGAAATGATACACCAATCAGTGCAAAAAAAGATATAATGGGAGATAAGACGGTTCGTGTTCGTGCTGACTTGCACCATATCATAAAATTTTGTATAATAGGAATTGAAGTTAAATTAGATGCTAAAAATTTGTAATTAAGAAGGAGGGATTCGTCATGTTGGTATTCAAAATGCGTAATGTAGATAAAACATCTACTGTTTTGAAACAGACTAAAAACAGTGATTACGCAGATAAATAAATACGTTAGATTAATTCCTACCAGTGACTAATCTTATGACTTTTTAAACAGATAACTAAAATTACAAACAAATCATTTAACTTCTGTATTTATTTACAGATGTAATCACTTCAGGAGTGATTACATGAACAAAAATATAAAATATTCTCAAAACTTTTTAACGAGTGAAAAAGTACTCAACCAAATAATAAAACAATTGAATTTAAAAGAAACCGATACCGTTTACGAAATTGGAACAGGTAAAGGGCATTTAACGACGAAACTGGCTAAAATAAGTAAACAGGTAACGTCTATTGAATTAGACAGTCATCTATTCAACTTATCGTCAGAAAAATTAAAACTGAACACTCGTGTCACTTTAATTCACCAAGATATTCTACAGTTTCAATTCCCTAACAAACAGAGGTATAAAATTGTTGGGAATATTCCTTACCATTTAAGCACACAAATTATTAAAAAAGTGGTTTTTGAAAGCCATGCGTCTGACATCTATCTGATTGTTGAAGAAGGATTCTACAAGCGTACCTTGGATATTCACCGAACACTAGGGTTGCTCTTGCACACTCAAGTCTCGATTCAGCAATTGCTTAAGCTGCCAGCGGAATGCTTTCATCCTAAACCAAAAGTAAACAGTGTCTTAATAAAACTTACCCGCCATACCACAGATGTTCCAGATAAATATTGGAAGCTATATACGTACTTTGTTTCAAAATGGGTCAATCGAGAATATCGTCAACTGTTTACTAAAAATCAGTTTCATCAAGCAATGAAACACGCCAAAGTAAACAATTTAAGTACCGTTACTTATGAGCAAGTATTGTCTATTTTTAATAGTTATCTATTATTTAACGGGAGGAAATAATTCTATGAGTCGCTTTTGTAAATTTGGAAAGTTACACGTTACTAAAGGGAATGTAGATAAATTATTAGGTATACTACTGACAGCTTCCAAGGAGCTAAAGAGGTCCCTAGCGCCTACGGGGAATTTGTATCGATAAGGGGTACAAATTCCCACTAAGCGCTCGGGACCCCTTGTAGGAAAATGTCCTAAGTGTGGCAACAATATTGTATTAAAAAAATCGTTTTATGGTTGTTCAAATTATCCTGAATGTACCTTCACTTTAGCTGAACATTTTAGAAAGAAAAAACTCACCAAAACAAATGTAAAAGAATTACTAGAGGGAAAAGAAACCCTGGTAAAAGGAATCAAAACGAAAGATAGAAAGTCCTACAATGCCGTTGTAAAAATCGGAGAAAAGGGATATATTGATTTTATCTCTTTTTCAAAATAAGCATAAAAGCCCTTTAAAGAGGGCTTTTGAGGTAACAGACAATGGCAAAGACAATTTTTGAGGAAATGGGCGGCAAATACGAAAGGCAAGGCGATTATTTAATACCGTGCTTAACTGTACCCGCCGAAGAAGAACAGCCGATAGGCATCTGGGGACAGCGGCATTTGGATTATCTGAAGCATCACTGCAAAGTTACATACACCAATCTTCTTACAAGCGGCAGGCTAAACGCCTACCTTGCCGACATCAACAGACAGGCACAGGAACGCTTTGAAAGGCTCATAGAGGGTATGAAACAGGCACAGGGCATAACGGAACAGCTAAAGGCAGAAAACGCCTTAGAATGGACAGGATGCCTCAATAACATAAGGGCTTGTGCGAGGGAGATTGTGGAAAAGGAAATTATTTTTGCATAAACAGATGATTAGTGGCAGGGGGAAATCCTGCCGCTTTTTCTGCTTTAGTTTGTCAGCTTGACAAATAAAGGGTTAAGGACTTGACAAATAAAGGGTTAAGGAATATAATTAGATTCAGTATTATACAAGGAGTTAATAAATATGCGGCAAGGTATTCTTAAATAAACTGTCAATTTGATAGTGGGAACAAAAAGTAGCAGTCCCGTTTCACTTTTAATATGGGGCTTAGTTTTTTGTACCCAGTTTAAGAATACTTTTATCATGTAATTTTATATGCCCGAAAACATATAAGTGTTTTGGGGCTATTGGAGTTATTTACCCAGTGATAGGAGTATTTATCACTGGGTATTTTTATGCCCTTTTTTGGGTGTTGATAGGAGGAAAATCACATGAAAATAATTAACTTAGGCATTCTGGCTCACGTTGACGCAGGAAAGACAACATTAACGGAAAGTTTATTGTATACCAGTGGTGCAATTGCAGAACCAGGGAGCGTAGATAAAGGCACAACAAGGACAGATACAATGAATTTGGAGCGTCAAAGGGGAATCACTATCCAGACAGCAGTGACATCTTTTCAGTGGGAGGATGTAAAAGTCAACATTATAGATACGCCAGGCCATATGGATTTTTTGGCGGAAGTATACCGTTCTTTATCCGTATTAGACGGAGCAGTATTATTAGTTTCTGCAAAGGATGGCATACAGGCACAGACCCGTATACTGTTTCATGCACTACAGACAATGAAGATTCCGACAATTTTTTTCATCAATAAAATTGACCAAGAGGGGATTGATTTGCCAATGGTATATCAAGAAATGAAAGCAAAGCTTTCTTCGGAAATTATAGTGAAGCAAAAGGTTGGGCAGCATCCCCATATAAATGTAACGGACAATGACGATATGGAACAGTGGGATGCGGTAATTATGGGAAACGATGAACTATTAGAGAAATATATGTCAGGGAAACCGTTTAAAATGTCAGAACTGGAACAGGAAGAAAACAGGAGATTCCAAAACGGAACGTTATTTCCCGTTTATCACGGAAGTGCTAAAAACAATCTGGGGATTCGGCAGCTTATAGAAGTAATTACAGGCAGGCTTTATTCATCAACGCCCAAAGAACAGTCTGAACTATGCGGGCAGGTTTTTAAGATTGAATATTCAGAAAAAAGGAGGCGTTTGGCTTATGTGCGTCTGTACAGCGGCGCATTGCATTCGAGGGACGTTGTCAGAATATCAGAAAAAGAGAAAATAAAAATTACAGAGATGAGTATTCCTACAAACGGTGAATTGTGTTTAGCAGATACGGCTTACTCTGGTGATATTGTAATTTTACCAAATGATGTTTTGCAGCTAAACAGTATTTTGGGGAACGAAATACTGTTGCCGCAGAGAAAATTTATTGAAAATCCGCTCCCTATGCTCCAAACAACAATTGAAGTAAAGAAATCCGAACAGCGGGAAGTGTTGCTTGAGGCACTTACAGAAATCTCAGATGGCGATCCTCTTTTAAAGTATTACGTGGATACTACAACGCATGAGATTATACTTTCTTTTTTGGGGAATGTGCAGATGGAAGTCATTTGTGCCATCCTTGAGGAAAAATATCATGTGGAGGCAGAAATAAAAGAGCCTACTGTTATATATATGGAAAGACCGCTTAGAAAAGCAGAATATACCATCCACATAGAAGTCCCGCCAAATCCTTTCTGGGCTTCTGTCGGGTTGTCCATAGAGCCGCTCCCTATTGGAAGCGGAGTGCAGTATGAAAGCAGAGTTTCACTTGGATATTTAAATCAATCGTTCCAAAATGCGGTTATGGAGGGGGTTCTTTATGGCTGCGAGCAGGGGCTGTATGGATGGAAAGTGACAGACTGTAAAATCTGTTTTGAATATGGATTGTATTATAGTCCTGTAAGTACCCCCGCAGACTTTCGGCTGCTTTCCCCTATCGTATTGGAGCAGGCTTTAAAAAAAGCAGGGACAGAACTATTAGAGCCATATCTCCACTTTGAAATTTATGCACCGCAGGAATATCTCTCACGGGCGTATCATGATGCTCCAAGGTATTGTGCAGATATTGTAAGTACTCAGATAAAGAATGACGAGGTCATTCTGAAAGGAGAAATCCCTGCTAGATGTATTCAAGAATACAGGAACGATTTAACTTATTTCACAAATGGGCAGGGAGTCTGCTTGACAGAGTTAAAAGGATACCAGCCAGCTATTGGTAAATTTATTTGCCAACCCCGCCGCCCGAATAGCCGTATAGATAAGGTTCGGCATATGTTCCACAAGTTAGCTTAACAGCTTGCAAAAGTCATATAAAATGAGATTTGAAAGGATTAGAGACTAATTATGATGAAATGCGAATGGATATTGTGTCCTGTTTGTGGGAGCAAAACCCGTAATAAAATTAGGAAGGACACTGTTTTGGAGAATTATCCCCTTTATTGTCCAAAATGCAGACAAGAAAGATTGATTAAAGTTGACAACTTGAAGATAACTGTCATCAAAGAGCCAGACGCTTAAGACGCAGAGCCGATGAAATTGTGGAACAATTCACGAATCATCGGCTCTTTTTGTTTCGTATTTGAAAGAACAAACTCACCAAATAAAAAAAACGATATTCGGGTGGGTTATTTTGTTATACCCTAAATTACCCTCTGAATTTGTTTTTAAATTTGGAGGGATTTTTTTATGTTCTTTTTTCGGGCGGTTATTCATCTGCTCATACGAAGTAAAATTTATCAATACATAGCATATCAGAGAATGGCAGGAAACCAGTTAAAAAAATTTCTGCCAGTGCAGCGGTACTTCTCACCTTGAAAGTGGAAGTACAATCTCCATACAACAGAATTTGTATTTCCCATAACCGTGAAGGTCACAGAGCCTTTGCGGTTTTTCTTTTGTCGTTTTTTGTTGGAAAGTGCCGCAGGGCTGTTTCTGGTGTGCGTTGCCGCTCCCCGCCTCTCCATCTGGATTTTTACATTTCAAAAATTCAGATTGGAGGTATTAGCGGTGAAATACGCACCAAGAAAAGTATATATCAAAGAAAGCGGCGGCTATGTGGAACTGTCCTATACGGATTTCTGCCGCCGCAGGCAAGCCGACAAGGGATATATGGACAAGCTGTTTATCCCCGTCCAAGGTTGTCTGCTTGAAGTCGTAAGGGAGCAATATGCGGACTTCTACCGTGACAGGGAGCGGTGGCGTTACCTGCAAAAATTAGATGCGAGGAACAGCCTGCTATCTCTGGACGGATTTACGGACAGCGAGGGGAATCCTCTGGACTTTATCGCTGATGAAGCGGCGGACATTGCGGAAACCGTTGTCAATGCTGTTATGGTGGACAGGCTGAAAGCCGCCCTGCCTTTGTTGTCGGATAGTGAGCAGGAGTTGATACAGGCAATCTTTTTTGACGGACTTTCCGAGCGTGAAGTCGGGGCGAGGTTAGGCATAACCCAGAGCGTTGTGAACAAACGCAAAGCCAGAATCCTAAGAAAACTAAGAAAGATAATAGAAAATTAAAATTTAAGGCGTTCAGCCCCCTTGTTTTTTCCTTTGGGAAAATGAGGGGGCTTTTCTCTGCCCTCTCAATCAATTCTGATTGGAGGAAGTAAGAATGGCATACAACCACGGACGGGAGGACAGGAAATGGCGTATCTGGAAAGAAGCGGAGGAAAAGCTGCTGCGTGAGTGCGGCGTTGATGAAGTGACCATTGAGCAGATACGCATAGCGGACAGGGCAGACTTCAATTCCAACAGGCGGTTTTACCGATGGACGAATGACGTTGCGGAATACCTTGAGGACATGGCAGACAGGGAGCGGCAAGCGGAGGTGAATACAGTTGCGGAGTTACTGGACGAGATTGAGAGCGAAAATCTCTATCAAGTATTAGTCACGGTGGACGGGCGTACCTTGAAAATCGTCCTGCTGAAAATGCAGGGGTATTCCACAAAGGAGATTGCCCCACTTGTGCATTTGACGACTGGTGCCATCTATGCGAGGTTAGACCATCTGCGGAAGAAGCTTCGGAAAATTTTGTAAGCGTCTAATACATCCCATTATTCTGCGGGCTACTGGGTGGGGAGTGGAATCTCCCCGCTTATTTTTGGCAGGAGGAAAACGGGATGGCATATAAAGCTAAGGCGTACACGCTTCGGGAGGAATCCACGGAAAGCGGTATAAGGTATTTTATCAGTTTTAAGGACGGGCAGGGGGAACACCACGAACTGGAAGTATCCGAGCAGTTATTCTTTGAATTTCGGCAGATGGAACGCAGGAACAGGAATCTTCTCCAATGGGACGAGCGGCACAGGGAGTTTTCGGAAGTATGGGACGAAACGCTGAACAGGCGGGCGTTAAAGCTGCCTAAGAGCATTGAGGAACAAATGATTGAAGCAGAACGGGCGGAACTGCTCTGTAAGGCGGTTGACAGACTGCCAGAGATACAAAGGCGACGTTTCCTGCTCTACTACGAGTATGAGTTCAATTTTTACCAAATCGCCGCTATGGAGCATTGCACCGCTTCTGCAATACAGAAATCCGTTGCTGTTGCAAAGAAGAAAGTAAAAGCGGAAATGAGGAAATATCTCCAACCATGACCGACACCGCCCGAAAAAGAAATCTGTTTTTTATTTGTGTGGGATTGGCGGTATTACATACTCTCACTTTTTTCGTGGGAGTAAATCTATTTTTAAGGAGGTCAACGCCTATGTGCAACAAAAACAAGATAACTGCCCGAAAGGAGGAAACCCATGCAGAAGTTACAGACAGTCAACGCCGAAACGCTCCTTTATGAGCCGCTTGAGAAGCCGTCCTTTGTGGTGGACAGCCTTATCCCCACAGGCTTGTCGCTGTTCTGCGGCTCACAGAAGATAGGCAAGAGCTGGCTCATGCTGAAGCTGTGCTTATGCGTGTCGCAGGGAATCCCCTTATGGGACATGACGACAATGGAGGGCGATGTGCTTTACCTCTGCCTTGAGGACACGTTCTGCCGCATACAGGACAGGCTGTTCCGCTTGACGGACGAAGCGAGCGGGCGGCTTCATTTTGCCGTGGCAAGCTGCAAGCTGTCAGACGGTCTTATCGTGCAGCTTGAGGATTATCTGAAAGACTATCCAGACAGCAGGCTCATTGTCATTGATACCTTGCAGAAAGTCCGTACAGCTTCAAAAGACAACGCCTATGCAAGCGACTATGGGGACATCTCCCTAATCAAAGATTTTGCCGACAGGCACTCTCTGGCGGTCATTGTCGTACACCACATCCGAAAGCAGAATGACAGCGATGTGTTCAACAAGGTGTCTGGGACGACAGGCTTAACGGGGAGTGCGGACGCTACCTTTGTTCTGGAAAAGGAGAAACGGGCATCTGACACCGCCAAGCTGTATGTAACGGGCAGGGACACGCCCTATCAGGAATACACGCTCCGTTTCCGTGATTGCAGTTGGGAACTTGTGGAGAGGAAAACGCAGGAGCAGCTTGCGAAAGAAACGATACCAGATGTCCTTTTTCGGTTGGTGGATTTTATGAGGGATAAGGAAGAATGGGCAGGCACGGCAACGGAGCTGTTAGCCGCTATGGGGGAAACGGAAACCATACCCACGGTGATTACGAAATGGCTGAATGAATATCACACCACATTTTTAAGCGAGAACCGTATCTGCTACCAGTACAGCCGCAGGAAAGACGGCAGGCAGATTGCCCTTGCAAGGAGGGCGGGTGACAGCGGTGACGGCGGTGACAGCGATATTGGGATACCCCCTGTTACTGTCATTGACGCTTAAAGCCATGTAAAGTTGGCGGCTCTGCCCTGCGGGTGACAGCGGTGACGGCAGTGACAGTGATTTTAGGATACCCTGCCGCTGTCATCCCTACGGGAGAACACCCCGCAAACGCAAAATGCAGGCGTGGGATTCACCCGCCCTTTTCGGGCGTGTAAAATCACCCCTGCGGTCAGAAAAATCTCTCCGATTTTTCCGACTGCGTTTACAGGGTGTAACACACTACACTTTGCCCTGCAAAGAGCCGTGTGCCAGACGTTCCCTCTGGACTCCCTTATGGCAGGTCTTACGCCCTGCTATCCTACGCCTTGCGGCTTCGGATAAAAGAACGGCGGCATGACGGTTACAGCTCTTGCGAGGGAGTATCCCAAAAACACCGTCACCATCGTCATGACCGTCATGCAGGGGATAAGGGTGACAGTTACGGCAATCGGCAGGGGGCATCCCAAAACTGCCGTCACCACCGTCACCGCTGTCACCCAAAGGGCAGTTACCCGCCGAAGAAAGGAAGATGATGGATTATGCCCTATGCAATCCTGCGTTTCCAGAAACGCAAAGCGGGCGGCGTTGCGGCTTGCGAACGCCACAACGAGCGGAAGAAAGAAGCCTACAAAAGCAACCCAGATATCGACATGGAACGCTCTAAAAATAACTATCATCTTGTCGCACCGCCAAAGTACACCTATAAGAAAGAGATTAACCGAAAGGTAGCCGAAGCAGGGTGCAGGACAAGGAAAGACAGCGTGATGATGGTGGAAACGCTCATCACGGCTTCACCAGAATTTATGAACCAGTTACCGCCCGAAGAACAAAAAGCGTATTTCCAGACGGCTCTTGACTTCATTTCGGAGCGTGTTGGAAAGCAGAATATCCTCTCCGCTGTCGTCCATATGGACGAGAGAACGCCCCATATGCACCTCTGCTTTGTGCCGATTACGCCAGACAATAAGCTGTCAGCGAAAGCTATCTTAGGCAACCAGAAATCATTATCCGAGTGGCAGACCGCCTACCATGAGCGGATGTCCTCACGGTGGAATCAGCTTGAACGGGGGCAGTCCTCAATGGAAACCAAGCGGAAACACGTCCCCACATGGCTCTATAAATTAGGCGGCAGGCTTGATAAACAGTATGAAGAAATCGTGTCTGCCCTATCCGACATCAACGCCTTTAACGCAGGGAAGAAAAGGGATAAAGCGTTAGATTTACTCTCTGCATGGCTGCCAGACGTGGAGAAATTCTCTAAGGAAATCGGGAAACAGCAGGCGTATATCGACAGTTTGAAAGAGAGAATTGGGCAGGAATCAGACTATGCGGGGCGTATGCGTGATGAAAAGTACGAGCAGGAACTAAAGGTGCAGAAAGCGAATCAGAAGATATTTGAATTGCAGAGAACCAACGAGCAGATGGGGCGGCTGCTGTCAAAAATACCGCCCGAAGTGTTGGAAGAATTGCAGAAAAATCATAGAAGCAGAGCGAAAGAAAGGTAGATATGTGAATGAAGAAACAGGATTTTAAGGTGTTAAAGACCAAAGACTTGTACCCGTTCCCCGACAATCCGTTTCATGTGGCAGAAGATGAAACACTGTCAGAGTTAGCGGAAAGCATCAAGGAATTTGGCATTGTCACGCCGATAATCACACGCCCGAAAGAGGACGGGGACGGTTATGAAGTGATTGCAGGACAGCGGCGTGTCCGTGCTTCTGAACTTGCAGGGATAAATACCGTGCCTGCGTTTGTCCTGCCCTTAGACCGTGACCGAGCCATCATCACCCTTGTAGACAGCAATTTGCAGCGTGAGAATATCCTGCCATCGGAGCGGGCGTTTGCTTACAAGATGAAATCCGAAGCCATGAAGCGGCAGGGTTTCCGCACAGACTTAACCTCGTCACAAGTTGTGACGAAGTTGCGGACGGACGACAAGGTGGCACAGGGCTTCGGCGTGGGCAGGATGACCGTGCAGCGTTTTATCCGCCTGACGGAACTGATACCGCCGATTTTGCAGATGGTGGACGAGGGGAAAATCGCCCTCACGCCTGCGGTGGAACTGTCCTTCTTGAAGAAAGACGAGCAGGAAAACCTCTTTGCCACGATGGAGAGCGAAGAAGCAACGCCCTCACTCTCACAGGCACAGCGGATGAAACAGTTAAGCCAGAGCGGGCGGCTTGACATGGATACGATATTTGCGATTATGACGGAGGAAAAGGGCAACCAGAAAGAAACCTTGAAAATCAACACAAGCAAGCTGAAAAAATACTTTCCGAAGAACACAACGCCGAAGCAGATGGAGGAAACCATCATCAAACTTTTGGAGCGTGAGTTGCAGAGGAAACGCAACCGTGACAGCCGCTAATCTTCTTTTTTCGGGAAGTAAATACAGAGAGTTGAGGTATGGAGAATGAGAGAAATCCAGTATGAAATCGTAAAGGAAATCGCAGTATTGTCTACGGGCGACAGTGGCTACACAAAGGAAATCAATCTCATTTCATGGAATGGGAAAGAGCCGAAGTATGACATCCGCAGCTTTTCCCCGAACCGTGAAAAGTGCGGCAAGGGAATCACGCTGAACGCTGATGAAGCGGCGGCACTCCTTAAAGCATTACAGAAAGAATTAAACAGCGAGGATTAATGGTATCTGATTGGCAGGGCGGGGACATTTCCAAACTCTTCCCTGCCCTGTCTGGAAAGGAAGATTTAAGTATGGGCGAGGATAAGAAAGCAGATAAAAAGAGAAAGCGTATCGTGCCAAAAGCACCAGTGCAGATGATAATCAGCCGTGAATATGTCGGCACACAGACCGTTACAGAAGCGTTTGTCCCGATTATCTCCGAGGATATTCGGAAGAAGATTGCCGAGGGCGACACCTTCGACAATGAGGGGCTGTCCGCTTAGAATGTACGCAATGGGACATGAAAACAGATAGGACAGATACGGAGGTTTTACAGTATGGCAGGAATCAAAGAAGAAAAGAAAATCTATTTAGTCGGCATTTATTGCCGCTTATCTAAAGACGATGGTACGGATAACGAGAGTGCGAGCATTGCGACACAGAAATCCATCCTCACGGATTATGTGAAAAAGCAGGGATGGCACATAGCAAAAACGTATGTGGACGATGGTTATTCTGGTACAAATTTCCAAAGACCAAGTTTCCAGAATATGATAAAAGACATTGAAAGCGGTCTGATAAACTGCGTGATTACGAAAGATTTATCCCGTCTGGGGAGAAACTATCTTGATTGTGGGTTATATCTGGAAGTTTTCTTCCCAGAGCATAACGTGAGGTATATAGCGGTCAATGACGGCGTAGATACCTTGAATAAATCTGCTATGGACATCACGCCTTTCCGCAACATTTTAAACGAAATGTATGCCGCTGACATATCTGTTAAGATAAAATCGGCATATCGGGCGAGGTTTCAACAGGGGAAATTCATGGGAACTACCGCCCCTTATGGCTATATCAAAGACCCTGCCGACCACAACCATCTGCTGATAGATGATAAAGTGGCACATGTTGTAAAAGAGATATTCGACCTTGCATTAAAAGGGAATGGAGTTGCCAAAATTTGCAGACATCTTAATAAACAGCATATCCTACGCCCTGCCGCTTATGCGGCGGAGCGTGGCGAAACAGGCTTTGAACGTCATTTTGAGGGGAACGAGGACAAACGCTATATTTGGAGTGGGAACAGCGTGAGGAGCATTTTAAGAAGCCCGATATATGCGGGAAATCTTGTAGGCTACAAACGGATTGCCGCCAATATGAAAAGCAAGAAACGCCCCTCTAAGCTGCCCGAAGAATGGGAAGTGATACCCAATACCCATGAGGGAATAGTCACGCAGGAGGAATTTGATATTGTCCAACAGCTTATTACAAGTCGTAGGCTTCCACAGAACAAGGGAGGATTTGTAAATATTTTTGCAGGCGTTATCAAGTGTGTGGACTGCGGATGTGCTCTGCGGGCAATGAACGTACACAGGAGGAAACGCCCAGAGATTATCGACTGTGTACAGTATTCATGTAATAATTATGCAAGAAACGGAAGAAGCGAGTGTAGTGCCCACAATATAGAAGCAAGGGATTTATTCAATGCCGTTCTTGCCGACATCAACTGTTTTGCGGATATGGCAGTGAATGATGAAAAGGCGGTCAGGGCCATAGAAAAGCGGCTCACGGAAACAGACCAGAGCAGGGCGAAAGCATTAGAGAAAGAACGTAAGAAGCTGAACAAACGCCTTGCGGAACTGGACAGGCTGTTTTCCTCTCTCTACGAGGATAAGGTCATGGAGCGTATTACCGAGCGGAATTTTGAGATGATGTCGGGGAAATACCAGAAAGAGCAGCTTGAAATTGAAGCAAGGCTGAAAGAGGTGACGGAAACTCTTAATGAAAGCTACGAGAAATCACGGGGAATCCGTGACTTCCTCGCCCTTATCCGAAATTATCAAGGCTTAAAAGAACTGGATGCAACAGTTATAAACGCACTCATAGACAAGATACTTGTTTCGGAGCGTGAGAAGATGGCAGACGGAACAGTGAAGCAGGAAATCAAGATTTACTATAAATTCATCGGCTTTGTCGATGAATTACATATCATACCTACAAAACGGTGGGCAGCAATGCCCGCTAAAAATTGTACGGTGTGCGGCGTTGAATATGTCCCGGGCTCTGGTGCATCAAGGTATTGTCCTGCTTGTGCCAAGAAGATACGGAGGGAGAAATCAAACGAGAGCAAACGCAGGAGCAGAGAACAGAAAAGGATAGCATGTATGAACTGTCCGCAAAAAATGACCGACTGAACTACAACAAGTGAGAACAACTAGCAGGAGACATTCTTCTGCTTTTTTTATAGGGAGACAAGATGACACGAATTAAAGCAGTAAAACAAAAGGCCATTTTAAATGTGGCTGAAAGTCTGGGTTATTCCTTCAGACGTTTATCAGGACACATTTATGAACACCCAGACCATGATTCCTTTCGGATTTTTGCGGATACCAATACTTTCAAATGGTTTTCAAGAGATATACAAGGGGATGTGATAGACTTTGTTCAATTAGTGGCAGGTGTTTCTTTCAAAGAGGCTGTGTCTTATCTTGAAACTGGAGATTTTGAACTGACCAAAGTAATAGAAGAGGTTTATCAACCGTTTCAATATTATTTGCGTGAAGAACCCTTTCAGCAAGCACTTACTTACTTGAATGAAGTTCGTGGCCTAAGTGATGAGACTATAAATACCTTTGGTAGACAAGGATTGCTTGCTCAAGCTACTTATCATTCGGAGTCAGCATTAGTGTTTAAAAGCTTTGACCATAATGGGATCTTACAGGCCGCAAGCCTTCAAGGTCTCGTCAAAAATGAAGAAAAGCACGATCGAGGTTATCTCAAAAAAATCATGAAAGGATCTCATGGCCATGTCGGTATTAGTTTCGATATTGGGGATCCTAAGCGACTCATTTTTTGTGAATCAGTTATCGATATGATGAGTTATTATCAGCTTTACCAAAAGCAATTATCCGATGTTCGCCTGATTTCAATGGAAGGTTTAAAACTTTCTGTGATTGCTTATCAGACCTTGCGTCTAGCAGCAGAGGAACAGGGGAAATTGGCATTTCTAGATACAGTAAATCCAAGCAGACTTAGTCATTATCTTCAGGCAATACAAGAGACGACAACCTTCTACCAAACTCATTCAAATGCATTAACATTGGCTGTTGATAACGATGAGGCAGGAAGAGAATTTTGTCAGAAACTGTCAGATAAAGGACTTCCGCTTTCTCAAGATTTACCACCATTGCAAGGACTTGAAACAAAGTCAGATTGGAATGATATTGTGAAACAGCAGAGTGAACTATCCTTAAGTGATTGTATCCAAACAGCCCAAGCACAAGTTAATAAGAATCATCCTCCACCTAAACGAGAGCGTGCTATGGAATTGTGATAACAAAATCAAGTCCACTATCATAATCTAGAAAGTGACAAGGAGGACACCCTATGAGTGTGATTGAACGTCTGGCTGAAAAAGTAGCTAGACAAGAAGAAAAAGTCTCACGTGAGACTGAGAAATTGGAACACTATCGAGACCAACTACAAACAGCTATGTACAGTACCTTTATCAAACGGCAACAATCTAGTCAGTTGTCATTTCATGAAGCACTAGAGCAAGCCTTTGGTAAAGAAACCACACTACACTCAGATTACAGAAATGAGGATATAAAATGAGTAAAACTTGGAATTTTGATCAGCCACTAGATGATGTGAAACCAACATCTTCCCATGAAGAACGAGCAAAAATTGCAGCACTTTTCCATAAACAGGATGAAAAACCAATTGAAGAAGTAGATTATGTGGCTGCTTTTGAACAGCAACAAAAGGAGTCAGAATCTAAAGATGTACAAACGCTCGCATCAACCGTTAAACAAAGTCAGCCGAAGAAGGTAAATATCACAAGTGACTATAAACAACACTTGGCTGATACCATTGCACAAAACAACAAGGATATTTCCGCCTGTCAGAAGCAAATTGAAGAACTTCATCAATTGATTGATGAAAAGAAAATCCAAAATAAAAAGTTGCAGGCTATTTCAGTAGCCATTGATGATTTATAAGTCAGGTAGTCCTATGAAGGCTACCTTTTTACAATTGAAGGAGAAGATAATGAAATTTTTTCAAAAGAAAAAACAGAACCAGGATCAATTTAAACGACTGATTCATCGACTATCTGAGATGTCAGATACTGAACTAACCAAAGTAGAACAACTCCTAGATGTGGTTTTTGATACAAATTTTAAGCCTGATAAGAACGTTGAATTATCTCAAAGCGTTATAACCGATGAGGAACAAAGTCTTGATAAGTCGATCCAAGAAGCGAAAAATAAACTTAACATGGAACAATTGGAAAAAAACATTGAGAAATTTAGACAAGGTCGGCGAGAGAGCAATAATAACAAATAACAGACCAATTATTTTGGCCTGTTTTTTGTAATATGTGTCATCGTTGAATCAAACGAAGTAAAAATATTTCTTGCTTAGTAGGAGGTGTTGTGGTATAATTTAGTTAGATTAGAAGTCATCGAAGGTACAGCAATGTATAACTAGGTGGCCTTTTTTCATATTGCGGAGAGATATTTTATGCCTAATAATGTATTTGAATTAATAAATTTTAAGGACTATTTTCCGTTAGATTTAGATATTACTGATAAAACTAGGTTGGTTTATAGACCAGTATTAGCACCAACTCAATTAAAATGTTCTCTTGAGCCGGCTTTAACTGAAGAACAGTTATATGTCCATATGAAAGAAAACTCTAACTGGTCTTTCAAATACAATGGGAATGATGATTTTTATAAACAGGATTGTATTGACTTTTTAAGAGATATAGACTTCCAATCATTCTCTCAATATGGGAAGTTGGTGGACAGAAAATACATAGAAGCAAAAAGAGTTTACTTATTTGATAGCTACTTTAGAAATTTTCTTCAAGAGATATTGGAGCGTATCGAAGTTTTTTTGAAGAAGAGTACAGCTGATGCTCTGACGATTGGATACAATAAACCTTCTTATATTTTTGAAGATGATGCTCTCTATTATTCAGAACAATCTAAATACCGAAAAGAAAATCCTAAGAGGCTGGATATTGTTTTGAAAACAAAATATCATTTGTCACGATTGATTTTGGAAAAACAAGATGATGCCACAATCAAGAATCAGATTAACCAATATGGGGTCGTGTTACCTTGGACCGTTTTTCGTTTAATGACATTTGGAAATATAGCGTCCTTCCTCGTTGCCCTACAACCAGAATATCGAAATAAGGTTGCTGCCTATATTAGTCTTCCCTTGGACAAGGATGATAACATTCCAGCTAAAATCTTATTGTCTTGGTGTAACGCTCTTCGTTATCTTAGGAATATTTGCTCACACAATGGCAGATTATATGGTCGCTTACACCATACACTGCCAGCTTTTCATCATTCTGACAGAGAGTTGCTAGTGACAGACTCAGAGAATGATAGCAAGACACTATTTATCTATTTTATAGCAATGAGACATCTTATCTTGTCAATGTCCATAGAAACTAAGAATTTTTGGAATAAAAAATTACAAAAGCTTCTGGAAGAAAGTAATCAAGAACAAGTGGATTTGAGACACTATGGTTTTCCAAAAAATTGGATGGATTTATTGGCAATAAAGATATGATAAGTGCTTAGATGGACACGGACTAAAAAATAGATTAGAACGGAGGTAAAGTATTGAATCTTATTTCAATCAAAGAATTTGTCGAATTGACTATCAATAATAATCCAGACATCAATCCCAAAGAGCTTGAAGAAACCTTGCGTGCAGTACTTGAAGAAAAAGAAGGAGGGGCAAGGTGTATGAATTGTGGATCTCCTATTTGGGTAGCAGGGAGTGCACTGGTAGGGAGCTACATGTGCTTCACGTGTCTAACAGGTGAAGCCGATGGTAGTGATGATTTTGAAGTTTTAGGTTAAGCTATTTCATTTCAGAAATTTTTCGAGAGCCAAATGGCTCTTTTTCTTTTCCTGTGATAATTTTTTCAGCTCTCTCTTGTTACACTCTATCTAGTTTTAGAAAATCAACCCTTGACTTTTTCTTGGGGGTTTGGGGCGAAGCCACCATGTTTTCTTATCGTCGGCTGACCAACCTGTAAGGTTTGGGTTCAGCTGGCGATTAGATTTTAGGTTATTGTGGACACAATAACTGAGCTCGCAAAAGCCGAAAAGCGAAGCGTTGAGGCTTTTAGGAAGCACCCGTATCCCATACGGTATCGGGGCTGACCCGATAGAGGCAAGTAGAGAAGGAGTATAACGAGATGACAGACCACTATCGTATTATCCGTAAGGAAATCAATCTGACACCAGGAGAACTTGAGCAGATTCAGGAGCTGATGAAGCAGGAACACGCAGAGCAATTCTCTCCCTTTGTCCGTCAAAAGCTGATGGACTTGGTTGAGAGGAAGCAGGCAGTAACGGATTGGTTTGCCCTCTGGCAGTCCCAGAAGATTGAACAAATCAGTCGAGACATTTTACAAGTGACTATCATGGCTGAACAGACCCATCAGGTTACAGCAGAGCACTTGCGAATTATCCTAACCTGTGTGCAGGAGCTGATGGCAGAAGTGGAGAAGGCTATCCCACTTAGCCCAGATTTTCGTGACAAGTACATGGGAGGTTAGATATGGAAAATCGTTACCGTACCAACCTCAAAAAAGTCTTTCTGACAGACCAGGAGTTGGAAACCCTGAACAACCGTATCGGTCAGAGTGGCTGTAAAAATTTCTCTGCTTATGCTAGAAAAGTTCTGCTCAATCCCAACATGACCTTTCTGACCATTGACACCAGTAACTATGACGACTTGGTATTTGAGTTGAGACGAATCGGAAACAACCTCAATCAAATCGCACGGACCGTCAACCAGACTCACATCTTAACACCAAGCGACCGTGGATTTTTGGTGCAAGGCATTGGCCAACTCATAAAGGAAGTGGAGAAGGACTTTAACATAAAGTGTCAGCAGCTGAAGGAGTTTTATGGTCGTCACTAAACACTTTGCGGTGCATAGCACCAAGTATCGTAAGAGCCTCATCAAGTATATTCTCAATCCAGAAAAGACGAAGAAGCTGAAACTGGTCTCTGATTTTGGCATGAGCAATTACTTGGACTTTCCCAGCTATGAGGAATTGGTGGAGATGTATCAGGCAAACTTGACCAACAATGATCGGCTCTATGATTCCAGAAACGACCGCCAGCAACTCAAGCAGACCAAAATCCATGCACACCACTTGATTCAATCATTTTCTCCTGAAGACAAGCTGACACCAGAGGAAATCAATCGCATTGGTTACGAGACTATCAAGGAGTTGACAGGGGGCAACTTTCGTTTCATCGTCACGACTCACACAGACAAGAATCATATCCATAATCATATCCTGATAAACTCTGTTGACCTAAACTCTGACAAGAAGCTCAGATGGGACTATGCCCAGGAGAGAAATCTTCGCATGATTTCTGACCGCTTGGCGAAGGAGTCAGGGGCAAAGATTATTCCGCCCAATCGCTATTCGCATGAGAAGTTTGAAACTTATCGCAAGACCAATCACAAGTTTGAACTCAAGCAGCGTCTCTATTTTCTCATGGAGAACAGCAAGAACTTTGAGGACTTTGTGGTCAAGGCTTCCGCTTTCAACGTGGAGATGGATTTCTCTCGCAAGTACGCCAGATTTTTCATGACCGACCGAGACATGAAGCAGGTCATTCGCGGCCATCAGCTGTATAAGCGCCAGCCCTACACCGAGGATTATTTCAGAGAGCATTTTGCGACACGAGCTATTGAGCAGCGACTGGATTTTCTCTTGCCCAGAGTACGAAACCTCTCTCATCTTTTGGAAATAGCAGAGCAGTTAAACCTGAAAATCTCCCCGAAGAAAAAGCATGTTACCTTTACCTTGAAAGAGGACGACCGAACAATTTCCATTGAGAACAAAAAGGTCAGCACAAAACACCTCTACGATGTCCAGTTTTTTGAGGACTATTTTGATAAAAGAGACATCACACCAGAACATGACTTGGCTAACCTGGTCTCAGACTTTGAAGCCTACCAAGAAGAGCGGGACAAGGACAAGCTCCCAATTGAGGAACTCTTGGCGGCCTATAAGGATTTCAAAGAAAAACGAGACCAGGTCCAGGAGTTTGAAGTTGCATTAGCGGAGCACCAGATTGACAAGTTAGTTAAAGACGGTCTCTTTGTCAGAATCAATTATGGTATCAAAAAAGACGGCTTGGTCTTTATACCAAACCGCAAATTGGATATTCATGATAATGAAAAAGGCAAGTTCTACCATGTCTTTATCCGAGAGACCGCTCAGTTTTTCATCTACAATAAAGAGAACTCTGATTTCAACCGCTATATGCGAGGACGTGAACTAATTCGTCAACTCACTCATGACAGCAAGCATATCCCGAAATGCAGACGGCCAACCATGGCCAGTCTCAAAGAGAAAATAGCAGAGCTTAATCTTCTTATTGAATTAGACATCAACAACAAATCTTACCAGGAAGTCAAAGATGAGTTAATCAAGGACATCGCCCAGTTGGATTTGACCATCACGGAGTTGCAGGATAAGGTCGCTCATCTCAACAAGGTCGCAGAAGTCTTGCTCAATCTCAACAACTCCGATCCAGAAAACAGACGGCTTGCCAGATATGACTATGGCAAGATGAATCTGACACCAGCCATTAAACTGAAGCAGGTGGAGAAAGAAATTGAAGAAAATCAAAATTCCCTAACAAAATGGATAGATGATTACGACTATAAGGTTAGGAGATTAGAGAATTTTGTAAGCATACTTGATAATACAAGAAATCAAAATATCACTAAATTAAAACAGGAAATAAAATTAATCTAGTTGTTTGAGATTTCATAGGAAAATTGTAAGGCTGACAGTATTAATCTAACTATCAGCCTTACAGGCTATTTAATGTTTAAGTAGCACTCCAATATCAAGATAAACTAAACAGCATCTAGTTCCTTCAAATAATTTTCTATCTTCATCAGCATTAAAGGATTGTTATAAATCTTGCATAGCTCTCTTGCTTCTATATAATAATTTTTGACTTGTTCTTTACCAAGGAATTGTGTTCCACAATTTCCAACGAGAACGAGCAGGGGAGCTAGTTGGTAACTTGTTTGCCTCTCTTTACAGAGTTCGATAGTCTCAAGGGCTTCTTGCATGGCTTCGTTGTATTTTTCTTTTGAGACTAAATAGTGAGCATAGTTGTAACGAACTCTGATATAACCAAACAAAAACTCTTGATGGTCCAAATTTTTTGTCTGATACAACTCTATTAAATGAGAGTAGTTTGCTTCATAATCTTCTTCACGACCAACAAGGGAATAGAAGTTAGACAGTGTGTTTAATACCTTTAAGTAAATCAGAGTATTTGAGGATATTTTTGATAATATATTTTCTAAGTAAGAAATGGCCTCATGCTTACGGTCATATTGGTAAAAGTCAATAATAGCTTTAATCCACTCAAGGTACATCCTGTCTTCTAATGTAAGAAAGGTGCTTCGCTCCAACTCTATCTTATAAAGATATTCTAAATCGTCATAATTTCTATCATCCAATAGACGAGCAGATAAATGCTTGAAATTAGAGAGGTTAGATTTAACTTCAATTTGTTCATTGAAAAAGTAATCTAATGGAACTTCAAGTCGTTGAGAAAGCTTGAACAAAAGATCTGCGGAAGGCATGAAATGCCCCCTCTCAATTTTACTAATCTGGCTTTGTTCACAAATTCCTTCAGCAAGAGTTTTTTGTGAGAGACCCAACTCTTTTCTTTTTAATCTGAATTTCTCGGAGAGTGTATTCATAAAAGATAATAGTCCTTTCTATTTATTCAACTTAATTATATTTCTTTTAGTTCAAAATAGCAAGTTACAAGAACAAAAAATTACTTAATGTAATAAAAAAAAAAAAAAGTTCAAAAAACTATAAAAGAACTTGACTAAATAAATATATCTGTTAGAATAAAGGCAAGAAAAAAGAAAGGGGTTTCATTCTATGAGAAGAAAACGTGGAATTAATAAATTGGTTACATTTGCATTACTAGGTATTCTTACATTTAGTAATACAATCCCCTACCAACAGTTTATTCAAAAGAATAAATTGTTGGAGATTCAAGTACAAAAAAAGTCTAATGGTCTTGATGTTGGGAAGGCTGATTAGTATTTAATCAAAAATTGGTATATACAATATATAAGTAAAGGAGGTCTGTTAATGAATTATTGCAATAATTTTAGGTATAAGAACGGAGATATGTTAAACTCTCGATGATATTTGAATTAATAGTTGATTACAACGATTCTATGTGTCTTTTTATACAGGAATCTGTCGTTCAACTAGTTGAGTATGATTTGCATAGGAAATTATGTTTGTAACTATTTTGGAGGAGTAGAAATGATTATTTTTGAATTAGTTGAAAACTCTCGTTTTCTAGATGTTCCTGCGACAGCAGATGTCACATGGTGTTGCTGTTGCTATTTCTGTACTTCGACAGGTAAATAGGAGGGGATATGTTTATTTTAGAATTGGTAGAGCAAAATAGAGTGTTTGATTCTCAAACTTCAGCAGAGGTTGTGTACTGTTGTTGCTGCTATTTCTGTACTTCAACAGGTAAATAAATATAATCTAATTTGAGGGCGGTGAGAATTATTATTCTTACCGCTTACTTATTTTGGGGTTAAAACAGAAGAAAGGTATTTAATAATGAACGATAATATGAAATTCAAGCTTAGTCCTGGCGTAGTTATGGTTCCAGATGGTCAGTCTATAATTGTAAGATTCAATGATAGATACTTTAATTTAAATGGTGAGGATGTTGAAAAAGTCTTACTTCCTATATTGCCGTTACTTAATATAGGTGCAAGTCATTCGGAGTTAGTCCAAAGCGTAGATTTAGAATTTAGAAGTAAATTATCTAGTATATTAGAGCAATTAACAAGTAAGGGCTGGATTGAAAGTAAGAGTGCAGTAAGTGATACATTTACTGATCTTAAAAATTATTCTTCAACTGGTTTAAATGTGGAAAGAGTTTTGGAAGTTTTTAAAGATAAAAAAGTGGGTATTATTAATTTAGATGGAAGATTACCAGTTATAACTTATGATGTGCCTCTCATAATAGCAAATAAAATAGAAGTAGAACAGATTCAGAGTGACACGGATTTTTCAGGTATTTTTGAATTTATAGATAATAATGATTTTATAGTATTGATTGAAACTGAAACAAATGACTTTTTTGAGAAAAGAATTAATTCTTTGTGCTATAGTTTGCAAAAACCTTTTATACTTTTTAAAACATCAGGTTTTATAGCGGAAGTTGGCCCGATGTGTATCCCACCATATACAGCTTGTTTAGAATGTTATAGAACTAGAAAGTATAATAACCTCACACATTATTCTGAGCATATAAAAGTAGAGAAGTTTTAAGATACTAATTTGAAAGGGCAGATTCAAAGAGCTTATTCAGTTGATTCCACAACATTTCGAATTGGGTTTAATATTTTGGTGGGTCAAATACTACAATTTTTCTTGAAAGAAGATACTTGGAATTTTCCGAAAACTATTGAAGGTATTATTGAAGTAGACGGATATAATGTTAATTTTAATTATGATTCACTTCTCAAATCACCGATATGTGAGGTTTGTGGTCAATCTTCAAAGTTAAAAGTCACGAACAAGTTTTGGACAAAAACATACGAATATCAAGAATAATGGATATTCTTTTGAAATCAACAACATACAGAGAAAGGCAAGATTATGAAATTTTTATCTACTAATTTGACAAGCATCTATCCTTTTGTGTCTGATAGGCTTGTTAACAATAAACTAGGTATTGTTAAAGATTTATTTTATTGGTTGCCTGAGCGTGATGATGCTAGGGTATTTCTTGTAGCAGCTATTGCTCAAAACTTTTCAAGAATGGGAATTGAGGTTTCAACATCTTTTAATAGCGGTGCTGGACTCACATTTGAATCTGCAGCTAATGCTGCAATAGGGGAGACTATAGAGAGATACTGCTCGGCGTTTATACAGTCTTCAGATTTAGTGCTTGGATCGTATAAAGAATTGTCAAATAAATATTGCTGTGTCTCCCCCAAAAAATTTGCTTTCTATAACAAATTTCAGTATCTAGAATCAGATTTTCCTTTTTGTATTTTTAATGAATCAACAACAGTTAACTGGACCTTTTGTAAAAAATTAGGAAAAAAGGAAGATTACTTGATTCCAGCAGCAGTTACCTATTTACCATACTATCCGAGTAATGATGAGAAATTAATTTGGTATCCTATTTCAACTGGATTGTCATGTGCTTCTGATGATGAGGAAGCTATTGTTAAAGGAATTTTCGAAGTGATTGAGCGTGATGCTTTTAGTATTTTATGGTATAACGAGCTTTCTTTGCCTAAGATTGATATAACCTCCAATGAAGAAGTTTATCAATTGTATAAAGAAAGATTTGAAATACCTGGATGTAAATACACTTTAATTGATATGACACTTGATACAAAAATTCCTAGTGTTTTAGGAATCTTAGAGGATGAGCGAGGTGGAATTTTAATTGCAGCAGCGACTAGGTTGACACTAAAAGAAGCAGTGATAAAAACTTTTATAGAGTTATCACAAGGTCGTATTAGTTGGAAAGAAGATTTTGTTCAGGGAAGTAAAGAGAAGTACTGTGATGATTTTTCTGATATTCGAGACTTTCATAGCCGAGTGATGCTATTTACTAAAAAATCTATGAAGTCACATTTTAATTTTCTACTTCATCAAAATTGTACAGTAGAAATTCAAGATGAAAAAATTTTGCCATATGATGAGCAACTTAAAATTTTATATGAAAAAATTTCAAATTTAGGATATGATATTTTTTATAAGAACTTGACAACAAGTGATGTTTATAATCTGGATTATAGAGTATATAAGGTAATAATACCTGGTTTTATAGAGATTACAAATGACCATTTATATCCTAGAATTGGAGGAACTCGTATACATGATGTTCCAGTAACATTAGGACTATTAAATAAGCCAAAAACAGTGGATGAATTTAATAAAATTCCTCATCCATTTCCGTAATCATAAGGAGCACTGATATTATGAGTAAAATATCTTCGATTGAGATACTTTCAAAAAATGCATTTGAAAGTAATATTATAAATAAATATAATTTTCAAACGTTTCATGAAATTACTAAATTAAATATTTTGAGAGAAAAAATATTAGGGAAAAATATTTCTCAAATTATTTCTAATCCTGTTTTTATTGAAGGATCGGTCAACTCATCGCATTCTTTTGTAACCTTTCCTAAGATAAATCTACCCTCCGATTTTACCGATTATGAGAGAGAAACTAAGGAATTTAGAGAAATTTTATTTTCTAGAAGAAGTACCCGTGAATTTTCATCAGAAAGCTTAACTCTAAGCGAGTTAAGTTATATTTTGAATTCTAGTTATGGAGTTAGTGGAGCACTTGAAAATGTAGAAAAAGGATATTATCAAGAGCTGAGAACTTCTCCTTCTGCGGGAGGATTGTATCCCTTAGAAATATATTTTTATGCTAATAATATTGAGGGATTGGAGGTGGGGGTTTATCATTATAACCCTTCAGAGCACAATCTATCTGTTTTGCAAAATGGAGAACTTGATTTATCTAAGTATACCTCTTATTCAAGTATTGCGAAAAAAGCAGCGTGCGTAATATTTATTACTGCAGTTTTTCCAAGATTATCCTATAAATATGGAGAGCGTTCATATAGGTTTGTACATTTAGATGCAGGGCATCTAGGACAAAACATTTATTTATCTGCTGAGAGCATTGATATTGGTACGCTAGCTATAGGAGGATTTTTTGATGATGAAATTAATAACTTACTTGATATTGATGGTGTTACAGAAGGAATCGTTTACGAGTTCCTAATCGGACATAAAGATGAAGGTTAGGTGATTTAATGTCAAAAACTTTCTGTCAATCAACATATAGTAATGTAGAGGTTTTTAAAGTCAGAGGATTTGATCTAGACGAATTATTAATCTGGTTCAATATTGGGACTATGAATGAAAAAAAAGATTTTCATGGAATTGTGCATCTAACGGAACATTTACTTTCTAATATAACTTATAAAGGGATGTCTTTTTCTGATTTTTTAGCCTCCAAAAATATCAAACTAG
This sequence comes from Streptococcus sp. NSSLK0004, assembly GCF_059039125.1. Lineage (NCBI taxonomy): Bacteria > Bacillati > Bacillota > Bacilli > Lactobacillales > Streptococcaceae > Streptococcus > Streptococcus sp. NSSLK0004. Next base: position 1,122,494 of record NZ_CM180142.1, on the reverse strand, counting down.
AAATGAGAACTGGCTTGGATAGTATGTACATCTATCTAGTTTCGCCATTAGGGAAGATTTCTGATAATTTTCGTGAAATTTTTGAATATCTGATACATGGTTCAATTTCTGAAGTTGATTTTTTCAAAGAGAAGCGTATCATTCATAAAGAGAGGATTTCAAGAAAATTTGATAGATTAAAATTGTATCAAGATGAATTGAATAGTTTAATCTGGTCAAAAGAGCTAAATGTTGATATTTTAGGAAAAGATTTAAACAATATAAAATTAGAAGATGTACTAAAAATTAAGAGCAACTTATTTTTTTCAAGCAGCATGAAGCTTTATTTTTCGGGTGAAATATCTGATAAGTCTATTAAGGATACGTTGGATGACTTATTATTAAATCGAGAGGGCATCGATGAAAATCCTATTGTTGTTCAGAATAACTTAGTTGATTATTTTAATATAGGATACTCTGATAAGGTTCTTGATAGTAACCCAGGAGTTATGGTCTCGTTGTCTTATCTTTTTGATGAAGTTTTGTGTGAAAAAGAATCATTGATTTTATCTCTTTTGTGTTTACTAATGGTCAATGGGACGAGTGGTTTCCTATTTGATAACTTAAGGAAAAAATTGGCAGATTTATATTTTATAGTTGCTCGATCTTACTATTATTTTGATACACCTATTTTTGAAGTACAGTATATAGATTCAAAGGAAAACCTAGAGAATATTTCGGAAATAAATGAGTTTATATTGGATGTTTTTAGATCATCTGAATTTATCGGATATATAAAATTGCATTTAGAAACCTGTAAAACGGAGCTTACTAATATAATTAATTGCCAAGTTAATTCTGGAAGTATGAAAATGTTTTTTATTTATTTGGCTAAAGAGCATCAAATTGGTCGGAGGCAGATAGTATTAGAATCTACGTTGAATTTGCTGGATAGTATAACATCAGAAGATATTTCACACTTTTTGGATAAAATATCAAGTAGAAAATTTTCAATAGTTATTCTTAAATAAAATAGGGAGGTTTTATGTTTATTAAGGTCAATAATTTAGGCTATTCTTATAATGGTAAAAGTATCTTATCCAATATAACATTCGGTATTGATAGAGGGGAAGTTGTTGCAATTGTAGGAAAAAATGGTTCTGGTAAAACTACACTTTTTAATTGTCTACAAGGAATATACACAGATTACAGTGGAGAAAGTATTGTTCTCAACAGTAATTCTAAAGATAGAGCATCAGACTTATTGAAGAAAATAGGGGTTCAATTTCAAACAAATAAATTTTTTAACAAGATAAAAATTTGTGAGCTCTTTGAATTTATAGGTGCTTTATATAATATTTCGTTGTCAAAAAAAGAGATTTGTGAGCTTTTAGAAAAAGTAAGCTTGAAGGAGGCTTATGATAGTTACATTTCTGATTTATCAGGTGGACAGCAACAGAGGATTGCTTTAGCGTTAAGTATGATAAATGACCCTGAAATTATCTTTTTTGATGAGCCTACCTTAGGATTAGATATTCAAACTCGAAAGGAACTTTGGAACATTATAAAAGGATATAAAAAGAATGGGAAAACAATTTTATTAACGACACATTATATAAATGAAATTATTGATGTGTGTGATAGATTAATAATAATTTATCAAGGGAAAATTGCTTATGATGATTCAGTCGAGAACGCATTTAATAGTTTGCCGTATTCACATAAGATAGTATTTGATTACAGTTTGGCTGGAATAGATAAAGATTTTCTTCAATCTAATATATCTAAATATTTTAGTGAAAACGAATTTCGTTTTATGGATGAAGAGTTACTGATTTTTTTTAATGATTACGAAAAAACTCTTACGACGTTATCGCGATTATGTGATAAGGAAAAGATAGAGTTGAGGGGTGTTTCTATTTCGGAAATGGATTTGGAGGATATGTTTTTAATTATAACCGGAGGTAATATACATGCGTAGTATCATGAAATTTATTAAATCATTTTTTTTAATGGAAATCCGAAATAGACAAGCAGTGATTACAGGAACTCTTTTGCCGATATTAATGCTTATTTTGATGGGAACGGCTGGTTCTTCGGAGAGCAGGGAGGGAATGTCCTACATGACATATATCCTTCCTGGTATCTTAGGTATGTCGTATGCTTCAACAGGTTTGATAGCATTTCCGATTATGTTATCGAGTTATAGAGAAAATGGATTTTTGAAATTTATAAAAGTAACTCCCGTCAAAATTTCAAAGATAATTTTTTCTTTAATCATAACTCAAATAATTTTGATGTTTTTGCAAACGTTACTGGTATTAGTTTTTTGTAATTATATTTTAAAATTAGGCCTAAAATATAGTTTTCCCAATATAATCTGGCTTTCTATAGTTCTTGTACTGAGTGCGATTTCTCTAGTATTGATAGGTTTGATTATAAGTATCCTATCTAAGAATGTAAAAAATACTTCGGTTTTTGGAAATTTAGGTAATCTACTTTCAACATTTTTAGGAGGAGCATTTTTTCCGACGGATGTCTGGCCACAATTTTTACAGCCATTAGTTAAAGTTAATCCTCTAACACATATGATTGCGATGTTAAGAAGTAGTTTAATTTATAATGATTTTGTGTTATCTGATATTTGGAACTATACGTTTTATCTAGTTCTTATGATTGTAGTATGCTTTGTTATTTCATTTAGATATTTTACTTATGAAGCTTAAGTAATTATGTATTTGTTTTTGACTCTTAGATAAAACAATGGCCTAGATATATAATAGATTTTTTATAAAAGAATTGTAGCGAGTTCGAAAGAACTTGCTTTTTTATTTATAGCATATGTCCTTGCTAAGATATCCTATCTTTAATGACAATGGGTATAACTGATTAGAAAAGTATTTTTTAATTGGTGAAACTATGATTAGCGGTGAGTACACCAATATATAATTGTTAATTGATTGTCTGAAATTTTGAAACAAAATCACTATATTTTCACTCTTATTAGTGAGGAGAAATTCTCGAGCTGAAAAATAAGTGAGAAATAGCTATGGTTGAGATAAGAAGCCCTCCATTTATGATACTTAAAAATAAATATAAGTGGAGGAATTAATGAAATATTGCATATTTGTTAGAGGTAAGAAGGTATCTGTTAGCGAGGAAGTGTATAAAGGTTATTGGAAACTTGTTAATCATCAAAAGTACTTGAATAGAAAAGATAGAAAATTCGGTGTATTGCCTTTTTCATCACTTGAAGTAGATGGGTTGCCACTAGCAAATGTACTGCCAGATACAACTGTTGATATTGAACGTTTGGTAGAAACCAAGCTCGTTATAGAACAACTAAATGAGGCTTTATTAACCTTATCTGATAAAGAATTTGAAATTATTGATGCTTTATATTTCAGAGAACATACCATTAGAGAAGTAGCAATAGAGCAAAAGATGTCTGCGACTAGCCTATTTCGGGTGAGAAATACAATTTTGGACAACCTACGAAAATTTTTTGAAAAATAACGAAACAGGGGACTAAAAAATTCACTCTTTATAGTGAGGGGAATTTTTAGTCTCTTTTTTGCCCTTTGACAACTGAATAGACTGAAGTGGGACTTTAATCATTTGTGGAGCAATTTAGGTTGGTACGCCGTGAGATGAGCGAGAATTATCGGCTATAAAATAGGTTGGTTACCTATCTGCCATGAGACAAATGAGGATAATGATACTTCTGGACGTTCAGGCTGCCCTCGAGAAAGGACAGCGGGTGAAACTCCCATGAAGAACTTAACCAGTTCTACCTACAGAGGTCAAAATTTTAAGTAAAGGAAAAACGTTTATGGAAAAAATACAAACAGGTGCGGAATTACCGCAGATTGTGATTGAGGGATATAAGGTGACGGTTCGAGTAACCGATAAGCCATTAAAGATTACTGAGGTTTTAGATGATTTATTAGGTCGAAAGCTTGAAAAAATTTGAGTTTTTAGCGGACAAGTCTTGATAGATTATGTAAAATAGAATAGTAGAACCTCAATCCTTAATCGGTAAGCACCTAAACACTGATTAAGGAGATAAACATGACACAAGCCTGTATTTATTTACGCCTGTCACGAGATGATGGGGACAATGTGGAAAGCAATTCCATCATCAACCAACGCTCGCTTTTGCGAGACTATGCCAGAAATCACGATTTTATGATTTTAGAAGAATTTGTGGATGATGGCATCAGTGGCTTAACCTTTAACCGTCCTGACTTTAATCGTATGATGGCGATGGTGAATGATAAAATCATTGATACCATAATTGTCAAGGACTTATCACGCTTCGGTCGAGATTATATTGAGACTGGGAAATACCTTCAACGAATTTTCCCTACAATGGGAGTTAGGTTTATTTCAGTCAATGATCACTATGATAGTATGACTGCTGATACAAATGAAACACACTTGGTTATGCCCATTAAAAGTCTAATTAACGATAGCTACTGTCGAGACATTTCAACCAAAGTTCGAAGCACTCAAAATGCTAAACGACAAAAGGGCGAGTTTATTGGAGCTTTTGCCCCTTATGGCTATCGCAAAGATGAAAAACAACGGAATCATCTGGTGGTTGATGAGAATGTACGCCCTACGATTGAGAAAATCTTTGCTCTTAAACTAGAGGGCTATTCGTCAAATGCTATTGCAGGCTTTCTTAACCAGGCTGGGATAGAAACTCCCTTGCAACGTAAGAAAGCCTGTCAGGAAAAGATTAAAGGATTTTATGGGCATAGATATAAGTGGGACACGAAAATAGTCAATCGTATTTTGACCAATCGTGTCTATACTGGTAGTTTGGAACAGGGGAAGCAAACCAAACTTAATTACAAGTCTCAAAAGTCTGTAGCTGTGAATCCAGAAGATTGGGTTCGGGTTGACGATACGCATGAAGCCATTATCTCAAAAAGTACGTTTGAGATAGCCAATAATCTCTTACTCAGGGATGTCAAGCACGGGAAGAAGCTACCTGACCTCTTTGCAGGATTGTTATTTTGCAGCGACTGTCAGGCTCAACTTGTACAACGAAAACTCCGCCACAAGGATAAAGAGACTGTTCAGTATATTTGTAGCACCTACAATAACGGAAGAGGATGTAGTCGCCATGCAGTCAAGCAAGTGATATTACTTGACTTAGTATCGACCTTTATTCATCAACATCTTGACTGGAAGTCTTATCTGATTAAAGCAGTTCCTGATTATGTTAATCAAGAACAGTTTTTGGAAGTCGATTTTACTTCTCTACTTGAGAATCGCAAGAAGTATGAACAGTTGCTCCAGTCCTTGTATTTGGATTTAGACGACGGTTTGATCAATGATACAGAATACCAAGAGTTTCAGCGATGCTATCGCCAAAAGCTAAATCAAATTGAAGACACAATCATTCAAAAGAAAGAGTTAGCTCAAATCCTGTATGATAAACTTCAGGATAAGGAGAAGTGGTTAGACCAGTTGAGTACCATACAAAATAACCAAGAGCTCAATCGCCTCACTCTAGTTTCCTTGCTTGACCGCATTGTTATTCACGAAAATCAGGAGCTGACCTTGGTGTTTCATGATATGGCAGAACTCGAAGTCCTCCAGCAGTTTTCTCATCGAGAGACAGAGGTGGACTAATGGCACGTACCAAGAACCGCTACCGTAAGGAAACGATAGAAGAGGCACCACTTCAAACTTATCGTACGGGCATTTACATTCGCCTATCCAAAGAACGTACTGAAACCTGGAGAAACAAGTCGCAGTCCTTAGAGACGCAAGAAAGTCTTGCTAGAGCATTTGCCAAGGAGAAAGGGTTAACTGTAACCAAGTGTTACATCGACTATGAGTATTCTGGGACAAACTTTAATCGACCTGCCTACCAGGACATGATGGATGACCTCAAAAAAGGGATTATCAACTGTATCTTGATTCGGGACTTATCCCGTTTGGGTCGTAACTACATTGAGATGGGACGACTGATTGATAAAGTATTCCCCTTTATGGGGGTTCGCTTTATCTCAATCAATGATAATCTAGATACTCTCAATGGATTGGAAGATAAAAAATCTTTTGATGTGGAAATTAAGAATTTGGTCAATGACCTTTATTCTAAGGATATTTCAAAGAAAGTTATGGCTTATCATATTCAGCAGGCTAGTCAAGGGTACTATATTGGAACTTCTGCTCCGTATGGGTATCGCATTGACCGCAATGAAGCTGGTGCAAGGTTAGTCATAGATAATCAGGTTAGGCCAATTTTAGAGTTTGTTTTTCAAGAGGCAATCGAAGGTAAATCCATGCCTCAGATTACTGCTGAATTGAATCGTAGAGAAATTGCTGTACCTCATTCCTACCGTAAGACAGGTCAATTATATAGAAGTGAGCAGGATACGAAAAGATGGCAAGCAGGAAATTTACTTCGTCTGATTAAGATGCCTGTTTACAGGGGAGACCTTGTTCAGCGAACACGAAACAAATCCTTATCTGAAGATGACTATATCTATTTTGAAAATGCGCAGGAAGCCTATATCAGCAAAGATGACTACAAAAAAATTCTTCAGTATTCAGCTAGTCGTAAGTCTGTTAAAAAGACTGACCGAGTGATAACTTCAAATCGCTATAAAGGTTTGATTTATGCCAAAACCAAATCAACTCAAATGGCTCGAAAGCGTCGCCATTTTTCAAATAATAAGTCTGATTATGATTACTATTACTTTATGGACTATCTATATGATTCAGAGACAGCTGAGAGAAAAACCGTTTATATCAGTGAAAATGCTCTGGATAAGATAGTAGTAGAGCTGATACAATTAGAAATGAAGCGTTTAGGTACAGTTGAGACTTTATTGCCTCGACTTGAATCTAAAAAGGAGAATTGCCTAAAGACATATCAAAAGCAGTTGAGGGGTCATCAAGGTTCAATAGTACAATGGAATGCTGAACTAAGCGATCTTTACGCTACTTTCAGTCTTAACCGGTCTAAGCGAGAAGACTATCTTTCCAAAAAGAAAGAAATAAACTCAAAAATCAAAACCATTTCACAAGAATTAGCCCAATGTGAAACTTCAATAAAGCAGATTGAGGAGGAGCACAGTAAGCAGGTGAATTGGGTTAGACATCTAGCCAAGAGTAACAATCAAGCAGTTTTAACGGCAGAACTCTTAAATGCTTTAATAGAACGGATTGAAGTTGATGTGGACAAAACAGTCACAGTAACTTTTAATTGTCGGATCGGGGGGGACGAGCATGACTAAAATCGCTCTATACCTCCGCTTGTCAGTTGATGAGGCTAATACAGATGAAAGCAACTCAATTACTCATCAACGGTACTTATTAAACCATTTTCTTGACCAAGAACCTAAGTTCAAGAACTGGGAACGTTTGGAGTTTGTGGACGATGGTTTTTCGGGCACCAGTCTTAACCGTCCAGCCTTTAAACGCATGATGGCTGATGTTAAGGCTGGAACTATCCGTAATATCATCGTCAAGGATTTGTCTCGATTTATGCGTGACTATCTGGAATTGGGAAACTATTTGGAGAATATCTTTCCTTTTCTCGGAGTTCGATTTATTGCTCTCAACGACCATTATGATAGCCTGGTGTCTGAACATAATGGACTGGATATTGATGTGCCCTTTAGAAACTTACTCAATGATTTCTACGCCAAAGATGTTTCTGAAAAAGTCAAGAGTGCAATGAACAGTATGAAACGCTCTGGGAAGAACATGAGTTGGTTACCACCGTTTGGTTATATCAAGGACCCAAATGACCGATTTAAGATTATCATTGATGAGGAAGTCGCTCCAATTGTGAGACGAATTTTTAGATTTTGTATTGAGGGAATGGGAACTCAAAAAATAGCGATGTTACTTAATAGTGAACAGACGATTACTCCGGCTGAGAGGAAAATGCAGATTAGTCAAGCAAGGTATACAAAATCAATTATCATTACTGCCGAACAAAAGAGGAATGTATGGACGAGAAGTAGTGTTCTCCAAATACTCAAAAATGAAGCCTATAAGGGGACATACCTGTTTAACACTAGAACAACGGTAAATGGTAAGCAGATTCGGCGGCCTGAATCAGAGTGGGAACGTCTTGACAATAATCATGAGGCAATTGTAACAAGTGAGGACTTTGACAAAGCTCAACAATCACTTGCCTCTCGCATTAGTGGGCCGAAAAATCAGACTTGCAACCAGCCAGAAGAAGTTTTATTACGAGGTTTAGTTATTTGTGAACATTGCGGGCATCGTCTCCTTCGATATAGCCACTATAACAACTATGATTATTTTTATTGTCGTTACTGTAGAAGTCAAGGCCAGACCATGAAGTCCTGTCGGATAGATAGAATAGAAGAGGCTATCGAGAAAGAATTAAAGTCTCGGTTGCCGAAGAACTCTCCAAAGCTATCAAAAACGAATCTTATAAGAGAAGCTGAACGGCTTAAAACTCAAAAGTTTTCTCATTTTCAAGACTATAAAGAGGGCTTGATGACAAGAGAAACTTACATGGAAAAACGTCAGAACTTAGATAATTCTATAATGGAAATAGAAGAACAATTAAAGGTAGTTGGTAGGGAAAATATAGCATTTGACAAAAAAATGACCAGGGAAGTGGTTGACACTCATATCGAGAGGATTGTCGTCAATGGCCAAGGTTCTTTTACAGTCGTCTATAGATAATCTAATGAGAGACTTGTGTAATAGCGAGTCTCTTTCTTGAAAAGTAGCTTTGTGGTATAATAAGGGTGTTTTCAGTGTAGAAAAATAGTGTCATTTACTTGACATAAGAGGGTTGGTGCGATGTGGACCAGTCCGTCAAGGAAAATGTTGTCAAGGAAGTAAAGGAAGAAGCGGGTCAGGATGTGGAGGCTCTGCGAGTCGTTGCGATTTTGGACAAGCACAAGAACAATCCTGCCAAGTCAGCCCACCGCGTGACCAAGGTCTTCATTCTATGTCGCTTACTCGGTGGTGAATTCCAGCCCAATTCGGAAACTCTTGCCAGTGGCTTTTTCAGTCTAGATGACTTACCACCGCTCTCACTTGGGAAAAATACTGCTGAGCAGTTAGCACTTTGCTTGGAAGCTAGTCGGTCTGAGCATTGGGAAACACGATTTGATTAAGGAGAAAGTATGACTTATCAAGGTTATTTGATTGATTTGGATGGTACGATTTATGAAGGGAAGAAAAGAATTCCAGCTGGTGAGCGGTTTATTCATCGTTTACAGGAGCGGAAAATTCCCTATTTATTCGTGACCAACAATACCACTCGTCGTCCTGAGATGGTGCAAGCTATGTTGGCTGGACATTTTAATATCGAAACGCCGATTGAAACTATCTATACAGCCAGTATGGCGACAGTAGACTATATGGATGATTTGGGGAAGGAAAAGACAGTCTATGTCATCGGAGAAGATGGACTCAAGTCAGCCATTTTTGAGGCAGGCTATGTGGAAGATACGGAAAATCCTGCCTATGTTGTTGTGGGATTAGATTGGCAAGTGGATTATGAAAAACTTGCTGTTGCTACCTTGGCTATTCAAAAGGGAGCGACTTTTATTGGAACGAACCCGGACCTCAATATTCCAACAGAGCGGGGACATTTACCGGGCGCTGGTTCCTTAATTGCCTTACTGCAGGCCGCCACTCGTGTAGAACCAACCTTTATTGGTAAGCCAGAAGCTATTATTATGGACAAGGCTCTGGAAATGTTGGGGACGGAACGTAGCCAGACAGTCATGGTTGGAGATAACTACTTGACAGATATTCGAGCTGGGCTTGATAATGGTTTTCCGACGCTCCTTGTCTTGACCGGATTTACTAAGCCAGAAGAAGTAGCTAGCCTACCACAGGCTCCTACTCATGTCCTTAATAGTTTAGACGAATGGAGTTTTGATGAGAACTAAATTACAATTAATTGGGCTGAGTCTCTCGATTTTATCAGGAGCGATTTTAGCGACAATTTATCTAGTTTGGCTGACCTATCCGTTAGAGATTTCCTTCTTGGGATTGGAAAATGTTGTCTACATGAAAACGGCAGATATTTCCTATAATTTTAATAAGCTGATGACTTACCTGACCAATCCCTTTGTAACTGTCTTGGATATGCCTAACTTCTCATCATCTGTGAATGGGCTCAAGCATTTTTCAGATGTGAAATCCCTTTTTCATATAGCTCAGGGAATCTTTGTGGTGACTTTGCCAGTGGTTTATTTCTTTGTTCGTGATGTTGTCTTGAAAGGTTATGGAAAGATTGCGAAAAAACTTATCATCTGGCTGGCAATCTCGCCTCTTGTGATAGGATTATTAGGAGTATTGGTCGGTTTTGATACCTTTTTTGTCCTTTTTCATACGGTTCTATTTCCTGGTGACTCAACTTGGCTCTTTAATCCCAATACGGACCCTGTTATCTATATCTTGCCAGCGGAATTCTTCCTGCACTGTTTCATCCTTTTTCTTGTCTTGTACGAACTATTCTGTGGCGCTTGGTTATTGCTCCTGAGAAGAAAGAGAAGTAAGTAGGAGTATACGTAAGAAAGAAAATTCTTGACAATCCTTCTCATTACAGTTATAATAGTATGGACTTTGAAATTGAGGGGAGTGAAAATAATGTCAAAAACAGTAGTACGCAAGAACGAATCACTTGATGATGCTCTTCGTCGTTTCAAACGTGCGGTTACTAAAGCTGGTACTCTTCAAGAAACACGTAAACGTGAATTCTACGAAAAACCATCTGTAAAACGTAAACGCAAATCAGAAGCAGCTCGTAAGCGTAAAAAATTCTAATTGAACAAGGAGGCTCTACCATTTATGTGTGGAGCTTTTTTGTTTGTGCATGATAATAAAAATCCATGAATTACAGTTTCATGGATTTTATTTTGTCTTCTGTTGGGGTAACTCGGAGGGTTTTCTGACCGCGGTAGGTTACAAAACCAGGTTTACCACCAGTTGGCTTGTGAAGTTTTTTAGCCTCAATCATATCGACTTGGACTAGGTTTGAATGTCTTGCTTTGGAGAAGTAAGCAGCCAACTCAGCAGCGTCTGTTTTGACTTCGTCGCTTGGGTTTAAGTTATCAGTAATAACGACATGGCTGCCTGGAATGTCTTTGGCATGGAACCAAAGTTCCCCTTTTTTAGCCATTTTGAAGGTCAGTTCATCGTTTTGTAGATTGTTTTTTCCGACCAGAATAATTGTTTTTCCGTCAGTAGCTAAGTATCGTTCAGGTTTCTGGCGCTTATGAATTTTATCACGGTGGCGACGTTTGAGGTAGCCTGTTTCAATCAGTTCCTCTCGGATTTCATCAATCTCAGACAGACTAGTCTGCCCCAGCATGGCCTCAACAGATTCCAGATAGATAATCGTTGATTTGGTTTCCTCAATCAAATTGGTCAAGTGCTTGACCGCCTCCTTTAGTTTTTGGTATTTCTTGAAATAACGTTGGGCATTCTGGCTTGGCGTTAGTGCCACATCTAACTCAATCTCCAACTCGTCGCCTGTATAGTAGTTGTCCAATCGCACACTTGGTTGATCATTCGGCACTTGATGCAAGTAGGTCGTCAAAAGTTCACCCTTTTGGCGTACCAACTCAGCAGTTTCTGTATCCACAAGCTCCTGTTCCTGCTTGACCAGTTTTTTACGATTTTTCTCTAACTCACTAGCCACACGCTTAATTAGCTCATTGGCCTGCTGGGCTACTCGGTCCCGCTCCGCCTTATCTTGATAGTAGAAGTCCAGTAGGTTGCTCAGACTTTCAAAGGTTGGCTCATTTTCTAGGCTATTGGCAAATGGCAGAGCAGCATAGGATTTGTCGGTCAGGCTAGGCTGTGTTGGTTGAGCGAAAAAGTTACGGAAGTTCTTCAAACGGTCTGTTTGCAAGCGACTAGCCAGTTCAGTAGCCGTATCTCGTCCCAGCCCTTGAAAGACCTGTTGTAGATTTTTCGGACTTAGTTCCTGAGTTGATAAGTTTTCAAACAATTTCTCATCAGAAACCGTGTAAGGATTGAGAGAATTGGTCTCCGGTGGGCGAATGTAGGTTGAACCTGGTAAAATCGTTCGATAGGAATTCTGTGAAAAACCGACATGCTTGATAGCTTCGATAATTTTCTGTTCAGACTTGTCTACCAAGATGATATTGCTATGTTTGCCCATGATTTCCACTATCAAGGATGCTTGGATATGGTCGCCAATCTCATCTTTATTGGAAACAGAAAATTCTAAAATACGGTCATTTTCTAATTGGCGAATTTCCTCGATAATAGCACCCTGCAAGTACTTCCGTAAAATCATGGTAAAAGTGTTGGGTACTTTAGGGTTTGTAAACTCTGTTTGGGTGAGTTGAACCCGACCGAAAACCGAATGGGCAGACAAAAGCAACCTATGGCTCTGACGGTTGCTACGGATATTGAGAACAATTTCCTGCTCAAAAGGTTGGTTGATTTTTTGAATCCGTCCACCTTCTAAGTTAGTTTTTAGCTCGGTCGTCATGTGATGTAAAAAAAATCCGTCAAAAGACATGCCTTTTCCTCTTTCTAATAGCTGTAACTCTGTCTAGTATACCACATTTTCCATATTTTCAGTCAGACTGGATAAGAGGGGAAAATAAAAAGTTTTCAGAAAATTTAAACAAAGGTATTGACAAAGTTTTGACTATACCGTATAATCATCTGTAATCAGAAGAAGTAGTAAAGCAGAAGTCTTCAGGGAGCCTGTGGTGCTGAGAACAGGTGGCGGAGTTTTATGAAATGGGCTGATGTGCGAATTGTCTGTCTTCAGACTTAGGTGCGCAAACGATTGTTTGGCATAACTTACTTTCAGTAATCGACCAAAACAGTCACGCAAATGAACTTAAAACAATGATAGTTCGGTCCGCACACCTTACAGTGCAACTCCTTGTTAGAGGAGATGAGATATGGGAGGATTCTAGACAATTCCCATAAGTGAGGTGGCACCGTGTCATTGACGCCCTCGCAGGTTGTTTTTCCTGCGGGGGCTTTTTCCTTGTCTTTGTAGATTACTTTTATATTGTGTCACGTTCGGCTTGCCTAACACAAGTTATGTCTGCGCCTCCGTTCCTTATCTAAAAGCAATCTACTTTGACAATGACAGTCAGAACGAGGTAATCATGATGAAACGATGGCGATGGTGGAATAGTATGTTGTTGATATAGGATGTGTATTTAAAAAGGAGAATGGATATGTTGAAAAATAAAAATTTACTTGCTACAATTGTTGCCCTTACTGTAATGGTAGTTGCTGCCTTATTCTTGACACAAAAAGAACAGAGCAATTCATCAAACACTACTGAAAAAGTTAAAATTGGTGTGTTGCAGTTTGTGACCCATGATTCACTAGATGAGATTTACAGAGGAATTAAGGATGGTCTTGCAGAAGGTGGTTACACAACGACTGACAATCTAACTATTGATTTTATGAATGCGGAAGGCGACCAGTCCCAAGTTCAGACCATGAGTAAAAAATTGGTAGATAACGGCAATGAACTTTTGATTGGTATTGCGACACCAGCTGCACAAGGTCTAGCAAACGCAACGACTGACTTGCCGATTATCATGGGTGCTGTGACGGATCCTGTTGGTGCCAACTTGGTGACAGACTTGAAAAATCCTGGTGGAAACATCACAGGGGTATCTGACCAAACACCAGTTGCAGATGCCGTTTCTCTCATCAAAGAAATTACACCAGACGCAAAAACTATCGGTGTTCTTTATTCATCAAACGAAGATAATTCAAAAATTCAAGTGGCGGAATTTAAGGCTGCTGCAGAAGAAGCTGGCTATACTGTTCTTGAATATGCAGTAGCTTCTAGCAATGAAATCGCAGCGACAGTAGAAGTTGCAAGTAGCAAGGCAGATGTCCTTTTTACTCCAGTGGATAACACAGTTGCGTCAGCATTTTCAACTGTGGTGTCTGTAGCAAATAAAACTAAAACCCCAATTTTCACAAGTGTAGAAGACATGGTAGAAGGTGGCGGGATTGCCTCTGTTACCCTTAGCCAATATGACTTGGGTGTGGCAACAGGTAAGATGGTCGCAAAAATTCTTGATGGTGCCAATCCTGGTGACACCCCTGTACAAATCTTCAATGAAGGAACTGTCGTTGTCAACCAGAAGGTTGCAGAAGAATTGGGGATCACCTTGTCTGATGATGTCATCAGTAAAGCAAGCAAGGTTATTGAATAAGAGAAAAGGAAAAATATGATTGTATCAACAGTTTCACAAGCTCTCTTATGGGCTGTACTAGGAATGGGAATTTTCGTTACCTTTCGGATTTTGAATTTTCCTGATATGACGACAGAGGGTTCTTTCCCACTAGGAGGAGCAGTTGCTGTTACCTTACTGACGCAAGGAGTCCATCCCGTCTTGGCAACTCTAGCAGCGGTTTTGGCCGGTTGCTTGGCAGGATTGGTCACAGGCTTATTATACACCAAGGGGAAAATTCCAACTCTCTTGGCTGGTATTTTGGTTATGTCTTCCTGTCATTCCGTCATTCTCTTTATCATGGGGCGGGCTAATCTAGGATTGCTGAATACCAGTCGTTTGCAAGATTTACTTCCTTTTTCAGAGGAGGTTAATAGCCTCTTACTTGGTTTGGGAAGCATTGTTCTAGTGATTGGTGCCTTGATGTTCTTTCTTTATACTCGACTTGGTCAGGCCTTTATCGCAACAGGGGACAATCCTGATATGGCGCGTAGTTTTGGTATCAATACCAGTCGAATGGAGTTGCTAGGTCTGGTTCTTTCTAATGGAATTATCGCTCTTGCAGGTGCCTTGATTGCCCAACAGGAAGGCTATGCGGATGTGTCACGTGGTATCGGTGTCATTGTCGTCGGTATGGCAAGCTTGATTATCGGTGAGGTGCTATATGGTAACCTTACCATGCTAGAACGATTTTTAGCCATTGCAGTGGGAGCTATCTTCTATCAATTCTTGATTTTGGGTGTGATTTCACTAGGTATCAATACTAGCTACCTCCGTATCTTCTCAGCCATGATTTTAGCAATCTGTCTCATGGTTCCTGAGTTGAAAAATAAAATTTTGAAAGGAGCTAGCCTGTCACGATGAAAGCAATTGTTGAATTAAAAAATGCCACCAAGATGGTAACCAATGGTTTTGATGAAGAGCGTGTGATTTTAGACAATGTCAATCTGACCATCTATCAGGGTGATTTTATCACGATTTTAGGTGGTAACGGTGCTGGGAAATCAACCCTCTTTAATGTCATTGCAGGAACCTTGCCTTTGACGAGTGGCTATGTTCATATCTTGGGGGAGGACGTAACCAATTGGCCTGCTGAAAAGCGTGCCAAGTATCTAGCGCGTGTCTTCCAAGATCCTAAAATGGGGACAGCCCCACGGATGACGGTGGCTGAAAACCTGCTTATCGCTAAATATCGTGGTCAAGGTCGTGGCTTGGTGCCACGCAGATTGGACCAACATACAGAAGAATTTTCTCAGCTTTTGCCTCGAGTTGGAAATGGTTTGGAAAAGCATTTGGATACGCCAGCAGGGCTCTTGTCTGGTGGTCAACGACAGGCACTTAGTTTGCTGATGGCGAGTTTAAAACAGCCTGAACTCTTGCTCTTAGATGAACATACCGCTGCTCTTGACCCCAAGACTAGCCAATCCTTGATGGAATTAACAGACGAGTTGATTGCAACCAAGGGAATGACGGCTCTCATGGTCACTCACCAGATGGAAGATGCGTTGAAACATGGAAATCGTCTGATTGTCATGAAAAATGGTCAGATTATCCAAGATCAAACTGCTGAAGAAAAATCCAAGATGAAACTGGAAGATTATTATCGATTGTTTGATTAAAGTCTGGAGAAATCCAGGCTTTTTTACATAATTCTTTGAGTTTTTTATAATAAAGGAGTGCAATATATTAAATATATAGCGAGGTAATGTCATGGATAAATGAGTTTTTGAAACCTTAGTAAAATTGGGGATTGACTACAATATTGTGGAACATCCGCCTGCCTTGACCACAGAGGAAGCAGATGGCTATATTGAAGGGCTAGAAGGTGTCCGTACCAAGTCTATGTTTCTGACAAACAAGAAGAAAACTGCCTTTTATTTGCTGATTATGGATGACCAGAAACAATTGGATATGGAGCACTTTCGTTATATGGTGGGAGCCAATCGCATTCGGATGGCATCGAGTGATAGTCTGATGGAAAAGATGCACTTGCCTGCTGATGTGGTATCTGTTTTTGGTTTGTTAAACAATGTTGATAAGGAAATCTTTGCTGAACCAATTTTGACCTTTCATCCAAATGTTAATACCAAGACGATTTTTGTTAAAACAGAGGATGTCTTGCGTTTTGTAGAGGAAATTGGTTTTACAACCCATATCATTGATTTGTAAAGCATGTTTTTCCGCCTGTTGCCCTTGTAAAAAATAAAAACACAACCATGATTTTTCTGGTGTGGAGAGAATGTAGTCTTCGCTACGAGCTATTTATCTAAAAAATAATAATAAGAGTGGGTAAATGCCATATTTATCCAATCAAATAACTTGACTCCTATAATAATTTATTTTATGATAGAGTAAGTAAATACTGAACTGCACCCCAAAAGTTAGACAGAAAAAATCTAACTTTTGGGGTACTATTTTTATGAAATTGAGTTATGACGACAAAGTCAAAATCTATGAGTTGCGACAAAATGGTAAGTCTCTCAAGTCCTTGTCAAAACAGTTCAATATTGCTCAGTCTGGCATCAAATATATGGTTCGATTGATTGACCGATATGGAATTGACATTGCCAAGAAAGGGAAAAATACCTACTATTCTCCAGAACTAAAGCAGGAAATGATAGACAAAGTTCTCCTTGATAAGCAGTCAACTTTATCCGTCTCTCTTGACTATGGGCATAATCAAGTGTTGGAAAAACTCGACTATGGGACAGGTTTTGATACGGTTGAGGAATTGGTAGAGGTGTTGCGAAAATTTGCCACATGGCCGACGGATTACCGTAGGGAAATCTCAGAAAAAGTACTGGAAATTGCTCAGGAGTTTTCTCATGACGAGGCAGAAGCTGCTTTACTCAATTGGCTGAAATCAGTCGGCTCTAGAGATGTACATTAATACTTATTTCATATTCTATGGAGAATATCCGGCTCCTAAGTTTTAAACAGTTCAATTCCTATCCATCTCATAATGAGTTTGAACTTATTTTTTATCTTAGTCTAGTTTCTATTTTAAAATCTAACAAAAAGTTATTTTTAAAAGTAATGTTCTGCTGAAAATCAGCAGAGTTTTTTGTAAATTTTCCTGAAAAAATGTATAATAGAAATGATAGCTACAAATTGTAGCAGACTGTAATTCGACTTGGGTTTCCCAAGGACCGTTGGTAAGAAAAAATAAACTGGACACCTGAGGGATGTTCAAAAGGAGAAAAAATGAGTAACATAAAAATTATAGCTCTCGGTGGGGTACGCGAAAATGGAAAAAATCTCTACATTGCCGAAGTAAATGAGCATATTTTTGTATTGGATGCGGGTGCTAAGTATCCAGAAAATGAGCAATTAGGTGTGGATGTTGTAGTTCCGAACTTTGATTATTTGGAGGAAAACAAGCAACGTGTAGCTGGAGTCTTTTTGACACACGGGCATGCGGATGCTATTGGTGCGCTTCCCTATTTGTTGGAAAAAGTAAAAGTGCCAGTGTTTGGTTCGCATTTAACGATTGAATTGGCTAAACTACTTGTTAAGGGAAATAATGCTACCAAGAAGTTTAATGATTTCCACATCATCAATGCAGATACAGAGATTGATTTTGGAGATTCAGTTGTTTCCTTCTTTAAAACAACCCACTCAATTCCTGAAAGTTTGGGGATTGTTGTCAAGACGGATCAAGGAAATATCGTCTACACAGGTGATTTCAAATTTGACCAGGCTGCAGATAAATTTTATCGTACGGACTTTGGTCGTTTGGCAGAAATTGGCTCTGAAGGAGTTTTGGCCCTCTTATCCGACTCTGCTAATGCGGATAGCAATGTCCAAGTAGCTAGCATGCATGAGGCTGGTGAAGAGATTCTCAATACCATTGCTGACTGTGAAGGGCGTGTCATCGTGGCTGCCGTAGCAAGTAACATCGTCCGCATCCAGCAGATTTTTGATGCAGCTGAAGAGACGGGTCGTCGAGTTGTCTTGACTGGTTATGATGTGGAAAATATTGTCCGTACGGCTATCCAATTGAAGAAGCTTCGTCTGGTTAGTGAGCGACTTTTGGTGAAACCAAAGGATATGGGCAAGTATGAAGACCATGAATTGATTATTTTGGAAACAGGACGGATGGGAGAACCATTAAATGGTCTTCGTAAGATGGCAATCGGACGCCACCGCTACGTTGAAATCAAGGAAGGGGACTTGGTTTATATTGTTACGACACCAAGTGTATCTAAAGAAGCTGTTGTTGCCCGTGTAGAAAACTTGATTTACAAGGCAGGTGGTAAAGTTACATCAATTACGAAGAACCTTCGTGTATCTGGTCACGGCAATGCGCGTGATTTGCAGCTCATGCTCAACATTCTCCGTCCTAAGTATCTCTTCCCAGTTCAAGGGGAGTACCGCCAGCTTGATGCTCATGCTAAGGTTGCACTTGAAATTGGTATGTTCCCAGAAAATATTATCATCGTTAAGCGTGGTGATGTCATGGCTTTTGAAGATGGTGATTTTGTCCATAGCGGAGCGGTTCCTGCTGGTGATGTCATGATTGATGGAAATGCTATTGGAGATGTAGGAAATATTGTTCTGCGTGACCGTAAAATTTTGTCAGAGGATGGTATTTTCATTGTTGCTTTGACGGTCAATCGCCGTGAGAAGAAGATTATTTCCAAGGCTAAGGTCAATACCAGAGGGTTTGTTTATGTGAAGAAAAGTAAGGATATCTTGCGTGAATCAGCTGACTTGGTCAATGCTACCGTGGAAAATTATTTCACTAAGGATAACTTTGATTGGGCGGAATTGAAGGCGGCTGTCCGTGATGATTTAACCAAGTATCTCTTCGACCAAACCAAACGTCGTCCAGCTATCCTTCCAGTCATTATGGAAGTTCGTTAATGTAGATGTTTACAGATAGTGAGCAGGCCGGGTTTTCCTGGCCTTTCTTAAAAAGAAAAGGAGTATGTTTATGGCAATTATGCGTATTGAATACCATTCAGAAGTCTTAGATATGAGTCGGCAGGTCAATGTTCTCTATCCAGACCGCAACCGTGTAGAGAATCCTGATGATACAGATATTCCTGTCCTCTATCTCCTACATGGAATGGGAGGCAATCAAGATTCTTGGCTTAATCGTTCGACGATTGAACGATTGGTTCGGTATACTAACTTGATTGTAGTCATGGTCGATACCGATAAGGGCTGGTATACTAACACCACCTATGGTATGAATTACTACGATGCTATTGCTATTGAGTTACCTCAGATTCTTAAACGTTTTTTCCCGAACATGTCAGATAAGCGAGAAAAGAACTTCATAGCGGGTTTATCAATGGGTGGATATGGCGCCTTCAAATTAGCCCTATCAACCAATCGTTTTTCACATGCAGCTTCCTTGTCTGGTGCCTTGTATTTTGATTTTGATAATCCTGCTTCTGCTGAGTTAGGTAGTCTTGCATACTGGCAGGGTGTTTTTGGAGATTTGTCTGATGAGGCTAGCAATCCTAATAGTCTTAAAAATATTGCCAAACTATCTGACAAGAAAACGAAACTATATGCTTGGTGTGGTGAAGAGGATTTTCTTTATACAGGTCACCAATTAGCAGTCGCAGATTTGACCAAGGCGGGTTT
This sequence comes from Streptococcus sp. NSSLK0004, assembly GCF_059039125.1. Lineage (NCBI taxonomy): Bacteria > Bacillati > Bacillota > Bacilli > Lactobacillales > Streptococcaceae > Streptococcus > Streptococcus sp. NSSLK0004. Next base: position 1,102,692 of record NZ_CM180142.1, on the reverse strand, counting down.
TGACCTGGAAGCCAGTCACGGTCCAGGAAAGCATGAGTGGTACTACTGGAATCAGCAGATTGAAAAGGTTTTGGAGTGGTTGCCGATTGACTTTGAATTAGAAGAAAGGTTATCCTAATTTAAGATAAATTTCAGAAAACAGTAGTAAACTGTTCCTTATTTTCTCGAAAGGGGACAGACTATGAAGTGGATAGGTAAAATTATCGGATTTATCTGGCAAGCATTTTGGCGACTGATTTGGTTAGCGATGGTGATGATCATCTGCCTAGTTGGACTCGTATTTTACTACCAAGGAGATAATACCCCTCAAGTCTTACAGTCTCTTGTAAGACAAGTACAGGCTGTAGTAACCGGACAAACTAGTCTGGATACGGCAGTCAATACAGAATCGGTTAATCAGTTGACGACAGATGCTCATGTCAATAATTCAGGCAGTCGTTGGGAGACAAACACTGCAACCCTCTATATCGAAACACAAAATCCAACCTTTGTTGAAGCCTATCAGACAGCCATTGCTAATTGGAATGCAACGGGAGCCTTTACCTTTGTCCTGGTTGATGATGCTAGTCAAGCAGATATTATTGCTACTGAAATGAATGATGCCAATACCAGTGCAGCAGGTGAAGCTCAATCCACCACTAATGTACTGAATAATTACTTTGTCTCGGTATCGGTCAAGCTTAATAGTTTTTATCTTCTCAACCCAGATTACGGCTATACTTTTGAAAGAATTGTTCATACGGCAGAACATGAACTGGGGCATGCAATAGGCTTAGCCCATGAGGACAGCGAGACTTCTGTCATGGAATCTTCAGGTTCTTATCATGGTATTCAGGAATCAGATATTGCCGATGTGATTGCTCTTTATGTCAACTAATAGAAAGTAGGAATATGTTTACAAGTCTTATTAATACGATTAAACGCTACCCAGAGCAAGCCTTGCTCTTTCTATACAATGCGGGTGTCTTTGCATGGTTACAGACATCTGGCAAGGCTATTTTGGAGCAGGTTGGTCTGGATAGTAACTGGTTGGAAAAAATTCCAGAGCCAGTTCGAGAACTTACAGGGGCTAGCGTAGCTGGACTGCAAGGAATCTTACAATCCTCTGCTTGGGGCTGGCTGATTGTGTCTATGATGTTAATGGTGGTTATTCGATTTGTGAAGGGAGTCATTAAATTTATCTTGATGCTACTGATTTTAGTAGGTGGAGCCTGGCTCATCTGGCAGAATAAGGAACTGCTCAACGGTTTGGTCTAAATTTTTGAAAAGGACAGTGACTAGCAAAGTCGCTGTTTCTTGCTGAAATCAGAAAAAGCAAGTCCCACGGCAATGCTAAATTATGGTACAATATTTTTATGATTATTCTAAGTGGAAACAAGATTGAACGCTCTTTTGCGGGCGAAGTTTTATTTAATAATATCAACATTCAAGTAGATGAACGGGATAGGATTGCCCTTGTCGGAAAAAATGGGGCGGGCAAGTCAACCTTGCTCAAAATTTTAGTTGGAGAAGAAGCGGCAACCAGTGGTGAGATTTCAACCAAGCGTGATTTGTCTCTCTCTTATCTGGCACAGGATAGTCGATTCCAGTCGGAAAATACTATCTACGATGAGATGCTCCATGTCTTTGACGACCTGCGGACGACGGAGAAACGTTTGCGGGCCATGGAAGAACAAATGGGCAGTCTGTCTGGCAATGAACTCGACCAGCTTATGAAGACCTATGATAGTCTGTCAGAGGAATTTCGTCTGGCAGGTGGTTTTAGCTATGAAGCTGATATTCGTGCTATTTTGAACGGTTTCAAGTTTGACCAGACCATGTGGGACATGAAAATCTCTGAACTCTCTGGTGGGCAGAATACCCGTCTTGCTCTTGCTAAAATGTTGCTTGAAAGCCCAGAGTTATTGGTGCTAGATGAGCCGACCAACCACCTGGACATTGACACGATTGCTTGGCTGGAAAACTACCTAGTACATTACAAAGGAGCCTTGATTATTGTCAGCCATGACCGCTATTTCTTGGATAAGGTGGCAACGATTACGCTTGATTTGACCAAGCATTCTTTAGACCGTTATGTAGGAAATTATTCTCAGTTTGTCGAGCTGAAAGAGCAGAAGTTGCAGACGGAACTGCAAAACTATGAGAAGCAGCAGAAGGAAATTGCCAAACTAGAAGACTTTGTCCAGAAAAATATTGTCCGTGCTTCGACCACCAAGCGTGCTCAGGCTAGACGCAAGCAGTTGGAAAAGATGGAGCGACTGGACAAGCCAACAACTGGTCAGAAGTCTGCCAACATGACTTTCCAGTCGGACAAGACTTCTGGCAATATCGTCTTGACAGTGGAAAATGCTGCGGTGGGCTACGATGGAGACATTCTCTCCCAGCCCATTTCCATTGACCAACGAAAGCTGGATGCCATTGCCATTGTCGGTCCGAATGGAATCGGAAAAACAACCCTACTTAAATCTATCATCGGAGCTCTGCCATTTATCAAAGGGGAAGCTAAGCTAGGTGCCAATGTGGAAGTGGGCTACTACGATCAGACTCAGTCGGCCCTGACACCTTCCAACACGGTCTTGGAGGAGCTCTGGTCAGCCTTTCCGACTACACCTGAAGTGGAGATTCGCAACCGTCTGGGAGCCTTTCTCTTTTCAGGAGACGACGTCAAAAAGTCCGTGTCCATGCTGTCTGGTGGGGAAAAAGCCCGCCTGCTCCTCGCCAAGCTGTCCATGGAAAACAACAACTTTCTCATCCTCGACGAGCCGACCAACCACCTGGACATCGACAGCAAGGAGGTTCTGGAAAATGCCCTGATCGACTTTGACGGCACCCTGCTCTTTGTCAGCCACGACCGCTATTTCATCAACCGCGTCGCCACCAAGGTGCTGGAAATCTCGGAAACTGGCTCCACGCTCTATTTGGGTGACTATGATTATTATTTGGAGAAAAAGGCAGAGCAGGAAGCAGTAGTCCAGCCTGACCAGCTAGAAAGCACCAGCCAATCAGCCGGAGCTATGGACTATCAAGCCCAAAAGGAAAACCAAAAAGAACAACGCAAACTGGTCCGCCGCATCGAGCAAATTGAGGCAGAAATCGACAGTATAGAAAACCGCCTGAGCGAGCTTAACCAAGCCATGCTAGAAACAAACGACATCGGTCAGCTGACCGATTGCCAGAAAGAAATCGACCAACTGACCTTCCAACAAGAAAACCTTATGGAAGAATGGGAAGAATTGTCGGAACAGATGGGTTAGGTTGACAACCTGCCCGAAACCGTATAGTCATTTAGTTTTTCTTTTATTACTTCGTTAACTCGCTTTGCCGTACTCCAGTACTGTCTGCAGCTCGTTGCCTAGTACTAAAAGTAAACTAAAAGACTATATTATCAAGCCTGCAAGCAGGTCTTGCGACAGAAAAAATCTGTTGCAAAGAGGTCTTGCTAGAAAAACGACCAGAGCAAGTCAGCCTTTCTTGGCAAAATGCTTGTGACAAGCTAAGATGAGTGTAGGACCTGTCAGACAGGATCCCGAGAGGAGAAGAAATGAACTTTGGACAACAAATCAAAGATTTACGAAAGAAGGAAGGTTTGACTCAAGAGCAGTTTGCCCTCAAGCTTAATGTGACAAGGCAAGCCGTTTCCAACTGGGAAAATGACAAAAACCTACCCGACTTGGAACTCTTGATTCTCATGTCCTCTGTCTTTTCAATCTCCGTAGATCAACTTATCTTAGGAGGAACTGACATGAACAACATGACAGAAAAAACTAGTCAAGGACGGTCGCGAAGGCCGTCGTACCCAGATGCACCTGACCATTACCATTATCGGAAGCTTTCTCATGGTTTTAGGCCTTGTCTGCTTTCTCATCAAGGCCAATTCCGTCGAATATGTCGATGCCAACGGTATCCTACATGAAAACTTCTACCTGCTCTCAGTCGGCTACTTGCTAGTTTTTACAGGAGCCATTGCCACCCTCCTATCAGGACTAGCCCTGCACCGCTTTAGAAAAGAAAATACCTAACATGACCAAACACCCACGTTTCCTTAATAGCGACCAATTTTTCGCCTGTCCACATTGTTGGCAGGCTCTTGGTCTTAACCTCAACAGTCTTCGCTGTCCCAACCGCCATACTTTTGATATCGCCAAGCAGGGCTATGTTAATCTGGCACCCCAGGTCAAGCAGTCCGCCAACTACCACAAGTCTAGCTTTGAAAACCGCCAGGCCTTTTTAGAGGCGGGCTATTACGATCATCTCTATGAGGCTTTGGAGGGGAAAATAGCAGAGCTGGGCTTGCGGTCTGTCTTGGATATCGGTTGCGGGGAGGGCTTTTATTCTCGCAAGTTAGCCGAGAAAATGGACTTGGACATTCTTGCTTTTGATATTTCCAAGGATTCCATTCTCTTGGCAGCCAAATCTGACAGGACCAAGTCGGTCAAATGGTTTGTCGGTGACTTAACCAAGTTGCCCATTCAAGACAAGACCATCGACGGGATCTTGGACATCTTTTCCCCAGCCAATTATCAGGAGTTTGCCAGAGTGTTAAAAACTGGTGGGGCAATTCTAAAATTAGTCCCAGGTCCAAATCATCTCAAGGAGCTCCGCCATTTAGCCAAAGACCAACTCCGCAAGGAATCCTATGATAACCAGGATATCGTGGACCATTTCAAGTCTTACCTGGGACAGGTGGAGCAAGTGCTGGTCAGTCGAACCATGCCCATAACTGTCGCCCATGCTCAAGTCTTGGCAGACATGACACCTCTCTTTTTCCAAGTGGACCAGTCCAAGCTGGATTTGAGCCAGTTGACCGAGATTACGGTGGAGGGTGTGCTTTTGGTTGGAACGATATAAAAAATGAAACCGCCTCTGAATGCCAGAAGCGGTTTTGCTTTATTTCTCAAATTCTGCCTTGCTTTTCACGTCGCCGTATTCTTCGGCAACTTCTTTGCTGAGGATGTCAGCGTAGCTGGCAAGGGAAATGTCTTGTCCATATTTTTTACGGAGGGCGGTTGTCACCAAGCGGTAGGCTAGGTTGGCATTACGGGACAGGATTGGTCCGTGGAAGTAGCTTCCAAAGGTATTTTTATAGTGCATACCTTCGCCACCATCTTCCTTGTTATTGCCATTGCCGTAAACGACCTTGCCAAGTGGTTTTTGGTTGTCGGCTAGGAAGGTGCGACCTTGGTGGTTTTCAAATCCATAGTAGGTTTCATTGAACTCATCATTGTGGATCTTGATGTCACCGATGTAGCGGTTCTTGGTTTGGTTGAGAGTGTAGTGTCCCATGATACCAAGACCGTCAATCTTGCGACCGCCAGCTTCGATGTAGTACTGACCGAGTAACTGGAAGCCACCGCAGATAGCTAACATGACACCGTCATTTTCGATGAAGTCTGCTAGATTTTCTTTTTTGCTTGGGAGGTCTTTGGCTAAGATGGACTGTTCATAGTCTTGTCCACCACCGAAAAAGGTGATGTCGTAGAAATCCTTGTCAAAATCATCTGTCAGAGAAACAATGTCAACTTGAACACGGGCACCCAATTTTTCAGCCACGTACTTGAGCATGAGGATATTGCCGTTGTCACCGTAGGTATTCATCAAGTCACCATAGAGGTGGGCAATGTGGAGATCGTAGGTATAGTCTTTTTCAGGACTTTTTAATGAAGTATAGACCATTATTTCATCTCCTTTCCAACTGCTTGACGTTGAGCCAAAAGATCGCGGAATTCTAACATTGCCGTATAGGTTGCTAGAATATAGGCCTGTTGACTGCTGGACTGCTCAATCAGGGTCATGATATCTTCTAGTTTAGGTGTTTCAGTGATTTGGTCTTCAGGATAGCCAGTCACACGAAGGCGACGAGCGATTTCAGATGAACGAACACCACCTGCAAAGACTTGAGGAATCTCCATTTGAGTGATTTGCTCAAAGTCTGCGTCCCAAATCCAGCTGGTATCAATTCCGTCAGCGTAGTTAGCATTGAGAAGGACAGATAGGCTGAAATCATAAGGAGCGAGTTTCATCATTTCAATGGCCTGTGTTGCACCGACTGGATTTTTAATCAAGACCAGGGTACAGTCCTTGTCACCCAGTTTGAAAGTTTCTTGGCGGCCGAAGACAGCCTTAGACTTGTCAAAACCTGCCTTGATTTTCTCAGGAGACACACCGAAAAATTCTGCTACACTAACTGCTGCAAGAGCATTGTAGATATTGTAGAGCCCACCGATGTTAATCTTATAGTCTTGCCCGTCAATGACAAAGGTGGAAGAAGTATTGGTGATTTCCCTTAACTCTGTCAATTTGTAGTCTAAGTCAGGTCGGCTAAAGCCACAGTTGGTACAGATGTAGCTACCTAAATTGGCATAGGTATTGAGTTTGTACTGGATAATCTGGTGGCAATGTGGGCAGAGGACACCTTCGGTATTGTAATGGGCCAAGCGAGGCTCATGTTCCTCTGTCGCAAAACCATAGTATTTGACTGGATTAATGATGGTTGTTGAGTTGAAAAGCGGACTATCTCCATTAGCCAAAATCGTGGCCTGTGGAGCTTTGGCTGCCCCATCCAAGATCATCTGATAGGTGGTGTAAATCTCACCGTAGCGATCCATCTGGTCACGGAAGATATTGGTAAAGACAATCAGACTAGGCTTGATAAAGTCTGTTACACGAGCAAGGCTGGCTTCATCAATCTCCAAAACGGCAATCTTCTTGCCGTTTTTATTCTTCTTGGCAGATAAAAATGTTGCCGTAATCCCTGTTATCATATTGGCGCCGCTGGTGTTGGTCGTAATTTCTCCAAAGGCTTCTTGAAGAATGCCGACGGTTAGAGCAGTTGTTAGCGTTTTACCATTAGTACCGGTAATGACTACGACTTCATAGTCCTTAGCTAAACTATCTAGAATATGTTTATCAAATTTGAGGGCGATTTTGCCAGGCAGGGTAGTACCACGTCCTAGTTTGTTGAGGACAAACTGGCTGGTCTTACCAGCGGCAATCCCTAATAATGTATTTATTTTCATGGGACTATTTTATCACAAAGGCTGATGATTTTCTAGAATGGAGTTGCCAGACGATGTGAGAGAAGAGAGGATTTTTTAAGGGAAATAACTGAAAAATGTGGTATAATAGTAGGGTTCTGATAGTAGAGAGAAAGTATGAGGAGAAGTAATGAATATTAGTCAACTAGTAGATAGCAACTACTGGCAGAGTTTGATTAGCAGTCCTTGGACAGCTATGATGCATTTGTTGGATATTTCTTTAGTGATTTATTTTATATATGCAATCAGTAAATCCCTGGCTGGTACTAAAATTATGACTTTAGTAAGAGGAGTTTTTCTCTTTTTGTTTGCTCAATTGCTGGCCAGCCTTTTGGGATTACAAACAATATCCTGGTTGATGAACCAAGTGATTACCTATGGTGTCATTGCTGGAGTAATCATTTTTGCTCCAGAGCTTCGGGCAGTTTTAGAAAAATTAGGTCGCACCACTCAGCTATTTGCAGGTTCAAATGTTAGTTCAGAAGAAGTATTAATTCAATCCTTTATAAAGTCGGTTTCTTACATGTCGCCTCGGAAAATAGGTGCGTTGGTGGCAGTAGAACAAGCACAGACTTTGCAACAATACTGTACAACAGGTATTTCCTTGGATGCTGATATTTCGAGTGAGCTGTTGATCAATATTTTTATTCCCAATACACCTCTGCATGATGGGGCAGTAATTATCAAGGAAGATAAACTAGCTGTAGCATGTGCCTATTTTCCTCTTTCAGAAAGTGCCGGAATTTCAAAAGAATTTGGAACACGCCATCGTGCTGCGATAGGTTTATCAGAAGTTTCTGATGCTTTTGTATTTATTGTATCAGAAGAGACAGGCGCAATTTCTATTGCTAAAAATGGTATTTTTAAGCATGATTTAACAATTGAAGAGTTTGAGATTGAACTCCGACGCCTCTTTGTTCCTCGTGATAAAAAGAAACCATGGTGGAAGAATTTTGGAGGAAAAAAATATGCAGGATAAAATGAAATTAGTTGGACATCTATTCGTTTCCATTTTGTTAGCCTTAGTCCTTTTCTTCTATGCTACCACGACTAATTATAAAAATTCCGCTTCTGGTAACCAGAGTATGGAATCAGAGACATACACACATACAATCACGAATGTGCCTATCACAATGAACTATGATAGCAATACATACTTTATCTCTGGTTTTTCTTCTACAGCAAATGTAGAATTAACAGGAGCGAATCGACTGATTTTACAAAAAGAAACAGATGAAGCGACTCGCACATTTCATATCTCAGTCGATTTGACAGAGCTGGGAAGTGGCACTCATACAGTGCCACTACAAATTATGGACTTACCGACTGGTATTACAGCTAGCCTTAATCCAGCAGAAATAACAGTCAAGATTGGAAAAAAAGTCAGCAAGACGTTTCCTGTACAAGGAATTATCTATGATAATCAGTTAGCATCTGGTTACACAGTCTCCAAAATAACAGTTGGTTTAGAGAATGTTAAAGTAACAACGGACGAAGATACTATGTCTAAGATTGCCAGAGTTGAAGCTGTGTTATTGGATGTGAGTAATTTATCAGAGAATTATAGTGGGACAGGAGCTTTACAAGCTGTAGATGCCGAGGGGAATGTCTTGCCAGCAGTTCTTTCACAAGTCGACACTAGTTTACAGGCTACGATTACAAAAACAAAATAAAAGATATGAGGTTTAATAATGGGTAAATATTTTGGTACGGATGGTGTCCGTGGAGAAGCAAACGTAGAATTAACGCCGGAATTGGCATTTAAATTAGGTCGTTTTGGAGGCTACGTTCTAAGTCAACATGAAACAGATGTTCCTCGTGTCTTTGTGGCACGTGACACACGTATTTCAGGTCAAATGTTGGAAGCTGCCCTGGTTGCAGGACTTTTGTCAGCTGGTATTCATGTCTATAAGCTTGGCGTACTTGCAACACCAGGTGTGGCTCACTTGGTTAAGACAGAAAAAGCAAGTGCTGGAGTTATGATTTCTGCTAGCCACAACCCAGCTCAAGATAATGGTATCAAATTCTTTGCAGGTGATGGTTTCAAATTAGATGATGCACTAGAAGCAGAAATTGAGGCGCTTCTTGATGCTGAAGAAGATACGCTCCCTCGTCCATCCGCTCAAGGTTTGGGCGACGTGGTAGATTATCCAGAAGGCTTGCGTAAATATCAGCAATTTCTTGTTTCTACCGGAGTGGAATTAGATGGCCTAAAGGTTGCTCTTGACACAGCAAACGGAGCCGCAGCAACAAGTGCTCGTCAAGTATTTGCTGATCTTGGTGCTAAATTGACAGTTATGGCTGAGCAACCAGATGGTTTAAATATTAATGAAGGAGTTGGTTCAACCCATCCTGAGAAATTGCAAGAATTAGTCAAAGAAACTGGTAGTCAAATCGGTCTCGCCTTTGACGGTGACAGCGACCGCTTGATTGCTGTTGATGAAAATGGTGACCTGGTGGACGGCGACCGTATCATGTATATTGTTGGTAAATACCTCGCAGACAAGGGGCTTCTTGCCAAGAATACCATTGTGACAACCGTTATGTCCAATCTCGGTTTCCATAAAGCTTTGGACCGTGAGGGCATTGAAAAAGCTGTAACCGCAGTTGGTGACCGCTATGTCGTTGAAGAGATGCGCAAAGGTGGCTACAGTGTCGGAGGTGAGCAGTCAGGACACGTTATCTTGATGGATTATAACACCACAGGTGATGGCCAGTTGACCGCTGTACAATTGACCAAAATCATGAAAGAAACTGGTAAAACCTTGTCAGAATTGGCAGCAGAAGTAACTATTTATCCACAAAAATTGGTCAATATCCGTGTGGAAAATAGCATGAAGGACAAGGCTATGGAAGTGCCTGCCATCGCAGCTATCATTGAAAAGATGGAAACAGAGATGGCTGGAAACGGTCGTATCTTGGTACGTCCAAGTGGTACCGAGCCACTCTTGCGTGTCATGGCAGAAGCACCAACGGATGCTGAAGTCGATTACTATGTGGACACCATTGCTGATGTGGTCCGTGCAGAGATCGGAATTTAAGTAGAAATCAATCATTCGTTAAGCTGATTTCATTGTCTGGATCCACAAGATTGAGTAGGAATTTCACAGCTGATAAGCGAAGAAGTTCCACTCAAGACTGCGAGAATAAAAGTAAAAAAACTGGAGTTGCTTGCTCCAGTTCTTTGATGTTATGAGGAAAATATGAGTATTTTAGAAGTAAAGAATTTAAGTCATGGGTTTGGTGACCGCGCAATTTTTGAGAATGTCTCCTTCCGTCTCTTGAAAGGGGAACATATCGGTCTTGTTGGTGCTAATGGTGAGGGAAAATCAACCTTCATGTCTATCGTAACAGGACAATTGCAACCAGATGAGGGCAAGGTAGAATGGTCCCGCTATGTAACGGCAGGTTATTTAGACCAGCATGCTAAATTAGAAAAGGGTCAATCAGTCCGTGATGTCTTGCGAACAGCCTTTGATGAACTGTTCAAAACTGAAGCTCGAATCAATGACATTTACATGTCCATGGCAGAAGAGGGAGCCGATATGGATGCCCTCATGGAAGAGGTTGGCGAACTGCAGGATCGTCTGGAAAGCCGTGATTTCTATACGCTGGATGCCAAGATTGACGAAGTGGCGCGTGCGCTTGGTGTCATGGACTATGGCATGGACAAGGATGTGACGGAGTTGTCTGGTGGTCAACGGACTAAGGTTCTTTTGGCAAAATTACTCTTGGAAAAACCAGACATCTTGCTTCTGGATGAGCCGACCAACTACCTGGATGCTGAACACATCGACTGGCTCAAACGTTACTTGCAGAACTATGAAAATGCCTTTGTCTTGATTTCCCACGATATTCCATTCTTGAATGACGTGATTAACATTGTCTACCATGTAGAAAATCAACTCTTGACCCGTTACACAGGGGATTACTACCAGTTCCAAGAAGTCCATGCTATGAAGCGGGCTCAGTTGGAGGCGGCTTACGAACGCCAGCAGAAGGAAATCGCAGACTTGCAGGACTTCGTTAACCGGAACAAGGCCCGCGTTGCAACTCGAAACATGGCCATGTCCCGCCAGAAGAAGCTGGATAAGATGGAGATTATTGAGCTTCAAGCAGAGAAACCAAAGCCATCATTTGATTTCAAAATGGCTCGCACACCAAGTCGTTTTATCTTCCAGACAACTGATTTGGAAATCGGCTATGACCGTGTCTTGACTCGCAAGCCTCTCAATCTGACCTTTGAACGCAACCAGAAGATTGCCATTGTCGGTGCCAACGGTATCGGTAAATCAACCCTTCTCAAGAGTTTGCTTGGGATTATTCCCCCACTTGGTGGCTCTGTGGAGCGTGGGGAGTATCTGGAACTAGGTTACTTTGAACAGGAAGTTGCTGGTGGAAATCGTCAGACTCCACTTGAAGCGGTCTGGGATGCCTTTCCAGCTCTTAACCAAGCAGAAGTGCGCGCTGCTTTAGCACGTTGTGGTCTGACATCTAAACATATCGAAAGTCAGATTCAAGTTCTTTCAGGTGGTGAACAGGCAAAAGTTCGATTCTGTCTGCTCATGAACCGTGAAAACAATGTTCTGGTCCTTGACGAGCCGACCAACCACTTAGATGTGGATGCTAAAGATGAACTCAAACGCGCCCTCCAAGCCTATAAAGGCTCCATTCTCATGGTCTGCCACGAGCCTGATTTCTACGAAGGTTGGGTGGATGACATCTGGGATTTTAATGAGTTGACATAAGAAATAAGCTGCCGAAAGGTAGCTTTTTCTTTGTGCTTATACTATAATAGAATGAGCATAGTAAAGGAGGTAAAAATATGAAAAGAATAGAACGAGGTCATATTGGCTAGGCCTCTCCAGAGGAAATAAGAATGACAGATTATGTAAACTACAACCAAGAACGTTGGAATCGGGTTTCAGCTAGACAGGGAAATGCCTATACAGTTCCGCTCAGTCATGAGGAATTTGAAGAGGCAAAAGCAAAGGCCTTATCCGTTTCCCTGACGGTTGGAAAGACAGTACCGCTTGACTGGTTTGAAAAAGCTCAAGGTAAGAAATTGCTGGGTTTGGCCTGTGGTGGTGGTCAACAGGGACCGATATTTGCGGCTCACGGTTACCAAACGACCATTATGGACTTCTCCAAGGAACAGTTGGACAAGGATAGGCTAGTTGCTGAGCGAGAAAATCTGGATTTGCAAACGGTGCAGGCAGATATGACACAAGCCTTTCCTTTTGAGGATGGAACTTTTGACATCATCTTTTGTCCTGTTTCAAATGTTTATATCGAAGATTTAGAAACTATGTGGCGGGAATCCTATCGGGTCTTGAAAAAAGGTGGCTTGCTCATGGTTGGCTACATGAACCCTTGGATTTATGTCTTTGATGCTGATGATGTTTGGGAGCATCCAGACAGAGCATTGGTTCCAATGTACAGCCTACCTTTCAACGCACGACAATTAGAAGAAGCAGGACAAATTACGATTGACCCAGAATATGGCTATGAATTTAGCCACACCTTAGAAGAACAGATTGCTGGGCAATTACGAGCTGGTTTTGCCATGATTGATTTTTATGAATCCAAAGACAGCCGCAATCGCTTGTCCCAATTTGGTTCAGATTATTTGGCGAATTTGTCTGTTAAGTTGTAGAAATTTAGAAGTAGAAAGCCCATCTCATATGCATCGTGCTAAAAACAAGCAGAAATCCCCCGTTAAGATAATTATCTTAACGGGGGATTTGAAGTTTCTGAGCTAATAATTTTAGCCATTAAGGAGAAATTTTTGAATTATTTATGAAGTTTTTACTGAAAGAATTGTTGTAACCACTGACTTCCATATATCCAAAAGAAACTGTAGGCAACTATAGAAATTGGACGACAGAGAAGGATAATGATGATAAATTTACGATAGCTCATACTGGTTAAACCAGTAATCATGACAACTATATCTGCAGGGGAAATAGGTGAAAGCATACATAGGATAAAGAAAATTTCATAGCCTCGTTTATTATCAATTTTACTTTCATATTTATAAAAAGTTTCTTCATTCATGAAGAGTAGGCAGAATTTTTTTCCATAACGACGGGATAGCCAGAAAAGGATGATGCTTCCAATGGAAATTCCGATATAGTTTAAGAAAAATCCCCACCAAAAGTTAAATACAAGAAAGCCGACGACCGTTGTAACTCCTCCAGGAATGATTGGAAAAACCACCTGGACAATTTGAATAAGGAGAAAGGTAAGGCTTCCAAAAGCACCATGACTTTTGATTAAATCAGTAAGAACATTTTGATCGTTCAAAATTCCGATTCGATATAGCCAAATAAGAAAAAATCCAGTTGCAATTAACGTTAATACACTTAATACTCGAATTGTTTGTTGCCAAAATTTATACATAATCACATTGTACCATATTTCAAATTATTTTTAAATTGTAAAAATAGCTTTGCTATTTATGAAAAAATCTGCTATAATAATTCTCGTATCAAACCTAAGGGGTTGTTACGGATTCGACAGGCATTATGAGGCTTGTTCTGCAACTCATCGGCAGATGTAAAAATGCCAGTTAAATATAACTGCAAAAAATACAAACACTTACGCATTAGCAGCTTAATAACCTGCCTGCGTGACCAGTCGCGAATTGCTTGTGTTTGTTGATTGGTCTTAAAATAACAAGCTACGTTGGGATTGAGTCAGGCTGTCCCAAAAGAGATGAACTGACTCGCTTGTACTAGGTTTGAGTTATGTATCGAGTCCAAGTTAAAGTAAGACATAACCTATGGTTGTAGACGAATAAGTTAGCAGATGTTTGGACGTGGGTTCGACTCCCACCAGCTCCATATATGGAAGATTACTCAAGAGGCTTAAGAGGCCGTGTTGGAAACGCGGTAGGCGTGTAACAGCGTGCGTGGGTTCGAATCCCATGTCTTCCGTAGCTTATAAAAGAACGATTGTCCAATCGTTCTTTTTTCAACTGTTCATAATAATATTTTGTGAGTCAAAACTACATATACGGAACTTCTTCGTTCCTTTTTGAAGGCAAATTCATCCTATATTTTTTAGTGTATAATAAGTCATATAGTTGCTTTTCCTTTTAAAGTATATGGTATTTTCTATGTAGGAATAAAATAATCTAGCCTAGAACGGGTAGAGTAAGAGTACTAGACTAATAGAATTATTAGCAATATTTGTCTGTTTTAAGGTTCTAGATTTTATTTATGTTATAGAGAATAGTTGAATTATCGAATTTGGGAATTATGGGTATGCTTTATCATTCATAAGAAACGAATTGCTTTTTAAGTTAAGTAATTAATAGTTTGGAAAAAAGAGAGTGAAGTTGCTTATTTGTGTTATACTATACTCATATAAATATTTTAAAATAAGTCTATAAGATTTATATAGGAGGTTGCTATGAGCCAGACAACTATTCCAATTATTATGTCCGATTTACGGCAAGATATCGTTCAAGTCCCTGAAATTATCAAGGAGTGTAGCGGTATTCGTATCTATGGTCGACGGATTCGTTCAGTTTTATTTACAACAGACGTCTCCATTATTGCAAATCATAATGCAGATGCTATTTTGGCTGTTTATCCCTTCACCCCTAGCCCAGCTATTATTAAGAGCATCATGATGGTGGCTTCGGTTCCTGTTTTTGCAGGTGTTGGAGGTGGGCTAACGACTGGAATGCGATCAGCTAATATGAGTTTATTGTCAGAATCTGAGGGAGCTTACGCCGTTGTAGTTAACGGTCCAACAGATGTTGCGACCATAAAAGAAATCAATCAGGTTGCAGATATTCCAATCATCTATACAGTTGTCTCAGAACAGACAGACCTTGTGTCACGAATTGAGGCTGGAGTCGACATACTCAATGTGTCTTGTGGAGTTAAAACGGCGAATGTTGTCAGAGAGATTAGGAAACAACTGCCGGATTTTCCAATCATTGCAACGGGTGGTTCGACGGATGAGTCCATTCGTCAGGTCATTGAAGTCGGTGCTAATGCAGTTTCTTACACTGCTCCAAGTAATGCTGAATTATTCAAAGAAAAAATGGAAAAGTATAGAAAATATGCTAAGGAGTAACCATGTACCTTTGTCAATGATGTGAGACCCAAAATGTTATTTTGAAGATAACTATTTGTTAAGCTTTACTAGGAGCTAGCTCCTAGTAAAGCTTTTCTGATATCGATAGGAGATTTCCATCCTAAAGTTTGCATAGGGAGTCGATTAGAACGATAAAGATAGGTTTTCATCTGCTTGATCAGATCGTCATAGGAGTAGAAGGTCAAGTGCTGGTAGAAACGTCGATTGTCATTTCGATGACTGCGTTCAACCTTGCCATTATGTCTGGGTGTTCGAGGACGAATCAGCTTGTGCTCAATGCCAAGTTCCTGACACAATAAGTCTAGTGGGTGAACTTGTTTGGTTTCTTTGAAATGAGTGAACTCGAAGCCATTATCCGTTTGAATGATTTTTGGTTTGTATCCAAAGTGTTTGATAGCCATTTTGAGAAATTGAACCGTTGAGTAGGACGACTGTTCTTTGAAAGGGAATATAAAACGTTCTCGACTGGCCTCATCAATGACGGTATACTGGTAGAACTTGTCAGGTAGTTTTCCTGTGTAGCAGTGAGTCGGGACATATTTGACATCCATCTGCCACTTGATACCGAGTTTAGTCGGAGTGTCATATGGTTTTGGTACATAAGGTTTTTTCTTTGTTTTAGGGGATTTGAAGAAGTTCAGCTTTCTCAAGATTCGAAAGAGTGAGCAAGGATGTCTATGATATCCCTTATTCGTTTTGAGTTTGTAAAAAATTTCTATGAGGGTTGCGTTTGGATTTCTTTTGATGCAGTTTTTAATCCAGGTCAGCTCTTGCTCGGTATGCGCCTTTGGATGCGGTGTTAGAGGGCGATGAGAACGGTCTTTCAGCGACTCTTTTGTGCCATCAAAACGCTTGTTCCAGCGCATGAGAGAAGCTTTTGAAACTTTGTAACGTCGACAGATGAAGGCGACAGAGGCTCCATTTCGGTAAGTTTTAACAGCGTGGTAGCGTGTTTCCAAGGTGTGTGGCAAATAACGAAGATTTTGTGGTATACTAGTCATGAGAAGATTCCTTTTTTGGTGAGTGGTGGTACTCTTATCATATCAAGGAATCTTCTTTTTGACTTCTAGAAGTCTCACATCAATTGTAACGCTACAATAGAAAATATGCTAAGGAGTAACCAGTTCTTGCAATCTTCTATTTTATGGGGTAAAATAGAAAAAGGGACTTCCCTTAGTTAAATGGATATAACAAATTCCTCCTAAGAATTAGTTGCTGGTTCGATTCCAGCAGGGGAGATAGAAATACAACAAAAACCCTTGATACACAAGGGTTTTTAACTTTCTTGCCCCAAATTTTTCCATTAAATTTCTGACTTTGTCGAATGATTGCTCTTGTTTTGCTTTGAATAAGGGAGAATATGTTTTTAATGTTTCGGTTGCATCCTTGTGACCTACTAACTTGGCAATGGTCACAACGTCCACATCATGATAGATTAGCCAACTAACGTAGGTATGACGTAAGCCATGGACATTAAATGTTTGACGTAAAGTGTTTGCGGTCTTTTTCTAACTGTTTACGTCTGTTCGCAATTTCAGCTTGTAGCTTTTTATCTTCTTTTTCCTTTGCCCGCTGCTCTCTCAAGAGTTCTTTTTCTTCTTGTTTCTGCATTTCGTATTCTGCAGCAAGACGTAGTTCCTCGATTTTAGAATCTAAGTAAGACAAAGTTAACCGAATCATATTGCGTTGATACATTTTATTGATTTGCTCAAAAGCTTTGCGGAGAACCTGGACCTTCTTATCGACGTTTGAGACGGTTACTTTGACCAAGAGGGCATATGCTTCGCCGTTGAAACCACAAATTGCTGCTTTGATTAGTTGATTCTGCATAGCCTTGCCTTTGCTTATCGTGATCTGCTGCAATCGTTGGATGCGGCAGACAAAAAGCTGTTGTTTGAGCGGTTCGATGCGTTTGCTACTAAGTATCCTCAATATGCTTATCTGCTACCGATTCGTGAGTCTATCTATCGTTTGGATAGACTTGAGGGTCTGCAGTACAATATCCGTTTGGCCCAATTAGAGGTTGGTGCTAGCGAGCAGACGGCTTTGCAAAAACACTTACTCGATACCTACACAGGCACTTACGGTCGCTTTGCCAAGGAGTTAGGCTTAGGCGTGGTGGACAAACAAACGGCTCAGTTGTTCATCAATGCGGACTGGACAGGTGCAGGGAACTACTCAAGCAATATCTGGTCTAATCGTGATAAATTGGCTAAGTATTTGGCTAATGATGTCCGTAATGCGTTCATCCGTGGCGATAACTATGCTAAGATAGCGAAAGCGATGGAAGAGCGTTTTTCCAAGGTCTCAAAAGCAGACATTCGTAGGCTGGTCTATACGGAAGGGACTTATGTAGCCAATATGGCAATGATGGCACCGTTTGAAGAGAGTGGGCTATATGATGAGTACGAATATGTAGCAGTTATTGATGGTTCAACCAGCGATGTTTGCCGTGGTTTGGACGGTCAGAAATATAAGATTGCAGACAAGATGCCAGGCGTCAATTTTCCACCCATGCATCCGCGTTGTCGGTCTACTTTTTTGATTGTGATGCCGGAGGATGTGGAGGAGAGGGAAAAAGAGTTGAAAGATAAAGTGCTATCTCAAGCAAGAAAATCGGGCGATAAAGTATTTATAACTGATCAATCAATCCAGAAAGTGCCTCTAATAAACATACCGGGATATTCAGATGTAGAAAATTCAAATATCCAATTAGCACACAAACAACTGTTGGTAGAGACGAGAGATAAAAATAACTCTGATGAGCTAATGTACATCTTGTTAGGTGAAAAGCCAATAAAAGTTTTTGGCGACCAGTTTGGCGTTGAAATAAATAGTCACGCTGATGCTAGATTTGTACTTAACAGCTCTAAGCAAAGAACTCTGACAGTTCTGCATAACCATCCGGGAGGGTCGACTTTTTCGTTGAACGATTTCAACTTTTTTATGGGTACACCATCGGTAAGGACTCTCACGATTGTTTCTAACACTGGTCGGGTAATGTATGTAACTAAAACAGATTCTTTTGATTTTGTAGGAGCAGTGAAAACATTGAAAGAAATTGATAAAATAATAGACAGCGATATTGAAAGAGTTTTCAAAAAAATGTATAATCATGGTGTAAGATATAAGTTGAAATGAGGTGGTCTTTGTGACAGAACTGGAGAGACAAGAGTTACAAAAGTTTAAGGAACGAAATTTACGTCTTGATGGGGATGATGAATTTACAACAGAGGAACAAACTCGTTTTTATGAATTGTTATTATTAGAACTTGGAGCGGTATAAAAAATGTCTGATGTTATCATTCCGTTGGATGGTGAACCAGTCATGTCGCCTGAAGAAATGATTGAATCTTGGCTAGAAAAAGCTAAGAATGAAATCGAGGCACCTAGAGAAATCTAAAATATAGGTGACAAGTTACAGTGGAGGTGTATAAGTTATGCGCGGACCTAATCATCCCATGTTCTTTTGGCAAAAAGATAAAAGTTGGTATATAATTCATGACGATTACACTATTGAATTAACGGAGTTAGCTCCTAAAGAAGCAAGGGCGTCGTTTGAAATTTACCAGAAAGAAATGGAATTAAGAAAAAAAGGAATTTATGCATAAGCACCTAGAGAAATCTAAGTGCTTTTTTGTTGCTGAAAATATGTGAGAGCAAACAAAGTGCCAGGCGTCAATTTTCCGCCCATGCATCCACGTTGTCGGTCTACTTTTTTGATTGTGATGCCGGAGGATGTTGGCCGTAAACAGATTAAAATAAATACAGAATCGTTAAGTCCAAGTAACCAAAATAGCACTAAAACACTTGAAAACGCTATGAAAAGTGGTAAAATAAAGCTAGATACAAAACGTGAAGCTGATATCTTGATTCCGCAGTCATTGAGCGCGATGGCTAGAGATATCTACGTTAAGGCAGATTATCCAGTTAGAGGAGACTATCTAATCAAACGTGGTAGTAAAATCACAAATGTTGAAGTGATTGCTGGAAAGGATGTTAGAAGACAGATTGATGATATCCGTCGATTAGTAAGGGAACACGGTGGGAATGCTAAAGACTGGCAAAAAGTAAAAGGCATTGCTACGTTATCAGACGGCAGTAAAATAGAAGCTCATTGGTATCAAGCAAAAAACGTAGGTAAGGTGGAATTTAAGGTCAAGAGGTGGTTGTAATGAAAGCTAAGTATATTGGCGAATCCGAATCTCATACTTTGGATAACGGGAAAATTTATGAAATTCTTTCGGTTGAGCGTGGGTGGTACCGTGTAGTAGATAAATCTGGAGAAGATTATTTATACCCTGCAGAGGAATTTGAAATTGTAGAAGAATAGCACCTAGAGAAATCTAAGTGCTTTTTTGTTGCTGAAAATATGTGAGAGCAAACAAAGTGCCAGGCGTCAATTTTCCGCCCATGCATCCACGTTGTCGGTCTACTTTTTTGATTGTGATACCGGAGGATGTGGAGGAAGAGAAAAACTCTAAATTTGTTGAAAATGATATACAAAAGTTGTATAATCAAGGTATGGAAAATCATATTGAGATTGATAAATTTACCCCTTGTTTAGAAGAAGTTAAGACTGGTAAAATTATTAAGACAAATTATTTAAAGAGTCAATTGATTACCAAGTCAGAATCGATGAAATTACAAAAACAAGGTTGGTTGTTTGATTGGTCGATTCCCCAAACGAATGGTTATGACGTTTATAAGTTATATCGTCAAAATTCTAAGAGAATTGAAGGGATGATTGCTTTAAAAGTTGACCATAGCAACAGCGCTGTCCATATTGATATTGTTGAAAATTCTCCTAAAAATAGAGGCGGTGATAAAGAATATTATGGGGTAGGTGGTCACTTATTTGCTATTGCTACAAAAGTTAGCTATACAGAGGGTTTTGAAGGTTTTACCTATTTCACTGCTAAAACAGATTTGGTTAAGCATTATCAAAAAGAATTGGGGGCTAAAGTCGTAGCAGGTCGGGTTATGGCTATTGATGAACAAGCTGCATATAATTTATTAAGTACATATGAACTTATTGAGGAGGATAAAAATGACTAGAGAAGAAATGAAATCTTTTGCAAGGTTAGATGAAGCTGTTGATAGAATTGCGGATGGTCGTTATACAACTCCTTCAGAAAATATGCCTAAATATAATATCAGAGCTGTTATGATAGAAGCGGAGCGACTTGGACGGCCGTTGACTGAAAAGGAAGCTAAAAAATTTTTGACTATGTAAAATAAGCATTCGAGTAATCGAGTGCTTTTTTGTTGCTGAAAATATGTGAGAGCAAACAAAGTGCCGGGCGTCAACTTTCCACCTATGCATCCACGTTGTCGGTCTACTTTTTTGATTGTGATGCCGGATGACGCGGAGGAGAGGGATGGTCAAGACACAATGGTAAACGAACAAGAAAGTAGCCATAAAGGAATCGATAGAAACAAGCAGATCAATAGAGCTGTTATTGATTCTAATATGTACAGAAGAAAAATTGATACCCTTGGTGAAGATAAAAAAATCACAAAAGCAATGTGGCAGGAGATGCGGTCGATATTGGAACATAGAAACGGTACTGAGTTCGAAGACTTAGTGTTTATTGACAGTATAACCGGGAAAGCTATGGTTTCAAATCATGAAAACAAAATTAGAGAGGTTTCTCCGACCAGAGCAATGTTGAATATGTTAAAAAATACTGAACCCGGAACTGTGATTGCAATCCATAACCATCCAGGGAGTTCTGTACCTAGTTATTCAGATTTAGAGATTGCCTTTAAACGAGAATACAAGTATGGGCTTGTAGCATGTCATGATGGAACGATTTTTAAATATTCTGTTAATAATTCGGTAGACGAGGGATTATACAGAACATTTCTTGCAAAATTAGATACGAAAGGGTATAATAAAGATAGCTTGGAAGAGTTTTCAAGAAAATTGTCTCTTATCGGAGTAGATTTGGAGATCATCTAATGAATTTATACAATAGCGTATCAAAAAAATTAGGTATGGATTTGGTTGCTTATATAAAAAAATGGCGAGAAAATCAAACCGTAGTTGTTACAGAAGATGACAACGAAGAGAATCCACTTTCTGTGCTAACTCTGGAAGAGTTGGATTTGTTTGAAGAGTATGCATTGTTGACTTATCAAAGACCAGGATAGATAATAGCACCTAGAGAAATCTAAGTGCTTTTTTGTTGCAGAAAAAGCAGGAGGTGGTCCGACATCTTGACAGCAGGAAAGACTGCAACTAATCGTATAATCTAACCGTATGGAATCCCATGCGGTTTTTTTAGGTCCAAGCATTGATGACGTTAAAAGCTATGGGATAGACAGTCGGGGACGACTTTAAAAATAGGAGGTTCGCAATGAACGAAGAAACACAAACAGTCGAAGCGGTCGAAGATGACAAGAAGGTAGCAGCTGAACCCGAACAAGTCACAGAAGACCCGAAAGACGAAAAAAAATATACAGACGCAGAACTGGATGCGATCATCGGTCGCAAGTTTGCCCAGTGGAAGGAAAAGCAAGAGAGGGAAGCTGATGAAGCGAAGCGCCTTGCTAAGATGAACGCTGAGGAGAAAGCGAAGCACGAGCAGGACAAGCTCAAGGCTGAAATCGCTGAATTGAAGCGTGAGAAGACATTGTCAGAGATGGCAACCACTGCACGGAACATGCTGAAAGAGGCTGACATCGCAGTGGACGATGTTTTATTAAAAACTCTGGTCACTGAGGATGCAGATGCTACCAAATCAAATGTCGAGGCTTTCGCAACGTCTTACAAGCAAGCGGTGGAAGATGGTATCACGGCGCGTCTGAAAGCTCCTGTCATGAAAAAGGGAGCGACTACATCGACTCTGACCAAAGAGGCTATTATGGCAATCAAGCGTTGATTTAACAAGCTTTTTCGTTTATCAAGTATTTTTGTCAAATCATGGAAGTCTTCCAGCAGGGGAGATAGAAACTACTCTAAAAAGCCTGATTTAACAGGCTTTTTCGTTATGTGACTTTCAGTCCGTCACGCTCCGTAAGGTGCGTGACAAATAAACCACCCGCTATGCTGGTGGCTGACAAGGCTGTGAGCTTCCATTTCTTTTTCCTGATATAATCTAATTGTTCAGGTTAGATAAAGGAGGAAAAAGAAGTGGCTAAAACCAGTTACAGTTTATCACATACCAAATGGAGGTGCTCTATCATATAGTTTTCACACCAAAGTACCGCAGAAAGTCCATTTACTACAAAATTAGACAGGATTTAATTGATATTTTCCGTCACCTATACCGATACAAAGGTGTGGAAATTATTGAGGGACACATGATGCCAGATCATGTTCATATGCTTGTCTTGATACCCCCAAAACTTTCGATTTCCGATTTCATGGGATATCTGAAAAGTAAAAGTGCTCTCATGATATTTGATAAACACGCAAATTTGAAATATAAGTATGGAAATCGAAAGTTTTGGGCAAGAGGCTACTACGTTAGTACCGTTGGACTGAACGAAAAGACAGTTGCGAAATATATTCGCGAGCAGGAGAAAAATGACATTGCACTTGATAAGTTGAGTGTGAAAGAGTACGAAGATCCATTTTCAGATGGTAGCTTTAGAACAAGATAAAAGCCCGTTGTTACGGGCATTAGTCAAGTAAACATAGCACTAACCTGAACGAAGTTCAGCGAACGTCTTTATCTTTAGACGTCGCTGGAGGGAAACGGCTTATAGCCGGTGTACAAACCACCCGTTTTGACGGGTGGTCATGATTTCTTGTCCAAAATTTGTCCAAATAATTTGGAATAATTGCTCACTATTTACAATCTCATCTCAGTTGTTGTCCATAGATAGTCTGTTTGCGATTGATGAAATAGGATATGACAAGTACAGGGACAGCATAGGGCAGGATAGCTGTTCCAAATACCTCATATCCTATGAGGCAAGGAGTGAGTAAGGTATTAGTTGCAGCTCCAAATACGGCACAGTATCCAAGGGCAACAACAAGTTCAGTAGGTAGTCCGATAGCCCCCGCTAAAATGGCTCCACTGCTTGCCCCAATCGCAAATAGTGGCGTAACCTCTCCGCCTTGAAAACCGGCAGTTAGACAAAGGATGGTTAGTAGCAATTTCAGTAACCAATCATAAGGATAAATCACCTCCCCTGTCAAGCTGGCTTCGATTAGATTGGTTCCCAGTCCAGAATAGCGGCCTTGGTGGAAAAATAGTAGGACAGATAAGCTAATTCCCATGATGGTCATGCGCAGATAGGGATTTTTTAGCCATTTTTCAGCCTGTTTTTTAGCGATTGATAAACCAAGAGCGAATAGGTTACCAATGCAGCCAAATGATAAACCAAGTACAATTAAGGGAAGAAATCCCAAATGATCTGTTACAGACAGGCTATACTGGAATTTTTCCAATCCTAACCAATGCGATGTCAGACTAGCAGTAAGAGCTGCTAAAAGGATAGGGGGCAATTCTCTCCATGCATAATGACCAACATACAAAACTTCAATAGCAAATAGACTAGCAGCGAGCGGTGTCTGAAAGAGTCCAGCAAATCCTGCTGCCATTCCCATTTTAATCAGTAGGGAACGTAGGATAGTTGTACCAGCCCATTTTTCCAAAGTTTGAGCAATGACTGCCCCTAATTGAACAGCAACGCCTTCACGTCCTACTGACGCACCAAAAAGATGGCTGACCCAAGTTGTCATTGCAATGAGTGGAAGTAGAACGAATGGAATTCGTTTATCTTGTCCCTGTGCTACTTCAAACACCAATCCCATTCCAGAACGAACTTCCGCGCCCCATTTCTGATAAGAAAAGACAATGCTTAATCCTGCTAGTGCTAGTGCTGGCAGAACAAAATAAAAGACAATGGAACGAATTTCTCCAATCCAGAGAAGAATACGACCAAAAAGACTAGTAACTATTCCTGCTAGAAATCCTAAGAGGAGTGCTATACCTATGTAGGTGATAATCGTTTTAAATTTACTGCTCATCGGTTTGTAAATGTTCGGACTGGTAAGCGCGTGACTGACTCATAATATCTGCAAAAGTAGATCGGATCGTCATTCGATAGGCAGGATTTACCACTAAACTCTCCACACGATTGAGGACTTCTTCCTCACGCTTGCTATCTAGGACAGCTTTTCCAGTTTTACGTTTGAAGCTTGTGACTTTGTCTACCAAGGTCATGCGACGCTCTAATAGCTCTACGAGCTGGGTGTCAATGTGATTAATATCTTGTCGAATATCTTGTAAATTCATTAGTTTTTCTCCTTATGAGTATGGTGCCAAATCAAGTAGGCAAAGAGAGCGATAAGAATAAGGACAGCTAACCCCAATAGGAAAGTAGGGTTCTCATCTAAGATTGCTTGTCCACCAAAGGTATATAATAGGCTGGTTGGAGCTGTTCCACCGAGAACAATCACCACCCACTTTTTCCAAGAAAGTTTTTGGCTAGCAACCCAGTAATTGACTACTAGAGTCGGAAAAAGTGGAATCATGTAAGCCAAAATAAGAGCAACATTTTGATTTTTTAATTGTTTGAGGCGCTCTAGATAAGAATTTGTGCGGGGTTTACGATGGCTATCCAAACTTTGGATCACTTGAATCATCAAGAAGTTTCCGAGGCAATTGGCAGCTAAATTCATAATAAAACCTAACCAAGGACCAAATACGACTCCGTTACAAATTGCCAAAAGAGAAGAAGACAGAAAGGGAATAGCAGCAGTCAGAGAGGTCAGCAAGAGTAAAATAACAAAAATCTAGTAGGCTAGGTTTTGAGAATATCGTTTCTAACTCTGCTAATGACAGGTGTTTCTGCCCAAAAGCGAGAATAGACGTGCCATATCGGTTCATGAGATAGATGATTGCCAATAATAAGGAAACAATTCCAAGTCCAGTCAGGAAAGTATGGACTTGACGATATTCTATACGATTTAATTTCAATAGCTTACACCTCTTATTTATGGCAAAACAGCAACCTAGGTTGCTGTTTTTAACTTTCTGATAGTTTTGCCACCAAGTCTGTTGCAAATTGTTCTAAGTTGATAATATCATCATCCTCTGCTGCTAAATCGACTTTAACATTTTCAGCACCTTTAATTGCACCGCGTGAAGCCAACATAACATCGAAATCATCTACTGCACTACAAAAATCATCGTAGAAGGTATCGCCAGAGCCACAAACTCCGTAGATTTTACCTGTCAAATCTAAATCTGCCAAATCAGCATAGAAATCGATAATCTCATCTGGCAATTCTCCATCACCACCATAAGAGTAGGTGTAACTTGCTACCACGATGATATCTGCGTCTAGAATTTCCTCAGTTTCAATGGTGGTACATTCATTGTTCTGTACCTCTAAACCAAGTTCCTCCAACTTATTTGCCACAATATCGGCAATTTCCTCAGTATTACCAGTCATACTAGCGTAAACAATTTTTGCTAGTGCCATAGCTTCCTCCAAAAATTATGATAGGACTAGTATAGCACATTTCCTTTCTTTGTTAAAGACTAAAGAGGTGCGAAAAGGACTAAGTTTGTGATAAAATACTGAAAAGGAGTGTATTATGAGTATTATTCAAGAAATTGTAGCTAAGATTAAAGAGGCAGATTGCGTGATTATTCACCGCCATCAGCGACCAGATCCGGATGCGATTGGTAGCCAGTTGGGGCTAAAAAAACTCTTACAGTTAAATTTTCCTGAAAAACGAATTTTAGCAACTGGGATTGAAGAGCCTACGCTATCTTGGCTTGGACAGATGGATGCTGTAGCTGACAGTGACTATCCAACTAGTTTGGTCATTGTAACTGACACAGCTAACACCGAACGAATTGATGATAACCGTTATGCTAATGGAGATTTTCTTATAAAAATTGACCACCATCCAAACGATGATGCCTATGGAGATTTGCTTTGGGTAGATACCAGCAGTAGTTCGACCAGTGAGATGATTTCTCTCTTTGCAAAGGAATTGGGCATGGCAGTCGATGGCGAAATCGCTCGTCTTCTCTACGCAGGAATAGTGGGGGATACAGGACGTTTTCTCTATCCATCCACGACTGCTCGTACCTTTGAAGTGGCTGCCTACTTACACCAGTTTGATTTTGATTTTTCAGGTCTCTCTCGTCAAATGGATTCTATGGATTACAAAGTTGCTAAGCTTATGGGCTATGTCTACGATAACCTAGAAGTAGATGAAAATGGAGCGGCACGAGTTGTTTTGACTCAAGCCACTTTAAAATCCTATAATGTAACGGATGCTGAAACAGCGGCAATCGTTTCAGCACCTGGTCGAATTGATGTTGTACAGTCTTGGGGAATTTTTGTTGAGCAGCTAGATGGCTCCTACCGTGTCCGTTTGCGGAGTAAGTTTGCTGTAATCAACGAAATCGCCAAAAGACATGGCGGTGGCGGTCATCCGCTAGCTAGTGGGGCAAATTCCTATTCTTTAGAAGAAAACGAAGCCATTTACAAAGAAATTCAGCAGGTAGTCAAAGATGCAAGCAAGTAGCAGACAAATTCGCCTCATGGGGACCGTGATTGATACGACCATTTGGCATGAGAATCCAGAGCCTATCTTGGATCAGGTAGAACAGCTCCTCTATCTTTACAAGGATCGTTTTTCAGCAAATGATTTGACTTCCGAATTGATGGAGGTCAATCTAAATGCAGGAGTGCAGGCGGTACCTGTCGCACCAGATCTCTATGAGTTGATTGATCTTGGTAAGAAGCACAGTCTGGCAGAGAATAGCTTTCTTAATATCACAATTGGTCCCTTAACCCAGCTTTGGCGAATTGGATTTCATGATGCCAAGTTACCAGACCAAGCCAGTATTGATGAGCGGCTGGCGATGATCAACCCTGCTGACATTGAGCTAGACTCAGAATATCAGCAAGTCTTTCTCAAAAAAGAAGGCATGGCGATTGACTTGGGAGCCCTGGCAAAAGGCTATATTGCGGATAAGATTGTCGCCTTTTTGAAGGGGATGGGGGCTCAGGCTGGTCTGATTAACCTAGGTGGAAATGTTTTGACCTTTGGCAAACCACCTCATCAGGCAGATGGTCTGTGGCGGATTGGCATCCAGCATCCGAGGCTCCCACGTGGCAATAATGCCCTAGTCCTCAAAGTAGGGGAAGAGTCGGTGGTCACCTCTGGTATTTACGAAAGAATCTTTCAGTTTGAAGGTAAGACCTATCACCATATCTTTGACAGTCAGACAGGCTATCCCTTGCAGGCGGAAATTGCCAGTTTGACCATTGTGTCCAAGCAGTCGGTTGATGGGGAGATTTGGACGACCCGTCTGTTCGGTGCTTCCATTCAGGAGATTTTTCATCAGGTCTGTCAGCAGGAGGGACTGGAAGCTATCATCATGACTCAAGATGATCAGATGGTGGTCACGCCAGGCTTGCGAGATAGGATTGAGCGATGAAAGAACTAGTACAACAAGAAGAATTTGAATTTGTAGCCATTCCTTTGGAAAAGGCAGAGCAGTTCAAGACAGATACTGATTCGGGAGCTTCTGAAGGAGGCTTTGGTGCGCGTGTTTGGACGGATGCCAACTCAGGTCCATCTGTGCAATAAAAATCAAAGAAAACACTTGACAGTGAAGGAAATATTTGATAAACTAACTGAGTTATTAATCTATGGCTCGGAAAGAGTCCATGGCAGAAAGGAATTTTTATAATGAAAAAAGATATCCATCCAGAATATCGCACTGTTGTCTTCATGGACACAACTACTGGTTACAAGTTCCTTAGCGGTTCTACAAAGAGCTCTAAAGAAACTGTTGAATTTGAAGGTGAAACTTACCCATTGATTCGTGTGGAAATTTCATCAGACTCACACCCATTCTACACTGGACGTCAAAAGTTCACTCAAGCAGATGGACGTGTGGACAAGTTCAACAAAAAGTACGGTCTCAAATAAAAAAACAGTCCTTAACGGACTGTTTTTTCACGAGCTTGAAAACAAAAGAGCGAGTTATGGTCCAGTGGACCGTTTTTTCTTTGTCTCTAGCGATAAGAGAGGCAAAAAGTCTTTACATTACAGAAATGTTGATACAAAGCCTTTTTCAAGAATTGGGAGGGCTTTTTTTTTGCGCGTGATTGCCAAAATGATTGCATTGGTTCAGATACTGTAGATATTCTTGTTAATTAGAGAGGGTTTCATATTTCAGTCTGTGAAAGCTTTTTCATCGTGTATTTCTAGTTTTAATACTTGTCGAATTTTGCTATAATTGAAGGAGTTTAGAAAGTACGAGGATTTTTGATGGAAATAAAACGAGGCTCTGTTGAGAGTCGAATTGATTATGCCTTGATTTTACCGGTGTTCTTTTTGCTCATAATAGGAATTATCTCAGTTTATATTGCAGTCAATCAGGACTATCCTAGCAATGTGGGAGCCATAGTAGGGCAACAGATTGCTTGGATTGCGGTTGGTATTAGTTTAGCTTTCATGGTCATGTTTTTTAGCACTAAATTTCTTTGGAAAATGACCCCTATTCTTTATCTATTTGGGTTAGGTCTGATGGTACTTCCCTTGTTCTTTTATAGTCCAAGTTTGGTAGCTTCTACAGGTGCTAAAAACTGGGTAACAATTGGTGGCACCACTCTCTTTCAACCTTCTGAATTCATGAAAATTTCTTACATTATTATGATGGCTAGAATCATTGTAAGTTTCCATAAAAACCATCCTATTAGGAACATAAAAGAAGATTTTCAATTGATTGCTTATCTAAGTCTTTGTACCCTCCCAGTTCTTATCCTGCTCTATTTTCAAAGTGATTTAGGCACATCATTAGTTTTCTTAGCCATTTTTTCCGGGATGATTCTTTTATCAGGTATTTCTTGGAAAATCTTGTTACCAATTGTATTGGGGGCAACGATTTTTATTGCAGGATTTATGTTGATCTTTTTAGCTCCTGGAGGGAAAGTTTTGTTAAAAAATATCGGCATAAGTACTTATCAGCTTAATCGAATCTCTGCCTGGTTAGATCCCTTTGAAAATGCTAAGACAACTACTTATCAGCAAGCACAGGGATTAATTGCCATTGGTAGTGGAGGTTTGACGGGAATTGGCTTTAATAGGACTAATCTCTTAATCCCAGTAAGAGAGAGTGATATGATCTTTACAGTTATTGGTGAAGATTTTGGTTTTGTGGGTGGACTTGTTGTGATTGGACTATATACAATGCTAATTTATCGAATGCTCCGTATCACTATTCAGTCTAACAATCGCTATTATACCTATATTTCAACTGGTTTTATTATGATGCTTCTCTTTCATGTATTTGAAAATATTGGAGCAGCAATTGGTGTTCTTCCATTGACAGGGATTCCGCTCCCATTTATTTCACAAGGAGGCTCGTCAATGATTTCGAATCTACTTGGTGTAGGCCTTGTTTTATCGATGAGCTATCAATATACATTGACAGATGAAAATCGCCGCAACCGTTCACGGGCCTATAAAAAAATAACCATTAAACGAATTGAGGATTAACTATGAAAAAAATTGCAGTAATATTGGCGAATGGTTTTGAAGAAATAGAAGCACTAACACCGGTAGATGTTCTACGGCGTGCACAGTTTGAAGTAGATATTGTAGGATTGACAAATAATCAAGTAGTAGGTTCTCACGGAATTACTGTTATTACAGATAAAGTCTTTACTGGGGATTTATCCACATATGATATGATTGTTCTGCCTGGAGGTATGCCTGGATCGGTCAATCTTCGAGATGATAAAAGATTAATTCAGGCGCTTCAAAGTCAATCGCAAGAAGGAGCGTATATAGGTGCTATCTGCGCCGCACCTATTGTTTTGGATGCGGCAGGGGTATTGGAAGGTCGGAAATTCACTTGTTTTCCGGGTAAGGAAAAGGATATCATTTCTGGACATCATGTAGAAAGCAAAGTTGTGGTAGATGGTCACATTGTGACGAGTCGAGGGGCAGGAACTAGCTTAGACTTTGCATATACATTGGTAGATTTACTAGGTGGAGACGGAAAAGAATTATCAGCAATGATGGTTTATGGTTAATGATTAGAAATGGGGATGAAAGACTCCCTTTTTCTAGTTTATTAGGGAAAATTGTGGTATAATGAAGGGTACTATTTATAGGATTAAACTACGATATTAAAGGGAATGCTATGACAGAAGAAATTAAAAATTTACAGGATAAGGCGCAGGAGTATGATGCCAGTCAAATCCAAGTTCTAGAGGGACTGGAAGCAGTTCGGATGCGTCCGGGGATGTATATTGGTTCAACGTCGAAAGAAGGATTGCATCACTTGGTATGGGAAATTGTCGATAATTCGATTGATGAAGCTTTGGCAGGCTTTGCGAACCATATTCAGCTTTTTATTGAAAAGGACAATTCAATCACTGTTGTCGATGATGGTCGAGGTATTCCAGTTGATATTCAGGAAAAGACTGGCCGTCCTGCTGTGGAGACTGTCTTTACTGTACTTCATGCAGGGGGAAAATTTGGCGGAGGTGGCTACAAGGTTTCAGGTGGATTGCACGGCGTAGGTTCTTCCGTTGTAAATGCCCTTTCTACCCAACTGGATGTCCATGTGTATAAAAATGGTCAGGTGTATTTCCAGGAATACCGTCGTGGAGAAGTCGTAGCTGACTTGAAGGTTGTTGGTGAAACAGACCAATCAGGAACAACTGTTCATTTCACTCCAGACCCAGAGATTTTTACAGAAACGACAGAGTTTGATTTTACGAAGTTGGACAAGCGGGTTCAGGAACTAGCCTTTTTGAACCGTGGCTTACACCTATCCATCACTGACAAGCGTGAGGGATTAGAACAAGAGAAGAATTACCACTATGAAGGTGGAATTGCTTCCTATGTAGAATATTTGAACGAAAACAAGGATGTTATCTTTGAAACGCCGATTTACACGGATGGTGAAATGGATGATATCACGGTAGAAGTGGCCATGCAGTACACAACGAGTTACCATGAGAATGTTGTCAGCTTTGCCAATAATATCCATACCCATGAAGGTGGCACCCACGAGCAAGGTTTCCGTACTGCCTTGACACGTGTTATCAATGATTACGCTAAGAAAAATAAAATCCTGAAGGAAAATGAGGATAATTTAACGGGTGAGGATGTACGGGAAGGTTTGACTGCCGTTATCTCTGTCAAGCACCCTGGTCCGCAATTTGAAGGCCAAACTAAGACAAAGCTAGGAAATAGTGAGGTTGTCAAAATAACAAACCGTCTATTTTCAGATGCCTTGTCAGAGTTCTTGCTTGAAAATCCGCAAATTGCTCGTCGGATTGTTGAAAAGGGAATTTTGGCAAGTAAGGCTCGTATCGCAGCCAAACGTGCTCGTGAAGTGACTCGTAAGAAGTCAGGTCTTGAAATTTCCAATCTACCAGGTAAATTGGCGGACTGTTCTTCAAATGATCCAAGCCAAACTGAATTGTTCATCGTCGAAGGAGACTCTGCTGGTGGCTCTGCAAAATCTGGTCGTAACCGTGAGTTTCAGGCTATTTTGCCAATTCGTGGCAAGATTTTGAATGTTGAAAAAGCTACCATGGATAAAATTTTAGCCAACGAAGAAATTCGTAGCCTCTTTACTGCAATGGGAACAGGTTTTGGTGCAGAATTTGATGTCAGCAAAGCTCGTTATCAGAAGTTGGTTATCATGACAGATGCCGATGTCGATGGTGCCCATATCCGTACCCTCTTATTGACCCTTTTCTATCGCTATATGCGCCCGATTGTAGAAGCAGGTTATGTTTATATCGCTCAACCACCAATCTATGGTGTTAAGGTCGGAAGTGAAATTAAAGAATATATCCAGCCAGGTGTCAATCAGGAACAAGAATTACAGGAAGCTTTAGAACGCTATAGCCAAGGGCGCTCAAAACCAACTATTCAGCGCTACAAAGGTTTGGGAGAAATGGATGACCATCAGCTTTGGGAGACAACCATGAATCCTGAAAATCGTTTAATGGCACAAGTTTCCGTTGATGATGCAGCAGAAGCAGATAAAATCTTTGATATGCTCATGGGTGATAAGGTAGAGCCTCGTCGTGAATTTATCGAAGAAAATGCAGTCTATTCAACACTTGATGTATAAAAATCTGAAAAAATGTGCATAGAATAGAAAAGTATGATATAATAAGTTGATTTTTTGCTAATATAAATGAACGTAAGGAGTTTTACATGACTAAAGGAACGATCATGTTAATCGTTGGGATTGTTACGGTTTTAATCATTGCCTACGTGGCTTGTCTAATTATACGCAAGCGCAATGATAATCTTTTAGTTGCTCTAGAGGAGCGCAAGGAAGACCTCTTTAACTTGACCGTTAATGATGAGATAGAAGCTGTTAAAGCGCTACATCTCATTGGACAAAGTCAAGTGTCTTTTCGAGAATGGAATCAAAAATGGGTGGATTTATCACTCAATTCATTCGCAGATATTGAAAACCATATTTTTGAGGCTGAAAGTTATAATAACTCATTTCGATTCCTGCGCGCTCGGCATGCTATTGATAGCATAGAAAGCCAAATCGATTTGGTTGAAGAAGACATTGCAGCAATTCGTCAGGGATTAGTAGAGTTGAAGGAGCAAGAGGAAAGAAACTCAGGCCGTGTCAAACATGCTCTTGACTTATTTGATCGCTTACAAGATGCTGTTCGTCAGAATGCAGAAAAATATGGAGAAACTTTACCTGAGTTGGATAAACAACTCAAAAATATTGAAGTTGAATTTTCTGAATTTGTGATGCTTAATTCGTCAGGAGATCCAATTGAAGCTTCTGAGATTTTGGATAAGACGGAAGAGCACATGATTGCACTCAATCAAATTATGGAACGAATTCCTTCATTGGTTGAGAAAGTAGAAATAAGCTTCCCTGATCAGTTAGAAGATTTGGAGTCAGGCTATCGTAAATTATTGGAACAAAACTATCTCTTCACAGAAGGTAATATTGAGACACATTTCCAAGATATTCGTGTGGCCATTCGTGAAAATACTGCTTTGATAGTATCCTTTGATTTGGATGCGGCAGAAAA
This sequence comes from Streptococcus sp. NSSLK0004, assembly GCF_059039125.1. Lineage (NCBI taxonomy): Bacteria > Bacillati > Bacillota > Bacilli > Lactobacillales > Streptococcaceae > Streptococcus > Streptococcus sp. NSSLK0004. Next base: position 1,069,510 of record NZ_CM180142.1, on the reverse strand, counting down.
CGAAAACAAAGCTATTCAAGCTCACATTGATCACTTGTATCAGATTTTCACTCGTGAAATCGAAGCACATAGGACAGCTGTTAAGATTAGCAAGAATTTGCCTAAATTTTTGGAGCACATTTCAAATAACACTAATTTGTTGAACGAGGAAGCAAATCGTTTAAATAAATCATACGTGCTGGCCGAAAGTAAGTTGTCTAGAATTGGTCAGTTAACCAAACGGATTGACACAGTTGAAATGGCAGTTGTTGAGAGCGTCGAAGAATTAGATACACCACAAGTTGCTTATTCTATTTTGGAAGAACGTTTAGAGCATGCTATGGCTACTCTTAAGCAAATGGAAGAAGAGCAGTTAATCTTAGCTGAGTATCTGAAGAATCAAGAGTCCTCAGAAGCTACTGCTCGGAAAAAGGCTACTCAATATGTTAGGAAGTTACACACGTTAAAACGTTATATGGAAAAGCGGAGTTTACCAGGTATACCAGAGGAATTCTTGGGACAGTTCTTCCGTACAAGTGGACATGTAGAGTCGCTTATTTCAGAATTAGACTATAAACGGATCAACATTGAGATTGTTAACCGTTTACTAGAAACAGCCACGTTTAACATGAATGAGCTGGAAGATATTGCTTATGAAATTGTTCAATATGCTACCTTAACAGAGCAATTGCTACAATATTCAAATCGCTACCGTTCTTTCAATGAAAATGTACAAAAGGCATTTACACGCGCACTAGATATCTTTGAAAGAGAGTTTGACTACAAGAAAGCATTTGAAGAAATTTCGTTTGCGTTGGATACAGTTGAACCAGGAGTGAGTGATCGCTTTGTTCATTCATATGAAAAAACAAAGGAAACGATTCGTTATTAACAAGAAGCCTTAGGGCTTTTTGTTTTAGAAAGGAAAAATAATGCTTGTAAGAGGTTTACTGGTAATGGATGTTGATTCCACATTGATTATGGAAGAAGGAATAGACCTACTTGGCGAAGAAGCTGGTGTTGGTGAGGCTGTCGCAGCTATTACTGAACGTGCAATGCGAGGTGAATTAGATTTTGAAGAGGCTTTACGTGAACGTGTAGCATTATTGAAAGGATTGCCTATTTCAGTATTTGACCGTATCATGGAAAAGATACATTTTACACCAGGAGCTACTGAATTAGTAGCAGAATTAAAAAAACGTGGGTATAAGATTGCGGTTGTTTCAGGTGGTTTTCATGAGACTGTCGATCGTCTTGCTACGCAGTTGGAATTAGACTACGTTAGGGCCAATCGGTTGGAAGTAGTTGATGGTTTTCTGACTGGTCAGGTCTTGGGAGAAATTGTTACAAAGGATACCAAAAAAGCCTGCTTAGAAGCATGGGCACATGAAAATAATCTGTCCCTATCCCAAACTATCGCTATGGGAGATGGAGCAAATGATTTGCCTATGATTCAAACAGCAGGTGTTGGAATTGCTTTCTGTGCAAAGCCGATTGTACAGGAGCAAGCACCATATTGTATCACAGAGAAAAATCTGTACCATGTGATTGGAATACTAGATAGTCTATAAATTTATACTATGATACTTGATAGAGTCTGGGTAACCTAGGCTCTTTGTTTTATTATTTTTTAGGCCTAGCTATTGAATTTTATCTAAAGATAGTGACAATGTGTCAGGGTTATGATACTATATAGTCAATACTAAAGATAAGGAGAACTAGTATGAAAAAAAGACTTAGGAGATACTTGCTAGGTTTGTTCCTAGTGATTGGCTTCTTCATGACGTTTCAATCTGTGTCGGCAGCGATTCAACCAACAGATGTTACGGCTCCTGCAACAGGTAATACACTTGTCTACGTTGACGGAACCTTTGTATCTGCTGGAAAAGATGCTGTTTTAAAACGTCTGAACGAAATTCGTTTAGAAGCCTATCAGGAAGGCTATGTGAGTAGTTATGTTCCTTTGAAATGGTCAACAGACTTAGAAAAGATTGCTCAGATACGAGCAGCGGAAGCGACCGTAAAACAAGGTCATGCTCGTCCTAACGGAAAATCCTTTAGCATGACTATAAATGGTCAGCGTAGCTATGCAGAAAATCTAGCTTGGAATGGTACAAAGAATGCGCAGTCCATGCTGAGAGCTATCGAGCAATTTTACTCTGAAAAAGCTGATTATATTACCTATAAGCAAACAGGGAAACTCAATGGGCAGATTGGTCACTATTTATCAATAATCAATCCACAGTATAAATATGTTGGAATGGGGACCTTCTATACCCCAGGTGTTTACTATACAGCAACGGCTCAACAATTTGCTTATGAGTCAACTGGAAGTGAGCTAGAAACTGGAATTTATGGAGCTCACACTCAGTTAATGGAAGTACAAGGGGCTATGGTTACAGAAACAAGCCTGACTATTCCAACAAGCAGTTTAACAGTTGGTCAAACGACTCAAGCACAAGTAACTGCTAAATTACAGGTATCTGGTTACCAAACAACGACCATCCCGATTCAATTGGCGGGAGTAGTATGGTCTACTGGAAATGCTTCAGTAGCAGGAGTAAGTAATACAGGCTTAGTGAGAGGACAAAGTGTTGGCTCTACAACCATCACGGCAACTGCAGGAGCAACTTCTTTGTCTCAAGCGGTTACTGTAAAGGGAATAACCAGCCTACAATCTATTCAAGTATCGACTAAGTCGAACAAGGCGCCAACGCTTCCTACCACCGTAAAAGCGACCTGGTCAGACGGCAGCACAAGTCAAGAGACTGTCACATGGTCTAGCGTAAATTACAGTAATAAGACGACAACAGCTAAGACTGTCACAGTGACAGGTACGGTAGCTAATACAAGTTTAAAAGCAACTGCGACTATCACCATTCATGGCATCAGTAGTCTGAAAACCGCGACAATCACTACCAAATCAGGTGTAGCGCCTACCTTGCCAACAAGTGTGACGGCAACTTGGACTGATGGAACCAGCACACAAGAACCAGTTACTTGGAATGCCATTTCATCTAGTCAGTACACAAAAACATCCCCAAGTCAATTCACAGTAGCAGGTACGGTTCAAGCTAGTTCACTTGCAGCCCAAGCAACGGTTAATGTCGTTACGATTCGCTCTGCAACACCAGTATCACTTGCAACTAAATCTGGTCAGGCACCATCTCTCCCGTCTACTTTATCAGTAACATGGTCAAATGGAACAACTAGCCAGGAACCAGTCACATGGAATACTTTAAGACCGGCAGATTATACCAGTACGCAGAAAAAAATCGTGCAATTACAAGGCCGATTGGCAAATACGACAGTGGTACCGGTAGCCACAATTACTGTGCATGCAATTTCTCAACTAGCACCAGTGAGCGTTGTAACGATGAATAATACTGCTCCAGTTTTGCCAACAACCGTTATTGCAACATGGACAGATGGTACAACAACTGCAGAAGCTGTTACCTGGGATAGTATCTTACCAAGTTTGTATTCAAATAAATTTGTCGAAACAACCTTTGTTACTTCAGGAAAGGTGCAGAAGACTAATTTGTTAGCGACAGCGACCGTAACAGTTGTTGTAGAAATTCCAAAACCAGTTTATCGACTCTATCATAGTGGTTTACAAGTACATTTATATACCACAGATGCTAATGAACGGACAGTATTAGCAAGCCGTGGATGGATGTATGAGGGTATCGCATGGAAAACAGCGACTAAGACAGGTGATCCAGTTTATCGTCTCTACAATCCGAGCTTAAAGGTTCACTTGTATACTAGAGATTATAATGAGTATACCATTCTCGCAGAACGTGGCTGGCAGCAAGAAGGAATTGCTTATCGTTCTTACGGTACGCAACCAATCTATCGTCTCTACCACACTGGTCTCAAGAAGCACCTCTATACCAAAGATGCTAATGAGTATGCAATATTGGCAACTCGTGGCTGGAAACAAGAAGGAATTGCTTGGTATAGTTTACCTTAGTAGTTGTGAGTGGAGAATATAAAAAGGTAACCCTTGCTTACCTGAACAATCTTGTCCAGAAGGAAGAGAAAATCTTCCTTCTTTTCTTATTATCAATATTTGTGACAACTGAGTAGCCAACTGCACATCTTTTAAATTAGTGGAATAGATTATTGGTAAAAATGGTTGAAAATATCAAAAATGCTATTCCTTTAGATTTTTTCAATCTAAATGATGACAGGCATAATTGACTACGGGAACATTTAGCTTCTTTTAAGAAAAAATAGCTATACTATTATCATCAAATCAATAGGCTAGCAAGGTTTGAAATATCTATATAAAAAAAGGAAAACTATTTATGTCTATCGTGGAAAAAATTAAGTCACAACCTAAAACATTATTAGCTACTGTTGCAATTGCAGGTGTTACAGTTGGATTTGCTGGAGGAATTGGTGTTGGGAAAGCATCTTCGTCTGTTGCAAACAGTCAAGTTCAATTAGAAAATAATGCTCAAGGTATGACTCCTCCAGATCAAGGTAACCAACCAGGCGGCAATGGTCAAGGTATGACTCCTCCAGATCAAGGTAACCAACCAGGCGGTAATGGTCAAGGTATGACTCCTCCAGGTCAAGGTAACCAACCAGGCGGCAATGGTCAAGGTATGACTCCTCCAGGTCAAGGTAATCAACCAGGCGGCAATGGTCAAGGTATGACCCCTCCAGATCAGGAGAATACAACTGACACATCAAATGCTTCATCAGATAAGGTAAACGAGTTGAAGAAGAAGAATCAAGAAATTCAGTCAAATATTGAAAATAATAATCAATAAATATACCTTAGTTTTTCTAATTTATGATATAATGGGCTGTCTAGGACATACTGACAGTTAGGATTTAATGAGTTTTATGCATTCTAAGGAGGAGAAGTAATGATAAAGATATTATTGGTTGAAGACGATCTAAGCTTATCCAATTCAGTTTTTGATTTTTTAGATGATTTTGCAGATGTTATGCAAGTATTTGATGGTGATGAAGGGCTCTATGAAGCGGAGTCAGGTGTATATGATTTAATTTTGTTGGATCTTATGTTACCTGAAAAGGATGGTTTCCAAGTCTTAAAGGAACTTCGTGAAAAAGGAGTAACCACGCCAGTTTTGATTACGACAGCAAAAGAAAGTCTGGATGATAAGGGACATGGTTTTGAATTGGGAGCAGATGATTATCTAACCAAGCCTTTCTACTTAGAAGAATTAAAAATGCGGATTCAAGCTCTTTTGAAAAGAGCTGGAAAATTCAATGAAAATATTTTATCATATGGCGATATCTCTGTTGATTTATCTACTAATTCTACCCTAGTCAATGGATCGGAAGTTGAATTATTAGGTAAGGAGTTTGATTTGCTAGTGTACTTTTTGCAGAATCAAAATGTTATCTTACCTAAAACTCAGATTTTTGACCGTATTTGGGGCTTCGATAGCGATACAACCATTTCTGTTGTAGAAGTATATGTATCAAAGATTAGAAAGAAATTGAAAGGTACTACCTTTGGAGAAAACCTTCAAACTCTCCGTAGTGTAGGGTACATTTTAAAAAATGCTGAATAGAGTAAAAAAACTATTTTATACGGATAATTTTTCATATTTTATCCGTTATTTTGCTGTTTTCACACTGATTTTTGTTTCTATGACTTTGTTGATTTTTCAAGTCATGAGAACGACTATGTATCGTGAAGCAGATGATAATTTTAAACAGATTGAAGAGAACCCTTCTATAGTGTTGGATTTTGCTATTATGAGACATTATCCACCTACATTGGTAGAAGAGGTAACGGAAGAAACCACCACCTCATCATCAGATATTACTTCTTCCTCTTCACCACAACAGAAACCTTTAGAAACAGCCTCAAGCCTCAAATTGGGAACAAATTATAATGTAGTGCTCTATGATTCAAACGGAGAGGTTGTCAATCCAGATTATTTTTCAGGGTTAGATGAATTTGAACTAGATAAAGTAGATCTAGGAAAAATTAAAGAAGCTAGTGTCCAGACCCATTTTGGTGATAAGGAAGATTATCGCTATATCACCATTGAAATTTCCAGTGATTTAATGGTTTACTATGACGATATCACTGTACAATATGCAACGATCCTTTTTAATGTCACTCAGCTTAAAAGTTCGATTGCCTCAGCTGAAAAAATCGTAGTTATTGTTATGATCAGTTTTTGGTTAATTTCTATTTTTGCAAGTATTTATCTTGCGAATGTAAGTATGCGCCCTATTTTAATAAGTTTTCAGAAGCAGAAGGATTTTGTTGAAAATGCTAGCCATGAATTACGTACACCGTTAGCTGTTTTGCAAAATCGCTTGGAAAGTCTTTTTCGACATCCAGAAGCTACTATTTTAGACAGTAGCGAAAATATTGCATCTAGTTTGGAAGAGGTAAGGAATATGCGATTGCTTACAACCAATCTTTTAAATTTGGCACGCCGAGACGATGGTTTGAAACCAGACATTTCAGACATTTCACCAGATTTCTTTGATGATGTTTTTGCTAATTACGAAATTATGGCTGAGGAGAGCGGAAAAGAGTTAGAGGTAACCAACCAAGTAACACAGTCTATTCGCTCAGACAAAGTACTACTCAAGCAGTTGATGACTATATTATTTGATAATGCCATGAAGTATTCTGATGAAGATGGGCAGATTTCGATTGATGTCAAACTTAAAGATCGTCATCTAGTTTTGAGGGTAGCAGATAATGGTATTGGTATTAGCTCAGAAGACAAGAAAAAAATCTTTGATCGATTCTATCGTGTTGATAAGGCCCGGACTCGTCAAAAAGGAGGCTTTGGGCTAGGTTTGTCATTAGCCAAGCAAATCTTAACGACTTTGCATGGAGATGTTCAAGTGAAGGATAATCATCCGAAAGGAACCGTATTTGAAGTAAGATTGCCTAGATAAAAAGCTCTTGAGTCATTGACTCAAGAGTTTTTTTGAAAATTGCAACAAAAAAAGTCCCCGTGGAGACTCTTTTATTAAGCAAGTTTTGATGCAAGACGTGCTTTATCGCGGCTTGCTTTGTTTTTGTGAATCAAACCTTTTGTTTCTGCTTTATCGATTGCTGAGCTAGCAGCACGGAAAAGCTCTTCAGAAGGGTTAGCTTCAAATGCTTTGATTGCAGTACGCATAGCTGATTTTTGAGCTGAGTTTTTTTCGTTTTGTTTAACGTTCAATTCAGCGCGTTTGATAGCTGACTTAATGTTTGCCAATGGTTTCACCTCCACCCTTTCTTGTACTAACCATACCATTATATCTGAAAATAGCTTATTTGACAAGAGAAATTTATTTTTTTAAATAAATTTCATCTATTTCATGATTTTGTCCTTTATGAAGGATGATGTCAGCACGATTTCGTGTTGGTTCAATATATTTCTCCAGATTGGCCAAGTTAATATTCTTCCAGGTATCCTGGGCCATTTGGACAACTTCTGAAGAAGGTAGCTGTGTGAAGCGGTGGTAGTAGTTGCTGGTATCTTTTTCAGCTAATTGTAGTAATTTTTGGAATCGCTCTAGGTACCAGCTCTCGATATTGGTCACATCTGCATCAACATAAATGGAGAGGTCAAAGTAGTCGCTGACATAGAGACGTTGATTTTGAGGGTTTTGGAAAACATTGATTCCTTCTACAATAAGGAAATCTGGTGAAGTAATAGTCTGAGTTTTGTCAGACAAGATATCGTAGACCTCATGAGAATAAACAGGTATCTGATACTCATCACCATTTTTGATATGATCGAGGAAGTCTAGTAAGAGTTCCATATTATAGGATTCTGGAAAACCTTTTCGGTCTAAAATTCCTTTTTCTTCAAGTATTGCGTTTGGATAGAGAAATCCGTCGGTAGTAACCATATCGACACTAGCATTCTTGAAGGTACGAGCTAGTAAGATTTGAAGGAGGCGACTAGTGGTTGATTTACCGACTGCAACACTTCCAGAGACACCAATGATGAAGGGTTTGGCCTTGATTTTTTCCTGTAAAAATAAGCTTTTAGAGAAAGACAAATCTTCACTTGTTTTCTTATAAATACGGATTAAGTTTATCAAAGGCAAATAGACATCCAGTACCTCTTGAAGACTAATCTTGTCATTAAAACTTTTGATAGAATTTAATTCTTCTTGAGTCAGAGGGACCGTTGTTTTTCGATGTAGTTGTTGCCAAGTTTGGCGATTGATTTTTTCGAAGTTGATAAATTCATTTTTCATAGCATTATTGTAGCATGATTCCTCTTTGATGTAAAATTATTGAAAACGTTTTTAGTAAATGATATAATGTATATATGGCTAACATGTATTATGAAAAAAATCCAAGTATTGCACATGATATCCATGAACTCCATGTTCGTTTGCTAGACACCCCCATGTCCTTTCTGACAGATGCAGGTGTCTTTAGTAAGAAAATGGTTGATTATGGAAGTCAGGTGCTTTTGAATGCTTTGGAATTAGAAAATAGCGAAGGAAAGAGCTTACTAGATGTCGGTTGTGGCTACGGTCCTTTAGGATTGACCTTGGCAAAAGTCCATGGATTGGATGTCACTATGGTGGATATCAATAGTAGAGCTTTGGAATTAGCAGAGAAAAATGCTAGTAAAAATGGTGTGACAGCAAGCATTTTTCAATCGGACATCTACGAGGCAGTAGAGGGACAATTTGATTATGTCATTTCCAATCCTCCAATCCGTGCTGGTAAGGCAGTGGTTCATCAAGTCATTGCTGGTGCTAAAGAGCATTTAAATGCTGGTGGAAGACTCACAATTGTCATTCAGAAGAAACAGGGAGCACCAAGTGCTAAAAAACGGATGGAAGAAGTATTTGGTAATTGTCAAATAATCAAGAAAGACAAAGGATACTATATCCTTGAAAGTGTGAAAGAATGAGAGCAGTTGATTTAATTCAGAAAAAACGAGATGGCTTGGAGTTGACTACTGAGGAAATTCAATGGCTGATTGAAGATTACGTGGATGGTAGTGTGCCGGATTATCAGATGTCAGCCTTGGCTATGGCTATTTATTTCAAAGGGATGTCTACCCGAGAAATATCAGATTTAACTATGGCTATGGTTCACTCAGGTGAGGAAATTGACCTGTCAGCTATTGATGGTGTCAAGGTTGATAAGCATTCGACTGGTGGAGTTGGGGATAAGGTAACCTTGATACTTGCGCCACTTGTAGCTAGTTTTGGAGTTCCAGTTGCCAAGATGAGTGGTCGGGGCTTGGGGCATACTGGCGGTACGCTCGATAAACTGGAGTCAATCAAAGGCTATCAAATCGAAGTTAGTCAAGAAGACTTTATCAAGCAAGTCCAGGAAACTGGTGTGGCTGTTATTGGTCAATCGGACAATCTTGTTAAGGCAGATAAACTACTTTATGCCCTTCGTGATGTGACAGCAACGGTTGATATCATTCCATTGATTGCGAGCTCTGTCATGTCTAAAAAGATTGCAGCAGGTGCAGATGCCATTCTTCTTGATGTCACTGTTGGTGAAGGTGCCTTCATGAAGAATATTGAAGATGCGCGCGTTCTGGCTCGTACGATGGTTGACCTTGGTAAAGCTGTCGGTCGTAAAACGGTAGCGGTTTTGACCGATATGTCCCAGCCAGTTGGTACTTCGATTGGTAACCGCTTGGAAATTTTAGAAGCTTTAGAGATTCTTCAAGGAAATGGCAGAGCAGATGTGACAGAGTTCATCTGTGAATTAGCTCAGATTATGCTCAGTCTAGCAAATGTTGAGAAAACGGTTGAAGAAGTTCGCCAGCATATCGAAAATGGTGCTGCACTTAAGAAATTTGAAGAAATGATTGTCGCGCAAGGTGGCGACTTAGAAGATCTCTATCGTCCCGTTAAGGTTAGTCAACAAGTAGATATTTTATCAGAAAAAGATGGCTATATCACCGCTTTGCCTGCCCTGGAGTTCGGACTATTTGCTATGAAAATTGGTGCTGGTCGTGCTGTTAAGACAGATCATCTAGACTACGAAACAGGTATTGTCTTCCATAAGAAAGTCGGAGAAGCAATTGCCAAGGGTGAAAAAATCGCCACAATATATGCAAATGAAAATATTTCGGAAAACATGCTTACAAATTTCCAAAAAAATGTTAGAATAGATAAAGTAAGTGTAAAAACGAAAGAAATTCTAGAAATTATTTCGTAATGTACGGAGAAAATTAGAATGAAATTAAATAAATACATTGATCACACAGTCTTGAAACCCGAAACAACTCGGGAACAAGTTGAAAAAGTTTTAGCAGAGGCTAGAGAATATGACTTTGCAAGTGTCTGCATTAATCCAACTTGGGTGAGCTATGCCGCCCAAGAACTCAAAGACAGTGATGTAAAAGTCTGTACTGTAATTGGTTTCCCATTGGGTGCCAATACGCCTGCTGTTAAGGCTTTTGAAACCAAAGACGCTATTGAAAATGGCGCAGATGAGATTGATATGGTCATCAATATCGGTGCCTTGAAAAATAAGAACTATGATCTTGTATTAGAAGATATTAAGGCAGTGGTAGATGCAAGTGGAGACAAACTCGTTAAAGTCATCATTGAGGCTTGTCTTTTGACTGACGAAGAAAAGGTAAAAGCTTGCGAATTATCAAAAGAAGCAGGTGCTGATTTTGTGAAGACATCAACTGGTTTCTCAACTGGAGGTGCCACTGTTGCTGATGTAACTTTAATGAGAAAAACAGTTGGACCGGACATGGGTGTTAAAGCATCTGGAGGTGCTCGCTCTTATGAGGATGCGGTTGCTTTCATTGAGGCCGGTGCTAACCGTATAGGTGCTTCTTCTGGTGTTGCAATCATGAAGGGAGAAAAGGCAGATGGCGACTACTAACCTGATTGATTTGTCTATCGAAGTTAGCAAAAATGCCTATGTACCTTATTCAAAGTTCCCGATTGGAGCTGTACTTGTTGCTAAAGATGGTCAAATCTTTACTGGTGTCAATATTGAAAATGCTAGTTTTGGATTGACAAATTGTGGGGAACGAACAGCTATTTTTAAAGCAGTTTCAGAAGGTGTACAAGACTTCTCGGAGTTGATTGTTTATGGAGAAACAGAAAAACCTGTTTCCCCTTGTGGAGCATGTCGTCAGGTGATGGCGGAATTTTTTGAGCAGGATCTAAAGGTGACCTTGGTTGCTAAAGATAAATCGACAGTCGAGATGACAGTCGGGGAATTACTTCCGTATTCTTTTACAGACTTAAATTAGGTTTGTAAAGCAGTCTTTAGGCTGTAATAATATTTCATCACTGCAACTTTTTGTTGCCAAAGAATTTTTTAGGAGGGTTCAGAAATGAACAAGAAACTTGTTGGTTTGGGTGTTGTATCACTTGCAGCACTTACTCTTGCTGCCTGCGGTAGCCGTACATCAAATACTTCGTCAGATTCATCTATAAAAGCTGCAATCGTTACTGATATCGGTGGTGTAGAGGACCGTTCATTTAACCAATCAGCTTGGGAAGGTTTGACAGCTTGGGGTAAGGAAGCTGGACTTGAGAAAGGTAGTGGTTATGATTATTTCCAATCTGCTAGTGAGTCTGACTATGTAACAAACCTTGATTCAGCTGTTTCAGGTGGTTACAACCTTGTCTTCGGTATCGGTTTTGCCTTGGAGTCTGCAATTGCTGAAGTAGCGCCAAACAATACAGATACTAAATATGTTATTGTTGACTCTGTAGTTCCTGATCTCGACAACGTTGTTAGTGTAGGCTTTGCTGATCACCAAGCTTCATATTTGGCAGGTGTTGCAGCAGCTAAATCAACAAAAACTAACCACGTTGGATTTATCGGTGGTATGGAAGGTGTCGTAATCGACCGTTTTGAAGCTGGTTTTGTAGCAGGTGCTAAATCTGTAAATCCTGACATCAAAGTAACTATTGACTATGCTGGTTCATTTGGTGATGCTGCTAAAGGTCAAACCCTTGCTGCTGCTCAATATGCTGTAGGTGCTGACGTAATTTTCCACGCTTCAGGTGGTACTGGTAATGGTGTATTCGCGGCTGCAAAAGCAGAAAACGAAACTCGTAACGAAGCAGATAAAGTTTGGGTAATTGGTGTTGACCGCGACCAATCTGCTGAAGGTGAGTACACATCTAAAGATGGAAAAGCTTCTAACTTTGTATTGGCTTCAACAATCAAAGAAGTTGGTACTGCTGTAAAAGATATTGCAACTAAAGCAGTAGCGGGAGAATTCCCTGGTGGAACAGTTGTTCAATTCTCACTCAAAGACAAAGGTGTAGAATTGGCTGAAACTAACCTTTCAGAAGATGCATCAAAAGCAGTTGCTGAAGCTAAAACAGCAATCATTGATGGTAAAGTTGAAGTTCCAGAAACTCCAGAAAAATAATCTTTTGATTAAAATTTTCCGAATCGGCGACCGAAATCGGTCGCCCTTTTCGGACTGAGAATTTTTCTCAGTAAAGCCTATCAGTCCCTGGTAGGTTTTACTGACAAAAATGATAGTCAGAAAGGAAGAAGATTATGACTAGGGATAATGTCATTGAAATGCGCAATATCACCAAAATTTTCGGTGAATTTGTAGCAAATGACCACATCAACTTACATGTCAGACGAGGTGAAATCCACGCCCTGCTCGGTGAAAATGGTGCTGGGAAATCAACTCTTATGAATATGTTGGCAGGTCTTTTGGAGCCTACCAGCGGTGAAATTGCTATCAATGGTGAGGTTGTTTCAATTGACTCACCTTCAAGGGCCGCTCACTTGGGTATCGGTATGGTTCACCAACATTTCATGCTGGTCGATGCTTTCACTGTTGCAGAAAATATCATTCTTGGTTCAGAAACAACCAAGGCAGGTGTGATTGACCTTAAAAAAGCTATTGCTGAAATCAAAGAACTTTCAGAAAGATACGGTTTGGAAGTTGATCCAACTGCAAAAGTAGCAGATATTTCTGTTGGAGCACAACAGCGTGTAGAAATTTTGAAAACCCTCTACCGTGGTGCCGACCTCTTGATTTTTGATGAGCCTACGGCGGTTTTGACTCCTGCGGAAATAGCAGAGCTTCTGAAGATCATGAAGAAATTGATTGAAGAAGGCAAGTCTATCATTTTGATTACACACAAACTGGACGAAATCCGTGCCGTTGCAGACCGCGTTACCGTTATCCGTCGCGGTAAGTCTATTGAAACCGTTGATGTAGCAGGAGCTACCAACCAAGACTTAGCCGAATGGATGGTAGGACGTTCAGTATCCTTTAAGACTGAAAAAATTGCGTCAAATCCTAAGGAAGTTATCCTTTCTATCAAGGATTTGGTGGTTAATGAAAACCGTGGCATTCCAGCAGTTAAAGGGCTTAACCTTGATGTTCGTGCCGGTGAAGTTGTTGGTATTGCCGGTATTGATGGAAATGGTCAGAGCGAGCTTATTCAAGCTATTACAGGTTTGCGTAAGGTGAAATCAGGCTCAATTACCATCAAAGGTGAAGAAGTTGTTGGTAAAACACCTCGTAAAATCACTGAAATGCAAGTCAGCCACGTTCCAGAAGACCGTCATCGTGATGGATTGGTTCTGCAAATGTCAGTTGCTGAAAATATTGCCCTACAAACTTACTATAAGGAGCCAAATTCGAAAAACGGTATCCTGAACTACAATAAAATTAATGAAAAAGCGCGTCAGCTGATGGAAGAGTTTGATGTGCGTGGGGCGAGTGAGTTAGTGCCTTCTAAGGCTTTGTCAGGTGGTAACCAGCAAAAAGCTATTATTGCCCGTGAAATTGACCGTAATCCAGATCTTCTGATTGTTAGCCAACCTACTCGTGGTTTGGACGTTGGTGCCATTGAATACATCCGTAAACGTTTGATTGCTGAGCGTGACAAAGGGAAAGCCGTCCTAGTTGTCAGCTTTGAATTGGATGAAATTTTGGATGTTTCGGATCGCATTGCCGTTATCCACGATGGTACCATCCATGGTATCGTAGATCCTGCGACAACAAACAAGCAGGAGCTTGGTGTCTTGATGGCAGGCGGAAAATTAGAGAAGGGAGAAAGTCATGCCTAAAAAATATCAGCCTATTGCCATTCCCTTATTGGCAGTTATTTCGGGATTACTCTTAGGTGCCGTCATCATGCTTATTTTTGGCTATAATCCAATTAAGGGTTATGACGAATTATTTTATTCAGCTTTTGGTAATATCAAATCTATCGGAGAAATTTTCCGTGCTATGGCACCACTTATCTTTACCGCTTTAGGTTTTGCTGTGGCAAGTCGAGCTGGTTTCTTCAACGTAGGATTGCCAGGTCAAGCTTATGTAGGTTGGGTTTTCGCAGGTTGGTTTGCCTTGTCTAATCCAGATATGCCTCGTCCAATCCTTATTTTGGCGACAGTCGTAATCGCTATGATTGCGGGTGGTATTGCTGGTTCCATTCCTGGTATACTTCGTGCTTACCTCGGTACTAGTGAGGTTATCGTCACCATCATGATGAACTACATCCTGCTTTACTCATGTAACTATCTTATTCGAGAAGTTTTTTCAAAGGGTTTGATGAAAAATAAGGATTCTACTATAAACGTTTCAGCCAATGCATCTTATCAAATGGAGTGGTTGCGTGAGTTGACAAACAATTCGCGTATGAACCTGGGAATTTTCTTTGCTATCATTGCTGTAGTGGTTATTTGGTTCCTATTGACGAAGACAACCTTAGGTTTTGAAATTCGTTCCGTTGGTTTGAACCCAACTGCATCTGACTACGCAGGTATGTCTGCTAAACGTACGATTATTCTTTCTATGGTGATTTCAGGCGCTCTTGCTGGTCTAGGTGGAGCTATTCAGGGACTTGGCACCTTCCAAAATGTTTATACCCAGAGCACTAATTTGGATATTGGATTCAACGGTATGTCTGTTGCCCTTTTGGCGTCAAACTCACCACTTGGTATTCCATTGGCAGCCTTCCTATTTGGTGTCCTATCTGTTGGTGCACCTGGTATGGGTCGTGCGCAAATTCCACCTGAATTGATTAATGTTGTTACAGCGTCAATCATCTTCTTTATCGGTGTGAAATTTATCTTTGAGCAGTTGCTTAAAGCCAAAAATAAAGCGAAAGGAGCGAAATAAGATGAATATTTCAATTCTTGCCTTACTCATTTCGCAGATGTTGATTTACTCAGCACCATTGATTTTTACCAGTCTTGGGGGTGTCTTCTCTGAGCGTGGTGGTATTGTCAACGTTGGTTTGGAAGGAATCATGGTTATCGGAGCCTTTGCTGGTGTTGTTTTCAATATTGAATTTGCTGAAACATTTGGAAAAGCTACTCCATTGTTAGCTCTCTTAGTTGGTGGTTTAGCAGGTGTTCTATTTGCTGCAATCCATGCCATGGCTACGATTAATTTCCGAGCTGACCACGTTGTTTCCGGTACGGTATTGAACCTTTTAGCACCAGCCATCGGAGTATTTCTTGTAAAAGTTATTTACAACAAGGGGCAAACGGACAGTATTCGTGAATCATTTGGTAAATTTTCATTCCCCGTTTTAGCGGATATTCCTGTAATTGGAGATATTTTCTTCAAAAACACTAGTTTGATGGGATATGTTGCTATTGCAACTGCATTCTTAGCTTGGTTCATTCTTTATAAAACAAAGTTTGGACTTCGCCTTCGTTCAGTTGGTGAGCATCCACAAGCTGCTGATACCCTTGGTATCAATGTCTATGCGATGCGTTATGCAGGTGTGTTGATTGCCGGTTTCCTCGGTGGTGTTGGTGGTGCGGTAAGTGCTCAATCATATAACATCAACTTCTCAGCAACCACAATCGTTGGTACAGGCTTCATCGCCTTGGCCGCTGTAATCTTCGGTAAATGGAATCCAATTGGTGCAATGCTTGCTAGTCTGTTCTTTGGTTTGTCGCAAAGTTTGGTAGTAGTAGGTAGCAAATTACCAGGTTTGAAAGATATTCCAAGTGTTTATCTTCAAATCGCACCATATCTGATTACAGTTGTAGCCCTATCTGCCTTCTTTGGAAAAGCAGTCGCACCAAAAGCAGATGGTGTCAACTATATTAAATCGAAGTAAAAAAACGGTCCTTAAGGACTGTTTTTTCATGAGTTTAGTAATATATAAACGAATTTAAGGTCCAGTGTAGCGTTTTATAATAAGCATGGAAAGAAGAGTTCAAAAATAAATGTCTGGTGGATCTTTTTATTATGAGCTAGAAGCCTGAAGAAGCCGTCTAGATTGTTTTTATGATATACTAGACTACCATTGGAATTATTAGGAGGTAAAGTATGAGTAGACGTTTAGTATTGAATATTGCTATGAGTTTGGACGGTTTTATCGCTCGAACTGACGGGAGTTATGACTGGATAGAAGGGCACGGAACTTCTCAGTATGATACTGCCTTACAGTTTGATAATGCTTCTTTTTTTAACAGTTGTGATACGGTCATTATGGGACGAAAGTCACTGGAAGATTGTCCTTTAGAGATGATTGAGGGCTATCAGGAGAAAGAGTTTATCATTGCAAGTCGGACTGAACAAACCGATTATAAAAATGTTCGCTTTGTGCAGGATATTATTTCAGAAATTCAACGTTTGCGGGCAGAAGAAGGTAGCGATATTTGGCTCTTTGGAGGAGCTGGACTGGTCCAGTCTTGTTTGGAGAACAAACTGATTGATCACCTCATTATCGGTATCATTCCAACAATATTAGGTGCTGGAATTTCCCTATTTGATAAACTCCCAGAAGAGCAGCAGTTGCTATTGATTGAAACGACTGTTACGGATGGAATTGCTATGTTACGTTATGATATTCGAAAGTAAAAAAGGTGAGCTAACGCTCACCTTTTTAAGTATAATATGTTAGTTTTTAACACCAGCTGCAATTTCTGGATTAGCGAAAGCATCGTCAATGATGTCTTTCAATTGTTTTGCAGATGCTTGCATTTTTTGCAATTCAGCATCATTCAATGGGATGTTAACTGGACGAACGATACCATGTGCACCAATGATGGCTGGTTGACCAATGAAGACATCTTCAACACCTTCGTATTGACCAGCTTGGTATACAGACAATGGAAGTACTGATTTTTCATCATCAAAGATTGCTTTTGTAATACGCGCGAGTGCAACACCGATACCATAGTAAGTTGCACCTTTTTTGTTGATGATTGAGTAAGCTGCGTCGCGAACGGATACAAACAAGTCAACAAGACCTTGTTCGTCGATGTCGCGGTTGTATTGCAACCAGTCATACAATTTTACACCAGCAACGTTAGCGTGTGACCAAACTGCAAATTCAGAGTCACCGTGCTCACCCATGATGTAGGCGTGAACAGAACGTGCGTCAATACCGATTTTATCAGCCAAAGCTTGACGGAAACGAGCTGAATCAAGTGAAGTACCTGAACCGATAACGCGTTCTTTAGGGAAACCTGAGAATTTCCAAGTTGAGTAAGTCAAGACATCAACTGGGTTAGCAGCAACAAGGAAAATACCGTTGAAACCAGATTTAACAATTTCTGTAACAATTTGTTTGTTAATACGGAGGTTTTTCTCTACTAATTCAAGGCGAGTCTCACCTGGTTTTTGAGGTAGACCAGCAGTTAATACAACTAGATCTGCATCATGAGCATCTGAATAGTCAGCAGAATAGATTTTCTTAGGTGAAGTGAAAGCTAATGCGTGGCTCAAATCCTCTGCATCACCTTGTGTACGATCCTTATTGATATCAACGATACCTAATTCTTGACCAATACCTTGGTTAACAAGGGCATAAGCATAAGCAGAACCTACGGCACCATCACCGACAAGGATGACTTTTTTGTGTTGTTTAGTTGCAGTCATGTTCTAAACATCTCCTTAGTTTAATTTGGGGATATAAGTTATCCCAACCACTTAACATTCTAGCACTTTTTAAGGTATTTGTCACTTGTGAAAGCTTTGTTGAAAATGTTTACATTACAGTTTCAACGCACGAAATTTTCTTCACAATATGGTATAATAGTTTAGATAAAGACTGTAGAAAAGAGACTGATTTAATGCAGGATAAAAACTTAGTAACGGTTAATTTGACGAATGAAATGAAGACATCATTCATCGATTATGCGATGAGTGTTATTGTTTCACGTGCTTTACCAGATGTACGTGACGGTCTAAAGCCAGTACACCGCCGTATTTTGTACGGAATGAATGAGTTAGGGATTACACCAGATAAACCCCATAAGAAATCAGCCCGTATCACGGGTGATGTTATGGGTAAATATCACCCACACGGTGATGGTGCAATCTATGAGGCCATGGTTCGTATGGCGCAGTGGTGGTCTTATCGCCATATGCTCGTAGATGGCCATGGAAACTTTGGTTCTATGGATGGTGATGGAGCGGCCGCTCAGCGTTATACAGAGGCTCGTATGAGCAAGATTGCGCTTGAGATGCTTCGTGATATTAACAAAAATACAGTAAATTTTGCGGACAACTATGATTCCAGTGAACGTGAGCCAGAAGTATTGCCAGCTCGTTTTCCTAATCTACTTGTTAACGGTACGACAGGGATTGCGGTTGGTATGGCAACCAATATTCCGCCCCACAATTTGGGTGAGACTATCGATGCCGTCAATCTTTTGATTGATAATCCAGAAGCTACAACTCGTGACATTATGGAGGTTATGCCTGGACCAGACTTTCCAACTGGTGCGCTCGTTATGGGCAGATCAGGTATTCATCGCGCCTATGAAACTGGTAAGGGATCAATCGTCTTACGTTCTCGAACTGAGATTGAAGAGTATGGAAATGGTCGCGAGCGTATTGTTGTGACGGAATTTCCGTACATGGTCAATAAGTCTAAAGTTCAAGAACACATTGTAAGGTTGGTTCAAGAGAAACGAATTGACGGTATTACAGCTGTTCGAGATGAATCTAACCGTGAAGGTGTACGATTTGTTATCGAAGTTCGTCGTGATGCCTCAGCCAATGTTATCTTGAACAACCTATTCAAACAAACGCAACTTCAAACCAATTTTAGCTTTAATATGTTGGCCATTCAAAATGGTGTTCCAAAGATTCTCTCCGTTCGTCAGATTTTAGAATCCTATATTGAGCATCAAAAAGAAGTGGTGACGCGCCGTACTCAGTTTGATAAGGAGAAGGCGGAGGCACGTGCTCATATCTTGGAAGGTCTGCTGATTGCCCTTGATCATATTGATGATGTTATTCGCATTATTCGTAATTCTGAAACAGATGCAATTGCACAGGCAGAATTGATGGCTAAGTACAAGTTGTCAGAACGCCAGAGCCAGGCTATCTTAGATATGCGTTTGCGTCGTTTAACTGGATTGGAACGTGACAAGATTCAGGCTGAATATGATGACTTAGTGGCCTTGATTGCTGACTTAGCAGATATTTTGGCTAAGCCTGAGCGTGTTGTTCAGATTATCAAGGAAGAGTTAGAAGAAGTCAAACGTAAATATGATGATCCACGCCGAACGGAATTGATGGTCGGTGAAGTTCTCTCTCTTGAAGATGAGGATTTGATAGAAGAAACGGATGTATTGATTACCTTATCAAATCAAGGCTATATTAAACGTTTGGCTCAAGATGAATTTCAAGCTCAGAAACGTGGCGGACGTGGTGTTCAAGGAACAGGTGTAAAGGACGATGATTTTGTACGTGAGTTGGTATCAACAAGCACACATGATCGCTTATTCTTCTTTACTAATAAAGGTCGTGTTTATCGCCTGAAAGGTTATGAAATTCCTGAGTATGGCCGTACAGCCAAAGGTCTTCCAGTTGTTAACCTCTTAAAACTAGAAGAAAATGAGTCAATTCAAACCATTATCAATGTGACCAAGGAGCAGGAAGAAGGACATTACCTCTTCTTTGCGACCCGTCAAGGAGTGGTCAAACGTACCAGTGTTTCTGAATTTGGTAACATTCGCCAGAACGGCTTGAAGGCTCTTAACCTTAAAGATGATGATGAACTAATTAATGTTTTCTTGACAGACGGTCAAGCAGATGTTATCATGGGGACCAAGTTTGGTTACTCTGTTCGTTTCGTAGAAACTGCCGTTCGTAGCATGAGTCGGATTGCAACAGGTGTTCGTGGTATCACGCTCCGTGACGGAGACCAATTGATTGGTGCAACCATTGTGTCAGATGATCAAGAAGTTTTGGTCTTGACGGAAAATGGATTCGGTAAACGAACACCAGCTAGTGAGTACCCGACTAAGGGACGTGGCGGCAAGGGAATTAAGACCTTGAAAGTAGCTGAGAAAAATGGCTACTTGGCTGGTTTGACAACCATTTCGGGTGATGAAGATATCATGGTTATTACTGATACTGGAGTTATCATCCGAACCAATGTTGCCAATATTTCCCAAACAGGTCGTTCAACCATGGGTGTCAAAGTGATGCGTTTGGATAACGATGCAAAAATTATGACGTTTGCCTTGGTAGATGCTGCAGAAGACAAGGAAGATAAGGAAGAGAAGGTAGTAGAAGAATAGTATGAAACGTATGCGATTAGACAAGGGAAGACGTAAAAAAAGCAACGACTCTATTTGGCGTAGAATCTTATTTGTGCTACTTGTCCTCGTAGCTGTAGCTCTAATTTTCAATAATTCAATTCGAAATATGATAATTGCATGGAATTCCAATAGATATCAAATTAGCAATGTTTCTAAGGAAGAGATTGCAGAAAATCAAAATGCTGAAACTACTTTTGATTTTGCACAAGTAGAGTCAATTTCGACAGAAGCAGTACTTGCTGCTCAGTGGAATGCTCAGCAATTGCCGGTTATTGGTGGAATTGCAATGCCAGACCTGAATTTGAATTTGCCTATTTTTAAAGGACTGTCCAATACTGCACTCATGTATGGAGCTGGTACGATGAAGGAAAACCAAGTGATGGGAGAAGGAAATTATGCCTTAGCAAGTCACCATGTATTCGGTATTTCTGGAGCTAGTGATACACTCTTCTCACGTTTAGAAGATTCTAAAGTAGGTATGAAAATTTATTTAACAGATAAAGAAAAAATTTATACCTACACCGTTACTAGTATTGAATCTGTGACACCTGATAGTGTTTATGTGATTGATGATGTTGAAGGTCAGAATGAAATTACTCTGGTAACTTGTGAGGATGCTGCAGCAACTATGCGTACCATTGTTAAAGGGAAATTTGACAGTAGTATTGACTATGATCAAGCTCCTGAAGAAGTACAGCAAGCATTTAAAAAAACATATAGTCAGATTCAATTATAAGGAGTGGAGTTGTATTGACTTTCCCCCTCGCTTCTCAGAAGTCCTGTCAATGTTACTTGACTGATTTTTACAATTAACTAGACTCCTAAAAAGGGAAGCAGGAAAGATCATAAAAATTTCTATAAGATGATCCAACTTTAGGATCTTCAACGACTGAAGCTAAGACAGGATGACATCTACAACTGGTAGAAGTGAGAATAGTCTTTTGATTTGTTGAACTAACAGATGAAGATAACAAAGCACAATCAAAATGAAAAAATTATGTTAGACTACTAGTTCGGCCCTAGTAGTCTTTTTATAGCTAATTTTTAGCCAGCACTCTCTTTATTGCGAGTGAGAAGAATTGTCGAAGAGAGCTATATGTTACTATTAGATATTTGGCTGTAAGTATAGTAGGCTCTCTCAATTTTATAGTAATGTATTTCTGGAGAGCAACGAAATTTCGATAATTTTCGAAGTCTAGTGGGTGTTTTCATTTTTTTGACTGAGCAAAACTGCATAAAAATAATATCAAAGTCATCATGTAGTTCATACTAAGGTCATTGTCAATAGTGACATATGCCTTGTATTCCAATATCTTTTCTCCGAAATAACTTTAGCAAATTGTGACAGGCTTCCTGGGTCAGTGTTATTGAATTTATTGATAAAATATTTGATTGATTAATCGTAGCATCTCTACAATATTTATTGCAAATAGCCATGATATTATCCTTATTTTTTCACCTCTTTACGAATAGATAGGTAAGGAGGTAAGAAATGTATACTGTAAATTATCAGGAACAGTCGTTGCAGCCACGGGAACGCTTAGTAGAAGTTGGACCTGAGGGACTCAGTAATCAGGAATTATTAGCAATTTTTATTCGGACAGGAACAAAAAAACAGCCAGTTTCAATTTTATCAAATCATTTACTAAGCAAATTAGAAAATTTAGCTAATCTTAAAGATTTCTCTATTGAAGAATTGCAAAAACTTACAGGGATAGGTCGCGTTAAGGCTATTGAGATAAAAGCCATGATTGAACTTGGCAAGCGAATTAATCAGTCGGAACTTCTCCTTGAAGAGCAAATTTTAGGAAGTGAAAAATTAGGCAGACAAATGATGCATGAGCTAGGTGATAAAAAACAGGAACATCTAGTAGCAATTTATCTCAATACTCAGAACAGGATTATTAGCCAACGCACTATTTTTATAGGGAGCGTCAATCGAAGCATTGCTGAACCTAGGGAGATTTTACACTATGCAGTAAAATGTATGGCAACATCGGTCATCATTGTTCATAATCACCCTTCAGGAAATACCGAACCCAGTAAAAATGATTTACTTTTTACTGAAACACTAAAAAAGTCCTGCGATACGCTAGGACTTGTACTTCTAGATCACTTGATTGTTAGTAGACATGGTTACTTCAGTTTTAGAGAAGAAAGTGAATTATGAATTAGTTATTCTTACGCATAAAATAGAGTAATGTCTGAAGTTCACTTGTTAGATCAACATACTGCACAACTACATCTTTAGGAACAGATAGATTAACCGGAGAAAAACTAAGAATTCCTTTAATACCAGCTTCTACAAGTAGATTTGTTACTTCTTGAGCTTTGGAACTGGGAACAGTTAGAATAGCTGTTTGCGCATTAGCAACAGTTATTTTTTCTTTTATACTCGAAATTGCATAAATGGGAATTTGTTCGTCAAAAGTACCTACAGCAGGGCTATCATCTGCTTCAAAGGCCATTACAATTTTCATTTTATTGCGTTCGTGAAAGCGGTAGTGCAACAGGGCACGTCCCATATTTCCGACTCCGACAAGCATTACATTTGTAATGGAGTTATCATTTAATATTTCTGCAAAGAAATTCATAAGTTGCTTGACATCGTAACCAAAACCACGGCGCCCTAACTCACCGAAATAAGAAAAGTCTCGACGGACAGTAGCAGCATCCACCCCAATAGCTTCGGCGATTTCTTTGGAACTAACTTTTTCAATATTACCAGCGTGGAATTTCTTGAAAATACGGTAATAGATTGAAAGTCTTTTTGCAGTGGCACGAGGTATTTCATTATTTTTAGTAGTTTTCACAATCTTTCTCCTATTATTTATTTTCTCTAGGTATATTCTAGTAAAAGTTTGTGAAAAAATCAACAGATTAGTATGAAAAATACAAAAAAAGACTAGGAGAGGAGAGCTCTATCCAGGATGTTAAAGCAGAATCCTAACAATTGGAGTAAAGTTCACTACCACTAGCCTTTTAAATTCGTAATAGAGAAGATAAAAAATTACTCTTGCTATCACATTATTTTAAGTATTCTAACTCTTGAACGATATCACTTTTAAGAGTTAGAAAGGTGATAAGACAGATAATTTTACACGGTTGTATATTATATCATTGAGATAATTAGTTCGCTTCCTTAGTGAAGATATTTCGATCGACTAAACTTTCCATTAAAAAGTAAAATTTTTCTTGAATAACAGTATTTGCTTCTGCTTTAAAAATATCAACTAACTTCAAACCAGACTTATCTGTAATATTGATTTTAAAACCAGTTAATTCTGGATTGATGATGATTTTTAGGAGGAAGCCTTGATTTGAATTAGGAACTTCTTCTAGCATTCGTGTTAATTGGTAGTTACCCACTTTAGTTTGCTCAAAAGTGTTATCTCGCAAGGTATATTTTTTCACTCCAGACTGGATAGTGTAGCGATAAGCACAGTTTTTCAGTGCTACAGTTTGTTCAAACGCCATTTAATGTGAGCCTCCGATAATATTTTTTAAAGTCTCAGCAAGAGTCTCCATATCTTGCTGGCTGGTAGTGTCTGTCAAGCTTATACGGATAGATTCTCGTAGCCGAGGTGAATTTTCCCCATACATAGCTTCTAGAACGTGACTATTTTGGACGACACCTGCTGTGCAGGCTGATCCATTTGAAACAGCAATTCCTGATAAATCAAGTTTCATTAATAACTGCTCGTTTAGTTGATTTGGGAATCCGATATTGATAATATGAGGAAGTTGTTGTTCGGTTTGATTGAGGTAGTGGATTAGGCCATCGAGTTTGGATAAAAAGTTATTTTTTAATTCCATAATAGTTCGATAGGACTGAATTTGCTGCTGTTCCTGATCTTTTAGAGCTGTGGCCATTGCAGCAATACTTGCTAAGTTTTCAGTACCAGCTCTGTGCTGATTTTCTTGTTTGCCACCATGGATAAGGGAATCGAATTTAGGAATGCGGCTGTAGAGAAATCCAACTCCTTTTGGACCATGAAATTTATGTGCTGATGCAGAGAGGAAGTCTATTCCTAATGATTCTGGGTGAACAGGAATTTTCCCCATTACTTGCACAGCATCAACATGAAATTGAGCTTGGTGGTTTCGTAAAATATTTCCTATTTCAGAGATAGGTAAGAGAGCACCGGTTTCATTATTAGCATACATTACACTAACTAAAATAGTATCTGGCCTAAGTGCATCTTGGATTTGCTGAGCGGTGATAACTTGGTTTTGTGGTTGTAGATAAGTAACTTCAAAACCAAAACGTTTTTCAAGATAATCCATGGTATCTAGGACAGAGTGATGCTCAATAGCTGTTGTAATCAGATGTTTTCCCTTATCTTGATTGGCTAAAGCATAACCTTTAAGTGCTAAATTATTGGCTTCAGAGCCACCAGAAGTAAAAATAATCTGGTCTGATTGTGCTTGTAAACAGGTAGCAATATCTTGTCTAGCTTGCCTAAGAATTTGATTTGCCTTTCGACCAAATCCGTGAATACTTGAGGGATTTCCAAAAATATCTTTCGAAACAGTTACAAGGGTTTCGAAGGCGGCAGGAGAAAGGGCTGTAGTAGCTGCATTATCTAAGTAGATCAAGAACAACCTCCCTGTTTTATTTATTTGGATCAGTAAAGTTAAAGAGTGGACTGACTGGACGACGTTCTTGGATACGGATAATGGCATCTGCAATTAGTTCACTTGCCGTAATGAAGGCGATATTCTTCGGATATTGTCCGCGGAAAGCAACGGAGTCGGTTACCAGCACCTCTTTTATAGGGGAATCGTTAAGAAGCTGAGTTGCGGTTTCGGCAAAAAGTCCATGGCTAGCAACAGCGAAAATTTCTGTTGCTCCACCTTCTTGCACGATACGAGCTGCTTCTGCAAATGTCTTGCCTGTATTGAGAATATCATCAATTAGGATTGCAGTTTTTCCTGCTACATCTCCAATAATATAGCCTTCTGCACGGTTAGAGTCATCTTCTTGTGCGTAATCAATGATAGCAATAGGTGAGTTAAGGTATTCAGCTAGACTGCGAGCGCGTTTGATACCAGAATTTTTAGGGCTAACGATAACAATATTTTCACCACAGAGTCCTTTGTCCATATAATGATATGCAAATAGAGGTACAGTAAAGAGGTTATCCACGGGAATATCAAAGAAGCCTTGTACCTGAACAGCATGGAGATCCAAAGTGAGGACGCGATCAACACCAGCTTTTACCAACATATTTGCAACTAATTTAGCTGTGATAGGTTCGCGTGGAGCAGCCGTTCTATCTTGACGCGCATAACCAAAGTATGGCATGACTACTGTCACAGAATTGGCTGATGCTCGTTTGCAGGCATCTACCATGATAAGCAACTCCCAGAGGTGATTATTGACAGGGTAACTGGTTGATTGGATAATATAAACATCTACCCCACGTACACTCTCTTCAATATTAATCTGGATTTCACCGTCTGAAAATTGACGGGAAGACATTTTTCCTAGAGGAATACCAGCGGCTTGAGAAATTTTTTCAGCAATTTCAGGATTTGCATTGAGAGAGAAAAGTTTGATTTGTTTATCACCGTATGGTTGTACCATGTGTATGCTCCTTTTTTTTCGATATTCCTATTTTACCAAATTTTAAAATTTTTTTCAGTAAAGAAAATAAAAATCAGCCTTATTTGGCTGGTTTTATACTAGCAGCAGTTCGAGCAACCTTGCTACTGGCGTATTTAAATTGAATAGAACGTTTTTTGAGGTAATAGTCAAAGGCGATTTTTCCTTCTTCAGAATTTAGAACTTCAACTTCTAGTTCATAATCGATGTTGCCGTTGTAGGTATTTTCATCAAGGGCCATGAGACCAATAGAGGTTTGTTTTTCGTAGCGCTTGGTTGTCAATTGTCCCCACACTTTGAGTTGGTTAATAGGAATGTCTTCTTTAGAAATGATATCGAAAATCTGTCCAGCTGGTAACTGAAAATCAGCTAATAGACTTTCTGCTTCTGAAAGTGTAAGACTTTGATTGTATTCTTGATTGCCAAGTTTTTGAGGAATCTTTAGTGTTAGTTCTGCTTTGTCGATTAAGGTACGAACTCGAAGAGAAAATCGGTTATTTTTCATATCAAGTTTTTGAGTATCAATGTAATAGTTAGTCTGTTGAATAGGCTCTGTATCTTCAAATTCAGGTAAAAGTCGCTTGTATTCTGATTTTGTTAAAAGGGTCTTGTACTCAATTTCTAAATGTACTTTTTTCATAGATGAAAAGCCTTTCATGTGGTATAATAATCTTTGTGTTATTCTATAAAAAAAATAGAAATTTGACAAGAAATAAAAATTGTTCCATAGTTAAATGGATTCCTCGTATTTGTTTTTTGACCAAATAGCATCATAAGAGTTTTTTTGAATGATACAATATGTACTTTTAGCATAATTGGATGATACGAGTTAGACGGCAAGTATAAATATAACGAGTGGTTCTGAGGTCATAGTTTGTGTCAATGGAAATGCTAATTTAGATTTTTTTTGGTAGTGTCCAACACGAGGATGGGAAATGAAGTCCTTCTGGGCTGTCTTAGCTACTAAATTAGTATGAACATTCGAACAAAGAAGAGATCATGGGATAGAATGATGTAGGTGTTTTAGAATGGCAAATAAGGATGGAGCAACACAGACCTTTGGGATTAGGAGGAATAATATGGATTTTAATTGGGAAGAATTTTTAGATCCGTACATTCAAACGGTCGGGGAGTTGAAAATTAAACTCCGTGGAGTGCGTAAGCAGTATCGAAAGGCAAATCGTCATTCTCCAATTGAGTTTGTGACAGGAAGGGTTAAGCCAATTGAGTCTATTAGGGAAAAAATGGCTTTAAGGCATATTGAACTAGAAAACCTAGCTCAAGACATGCAGGATATAGCTGGTATTCGAATTATGGTACAATTTGTAGATGATGTGGAAGAAGTGCTTGCTATTCTTCGAAAACGTAAGGATATGCAAATTGTTCATGAGCGTGATTATATTACTAATATGAAAGCATCTGGGTATCGTTCTTACCATGTTGTTGTAGAATATCCTGTTGATACGATTAGGGGGAACGAGACAATTTTGGCAGAGATACAGATTCGAACCCTTTCTATGAATTTTTGGGCGACAATTGAACATTCATTAAACTATAAATATAAAGGGAATTTTCCAGAAGAAATCAAACAACGATTGGAAATTACCTCCAAGATTGCTTACCAATTAGATGAGGAGATGCGAAAAATCCGTGACGATATTCAGGAGGCGCAGGCTTTGTTTGATCCTGCCCACAGAAAGCTGAATGATGGTGTGGGAAATAGCGACGATACAGATGAAGAATACAGATAGAAAAAAAATTGCTCTACTATCAAGTAAGAATCCGAGAAGCCAAGTAGTTTCTCAAGAGTTATGGACGAAACTCAAAGAGGCTAACTTCATCTTGACTCCTAAAAATCCAGATATTGTGATTTCGATTGGCGGTGATGGGATGCTTCTATCAGCTTTTCATAAGTATGAAAAATTGATAGATAAGGTTCGTTTTGTCGGTGTTCACACTGGACATTTGGGTTTTTATACAGACTACCGTGACTTTGAGGTGGATAAGCTGATTGACAATCTAAAATTGGATACTGGGGCGCGTGTCTCCTATCCGATTTTGAATGTTAAGGTACGACTCATGGATGGACGAGTGATAACCATGCGAGCCTTAAATGAAGCAACAGTCAAACGTTTGTCCAAGACGATGGTAGCGGATGTCTATATCAATGGTGTGGCCTTTGAGCGTTTCCGTGGTGATGGAATTTCAGTTTCGACTCCAACAGGATCTACAGCTTACAACAAGTCGCTAGGAGGAGCAGTATTGCATCCAACCATTGAAGCCTTACAGATTGCTGAAGTAGCTAGTCTTAACAATCGTGTTTATCGGACTTTAGGATCGTCTATCGTGGTACCTAAGAAAGATAAAATTATTTTGGAGCCTAAGCATGATGATCGTTACTCCATTTCGATTGACAATAGAACCTTTGTCTACGATAATATAGCTCTGATTGAGTATCAAATGGATAACAGTAAAATTCATTTTGTAGCAACACCCAGTCATACTAGTTTTTGGAATAGGGTTAAAGATGCCTTCATCGGAGAGGTGGAGTAATGCGATTTGAATTTATTGCTGACCAGCACGTTAAGGTAAAGGTATTTTTGAAGAAACACGGCGTTTCCAAAAGCCTATTGGCTAAGATTAAATATACTGGTGGGCATATTTGGGTTAATGATCATGAGGAACGGTCGACGTATTTGCTTGATATAGGTGATAAGGTTACAATTGATATACCTGCTGAAGAGGATGTGACAGGGCAACTGGAGCCGATTGACTTTCCTTTGGATATTCTCTATGAGGATGGGAATTTTTTAGCTATAAACAAACCAATTGGCTACGCCTCTATTCCAAGTTCGATTCATTCGTCAACCATAGCGAATTTTGTTAAAGGATATTTAGTCAAACAGAATTATGAGAATAAGCAGGTTCATATTGTGACGCGCTTGGATAGGGATACATCAGGAATTATGCTTTTTGCTAAGCATGGTTATGCTCATGCTAGATTGGACAAGCAGCTACAGGAAAAAAAGATCCTTAAACGTTATTTTGCCTTGGTAAAGGGTGCAGGTCCGCTAGACGAAGTCGGTGAGATTATTGCCCCAATCGGTAGATCTACAGATAGCATTATTACT
This sequence comes from Streptococcus sp. NSSLK0004, assembly GCF_059039125.1. Lineage (NCBI taxonomy): Bacteria > Bacillati > Bacillota > Bacilli > Lactobacillales > Streptococcaceae > Streptococcus > Streptococcus sp. NSSLK0004. The sequence goes on along the minus strand of NZ_CM180142.1, from coordinate 1,040,310 downwards.
CGTTGCGTGACCAAGGAAGGTAAGTATGCTCATACTTCTTATCGTCTGGTGAAGTCTTGGGGCGATGTACATCTAGTGGATATACAACTTCACACAGGGCGAACTCATCAGATACGGGTGCATTTTTCTCATATTGGTTTTCCTCTTCTGGGGGATGATTTATATGAAGGTTGTCTAGATTTGGGTATTGACCGTCAGGCTCTACATTGTCATAATTTAGTATTTGACAATCCTTTTACAGCCGAAAGGATTGATTTGGAAGCTAGATTACCAAGTGATTTTCAGGCTGTTATAAATATGTTAAATAATAATTAAAAATTTAAGGAGACTTAAAATGGAAATTCGGAATTTATTCGGTGAAATGAAACATAAAATCGTAGGTAAAAGACTACGTATTGTTTTCCCAGAAGGAACAGATGAGCGTGTGGTTCGTGCTGCGGCACGTTTGAAGTTTGAAGGTTTGGCAGAGCCAATTATCCTCGGTGTACCGGAAGAAGTACATAATTTGCTGACTGAATTTGGTTTTTCAAACCCTGGTATTACTGTGATTGACCCTAATAACTATGCCAATTTTGATGCTATGAAGCAAGAATTTGTCACACTTCGCAAGGGCAAAGTTGATGAAGTACAGGCTGATGAAATCTTGCGTGATGTCAACTACTTTGGTGTTATGTTAGTTCAACTTGGGTTGGCAGAAGGTATGGTTTCAGGTGCCGCTCACTCTACAGCAGATACGGTTCGTCCTGCATTGCAGATTATTAAAACGAAACCAGGTGTAAAACGTACTTCAGGGGTTTTCCTCATGGTTAGAGATGAGCATAAGTATATTTTTGGTGACTGTGCTATTAATATTGAACCAGATGCAGAGACATTAGCAGAGATTGCTATTCAATCAGCGGAGACAGCAAAAACATTTGGTATAACTCCAAGGATTGCAATGATTTCTTACTCAACAAAGGGTTCTGGTTCGGGTCCGCGAGTAGATAAGGTTGTAGAGGCGACTCGTATTGCTCAGGAACTTCGTCCAGATCTTATGATTGATGGTGAAATGCAAATGGATGCTGCCTTAGAACCAAACACTGCTCGACTAAAAGCACCAGATAGCCCTGTTGCAGGTCAAGCTAATGTTTTTGTATTTCCTGCTATTGAGGCTGGAAATATTGCCTATAAAATTACGGAACGTTTGGGCGGATTTGAGGCAGTAGGCCCAGTACTTCAAGGACTAAACAAGCCAGTCAACGATCTTTCTCGTGGATGTAGTTCTGAAGACGTGTATAAACTTGGAATTATCACAGCTGCACAAGCAGTAGATGCTTTATAAAACAATGAAATCACTACTGAGGTATTTTAAATCTTATCGAAAGGAAGCAATCCTAGCTCCGCTCTTCAAACTGCTGGAAGCTTGTTTTGAGTTGATTGTACCACTCATCATTGCGCTTATTATCGACAAGATTATTCCACATGGCAACCAAGGAAACTTGGTTGCTATGATTTTATGTTTGGTTGCTTTAGCAATTATCGGGATTATTGTTTCTTTGATAGCTCAGTTTTATGCAGCTAAGGCAGCGGTTGGTTTTACAAAGGACTTGACTCAAGATCTCTATCAAAAAGTTTTATCACTTCCGAAATCTTCCAGAGACCAGTTATCTTCTTCTAGTCTTTTTACACGTTTGACCAGTGACACTCTGCAAATTCAGTCAGGTATCAATATCTTTCTTCGACTCTTTCTAAGAGCGCCAATTGTCGTCTTTGGATCTCTTATTATGGCAGTCATTATTAGCCCTAGACTTGCCCTTAATTTTTTGTTCATGATTATCCTACTTTTTGTAGTAGTAGCCTTTATAAGTTGGGTAACCAGCCGTTATTACCAAAGGATTCGCAAACAGCTGGACAATCTAGTAGGACAAGTCCGTGAAACGGTAACAGGTATTCGAGTTATTCGGGCTTTTGGGCAAAAACTGCGTGAAATACAGGTCTTTGAACAGCTCAATCGTGTCTATTTAGGACAGCTAGTTAAGGCAGGGATTTGGTCATCAAGTTTGACTCCTCTGACTTATCTGATTGTAAATGGAACGCTGATTATATTGATTTGGCAGGGAAATATCGCGATTACAAACAATCTGCTAGAGCAGGGAATGCTAGTAGCACTGATTAACTACCTCCTTCAAATCTTGGTAGAATTGGTCAAAATGGTTATGGTTATTTCCAGCCTCAATCAAAGCTTGATTGCTGCCAAGCGTGTTCAAGAAATTTTTGACCAAGAGTCAGAAGATGTGCTAGCTCCTCTAGCAAGTTACTACCAAACAGACCAAGTCAATCGTGTGTTATCTGTTGAAAACCTGACCTTTACCTATCCGCAGGCTGCCCATGCAGCTTTGATAGACCTGAATTTCCAACTAGAAAAAGGACAATTTATGGGGATTATTGGTGGAACTGGGTCTGGTAAATCTACCTTGATTGATCTCCTTTTGAAATTCTATCCTTTACCAGAAGACCAAGTGCGTTTGTACCAAGATGGGCAAAATCCACATAGTCTAGCTGACTGGCGTAATATGTTTGCACTTGTTCCTCAACAGGCACAGTTGTTTTCTGGGACGGTTCGTTCGAATTTGTTGATGGGAGCTATTTATACCGATGAGGAACTATGGCGGGCATTGGAACTTGCACAGGCCAAGGATTTTCTGCTAGAGAAAGATGGTTTAGATACAGAGGTAGAAGCTTTCGGTCGTAATTTTTCTGGTGGACAACGGCAACGACTTACTATTGCTAGAGCATTAGTTCAAAAGGCACCGATTTTGGTGTTGGATGATGCGACTTCCGCTTTAGACTACTTGACAGAAAGTCGGTTATTTGCTGGTATTCGGAAGGCGTTACCAAGTCAAACTATGATTGTTATTTCACAGCGAACCAACAGTTTGAAAACTGCGGATCAGATTCTTGTGCTGGACAAAGGACAACAGGTAGGCCTTGGTCACCATGGTGACTTGCTAGCAAGCTCTGCTATTTACCGTGAAATTGATCAATCCCAGCATGGTCAGGAGGTGGAAGCATGAGAAGAAGTACATTCAACTCTCTCATTTCCTTGTTAGTAGGCAAACCGTTATCTTTGCTTTGCCTGGTTTTGGGAACAGTTCTTCAAGTCTTACTGACAGTTTACCTGCCCATCCTAATGGGACGTGCCTTGGACTTGATAATTGCTGGAGATGGCTCAGCCTTAGTGGCTGTTCTGTTACAGATGGCACTTGTTGTAGCGGGGAATGGTTTGGTCCAGTGGTATCTTCCTCTGATGACCAATCGCTTGATTTATGGGCTCATGGCAGATTTGCGTCAGAAAGTGTATGATAAGATACAAAACTTGCCATTATCCTATCTGGATAGACAATCGGTTGGAGATTTGGTCGCACGAATTTCCACAGATAGCGAGCAGTTAACCAATGGCTTGCTCATGTTTTTCAACCAATTTTTTGTTGGAATCTTGACTATTTTGCTGACTATTGTGACCATGGCACGTTTGGATTGGCTAATGATGCTGGTTGTGGTTGCATTGACACCGATTAGTCTTTTTGTCGCTCGTTATATTGCCAAGAAAAGCTATCACTATTATCAGCAACAGACCGCAGCTCGTGGGGCCCAAAGTCGCTTTTTGGAAGAGTCTATTAGCCAGCTCAGTCTTGTTCAGGTTTTCAATGCTCAAAGTCAGTTCCAGAGGGATTTCATCAAAGCCAATGCTACCTATGCAGATTATTCGCAGGCGGCGATTTTCGCTTCATCAACCATAAATCCTAGCACGCGCTTTATCAATGCCATCATTTATGCTATTTTAGCAGGATTGGGTGCTTTACGAATCATGGCAGGATCCTTCACTGTGGGTGAGCTGACGACCTTCCTTAACTATGCCAGCCAATATACCAAGCCCTTTAATGATATTTCTTCAGTCTTGTCAGAATTGCAGAGCGCCTTAGCTTGCGCAGAAAGACTATTTGCTATTCTTGACCAGCCAGAAAGTGAAGCTGATGGGCAGAGCCTAGAAATTAGTGATGTTCAGGGGCGGATTGCTTTCCAAGAGGTTGATTTTGCCTACGACCCCACCAAGCCTCTCATTCAAAATCTGAACCTGTCCGTACCAGCTGGTGCTAAAGTTGCTATTGTTGGACCAACTGGAGCTGGAAAGTCAACATTGATTAACCTGCTCATGCGATTTTATGAAGTTGATAAGGGACAGATATTACTTGATGGTCAACCCATTACGGACTTCAGTCGAGAAGAGCTCCGACGACAGATTGGCATGGTCTTGCAGGAAACTTGGATTAAATCGGCCAGCATTCATGAAAACATTGCCTACGGTTATCCAAATGCGACTCGTGAATTGGTGATGGAAGCAGCACAGGCAGCTAATGCAGACTTTTTTATCCGTCAATTACCAGATGGCTACGATACGATTCTGACGGACGGTGGCGCCTCCCTTTCTCAGGGACAAAGACAACTATTGGCTATCGCTAGAGTATTTGTAAAAATTCCTAAAATATTAATACTGGATGAAGCAACCTCTTCTATTGATACACGGACGGAAATTTTGGTTCAAGAAGCATTTGCAAAACTGATGCAAGGACGAACCAGCTTTATCATTGCCCATCGTTTATCAACAATCCAGTCTGCCGACATCATTCTGGTCATGGTAGATGGAAAAATTGTAGAGCAGGGCAATCATGGTCAGCTGATGAAAGCTAAAGGAGTCTATTATACTATGCAGAAAAGTCAAGGGAGTATCAATGACTGATTTACGAAATGAACTAAAAAAATTTAATTTACAACCGATTCAGGTGTTGGATGAATATGATATTAGGAAAGCTCAACCGGGTCAGGTGACTATGGAAGTTCAGGTAAAAGAGAACTCCCTCAATCCCTATCAAATGGCCCATGGTGGTTACTTGTTTACCTTAGCGGACTCTGTCGCAGGATTGACAGTCTATTCGCTGGGCTATTTTTCCGTCACCTTGCAATCCAATATCAATTATTTGAAAGCGGCTAAGGAAGGCGATCGTTTGACCATTACTGGAGATTGTCTGCATGATGGACGAACTACCAAATTAATCGACGTCCTCATTCAAAATCAAAATGGAGAACTGGTTGCTAAATCGAGTTTTACCATGTTTGTTACCAAGGGGGTCGGGAGTTAGTAGAGGCTAACTCCCTCTTTTTTTGTTATACTAGGATTATGTTAGATTTGAAAAAATATGGAATTATCATGTGGGAGGAGGAGAAAATAAAAGCCTTCCGCAAGGCGCTCTTAGACTGGTATGATGCTTATAAACGTGACCTACCTTGGCGTCGCACACGCGACCCTTATGCTATCTGGGTTTCTGAGATTATGTTGCAACAAACGCGCGTAGATACCGTTATGCCTTATTATGAACGTTTTTTACATCACCTGCCGACCATTCGTGACTTGGCGGAGGCAGAAGAAGAGGTTATTCTGAAACTTTGGGAAGGCTTGGGCTACTATTCTCGTGTCCGCAATATGCAAAAAGCAGCACAGGAAATGGTAGAGAAGTATGATGGTCAGTTTCCAAAGACCTATGCTGAAATTGCCAGTCTAAAAGGAATTGGACCCTACACTGCGGGTGCCATTGCCAGCATTGCCTTTGACCTGCCTGAGCCAGCTGTGGATGGGAATGTCATGCGGGTCTTGAGCAGGCTTTTTGAGGTCAATTATGATATTGGAGTGCCAGCCAATCGCAAGATTTTCCAAGCCATGATGGAAATCCTCATTGATCTTGATAGACCTGGGGATTTCAACCAAGCACTCATGGATTTGGGCTCAGACATTGAAGCCCCTGTCAACCCACGACCAGAAGAGAGCCCTGTCAAAGCCTTTAGTGCAGCCTACCTCAACGGAACTATGGATAAGTATCCTATCAAGGCACCCAAGAAAAAGCCTGTTCCCGTAGCTTACCAAGGCATGATTATCCGCAATCAGAAAAATGAATTTCTCTTAGAAAAAAATCAAACTAGCCAGTTATTAGCAGGATTTTGGTCCTTTCCACTTTTGGAAAAAGGAGTAGTTCTTGACAAACAAGTTTCCCTCTTCGAAGTTGCAGAAGAGCCTGTTCAGCCAGATACAAGGCAGAGCTTTACAGACCAGTATGGGCTATCAGTTGATTGGCAGGATGAAGAATTTTCCCCCGTACAACACATATTCAGCCACCGCAAATGGCAGATTGACTTGACAGAAGGTATCGCCATCGCAAGCAGCCTCCCTACAGACCGTGAACTCAAATGGGTTGCAGTATCCGATTTTCATTCTTATCCCTTTGCCAAACCACAACAAAAAATGTGGGAGGCTTATGTTGCTCGAAAAAATAATTTAGAAAAGTAGCACCCAGAATGACTCGACACCATAAAGTTAGACTTTTTGTCTTACTTTTTTAGAGTAGTATAAAATTTTTAGAGTTTTAAAATGTAATAAAAAAATCTAGAAATTTGCCCACAAATAGTTGAAAGCGTTTTATAAAAAGTGTATAATAAGAGGGAAGATAAGAGATAACCTTATAATATAGTAAATTTATATTAGTCTTCTCTAAGTTTTTGTAGAAAGGAGTTTAGTTAGAGAAGAAGGCAAACTAGTTTTACTGATTCCAGTATTTTTATGGCGGAGGCTACGTAGTAGTTTAGAGATTGGAAAGTTGGCGAAGGTAATATTACCCTAGGTAAAGCCTGATAATCTCGTGACTATAGAAATAAGGGAATTAGAGGGAAAAGTTCATCATCCGTATTCCAAAAACAAATATTTTGTTTATATTTATTTTCGTTATTCGTTCGTTATTAGCCTACTGCCCTAGTTATGACAACTTTGGCTACTTTGATAACACAACTCGTGAAACATGAAAATCGAATGATACACCCCAATTAAAGTTTGGTGAGTGGATGTTTAGTTAGTCCACTCAATGATTTTCATTGATAATGAAGCAATCTCCACAAATTACGGAATATTGAGAAGCTAGGGCGGTTTATTATTAAAAGATTAATCTTATTGTCACACTAAGCACTTCATTTGATGGACTTTTCCCGTTATTTGTATTCTAAACAGCCTAAGGGCTGTTTTTTTACGATAAAAAACCAGTCTATTCGACTGGTTAGTAGTTGACTGATTATCCAACAAATTCGTTGATTTCTGCTTCGATATTGGCGATTTTTTCTTCCGCTTCAGCAAGGGTTTCACCAACTGTTGCGATGTAGAATTTGATTTTAGGTTCTGTTCCTGAAGGACGAACGGCAAACCAAGAATCATCTGCCAAGGTGTATTTCAAGACATCTGATGGAGGAGTAGTGAGTTTCTCTATATTACCATCTTTGTCAGTTTTCGTTTGAAGGGCAAAGTCCTCAAAGACTGCGATGTCAGTTGCGTTAAATTGTGCTGGTGAGTTATCACGGAATTTGGCCATGATTGCCTTGATTTGTTCTGCACCGTCTTTACCAGAAAGGGTAACAGAGATTGTTTTCTCAGCGAAGTAGCCATATTCTTTGAAGATTTCATCGATACCGTCAGCCAAGGTCATGCCACGTGAACGGTAGTAGGCAGCAATTTCAGCAACCATAAGCACAGCTTGGATAGCATCCTTGTCACGCACGAATGGCTTAATCAAGTAGCCAAAGCTTTCTTCGAAACCAAACATGTAAGTATGGTTGTGTTTTTCTTCGAACTCTTGAATTTTTTCAGCGATGAATTTGAAACCTGTCAAGACGTTGAACATGGTTGCACCGTAGCTTTCAGCAATCTTGGTTACCAACTCAGTTGAAACGATTGACTTAGCAAGGGCAGCATTTGCAGGAAGTGTGCCAGCTTGCTTGTGGGCTTCAAGGATGTACTTAGCAATGATAGCGCCGATTTGGTTACCAGAGAGGTTCCAGTATGAACCGTCAGCTTGACGAACTTCAACACCAACACGGTCTGCATCTGGGTCAGTTGCAAGAAGGACATCCGCACCGACTTCACGGCCGAGCTCTTCTGCAAGGGCAAATGCAGCTTGGCTTTCTGGGTTTGGAGAAGCGACTGTTGAGAAGTCAGGGTCAGCAGTTGCTTGTGCTTCAACAACTTGGACAGATTCAAAACCAGCCTGTGCAAGGGCACGACGAGCCAACATTTCACCAGTACCATGAAGCGGTGTGTAGACAATCTTCATGTCTTTACCGTATTCAGCAATCAATTCAGAGTTGATGTTGAGGTCTTTGAGTTCTTCAAGATATTTAACGTCAGTTTCTTCGCCAAGAACCGTAATCAAACCATTTTCCTTACTTGCTTCAAGGTCAGCCAATTCAACTGCAAATGGATTGTCGATGGCACGGATGAAGTTGGTCAATGCATCTGCATCAGCTGGTGGCATTTGTCCTCCGTCTTCACCGTAAACCTTGTAGCCGTTGAATTCTTTCGGGTTGTGGCTGGCAGTCACCATGATACCCGCGATGGCATTGTAATGACGAACAGCAAATGACAACTCAGGAGTTGGGCGAAGGCTTTCAAATACATAAGATTTGATACCATGCGCTGCCAAAACTTGAGCGGATTCAAAGGCAAATTCTGGAGAGAAGTGACGTGAGTCGTAAGCGATGGCAACACCACGTTTTTTAGCTTCCTCACCCTTTGATTCTACCAATTTTGCCAAACCTTCGGTAGCTTGACGAACCACAAAAACGTTGATACGGTTCGTACCAGCACCGATGTAGCCACGCATACCAGCTGTACCAAACTCAAGGTTTGTATAGAAGGCATCTTCTTTGTTTTTTTCATCCATTGCGACTAATTCTTCACGCAAATAGTCTGGAAGTCCTGCAAAGTCGAGCCATGTTTGATAGGTTTCTTGATAAGTCATCGCATATCTCCTTAAAATTTTTTCTATTAAACGCTTTCATTATACCATGTTTGAAAAGAAAAATCACGCTTTCACATGATTTTCTGATATTTATTTTTTTACTTTCTGTAAAGCGGGGACAATTGCAAGGGTTAGAATGGTAGCAATGACCATTTCAGCAATAGAATTGACAGAAACAATTGCCGCCAAGACAGCTTTAATATCTCCTTTGAAGACGCCACCGAAGAAGAAGTAAATACCTGAGAGAACAAAAATAGTATTGGTCAAGGTTCCGCTTAATCCAGCTAGTGCTAGACCGAATTTATTTTGCCAGACTTTATAGACAAAATAAGGAATAACTCCAATTAAAATGCGTGGCACAAGAGCGATAAGAACGGAGTAGATATTTCCGTTTTCAACAAAGGGAGAGAAGACATAGCTCATCGGAGAAAATAAAATTGTATTTCGGATGATGCTCATAATCCCCATAAAGCCACCTAATTGAGCCCCAATTTTAGGTCCATACATGATACTTGCGATAATGACAGGAATATGGGTAATGGTTGGTTTAACAGGGAGGACGAAGGCTGCGAAAATCGCTTGACTGATGGATTCAATTACCACCATGACTGCAATAAAAATAGCAAGTGTTGCAACTTGGTTGGATTTTTTAGTATTCATTCAGAATAGAACTCACTTTCTCTACTATAATATCAATTTGAGCTAGGGCACCTGTTCCAAAATCACCACAGGCAAGAAGGGCTTCACGTGGTTTGATTTCTCCAAAACCATACTCTGCCAAGGTTTGAAGATTTTTCTGAGTGGCTGGATTTAGGTACATATTGGTATTCATTGCGGGAGCAATCAGTTTTTTTGTTCCAATTGGTAGGGCTAGGGCAGTTGCTGTGACCATATTATCCGCCATACCATGAGCTAGTTTTGCAATGGTATTGGCAGAGGCAGGTGCAACGATGAATAAGTCTGTTGCCTTGGCGATGTCAATGTGCTTGATGGAACTTGGATTTTCTTCATTCATGACATCTGTGTGTACCAGATTTTTTGATAGGGCTTGGAATGTCAAAGGAGTGATAAAGTCCATAGCAGAACGACTCATAAGGACAGTAACCTCATGTCCTAGCTTGGTTAATTGACTGGTTAAGTCTGCCGCTTTGTAGGCTGAGATTGAGCCAGTAACTGCAAGAGTGATATTAGCCATTCTGTTTTCCTCTTTCTAGGGTATTTAAAATAAGCTGGGCAATTTCATCTTTTGTCTGTGCTTGAACTTCAGTGCTTGTATCGACTAGGTAGGCGATATGTTGTTTCCCCTTGATGTCTCTTAAGTCATTAGCTACAATGTAGTCAGCACCATTTCGTTCAATACTTTGCCGAGCAACTGCAAACAATTCTTCCTTAGGCACATCAACTAGCAGCTTGAAGCCGATGAGTTGGATAGATGGGTTCCATTTCTTAACATAGGAAATCACCTTAGGAGTCTTTTTCAAGAAAAGCACTTGGTAATCAGCCTTGGATGAAATCTTACTCTCTGTATTCTGTTTTTTTAGCAGGCTAGAAATGTCTTCTGTTTCTCTTAATTCATCTAAACCAGTCATATAGACAGGTGTATAATCTGATACAGCCATGCTATGGATGAGAGCATGGTGGGTCTTGACTAGTGGTTCTAATGTGGATTTTAGGCTATTAACATCGGTGATTTGAATGACCGTCAATTTATCATGAGAAGTTGGTTTAACAGCCTGTTTTGTAGTTAAAAGGGTAACTTCATGACCACGTTTCAAAGCCTGTTCGGCAATGATTTTTCCAAGATGTCCTGAAGCATGGTTTGTAATAGCGCGGACTTGATCGATGGCTTCGCTTGTGCCACCAGATGTAATCAATAGTTTCATGTACATATTTTACTAGAATTTCCATTTTTCGTAAAGTTTCTGAGAAGGTGTTTTCCAAAAGATTGTTAATTTACAGTAATTTTATACCTTACATTCAGTAAAAATGAGATTATTGTAGAAAAAATCCGTACGTTATATCTTAAAAATAGAAATAATATGCGAAAATACTTTCTGATATGGTATAATGTTTATGAAAAGTAAGGAAAAGGAGCTCTCATGAAAACAGATATTGAAATTGCACAAAGTGTCGAATTAAAACCTATTACAGAAATCGTTGAAAAAGTCGGTATCAGCTTTGATGATATTGAACTCTATGGGAAATACAAGGCAAAATTATCTTTTGAAAAGATCAATGCAGTGAAAGACAATGAACCAGGTAAACTAATTTTGGTGACTGCTATCAACCCAACACCAGCTGGTGAAGGCAAGTCAACCATTACCATCGGTTTGGCAGATGCATTGTCTAAAATCGGTAAGAAAACTATGATTGCCCTTCGTGAGCCTTCTTTGGGACCTGTCATGGGGATCAAAGGTGGAGCTGCAGGTGGTGGCTATGCTCAGGTCTTGCCAATGGAAGACATCAATTTGCATTTTACAGGTGACATGCATGCCATTACCACAGCTAACAACGCCCTTTCAGCCTTGATTGATAACCATATCCACCAAGGAAATGCGATTGGGATTGATCAACGTCGCATCATCTGGAAACGTGTTGTGGACCTCAACGATCGTGCCCTTCGTAAGGTGACTGTTGGCTTGGGTGGTCCGCTCAATGGTATTCCTCGTGAAGATGGTTTTGATATCACGGTCGCTTCTGAAATCATGGCGATTTTGTGTTTGGCGACAGATATCAATGATTTGAAAGAGCGTTTGGCCAATATCGTTATCGGTTATCGTTTCGACCGCAGCCCTGTCTATGTGCGTGATTTGGCGGTGGAAGGTGCTTTGACCCTCATTTTGAAGGATGCTATCAAACCAAACCTTGTCCAAACCATCTATGGCACGCCAGCTTTTGTCCATGGCGGTCCATTTGCGAATATTGCTCATGGCTGCAACTCAGTCCTTGCAACTACAACAGCTCTGCGATTGGCCGACTATACTGTCACAGAAGCAGGTTTCGGGGCTGATCTTGGAGCAGAGAAGTTCCTAGATATTAAGGTGCCAAACTTACCAAAAGCACCAGATGCAGTAGTGATTGTAGCGACCCTTCGTGCTTTGAAAATGCATGGTGGTGTAGTCAAGACAGAACTTTCTACTGAAAATGTAGAAGCTGTGAAGGCTGGTTTTGCCAACTTGAAACGCCACGTTGAAAATATCAACAAATATGGTATTCCAGCAGTCGTTGCTATCAATGAATTTGTATCAGATACTGCTGATGAAATCGCTGCTTTGAAAGAACTTTGTGCGGAAATTGGAGTGCCAGTTGAATTGGCAAGTGTTTGGGCAAATGGTGCTGATGGTGGTGTGGAACTAGCTGAAACGGTTGTTGCTACCATTGAAAACCAAGAGGCTAACTACCAACGTCTTTACAAAGAAGAAGATAGCTTAGAAGAAAAAGTGACCAAGATTGTGACACAAATCTATGGTGGCAATGGAGTAGTTTTCGAGAAGAAAGCGCGTAACCAGTTAGCTGAGTTTGCCAAGAACGGTTGGGATAAACTACCAGTTTGTATGGCCAAGACCCAATACAGCTTCTCAGATGATCAGTTTGCCCTTGGTGCACCAACAGACTTTGACATTACAGTCCGTGAATTTGTACCAAAATTAGGTGCTGGTTTCATCGTTGCCTTAACAGGTGATGTCATGACCATGCCAGGCCTTCCAAAAGCACCTGCTGCTCTTAATATGGACGTAGCAGAAGATGGAACTGCAGTTGGCTTGTTCTAAATAGAAAGTAAAAATCCACTCATTTGAGTGGATTTTTGTGTTTATTCAGGCAATTGATCAACTGTCCGATATGCTAAAAGTCCTAATAGGATACTAGCCATCGGAAGTAGCGTTGTCATAAGGCCAGTGTTCAAAGGTGAATTAAAGAAGAAATGCAAACCGATACTTGCTGTCATCCACAATACTCCTTGGGTTTTTGACATAGTGGTTTGTTTGGAAAATAGTGCTACCATACCAACGGAAAATAGTAAGGTAAATACCCAGTGAGTCCAGCCAGCTTGTCCAACTCGACCGATAATGGTTTCGAAGCCGTCTAGTTTTCCCATAAACATATCACGGAAGGTGAACATGATGTCTTCAACGATTTGGAAACCTAGTCCCGCAATGATACCACTGACCAAGGCATGTTTTAGCGTCATTTTTCGGCAAATGAACAGTACCAGCAATACTACCAAACCTTTACCGACTTCTTCAGCAAATGGAGCTGAAACCGCCGCTCCCCAGTCATAGCGAAAATCATCGCTAACCTTTACAATCTCAAGTAAAAAATAGCCTATTGCCATGTGACCGTAATCTGAAAACGCAATGCCAGCAGTCAGACCTAACATCCAACTCAAATTACTGACTTTTTTGGAAATAGCATAGCGTTTCTCTAAGAGACGGATGAATAAAAGCAAGGGAATGATATAGAGTGCAGCCAATGAAATGGTCAGTAAAAACAAGGGATATTTGCTTTCCATGCCATTTGGTTTTGCCAATTCTTCAAAAATGATTTGGCAGCCCTTTACAAAGCCAAAGGTGGCTAGAAGAACAGGGAGGTAGGTTTTACACGTTTGAAATATCTTTTTCATCATTACTCCTTTTTGTATTAATAAACTAGTTCACGAGTACATTGTAACAAAGAAAAAATATTTTGTCTATCATTTATCGGTTTTTTCCGAACTATTTTTGTATTTTTTACAATCAAACACACGTGATGTAGCAGAATTCTGCCAAATATTTTCTTTTTTGATAGACTAGGGTTGAATAATCAAAAGGAGTATTTTATGGAACAGTTTGATGTATTAGTAATTGGTTTTGGTAAGGCTGGTAAGACCTTGGCTGGTAAGTTGGCTGCACTTGGTAAAAAAGTTGCCTTGGTCGAGGAAAATCCTGCCATGTTTGGTGGCACCTGTATCAATATCGGTTGTATTCCAACTAAAACACTGTTGATTGCGGCGGATAAGAACTGGACTTTTGAACAGGTCATGGAACAAAAAGAAACTGTAACAACTCGACTTCGTAACAAAAACGAAGCGGTGTTAAAAGGTAGTGGTGCTAGCCTTTATCAAGGACACGCACGTTTTATAGCTGACAAGATTGTAGAAGTATCAGCTGGTGAAGAATCCATTCAACTGACTGCGGAAATCATTGTCATCAATACAGGTGCCAAGTCTCGTGTCCTTCCAATTCCTGGTTTGTTGGATACGCCACACGTTTATGACAGTACAGGTATTCAGAATTTGGAAGCTCGTCCTGACAAGTTGGCCATTATCGGTGGTGGCAATATTGGATTGGAATTTGCTGGGCTTTATAGCAAACTCGGCAGTCAGGTGACCGTGTATGAAGCCGGCTCTGCTATTTTATCAAGAGAAGAGGAAGTGGTCGCTAAACTAGCCAAGGAGTATATGGAAGAAGCTGGCGTGACCTTTGTTTTGGATGCTAATATTGAACAGGTAGCTGCAGAAGAGGAGCAAGTTGCAGTAACGGTCAATGGTCAAGTTTCTGTCTTTGACGCAGTCCTCTATGCGACAGGTCGTGTGCCAAACACTGCTGACTTGGGCTTGGAAAATACGGCGATTGAGCTTTTGGAAAATGGTGCTGTTAAGGTGGATGACTACTGTGAAACCACTGTTCCAGGTGTCTACGCAGTTGGCGATGTCAATGGCGGACCGCAATTCACTTATACATCGCTAGACGACTTCCGTATTGTATTTGGTAAGTTGACTGGATCTGGTACTTATAACTTGAGCCAACGAAAGTCTGTTCCGACCAGCGTCTTTATCACGCCTGTGCTGTCACGTGTCGGTCTGACGGAGAAGGAGGCTAAGGAAGCAGGTTACGACTACACTGCCAATGAACTACCTGTTGCCAATATGCCACGTGCCCATGTCAATAATGACCTCAAGGGCATTTTCAAGGTTATCGTGGACAAGGAAAGTAAGTTAGTTCTAGGTGCGACACTCTTTGGTCGCAATTCAGAAGAGCTGATTAACCTGATTGCCATGGCTATTGACAACAATATTCCATATACCTACTTCAAAACACAAATTTTCACGCATCCGACTATGGCTGAGAATTTGAATGATGTCTTTAATTTTTAATAGTTTAGGGAGGGAAGCCTATTCAATTAGTTGCGGCTGCCTTTCCTAGACTAGTATCAAGATCATCGAGTGATATGACCGTCCGAAAGGGCGGTTTTTTGCCGGAAAGCACTTGCAAATATGGTATAATAAAAGATAAGAATATTCGAGGAGAGTCTGTATGAGAAAGAAGGAACACAATGAGTTTACAAGAGTTCAGTTGCCAGCAGCCTTGCATATGACGCGACTTGGCTACAACTATCTTTCGTCAACAAGTAAGGAAGTAAGGGAACGGGATGCGGAAACCAATATCCTTGTTTCCATTTTTAAGCAGCAGTTCCTAAAGTTTAATAATTATGCCAGTGAAGCTGACTTTGAAAGGGAATTTGAGAATATCCGCTTAGAACTAGAACAAGAGGATATCGGGCGGAGTTTTTTCAATCGGATTCATGCAGATTCTGGCTACACCTATATCAATTGGGACAATGTAGATGCTAATACCTTTCACATTGCTCTGGAAGTAACTTGCCAAAATGGAGAAGAGGAATTCCGACCTGATATTACCGTTTTTATCAACGGCCTCCCTCTTAGTTACATCGAAGTCAAGCAACCCGATGCTATTCGTGACGGAAAAACAGGAATTCAGTCTGAAAAAGAACGCACCAAGCTTCGCTTTGAGAATAAAAAATTCAGACGTTTTAACAATCTCACTCAACTCATCGCTATTTCAGACAATCTGCCCTACGATGATAGCCAAGGTCAGCAGTTACAAGGGTCATTTTATTGTACCAATGCCTATTCTGGTACCAAATTCAACTCTTTCAAGGAAGAGCAGGAGGGCCAAGTCCAGTCCAGCCTGTCTAGCTTAACAGAGGAGATGATTGACTTGGTTCTCACAGATGTCAATCGCTTTGCCTTAAAGTCACAGGCGGAGTTTCGAACCAACTTAGACCCAGCTAGCCCATGTAACTCCTTCTTGACCTCCCTTTATCAAAGGGAACGTCTCTTTTTCATGCTTCGCTATGGTTTAGTCTATGTGGAAGAACGAGATAAAAAAGGACAGATGCAACTCCAAAAACACGCCATGCGGTATCCGCAATATTTTGCGACCAAGGCGATTGAGAGAGAGTTGGAAGCAGGGATGAAGAAGGGGGTTATCTGGCATACACAAGGTTCTGGAAAAACTGCTTTGGCCTTTTTCAATATCCGCTATTTGAGGGATTTTTATGCCCAAAAAGGAATTGTACCGCAGTTTTACTTTGTGGTAGACCGATTGGATTTAGCTGATCAGGCTTATAAGGAATTTAGCAAGCGTGGTCTGAAGGTCAAACGTATTAACAATCCGAGAGAGCTAAATCAAATCCAAGACCAATATGATGTGTCTGTTGTCAATATCCAAAAATTCAAAGAATCTTCTGATTTGACTGACCATTCAGGTTATGACTTAAATCGCCAAAATATTTACTTCATTGATGAGGCTCACCGTTCTTACAATGAAAGAGGTTCTTATCTGCCAAATCTGTATAATGCAGATAAAGAGGCTGTCAAAATCGCTCTGACAGGAACACCATTGATAGCGACAAAGGCTGACGGAAAAACCAAGGAAACAGCTGTAACGACTCGTGATATCTTTGGAGATTATATCCACAAATACTATTACAACCAATCCATTGCTGACGGTTTTACCCTGCGCCTGATGCGAGAAGATATCGAAACCTCCTATAAAGAGACCTTGCAAGTAGTGCATGAGGAGATTCAAAAGGGAACGCTGGATAAGAAAGCTATATTTGCCCACCCACGTTATGTCTCTCCAATGCTAGACTTTATTCTTGATGATTTTGGAAGAGCACGGGATATTCTTTTTAGTGACCAGTCCATTGGAGGCATGGTGGTCTGTGATTCCTCTGAACAAGCCCGAGAATTGCACAGACAGTTAGAAGAACGCAGAAAAGCAGGTCTGACATCGTTTACTTCAACCTTGATTTTACATGATGCAGGGGATAAGGAATACAAGAAAGAAGAAGTGGATAAATTCAAAGACGGTCTGACAGACTTTGTCATCGTCTACTCCATGCTCTTGACTGGTTTTGATGCACCAAGGCTGAAACGTCTTTATCTAGGACGCAAAATCAAAGCTCACAATCTCTTGCAGACCTTAACCCGTGTCAACCGTCCTTATAAAGACTATGCTTTTGGTTATGTCATTGATTTTGCGGATATTTCCAAGGAATTTGATAAGACCAATAAAGCCTATCTGGAGGAGCTCAATCGGGAATACCAGACAGCTTTGACAGAAGAAGACGGAGACAATCCTTTCGGAACTATTTTTGTATCACCGGAAGAAGTGCAAGACCAGCTGGCAAGCTCCAATCGCGTTCTGATGAACTATCCTACGGATAACTTAGAATTTTTCGGTAAAGCCATTGATGATGTCAAGGATAGGAAAGAGCTGATTGCCCTTAGAAAGTCTCTAGAGACCATCCGCCAGTACTACAATATGGCACGCCTACACGGCTATCATGAAGTCATCGAGCAGGTCAATATGGGAGAAATTGCCAGCCTTTTGAATATGTTATCTCGCCGACTATTGACCTTGAGTTTGATTGATAAACCAGATAGTTTTTCCAGCCAACAACTCTTAAATCTTGCCATGTCTGAAACTAGCTTTAGCTTTACAAAGATCAAAGAAGAGGAGTTGCGCCTTGCGGCCAATGATCTTGATGACATCCGTCGTCGTGTGGCCAGTAGTATCAATCTACGTAGGGACGAGAAAGATCCAGAGTGGGTTAGCCTATTTGAAGAGTTCCAACGCGTTCTTAACAAACACATGACACAGGAAGTTGAAGGATACAGCTTGGAACGTATCAAGGAGACCAAACAGGCCTACCAAAGCTTGTTCGACTCTGTAGAGGATTACAAATCACGGATGAATCGTTTGGCTATGAACTTTGGTGGAGATAGCATGTCAGCCCGTACTTTTAAACGAGTTACTCAATCCACCGTAGTGAGTGATTATCCAGCAATTTATCAAGTATTAAAAGGTGCCAAGCCATTGATTGACTATCAAATCGGACTCAACCAAGGAATCCTAGACAACGAAGCCTATTTGGAAGGGGAGATCAAGCGCCTAGCCCGTGAAGAAATGAAGAAAACAGAAGTAGGGAAGCAACTCAAACGAGTCGATTATGATAAGTTGATTCGTTCCCTGATGGAAGTCTATGAAGGAGAATACTAACCAAATGGAAGACAATTATATCGTACAGGTACAAAGCCAAGTAAAAGGCTTGGTAGATGAACTCAATGCAGTATTAACCAATGCAGGATTATGGGGTGAAGCAGGAGGGTATAAACTCTTGACCCAGTCCTTCCTATATAAGTTTTTAAATGATAAGTTTCTCTACGAAGCCTTAGTCGTTGACAATAACTATGATTATCAAGGTCTTTTGGACCTTTCTGAAGAGGATTATGACTGGTTTTTAGACGATATTGGGACTAAAACTGCTCATCTAAAACCTGAACAATTGATTGAAAGCTTACACCGTCAACAGAACCAAGCAGATTTTTCTGAGATTTTTGAACAAACGCTCAATCAGATTGCCATTGACAACAATGCTATTTTCTCAGTTCATACGGATGGTGGAACAGATATTCGCCTCTTTGATCAACGCTTGATTACGGATACCATTTCTGATGCCAGCAAGCGAAATGAAGTGGCGGCTTCTATTATCAATCTCTTGGCGCGTGTTAAATTTGACCAGCAGATCTTTTCACAGGGCTTTGACTTCTTCTCTACCTTGTTTGAGTACATCATTAAGGACTACAACAAGGATAGTGGAAAGTATGCGGAATACTACACACCTCACTCTGTTGCCAAAATCATCGCGGCTATTTTGGTGGGAAATGATCAACCAAGTAACGTCAAAATCTACGATCCTTCTGCTGGTTCAGGGACTCTCTTGATGAACTTAGCTAGCCAGATTGGTACCGACCGTACCAGTGTGTACAGTCAGGACATTTCTCAAAAATCCTCTAATCTCTTGCGTCTCAACTTGATTCTCAATGGCTTGCAGCATTCCATTCACAATATTGTACAGGGAAATACTATTCTCAACAATCGTCACGTGGAGAAGATGGACTATATCGTGTCCAATCCTCCTTTCAAACTAGATTTTTCTGAGTGGCGAGATCAGGTAGAAAGCCTGCCAAATAGTAGTGAACGATTTTTTGCTGGTGTGCCAAAGATTCCCAACAAGAAAAAAGATAGTATGGCCATTTACCAACTCTTTATCCAGCATATTATCCATAGTTTGAAGGAAGACGGGCAGGCAGCTATTGTCTTGCCGACAGGATTTATCACTGCTCAGTCAGGTATTGACAAGAAAATCCGTCAGCACCTAGTCGATGAGAAGATGCTGGCAGGAGTTGTGTCCATGCCGTCCAATATCTTTGCGACCACAGGCACCAATGTCTCTATCCTCTTTATTGACAAGAAGAATAAGGATGATGTGGTCTTGATTGACGCTTCTAATCTGGGAACCAAGGTCAAGGAGGGCAAGAACCAAAAGACCGTCCTTAGCCCAGAAGAAGAAGTGCAAATCATTCAGACATTCATTAACAAAGAAGTTGTCGAAGACTTCTCTGTCAAGGTCAGCTATGAGGAGATTGAGGCCAAGAACTATTCTCTCAGTGCAGGTCAGTACTTTGACATCAAGATTGACTACGTTGATATTAGCCAAGAAGAATTTGAAGAAAAAATGCAGGGCTACCAAGACCGTCTAGCCAGCCTCTTTGCCCAATCCCATGAATTGGAAAAGGAAATAGCAGAGCAGCTGAGGAGGGTGAGGTATGAGTGAGGTTAAAACTTGTGAACTTGGAGATTTGATTGAGTTTCAAAGGGGGTATGATTTACCGAAATCTGAGTTTAGGAACGGTCCTTATCCTGTACAGTCTTCAAATGGAATATTGGGATATCATATCGATTATAAAGTTGAGGGACCAGGAATAACAATCGGACGGAGTGGAACTGTGGGAATACCTCATTATTTGAATGAAAACTTTTATCCACATAATACAACTCTTTTTGTTAAAGATTTTAAAGGAAATGATAGGAAATACATATATTATCTTTTAAAACATTTAAAATTAAATGATTTTAAAACTGGTTCGGGCGTTCCAACCATGAACCGTAATCACTTACATCCATTAAAAGTAAATGCTTTTATTGATAAAAATTATCAAGTTAAACTCTCGTCTATTTTATCAATTCTCGACCAAAAAATCGCTCTGAATAACCAAATCAACGAAGAGTTGGAGGCGATGGCTAAGACGCTTTATGATTATTGGTTTGTGCAGTTTGATTTCCCTGATGAAAATGGTAAGCCCTACAAGTCCTCTGGTGGTAAAATGGTCTATAATGACCAACTCAAACGAGAAATCCCAGAAGGGTGGGGAGTGGATTCGTTATGGAATATTGCTACTTTTTATAATGGTTTAGCTATGCAAAAATTTCGACCAGCATCTGAAACTGATGAAAGTCTTCCAGTAATAAAAATTAGAGAAATGTTTTCTGGTTTTTCAAAAGATACAGAAAAAGCAAGCACTACTATACCTAAAGAAGCTATTATTGAAGCTGGTGATATTTTATTCTCATGGTCAGCAACTTTAGAAGTTATACTTTGGGGAGGGGAGAAAGGGGCTCTAAATCAACATATTTTTAAAGTCACCTCAGAAAAATATCCAAAATCTTTTATTTATAATGAGTTAAGAAGTTACTTGAAAGTGTTCAAAACCATTGCTGAACTTAGAAAAACAACTATGGGACATATTACTCAAGATCATCTGAAACAAGCTATGATAATTGTTCCTCCAAATGATTTAATAGATGAGATTCATAATCGTATATCCCTTATATTGAAGCAACAATTGGATTTGAAACAACAAAACCAAGAACTGTCCCAACTCCGTGATTGGCTCTTGCCAATGCTCATGAATGGACAGGTGAAGGTGGAGGAGTGACAGATGTTTAATGAAAATGTTATTATTTCTCCTCGACAAATTAAGATATTTACAGCATTACTTGATAATAAAATTGTTGAAAAAATACTAACTAATGACATTGAACTACCGTATTTTGATTAAGAAAAATAATATATTTTTCTAGGCTCCATTAGAGTTCTGTTCATACTTAAATTCCCCCTAATCTTTTCGACTAGGGGGACATTTTTTATGTTGTCTCCAACTCCTTTTCTTGTGGTAAAGTTGTTATAATTTCTATTGCAGTAGCATTCGCTTCAACTTTGGATTTCTGTCTATTCCGTTCTGAAAAACCTTGGCGAATGTCGTTTAGGACTTGTAGGATGACCTTCTCACTAGCGTCGGCATTATAACTTATCTTATTGACCAAGTGGTTATATAGAAGAACATAGTCTTTGAGCATGGTTTTACGGATTTTGGCACTATCAATCTTGACACGTGTACTTGTATCTTGACTGCGTTGGAGATATAGACTATAGGATTTTTCTTGACTCTCACGCAGATTAGCGACAACTTCCTCTAACATTAGCAAGGTGACTGCTTCAGAGTAAGGTGTTTGTGCGAGTCGTGCGAGTAGGGAATCAATCAAGGCAGATGATTCTTGCATATTTGCAGTAGGAGCAGTCTTATACAATTTGACCAGTTCTTGTAATAGGCGATAGGCCTTTAACTTTTCATCTGTTCGAGCATTTTGAAAGAGTTTGAGACCACCTACAAAGGCCGCAAAATCAATATTTCGGATTTTAAGAGCTTGCTTTAGTTCTTTGGTTAAGTCAGACCCTCGTTTCTGTTTGAGACTCTCTTTCATCAAGGGTAAGGAATCTTCTAAACGTTGTGTCAGATCAGCAACCATAGGATCATTGCTTGAAGAACGATACTGTTTTAGGGTATCGACTGTGCTGTTCATGAGTTGAACAAACTCTGCCTGATTCAAATGTTGGGCGTATAATGGGATTCGGATTTTCATTTAATATACCTCGCTTTATTTTTTTATCCGGTTATCTATTTATTCGTTAAAGAAAATCAAAAACGTGCAAAAATTGAAAAATTTTTTAAAATTTGAAAAGATGTTTCTCAAGAGTAAGTTGAATGTTATAAATTTTTAAAAGTAGTATTTCAAACAAAATGATGCGTTTTAAAATTTTAAAAGTTGCCACAGATTTCTTTTTACAAGTTTTAAAAAGTTTTTTGATGCAAATGAGATTGTTTTATTCTTTTTCAATTTGAAAAAAAGTAAAACTGCTTATGGTTGCCTGATTATTTATAAAAGACAGTTAGATTTTTTATACCACCTAACCTTTTCCATGTTACAATAAGGTATCATATTTTGGAGGTGTTATATGAAGTGGAATAAAAAACTTGCAGTTTCAGCTGTTTTGTTGGTGAGTCTGGTATCTCTATCTGCCTGTCAGTCTATTGCTAACTGGTGGAAGAATACCAAGGAAGAGTGGATTGGCTTGGAGATGACTGTTCGGACCTTTGATGAGAATTCTCAGTTAATAGATGAAATGTCTGGTAAGTCCTTGTCGATTTCGCGGAACGAGGAATTTGACTCTGTGGATGCCGAAGGCAATTCCAATGCAGATTCGTCTGTTTTGAAGGTGACACTTGGTGAATATGAGATTGACCATGTCGGGTCCTCTTTGATTGCATCGGAAGAAGGGCTGGAGGATCTCTATGCTAAGTACCAGACGACTGTTGATGTGACCAATTATGATCACGCTCTTCCTTTGGTCAATCGTATGGTTTCCAGTCTCAAGAATGATTTTACTGGTAAGGCCAAGGTGGTCTTGATTCGTTCGCAAAATGGTACACCACTCGCAACTTATGCTGGGGATAAGGTATCACTTTACGCTTCTGATGCACCAAAAACTTCCGAGCTTTTGATTGACGGTAAGCGTTTGGTCATCTATCGTTGTGACTATACCATTTATGATAGAGAATTATTGGAGAACTAAATGATAGAAATTCGTTCAGCACGGCTAGAGGATGCTGCAGACCTGGTGGCAATTTATGCTCCTTATGTAGAAAAGACAGCCATTACCTTTGAGACTCAAGTACCGACTGTGGGTGAATTTGCAAGTAGGATTGAAAAGACCTTGGGGAAGTTTCCCTATCTGGTCGCAGTAGAAGAAGGAAAACTTCTTGGTTATGCCTACGCTTCAACCTATTATGCCCGAGCTGCCTATGACTGGACGGTGGAATTATCTGTCTATATCCAGCAAGAAGCTCGAGGAAAAGGAATCGGCTCCATGCTCTATGATGCCTTGGAAGAGGACTTGACGGCGCGTGGTTTTAAGAATTTCTTGGCCTGCATTTCTCTGCCAAATCCTGCCTCCATTTCCCTCCATGAGAAGAGGGGCTACGAACAAGTAGCTCATTTCAAACAGGTTGGTTATAAATTCGGGAGATGGCATGACATTGTTTGGCTTCAAAAATCATTAGTAGGTGGCTCGAATGGATATTAAAGAACTAGAAAAACGCTTATTGGCTGTGGCAGATTCAAGTCAAGCCCAGCCCATGAAAGCCTATATGAAAGATCACTTTGACTTTTTAGGTGTTCGGACACCGGAACGGAGAAAGATTTCTAAAGCTTTCTTCAAGGATTTCAAAGCTTCAGGTATTGACTGGGATTTTGTAGAGACTTGTTGGACCAAACCCTACCGTGAATTTCAGTATGTAGCCATTGATTATCTAGTTACCAAGAAAAAAGATTTGGTCTTAGCTGACCTTCCTCGACTGAAACAGCTGGCCCAAACCAAGTCTTGGTGGGATAGCATTGATGGTTTAGACAAGTTAGTTGGCAAGATTGCTTTGGACAATCCAGAGGCCAAGCAGACGATTTTAGAATGGAGTCTTGATGATGATTTCTGGTTGAGACGAATCGCCATTGACCACCAGTTATTACAAAAAGAAAAGACAGACACGGAGCTCCTGGAGAAAATCCTCGTCAACAACCTCAATCAGACTGAATTCTTTATCAATAAGGCGATTGGCTGGAGTTTGCGAGACTATTCCAAAACCAATCCCGATTGGGTGCGAAACTTTTTAGCTCAATATAGCAGTCAAATGGCAGGACTATCCATTCGTGAAGCAAGTAAGTATATCTAGGAGGTGGCTATGTCTAAGATGTATGAATTTGAGGCAGTCATTCATCCTGTTCCAGATAAGGGTGGAGCCTATGTCATTTTTCCCTACGATATTCGTCAGGAATTTGGCAAGGGCAGAGTAAAAGTGCATGCAACATTTGATGGCTATCCTTATGATGGTTCGATTGTCAACATGGGTATTAAAGATAAAGATGGCAATATCTGCTATATCATTGGTGTCCAGAAAGCTATTCGAGCTGCCATTGGAAAACAGGCAGGTGATAAGGTTCTGGTAACGATTCAAGAACGTCTTGAGTAGATGGACTTGCAAATCTTTCAGTTTGTGGTAGAATAGATTCATGCGATGAGCCGAGTAGTGGGTGGTGATTAAAGTTCAGCACGCTCCTAAGAGTTCGTGTCAACATCTCAGCGCAGTGGTTGATTGGCAGATTTGTTCGTGTTTTGCACTCCAAATCTGACCTAATCAACTGTGCGGGGGTGGGAAGACGAACTCTTGGTTGACTGGTTGAGTTCTTTCCCACTCCCTTCGACGCTAGGGAGGTCTTCATTTAATTGAAACGCAGGAGCGGACCTTGGATAGTTGTGTGAACCGGCTATTCTCGTCGGAAACGATGCCCTTACCCACCTTTAAGGTGGGCTTTTTTATATTCTAGTCTTTCCATTTATTGAAATTATGGTATAATAAGTAAATATAAAATTTTTAGAAAATTTTGAAGAATTGACATAAAGGAGATACTTATGGCTTATGTAGTAGCTGTTGTTGGTGCGACTGGTGCAGTTGGTGCCCAAATGATTAAAATGTTGGAAGAGTCAACGCTTCCAATTGAGAAAGTGCGTTTCTTAGCGTCTGCTCGTTCAGCAGGCAAGACCTTGCAGTTTAAGGGACAAGATATTGTCATTGAAGAAACAACAGAAACAGCTTTTGAAGGTGTGGATATTGCTCTCTTCTCAGCTGGTGGCTCTACATCTGCTAAGTACGCGCCATACGCAGTAAAAGCAGGTGCGGTTGTGGTTGACAATACCTCTTATTTCCGTCAGAATCCAGATGTTCCCTTGGTTGTGCCAGAGGTCAATGCGCATGCACTTGATGCCCACAATGGTATCATTGCTTGCCCTAACTGCTCAACCATTCAGATGGTGGTTGCATTGGAGCCAGTTCGTCAGAAATGGGGCTTGGAGCGAATTATCGTATCGACTTATCAAGCTGTTTCTGGTGCTGGTATGGGAGCAATTCTAGAAACTCAAGCTCAATTGCGTGCTGTTTTGAATGATGGTGTTGAACCAAAAGCGGTTGAAGCAAACATTCTTCCTTCTGGTGGCGATAAGAAACATTACCCAATCGGTTTCAATGCCATTCCGCAAATCGATCTCTTCACTGATAACGACTACACTTACGAAGAGATGAAAATGACAAAAGAAACTAAGAAGATTATGGAAGATGATAGCATTGCTGTTTCTGCTACCTGCGTTCGTATTCCAGTTTTGTCTGCTCACTCGGAATCTGTTTATATTGAAACAAAAGAACTCGCACCGATTGATGATGTAAAAGCAGCTATCGCAGCCTTTCCAGGTGCAGTTTTGGAAGACGATGTAGCTAACCAAATCTATCCACAAGCTGTCAATGCTGTTGGTAGTCGAGATACATTTGTTGGCCGTATCCGTAAGGATTTGGACAAGGATAACGGTATTCATATGTGGGTGGTTTCTGATAACCTGCTCAAAGGTGCAGCTTGGAACTCTGTTCAAATCGCTGAAACCCTTCATGAGCGCGGCTTGGTTCGTCCAACTGCGGAATTGAAATTTGAATTGAAATAAGTTTATTGTTGATATAAACACTGAAAGGCTGCTATCAGCCTTTTTTGGCAAGAAAAGAGAGGTAACCTATGTCTATTCAAGATTTGCGTGATGTAAAAATTATTACGGCTATGATTACGCCCTTTAAAGAGGACGGTGCAATAAACTATGATGTTTTACCAGAGTTGGTTGAGCATCTATTGGCTCACCATACGGAAGGGATTTTGTTGGCAGGAACAACTGCTGAAAGTCCAACCTTGACTCACGAGGAAGAGTTGGAACTGTTTGCGGCAGTTCAAAAGATTGTCAATGGCCGCGTTCCTTTGATTGCAGGTATCGGTACAAACGATACGCGCGATTCGATTGAGTTTGCTAAGGAAGTAGCGGCATTCGGAGGCTTTGCGGCAGGTCTTGCCATCGTGCCTTACTACAACAAGCCTTCTCAAGAAGGAATGTACCAGCACTTCAAGGCTATTGCGGATGCCTCTGATTTACCAATCATTATCTACAACATCCCAGGTCGTGTCGTGGTCGAAATGACACCAGAAACCATGTTGCGTTTGGCAGAACATCCAAATATCATTGGGGTCAAAGAGTGTACTAGCCTTGCCAATATGGCTTACTTGATTGAAAACAAGCCAGAAGATTTCTTGATTTATACAGGTGAAGATGGTGATGCCTTCCATGCTATGAATTTGGGGGCTGATGGCGTAATTTCTGTTGCCTCTCATACAAATGGTGATGAGATGTATGAAATGATCGAGGCTATCGAACAACAAGATATTCGAACAGCAGCAGCTATTCAACGCAAATTTATTCCTAAAGTCAATGCCCTCTTCTCTTATCCAAGTCCTGCTCCTGTTAAGGCAGTTCTTAATTATATGGGATTTGAAGTTGGCCCGTTGCGCTTACCATTGGTACCATGCCCAGAAGAAGATGCCAAACGCATTATCAAAGTCGTAGTGGACGGAGACTACGAAGCAACCAAAGCGACCGTAACAGGAGTTGTACGACCGGATTATTAAAAATGTCTGGGGGACATTTTTAACCCGAGCCAAGAAATGCGAAAGCGAGGACAGTCAGGGGAGTGACTATTTTAACGTGAGCCTTGAAATAAGAGAGCGAGCAACGTCCGCTGGACGTTTTTAACCCGAGCCTAAAAACTCAAATATGAGGACATCCAGGGCGTCAGCTGCCATTTTCGACGTTTTATTTAGATTTATTCAAGCACATCATAAAATAGGTGTGCTTTTTGTTTGGATATGTAAACCTTTTCAATAAGAATTTGCCCTGTTAATGCTATAATGGAGGATAAGGGAGGAATCAGGATGAATATTGTAATTATTGGTGCTTCATTTGCTGGTTTGACAGCCGCAATGGAATGCCAAAAACGCTATCCACAAGCGACGATTTACTTGATTGATAAGGAAGAAAGTATCGGTTATTTTCCCAATGCGCTCAATTGGAAAGTAAAAGGAGAAATTTCAAGCTGGGAAGAAGCGAGGGTTGGCTATTTTGAGGGGCTAGAGCAGTCGGCAGTTCATTTCTTACTTGGATGGGAATGCATTTCCATAGAAGCCGCATCTAAAAAAATAAGGCTAAAAAAAGAAGAAAGCACGCAGGAATTATCCTACGACTATCTTATTTTAGCCATGGGAGCTCAACAAGTTTGGGAACATCAGTCGGTTGATCTTTCAGAAAAAATTTTGACAACTAAATCCCTTGGTCAAGCCAAAAAGAGCTTAGAAAAGCTTGGAGAGGCTGGAAGAGTAACAGTGATAGGAGCTGGTCAAATTGGTCTTGAAAGTCTAGAGGCTCTCAGTCGTTTACCGATTAAAATCAGGTTAATAGAATCACAAGAATGGCCCCTAGCCAAGTATTTCGATCAAGACATGGTAGATTTTATCTGGGAAGAGTTTGATCGAATTGACCTCGACTATCATTTTTCGGAAACGGTTAATGAAGTTTACTTGGATGAGATGGGTCAAGTCCAGTTAAACAGTTTGCAGGGAACTTATCTGTCAGACTTTGTTCTTTTAGGTACCAATTTTAGGCCCCATTCAGATTTGGTAGAAGGATTAGTGGACCTGCATACAGATGGTAGTATTCTGGTGGATGATTATCTTGAAACCAGTCAATCTGGAATTTTTGCGGTAGGGGATTTAATTCGGATGCCAGTTACCATGTTTGGGAAGGCCTACCTGCCTATGATCAACCACGCTATGTTGACAGGACGTCTGGTTGCTGAAAATCTTCTGGCTAAGAAAAAGCGCTTAAAGCCTGTTCAACGCATTGTTTCCACCCATGTGTTTGGCTATAATCTGACTAGCGTAGGACTGACGGAAAGGGAAGCAAACTTGTGGTTGGACACAGACACTATTCGCATCCAGCAACCATTCAGCCAGTGGAATGAGAAAGAAATAGACTTCAAAATGGTGGTCAGTCGAGGGGATGGACGTATTCTTGGTGGTCAATTGGTATCTTCCTCTGACCACATGGCACAGATGAATGTATTGGCACTAGCTATTTCAAAAAATATGACAGTTGAGGACTTGTTACAAGAATCTTGGCTTTGTTTGCCTGGTAGAACCGATCTGCAACCATTCATTATGGAAGCAGCCAATCAGTATTTCTGGCAAAAATCTGATCAAGAATAGGTGGTGATTGTGTGCATATTCTAGAATTATTAGAAAAACGTGAGCGCGCTATTTACCAGCTCTTTCTTCTCTTGCGCAAGTCCGTTGCACCTATTGGAATAAAGGAAGTTGCCCAGGAGCTCCATCTGTCTAAATCTACCTTGTTACGCTATATAGAAAGTTTCTCTGAAGAGGTTAAAGAGGAGCAGTTTGGTCTTGTCTTTCAGATTAAAGAAGAGGAAATTGTCTTACAACGCGGAGCTAATTTATCCAGCCAAGACCTGTTTGCCTATCTCTTTAGAACCAGTATCAAGTACCAGATTTTACTTTATTTTTTTGATAAAAACGAATGCTCTATCCCTATGCTAGCTCAAGATTTATTGCTGAGTGAAGCTACTTTGAACAGACACCTTTCGACATTAAACAAAGTTCTGAAAGAGTTTCAGGTGAGCATACGGAACGGTCGTTTGCGGGGTAGTGAGTTGCAAATTCGCTATTTTTATTATCAATTATTCTGGCTGACTAGGCCTTTCAAGGAATTAGAACAAGATCGGGTCTTTAGGGAGCAACTTGCTCATCTGCCGATTTTTGAACGCTTTTATCAATCCCAGTTTAATCCTCGACAGGCCCATCAGTTGGCTCTCTGGTTGATGATTGTCCAGAAAAGAATGCGATTGAAGGATTTGGATTTCCAGGCA
Organism: Streptococcus sp. NSSLK0004; assembly: GCF_059039125.1. Lineage (NCBI taxonomy): Bacteria > Bacillati > Bacillota > Bacilli > Lactobacillales > Streptococcaceae > Streptococcus > Streptococcus sp. NSSLK0004. Next base: position 1,011,060 of record NZ_CM180142.1, on the reverse strand, counting down.
GTTTATCAGTTAATGGCTCCCTATGAGCAACATAAATTTTACCGTCATTTACGCCAGCTCTTTTTAACCTTACGCCAGCAAGCATCTGCTTCCTTTCAAGAGGGGGACACTATGTCTGTTTTTGCCTTCTTGTTTAGCCAAGGGATAGTGGCAGCCCATCAATTAGAACAGGTCTTGGGCTTCGGTGGACCCATTATGGAAGCAACTAGTTGGGCCTTTCAACGGGTAAAAATTCTCTTGAAGACAGATTTAACAGTGGAAGAAGGCGAACTATATCATCTCAATCAGGTTTTTAGTCAGCTCTATTTTTTCATTTCCTGCATCGATAGTGGCTTTGATGAGTTGGCTAGTTATGATTCTTTCATGCAAGAGGCTGCTTCTAGTATCTTGCACCATGTATCTGAGGAGATTTTTGGGCGAAGGCAAGCCCCAGCCACCAGCCTTTTGCTATCCTTGACACAATTATTTTCATATTTTATGCAGGTGGAGCCAACCATGGTGAAAATTGGGTGGGCCTCCAGTTATCCGTCTGTCATTAGTTCTCCCATTTTACATGTCTTATGTCAGTCCTTAGAACGAAATCGGTCAATTCAAATCGAGCCTGTCCAATCAGACCAATCCTATGATTTGGTTATTTGCCATGATTATCCTTGGCAGCAAGATCCATCTTATCAGATCTATGGATTGCCAACTGATCAGGAGTTGAAGGATATAAAGAGCCTTATTCAGACCATTCATCAGCGCAAGTTGGAACAGTCTAAACGTTTGGTCGAACGCAAGCAGTTTCGGATTGAACGGCGGTGATAAACTTTCTAGTTTCCTAGGAAGTTTTTCTTTTGTCGCAAAAAGACAACTTTATCAGTTTTTTTTGAAATTATAAAAAAATTGATAAGATTATTTTTGAAAAATAGATTACAATAAAATCACAAGGAAGTCGGAAACGCTTTCAAAAATAAGATAAACCTACAAGGAGGACAGGAAATGTCTGCAGAAAAATACATTATGGCCATTGACCAAGGTACAACAAGCTCACGCGCCATCATCTTTAACAAAAAAGGTGAAAAAGTTGGTAGCTACCAAAAAGAATTTACGCAAATTTTCCCTAAACCAGGTTGGGTAGAGCACAATGCCAATGAGATTTGGAATTCTGTACAGTCTGTTATTGCAGGTTCCTTTATAGAAAGTGGTGTTCGTCCAGACCAGATCGAAGGGATTGGGATCACTAACCAACGTGAAACGACAGTTGTTTGGGACAAAGAAACAGGACTTCCAATCTACAATGCCATTGTCTGGCAATCCCGTCAAACATCACATATTGCTGATCAGTTAAAGGCGGATGGACATGCGGATTTGATTCATAAAAAGACTGGTCTTGTAGTAGATGCCTATTTCTCAGCAACAAAAGTTCGGTGGATTTTGGACCAAGTTCCAGGTGCACAAGAACGTGCTGAAAAAGGTGAGATTCTCTTTGGAACTATTGATACTTGGTTGGTTTGGAAATTGACCAATGGTAAGTGCCACGTAACAGATTACTCAAACGCTGCCCGCACCATGCTTTACAATATCAAGGAACTCAAGTGGGATGATGAAATCCTTGAACTCCTCAATATTCCAAAAGCTATGTTGCCAGAAGTTCGTTCTAATTCAGAAATCTACGGAACAACAGCGCCATTCCACTTCTATGGAGCAGAAGTTCCTATTTCTGGTATGGCAGGTGACCAACAAGCAGCCCTATTTGGACAATTGGCATTTGAGCCAGGTATGGTGAAAAATACATATGGAACAGGTTCCTTCATCGTTATGAATACAGGTGAGGAAATGCAGTTATCTGAAAATAGCCTCCTCACCACTATCGGTTATGGCATTAACGGAAAAGTTTACTATGCACTAGAAGGTTCAATCTTTATCGCTGGTTCTGCAGTTCAATGGCTGCGTGATAGTATGCGAATGGTGGAAACATCGCCTGAGTCTGAAGAACTTGCTCGTAAGTCTACTAGCAATGATGAGGTCTATGTAGTACCAGCCTTTACGGGACTTGGGGCTCCATATTGGAATTCAGATGCGCGTGGATCTGTCTTTGGCTTAACTCGTGGTACAAGCAAGGAAGATTTTGTGAAAGCTACTCTTCAATCTATTGCCTATCAAGTTCGTGATGTTATTGATACCATGCAATTGGATACAGGAATTGATATTTCTGTCTTGAAAGTAGACGGTGGTGCTGCTATGAATAGCCTACTCATGCAGTTCCAGGCAGATATTCTTGGTATCGAGATTGCCCGTGCTAAAAACTTGGAAACAACTGCACTTGGCGCAGCCTTCCTAGCAGGTCTTGCAGTTGGTTTCTGGAAAGATTTGGATGAATTGAAAGAATTAAACGCAGTTGGACAATCCTTCCAGCCAGCTATGAACGAAGCCCGCAAAGAACAGCTCTACAAGGGTTGGAAAAAAGCTGTTGCTGCAACGCAATTATTTGCACAATTGGATGAAGAGTAAAAAGTTAGAAAGTGTGAAAACATGGAATTTTCAAAAGAAACACGTCGTTTGGCGATTGAAAAAATGCAGGATAGACAGTTGGACCTTTTGGTTATCGGTGGTGGTATTACGGGGGCTGGTGTAGCCCTCCAAGCTGCTGCTAGTGGCATGGAAACTGGCTTGATTGAAATGCAGGACTTTGCTGAGGGAACTTCAAGTCGTTCAACTAAATTGGTTCATGGTGGACTACGTTACCTCAAACAATTTGATGTAGAGGTAGTTTCTGATACAGTTTCAGAACGTGCAGTAGTACAAAACATTGCTCCTCATATTCCAAAACCAGATCCAATGCTCTTACCTGTCTATGATGAAGAAGGATCTACTTTTAGCCTCTTCCGCTTGAAAGTGGCTATGGATCTCTATGATCTCTTGGCTGGTGTTAACAATACGGATCTTGCCAATAAGGTGTTGACAAGAGAAGAAGTGCTGGAACGAGCACCACATTTGAAAAAAGAAGGACTACTTGGTGGCGGTGTTTATCTGGACTTCCGTAACAACGATGCTCGTCTGGTAATTGAAAATATCAAACGTGCAGCCAAAGATGGTGCCTTGATTGCCAGCCGTGTCAAAGCGGAGAAATTCATCAAAGATGAGGCTGGAAAAGTTGTCGGTATTGTCGCTCGTGATTTGCTGACAGATAGCACCTTTGAAATTCGTGCGCGTTTGGTCATCAATACAACAGGACCATGGAGTGACGAAGTGCGTAACCTTGGAGGAGAAGGCTCAGGTGTTCTCCAGATGCGTCCAACCAAGGGTGTGCACCTAGTTGTCGATAGCTCTCGTTTGTCTGTGCCTCAACCAACTTACTTTGACACTGGTCATGCTGACGGCCGTATGGTCTTTGTTCTTCCTCGTGAAAACAAAACATATTTTGGTACGACTGATACAGATTATACTGGGGATTTGGCGAATCCAATGGTAACCCAAGAAGACGTTGACTACCTACTTGATATTGTTAATAATCGCTTCCCAGAAGCAAACTTGACCCTGGATGATATTGAGAGCGGTTGGGCAGGTCTTCGTCCACTCTTGTCAGGAAATGGTGCTTCTGACTACAACGGTGGTAACAATGGAAAACTCAGCGACGATAGTTTCAACAGCTTAATTGAAACAGTCAAAGGTTATTTGAACAATGAAAAGACCCGTGATGATGTGGAACACGATTTGACCCATCTGGAAGGTAGCGTTTCTGAAAAACACTTGGATCCGTCTGCTGTATCGCGTGGTTCTGCCCTTGACCGTGATGAGAATGGTTTGCTCACACTTGCCGGTGGTAAAATTACCGATTTCCGTAAGATGGCTGAAGGTGCAATTGAAAAAGTAGCAGACATCCTCAAAGAAGAACATGGTCGTAGCTTTAAACTCATCAATTCTAAGACCTATCCTGTATCTGGTGGTGAATTGAACCCAGCTAATGTAGCAGAAGAAATCGAACACTTGGCTCAATTAGGTGTGAAAAAAGGTTTGGAATACGATGATGCTCTCTATCTAGCTAACTTGTACGGTTCAAATGCGCCAAAAGTATTTGCCTTGAACCATAAAGTAGAGGCTGTGTCTGGATTGAACAAACGTGATTTGCTTTCACTTCACTATGCCATGAAGGAAGAAATGACCTTGACAGTAGTGGATTATCTTCTCCGCCGTACCAATTATATGCTCTTCATGAGGGAACAATTGGATGCAGTAGCACCTGAAATTATCAAGGAAATGGCGGCTTACTATAGTTGGACAGCAGATGAACTTGCACAGCAAGAAGCTTTGCTTATAGCTACTCTTAATAAGAATGATTTGACCTATCTAAAAGAAAAATAATATACTGGAAACAGAAGTGATTTCGAAATCACTAAGCAATTAAAATTTAAGAAATCATTAGCTTGACTAATGAATACATGTTGGAGGAGAAGAATGAAATTTTTACGTTCAACAATCGGCTATATGATAGCTGGTATGATTGTCATGAGTGTTTGGGGAGCCTTTGCAGAAGCCTATGGCATTATCGGAGGATTCTTCGCAGCATTTATCATCATCGGCCCAATGTGGTACATGAACCACTACCTAGGTCTGATTAAACATGATGCTGATTCAGCTTTCGTTGACATGGGGCTTGGGATTGCAATCTGCGGTATTTTTCGAGATGCATTTATGAAAGGTTTTGGTACCGTTGCAGATTCTCTGCCTACTATTCTATTGGTTGTTGTTGGTGCAACTATCGGTGGATTGGTAGCTGCTAAGATTGAAGAAGATATGGAAAAAGATTAGGAGGGAAATCATGACAATTCAACAAGCAATAGCAACACTTGTAGGTGCCTTCGTCTTCCCATTTGTTATTCGACTAACCTGGGGGAAAATGGTAGAACATTTTGGACCAATAGGTGGCTGGTTGGCAGCTTCAATGGTTGTTGGTACAGTTTGGTGCCTCAATCACGGAGTTGGTTTAATGTCTCAATCTGGTGATGCATGGGTCGATATGGGATTAGCTGCAGGTGTAGGTGTCTTCGTAGCTTCAGCAGCCAGAGGTGGAAAAGTTGGTAAAGCAACCAATAACATTCTTGCGGCCCTTGTAGGTGGTATCCTAGGTGGTCTCATACTATCATTCTTTTTATAATAGAAACAAACAGCTAGAATATTTTTCTAGTTGTTTTTGTTTAGATTGTTTTAAGGAAAGTGCCTTATAATAAAATCATCTTTTTCATATAATCTCCTAGAAGCACTTGAAGTCATTCAGGTGTTTTCTTTGTGCATTTTTCTTGATTTTATAACTAATTAGTGATAAAATGCATTCATATTAAATATCGAGGTAAAGCTATGAACAATACTGGTATTCATCATATTTCAAGCTTGGTAGGAAACATTCATCAAGCCTATCATTTTTATCACCATATTCTTGGATTGAAATTGACCTTGAAAACTGTCAATCAAGAAGATTCAAGCATGTATCATCTCTTTTTCGGTGATGAAGAGGGTCGCTACGGAACAGAATTTACTATTTTTGATATGCCCAATCATCCGAGTCATCGATCTGGCAGCAATCGTTTGGAACGAACTGTTTTTCTGGTCAAAGATTTTGCTTCCTTGGAATTTTGGCAGAAAAGACTGACAGAGTTTGAAGTGGAAAATGAAGGAATTCAGGCTTTTGGAAATGGGCATATTCTGAATTTCCAAGATGAAGATGGGCAGTTGCTTGGCTTGACCTATCATGACGTTATCGGAGAAATGTTTCCGTATGAAGCGGATGACATTCCGTCAGAATACGCTATTCTTGGCATCGCCAGTCTTCATATGCGAATTCGTGAAGAAAAGGAGTTGTTATCTTTGCTGACAGAGACTTTTGGTTTTGTCGAGGAAAGTCGATTTGTCTTTGAGGAAAAGATAGTGATTTCTCTTCTCTTTGATAACAACTTCCAACATCGACTTTATCTAATTCTTGACCAAGAGTCGCCAATCAGTGTGATGGGAGTCGGGGCCATTCATCATATCGCATTTGGTGTCTTAGATGAGTCCGACTTGGAAGACCTGATTAGCCGCTTAAATCTCATCAATCGTCCACATTCTGGAATTATCAATCGAGATTTCATGCATTCCTTGTACTTCCGAGCGCCCAATTACCTTATGTTTGAGGTGGCAACCATGGCTGGTGAGCGCGAAGCGGAAATGCCAGTTCAGAATGAAGAATTGGATCAGGTAGACCTATTTTTGCCAAGTTTCTTTGAGGAGGAACGACAGGAAATTGAAGAATCTCTTTCACAACGATACTAGAGGATACTAGCATGAACTATCATTTCGAGGATGGGACGAATTCCCGTCTATTAGTCTTTTTCCACGGCACAGGTGGTAACAAGGACTCCATGCTCTTTCTGCGCCAACAGTTAGATCCAAAAGCTTCTGTCCTTTCCTTCGATGGCAGTTGGGGCCAAGGCAGGGAAAGGCGGTTCTTTGCACCGCTGATCGACGGTCAGTTGGATCTTGTCGATTTTGAAATGCACTTGTCGGCTTTTCTGGATTTTTGGCAGGACTTAGATATTCAGCCCTACCAGCAGGTTACCTTCGTTGGATTCTCAAACGGTGCCAACTTCATCATGGGCTTGTTAACCAAACAGTCAAACCTGGCGGACAATTATATCTTGCTCCACCCTTCGGCCTTAGGTTATGCTTTTCCTATGGAAAATAGCAGAGCAGAGATTTTATTTACACTGGGGCAGAATGACCAACTCGTCGACCAAGTCGCTCTTGAACATCTTGTAGATGACTGGCAAGCGTCAGCTTTTCCCAGAACCAACCTAGCTCGTTTTGACAAGGGCCATTTTTTAAGTCAGGATGAATTGACCTACGTGGGAAATTGGTATCAAGAAAGAATAGACAAAAAGACCTGAACAAATACGTTCAAGTCTTTTATGTGTCTTAGATGAGTGTTTCCAATTTATCCACCAAGGAACCGACATAAGCAATAGTTTCTTTAAGTGGTTGGTCAGTGGAAACGTCAACACCTGCGTGTTTTGCAAGGTCCTGAGCAGAAAGGCTAGCACCGAGTGACAAGGTTTCCAACCATTTTTCAACAACTTCTTCAGGATGTTCTTCCAATTGTTTTGCCATAGCAGTACCGATGGTCAAACCAGCTGAGTAAGTATATGGATAAAGTCCGATGTAGTAGTGTGGCTGACGCATCCAAATTAGACCTGCATCGTCACCAATTTCAAAGTCCTCACCCCAGAATTCTTTAATCACATCTAACTTGATTTGGCAGAGAATATCACCATTGAGGTATTCTTCATTATCCAAACGAGTATAAACTTCACGTTGGAAGGCAGCTTCCAGCAAGTGAGTCACCATGTTGTGGAAGTAAGTACGGCTGATCAACTCACTAATCAAGTAAGCTTGGAAGCCAGGGTCTTGGTTGTTTTTCAAAAGAGTGTTACATGTCAAGACTTCGTTGGCAGTAGATGGTGCTTCAATGAAGTAAAGGGACGGGTCATAACTGAGTACACTTTGTTTCTTAGCTAATTGGAAATGCCCTGCGTGTCCTAACTCGTGAGCCAATACCAAGACTTCGTTCATCAAGCCTGTCCATGAAAGTAAGATGTAAGATGGCCCATCATATAGTGTTGCACAGAAACCACCAGTAGCCTTACCTTCGTTTTGAGCAAAGTCAATCCAACGCTCATCAAATGATTGTTCAATCATTTTCACATAATCTTCACCAAGAATGCCCAAGCAGTCAATCAAGAATTGTTTGGATTCTTCAGGGGTGATGCGTTGGTTGTATTCAGAAGGTAGACTGATTTTCAAGTCAGCATGGGTAATTTTTTCCAAACCATGAGCTTTAGCAACCAATTTCACATAGCGACGCATGTGAGGAGCCAGTTCTTTCATGATGACATCAATCTGGCGGTCAAACAGGTCACGAGATACGTTTTGACGGTGCAAGAGGAAGTCAATCGTATTGTCAAATCCACGCAGGCGAGCTTCGATTTGTTCATTTTTGATATGAGACAAATAGGTCGCAGCAGTCGTGTTCTTGTATTTTTTCAAGGTTGAATAGAAACCATCTGCAGAGTTACGGCGAATTTCTGTATCGTGGCTCAATTCATAATCATTTTCAAATAGCACATAGCTATTACCAAGTGTTTCGCCATTGGCCTCGAAGTTATCAAAGGTCATATCTTCAAACTTGGTCACACCGTAGTTGTTGTATGCCTGACCAAGGGTTGGTGCAAAGTTTGATAAGAGTTCTTCTTGTAGCGGATGAAGTTGATGTGGCTTGTCACGGAGAATGCTGTCGAAGAATGCAGCCCATTGTGGTTGCTCTTCTTTTAATTCAAGAAGAAAGGCTTCATCTAATTGACCAAGTTCTGAAAAGAGAAAATCTCGTTGAGGACGTGTCTTAGCAGAAACTAGGTCGTACTCGTTGGCCAGGCTCGCTAATTCAGTATTCATCTTATCAACTTCTAAAGGCAAGAAGGCATAGTGAGAAAGTCTGCTATCAAGAATAACGATTTTTTCATATTCTGTTAAAGCAGAAATAATGGTATCTTTATCAGTTAATTTTCCTTTGTACGTCGATTCAAAAGCAACAACTTGATTAGTGTAGGCAGCTAAATTTTCTTTGTAGTTTTCAGGGGTTGGAAACAGCAAATCGGTATTCCAAGTGAGTTGTACATCAATTTCTTGACGTTTAGGCATTGCGTTCGTCATGATTTTCTCCTTATTTCATTTTAATAGGTCCATTATATCATACTAAAGGGCTTTCAGCGAAAATAAGCCAAGGAAAAATTTATGAAAAAGAATACTTGACAAAATGTATAAAAACCTAGATAATATAAGTATGAAAGGGTTTACTGAAAACCAGAAAGGAGCTGTTTATGCAAGTTATCAAACGTAGTGGGGAAATTGTTGAATTTGATCCAGATAAAATTTATCAAGCAATTATCAAGGCGGCTCAAACGGTTTATGTGATTGATGATACTTGGCGTCAGAATTTAGCGCAAGTGACCAAGAAAGTTGTATTAGATTTAGAGGAAGCACATACAGAGAGACCGACTATCAGCATGGTACAATCACAAGTGGAACATCGTTTATTAGACGCTGGCTATATTGCAATTGCAGAGCATTATATTTCCTATCGCTTGCAACGTGATTTGGAGCGTAATGGATATGCTGATAAAATTATTGTTCATTTGCGCTTTGAGCAAGTACGGTAATAGGTAGGAGGATCAGAAGACTGGTCTTAGATTGAAGAAAGAGTTCGAAATGGACGCGTTCTTCAATCTTTTTATTTATGTTAAAATAAAAAACTTTCCAAGGGATATTTTTTTGTACATAATTTCACATATTCACTTGATTATTCTCATAAAAAGTTGTAAAATATAATTGAAATAACAATATAATAAAATAAAAATATTTTACAAGGAGGTTGTCTATGGCAACATTTTACGTTCCAGCGGTCAATTTGATTGGTCGCGGTTGTGTCAACGAAATTGGTGGCTATGTTAAAGAATTGGGCTATAAAAAAGCCCTGCTTGTTACAGACGAGTTTCTGTTGACAAGTGATATTCTCCCAAAAGTGACTAAGCCATTGGATGAAGCGGGTGTAGATTATGTGGTTTTTAGTCATGTGGATCCAAACCCGACCTGCAAGAATGTTTATGACGGACTAGCTGTTTTGCAGGAAAACGACTGTGATTTTATCATCTCGGTTGGTGGTGGCTCACCACAGGATGCTGCAAGTTGTATTTCCATCATGGCGACAAATGGAGGCCAACCTCAGGATTATGAGGGACTTCATAAATCTGAGAAAAAAGGTCTGCCAGTCGTTGCAATCAATACCACAGCAGGTACATCTGCGGAGATTACCATTAACTATGTAATTACCGACGAAGACCGTAAGGTTAAGATGGTTATGGTAGATAAAAACAGTTTGGCCGTTATGTCTGTCAATGACCCGGAACTCATGATTTCTAAACCAGCAGCCCTAACTGCAGCAACAGGTATGGATGCCTTGACTCACGCGATTGAAGCCTTGGTAACACCAGGTGCCTATGGAGTGACTAAAAAATTGTCTATGGGTGCTATCGAACTCATCAAGGAGTACCTACCTCGTGCTGTTGAAAATGGTCAGGATATTGAGGCTCGTGAGGCCATGGTTCATGCTATTTTCCTCGGTGGTATGAGCTTTAACAACGCTGGTCTTGGTTATGTGCATTCGATGGCCCACCAATTAGGAGCAGTTTATGATTTGCCACACGGTGTCTGCTGTGCCATGATTTTGCCAATCATTGAACGGGAAAATGCCAAACGTGTGCCGGCAGCTTTCCGTGATGTTGCAAAAGCTTTAGGATTAGATATTACTGGAAAGTCTGACGAAGAGTGTGCTGACTACGCTATCGCTCAAATCGAAGAATTGTCAGCTAAAGTTGGCATTCCTAAAAAATTGACAGAATTGGATATCAAGGAAGAAGACTTTGATTTCGAATATCTTTCTAAGAACGCTTTGATTGATGCCTGCGCACCAGGTAATCCCTTCATGCCAACCTTGGAAGAGACAATCAGTTTTTATAAAGAACTTTTCTAAACGATTTCTTTAAAGAATTAGAAAAACCAGTAGATTTTTAATCTGCTGGTTTTATTGTGCGATAGTTTGTAAGAGGACTTCAGGTGTGGTTGTTGGCAATATGCGTACTCGATTGAGAGTGAGTAAACCATCACTAGCGGAAGCTAATCCTTCGTTTGTTGTGACACCAAGTTTATAGCCAGAATTTTCTGCAATTGACAAAGTATCAGCAGAATAACGACCAGCTGGATAGGCAACAGCTAGTGTATCTTGGTTGAGGTTGGTATCTAGATAGGTTTTAGAATTCTGTAATTCTGTTGTCTGTGCTTCAATGGTACTATATTCTAAATCTGGGTGAGTGACGGTATGACTTTGGAAGGACATGCCGTTGGCCTGCATTTCTTTCAGTTGGTCAAGTGTGAGATGGCCTGCCATACCACTTTCTGTTCGTCCAGTGATAACATTATTTGTTGCTTTCATGTTGTATTTTTTCAAGATAGGGTAGGCTATGTCGTAGAAATCCCATAGACTATCATCAAATGTCAACCAAACAACTTTTTGACCCGCAGGTAGGACATTTTCTGTTAAGACTTTGTAAGCCTCTTCAGGTGATAATGTATAGTAGCCTGCATTCTGAAGAGCTTGTAACTGGCTTTCAAATGTCGTTGGATCGACAATAAGATTAGCATTGGCGCTTTCTTCTGGAGCCATAACATGAATCGCATGGTACATGAGAATCGGGACCTTGACAGGTTCTGTTTGTTGTTCCCAAGTAATCTCTGTACTTGCCTGACTCGAACTGCTAGAAGATTCAGCTACTGATGAAGTCGTTGTCGTTGTACTGACTTGGCTACTGGAAACAGTAGTGGCTTGGTTGTTTTGTCCCCAAAGACTAGCTCGATTAAAATAGATAAAACTGGCTAGACTAATAAGAAAAATTGTAAGCAGGAGTCCAGTAAACCAAGCTGTATTTTTTTGTTTCTTTTTTCTTCTACTAGAACGACTGTAGACCATATAACTCTCCTTTTTTCCTGTTACATTCATTATAGCAGAATTTTCTAAAAATTTGTGCTATAATAATGAAAATACATCTAAAGGAGTTTCTATGTCAGTAAAAATCGCATTATTAGGATTTGGTACAGTTGCGAGCGGTGTTCCATTTTTGTTAAAAGAAAACAAGGATAAGATTGTTCAAGCTGCGAAAGAAGAGATTGAAGTAGCTAAGGTCTTGGTTAAAGATGAAGCTGAAAAAGAACGTTTGTTGGCAGCAGGTCATGACTATCATTTTGTGACTAGTGTAGAAGATATTTTGACTGATGATGAGATTGTCATTGTTGTTGAACTTATGGGGCGTATTGAGCCTGCTAAAACTTTCATTACGCGTGCACTTGAAGCAGGCAAGCACGTTGTAACTGCCAATAAAGACTTACTTGCTGTCCATGGTAGTGAACTTCGCGCTATTGCGGAAGAACATAATGTTGCTCTCTATTATGAAGCTGCCGTAGCTGGCGGTATTCCAATTTTGCGTACTCTGGCCAATTCCTTGACATCCGATAGAGTGACGCGTGTTTTAGGGGTATTGAACGGTACATCTAACTTTATGATGACAAAAATGGTCGATGAAGGTTGGACCTACGATGAAGCTTTGAAAACAGCACAAGAATTGGGTTATGCTGAATCTGATCCAACCAATGATGTTGAAGGTATTGATGCGGCTTACAAGGCTGTTATTCTGAGTCAATTTGCCTTCGGTATGACCATTGATTTTGATCAAGTTTGGCATAAGGGGATTTCAGGTATTACACCAGAAGATGTAGCAGTTGCTCAAGAACTAGGCTATGTAATTAAACTAGTGGGGGATATTCAAGAAACCACCTCTGGTATTTCTGCTGAGGTATCACCAACTTTCCTACCAAAAAATCATCCGTTAGCAAGTGTGAACGGGGTTATGAATGCTGTTTTTGTTCAATCTATTGGAATCGGCGAGTCCATGTACTATGGTCCAGGTGCTGGGCAAAAACCAACTGCAACAAGTGTTGTTGCAGATATTCTACGTATTGTTCGTCGTCTGAATGATCAAACTGTTGGTAAGGCCTTTAATGAATATAGCCGTCCACTTCGTTTGGCAAATCCAGAAGACGTTAAGAGCGAATATTACTTCTCTATTCAGGCTCCAGACAAGACAGGTACCCTCTTGCGTCTAGCAGAGATTTTCAATGCAGAGGAAATTTCCTTTAAGCAGATTTTACAACAAACCGCCGACGGAGAACAGGCAAATGTGGTTATCGTCACACATAGTATGAGCAAGACTCAGCTGGAAAATGTGACGGTTAAGCTGGACGATGCGGCTGATTTCACTGTGAAAAATACCTTCAAGGTTTTGGGAGAATAATATGAGAATTTCTGTACCAGCAACCAGTGCTAATATCGGTCCCGGTTTTGATTCTGTCGGTGTAGCCTTATCCAAGTATTTAGTGATTGATGTCTTGGAAGCAACAGATGAGTGGATTGTTGACCATGATTTAGAGTACGTTCCAACCGATAAGCACAATCTTTTGATTAAAACGGCTTTAAAGCTTGCTCCTAATTTACAACCTCATCGAATCAAGATGACGAGTGAGGTGCCTTTAGCACGAGGGTTGGGGTCATCCAGTTCTGTCATTGTTGCAGGGATTGAGTTAGCCAATCAACTTGGTAATCTAGAATTGACTGTCGACGAAAAGTTGCGATTGGCGACTGAAATCGAGGGCCACCCAGACAACGTTGCCCCAGCTATTTTCGGTAACTTGGTCATCTCTAGCTATGTCAATAAGAAGGTAGAAGCTGTTGTCACAGAATTTCCGCCGGCAAGCTTCATCGCTTTTATTCCTAATTACCCCCTCCGCACCAGCGAAAGCCGTGGCGTCTTGCCTAGTCAGCTGTCTGCTAAAAAAGCCGTTGCAGCAAGTAGTATTGCCAATGTAGCTATTGCCGGTCTTTTAACAGGGGATTTAGAAAAAGCAGGGAAGGCTATTGAATCGGACATGTTCCATGAGCCTTTCCGTCAAAAACTTGTGCAGGAATTTTACCCTATCAAGCAAATCGGTCGTCAACTAGGAGCCTATGCTACCTACCTATCAGGTGCAGGACCAACTGTCATGGTCTTAGCCAGCAAGGAAAAGGAAGCCAGCTTGGTAGAAACTATCAACTCACTTGATTTAGATGGTACTGTCCACGTCCTGCAAGTCGATACAGAAGGAGTTCGAGTGGAAAATCTAAGTATTTAGATAAAATCAGAGAAATCTTCTCTGGTTTTATTTTTTTATCGTTTTCTGCCTGTTTTTTTGGTATAATGTAAACTGTATTTTTATAAACAAAAGTGAGAAGATTATGAAAGATAAAATTAGGCAAGACTTGGTTGGAATCGATATTCGGTTTGACGAGCCTTTGAAAAATTATACTTATACAAAAGTCGGTGGTGCGGTGGATTATCTAGCCTTTCCACGCAACCGCTATGAAATTGTCAAGATTGTTGAATTTGCTAATCGGGAAAATCTTCCTTGGATGGTCTTGGGAAATTCAAGCAATATTATCGTTCGTGATGGTGGCATTCGTGGATTTGTTATTCGCATGGACAAGCTCAACTCTGTTACTGTTTCAGGTTATACCATTGAAGCAGAAGCAGGTGCTAATCTGATTGAGACTACTAAAGTCGCTCTCTTTCATTCTCTATCAGGTTTTGAATTTGCCTGTGGAATTCCGGGAAGTATCGGCGGTGCTGTCTATATGAATGCCGGTGCCTACGGTGGTGAGATTGCCCATATTCTCGTGTCTGCTCAGGTGTTGACACCAGCAGGCTACGTGGAAACCATTGAGGGACGGGATCTACGTTTTGGCTACCGTTCGTCCATTCTTCAGGAGAATGGAGCCATTGTCCTCTCGGCGAAGTTTGCCTTAAAACCGGGTAACCATACGGTGATTAAGCAGGAGATGGATCGCTTGACACATTTACGTGAGCTCAAGCAACCCTTGGAACTGCCTTCTTGTGGCTCTGTTTTCAAGCGTCCGCTAGGACATTTTGCAGGGCAACTCATCATGGAAGCTGGCTTGAAAGGTCACCGTATCGGTGGGGTAGAAGTGTCTGAAAAACACGCAGGCTTTATGGTCAATGTGGCTGATGGAACAGCCAAAGACTACGAGGACCTGATTGCCCATGTGATTCAAGTTGTTAAAGAATCTTCAGGGATTACTCTGGAGAGGGAAGTTCGCATTATCGGCCAAGTTGCTGATACACTCTAGCCTTATGGCTCTGTCAAAAAAAGAAGGAATTTATGAGAATTGAAAAAGCCAATTATTGAATTTAAAGATGTTTCCAAAGTATTTGAAGACAATGGAACTACTGTCTTGAAGAATATCAACTTCGAACTAGAAGAAGGGAAGTTTTATACCCTTCTGGGTGCTTCTGGATCTGGTAAATCAACGATTTTGAATATTATTGCAGGTCTATTAGATGCCACCTCAGGTGATATTTATTTGGATGGTCAGCGTATCAATGATGTGCCGACTAATAAACGGGATGTCCATACCGTTTTTCAATCATATGCCCTGTTTCCGCATATGACCGTCTTTGAAAATGTGGCTTTTCCACTAAAATTACGAAAAATTGATAAGGCTGAAATTGAACGACGTGTCACAGAAGCCTTGCAAATGGTCCGCTTGTCTGGTTACGAAAATCGTGCCATTCAAAAACTCTCTGGAGGACAGCGCCAGCGAGTTGCCATTGCTCGTGCCATTATCAACCAACCACGTGTGGTCTTACTTGATGAGCCACTTTCTGCCTTGGACTTGAAACTGCGAACTGAGATGCAGTATGAACTCCGTGAACTACAACAACGGTTAGGTATTACCTTTGTCTTTGTTACCCATGACCAAGAAGAAGCACTGGCTATGAGTGACTGGATTTTTGTCATGAATGAAGGCGAGATTGTTCAGTCAGGAACGCCTGTTGATATCTATGATGAGCCAATCAACCACTTTGTTGCCACCTTTATCGGTGAGTCCAACATTTTGCCAGGTCGGATGATAGAAGACTACTTGGTAGAGTTTAACGGTAAACGTTTTGAGGCAGTGGACGGTGGTATGCGTCCAAATGAAGAAGTTGAAGTGGTCATTCGTCCAGAAGACTTGCAGATTACTCTGCCAGAAGAAGGTAAGTTGCAAGTAAAAGTTGATACCCAACTTTTCCGTGGGGTTCACTATGAAATTATTGCCTATGATGACTTAGGGAATGAGTGGATGATTCACTCAACACGCAAGGCCATTGTTGGTGAAGTTATCGGGCTAGACTTTGAGCCAGAAGATATCCATATCATGCGTCTCAATGAGACCGAAGAAGAGTTTGATGCCCGTATCGAAGAATACGTGGAGGTAGAAGAAGTCGAAGACGGCTTGATCAATGCTATCGAGGAGGAACGCAATGAAGAAAACCTCTAGGCTCTTTGCGGTTCCCTACGCTTTATGGGTCTTTCTCTTTGTCTTAGCGCCTGTCGCTCTCATCATTTACAAGTCCTTCTTTGATATTGACGGGAATGCGACATTGGCCAACTACCAAACTTATTTTAATTCGCCAAACATGACCTATCTGAAGATGAGTTTTAACTCTATCTTCTACGCAGGTATCATCACCTTTGTAACGCTTTTGGTCAGTTATCCGACAGCTTATTTCCTAACTCAACTCAAGCATAAGCAATTGTGGCTCATGTTGATTATTTTGCCGACCTGGGTCAATCTCTTGTTGAAAGCCTATGCCTTTATCGGTATCTTTGGGCAACATGGTTCTATCAACCAATTTCTTGAGTTTATCGGCTTAGGTGCCCAGCAAATTCTCTTTACGGATTTTTCATTTATTGCAGTAGCAGCTTACATTGAAATTCCTTTCATGATTTTACCGATTTTTAATGCCTTAGATGATTTGGATTCTAATCTCATCAATGCTAGTCGAGATTTGGGAGCGACTTCTTGGCAGACTTTTACAAAAGTTATTTTTCCTCTGTCCATGAATGGTGTTCGTTCAGGTGTTCAGGCGGTCTTTATTCCAAGTTTGAGTTTGTTTATGCTGACACGCTTAATCGGTGGAAACCGTGTGATTACCTTGGGGACAGCGATTGAGCAGCACTTCCTCACAACACAAAACTGGGGAATGGGGTCAACAATCGGTGTTGTACTGATTGTAGCCATGCTCTTTATTATGTGGTTGACGAAAGAGAGGAAGAAATAATGAAAAAATTTGCAAAGATCTATCTAACAATTGCCTTCCTCATCTTGTACCTACCGATTTTTTATTTGGTATTCTATGCCTTCAACGAAGGTGGAGATATGAATAATTTCACAGGTTTTACCCTAGATTATTTTAGCTCCATGTTAGGCGATAGCCGTTTGATGCTAATTTTAGCTCAAACATTTTTCCTAGCCTTCCTCAGTTCTTTGATTGCGACGATCATTGGAACATTTGGTGCGATCTACATTTACCAAGCTCGTCCACGTTTCCAGAATGCTCTTTTATCAATAAATAATATTCTCATGGTGGCACCAGATGTCATGATTGGTGCGAGTTTCCTCATTCTTTTCACCATGATTGGTTTCCAACTTGGCTTTGTCTCTGTTCTGCTTAGTCACGTAGCATTCTCTATTCCGATTGTGGTTCTCATGGTTTTGCCACGTTTGAAAGAAATGAATGACGACATGGTATCAGCTGCCTACGATTTAGGAGCAACTCAGTTTCAGATGTTACGGGAGATTATGCTACCTTATCTGACACCAGCTATTATTGCCGGCTACTTCATGGCTTTTACCTATTCACTGGATGATTTTGCAGTGACCTTCTTCGTCACAGGAAATGGCTATTCGAACTTGTCCGTTGAGATTTACTCTCGGGCTCGTCAGGGGATTTCTCTTGAAATCAATGCCCTATCAACTCTCGTCTTCCTCTTTTCAATCTTGTTAGTGGTGGGCTATTACTTTATCTCACGTGAAAAGGAGGCAGAATAATGAAACGACTCTATTCATTTTTAGTAGGAGTAGTAGTAATCGTCCTGGCACTCTGGGCCGTCAGCAAAAATTTGGAAGAAAAATCAACTCAGGGAACGACGGATAAACTGGTCATTTATAACTGGGGCGATTATATTGATCCTGAATTGATTGAAGAATTTACTGCTGAAACGGGGATTCAAGTAGACTATCAGACCTTTGATTCCAACGAAGCCATGTACACCAAAATCAAGCAAGGAGGTACTACCTATGACTTGGCAGTGCCGTCAGAGTACATGATTTCCAAGATGATTGAAGAAGATATGCTCATCAAGCTGGACAAATCGAAGATTGAGGGGCTGGAAAATATTGATCCGCAGTTCATGGGACTGAGTTTTGATGAGAACAATGATTATTCTGTTCCTTATTTCTGGGGGACCTTGGGGATTGTTTATAATGTAACCATGGTGGAAAATGCTCCTGAGGAGTGGGAAGACCTTTGGTCAGAAGAATACCGTGACAATATCATGCTGATTGATGGTGTTCGTGAAGTCATGGGATTTGGTTTGCAGTCTTTGGGCTATAGTCTCAATTCAAAAAATCCAGCAGAACTAGAAGAAGCAGCCGAACATCTCTACAATTTGACACCTAACGTCAAAGCCATTGTTGCAGATGAAATCAAAGGTTATATGATTCAAGATGCGGCAGCTATTGCTGTCAGCTTCTCAGGAGAAGCGAGTGAGATGTTAGACGGAAATGAAAATCTCCGCTATGTCGTTCCTTCAAAAGGATCGAATCTCTGGTTTGATAATATGGTTATTCCAAAGACAGCCAAGAACGTTGATGGAGCTCATGCCTTTATCTCCTTCATGCTTCGTCCAGAAAATGCCTATCGCAATGCGGAATATGTTGGCTATTCAACACCGATTCCAGCAGCTAAGGCTATGTTAGACGAAGAAACACAGAACGATGAAGCATTCTATCCATCAGAAGAAACAATGAAGAACATGGAAGTCTATGACAACCTCGGAGCCAACCTCCTTGGAACTTACAATGATTTATTCCTACAATTCAAGATGTATCGAAAATAAATAATGTTTTGACCTACATTTACAAATAAAAAAACGCATAAAGTCATGTTTATTAGAAACGTTGATTTTATGCGTTTTATAATGTGAATAATCTTCATATTTGTTTAATAGTTATATTTTCAACTTCATAATAGCAGAGAAGAATGCCTAATATTTTCTATGATATTACTTGAAATTATCTTAAATAATGGTAAGATATAAAACAATATACCTCAAGGAGAAAGCTATGAACCAAGAGCAATTATTTCAACTAGCAAAAGTGGAACTTCACTGTCACCTAGACGGATCGTTGCCTCTTTCAACTATCCGAAAGTTAGCCAAAATGGCCAATATTCCCCTTCCTTCCGATGATGTAAAGTTGCGAGATTTGGTTACTGTACCTGGTCGAGTTGATAGTCTTATGGATTATCTGAAAACATTTGATTTTGTCCGTCCACTCTTACAAACAAAAGAGGCTTTGAAACTGGCTGCCTACGATGTAGCAAAAGAGGTTGCGAAAGAAAATGTATTTTATATAGAAATTCGTTTTGCACCAGAACTATCTATGGATGAAGGCTTATCCGCTAAAGAAGTTGTAGAAGCAGTATTGGAAGGATTGAAGGCTGCACAGGATGATGTTGGAATTATTGCTAAAGGAATCGTTTGCGGTATGAAACAATCTGACTCTGAATTGAATCAGGCTATCTTTTCAGAGGTAGGAGACTTGGCATATAAGGGATTAGTTGGTTTTGACTTTGCGGGTAATGAAGTAGAGTATCCAACAGAAATGCTTGCAGATAGCATTGAACGGACTCAAAAGATTGGTCTTCCTATGACCTTGCATGCTGGGGAATGTGGATGCGTGGCTAATGTAGCTTATGCATTGCAACTTGGAATTAAACGAATTGGTCATGGAACTGCCCTGGCGCATAATGATAATATTATTGCAGAACTTGTTCGACAGGAAGCAACGATTGAAATGTGCTTAACAAGTAATCTTCAAACAGGTGCTTCGCCAAGTTTAGAAGACTTTCCTTATCAAGAGCTCTACCAGGCAGGTGCTAAAATTACTATTAATACGGATAATAGGACAGTGTCTGATACAAATTTGACAAAAGAGTATGGCCTGTTTGTCAAATATTTTGCTACGACTTTTGATGATTTCTATCGTTTTAATCGCAATGCTATTGAAGCTAGCTTTTCAAGTTCTGAGGAAAAACTTGATTTGTTGGTACGTCTGAAACAATCTTATTATCCAGAATAAAAACTCAAGGAGCCTTGTGTCCCTTGAGTTCTTTTGTTATTGTAGATTAAGTTTTTTAGTCATGATATAGTAAGTTCCGAAGTAATATGCTATACCCAAGAGAATAGTTATAATAGTTAACACTAGGTTAGGAAGAACTAGTGCTGAGGGATTAACATAGCTATCAATGGTCATCATATTTACAGAATAGAAGATGGCTACGAAACTCCCTACGAAGAAATTAATAATGAAGTAAGTAACAATAGCCATTAATGTACGGTAGTCTTTGAAGAGTTGACCGATGGAGATAGAAAAGTAAATGAGAAGAATGCTTGTAATCCATTCAATGATTGGCTGGAGAACATATTGAGGAGACGCTCCCCAATATTCTAAATATCCAAAACTATAGAAGATAGAGGAGAAATCATCAACCCCAGAAATAGATATAGTCAAGAAAATACCTAATAAAATCACAATAACAGCAAGAAGATTCCAAATCAAGGCTGCAGCCAGCTTACTGAGGATGAGGAGATGAGGAGACACAGGAAGGGTCATTGTTAGATAACCTTGGCGACCATAGATATTTTTTCGGAAGCGATTAACAACAAGGAGGAAGGTGGATATAGCAACGCTAACCATAATGATTGCGTAGGCAAAAACTGATACTCCTAGCATAATAGCTTCACTATCACTAGAGAATTCAGTCCGCATATCAATCGTTCTTATCCAAAGTCCTAAGAGGCAAGATAGTATGAGACTAAGGCCATAGAGACCGAAGTACCATTTTCCAACGGATTTAATCTCGTGTTTTAATAATTTTCCAAACATAGCATAGAATCTCCTTCTTAGTTTAAGCTTTGAATTCACGACGGAATAGTTCGTCAATAGACTCCCCACTTTCAACTCGCAAATCGTCTACATTTCCTTGACGTACAATGGAACCATACTGTAGAAAAATAACTTCGTCAAGAATGGACTCGACGTCTGAAATTAAGTGTGTAGAAATGATGACAGATGCTGTCGGTGAGTAATTATTAATGATAGTCTTTAGAATGTAATCGCGGGTGGCTGGGTCAACTCCCCCAATTGGCTCATCTAGGACATAAAGCTGTGCCTGACGGCTCATAACTAGAATAAGTTGTACTTTTTCCTTATTACCTTTTGATAGGTGCTTCATCCGACTATTGATATCAATTTGTAAATCTTGTAGTAGATGCATTGCGCGAGAATAATCGAAATCATCATAAAAATCTTGAAACAAACCTAGGGCATCGCGAACAGTCATATTATCCTCTAGATAAGTTGTATCCGGTAAGTAGGAAACTACTTTTTTTGTTTCAGGAGATGGTACGCGCCCATTAATTAAAACTTGTCCATATTCTGGCTGAAGAAGACCGTTCAATAATTTAATTAAGGTAGTTTTACCAGAACCATTTGGACCTAATAAACCAATGATTTTACCAGCTGAAATTTTAAAATTCACATTATTCAAGGCAACTAATCCACCATATGATTTTGATACCTGTTGAAATTCAACGAGGGTAAGAGGGTTATTCATAAGACACTCCTTTCAAATAGTTATCCAATTGTTCGTTCAATTCACTGGGGTCGAAACCGAGATTGAGCATATTTGTAACGAAATTTTCTAATTCTTGTTGAGCTAACTCGATTCGTGTTTGAGTGATTAATTCTGTATTATCTGTCACAAAACGCCCCGTGGTCCTAACAGAATAGACAAATCCTTCATCCTCCAAATCGGATAGAGCGCGCTGAACAGTATTGGGATTAACACCAGCTATCTCTGCTAAGTCACGTACAGTAGGTAACTTATCACCTGGTTGTAGT
Organism: Streptococcus sp. NSSLK0004; assembly: GCF_059039125.1. Classification (NCBI taxonomy): domain Bacteria; kingdom Bacillati; phylum Bacillota; class Bacilli; order Lactobacillales; family Streptococcaceae; genus Streptococcus; species Streptococcus sp. NSSLK0004. Next base: position 989,321 of record NZ_CM180142.1, on the reverse strand, counting down.
TGGTTGGTGACAATCTGCAATTTGATTGCATTGGTTATCTGAATATAAATGGGGATATTGTTATCGAATTTCCAAGCCATAATCGTTCCTTTCTAGATAGCCTAGCCATCTGTCTAATTGTTCTAAATACATAATACAAAATAACAAAATAAAAATCAAGTATTATATCCTTAAAATTTAAAAAAACTTATTTGAATAACTTTTTGGTATAATATTAAGAGGATTATTAATTGGACAAAGGAGGCAACCATGCTAGCGCAACTAGATACAAAAACAGTTTATACATTTATGGATAGCATGGTGACCATAGATGATTATGTAGCGCGTGCTAAGGAATTAGGCTATCAGACATTAGGGATTATGGATAAGAATACTCTCTATGGTGCCTATGCTTTCCTAACAACCTGTCAGAAAGAGGGGATTCAGCCATTAATCGCATGTGAAATGGATTGGCAACTGGAAGAAGGTGGAGAGTTAATCACTCTACAATTTTTGGCTTTGAATACGGAAGGATATCGCCACTTGCTCAAGATTTCGACAGCCAAAATGACTGGACATGTAATCTTCGATGAAATTAGGCAGTATTTAAATGGAGTGGCGATTATTGTGCCGTATTTTCCAGAAGTAGATGAGCTAGATTTGGGGGTCGATTTTTACATTGGAGTTCGGATTACTACTCCACAAATCATCTTTAGTAGACCAACCATTCCTATTCAGACAGTTCGGTATTTCGAAGAGGAGCAAGTTGAGGTTTTACAGGTCCTTCATGCTATTCGCGAGAATGTACCACTTAATCAAGTTCAAGATTTAACTAGCAGACAAGAACTTTTATCATCAGATAGGTTGGAGGAACTTTTTTTAAGTCGTTTTCCGTCTTCGGTAACGAATCTCAACAATTTGGTGGCAAATATCCATTATAATCTTGATACGAGTCTCAAATTACCTAGATTTAATAGAACAAGACCGGCAGTAGATGAACTAAAGGAAAGAGCTCATATAGGGCTAAGAGAGAAGGGATTACATCAACTAGCCTATCAAGAGCGTTTGGAAAAGGAGCTTGCTGTTATTCATCAAATGGGGTTTGATGATTACTTTCTAATTGTCTGGGATTTACTGAGATTTGGCCGTAGTCAGGGATATTATATGGGAATGGGCCGAGGATCCGCAGTGGGAAGTTTGGTAGCGTACGCTTTAAATATTACCGGTATTGATCCTGTCAAACATAACCTACTTTTTGAACGTTTTTTGAATGTAGAGCGTTACTCTATGCCGGACATTGATATTGATATTCCAGATATTCATCGGGCGGATTTTATTCGCTACGTTCGTGATAGGTATGGTAGCATGCATGCAGCTCAAATTGTCACCTATTCAACATTTGGAGCCAAACAGGCTATTCGTGATGTCTTTAAACGATTTGGTACACCAGAGTATGAGTTGACCAACATTACTAAGAAGATTACCTTTCGGGATAGCCTTTCATCTGCTTATGAACGCAATGCCTCTTTTCGGCAGATAATCCATAATAAAATTGAGTATCAAAAGGCATTTACAATTGCTTTACAAATTGAAGGAAAACCTCGTCAGACCTCAATCCATGCAGCTGGTATTGTAATGAGCGATGAAGATTTAACGGATACCATTCCTTTAAAATCAGGAGAAGATATGCTCTTGACCCAGTATGATGCACATGCAGTTGAAGCCAATGGTTTGCTCAAAATGGATTTTCTGGGTCTGCGTAATCTGACATTTGTGCAAAAAATGGCAGAAGGAGTTCGACTAAAATATGGAACAGACATTGATATTTCTAGTATTAATTTAGAAGATGAAGCAACTCTGCAACTCTTTGCGACAGGAAACACGAAAGGGATTTTTCAATTTGAACAACCTGGGGCAATCAGTCTGCTTAAACGTGTTAAACCAAGTTGCTTTGAGGACATAGTAGCAACTACTAGCCTAAATCGCCCAGGAGCTAGTGATTATTCGGACAATTTTGTCAGACGAAAGCACGGTCAAGAGCCTGTTGATTTACTTGATGATTCTATCGCTTCCATCCTAGCACCCACATATGGCATCATGCTCTATCAAGAGCAAGTTATGCAGATAGCTCAAGTCTATGCTGGCTTTACATTGGGAAGAGCCGACTTACTTCGTAGGGCAATGTCGAAAAAAAATGCCAAAGAAATGCAGGCCATGGAAGTTGACTTCTTGGAAGGGGCTCTTTCAAAGGGACATGAAGAAAAAAATGCTAGGGATATTTTTGTTATGATGTCAAAGTTTGCGGGCTATGGTTTCAACCGCAGTCACGCCTATGCTTACTCAGCATTAGCATTTCAAATTGCTTATTTTAAAACACATTATCCGGATGTCTTTTTTGATGTTATGCTCAATTATTCAAGCTCTAACTACATCAACGATGCCTTACGATTTGACTTTAAGGTTAATAAGTTGACGATCAATACTATTCCTTATTACGATAAGTTTGATCAGCAAGCTATTTATATGGGACTAAAAAATATCAAAGGCGTTCCCAAAAATCTGGCTTTTTGGATAATTGATTCTCGTCCTTTTAAATCCGTTGAGGATTTTATACTTCGTTTGCCAGAATCATTTAAGAAAAAAGATTTGCTAACGCCTTTAATTCAGCTTGGTCTTTTTGATGAATTTGAACCCAATCGTAAAAGAATTCTAGACAATTTAGACAACCTGTTTGTCTTCTCAGAAGCCTTTGGTTCCTTTTTTGCAGAGGAAAATTATAGTTGGATAGATTCTGAGGATTATAGCGATAGTGAGAAGTTTGATTTAGAACAATCGATTATCGGAATCGGCATCAGTCCCAATCCATTACTAACTCTCAGAAAAAAGAGCGAGCGACCTATTACAGACTTGTCTGATTTGGAGGCTGGTATTAGGACAACGATATTGGTGCAGGTTCAATTCATACGTGTAATTCGAACCAAGAAAACTGGGGAACAAATGGCTTTTCTTCAAGTAACAGACTCGAAGGAAAAATCTGAAGTGACAGTCTTTCCCGAAAGCTTCAAGCAGTATGGACACTTACTAGAGAATGGAGCAATGTTGTATGTGACAGGAAAGGTCCAAAAGCGTGATGAACAACTACAAGTTGTCGCAGAGAAAATCGAAGTAGCTAGCTTAGAGAAATTCTGGATTTTATTAGAAAATCAAGAACATGATCAAGTTATTGCGAGAATTTTAAATAAATATGTAGGGACTATTCCAGTTGTCTTACACTATCAAGATAGTAATCAAACAATTCAAGCAAAAGAGTTTTCGGTCAAAAAGACTCCTGACTTACAAGAAGAATTAGCAGAGTTTACAATGAAAACGGTTTTTCGGTAAAAAATAGCAAAAAGTCAAGCAAGTTACTAGCAATTGTGATATAATGGAACAGTTAAAAATGAAACTAAAAGGAGTAGATACGAATGAAGCGTATTGCTGTTTTGACCAGTGGTGGAGATGCCCCTGGTATGAACGCTGCTGTTCGTGCAGTTGTTCGAAAAGCACTTTATGAAGGCATGGAAGTTTACGGAATTAACCGTGGTTATGCCGGCATGGTCGCGGGTGACATCGTGAAATTTGAAACTAAAGATGTGACTGGCATCCTATCAAAAGGTGGTACATTCTTGCGTTCAGCTCGTTATCCTGAATTTGCCCAATTGGAAGGTCAATTAAAAGGGATTGAACAGTTGAAAAAACTCGGTATTGAAGGTGTTGTTGTTATCGGTGGTGATGGATCTTACCATGGTGCAATGCGCTTGACAGAGCACGGTTTCCCAGCGATTGGTGTACCTGGAACAATTGATAACGATATTGTTGGTACAGATTTCACAATCGGTTTTGACACTGCGGTCAGCACAGCGGTAGAGGCTATCGATAAAATAACAGATACTTCATATAGTCACAAACGTACTTTTGTCGTTGAAGTAATGGGGCGTAATGCGGGTGATATCGCTGTTTGGGCCGGACTAGCAACAGGTGCAGATCAAATTATTATTCCTGAAGAAGAATTTGATATTAACGACGTTGTCCAACGTAATATGGACGGTTATGAAAAGCGTGGTAAGAGTCATGCAATTATCGTTCTAGCTGAAGGTGTTATGTCAGCAGACGAGTTTGTTGCTAAAATGAAAGAAGCTGGCGACACAAGTGATCTTCGTGCTACAAACCTTGGGCATATCCTTCGTGGAGGTAGCCCAACGCCACGTGACCGTGTTCTCGCATCATGGATGGGAGCACACGCTGTTGACCTCTTGAAAGAAGGAAAAGGTGGCTTGGCTGTAGGAATCCAAAATGAAAAATTGGTTTCATACCCAATCTTAGGTACTGCTGAAGAGAATGCTTTGTTTAGTTTGACTGAAGATGGTAAGATTCAGGTCAATAAACCTCATGAAGGTCAGCTTGAATTAGCAGAACTTAGCCGAGAACTACGTCGCTAGACATTGAAATAAATACATAGGAGAATCTATAACATGAATAAACGCGTAAAAATCGTTGCAACACTTGGTCCTGCGGTGGAAATCCGTGGTGGTAAAAAATTCGGTGAAGATGGATACTGGGGTGAAAAACTTGACGTTGAAGCTTCAGCACAGAAAATTGCTGAATTAATTAAAGAAGGAGCGAACGTTTTCCGCTTTAACTTCTCTCACGGGGATCATGCAGAGCAAGGTGAACGTATGGCAACTGTACGTCGTGCAGAAGAAATTGCAGGTCAAAAAGTTGGTTTCCTTCTTGATACTAAAGGTCCAGAAATTCGTACAGAATTGTTTGAAGACGATGCAAAAGAATATTCTTACACAACAGGTGAGAAAATTCGTGTTGCAACAAAACAAGGTATTAAATCAACTCGCGATGTTATTGCTTTGAATGTTGCAGGTGCTCTTGATGTCTTTGACGATGTTGAAGTTGGTAAACAAGTCCTTGTTGACGATGGTAAACTTGGTCTTAAAGTTATCGAAAAAGATGCTGAGAAACGTGAATTTATCGTTGAAGTTGAAAATGACGGCGTTATCGCTAAACAAAAAGGTGTAAACATTCCTTACACTAAAATTCCTTTCCCAGCGCTTGCTGATCGTGATGATGCGGATATTCGTTTTGGTCTTGAACAAGGACTTAACTTCATAGCTATCTCCTTTGTACGTACAGCAAACGATGTTGAATCAGTTCGTGCAATCCTTAAAGAAACTGGCAATGAGCACGTGCAATTGTTTTCAAAAATCGAAAACCAACAAGGTATCGACAATATTGATGAAATCATCGAAGCTTCAGATGGTATCATGATTGCTCGTGGTGACATGGGTATCGAAGTTCCATTTGAAATGGTTCCAGTTTATCAAAAAATGATTATCACAAAAGTAAATGCAGCTGGTAAAGCAGTTATCACAGCAACTAACATGTTGGAAACAATGACTGACAAACCACGTGCAACTCGTTCAGAAGTATCAGATGTATTTAACGCTGTTATTGATGGTACAGATGCAACAATGCTTTCAGGTGAGTCTGCAAATGGTAAATATCCAGTTGAATCAGTTCGTACAATGGCTACAATTGACAAAAATGCTCAGACTCTTCTTAAAGAGTATGGTCGCCTTGATTCATCTAAATTCCCACGTGAAACTAAAACTGAAGTTGTTGCTTCAGCAGTTAAAGATGCAACTAATTCAATGAATATTAAACTTGTTGTTGCTCTTACTGAGTCTGGTTCAACAGCTCGTGCTATTTCAAAATATCGTCCAGATGCAGATATCTTGGCTGTAACATTTGATGAGAAAACTCAAAAATCATTGATGATTAACTGGGGTGTTATTCCAGTTGTTACTGAAAAACCAGCTTCAACAGATGATATGTTTGAAGTAGCTGAAAAAGTAGCACTTGAGTCTGGTCTTGTTGAATCAGGTGATAACATTGTTATCGTAGCTGGTGTTCCAGTAGGATCAGGTGGTACGAACACAATGCGTATCCGTACTGTAAAATAATCTATATATAAAAAGCTTATTGTATCAACGTTTCTACGTTGTACAATAAGCTTTTATTTTTGTTAAGAAGTTTTATAGTGGCGTATTGATGAGTTAGCATTCCGAGGGCGAAAAGTGCTTAATTCGAAACATGACCTCTATGTATCTGACAGTTTAGGGTCTGCGCGCAAGTCTTTCTCGTACTACGAACGTCAAATTGACGATGTCATGAGTAGGTTAAAAGTCCCAGAAGGTAGTCCTTCTCCAAGATTCGTACTTTATGACAGCGCCAAAGATATCGGTAAGAAGAATAATTTTGGAGCGTATGATCCAGAGACCAACACAGTTTTTCTGAATGCGACAAAATTTAATGAAAAAGCTATCGTGAAGAAGTTACAGGCTGCCAATCAGAAATGGCTCAATGATGGGAATATTGGAAAATTCTTTGCAGTTGATAATGATCCTAGAGGACCTTTGGTCCATGAATTAGGGCATTATAAACACTATATGCACATTGAACATCATGCAAAATCGAACGGCATTACTTACGCAGAATCGAAGCAAAGATTTAACAAGAAATTGCTTGAATTTATTGATGAGAAGGGGTACAATATTGGTACAGATATCAGCGGATATGCTCAGGTACATTTTCTACAATTTAGAAATGAACCTGAGTCTACAAATGAAATTATTTCTGAATCAAATACACTTGATTTGTTGCTAAACAAAAGCCTAGGCAAATCAATCATTCAATTCTTGGAAAAGGAGGACTGGTAATATGGAAATGGTGATTACTAAAGGGGCTAAGATGTTGCAAAAAATCGAACCCTGGTTCGAACAGAAGAATCGTTATACTAATCCAAGATTGAAACCAGATACTCCTCAAGAAATTGTTGATTTGTACGAAGAATTTGAGCAATGGCGAGTTGAATACAATCGAACTCGCTCAACATTTGGAGATTACTAAGCACCTAGAAAAAATCTAAGTGCTTTTTTGTTGCAGAAAAAATAAGTCGTAGAAATACGGCTTTTTATTATGTCTAAATATCGCCCGGCATGGCGTTAAACTGTCCAACATATTTCAAATCACGGGCTCGTCACCCGTAAAATTGACGTAGAGGAGGAACTATGAAACGCGAATTTTTAGCAGGTCTTGGATTGTCCGGCAGGGAAAAAGGTAGTGCGAGGAAGATTGAAGATAAAAGTATAAACGAAAAGACCAATGCCTGTAAAAACGGGCATTGGTCCAACAATATTTAAGCAGAGTTTATTTAGTTATTTTTAGCCTTAACCAATCGGTAATGCAGTATAGGTACTAATTCTACTTACTAATGTAGTTGCTTGGAGAATAAGGTCTTCTATCAAAGTTACTGTCTTGTCCAAGTAGTTCGTTGGCAATCTGCCAAGCAATGTAAGGGCCATTCGTTAGTCCTGATGATCCGAGCCCACTAGCAACCCATATGTGTGGATTATCGTCTAGATTTCCATAAAATGGAGCGTAATTAGACGTATAAGCCCGTGTACCAATACGAGTCTTATTAATCGGATAATTGGCAAGTACCGGCATAAATTCTGCAGCTTTATCTTTCATATGTTGAATTTTCTGCATATCAAGACTTAGGTCATAGCCCATATCATCTTCATGGGTAGCACCAATGATAATTTTTCCATCTTCGAATGGAAGGATATCAATCTCGCCATAAGGCATACAGACAGGCCAATTTGTCGTATCTAAATCAGTTTCTAGTTCTAACAATTGTCCTTTTTGAGGTCTGACATCAACGTGATAACCAAGTGGCTGTAATGCCTCTGGAAGCCAGGCTCCAGTGGTTAAGAGCAGAATATCAGCGTGAATCTTCTCATGATTTACCTGAACTGTATTTTGATCTAAAAGCTCTGCTTTTCCGAAAATACGCTGCCCACCTTGTTCTAAAAATTTTTCTTGGAGCGTATCGACTAACTTACCACCATCAATACGTCCCCCTCCCTCTAAGAAGATTCCGTAAAAATCCGGCAACAGATGAGGGATGTAGTCAGTTATTTCTTGCCCTTTCAAGATTTTAATTTCACCGATGGTTGCAGTTTCAATCTTGCGGTCCTCGGCTATTTTTTGAATTTTTTCTAGCAATTCAGGCTTACTTTTTAGTCCGAGAGTTCCTGTCTGTTTAAACGGGAGCGTGTCTACTCCAGATGCAATTAAGTCTGCCATAAGTTGTCGGTAAAAAACAGCACCGTTTGATGTTAATCGATACCAGTCTTTATTTTTTTTCTGAGCTAGCCAAGGGCAGATGATTCCTGCCGCAGCTCTGGTCGCATTTCCAACGCCAGAATCTATGAGTGTAATATGATATTTTTCTGATTGTGAGAGATAGAATGCAGCAGTGGAGCCAACAATTCCTCCTCCAATAATGACTATTTCTTTTTTCATATGCTCATTATATCACAATGTAAAAAGTAGGACAATTAAATCTGATAAAATTATTGCTTTCTACGTCCAATGTAGTAGGAGTTAGAAGACAGTATCTTCACAACGGAAGACTTCTCCATTTTGTGTTAAAATATGAGAAAGGAGAAAACGATGTCAGATATTATGTACCCAGAAGTATTGACAGTTGGAGCAGGAGCTATCAAAGTTGCAGCCATTGGAGATAGTTTGACATATGGATATGGCTTAGAAAATCGTATTCAAGATGCATATCCATGTATTTTAGCGGAAATGCTAGGGAGTCATTATCAAGTATCTAATTTTGGTCTCAGTGGTCGCTCTCTTCAGTCTACGACGGACTTCCCTTACTTAGAGGAAGTAAATGCTCGACTCTCGTTGGAAAGTGAGCCGGACATTGTAATTATTATGATTGGAAGTAATGATAGTAGATCACCTTACTGGAATAGAGAGCGATTTACAGAGGAATTTAGACAGTTTGTTAGACTTTATCAGCTTCTTCCGAGTCAGCCAGATGTATACGTAGTGGTGCCTCCCTATGTACCAACCAGTCGTTTTGGACTTGATAATAGTGTCATAAAGGAGGAACTGCAGTACATTATTCCAAATATTGCAACTGATTTAGGGATAAAATCAATTAATCTTTATCCTTTGACAGAAGGTCATACGGACTATTATAGCGACGGTCTTCATCTAGCGCCAAAGGGGAATCGTGTCATTGCTGAAGAAATCTATCGTCAGCTTTTTCAGTAAGTTCCAGCAGAGTTTTTCAAAAAAGTATGGTATACTACTTACTGTAGAGAAAGATTGGAGAAGAGATGGTAAAGCGTGATTTCATTAAAAATATTATTCTGACAGTATCCCTCATTCTAGGTTTGGTTGCGTTGCGTTATTACGTATTTGAACCTGTTCAAATTACAACGGGAATGTCAAATAATTATCTGAAACAAAATGATGTTATTTTGGCAATTAAGGGAGCAGAAATCAATTATGGTGACTTTGTTCTCTATCAAATTGATAATAAAGAATATGTTGGGCGTGTCATTGCAAAATCCGGTGATACCGTAACATATATGGACGACGTTTTCTATCGAAATAATGAAATTGTTGAGGAGACCTATATTGAGGTTGCGGGACATTTGGAATACTATACAGAAGATTTTACAATCTCAAGCTTAACAAACGGACAGACAGATAAAGTATCAAAAGATTCATATTTGATTCTAAATGATACTCGGACAAACTTAGAAGATAGTCGTAGCTTCGGACTTATTCAAGCGAGTCAGATTGTTGGTCGCTTAACTTTTCGAATTAGCCCACTAAGAGAATTTGGTTTTATTGATACTGGACTAGCAACGAATGGCTAGTCCTTTTACTAATTGGTGAAGATTTTTCATTGTAAAAAACTTTTACTCTCAAACATGTTTATTGCACAGATATGACTAGACCAATTTTTTTATTGACATTACAAAAGTGTTATTATATACTGATATTATTGGTTTTTGTTATTTCAAAATCAGACTATACCAATTTAATAAAAGTTTAAGAAAGTTCAATTCGTCAGAGTTGAAGGTGATAGATATGTGTGGAATTGTTGGTGTTGTAGGAAGTTCAAACGCAACGGACATTTTGATTCAAGGTCTTGAAAAATTAGAATACCGCGGTTATGATTCAGCAGGTATTTTCGTAACAGGTGGAGAGCAGTCTCATTTGGTTAAGGCTGTTGGTCGCATTGCAGAGCTGTCTGCAAAAGTGGGTGATAAGACCGAAGGAACAACAGGAATCGGTCATACCCGCTGGGCAACTCATGGTAAACCAACTGAAGATAATGCGCACCCACACACGTCACAAACAGGTCGTTTTGTTCTTGTGCACAATGGTGTCATTGAAAACTACCTTGAAATGAAGAATGACTACTTGACTGATCATGATTTTAAAGGGCAGACAGATACGGAAATTGCTGTTCACTTGATTGGCAAATTCGTTGAAGAAGATGGTTTATCTGTTTTGGAAGCTTTCAAAAAAGCTTTGCATATTATCCAGGGTTCTTACGCTTTTGCCTTGATTGACTCTGAAAATCCAGATACGATTTACGTTGCTAAAAATAAGTCTCCGCTCTTGATTGGTTTGGGCGACGGCTACAATATGGTCTGCTCAGATGCCATGGCCATGATTCGCGAAACGAGCGAATACATGGAAATTCATGACAAAGAATTGGTTATCGTGACAAAAGATAGCGTCCAAGTGACAGACTATGAAGGTAATGCCATCGAACGTGATAGCTATACAGCTGAGCTTGACTTGTCAGACATCGGTAAAGGCACTTACCCATTCTATATGCTCAAGGAAATTGACGAGCAGCCGACTGTTATGCGTAAGTTGATTTCAACTTATGCAGATGCGGATGGTAAGATGACAGTTGATTCAGCTATTGTCAAGGCTGTTCAAGAAGCAGATCGAATCTACATCTTAGCAGCAGGAACTTCTTACAATGCAGGTTACGCTTCTAAGAACATGATTGAGGCCTTGACAGATACACCTGTTGAATTGGGTGTTGCTTCTGAGTGGGCTTATCATTTGCCAATTCTTAGCAAAAAGCCACTCTTTATCCTCTTGACCCAGTCGGGAGAGACTGCAGATAGCCGTCAAGTGTTGGTGCGTGCTAATGAATTGGGAATCCCAAGCTTGACCATTACAAATGTACCTGGCTCAACACTTTCACGTGAAGCGACTTACACTATGTTGCTCCATGCAGGTCCTGAGATTGCAGTAGCGTCAACAAAAGCTTACACTGCTCAGGTGGCGGCTCTTGCTTTCTTGTCCAAGGCAGTTGGTGAAGCCAATGGCAAGCAAGAAGCCATTGATTTTGACTTGGTGCATGAATTGTCAATCGTTGCTCAGTCTATCGAAGCGACACTTTCTGAAAAAGATTTGATTGCTGGAAAAGTTGAGAAACTTTTGGCGACAACTCGAAATGCTTTCTATATCGGTCGTGGTAATGATTATTATGTAACCATTGAAGCAGCTTTGAAATTGAAAGAGATTTCTTATATTCAGTGTGAAGGTTTTGCAGCTGGAGAATTGAAACACGGTACTATTTCTCTAATTGAAGACGGGACACCTGTTATCGCTCTGCTTTCTTCAAATGAAAAAGTAGCCGCTCATACACGTGGTAATGTGGCAGAAGTCGTATCGCGTGGTGCTAGCACTTTGATTGTGGTAGAAGAAGGTTTGGATCGCGAAGGGGACGATATTGTTGTCAATAAGGTACATCCGTTCTTGTCAAGTATCTCTATGGTGATTCCAACTCAGTTAATCGCTTACTATGCATCCTTCCAACGTGGATTAGATGTCGATAAACCTCGTAACTTGGCAAAAGCAGTTACAGTTGAATAAATATGAACGGATTTGGGCAACCAAGTCCGTTTTTTCAGAAAAATATACGGAAATTTTGTTGAATTTTATAAAAATTCTGAAAAATAACTAGGAAAATCAAATAGAATCTGTTATAATGATACCTAATCATTATTCAGGAGGGGACTATGGACTATATTTTACAAGTTTTGCCTAGTTTATTGAAAGGCGCGGCTGTGTCGCTAGAAGTATTTGTCTGGGTATTAGTTCTATCCCTTCCTTTGGGGGCAATTTTATCCTTTTTAATGCAGATTCGTTTTGCTCCGCTACGATGGTTATTGCATATTTATGTCTTAGTGATGCGTGGGACACCTTTACTTTTGCAGCTAATTTTTGTGTATTACGTGTTGCCTAGTCTAGGTGTTAATCTTGAACGAATGCCAGCGATTTTAGTGGCCTTTACGCTTAACTATGCTGCTTATTTTTCAGAAATTTTCCGTGGAGGAATAGAAGCTATTCCAGCTGGACAATATGAGGCAGCTAAGGTCTTGAAATTTACCCCTTTCCAGACGATTCGCTACATTGTCTTACCTCAGGTGGTCAAGGTCGTGTTGCCAAGTGTCTTCAATGAAGTAATTACCCTAGTAAAAGATACTTCATTGGTATATGCTTTAGGGGTAAGCGATCTTTTGTTGGCTAGTCGAACAGCTGCTAATCGTGATGCTAGCTTGGCTCCTATGTTTATCGCTGGGGCTATTTACCTGCTCATGATTGGAGTTGTGACTTTAGTATCTAAACAAATTGAGAAAAAATTTGATTATTATAAATAGGAGGAACTGCTATGTTAGAATTACGCAACCTATCCAAACGCTTTGATAACAAACAGATTTTCTCCAACTATGATTTGGTGATTCCAGAGGGCAAGATTGTGGCTATCGTTGGTCAATCTGGTGGTGGGAAAACAACCTTGCTACGTATGCTTGCTGGTTTGGAATCTATTGATGAGGGAACTCTTATCTACAATGGGCAAGAACTGCCTGTTGAAGAGTTAGGGAAACGACATCTGCTGGGCTTTGTCTTTCAGGACTTCCAGCTTTTCCCTCACTTGTCTGTTTTGGAAAACTTGGTCCTGTCTCCTGTAAAAACTCAGGAAATGCCACGTCAAGAGGCAGAAGACAAGGCCCGGAAATTACTTGATAAGCTTGGTTTGGCTAACCATGCAGACGCCTATCCATTCTCCCTTTCAGGTGGTCAGAAGCAACGGGTTGCCCTTGCACGTGCCATGATGATTGATCCAGAGATTATCGGCTATGACGAGCCGACTTCAGCTTTGGATCCTGAATTGAGAAGAGAGGTGGAGAATCTTATTTTGCAGAACCGTGACACTGGAATTACACAGATTGTGGTGACCCACGATATGCAGTTTGCGGAGAATATTGCGGATGAGATTATCAAGATTGAACCCAAACATTAGAATAGGATATTGATTATGAAAATAAAGAAAATGATTATTGGAGCAGTTGCTTTTCTCTCTACTCTTAGCTTAGCAGCTTGTAGTTCATCGCAAGAGACTAGTCAGGATAAATGGTCTAGTTTTGAAGAAGAAAAGAAGATTACCATTGGATTTGACAAAACATTTGTACCCATGGGATTTGAAGATACTGATGGAACTTATGTCGGATTTGATATTGACTTAGCGACTGCTGTTTTTGAAAAATACGGTATAGAAGTCGAGTGGCAACCAATCGATTGGGACTTGAAAGAGACTGAACTCAATAATGGGAATATTGACTTGATTTGGAATGGTTACTCAGTAACGGATGAGCGAAAAGAGAAGGTTCTATTTACAGAATCGTATATGGAAAATACACAGGTCCTAGTTACTAAGAAATCCTCAGGTATTGTATCTGCTTCTGATATGAAAGACAAGACTTTGGGAGCGCAAGCAGGTTCTTCAGGATATTCTATTTTCGAAGAACGCCCAGAAGTTCTAAAAGATATTGTAGCTAATAATGATGCGACTCAATATTCAACTTTTAACGAAGCGTTAATTGATTTGAAAAATGATCGCATCAACGGTCTTTTGATTGACCGTGTCTATGCTAATTATTATTTACAGCAAGAAGGTCTTATTGATGAGTATAACATTATTGATGTTGGTTACGATGACGGATCATTTGCAGTAGGGGCAAGAAAAACAGATACAACCTTGGTTGAAAAAATAAATACGGCTTTTGCTGAACTTTATGCAGAAGGGAAATTCCAAAAAATTTCTGATAAATGGTTTGGTGAAGATGTTGCAACTGAGGAAATAAAAAAATAGAGAGTAAAGAAAAAGATAGCTCTCTATTCTAGTCAGATTGAAGAAAAAGTCCAATTGGACAATTTTCTTCAATCTTTTTTTATCACTAAAATATGAAAAATTCTTATAAACATTGGAATAATGCTTTTATTTATAAGAAATCCATTATATTTTATCATAGACTTTCCAGTCTGTATTTTTTTATTCTGCGCTTTCTAAAGAGCTACTTGTGTAAGTAGTGTCATCTGTGCTAGATGTTGAAACCGAGCTGTTGGTAGTGTTAGAAGTAGAGCTACTTGAACTAGAATTTGATACTTGGCTACTTGTTTCTGTATTGGTTGTATTTGATGTAGTGGTATTCATGTTTGTATCGTTATTATTATTATTATTAGTAGTAGTAGTAGTAGTAGTTGTTGTTGTTGTTGTTGTTTCAGATTTACTTGCTTGTGTTGAATTATTTGTTGAATATTGGTAGACAATAACAGTTGTAGAGGTTGTATCGTCTTGGATTGCAACTGACTCTGCTGTACTAAAGGTATAAATAGTAATTGTCGCTGTAATAATCCCTAATATAGAGGCTATTGTAGCAATAGTTTTTTGAAAGGTTGTCAGGTGGCGTTGGACTTTACTAGTCTTATTTGTACTAGAAGTTTTACGGCTATTTCTTTTCGCCATTCTTGTATAATCGGTTTTAGATATGTGTTCATTGTTGTTCTGTTTTTCTTCCATGCTGTTTCCTTTTTGTGGAGTATAATAAGTTGGACTTAAAAATATCTTAAAGATTGGCGAAAGCCGTTAAAACATGATAAAATAGGACTATTGCAAACAAAGGAATGAAAACATGATTTATTTTGACAATGCAGCAACGACACAGGTTTATCCTGATGTACTTAAAACCTACACAGAAGTTGCTACTAAAATTTGGGGTAATCCCTCAAGTTTACACAATTTAGGCAGTCAGGCGACACGTATTTTAGAAGCGTCACGGAAACAAATTGCAGACCTTCTTGGCAAGGAAGACAAGGAAATCTTTTTCACCTCGGGTGGTACGGAAGGTGACAACTGGGTTATCAAGGGAGTGGCTTTTGAAAAGGCACATCTGGGTAAGCACATCATCGTTTCTGCTATCGAGCATCCAGCAGTAAAAGAATCAGCACTTTGGCTCAAAACGCAAGGTTTTGAGGTAGATTTGGCTCCGGTCAATGCCCAAGGTTTTGTTGATGTTTCAGCCTTAGAAAGCTTGATTCGTCCAGATACGACGCTCATTTCTGTCATGGCCGTCAATAATGAAATCGGAGCAATTCAGCCAATTTTAGAAATCTCTCAACTTCTAGCTGATAAACCGACTATTTCCTTCCATGTGGATGCGGTACAGGCTATTGGCAAGGTGCCAACGGAAGCATATCTCACAGATCGAGTTGATTTTGCTAGTTTTTCTGGTCACAAATTCCACTCTGTCAGAGGAGTTGGTTTCGTCTATGTCAAAGCAGGAAAGAAAATCGCTCCGCTATTGACAGGAGGAGGGCAAGAGAGTGACAAACGCTCGACTACGGAAAATGTAGCTGGCATTGCTGCAACGGCTAAGGCGCTCCGCTTGACTATGGACAAGGCTACAGAAAGTCAAAAACGATTGTCAGCCATGAAACAGATTTTGGCTGATGAATTGAGCAAGTATCAAGACGTGACAGTCTTTTCAGGAATGGACGGCTTTGTACCAAGTATCCTAACCTTTGGAATTAAGAACATCCGTGGTGAAGTGATCGTCCATGCTTTTGAAGACCATCAGATTTACATCTCGACCACTTCAGCTTGTTCATCTAAGGCAGGAAAACCAGCTGGAACTTTGATTGCCATGGGAGTGCCTCAGAAATTGGCTCAAACTGCCGTTCGTATTAGTTTAGATGATGATAACGACATGGGGCAAATCGAACAATTTTTAACTATTTTCAAGCAAATTTATCAAAATACACAGAAAGTAAGGTAGTATGAACTATTCAGAAATTATGATTCGCTATGGCGAGTTGTCAACCAAAGGGAAGAACAAGATGCGATTTGTCAACAAACTGCGCAATAATATTAAGCACGTCCTATCTGTCTATCCTGAAGTGACGGTTTATTTTGACCGTGACCGTGGTCATGTTTATTTGAATGGTGCTGATTATCAGGAAGTTTCAGCTTCATTGAAGAAGATTTTTGGTATTCAGAATTTCGCCCCATCTTATAAGATTGAAAAGTCTGTTCCAGCTTTGAAAGAAGCGGTTGTAGATATAATGCAGTCTATCTATAAAGATGGTATGACGTTTAAGATTGCGGCTCGTCGAAGCGACCACAGTTTTGAATTGGATAGCCGTGATCTTAACCAAGTCTTAGGTGATGCAGTCTTTACAGCCATTCCAAATGTACAGGTTCAGATGAAATCGCCAGATATTACCTTGCGAGTGGAAATTCGTCCAGATGCGGCCTATATTTCCCATGAAGAAGTCAAAGGGGCTGGTGGTCTGCCGGTTGGTACATCTGGAAAAGGAACCCTTATGCTTTCAGGTGGTATTGATTCTCCTGTTGCGGGTTACTTAGCACTTAAGCGTGGGGTAGAAATCGAAGCCCTTCACTTTGCCAGCCCACCTTATACTAGTCCTGGTGCTCTTAAAAAAGCACATGATTTAACCCGTAAATTGACTGCTTTTGGCGGTAATATCACCTTTATCGAAGTACCATTTACAGAAATTCAAGAGGAAATCAAAGAAAAAGCACCAGAAGCCTACTTGATGACCTTGACGCGTCGTTTCATGATGCGGATTACAGATCGAGTTCGTGAAGAGCGTGGTGCAATGGTGATTATCAATGGGGAAAGCTTGGGACAAGTTGCCAGCCAGACTTTGGAATCCATGCAGGCCATCAATGCGGTGACCAATACCCCTGTTATCCGTCCAGTCGTAACCATGGATAAGCTGGAAATCATTGATATTGCACAAGAGATTGATACTTTTGCTATTTCTATTCAGCCATTCGAAGATTGTTGTACCATCTTTGCCCCTGACCGTCCAAAAACCAATCCAAAAATTAAAAATGTTGAACAGTACGAAGCTCGCATGGATGTTGAAGCCTTGGTGGAACGTGCTGTAGCAGGAATTATCGTGACCGAAATCACACCCAAAGAAGAAGTGACAGATGAAGTGGATAATTTGATTGCTGATTTATTATAAATTGAGTTATAAATTGAATCTCCGATTTGCGGAGATTTTTTTTCTTCCTATAGTGAAATTTGTATGGTAAAATTATACATTGCAAAATATTTTTCTATATAAGGAGAAGTTATGAAAAAAGGAGCGCTAACAGGATTACTTCTGTTCGGCATGTTTTTTGGTGCGGGGAATTTGATTTTTCCTCCTGCACTTGGTGTACTTTCGGGTGAGAATTTCTGGCCGGCTATTTTAGGCTTTGTGGTTTCAGGTGTTGGGATCGCGGTTATAGCTTTGATTGTGGGAACTCTCAATCCCAAAGGCTATATTCATGAGATCTCACGGAAGATTTCACCGCTTTTTGCAACTGTTTATCTGGTAGCCTTATACTTGGCTATCGGACCCTTCTTTGCTATTCCACGGACTGCGACAACGGCTTTTGATATGGGGATTGCTCCCTTGTTGGAAGGGCAGAATCTACAAGTATGGTTGTTTGGTTTTACGGCCTTATATTTTGTAGCTGCTTATTTGATTTCACTGAATCCATCTCAAATTTTGAATAGTATTGGTCGTATTTTAACTCCTGTTTTTGCGATTCTGATTGTCATTCTGGTTGTACTTGGTATTGTGAAGTATGGTTCAATAAGTTCTCTCCCTGCTTCTGAAGCTTACTCAGCAGGTCAGGCTTTTGGTACTGGCTTTATCGAAGGGTATAATACTCTTGATGCTTTAGCTTCAGTTGCTTTCAGTGTGGTTGCTGTGGCAACTCTGAAACAGCTAGGTTTTGCTTCTAAAAAAGAATATGTTTCAACCATTTGGGGTGTGGGCATTGTTGTTGCCTTGGCTTTTAGTGCATTGTATGTAGGATTGGCTTTCTTGGGCAATCATTTCCCTGTTCCAGCAGATGTTTTGGCGTCCGATACCAACAAGGGTGTCTACGTCTTATCTCAAGCAACTCAAGCTATTTTTGGACCAAGTGCGCAGATTTTCTTGGCTGCTATGGTTATCGTAACCTGCTTCACTACAACAGCTGGTTTGATTGTGTCTTCTGGTGAATTTTTCGCTGAGCGTTTTCCACGTTTTAGCTACAAAGTATATGCGACTGTCTTTACCTTGATTGGTTTTGGTATTGCCAATCTTGGTTTGAGTAAGATTATTGCCTTCTCTATTCCAGTTCTTTTGATTCTGTATCCAATTACCATCTGTATCGTCTTGATTACCATTGTCAATAAATTTGTACCGCTTTCCACTTATGGTATGCAATTAACTGTGGGACTAGTGACTGTTTTATCATTGGTAGAAGTCTTGGCAGGTCAATTTGGTTGGGCAGCTATTTCAACAATCATTTCAGCTCTGCCATTGGCCGGACAATCACTAGCATGGTTATTGCCTGCTCTTGTCGGAATCGTTCTTTCACTTTTCTTGCCAAACAAGCAGGAGAGCGAAGTTTTCGAAATGTAAAAAAATGATACAAAACACTTGCATTTGCAGGTGTTTTTGTTATAATAGGAGTGTTGACTATGCACACCCTGTGCAACCGCACGAATGCCGTTTAAGTGGTTCGTCCCACGGTACTAGGCGAGTCTTCACATAAAATTCGGGCAGAGCCCAAAAATCATAGGAGGTGCATAATGAGCACATACGCAATCATTAAAACTGGCGGCAAACAAGTTAAAGTTGAAGTCGGTCAAGCTATCTACGTTGAAAAATTGAACGTTGAAGCAGGTCAAGAAGTTACTTTCGAAGAAGTAGTTCTTGTTGGTGGTGAGAAAACTGTTGTGGGTACTCCACTCGTAGCAGGCGCTACTGTTGTTGGTACTGTTGAAAAACAAGGTAAACAGAAAAAAGTTGTTACCTTCAAGTACAAACCTAAAAAAGGTAGCCACCGTAAACAAGGTCACCGTCAACCTTACACAAAAGTTGTTATCAACGCTATCAACGCTTAAGGCGTAGCTTGAAGCAATCATTACAGAAATTCGGAGGAATAACATATGTTAAACTTGAATCTTGCTAACTTGCAATTTATGGCCCACAAAAAAGGTGGAGGTTCAACGTCAAACGGTCGTGACTCACAAGCGAAACGCCTTGGTGCGAAAGCTGCTGACGGCCAAACTGTATCAGGTGGTTCAATCCTTTACCGCCAACGTGGTACAAAAATCTACCCAGGAGCTAACGTAGGTCGTGGTGGAGATGACACTCTTTACGCTAAAGTAGAAGGCGTTGTACGTTTCGAACGTAAAGGTCGCGATAAGAAACAAGTATCTGTTTACCCAATCGCTAAGTAAAAAAATGGTCCAGTGGACCATTTTTTCTTGGGCTCTAGAAACAGAAGAAGCGCAAATGGTCCAGTGGACCATTTTTTCTTGCCTTTTTGAATTAAATGAAAGGCAAGGTTCGGGGAACCTTTTTAGCAACTCTCCTTGAAATAAAAGAGAGAGTTGAGCTAGAAATAGCAAACAATAGGCTTTCCGAGATTTCGGAGGACCTGTTTTTTTGTTTTTCTAGCTATCATTTTTTACATATGATTGAATGTAACTTGCCCAGGTGTTGGTAGTTATATAAAAAGTTATCAGTTGAAAATGAACATGTTAATGTAGGTTGACTGACAAGAGCAATATATGGTAGTATAACCATACAATAGAATGAAGGGAGGCGATTCAAATGAAAGGAATAGTAAGATATTTTAGAAAACAAGGAATCAAGTGTAAGGAGGTTAGGGCAAATTAACCTCCGAAAGGAGAAAATAATGAAGATTGTAGCAATAAGGGATTCAGTTGTAAAAGCTGAGATTATTAAAACGGTATTGACAGATTTACCTGAGTGGTTTGGCTTACCTGAAAGCACTAAAGAATATATTCAGGATGGGAGTTTGCTGCCGTTGTGGGCCGCATTTGACGAAGATGAGCCAGTAGGATTCGTAACCTTAACGAGCACCTCTGACGATTGTGGGGAAGTTCACTGTATGGGTGTTAAAAAATCTCATCATCGAAAAGGACTGGGACGAGCGTTGATGCAAGCATTAGAAGGAGAGGCGAGAAAATCTTATGCCTATCTACAAGTCAAAACGGTTGACCAAGGGCATTATAAAGAATATGATCAGACGATTGGATTTTATCACTCTTGTGGCTTTGCTAAGTTGGAAGTTTTTCCAAACTTGTGGGACGAATGGAATCCCTGTCTTATCATGATTAAAAAGTTATAGTCACTTACCGCCAGCAATTTTGCTGGTGGTTTTATTATGTGGTATAATAGAAAGATAGGAAAAATGGAATGAAGAAAGGATGGATCGATGAATATTCAACAGCTTCGCTATGTGGTAGCTATCGCCAACAGCGGGACTTTTCGTGAGGCGGCGGAGAAGATGTATGTATCTCAGCCTAGTTTGTCCATTTCTATTCGTGATTTGGAGAAAGAGTTAGGTTTTCAAATTTTTAGTCGAACTAATTCAGGGACTTATTTGACACAAAAAGGAATGGAATTCTATGAGAAAGCACAGGATTTGGTCAAGGGATTTGATCAGTTTGAGCATCTCTATTTGCAACCTGAAGAGGGAGAAAAGACCTTTTCAATTTCAAGTCAACATTATGACTTTCTTCCTCCGCTGATTACGGAGTTCTCACGTAACCACCCTCAATACCCTCATTTTCGCATTTTTGAATCCACTACAGTACAAATCTTAGATGAGGTTGCTCAAGGATACAGTGAGATTGGCATTATTTACTTGAACGAGAAAAATACAAAAGGTATCATGCAGAAATTGGATAAACTTCGATTGGAAGTTGAGGATTTAGCATATTTTCAAACTCATATTTATCTTCGGGAAAATCACCCTTTGACAAGAAAGTTAGAAATCACTCCTGAAGATTTGGTTGGGTTACCAACTGTGCGCTTTACTCAAGAGAAAGAAGCTTATCTTTATTATTCAGAGAATTTGATTGATACTTCGGACTCCTCAGTGGTATTTGATGTGACAGACCGTGCTACCTTGAATGGTATTTTGGAGAGAACAGATGCTTACGCAACTGGTTCAGGTTTTTTGGATAAGGAAAGTGTTAATGGCATTACAGTGATTCCATTTAAAGATCAGGGGGAAAATCGTATGGTTTATGTTAAGCGAGTAAATGACGATTTAACGCCATGTGCCAACGATTTTATAATAGCTATGAAAGAATATTTTAATAAAAAGAAGGATGAAGATGCGTAAAGTTGGATTTCCGTTATTAGTAGTAGTTTTAATTAGTCTTGATCAGCTGGTTAAATATTGGACTGTAAACAATGTTGAATTGGGGACAGTACGAGATTTTATTCCTGGTTTTATGAGTTTATCTTATTTGAGAAACTATGGCGCAGCTTGGTCAATCTTGCAAAACCAACAATGGTTTTTTACACTTGTTACTTTAGTTGTTGTAGCGGGTTTGGTTTGGTATTATATTAAAAATATCGAGGGAAACTTGCTCACACTTGCTAGCCTATCATTAGTTTTAGCAGGTGCTTTAGGAAATTTTATTGATCGAGTGAGATTGGGCTATGTAGTAGATATGTTTCATCTGGATTTGTTTAGCTTCCCAGTATTTAATGTGGCAGACATCTGCTTGACAATTGGTGTGGCTATATTATTTATTTGTATTATGAAAGAAGAGAGTAATGGAAGTAAGAGTTGAGATTGATGGAGTGCGTTTGGATAAGGCATTGTCGGATTTGACTGACTTATCCCGTTCGGTTGCCAATGAGCAAATTAAGGCTGGTCAGGTTTTGGTCAATGGTCAGCCTAAAAAGGCAAAGTACAGTGTACAGGTTGGCGATGTGATTTCCTATCAAGTTCCAGAAGTCGAAGAAATCGACTACGTTGCTGAGGACATTCCTTTAGATATTGTCTTTCAGGATGAGGATGTGGCTGTGGTCAATAAACCTCAGGGAATAGTGGTCCATCCATCAGCAGGCCACACATCAGGAACATTGGTTAATGCCCTTCTGTATCATGTGAAAGATTTATCTGGTATTAATGGTGTCCTTCGTCCTGGTATTGTCCATCGGATTGACAAGGATACCTCCGGTCTGCTCATGATTGCTAAGAATGACGATGCTCATACCAAGCTAGCAGCGGAGTTGAAAGATAAGAAATCCCTTCGTAAGTATTGGGCTATTGTTCATGGTAACCTCCCAAACGATCGTGGTTTGATTGAGGCACCAATTGGTCGTTCTGAGAAAGACCGGAAGAAACAGGCTGTGACCGCTAAAGGAAAAGAAGCAGTCACGCGCTTTCAGGTTTTGGAACGTTTTGGTGAATATACTTTGGTGGAATTGACATTGGAAACAGGTCGAACCCATCAAATCCGTGTCCACATGGCTTATATTGGTCATCCAGTTGCTGGTGATGAAGCATATGGTCCAAGAAAAACGCTCAAAGGGCATGGTCAATTTCTTCATGCTAGAACTCTTGGATTTACCCATCCGAGAACTGGAGAGGTAGTTGAGTTTACGGCAGAAGCGCCAGCTATTTTCCAAGAAACACTTGAGAAGCTACGCAGGTCTAATGGTTGATGAAAACCTGTTCATCTTGCCCATTTTCCCAATACATGCTATACTAGAAAACGAAAAAATGTAAGGAGTTTGAAAAAACATGGAAACTTTACCAAATTGCCCTAAATGTAATTCTGAGTATGTCTATGAAGATGGCGCTCTCTTGGTCTGCCCTGAGTGTGCCTATGAGTGGAACCCAGCAGATGTAGCTGAGGAAGAAAGTGGTCCTGTTGCAATCGATGCGAACGGTAATCGTTTGGC
The DNA here is from genome assembly GCF_059039125.1 of Streptococcus sp. NSSLK0004. NCBI lineage: Bacteria > Bacillati > Bacillota > Bacilli > Lactobacillales > Streptococcaceae > Streptococcus > Streptococcus sp. NSSLK0004. The sequence continues at coordinate 966,290 of NZ_CM180142.1, read as the reverse complement.
AGATGGCGATACTGTAACACTTATCAAAGATTTGAAAGTTAAGGGTGCGCCTAAAGATTTGAAACAAGGTACACGTGTAAAAGGTATTCGTATCGTTGAGGGTGATCATAACATTGATTGTAAAATCGACGGTTTTGGTGCTATGAAACTAAAATCTGAATTTGTTAAGAAAATCTAATTTATGTCAAACTGAAAGGACTGGTTATCCAGTCTTTTCACGTTTTTGAAAGGATATTATGAAACATCAAAGTATTTTATTTTACAGTAGATGCTTGTTAGCCATTTTAGCCATCATGGGTACCGCCTTAGAAATCATTAAATACGGTGTCGGCATGCTCATGTATTATACGGTACAATCTAACTTATTGGTATCTCTGTTTGCGGTCTATATGGTTTATGCTATGACCAAAGGGGTGGATTTACAGACGTCACGTTTCCTTCGCATAAAGGCGGCGGTAACCATGTCTATCATGATTACCTGTGTTGTTTATCACTTCATGTTGGCACCTTTAGCAGACGATTTCTGGCGCGTGGAAAATCTACTCTGCCATTATATTGTTCCCCTCTATTTCTTGCTAGATACCTTGCTTGTGGACCGCCAACAGCAGTACAAATGGTTCGATCCGATTTGGTGGACGCTTTTGCCTGTTCTCTACATGATTTTTGGTCTAGTCAATGGTCTATTCATAAAAATTCCAATCCCAGATGCCAAGGATAGCCCTTTTGCTTATTTCTTTCTCAACGTACCTAAGTATGGTTGGGGTTATGTCTTAACCTATGCTGGTGTTATTTTTATAGCCTATCACTTAGCTGGCTTTCTTTTGGCAGGAATTAAATCGGTTAGGCTTAAGCGATTTGTGATGAAACAAACCTAATCCTAGGTAAAATCCGAAAGTTTTATACTTTTTTAGAAAAACATTTGTCAGACTGTCTAATTTGTGCTATACTTGGACCAATAAATCCTTTAAATACTGTCCCGTGAGGCAGGTAAGGAGTCGAGTGTTAAGCAGGTTGGTCTAGACTAGCCTATATTTTCATGGTCTCCTTGTATTAAAGGAGACTTTTTTCAATTTTTTGGAGGTCTTTATGAAGACAAAAGAAATCGTTGATGATATGACCATGAAGCGTGCAATTACTCGTATTACTTATGAGATTATTGAACGCAATAAAAATTTGGAAAATATCGTTCTTGCTGGAATAAAAACCCGTGGTGTTTTCATTGCTAAGAGAATTCAAGAGCGGCTGAAACAATTAGAAGGAATTGAAGTACCACTTGGGGAGCTAGATACTAAGCCTTTTCGAGATGACATCAAAGTAACAGAAGATGCTACTAGCATGACGGCTGATGTCAATAATCGAGACGTTATTTTAATAGATGATGTACTTTATACTGGTCGAACTATTCGTGCGGCGATTGATAATGTAGTCTCTCTAGGACGTCCTTCGCGTGTTAGTTTAGCAGTTTTAGTTGACAGAGGTCATAGAGAGTTACCAATTCGGGCTGATTATGTTGGAAAAAATATTCCGACCAGTCGTTCGGAGGAGATTATTGTCCACATGACGGAGACAGATGGAGAAGATGTAGTTCTTCTTGTAGAAGCTGATTAATGGATGGATTTTATTTTCAAAAAGGCAGGTAAATCACATGATAGATGCAAATGGACACGTATCGCTTAAGCACCTGGTTACAATGGAGACCCTTTCGAATGAAGAAGTTCTAGGCCTGATTCATCGCGGGATTGCCTTCAAAAAAGGGGAGGGAGAAATCCAGCTGGGACGTCAGTATTTTGTTTCCAACCTCTTCTTTGAAGATTCGACACGAACCCATAAGTCTTTTGAAATGGCTGAGTTAAAATTGGATATGAAAATGATTGACTTTGATGCTCGAACTAGCTCTGTTAATAAGGGGGAGACCCTCTATGACACGATTTTAACCATGTCAGCTTTGGGAGTGGATATCTGTGTTATCCGACATTCTGAGGTTGATTATTACAAGCAGTTGATCGATAGCCCAACTATTCAGACAGCTATCGTTAACGGTGGAGATGGTTCAGGACAGCATCCGAGTCAATCTTTACTAGATTTGATGACCATTTATGAGGAATTTGGTACCTTTGAAGGGTTGAAGATTGCTATTGCAGGGGATATTACACATTCTCGTGTTGCAAAATCAAATATGCAAATTCTAAAGCGTTTGGGGGCTGAGATTTTCTTTGCTGGTCCAGAAGAGTGGTATTCTGAAGAATTTGATGTTTACGGTCAGCATTTGAATATTGATGATATTGTCGAAACAGTAGATGTCTTAATGTTACTCCGTGTACAGCACGAGCGTCATGATGGAGATGGAGGATTCTCTAAAGAAACCTATAATCGTCTACATGGCTTGACAGATGAGCGTTACAAACGTTTGAAAGACACTGCAATTGTTATGCATCCAGCTCCTGTCAATCGTGATGTAGAAATTGATGATCATTTGGTGGAAGCACCTAAATCGCGTATTGTTCGTCAGATGCAAAATGGAGTTTTTGTGCGAATGGCTATTTTAGAGGCCGTATTAAATGGTAAAGCCTAGCTATAGAGATTCTTTGATATGAGATAGAAAGTAGAGATATGAAGAAACGACTATTAATTTTAGAGGATGGAACGATTTTCGAGGGAGAAGCTTTTGGAGCTGACATTGATGTCACAGGTGAACTAGTCTTTTCGACAGGTATGACCGGCTATCAGGAATCCATTACAGACCAATCATACAATGGTCAAATTCTAACCTTTACTTATCCACTTGTAGGTAATTATGGAGTGAACCGTGATGATTATGAATCTATTCGGCCAACCTGTAAGGGTGTAGTGGTCAGTGAATGGGCACGTCGTGCAAGTAATTGGCGAAATCAAATGACATTGGATGAATTTTTGAAAGCAAAGAATATTCCAGGAATTGCTGGAATTGACACACGCGCATTGACAAAAATAATTCGTCAACATGGTACCATGAAAGCAACTCTTGCCAATGTAGGTGATTCTGTAGAACATTTGACTGATCAGTTGAGAGCAACTGTTTTACCTACTAATAACATTCAACAAGTATCGACCAAAACAGCTTATCCAGCTCCAGGAATTGGTCGCAGTGTAGTACTGGTAGATTTTGGATTGAAACATTCCATTCTTAGAGAACTGGCAAAACGCGATTGCAATGTGACAGTTGTTCCTTATGACACAACGGCCGAAGAAATTCTTGCTTTGGATCCTGATGGGGTGATGTTATCTAATGGACCTGGCAATCCGGATGATGTTCCAGAAGCTTTGGATATGATTCGTGGAATTCTAGGGAAGATTCCGATTTTTGGTATCTGTATGGGACACCAATTATTTGCTAAAGCAAATGGTGCCCAGACCTATAAAATGAAATTTGGACACCGTGGCTTTAACCATGCTGTACGAGAGATTGCGACAGGGCGTGTTGATTTTACTAGTCAAAACCATGGCTATGCTGTGTCTAGAGAAGATTTACCAGATAGCCTTATGATTACGCATGAAGAAATCAATGACTTATCAGTCGAAGGGGTACGTCATAAGTATTATCCAGGATTTTCTGTGCAATTCCATCCGGATGCTGCTCCTGGTCCACATGATGCAAGCTACCTCTTTGATGAATTTATGGAGTTGATCGACTCATTTCAAAAGTAGTGCTGGATCCAATGAGCATAAAATATATAACGATAACTTAGTGTTTATAGCTAATCAGTAAATAGCTCTAGTTATTACAGTCATTTAGCTCACAAATCCATTATATTAGGAAGTAAGAGTTTATTTTCTTTGACTAATCAATTGAAAATTATTTAATGTCGCCCAGAGAGGCGACGAATAGAAAGGCAAGGGACAGGTCAATGGTTGCAAGCAATTCATTTCCCTACGCCAGCCTCTATAGAGGCCTGGCTATCCCCTGCACTAGCTTTCATAATGAATATTGTCGATTTCATTATGAAAGCGTCGGACTTATCTTATTTAATGTCGCTCAGAGAGGCGACAAATAGAAAGGAGAAGATACAGGTTCGAATAAGATTTGATTTTCATATTCGAACACGCCCTAAGGACTGTGCGAAAAAGATAAACGTCTTCTTGATGCTTGAAGCATCAGCGTTGCGTTTCCTATTTTCGCTTTATCCTCTTAACGGGCTTTGTATCATACATTATGCCTAAACGTACGGATATTAAAAAAATTATGGTGATTGGTTCTGGTCCGATTATTATCGGTCAGGCTGCGGAGTTTGATTATGCTGGGACTCAGGCTTGTTTGGCCTTGAAAGAAGAGGGCTACAGTGTCGTCTTGGTCAATTCAAACCCTGCTACCATTATGACAGACAAGGAAATTGCGGACAAGGTTTATATTGAACCGATCACGCTTGAATTTGTCACACGGATTTTACGCAAAGAGCGTCCAGACGCGCTTTTGCCAACACTTGGTGGTCAGACTGGTCTAAATATGGCTATGGAATTATCAAAAGCTGGTATTTTAGATGAACTTGGCGTGGAGTTATTGGGTACGAAACTATCTGCTATTGACCAAGCAGAAGACCGTGACCTCTTCAAACAACTCATGGAAGATCTCAATCAACCAATTCCTGAATCAACGATTGTGACGACAGTCGATGAGGCTTTGGAATTTGCTCAAGAAATTGGTTACCCAGTCATTGTTCGTCCAGCCTTCACGCTCGGTGGAACTGGTGGTGGTATGTGTGCCAATGAAGAAGAATTGCGTGAAATCGCAGAAAACGGTCTGAAATTATCACCTGTTACCCAGTGTTTGATTGAGCGCTCGATAGCTGGTTTCAAGGAAATTGAATACGAAGTCATGCGCGATGCTGCAGATAACGCCTTGGTTGTATGTAACATGGAAAACTTTGATCCAGTTGGTATACACACAGGCGACTCCATCGTATTTGCGCCAACACAGACACTTTCAGATATTGAAAACCAAATGCTACGTGATGCCAGTCTCAGCATTATCCGTGCCCTCAAAATTGAGGGTGGTTGTAATGTGCAGTTGGCTTTGGATCCACATAGTTTCAAATACTATGTCATCGAGGTTAACCCTCGAGTATCACGTTCATCAGCCTTGGCATCAAAAGCGACAGGTTATCCTATTGCCAAATTGGCAGCGAAAATTGCGGTTGGCTTGACCTTGGATGAAATGGTCAACCCTGTTACTGGAACAACCTATGCCATGTTTGAACCAGCTCTTGACTACGTTGTGGCAAAAATCCCTCGTTTCCCATTTGATAAGTTTGAAAAAGGGGAACGCCGCCTTGGTACCCAGATGAAGGCAACCGGTGAGGTCATGGCGATTGGTCGTAACATTGAAGAAAGTTTGCTCAAGGCTTGTCGCTCTTTGGAAATCGGTGTTTATCACAATGAAATGCCTGAACTCAGCACGGTTACAGATGATGAGTTAGTTGAGAAAATTGTTAAGGCACAGGATGACCGACTTTTCTATCTATCTGAAGCGTTAAGACGTGGCTTCACGGTTGAAGAATTAGCTCAATTAACAAAGATTGATATTTTCTTCCTTGATAAATTGCTCCATATCTTAGAACTTGAGCAGGAATTGGCAATCAATCATGACAATATCGAATTGCTGAAAAAAGCGAAGAAGTACGGTTTTGCTGACCGAAAGATTGCAGAGCTTTGGGGACGGACAGAATCCTATATTCGTCAATTACGTACGGAACATAAGATTGTACCAGTCTACAAGATGGTGGATACCTGTGCGGCGGAGTTTGAAAGTTCCACGCCATATTTCTATTCGACTTATGAATGGGAAAATGAGTCTATCCGAACGGAGAAAGAATCTGTCTTGGTTCTAGGATCTGGTCCGATTCGTATTGGTCAAGGTGTAGAATTTGACTACGCTACGGTTCATTCTGTCAAAGCCATTCAGGCTGCGGGTTACGAGGCTATCATCATGAACTCAAACCCTGAAACCGTGTCAACTGACTTCTCAGTTTCAGACAAGCTCTATTTCGAGCCACTAACTTTGGAAGATGTTTTGAATGTCATTGACTTGGAGCAACCGAAAGGGGTTATCGTCCAATTTGGTGGGCAAACTGCAATCAATTTGGCAGAGCCCTTGGCAAAAGCTGGTATTCCAATCCTTGGTACTCAAGTAGAGGACTTGGACCGTGCGGAAGACAGGGATTTGTTTGAAAAAGCCCTAAAAGATTTAGGCATTCCTCAGCCACCAGGTCAAACCGCAACCAACGAAGAGGAAGCTCTAGAAGCGGCCCGCAAAATTGGTTTCCCGGTACTTGTTCGTCCCTCTTATGTCTTGGGCGGACGTGCTATGGAGATCGTCGAAAATGAAGAGGATTTGCGTTCCTATATGAGAACCGCGGTCAAGGCTTCGCCAGAACACCCAGTTTTGGTTGATTCGTATATCGTTGGTCGAGAATGTGAAGTCGATGCGATTTCAGATGGTAAGGATGTCTTGATTCCAGGTATTATGGAACACATCGAGCGTGCTGGGGTTCACTCAGGTGACTCGATGGCTGTTTATCCACCACAAACCTTGTCTAAAGCAGTACAAGCAACCATTGCGGACTATACTAAACGATTAGCATTTGGTCTCAACTGTATCGGCATGATGAATATCCAGTTTGTCATCAAAGATGAAACGGTCTATGTTATCGAAGTCAATCCTCGTGCTAGTCGTACAGTGCCATTCTTGTCAAAAGTGACTGATATTCCAATGGCGCAAGTTGCTACCAAGTTAATTTTGGGGCAAAACCTTGCTGAACTTGGCTATGAGGATGGACTGTATCCTGAAAGCCAGCAAGTTCATGTCAAAGCTCCAGTATTCTCCTTTACTAAACTTGCAAAAGTTGACAGTCTGTTAGGACCAGAAATGAAATCAACTGGTGAGATTATGGGGTCTGATGCAACGCTTGAAAAAGCTCTTTACAAAGCTTTTGAAGCAAGTTACCAACATTTAGAAGAATTTGGTAATGTTGTCTTTACAATTGCTGATGAAGATAAGGAAGAAGCCCTTAGTTTAGCACGTCGATTCCACGAACTAGGTTATGGTATATTTGCAACAGCTGGAACAGCGGAGTTTCTTGTTGAACATGGCTTATCGGTGACACCAGTAGGAAAATTGGGTGATATTGATAATTATGATATTCCAAGTCTCATCCGAACAGGTAAAGTACAAGCTATCATCAATACCGTTGGTAAAAAACGAGTTGCCGAAGGGGATGGTCAAGTGATTCGAAGTTCTGCTATTGAAGGTGGAGTTCCGCTCTTTACAGCTCTTGATACAGCAGAAGCAATGGTAAAAGTGCTGGAAAGTCGTAGTTTTACAACTCAAGCTATTTAATAAAAAGATAGCCTCGCAAGAGGTTGTCTTTTTATTGTTGTAATAATCTAATATAGAATGTAAATTTTGTAATTAATACCCTTCGAAAATCAAAATTAACCGTTGTCAGCTTTCCTTGATGATTTATAAGCTCCAGTGGAACTTATAAATCTGTTACCTTAATAGAGTTATATCGTCTGTTTCATTTCCTAGGCTACTTTTGATTTTTATCGAGTATAAGATGAAAGCATTAAGAGATAGAATCATTGCTTGCTGATGATTAAGAAACTGTAGACAGGTAGAGAACGACAGTCACGGACCGATGTTTTTTGGTATAATGGAAGAACAGAATAGGAGTGTCGTATGAAAATTAACCTACAGAAAGATTTAGAGAAGTATCAGCTAACCATCGCCTACACTGCTCCAGCTAGTTTGAAGGAAGCGTGGGACTTGCTAGCGACAGATGCTGGATTTTCCCTCTGGTTTCCTCAGTTGAAGATTGAAGAGGGCAAACTAGTTTTTGAGATGGAAAACTTCCGTGAAACCATGGACCTATTGGCTTACCGGCCGCATGAAGAGATTGCTTATAGTTGGGATAGGGCTAAGGTTACTTTTAGCTTGAGTCAGCAGGAGCAAGAAACTCACATTCTCTTTGAAGAAGAAATCCCTGTTGATTTTGGCAATAAGTTTGCGGATGCTAAAAAAGATATGACTGGCTGGTTAGTCCAAAATGAATGTATCCAAGCACTTTTACATCATCAAGAATTGCCTGACCACAAGCCCTTGCAGGAAAAATGGGCTGCATTTTTGGAAGAAGAGTTGAAACAAGTTTAGAAAAGGAAGAGATTGCTATGCATCAAATTACTTGCCCTCATTGCGATACCGTTTTTACGGTCAATGAAACAGAATATAGTCAGCTTTTAGCCCAAGTACGTGGTGCGGAGTTTGAAAAGGAAATCCATGACCGCTTGGAGCGGGAACGGGAATTATTGACTCAGAGAGCAGAAAATGAGTTGCAGACTAAACTGGGTGATAAGGACAAGGAAATCCTTGAACTGACAGCAAGACTGGATAAACTGTCTAGTCAGACAGAGTTGGAAATTCGCTCTGCCATGTCCCAAAAAGACCAAGAAATCCAAGAGCTCAAGGCTCAATTGGGGCAAATCGAGCTAGCCAAGGAGTTGGAGTTGCAGCAGGCGGTGGCTCAGGTTGAGAAGGAGCGTGACGCGGCTCAAAATGCCTTGGCGGTGCAGGAGCAGAAGCAGGAATTGGCGCTGGCGACCACCCGTCAGGAGTACGAGGTGCGGCTCAAGGCAGCGGATGAGCAGGTGGAATTTTACAAGAATTTCAAGGCCCAGCAGTCCACCAAGGCGATCGGCGAGAGTTTGGAGCTCTATGCCGAGGCGGAATTCAATAAAGTGCGGCAGTTGGCCTTTCCAAATGCCTACTTTGAGAAGGATAATCAGGTGTCGGCGCGTGGCTCTAAGGGCGATTACATTTATCGGGAGCTGGACGAGAATGGGGTGGAAATCATCTCCATTATGTTTGAGATGAAGAACGAGGCGGATGATACGGTCAAGAAGCACAAGAACGAGGACTTTTTCAAGGAGTTGGACAAGGACCGTCGGGAGAAGGACTGCGAGTATGCGGTTTTGGTGACCATGTTGGAGGCGGACAACGACTACTACAACACTGGTATCGTGGATGTCAGCCACAAGTACGAGAAGATGTACGTGGTCCGTCCCCAGTTCTTTATTCAGTTGATAGGGCTTTTGCGAAATGCTGCGCTCAACAGTTTGAAGTACAAGCAGGAGTTGGCCTTGGTCAGAGAACAGCATATCGACATTACCCACTTTGAAGAAGATTTGGCGACCTTCAAAACAGCCTTTGCCAAGAACTACCAGTCAGCCAGTACCAATTTCCAAAAGGCTATTGATGAAATCGACAAGGCCATCAAGCGAATGGAGGCGGTCAAGGCAGCCCTAACTACCAGCGAAAACCAGCTACGACTGGCGAATAACAAGCTGGAAGACGTTTCTGTCAAAAAACTAACCCGTAATAACCCTACCATGAAAGCCAAGTTTGAGGCGTTGAAAGAGGACTAGGATGAACACAATCGACCTAAATCTGCCTGTTGCAGAGATTATTCACAAACACCCAGAAGTTAAGGACATTTTGGTGGAACTTGGTTTCAAGCCACTGAGCAATCCAGCCATGCTCAACACAGTTGGCAAGGTGACCAGTCTTAAGACAGGATCCAAGATGACCAAGATTCCACTAGAACGTATCCAGCAGGTTTTGGAATGCAATGGATATGAAGTGATTGGAGGAGAGAAATGAGTGACCAACGGATTGAGATTTTGAAGAATATTCTCTTGGACTTGCACAATGGTGCCAGTCCAGAGTCTGTACAAGATCAGTTTAATCAGCATTTTACGGGAGTTTCTGCCCTCGAAATCTCCCTAATGGAGCATGAGCTCATGTCTAGCGACACGGGCATCACTTTTGAAGACGTCATGAGTCTCTGCAATATCCACGCCAACCTTTTCAAAGGAGCCATTGCAGATGTGGAAGTGGCGGATATGGACCAGGAAGGGCACCCTGTCTATGTCTTCAAGCAAGAAAACTTAGCACTGCGAGCGGCCCTCTTACGCATCCGCCGTATCCTTGACCAGTATGAGCAGACAGAAGATGCAGAACTGCAAGACCAGCTCCAACAAGGTTTGACACGCCAGTTTGGCCTCCTCGGTCAATTTGAAAACCACTATACCCGCAAGGAGAGGGTCTTCTTTCCCATTATGGAACGCTACGGTCACGATGCACCGCCTAAGGTCATGTGGGGCGTGGACGACGAGATTCGCGACCTCTTTAAGGCGGCTCGCAAGGCACTTGAAGGAGGCGACATAGCTGCGACACGTGCCCACTTTGAAAACTTCGCCAAGGAGTTCGAGAAGATGATTTTCAAGGAAGAAGCCATACTTCTCATGATTTTGCTGGAGATTTTCACTCAAGACGACTGGCTCCAAGTGGCAGAAGATAGCGATGCCTATGGTTATGCCATTATCAAGCCGACAGCCAAGTGGGTACCTCATCGGGAGTCTTTTGGGGAAATAGCAGAGCAGGAAGCAGAAAGTGTTTCTTCGCAGGTAGCCAGTCCAAACCAGCAGATTATCGATACGCCAGAAGGCCAGTTCACCATTACCTTCACACCCAAGAAAAAATCGGAATCTGTTCAGGACAGAACCTGTCCGCAGACCTTTGGAAACGGGTATTTGTCTGTCGAACAGGCCAATCTGATTCTCAATCATTTACCATTGGAATTAACCTTTGTCAACAAGGACGATATTTTCCAATATTACAATGATAGCCACCCAGTAGAAGACATGATTTTCAAACGAACTCCGAGCCAGATTGGACGTCATGTGGAGCTCTGCCATCCACCCAAAATCATAGACAAGGTCAAGAAGATTTTTGAATTGCTCCGCACAGGGCAAAAAGAACAGGTGACCATGTGGTTCAAGTCCGAAAGTATGGGCAAGTTTGTCTATGTGGTCTATAAGGCCGTGCGTGATGACCAGGGAGAGTTTCAAGGCGTCTTGGAATACGTCCAAGATATTCAACCGTTTTTTGATATTGACAGCGATTTTCATAGGGATATCTAAATGGATTGTTGATGAGCTTGAGGGATAGTAGCCCCAAAGTTACAAGAGCAATTTGTAACCAGATGAATTGGTATGTTCTAAAAGAATAGAATGATACACAGGGGAGAAAATGAATGAAAACACAGGAATATTTAGCTCTATTAGTTGACGAAATTCATTCAGTCGTTATTGCGACTGTTGATAAAGAAGGAAAACCAGCAACTCGTGTAATCGATATGATGTATCAAGATGGAGAGTCAGTATATTTTCTTACTGCTAATACAAAGCCATTTTACCAGCAACTATTAGATAATTCTAATGTATCAATAACTGGTATGACCAGCGGCGAAAAGACCCTAGGTCGTAAAATGGTCTCTCTTAAAGGTCGTGTTCAATCACTTGGGAAAAAGAAGTTGGACATTTTGCTGGAAAGAAATCCCTATATGTATGATATCTATCCATCTGAAGAGAGTCGTCAAGTACTAGAGGTATTTAAAATGATACAAGCACAGGGTGAATTTTATGACTTATCTGTCTTACCACCACAAAGAGATAGCTTTAGAATTGAACCTAGAGAAAGTATATTTTACTAAATTTATTGAGGCAGTGTGCTGTGACATAAATACATACACTTCTATGGTATAATTGGAAGGATACTTGAAAAATATCATCAAGACCTATCTTCAGATTGTCAAGATATTCACTATAATCGTGCGGCAATAAGGGAATTATTTTTTCTGCCGCATTGGTAATTTTGATTAAAAAATATGAGTTCATACCCATATCTCCTAGAAAGGAAATCACCAAATTGCATTACAAATACTTACTCTTTGACCTTGACCATACTCTCCTAGATTTTTCCCAAGGAGAAGAAGTAGCTCTTACACAATTACTGGAATCCATGAAAATAGAGGACAGCCAGGCATTTAAGAATTACTATCGCCCCATGAATCAGGCTATGTGGAAAGACCTAGAAAAAGGCCTTATCAAAAAGCAAGACCTCATTAACACTCGTTTTTCTCGTGCCTTTGCCCATTTTGGACACCAAGTAGATGGGAAAGAAATGGCAGAACGGTATCAAGAGTTTTTGGGGAAGCAAGGACAGATTTATGCTGGAGCTGACCAATTCTTACAAGAACTAACAGAGCGTGGCTATCAGATTTATGCTGCAACTAATGGTGTTACCTACATTCAGATTAACCGTCTACTAAACTCTCCTATTCAGACTTATTTCAAGGATGTCTTTATTTCCGAACAAATGGGAACCCAGAAGCCTTCGGCTGATTTCTTTGAAAAAATAGCAGAGCGAATTGGCTGTTCAGACAAGAGCAATTTTCTGATGATCGGCGACAGCTTAACCGCAGATATACAAGGAGCCAACAATGCTGGTATCGATTCGGTTTGGTACAATCCTAAGAATGTGGCTAACACAAGCACTGCTCAACCGACTTACACGGTAGCGACTTATCAGGAACTATTAGAACTATTGCTAAACTGAGAACGAATGCCTGATGTTCTAAGCAAAATTTAAGTTTTTTGCTTTATACTAACCTTCGAAACCTAAACAATTGGTTAAAAAATAAAAAATTAAGGAGGGTAAGGTGAAAAACTTACTACAGAAAATCCGTCCTGCTCATTCTTTAAAGGAATTGAAGTGGTTTGATGTCATTATTTTAACAGCGATTATTTGGGGTAACTCAATTATTACTTCGACACAAATGTGGATTGCCTCTTTTTCAGCAACAGAAGCAGTTGATGCAAGCGTTAGCTCCTTTAGTTCATCAGATGATTGGTGGGCTATTGGAAATGAAGTAAAACTTTTGGCTATTGCCTTGGTTTACCTTTTCATTCGTCGATTTGATTTCAAGCAATTAAAAGTGAAATTGCACTGGAATGTTCTTCTCTGGGCACCGGCAATTTTCATTGGTGCGGGGATATTATGTGATTTAGCGTTTGACTTTTATGATTTGTTTCCAAGTTTGACAGATGGTTTTTCCTATTTAGGCTATTTACCTTATTATGATTGGGGGATTGGAACGGTGATTGATAAGTTTGCCTCCCTGAGCCTCAGTCGTGTTCTTTTCTCACTAATGAATGGTTTCTACGAAGAATTTTTCTTCCTAGGTTTGTTGTTGAGTACTAATAAAAAACATCGGCCGTGGGTCTTACTGTTCTCTACAATTGTGAGAACTTCCTTCCATACCTACCAGGGGTTGCCATCAGCTCTTGTAATCGGCGTTGTATTGGGGCTGTTCTATTACTTCCTTTATACTCGTAAAAATGATAATCTCTTACCATTCTTCCTTGGTCATGCTTTAGCAGATATGGTCGGAACTAGTTTCTTCTACCTATTTGTAGCAGGATAATACTAAATAAATTATTCTGCGAATTGCTCGGTCTAGCTAAACGGATTAGCTTTATAAGAAGAATCTAAGAGAATTTGTACAAAATAAAGAAAAATGAGGGAAATCTCCCCCTCATTTTTCTTTTAATTTAAGTTGCTATATGCTATAATTATATGGTTAGATATATTTATAATAAAAGGAGAATATTGATGAAAAAGTCAGATTGGATTGATTATTTTGAGGCGGTAAATGGTCGCTCTCCAGAAGAACAAGAATTAGCTGCGGCGCTTGCAGCAGGTGAATTTGAGGACGAATCAACAGAAGAAGTTCCTGCAGTAGAGAGTGAATCAACAGAAACAGTGAGTAAAGTAGAGGAAAAAAGCCATCCAGTCGCTCCTCAAGAGAGCGAATTGTTGGAGTCTGAAACTGAAGATAAATTAGATTCTTCCATAGTCACTGCAGAATCTGAAACGGTATCTGATTCTACTACAGAGACTAATCTAGCTTCAGAATCTATTACTTCATCATCAGTGAGTGAGCCAAATCCAGTTACTATTCCCCAAGCTGTTCCTACTCAGCCTATGTTTGAAAACATAAAAACAAATCCACAAGTGCAAGAGTTGAAACAGAAAGGTCTAGATTATTTTAGCTGGGTATTGAAATCTCTAAAAGCGCCTACAGAAGATACGGAAAACGGAAATATTATTTATTCGGCATTGACACTAGCCTTTGCAGCTATCTTTATGGCGATGGCTATTGTATTCTTTTTCAGGAATATCCTCTTATCATTTGCGAACCTAACAATAGGTGGTGAGAGTATTGAATTTTCTCAACCTGAGCTTTATGATCACATGGTGGATTCTATTAACAGTGGACTTGGAGTGTTTGCTGTCATAAAAGTTGCTCTTATCTTGTTAGTCTTTTACATCATTTCACTCCTTATTCCAGCCTTGGTAAATGGTTTGGCACAAAATAAATTGAATGAAATAAAAGAGAAACTAGCTAGCTCAAGCCGATTTGCACCATTACTTCTTATCATTAACTTCTTAGCATTTTTGACTACCTTCTTGATGAAAACTTATTTGGTTATCTCTGAGGATACACCATACGAACTTGCAGGCATTTTATACAATGCAGGAGATAATTCTGCAGGTGCCGTAGCTCAATTTGCAGAATTGATGCAAGAAGTACCTGCCCTAGAGTCTATTATGCAAGTAGGGTCTTACATTACTTTCTTTGCTGTAGTTGGTTTTGTGATTTTACTTGTAGCCTTCATTAAAAATATTCGTGTGACGCATAAGAAACTGGATGCATTCTATATTTCAGTCGGTTTAGTTTGTATTTTACTTGTTATCACTATAGCTACAAATAGATTAATCTACGGAAGCATGATAAATGCATTTGAAGATATCTATTACGCATTCTCAATATAGGAGAAAATAATGGAAACAAAAGAAAAATGGGTAGCCTTATTTGAACAAGTTATCGGACGCAAACCTAGTCCTGCAGAATATATGCAAGGAAAGGAATGTGACTTCGATTTCAAGCAGATTAAACGAATTGCAGGCCTTAGCAGTGAAAGTAGTACAGCACCAATTACTGATAAAGAAGAGGTAGCAACTTCAGAAAGTATGCATTCTGAATCAGTAATTGGTTCGGAAGCAACAAACGTGACTGATAAAGTTGAAATGATGTCCAAGCCAATATCGGCTCCTGACAAAGAAAGTTCACCTGTCCCAACTCAAACTATTTCTGAACAGCAGCCACTTTCCCTACCTGTCAAAAAAGGTGGTTCCAAAAAGAAAAAGGCCCTAATTGCTGTTTTAATCGGATTGATATTAACAGTTGGTGCGGGTTTAGCCGCAGCTTATTATTACTTTGATTCTGTTACAGGAATGGATGTTGCTATTGAGCAATTTTCAACAGCAGTGGATAGTAATGATTATGATCAAGTTGCGAAATTGCTTTCAACAGATAAAGATAAATGGACTAAGTCTGAAGCTCGTGATTTTTTAAATTATCTCAAAGAATTAGATATCGATATTGAAGAAGAGTTAGAAAAAATCGAAGCATCAGGAGGGACAAATACGTACAATGATGAAAATGGAAATAAGTTGTTCGGTTTGAAAGAAACCTCACGACAATTCCTACTTTTCCCTAAGTATCAGGTTGTAAGTTACCCAGTTGAAATTTCTGTCATAAGCGATGTAACAGATTTAACTGTTGAAGGACAGAAAGTAGAGTCGGATGAAGAAGTAGTCATTGGTGAGTATCATTTTGCGAATCAATCACTGACTGCATCTGGAAGTACTAAATTGGGAGAATTTGAAACGACAGTCACACCTAATTTATTTACTGCATCAGACAATAAATTACTTCTTTCTTTGATGTTGGTTAAAAAGGATATAAAAGTGACTCTACCTGATGATGTCAAAGATATTAGCGATATTAAGGTTATGTCAAACGATAAACAGATTGCCAATAGTTTGAAAGCTACTGCGGAAGTTATTGAGAATCAGAGTTTAGAAATATACGTAAGTTTCACTTTTGAGGGAGTGACCTATAAGACAGAAACTTCAACTGTTGTAGTAGACCCATTGGATGACAGTTTAGCCGTAACTTTGGAATTATCTGATGAAGAAGCTGAAAAATTATCTGAAGCACAAAAAGCAAAAGCAGATAAGACAGCTGCAACAAAAGCTATTGAAGAACGTAAAACAAAAATTTATAACTTTATTTATGAATATCGTTCAGAAGTATTTTACTCTGTTGAATACAGAACGAATACCTATGCTAAATATTACGATACAGCGAGTGAAGCTTATAAAGCAATGGTTGAGTTTACAGAAGGTGGAGGTGCCGCTAAAGCCCAAATTGATGAATATACACCATTGGCACTAGAAATTAATAGCGTAAAAGAAGACGGTGACAATCTGATTGTTGAAACTTATGAAGAATTCAATTCGAGTTACCTTAACGGCAATCCGGATAAAGTCTTTAAACGAACTAAGCAGTATCATCTTCGTCCGACGAATGGTACCTACGTTATTTATGAATTACATCAGTTATCATCAAATTAAGGGGTTAAAATGAAAATACGATATTTACTTTTTCCCTCTGTGTTTTTTGTACTGGTTGCATGTGGTAAAACTGAGCAGGTGACACCATCAACTACAACATCTACAACTACCCAGCAAACCACTACTATCGTAGAGTCAAGTAGCAATGAACAGACTCAAGCATCAACGGATTCTAGTCAGACAGTGGCAAGTACAGAGGATAAAGCGACCTATAACGGTTCTTATTATTCTGTTCAAGGTAAGTATGGCGAAGTTATTATTGTGAATAAAAAGCATCCACTAGCAAGCGATTATGCTCCGGGAGAAAATGCAATTGCTCAAGCAGCTTTTCTAAAAATTATTGAAGATATGCAGGCTCAAGGATTTGCAATTTCTTATAATTATAGTGGATACAGGTCTTATGAAACTCAGAGTGATCTTTATCAGAGCTATGTTAATAGAGATGGGCAAGCTAATGCAGATCGTTATTCTGCTCGGCCTGGCTACAGCGAGCACCAGACAGGATTGGCTTTTGATTTGATGGATACCAATGGCTCTTTATTAACAGAGTCGTCGGCCTGCCAGTGGTTAGCACAAAATGCTCATCTCTACGGCTTCATTGTGCGTTATCTTCCTGAAAAAGAGTCGGTAACAGGCTATATGGCTGAGAGTTGGCATATACGCTACATTGGTCAGGAAGCAACAGATATTTACAATTCAGGTTTAACCCTCGAGGAATACTACGGTGTTTCGGGTGGTGACTATCAGTAAAGGAAATCAGGAAGTAGATGCTTCCTGATTTTTTCCGAAAAATTTTCCGTATCAAATATTTGTACGTACCAATCGACTATGATATAATGAGGAGCCTTAAAATGTGGCAGGAGGAATCATAATGCTAAAAGCAATGGAAATTTATTTGGTTACCAATGGTAACGGTCAAGAAGCGATTGAATTTTATAAACGTGCACTAGGGGCAGAGGTTGAACAAGTAAACCTGTATAAGGATTTTGTGCCAAACTGTCCACCAGAGTTGGAAAACTTTGTTATGAATGCACAATTCCGTTTGAACGGTCAACGCTTCATGTTGTCAGATAACAACCCAGAAATGCCTTACTCAGTAGGAAACAACATTACAGTTGCCTTGGTGACAGACGATGCCGAAACAGCACAAGACTTGTTTGTTAAATTATCTGAAGGGGCAATGAAAATCGAAATGGATTTACAAGCTGTGCCATGGTCACCTGCTTACGGATCATTGCAAGATAAATTCGGTATTCACTGGCAAGTTAATGCAGAAGTAGCTGGCTATGGTCAAGAATACTACGCAGAGCAAGACTAAGAGAAAGATAAGTTGGGATAAAACTCTCAGCTCTTTTTTTGTTATAATAGACCTATGAACGATTTAATCAAGCATAAGTTGGAGTTGCTGCCAGACAGTCCGGGTTGCTACCTCCATAAGAACAAGTACGGTAAGATTATCTATGTGGGCAAGGCCAAAAACCTGCGCAATCGGGTGCGGTCTTATTTTCGTGGTGCCCATGATACCAAGACCGAGGCTTTAGTATCGGAAATTGCGGATTTTGAATTTATTGTGACGGATTCCAACATAGAGGCACTCTTGCTAGAAATCAATCTGATTCAGGAGAACAAGCCACGCTATAACATCATGCTCAAGGATGACAAGTCCTATCCCTTCATCAAGATTACCAAGGAACGCCACCCAAGACTCATCATCACACGGCAGATTAAAAAGGACGGAGGGCAGTATTTTGGTCCCTATCCAGATGTGGGGGCCGCCAACCAAACGCTTAAACTGTTAGAGCGACTCTACCCTTTCCGTAAGTGTAAATTACCTGAGAACAAGTACTGTCTCTACTATCATTTAGGGCAATGTTTGGCTCATGGAGAAAACCTGCCTAGCCTGTCTGACTATGACAAGATGGCCAAAGAAGTAGCTCAGTTCTTGACAGGTCACGATGATAAAATTGTCAAGGAAGTGCAGGACAAGATGAAGGTGGCTGCAAGCAATCTGGAGTTTGAAAAGGCTGCGGAATACCGAGATGTTCTCCAGTCTATTTCAACCCTGCGGACCAAGCAGCGTGTCATGGCTCATGACTTGCAAAATCGAGATGTCTTTGGTTACTATGTCGATAAGGGCTGGATGTGTGTGCAGGTTTTCTTTGTTCGTCAGGGGAAACTGATTGAGCGGAATGTCAATCTTTTCCCATACTATAATGATGCGGACGAAGACTTTTTGACCTACATCGGTCAATTTTACAGGGACCAGCAACATTTGATTCCGTCGGAGGTCTTAATACCGCAGGATATTGACCAAGAAGCCGTTGAGGCTCTGGTGGATACTAAGGTGATTAAGCCCCAACGTGGTGAGAAGAAGCAACTTATCAATCTGGCGACTAAGAATGCGCGTGTTAGTTTAGAGCAGAAGTTCAATCTCTTGGAGAAAAATCTGGAGAAGACTTACGGTGCTGTGGAGAATATCGGTCAGCTTTTGGGCATTCCAACGCCTGTGCGGATTGAAGCTTTTGATAACTCCAATATCATGGGAACCAGTCCTGTATCTGCCATGGTGGTTTTTGAAAATGGGGTTCCCAACAAGAAAGAATACCGCAAGTACAAGATTAAGACGGTTGAGGGACCAGATGACTATGCATCCATGCGAGAAGTTTTGCAGCGGCGGTACAGTCGGGTGCTGCGGGACGGTTTGACACCGCCTGATTTGATTATCATTGATGGTGGTCAAGGACAAGTCAATGTTGCCAAGCAGGTGATTGAGCAGGAGCTGGGCATGTCTATTCCTATTGCAGGATTACAGAAAAATGACAAGCACCAGACCCACGAATTGCTCTTTGGCAATCCGCTGGAAGTGGTCGAGTTGCTACGAAATTCTCAGGAATTTTTCCTTCTACATCGGATTCAAGATGAAGTTCACCGTTTTGCCATTGAGTTTCATCGTCAAGTTCGTTCTAAAAATTCCTTCTCATCCAAATTGGACGGCATCGAAGGTTTGGGGCCAAAGCGCAAACAAGCTCTTATGAAGCATTTCAAGTCCATTAGCAATATCCAGTCAGCAAGCCTGCAAGAAATCGCTGAAGCAGGTGTACCTTATAAGGTGGCGGAGAAGGTGAAGGAAAAGTTAAACGATTAACTATTCAAGAAGCAAAAAAACTCATTGAAACACTTTCCAGCTATCATTATATATCCATTAGGAACTTGATGAATTCGTTCTATAATTACTATTGGGATATCCATTGACAGCTGGAATTGGGTTAAATTTGAGACGATTGCTATCTGTTTAGTTTCTAGATAACTAACATTTTTGAAATATTTGAGGACTGTCTTCTAGTCAAAAGCTGGAAGCAGTCCTTTTAAGGTAATTTTGGAAATCTTCTTTTATGTCAGATAGATATGAAATTTGAAAGCTTTACTAATTTATGGTAAAATTAGCTATCGATGACTGAATAAGGAGAAGAAGATGGCCTTTGGAGAAGTAAAACATAAGAAAACAACATTTGAAAAAATAACTTTAGTTATTGTTGTTATAATGGTATTAATAACATTAGCTGGTTTGATTTTGCCAGCAATTGATGTATTGATGAACTAAACGCTATTAAGCGTTTTTTTCTAGAAAAGAATAGGTAAGATATGAGTATGTTCTTAGATACTGCCAAGATTAAGGTCAAGGCAGGGAAAGGTGGCGATGGCATGGTAGCCTTTCGTCGTGAAAAATATGTTCCTAATGGCGGTCCTTGGGGCGGCGATGGCGGTCGTGGTGGAGATGTTGTCCTTGTCGTAGATGAAGGCTTGCGTACCCTCATGGATTTCCGTTACAATCGTCGTTTTAAGGCTGACGATGGTGAAAAAGGAATGACCAAAGGTATGCATGGTCGTGGAGCGGAAGATTTGATTGTTCGAGTACCACAGGGGACAACAGTTCGTGACTCTGATACTGGCAAGGTTATTACTGACTTGGTTGAAAATGGTCAAGAATTTGTCATTGCCCATGGTGGTCGCGGTGGTCGTGGAAATATTCGTTTTGCGACACCGAAAAATCCAGCACCAGAGATTTCTGAAAATGGTGAACCAGGTGAGGAACGGAATCTTGAATTAGAATTGAAAGTTCTTGCTGATGTGGGTCTTGTCGGATTTCCTTCGGTTGGAAAGTCAACACTTCTCAGCGTCATTACAGCCGCAAAACCAAAAATTGGTGCCTACCACTTTACAACCATTGTTCCAAACTTGGGAATGGTGCGTACCAAATCAGGTGAATCATTTGCAGTGGCAGATCTTCCAGGTTTGATTGAAGGTGCTAGTCAGGGTGTGGGACTTGGGACTCAGTTCCTCCGTCATATTGAGCGGACACGTGTTATTCTGCATGTTTTGGATATGTCTGCTAGTGAGGGACGTGATCCTTATGAGGATTACGTAGCTATCAACAATGAATTGGAAACATACAATCTTCGTTTGATGGAACGCCCACAGATTATCGTTGCCAATAAGATGGATATGCCAGAAGCAGAAGAAAATCTGAAAGAATTTAAGAAAAAATTGGCGGCCAACTACGATGAATTTGACGAACTGCCACAGATTTTCCCAATCTCAGGCATTGCCCACCAAGGTTTGGAAAATCTCTTGGAAGCGACAGCCGAGTTGCTTGAGAAAACTCCAGAATTCTTGCTCTATGACGAATCAGATTTCCAAGAGGAAGAAGCTTACTATGGATTTAACCCAGATGAGCCAGAATTTGATATCAGTCGTGCAGATGATGCTAGCTGGATTTTGTCAGGCGACAAGCTCGAAAAACTCTTCACTATGACCAACTTTGACCGTGACGAATCGGTCATGAAATTCGCCCGCCAGTTGCGTGGTATGGGTGTTGACGAAGCCCTTCGTGCTCGCGGAGCCAAAGACGGAGACACCGTCCGCATCGGCAAGTTCGAATTTGAGTTTGTTGATTAACGTTGGAACTACCTCTAAGCCCTAAAGGACTTGATGTAGTACGGTAGCCGCTATGGCGAACTACCTACCAACCTTACTAATTTCGTACAGGCAGTAGTATCGACTGCCTGTACTCCATGTCGTAACTTGTCCGTACGACAGTTTTAACCGGAGCCTGAAAATTCGAAAGCGAGGTAAGCAGTTTGACTAGCAAGTTAACTTGCAGTCAAACTACGCCAAGTCCTATGGGGCCTTGGCTAGCTACCTTACTAACTTCACCCAAATGGTAATATCGACCATTTGGGTGCCGTGTCGTGACGTTGGAATCACATCTAAGTCCTAAAGGACTCGATGTGATACGGTAGCCGCTATGGCAGTCTGCCTACCAAACTTACTAATTCCGTTCAGGCAGTAATATCGACAGCCTGCACTCCATGTCGTAACCTGTCTAGTAAATTAGTTTAGTATGAACACAGAAATTCGAGAGCGAGGTAGTTTAGGGGAACTGTTTCAGCTGGTCAACTAGAAAATAGTGCAACAAATAATAGTTGCATTAAATTAAGTTATTGTAGAAATTTAGAGGTCTATATGGGTGATAAACCAATATCCTTCAAGGATAAGGATGGCAATTTTGTTTCGGCAGCAGATGTTTGGAATGCTGAAAAATTAGAAGAATTGTTCAATAAACTCAATCCTAATCGAAAATTACGTTTGGAAAGAGAACGTTTAACTAAAGAAATGAAAGATTAGAATTTTTTTCCAATATCTAATAACGAAAATTGAAACATCTATGTTTTATGAAATAATCGATTTTACGATAATCGATGAGATAGAAGTTCTTTGAGCAGTGTATTTCACTATGACAAATAGCAGTAATGTTTAAATATTTGTAAAAATTACTAAGAGATTCAAAACTTGAGTCTCTTTCTTTATAGTTAGGAGCAACAATAAATGAATCAAGAAGTTGATTTAGAAAAATATCACCAACTTGCTCTCCAAAAGCAAGGAGAACATCGAAAATTTTTGACAGTTTTAAAGAAGAAACCACCAAAAAATTTGGATAAACTGGTAAAAGAAGTTCATACAGAAGTTTTTGAGGAAATTGATTGTACAGCTTGTGCTAACTGCTGTAAAACACTAGGTCCATTATTTACTGAGGCAGATATTACGCGAATTGCTAAGTATTTGAAAATGAGGTTACCTGTCTTTGAAGAGATGTATCTTCAGGTTGATGAAGATAAGGATAAGGTATTCAAATTCATGCCCTGTCCCTTTTTAGGTGGAGATAATCTTTGCTCTATCTACGATATTCGCCCCAAGGCTTGTCGAGAATTCCCCCACACAGACCGCAAGAAAATTTATCAGATTAACCACCTGACTATGAAAAATACACTAACATGTCCAGCAGCCTACCTTTTTGTAGAAAAATTAAAGAATCGACTATCTTAGACTTACGGAAACGGATTCTCACTTAATCGATTAAAATTATGGTATAATGTTCTCATGATTTCAGGAATTATCAATGTAAAAAAAGAGGCCGGCATGACTTCACATGATGTTGTGTTCAAACTTCGAAAGATATTGCAAGAAAAAAAGATTGGGCATGGGGGGACACTTGATCCAGAAGTAACAGGTGTATTGCCTATTGCAGTCGGTAAGGCTACTCGCATGATTGAATACATGCAAGACGCAGGAAAAATCTATGAAGGACAGATTACCCTTGGATATTCTACAACTACAGAGGATGCTTCAGGAGAAGTTTTAGAGATGACTCCTGTTTTGGCTATAACAGAGCAAGCAGTTGATGTTGCGATGTCTACCTTTGTTGGTACCATAAACCAGATTCCACCTATGTATTCTGCTGTCAAAGTGAATGGTCGTAAATTATATGAATATGCCCGTGCTGGAGAGACAGTTGAACGACCACAACGCCAGGTGACCATTTACAACTTTGAACGGACCAGTCCGATAGAGTTAATAGATGGATGCGCTCGATTTAACTTTCGTGTTCGTTGTAGCAAGGGGACCTATGTCCGCACCTTATCTGTTGACTTGGGAGCAAAACTAGGATATGCCAGTCACATGTCTCGTTTAGAACGAACAGCTGCTGCTGGTATGAAATTGGAAGATTCTCTGACAATAGAGCAAATAGCAGAGAAGGTTTCACAAAATGATTTTTCTTTTCTTCAGCCAATTGAGTGCGGGATTGGAGATATGCCTGTTATAGAATTAACTGAAGAACAAGTGAAAGAAGCAAGTTTCGGGCGCTTCTTTACATTAGATAGTCAGGCAGACTTAGTGGCAGGAGTTTCTCAAGGAAAATTAATTGCTATTCTTGAAAAACGTAACTTTGATTATAAGCCACGAAAAGTCTTTCTTTAAACAATTAAGATACGAGAGAAATATGGAAATTACCTATTTAGAAGATTACAAACAACTTATTCATCAACCTGCAACCGTGTTGGTTTTGGGGTATTTTGATGGTATACATATAGGGCATCAAGCCCTCTTGAGAAAAGCTAGACAGCTAGCTGATGAAAAAGGGCTGACAGTAACTGTCCTGACCTTCCCAGAGTCGCCACGTTTAGTTTTTACTCGTTTTACTCCTGATCTCTTACTACATTTAACAAGTCAGGGAAAACGATTGGAATTATTTGAATCTCATGGAGTAGACCGACTGATTTTGACCGATTTTACTAGCGAATTTGCACTTAATACTCCTCAGCAATTTTTAGAACGCTATGTCGATAAACTCAACGCACAAATATTAGTAGCAGGTTTTGATTATCATTTTGGAAATTGCAGAGCCGATGTCACAGAGCTAACCAGACTCTTTAATGGGCAAGTAGCCATTGTTGAAGAAGTGCAGATGGAAGGCAAAAAGATATCTTCGACACGCATTCGCCAAGCTATTCAAACAGGACAAATTAAGGAAGCTAATCAACTGTTGGGCTATACTTTTTCAACTGAGGGAATCGTGGTGCATGGCGATGCTAGAGGGCGTACAATTGGTTATCCAACGGCGAATCTGACCCCCTTCGATCGGGTCCATTTGCCCTCGGATGGTGTTTATATAGCTGATGTAGAAGTAGCTGGAAAAACCTATAGAGCCATGGCTAGCGTAGGAAAAAATGTGACATTTGATGGCACTGAGATGCGGATTGAGGCTCATATTTTCGATTTTAATCGCTTTATTTATGGTGAAAAAATAACAATTTACTGGCTTGACAAAATTCGTGATATGGTAAAATTTGATGGCATTGATTCATTGATGAATCAGATGAAATTAGACGAACAAATAGCACTAACCTGGGGGCATGATGATTAAGAAGATAATTGAACACCCTCGTTATGAGGCTTTGATGACTAGTTTTGCTATCTTTTATATCTTTCTGATTGTAAGCGAATTTTTATCGTTGGTATCTGCAACAACCTTCTTTTATAAAGGTTTAGACCTGATTTTTTGGTGCATCTTTGTTTTCGATTATGCAGCCAATCTTTTCTATGCTAAGAATAAGAGAGAATTTGCACAAAGTCATATTTTGGATTTAATTGCCATTATCCCATTTGATCAATTATTTGGACTATTTCGATTGGGAAGAATAGCACGTGTTTTCCGTTTGGTTAAGTTGACTCGTGTCATCGCTTTATCTAATCGCTTTTGGGATACAATCGTTCGTTTGTTAAAAACGAATGGTCTGTATAAAGTTCTATTGCTAAATATATCAGCAGTTCTGGTTTCCAGTCTTCTTTTGTCAATTTTAGAAAATAAGTCTATTTTTGATTCACTGTGGTGGTCCATTGTAACCATGACAACGGTTGGATACGGTGATATTGTTCCCCAAGATGCTGTTTCAAAAGCGATTGCTATTATCTTGATGCTAGTTGGTATCTGTACTTTCGGTATGATTACTTCCTCAATCACTCGCTTCTTTGTTGAAGGAGAAAAAGACGAGCGGATGAGGGAGCTTTCGAATCAATTAGAGCAACAGTATCAAATGTTAGAGCGCCTAGAAGCTAAGATTGATGCTTTATCAGAAGACAAGTAACTCTATATAGATAAAAAAACAAGGATTGTGTAATGTACTGATTTTCCGCAATTCATAAATTTGGGCTTTGTCTTCATAACTTAATTTCATAAAAGTAGCACCCTATTTCGTCTTTTTTATTTTGACATAATTCCCTTACTGACTTAATGGGAACTCCAGTTCAAAACTGGAGTTTTTGCTTAGAATTTGCTATACTAAAAACATGACAAAAGCAGATATTATTTTTAAAGAAAACATTCGTAAGATTATGGGAGAGGGCGTTTTTTCAGAAAATGCTCGTCCGCGCTACAAAGACGGTAATGTCGCCAATTCCAAGTACATTACCGGGGCTTTTGCGGAGTATGATTTGGCTAAAGGCGAGTTCCCAATTACAACGCTTAGACCGATTCCTATCAAATCAGCCATTAAAGAAATTCTCTGGATTTACCAAGACCAGACCAATGACTTGTCTGTCTTGCAGGAAAAATACGGTGTTCAATATTGGAATGACTGGGAAGTAGATGGAACAGGGACCATCGGTGAACGCTATGGTGCAATTGTTAAAAAGCATGACATCATCTCAAAAATCCTCAAACAGCTGGAGGAAAATCCATGGAATCGCCGCAATGTGATTTCTTTGTGGGATTATGAGGCTTTTGACCAATCGCCAGGCCTATTGCCTTGTGCCTTTCAGACCATGTTTGATGTTCGCCGAGTGGACGGAGAGATTTATCTTGATGCAACTCTAACTCAACGGTCAAATGATATGTTGGTAGCCCATCATATCAATGCTATGCAGTATGTTGCATTGCAAATGATGATTGCCAAGCATTTTGGTTGGAAGGTAGGGAAGTTTTTCTATTTCATCAACAATCTCCACATCTATGATAATCAGTTTGAACAGGCTGAGGAATTGCTCCGTCGAACGCCTTCAGAAATTGAGCCTCGTTTGGTCTTGAATGTCCCAGACGGAACCAATTTCTTTGATATTCGGGCAGAAGATTTTGAGTTGGTGGACTACAATCCAGTTAAACCGCAGTTAAAATTCGATTTAGCAATTTAACTGGATTAGCAGTGAAGAACTTCGTTCTTCTTATCTCCAACCTTCGAAGGTCTCCCAGACCTTCAAAGCCAGTTAGACCGCAGTTGAAGTTTGACTTGGCAATTTGATATGTGGACTGACTACCGTCAGTCCCTATTTCCAACCTTTCACAGTCTATTCCCAGACTGTGAAAGCAGTTAAAATTCGATTTGGATTTAAGTTGAAGGCTGTTTACCAACAGTCCCTATTTATAACCTGTAACATTCTCTCAGAATGTTACAGCAACTTAAGTTTGATTTAGCAATTTAAGAAGAGACTTGCTTGCTAACAGCTTTTATTTCCCAATTAACCAAGATGGCTGTTCTCATCAGGTATTTCAACATACGTAGCATCCTTTTCTAAAAAATGCACAGCCCCTACTTGGAAAGTGCATTTTTTTTTGAAATTTGATAAAATGATAGGACGGAAAGTGAGAGAAAATGACAAAGAAGATAGTTGCAATTTGGGCACAAGATGAAAATGGATTGATTGGAAAAGGGGATAGGCTTCCATGGGCTTTACCTGCTGACATGGCTCATTTTAAAGAAACGACCACTGGTCATACTATTGTAATGGGGCGTGTGACTTTTGATGGCATGGGTAAGCGTGCTCTTCCTAATCGTCATTCCTTAGTACTGACTAGTGATGAAACCTATCAAGTTGAGAATGACCGAGTCACGGTCTTACACAATGTAGAAGATGTTCTAGACTGGTACCATCAACAAGAAGGAACTCTATTTGTACTTGGTGGTGGTCAAATTTTCACTGCTTTTGCACCCTACATCGAAGAATTGATTGTAACACATATTCAGGGGCAATTTGACGGTGATATTTTCTTTCCAGAAGTTTTTCCAATGGAAGATTTCCAGTTACAAAGTGAACAATTTCGTCCAAAAGATGAAGCCAATCCAGTTGATTTCATCATTAAAAACTATAAAAGAAGAGAGAAATAGGCATGGAGAGAAGTTTATTCGGTTTGTTTACAGCATTTCTGTGTGGAATCTGTGTTCTTTGTGCAATTCAAGCCTTTAAAAAGAAAAGATTTGGTTTAGCGATTTTGTTTCTATTGAACGCTTTTACCAATTTAGTCAATAGCATCCATGCTGTATATGGATTTTTGTTTAGATAAGAGATATGAAAGAGGAGATAAATGGCTGTTAAGCATAACCATGAGTTAATTTATTGCTCATTTTGCGGGAAAAATCAAGAAGAAGTTAAAAAAATCATCGCAGGAAACAATGTCTTTATTTGTAATGAATGTGTGGAATTGGCCCAGGAAATTATCCGTGAGGAGTTGGCTGAGGAAGTATTGACAGACTTGACTGATACTCCAAAACCACAAGAATTGCTCAACATCTTAAATCATTATGTCATTGGACAGGACCGTGCCAAGCGTGCTTTAGCAGTAGCGGTTTATAATCATTACAAACGTATTAACTTTCAAGACAGTCGCGATGATAGCGATGTGGACTTACAAAAATCCAATATTCTGATGATTGGTCCGACTGGTTCTGGTAAGACTTTCTTGGCCCAAACCTTGGCTAAAAGTCTCAATGTACCATTTGCCATTGCGGATGCGACAGCTCTAACTGAGGCAGGTTATGTCGGTGAGGACGTGGAAAATATCCTCCTCAAACTCTTGCAGGCGGCGGATTTCAATATTGACCGTGCAGAAAGAGGGATTATCTATGTGGATGAAATTGATAAAATTGCCAAAAAAGGTGAAAATGTGTCCATCACCCGCGATGTATCCGGCGAAGGGGTCCAGCAAGCTCTCCTGAAAATTATCGAGGGAACGGTTGCCAGTGTACCACCTCAGGGCGGACGCAAACATCCAAACCAAGAGATGATTCACGTCGATACCAAGAACATTCTCTTTATCGTTGGCGGTGCCTTTGACGGCATTGAAGAAATTGTTAAACAGCGTCTGGGTGAGAAAATCATTGGTTTCGGTCAAAACAACCGTGCTATTGAAGAAAAAGATTCTTACATGCAGCACATTATCGCGGATGATATTCAGAAATTCGGTATCATTCCAGAATTGATTGGTCGCTTGCCTGTTTTTGCAGCTCTGGACCAATTGACTGAGGATGACCTGGTGCGTATCCTGACAGAGCCTCGAAATGCTCTTGTTAAGCAGTACCAGACCTTGCTTTCTTATGATGATGTCGAGTTGGAATTTGAAGAAGATGCTTTGCAGGAAATTGCCAAAAAAGCCATCGAGCGTAAAACTGGTGCACGTGGACTTCGTTCTATCATCGAAGAGACCATGTTGGATGTTATGTTTGAAGTTCCAAGTCAAGATGATGTCAAACGTGTTCGAGTGACAAAAGATGCAGTTGATGGTAAGGAAAAGCCTTTGCTTGAAACAGCTTAAAGAAGTACAAGGAGGGGTGTGAGCTATTAGCTTTCTCCCCTTATTTATGAAAGGTAAACAATGGAAATTAATACACATAATGCTGAAATTCTGCTAAGTGCAGTTTCAAAGGCACAATATCCAGAAGATGATATTCCTGAAATCGCCCTAGCTGGTCGGTCAAATGTTGGAAAATCTTCCTTTATCAATACCCTTTTGGGAAGAAAAAATCTAGCTCGTACTTCGGGAAAACCTGGAAAGACCCAGCAGTTAAACTTTTACAATATTGATGATAAGATTCGTTTTGTCGATGTGCCCGGTTATGGCTATGCCAAGGTTTCCAAGGCTGAGCGAGCTAAATGGGGCAAGATGATTGAGGAATATTTGACAAGTCGTGAAAATCTGCGCGTGGTCGTTAGCTTGGTTGATATGCGCCATGAGCCATCGGCTGACGATGTTCAGATGTATGAATTTCTCAAGTATTATGAAATCCCTGTGATTATCGTGGCGACAAAGGCAGACAAGATTCCGCGTGGTAAGTGGAACAAGCACGAAGCTGCGATTAAACGGAAATTAGACTTTGATCCGTCAGACAAGTTTGTCGTCTTTTCATCAGAAACGCGTCATGGATACGATGCGGCTTGGGATGCTATTTTGGGAGAGTTGTAAAAATGGGGATTGTTGTTATTGGAGCCTCAGTGATGATTTGTATCGGAATGATTAGTTTAGTTCTTCTTGTATACAATTTACATTTTCTGGTAACGCATAAGAAAGAGTTTAATAGGAAAATAATTTGGTATACTCTAGCGGTTGAATTTTTGATTTTACTTCCTTTCACATTGCTTTGTATTGTTTTGAAGTCTGCTCTAGTAAACTTTTTTCTCTTGCTTACAACCTTCTTGATGGGGATAGAACTAGTATTTGCTGTAAAACAAACCAGACTAAGCAATTCGACAATTTACAAGATACACCTTGCCATAGCAGTATACTTTTTGATAGTCTTGCTTATTTTAATAGGACTTCCTATACACCTGCTTTATGAAATCTTTAGTCATTGATACCATATCCGAAAAATTGATTTCGGATTTTTTCATTTTTTTGAATAAAATCCTTGCAATTTCTTTTGGGATATGGTATGATAGCTAAGGTTTGAAAAAACTGACCTAAGACAGTAGGGGAGCTGGACTCATAAACATCCTACCGAGGCACAAAACGATTATGGATTATAAACAGTTTTGTACTTTCGTGTCTAGGTTTAGGTGCGATTTTTTTGTACCTAGCCCAAAATAAAAACGGAGGTAAACTAAATGAGTGAAGCTATTATTGCTAAGAAAGCGGAATTAGTAGACGCTGTTGCTGAGCAAATGAAAGCAGCTACATCTATCGTCGTAGTTGACGCACGTGGTTTGACTGTTGAACAAGATACTGTTCTTCGTCGTAACTTGCGTGGCGAAAACATTGAGTACAAAGTTATCAAGAACTCAATCTTGCGTCGTGCTGCTGAAAAAGCTGGTCTTGAAGGACTTGTTGAATTGTTCGTAGGACCATCAGCTGTTGCATTCTCAAACGAAGATGCAGTAGCACCAGCAAAAGTTATCTACGATTTTGCGAAAACTGCAGAAGCTCTTGAAATCAAAGGTGGTGCGGTAGAAGGTAAAGTTTCTACAAAAGAAGAAATCGAAGCCCTTGCTACATTGCCAAACCGCGAAGGAATGCTTTCTATGCTCCTTTCTGTACTTCAAGCGCCTGTACGCAACGTTGCATACGCTGTCAAAGCTGTTGCAGAAAAAGAAGACGCAGCTTAATGCGTCAATTGGTAGCCTGAGGCTACAACCACATCACATTATTTATTAAAATTTGGAGGAAATAACAATGGCATTGAACATTGAAAACATTATTGCTGAAATTAAAGAAGCTACTATCCTTGAGCTTAACGATCTTGTAAAAGCTATCGAAGAAGAATTTGGTGTAACTGCAGCTGCTCCTGTAGCTGTAGCTGCTGCTGGTGCTGGCGATGCTGGTGCTGCTAAAGATTCATTCGACGTTGAATTGACATCTGCTGGTGACAAAAAAGTTGGCGTTATCAAAGTTGTACGTGAAATCACTGGTCTTGGTCTTAAAGAAGCTAAAGAACTTGTTGATGGTGCACCTGCTGTCGTTAAAGAAGGCGTTGCAACTGCAGAAGCTGAAGAAATCAAAGCTAAATTGGAAGAAGCTGGTGCTTCAGTTACTCTTAAATAAGAGTCACATCATAATTAGATTGCGGAATCCCTATTTACCAGTCTTTGAGAGCGATAAGCGATTGATAGAAACTGATAAATCGATTTGGTTTCCTGCCAAAAATCCTGCCAACAAAAATTTTTGGCAGGATTTTTGTTTTTATTTTAGGTCACGATTTCCTAGAAGTTTTAATCAGAATTTGTAGAAATGAGAATTGTTATGAGACGAATTATCTCATTAAGCACATCTGCAAATAGAATCCCCTTTGTATAGCTATATTTTTTTGAATAATTTTGCCATTGTTTATTCTGAATAGAGTCAGATTTGAACCTCTCGAGTAGTTCAATCATTTTATCAAAATCGAGTTCTGTTTCGCGATATGAAAATGTTCTCTGACAAGCATTTTTCAACTGAATGAAATTAATATCTTCTTTCTTCAGTTTTGAAAGAATATAAACATCGTAAAAATCTTTGCTTCGGCTATTCAAAAAGTTTCGTGAATAGATGGTTTGAAGTTTCTCAGCTAGGATTGTTTCAATTGTATAAGCAATGATTGGAAAATTATCTTCATCAAAAATAGCTTTATAATCGTATGTAATCGGCTGAGGAGTTGCAACATCACCTGTCGCAATATCCAAATGGATAACTTGTTTAATATTCTCAAGTTGGCACAAAATTGTTGCTCGATAGCGCCACCATAGTCATCACTTTCTTTAATAGCTGTGATGGATTGAATCACAAAAGATATACCTTCTTCTGAATCTGCTAAAATTTCTTTAAGTTGCTGCTTCACAGTATCTTCTGAGAGTGTTATTTGATGGAACAAAAAATCAATATCAACTGTGCTACGAGATTCAACTCCAAAAACATTTGACAGTAGGAATCCTCCTTTGAAGATATAGTGATTTGAATAGGTACTCTGACTTAATTTTACAAATTGGGTTAAAAAAAAAAATAGAATATACAAAAAGAATTAGCTAGAAAATTTTTCTGGCTAATTCTTTTTTTCGGGAAGATTTAGGGGGAATCAAACGAAGATTCACTCTTTATAGACTAGTTTGTTCCTGCTAAACTGCTGTAGAATCGCTATTTTGAAGGTAAATCAAGCCTCTCCATTATTCCCACTCAACTGTTGCAGGTGGTTTGCTGGTGATGTCATAGACGATGCGGTTGACATGATCTACTTCGTTTACGATGCGAACTGAGATTTTTTGAAGAACTTCCCATGGAAGTTTGGCAAAGTCAGCTGTCATTCCGTCAACAGAAGTGATAGCACGAATAGCAATCGTATAGTCGTAGGTACGACCATCTCCCATAACACCTACAGAGCGCACACCGGTATTGACCGTAAAGTATTGCCATACATCTCGATCAAGTCCAGCTTTGGCGATTTCCTCACGCAAAATTGCATCTGATTCACGCACAGTTTGGAGTTTTTCTTCGGTGATTTCACCCATGACACGAATGGCAAGGCCTGGACCTGGGAACGGTTGACGCCACACGACTTCATCCGGCATTCCAAGAGCAGTACCAAGAGCGCGTACCTCATCTTTGAAGAGGGTATTAAGTGGCTCGATTAACTTGAATTGCATATCTTCAGGAAGACCACCAACGTTGTGGTGAGATTTAATGGTTTCAGCAGTATCAGTACCAGATTCGATAATGTCGGTGTAAAGTGTTCCTTGCGCTAGGAATTCAACATCAGTCAACTTGCTCGCCTCATCATCGAAGACGTAAACAAATTCATTACCGATGATTTTACGTTTTTTCTCAGGATCAGATACGCCAGCGAGAAGGTCTAAGAAACGCTTAGAAGCATCTACACGAATAATATTGAGGCCAAATTTACCACCTAGCATTTCCATAACCTGATCGCCTTCATTTTTACGAAGAAGACCATGATCAACGAAGATACAAGTCAACTGATCACCAATAGCACGTTGGAGCAAAACACCAACGACAGAAGAATCAACACCACCTGAGAGACCAAGTAAGACTTTTTTATCACCTACAGTTTGGCGAATTTTTTCGATTTCTGTTTCAATGAAGTTTTCCATTGTCCAGTCGCCTTTGGCACCACAGATAGAGAGAGCAAAGTTTTTCAAAATATCATTTCCATAGACAGAATGGCGGACTTCTGGGTGGAACTGAATACCGAAAATTTGACGGTCAGTATTTTCAATCGCAGCATATGGACAATCTGCTGAAAGACCCACCAAATGGAAATCTGCAGGTATTTCTGTCACAGCATCCCCGTGGCTCATAAGTACCAGTTGCTCTTCAGGCGTACCAGCAAACAAGGCTGACTCAGCTTTCAATTGCAGATTTGATTGACCATATTCACGGTTTCCAGCCTCGCCAGCAGGTACAACTTTACCACCTAATTTATGAGTAATTAACTGCATACCGTAACAAATACCTAAGATAGGAATTCCTAACTCAAAAATTTCTGAATCAATATCAAAGGCATTTTCTGCGTAAACAGAGTTTGGACCACCAGATAATACGATACCGATTGGAGCAAGTTCACGGATTTCTGCAGCAGTAATCTTATGGCTTTTTAATTCTGAAAAGACACCAAATTCACGAATGCGACGTGAAATAAGTTGGTTGTACTGGCTACCGTAATCCAGCACAATAATTTTTTGGACATCTTGTTTTGTCATGTTTTTCCCTTTCGTTTTTGAAATATATCAGACACTAATGCTAATTTTACCATAAAACCGAACATTTTCCAAGCAATATTTGCGAAACATTAGCGATACAAACTAAGGGGCTTTTTTGATATTAAAGTGTTCGTTTTTATCTAATTTTACCTACGTTATTAAAGGTGAACTATATAGAATGTTTGCATGAATTGATGCTTACACCAAAAAACTGGTCTAGATTAGTCAAAAAGAATAAATTTTGGTAAACTAATAATCAGAGAGGTTCAATTGAATGACAGCAGCATATATTACCATTCACGATCGAATAAAAGACGAAATTGACAAGGGAATTTGGAAGATTGGTCAACGGCTACCTAGCGAACGTGATTTAGCAGACCAATTTGGTGTATCTAGAATGACCCTGCGCCAAGGAATCACACTCTTAGTTGAAGAAGGAGTGCTACAACGTAAGGTCGGGTCAGGTACCTATGTAGCTAGCACGCGAGTACAAGAAAAAATGCGTGGAACAACTTCCTTTACAGAACTTATGCTATTACAAGGAAAAGTACCCACTAGTAAACTTTTGTCTTACACTCGGACCAAGCCAAATGAGAAAGAAATGGAACAGCTAGGGCTAGCAAAGGGCGAGCACATCATTAGGATGGAACGCGTTCGCTACGCTGATGATATTCCTGTTGTTTATGAAGTTGCAAGCATTCCAGAACATCTGATTGAGGATGTTCCGAAAGAGGATGTGACAAATCATTTTTTTAAAACAATGGTAGAAAATGGGTATCGGATTGGAACCAGCAAACAGACGATTTTTGCACGATTAGCCAATGAAAAGGTTGCACAATATTTACAAATTACAAAAAATCAAGCTATTCTCGCTTTGAAACAAGTATCTTATCTTGAAGATGGACGCGCCTTTGAATTTGTAAATAGTCAGTACGTTGGGGAGCGTTTTGAATTTTATCTGGAAAATAATTAATTTACATAACATTTATTATGTAACAATTGATAAAAAGCTATACCTACTAGTTCCTCTATAACAGAGATTTTGGTATAATAAACCTTATGGAAATTGAAAAAACCAATCGCATGAATGCCTTGTTTGAATTTTATGCTGCTCTGTTAACTGACAAGCAGATGAACTATATCGAATTGTACTATGCTGATGATTACAGCTTAGCAGAGATTGCAGAAGAATTTCAAGTTAGCCGTCAGGCTGTTTATGACAATATTAAGCGAACAGAAAAATTATTAGAAGACTATGAAATGAAGCTCCATATGTATTCTGACTACGTTGTCCGTAGCCAGATTTTAGATGAGCTCTTGGAACAATACCCAGAGGATGACTATCTCAAGGAGAAGATTTCCATTCTTTCTAGCATTGATAACCGAGATTAAAGGAGAAGAAAATGGCATTTGAAAACTTGACGGAACGCTTACAATCCGTCTTTAAAAACCTACGCCGTAAGGGCAAAATCACTGAAAGCGACATTCAAGAAGCAACCAAGGAGATTCGTCTGGCTCTCTTAGAAGCCGACGTTGCACTACCAGTTGTCAAAGACTTTATTAAGAAAATCCGCGAGCGTGCAATTGGACACGAGGTCATCGATACGCTCAATCCAGCTCAACAAATCATTAAAATTGTCAATGAAGAACTGACTGCAGTTTTAGGAGCAGATACCGCTGAAATTATCAAGTCACCAAAAATTCCAACCATTATCATGATGGTCGGCTTGCAGGGTGCTGGTAAAACAACTTTTACAGGTAAATTAGCTAATAAACTGAAGCAGGAAGAAAACGCTCGTCCGCTTTTGATTGCTGCGGATATTTACCGCCCAGCTGCCATTGACCAATTAAAAACACTTGGTCAGCAAATTGATGTACCCGTCTTTGAATTAGGCAACCAAGTTCCAGCTCTTGAGATTGTTCGTCAAGGTTTGGAGCAAGCCAAGGCTAATCACAATGACTATGTCTTGATCGATACGGCAGGTCGTCTGCAAATTGACCAAGAGCTTATGGCTGAATTACGTGATATTAAGGCTTTTGCTCAACCAAACGAAATTCTCTTGGTGATTGATGCTATGATTGGTCAAGAAGCTGCCAACGTAGCAAAAGAATTTAACGATCAGCTAGCTATCACAGGGGTTATCCTAACTAAAATCGACGGGGATACTCGTGGCGGTGCTGCATTATCTGTCCGTCATATCACTGGCCAACCGATTAAATTTACCGGTACTGGTGAAAAAATCACAGATATTGAAACCTTCCACCCAGACCGTATGGCGTCTCGTATATTGGGCATGGGGGATATGCTGACTCTGATTGAGAAGGCCAGCAAAGATTATGATGAGAAAAAATCACTGGAACTTGCTGAAAAGATGCGAGAAAATACCTTTGATTTTAATGATTTCATCGATCAATTAGATCAAGTACAAAACATGGGACCAATGGAAGACTTGCTCAAGATGCTTCCTGGCATGGCTGGTAATCCTGCCCTGGCTAACATTAAGGTTGATGAAAAAGAAATCGCCCGTAAACGTGCCATTGTATCCTCTATGACACCAGCAGAACGTGAAAATCCAGACTTGCTAACCCCAAGTCGCCGTCGCCGTATCGCGGCTGGCTCAGGAAATAGCTTTGTTGATGTCAATAAGTTTATTAAAGATTTCAACCAAGCCAAAACCATGATGCAAGGTGTTATGTCAGGCGATATGAACAAAATGATGAAACAAATGGGAATTAACCCTGCTAAGCTTCCAAAGAACATGCCAAATATGAATGGCATGGATATGTCTGCCTTAGAAGGCATGATGGGAGGCGGAGCAATGCCTGATATGAGCCAAATGTTCGGTGGCGGTATTGGTGGTAAAATTGGTGAGTTTGCAATGAAACAAGCCATGAAACGCCAAGCTAATAAGATTAAAAAAGCTAAGAAGAAGAGGAAATAACTCTTCTTTCTTTTTATTTTTAGAAAGAGAAGCAGTCGCAAATCTAAAAAATGTCCATTATATAGGAAATAACAAAAAATGTCCTTTTTTACAGACATTTTAAAAAATGTCCGTTATAATAGACATATACAGAAAAAGGAGGGAGTTTATGCAGTACATTGCAGTGATTGGTGATATAATTGAATCCAAACAAGCCTTGGAGCGTCACCTTATCCAAACACAGTTAGAAACTATCTTGCAGCAAGTCAACAAAGACTACGCAGAACACTTTGCCTCCCCTTTTACCATTACTAAGGGAGATGAGTTCCAAGCTCTCTGTCTGCCAAATCCTCATATCTTTCTGATAATCGATCGGATTCAAGAGGTATTTTATGGGCAAATCGGCATCCGTTTTGGCATTGGTTTAGGGGAAATTCTGACAGAAATCAATCCCAAACAAAGTATCGGAGCTGATGGTCCAGCTTATTGGCAGGCCCGTGAAGCGATTGACTTTATTCATAACCACAATGATTACGGCAGTAGCCAGATAGCTTTCTCATCGGATGTCAATCAGCTTAACCAGGCCGTAAATGCACTTTTAACCTCTGGCGACTATATCAAGGCTGGTTGGAATAAGACTCAGCATGAGTTTTTTCAACTCCTTCTAGGTGCTGGCGTTTATTCTGAAGAATTCAAGCAAAAACCCTTGGCGCAAGCTTTTGGAATCAGTCAAAGTGCCTTTACCAAACGTCTTAAATCAAGTGGAGTCAAACTCTATCTTCGCAATCGACAAACAGCCATCAATCTTATTTTACAGAGTGCCAGAGTCTTAAAGAAAAGGAGTGACCAGACATGAGTTTTTTACCTTTATCTTCCTATCTGATGAATCAACCAATTCTAATCATGCTGATTTTAGCCCATCTTATCAGCGATTTTGTACTCCAAAACCAGACACTTGCAGATAATAAAAAAGAACAGTTCTCTGCCCTTCTTGTCCATCTTTTCTTGGTTGCTACCGCTCGGACTGCTCGCTTTGCTATTTCCCCGTCAAAACAATGATTTACTCTTCCAAGTTTGGTTGAGCCACGTGGCGATTGACTATGGAAAATACTTTCTCAGCAAGCGTGGGCTAATCAAGGATGCGTGGGAAGGAATTGCTTTTCTAGTGGACCAAGCCTTGCATCTGTTTGCTATTGTGATTCTTTATCAGCAAATTGGAGGCAATCTTTCGACTCTAAGTCCCTTAGCTCAGGCCCCTTCCTTTGTTTACTTCAGCCAACAGTTGCTCTTTTTGATTACTGTCACCAAACCGGTTAATATTATCTTCAAACTCTTTTTTAGCAAATACCAAGTAGTAGAAGAAGCGATAGAGACAGAACAAACAATTTCTGGTGCAGGAGCCTTAATAGGACAATTGGAACGCTTGATAATGGGAATTTTGCTCCTATTAGGGCAATTCACAGCTATTGGTTTAGTATTCACAGCAAAATCTATCGCACGCTATGATAAAATTTCAAAAAGTCAAGCATTTGCTGAATACTATTTGATTGGTTCGCTGTTTAGTATTATTAGCGTCTTGGTATTATACGTTTTATTGATTTTATAAAATTTATAAAAGGAAAAGTTTACATAATTTATTTTGTGTAAACTTTTTTTAGAATTCAAATCGCAATACAATCTCATCTTCATCGTATTCGCCCGTTTCAACAAAGCCAAGTGATTGATATAAAGCTTTGGCTGGGGTGTTTTGGGATAAAATGCAGAGCTGAACAGCTGAAAATTTTCTTTCTGTGCGGAATTTTTCCAGCAACTGTGTCATAGTCTGACGACCCAAACCTTGTCGCTGAAAATTCACATCAATAAAAAATTCAGAGATGAGATAGGCTTGTCGTTCAGGAAAATCATGGTATAGAATCAAGCCAACAGGACAATCTTGCTGGTAAATCAAATAAGCCTGGCTATCAAACATTCGATAAGCAAAGGCACGTGCCAAGGTAGTTACCTTATCGGCGACAAACTCCGCTTGGTCAGGAGAAACAGATAACGGAACTCGCCAATTATCAGGACTGACAGGAACAAAATCTAGCATAAAACATCCTTTCGTATTTGTTTGTATTATATCATATTTTTTTATTAATTAAATTTCCCTATATACATCTTTCCGAAAAACTATAATTTTCTTGAAACTTGTATAAGACTATGCTATACTACTGATATAGATACATTCAGGAGAAAATGATGAGACGTGAGTTATTACTAGAAAAAATTGATCAACTAAAAGAAATCATGCCTTGGTATGTCTTGGAATACTATCAATCAAAGCTGTCCGTTCCTTATAGTTTTACAACCTTGTACGAATACTTGAAAGAATACAGACGTTTTTTTGAGTGGTTACAGGATTCCGATTTGGTATCGGTTGAACAGATTGCTGACATTCCGTTGGATGTTTTGGAACATTTGACAAAAAAAGATATGGAGGCTTTCATACTTTATCTGCGGGAGCGTCCTTTGCTGAACGCCAATACCACACAGAATGGTGTGTCGCAGACCACCATTAACCGTACCCTGTCGGCTCTCTCTAGTCTCTTCAAGTATTTAACCGAAGAAGTGGAGAATGAGCAAGGCGAGCCCTACTTCTATCGTAATGTCATGAAAAAGGTATCCACCAAGAAAAAGAAAGAAACCTTGGCTGCTCGGGCGGAAAATATCAAGCAAAAGCTCTTTTTGGGTGATGAGACCATGGAGTTCTTAGACTATGTCGATACGGAATACCAGGTCAATCTTTCTAAACGTGCCCTCTCCTCCTTCCAGAAAAACAAGGAGCGAGATTTAGCGATTTTGGCACTTCTCTTGGCATCTGGTGTCCGTCTCTCTGAAGCTGTTAATCTAGACCTTCGCGATGTTAACCTAAAAATGATGGTGATAGAGGTCACACGTAAGGGTGGTAAGCGGGACTCGGTCAATGTGGCAGGTTTTGCTAAACCTTATTTAGAAGCCTACATGAGTATCCGTCAGCAACGCTATAAGGCTGAAAAAACAGATACCGCCTTCTTCCTGTCCGAATATCGTGGTCTTCCAAATCGTATCGATGCCTCTTCTATCGAGAAAATGGTGGCTAAATACTCCGCCGACTTCAAGATACGAGTAACACCCCACAAACTCCGTCACACATTAGCCACTCGACTTTATGATGCTACCAAGTCGCAAGTCTTGGTCAGTCACCAGCTGGGTCATGCCAACACTCAGGTAACAGACCTCTACACCCACATTGTCAATGATGAGCAGAAGAATGCTCTGGACCAACTATAATGTTACATAAAATGAATTATGTAAACAACAACTAGGAGTAAGCACAACTTACTCCTAGTTTCTTTTGCTATAGTAATTCCTTCAATTTTTCCTGATTAACAGCTGGGTACTGGTCCAAGAATGAAGAAATTGTTTTTAGGACAGTTGGAATATAACCTGTCAGGTCATTTTCTACCTGTAAAACGAGAAGTGGCTCATGGAGGCTCATGCGAAGCAAGAGCCAGCCATCACCATAAGGTGCAGCCAGATCAAAGCGTACTCCTTCTTCGTTTTCTGGGTTAAAAGCAAAGCCTACGAGCTTGGTTTTACGAAGTTCAGCAATGACCTGTTCACCCAGTGCTCGATAGTCTGCCGCTTCTAGTTTGAAACGCACTTCTTGGGTTTCAAGCGGTTGTTTAAGCTGGGCAATCAAGTCGTCCAAGGACTTGCCTTGAGCTTGCAGTTTTGGTAAGAGCATGAGAATCTTAGCCGCCACATAGGTTCCGTCATCAAGGAAGTAATTCTCTTTGAAGGCTGCATGTCCTGATGTTTCAATAGCCAACTGGCAGTCGATTCCTTCTTGATTGGCAAGAATAGCACGATTGATGACATTACGGTAGCCTGAAATATAGCGAATTTGTTTGCCTCCCAGGCTTTCTATAAAGACCTTAAGGTGTTCAGTCGTTGGGGAATTGGTTACAATGCTGGTTCCTGGATGTTCAGCTAGGATAATCTGGCTAAGCACGGCAATCAGGTTGTTACGATTGA
The DNA here is from genome assembly GCF_059039125.1 of Streptococcus sp. NSSLK0004. NCBI lineage: Bacteria > Bacillati > Bacillota > Bacilli > Lactobacillales > Streptococcaceae > Streptococcus > Streptococcus sp. NSSLK0004. Next base: position 925,613 of record NZ_CM180142.1, on the reverse strand, counting down.
GAATTTGACCTGACTTGGTGACCAGGGCGGCACGGTCAACGTCGGTATCAAAGATAATACCAAGATCTGCACCTTGCTTCAAGACAGCCTGACGAATGCTTTCCATAGCTTCCTTGTTATCAGGGTTTGGAACATGATTTGGGAAAGTGCCGTCTGGGTCTAGGAATTGTGAGCCTGTAGTGTCTGCTCCTAACTCTGCCAACACTTTCTCAGCAAAAAATCCGCCTGCACCATTTCCAGCATCAACGATAATGTTGAGATTGGCAAGTGGTTTTTCTTGTCCGCCACAAGCGGTACGAATTTTGCCAACTAAGTCTTGGGCATAAGGCGTAATCAAGTCTGCGTGGGTCACACTTCCAAGAGAAGTAGCTGGCAAGTCTTCACTATGTGAGAGGATGAAGTCAATATCTTCATGCTCTGCTCCGCCATTTTCCGAAAAAATCTTAATGCCGTTGAAGTAATACGGCAGGTGGCTGGCAGTAATCATGACACCTGCGTGGCACTTGAACTGCGGATACTGGGTGCTCATGAAGAGGGCTGGCGTAGTGGCCATACCGAAGTCGAACAGCTGAACGCCCAAACGCACTGCTTCTTCTGTGAAGGCGGCGACCAAGTCTGGACCACTGAGGCGGCTATCTCGGCCGATACCAATCTTGAGTTGTCCTACTTGATAGGCTTGAGCAAGTTCAGGCTTCTGGGTCAGCCAATGAATTAGTCCGCGAACCACTTCCTTGGTGGCTTGTGGAGTGAGATTGACAGCATATTCGTCTGTAGCGATAGCAATTCCACGAATATCCGATCCGTTTTGCAAGACGTGATGGTGTGACATAGTAACCTCCTAATTTATCTAGTAGCTTCAGTATATCACAAAATCAAAACGCTTTCAAAAGGAAAAAGTACAGCTCCTATTGTACTTTGGTGATGGTTACGGTGGTGCCGACGTCTACTCGACTTTCCACTGAAATAACTAGTTCCAACTGATTCAAGACCCGCTTGGTCAGATACAAGCCAAATCCTGTGGCTTTTTGGTGTTCACGGCCATTAAAACCTGTAAATCCCTCATCAAACAGGCGAGGAATATCTTCTGCCAAAATGCCAATTCCCGTATCAGTAACGGAAATTCCCCCATTCAATTCAATAGCCACCTTACCACCAGTCTTATTGTACTTGAGGGCGTTGTCGATTATCTGTGACAGGGCAAAACTGAGCCATTTCTTATCGGTTTTCAGTAGCCACTTTCCATCGATGGTCACCGAAATGTCTTTTTGCAAGAACTGATTGCGGTATTTTTTGACCAAATCGACCACTACTTCTCTCACTTCCACCTGCTCAAAGCGAAAATCGCTGGCATGGTTGGTCAGCTTGAGGTAGTTGAGGAGATTTGCCATATAATTGTCCAAGCGTAAGAGCTGATGATTGACATCCTGCTGGTTGAGATTGTCAGTCTGGCTCATCAAAGACAGGGCAGCCAAAGGCACTTTCATCTGGTGAGACCACATTTTGACCATAGCTTGCAAGTCTTCCTCTCGTGACTTATAATCCAGGAGCTGCTCCCGCGTCGTCTCCTTCTCCGCTTCAATCAAGTTGAGATAGGCAAGGTCCACAGGCTTATTGAGCAGGGGCAAAGCTTCTTCATGAACATAGTCTTCCAAGGCTCTCATGCGGTTGCGAAACTTCCAGAATAGGCCTACAGTCAGTAGGATGATGAGGGTTAGGGACAATAGCAGAGCGTTTTGCAGAAATTCGCTGGGCAATTGGTAGAGATAGAAAAGCAAGATAAAACTGCCAGATAAAACAATATATGAGAAATAAAAACTCCTATATTCACGGATAAATTTTGCTATCATTTGACCAAGTACCCCACGCCACGAACGGTATGAATACGGTCAAATCCCACTTCACTCACCTTCTTACGCAGTCTGGTCATGTTGACATTGAGCGTATTCTGGTCGATAAACTCTTCATTTTCCCAGAGTTTTTCCAAGAGTTCTTCCTTGCTAACAATCTGCCCTTGTCGTTCTAGTAAGGCGGACAAAATCTTAGTTTCCGTAGGAGACAATTGAACCTGATCCGATTCGTTTGAAAATCGTCCGTCTAAACTAAGTTGAAACTGGTCAATTGACAAATCAGTTGATTTACTGAATTGATTGACCCGACGCAGAAAGGCACCGATTTTGGCATCTAAAATTCCCAATGAAAAGGGCTTGGACACAAAATCATCGCCCCCCATGTTCATAGCCATGACTGCATTCATCTCATCATCACTAGAGGAGATAAAGATAATGGGCATGGTCATGGTTTTACGAATTTCAGTCGTCCAGTAAAAACCGTTGTAATAAGGCAGGCTAATGTCCATCAGCACCAAGTCTGGTTTAATTTCCGCCACTTCCTGACTGACAGCTCGGAAATTCTGCACACTTTCCACCTGATAAGTTTTTCCTAGATGTTGTTTTAAGAGCTGTACAATCATTTCATCGTCTTCAACAATATAAATCTTTTCTTTTTTCATCTTCTTCATTCTGTAAAAGCCAGGACACAGGTCTTGGCTTTCTATTTATATATTTCTTTCCGATGCCCGACTTCAAGGGCTGTTACAATCAATTTATCATCTTCAATGCTGACGATAACCCTGTAGTTGCCGATACGATAGCGCCATTGGCCAGAACGATTGGCAGTCAAAGCTTTTCCGTATTGTCTGGGGTTGTCACACCCGTCAATATGCTTATAAAGATAGCGCAAAATCAAACTTGCAGCGGTTTTATCCATCTTTCGAATTTGCTTTTGGGCCTTAGCAGACAAAATAACCTTATAACTCAATGCCCAACTCCTCAGCCATTTGTTCTAATGTTATCGGCTCAATTCCATTCGCCAAGTCTTCTTGGTATTCTGCCCAAGCAATGTCTGCCACACGCGCATCGTATTCATCTTCAAGGGCTTCAAGGGTTTTAGTTCGAATGAGTTCTGACAAGCTGACACCTTCAAACTTTGCCATAGCCTGCATAAAGAGCTTGTCCTGCTCAGAAACTTTCAATGTGATAGCCGCCATTTTCTCACCTCTTCGAGTATTTCTTTGGTATTACCATTGTAACACCATTTCCCTAAAAATGCAAGAAATCTCGCACAAGGCGAGACTTCTGCTACCGTTCAATAATGCGGTAATAGGTGCGACTAGTCCACTTGTAAATGACGAAGTAAATCAGAGCGACTGCCAGTAGGGTAATTCCGCTGACCGTATAAATCATAAGCGAAGAGGTGACACCAAAACTCAGTAGCATTTGCTTGAGCATGACAAGAGAAATCACGAAATGCAAGGTCGCCATAGCCAGTGGCATAAAGAAGACCAAAAGCGTTTGAGAGTTGATTGTCTTTTTGACCGCTGCTGTACTCATGCCCACTTCTTGTAAAATCTTGTAGGATTTCTTGTCCTCATGCCCTTCTGAGTACTGCTTGTAGTAGATAATCAAGGCCGCACCCAGTAGGAAACTAATTCCCAGCAAGAAACCTGTAAAGAGGAAACCGCCTGTAAAGCCCATCAGTAAATTGTTGAAATCCGTGCGTTGCATGACATTTCCAAGATATTCTCCATTTTCATCGAGAATTTCATATATTTCACCAGATTGCTCTCCAAGAGAGAGTACCTCTTCATCAGTCAAATCGGTAAAGACACGGTAGTCCAGACTGGTTAGATAGCCTTGAGGATTATATGATTCGTAGTACTCACGAATAACGTTTAAAACTGTATCATCTTTAACCACCATAATAGCTGCGGCTATTGTATTGGTAATATCCGGGAAGATTGCCTTATCAAGATTGGCTACATTCTCAAAGGTTTGATCGCCCAAAACAAGCTTCTTCAGCGATGGTTTTTCGCTCGGACGCATAAAGACCACTTGATTGGCAGCAAGCTCTGGCAGGTCATTGCCCAATTTTCTGAAATCATCTTGGGTGATGAAGTAGGTAAAGGCCATTTTGCTAAAGTCTGGATTGGCAATAGTTTCTGGGCTAATGACAATCTCTTCGCCACCATCATAGACCAACCCAGCTTGATAGGTTAGGTAGGATAAATTGTCATTGGCTTTTTCTGGAAAATGGCTGAGCACCGATTGCTGATAGGCAGCTTCACCTTGACTTCTATCCGAAACTTTATAGGTAATCGATGTTTCCTTGGGATATAGTGCACCTGTCATACTGCTTATACCTGTATAAAGGGACGTTGTGGTCGCAATGGTTACAAAGGCCATGACCGCAAGCAGTGTGATATTGGCCAAACCCGTTGCGTGCTGCTTCATCCGGAAAATCATCTGCGATGTCGTAATGAAATGCTCTGGCGTATAGAAATACCGCTTGTTTTTCCGACGAGCCTTCAAATACCAAGTCATAAAGCTGATGTAGAACAGATAGGTCCCCGCAATGACAAAGAGCACAGCGATAAAGAACCGATAGATAAGAGCTAGACCTGCTGCTTTCGATGAAAGTGATAGGTAGTATCCAACACCCAGTCCCACTACACCAAGGGCAGCCAGAAGGACATTGCCTTTTGGCTCCCTCTCTCCTTTTTCACTAGCTCGGAACAAAATCAGTGGACTGGTCTTACCGATGGTCCGAATGGCTAGCAATTCCAAGAGGAAGAAGATGCCTGCAAAGAGAAAGGCGGTCATGGCAAATGCCAGAGGGGCTATTCCAAAATGCAAATCACTATAATGTGTTAGATTTACAAAAATCAAGTAGAGAACATTTGCAAACACACCAGCTAAGACAGAACCAAGAACCACAACTAGCAAGAAAATCATCATCAATTCGATGCTGGCTATCAAGGCTACTTTTTTCTTGTTCATCCCCAGCATGTTATAGAGACCAAATTCTCTCGCCCGTTGTTTCATCAGGAAATTAAAACTATAAATCTCCATAATGACCGAGAAAATGGTCAGAACAATCACGCCAAGACCGATAGAAACGGCACCAGAGCCCATGGTCTTTATAACTGGACTCAGCATGAGTAAGAACATGGAACAAATCAGAGTAAATAGCACAAGACTGGCTAAAACGAAGGGAGCAAAAACACCCATGGATTTTCGGATATTTTGCCCAGCAAGTTTGAGGTAAAACATCTACTCACCCCCTAAAAGTGCAGACATGTTGAGCGAAATCTCCTTGGCAAAGTCTTGATTGCTCTTGTCTGCCTTGTACAGTTGATGGAAAATGCGACCATCTTTGATAAAGAGAACCCGTTTGGCATGGCTGGCTGCATTGGCTGAGTGGGTCACCATGAGAATAGTTTGACCGTCACGGTTGATGTCTTCAAACAAATTCAGCAAGTCTTCTGAATTGCGATAATCTAGGGCAGCCGTCGGTTCGTCTGCTAGGACAATCTGTGGCTGGGTAATCAAACTGCGGGCAATGGCCACGCGCTGCTTCTGTCCACCAGACAGCTCAAAAGGACGTTTTTTCAGCAAATCTTGAATGCGTAGTTTGGGAGCCAGAACTTTCAAACCTTTCTCCATTTCTTGATGGCTCTCACGCGCCAATACCAGAGGTAAAAAGATATTGTCTTGGATGGATAGGGTGTCCAAGAGATTAAAATCTTGGAAGACAAAGCCTAGGTTACGCAAACGGAAATCCGCCAGCTTGCTTTCCTTAATTTTCGTAATATCCTGATTGTTTAAGATAACCGAACCCCTCGTCGGCTTGTCCAAGGTTGCTAGAATGTTGAGCAAAGTCGTCTTACCAGAACCACTTTCCCCCATGATGGCGATAAACTCGCCCTCCTCTACCTTAAAATCCACATCTTGCAAGGCACGAGTTTCCTCTTTTGAAAAGCGCGTGCGGTAAACTTTTTCTAAATGATTGATTTCTAATAACATAGTTACTCCTAATTCCTTATTCACTGTCTAAATCAACTTGGTCAAGAACTGTTTGATAGTCGATTCGGTCTGATTCAGCAATATTATCTTCTAAATCTACCTTATAATAACCATCCTGGACACCGATGGCCCATTCCTTGTTAGAAGTAGTGTAAAGATTATTCAAGGAAACTGTTTCTTTGACAGAACCCTCTTCTTTGACAACGGGCCATTCCATAAACTTGCCTTCTGTTCCTCGAATACTATCTTCGGCAACTTCCTGTTTGCTAACGGCATAGTCTTTTCCCTTGTAATGGAAAGTTTGATAGCCCTCATCAAAGCTAAGACCTGCTGAAGAGGAAGAGCAAGCGGTTAGCATTATACTACCAAAAGCCAGCAGACAAAATACTTTCTTTTTCATAGTTTCCTCCCTCTAGTATGCCATAAATCGCATACTTTGCAAATTCTGGGATAATTCCTCTAAGAATTCTGCCTGTTCCAAGAGTTCAGCCTTTTCTTTTTCTGAGAATACCACTTCTTCCATTTTCTTGGCTTGTAAAAATTTGAATGACATATGATTTCCTTCTTTCGTTTTCTTATGAGTCTATTATAGAAAATATTCTTTCTGTACTCACTTACAGTTCTGATAAAAAAACTTACAACTTTGTAAGGAAAGAAAAAAGACACCATTCTGGCATCTTTCAATCTATTCTATTTTGTCTCTCCGATAAAAGCAATCATTTCATCTAACTCTTTCTTGCTTTCCGTTACAAGTAGATAGGCATCATTTCCCTGAAGTTCCGCAAAGGCATCTGGCATGCGTTTGACGGTTTTAATCTTACCAGCGAATTTCTGATGAATGTCATCTGCTGAGTGAACATAGTCAGTCGTATCACGACGAGTTGCTACCAGACAATATTGAGGCTCAAATCGACGTTCCTCAACTGTAGCACCAGTCACCACATTGGCATAGTCACGGAAAAGGTCAATCGAATGAGCATAGTTGTAAGCTTCTACAGTGAAGCCACCTGCCATACGGTTGTTGTATTCAATCGCGATGTAATCTTTGCCGTTCTTGAAAAATTCAATATGGAAGAAACGTTCTTTCATACCGAAGGCTTTGATAATCGCATGACCATATTTTACTAATTTAGGATCCAACTCCTTCTCTATGAAATAAGCATTGTCTTTCTTGCTTTGCATGAGTTCAAACGGTGTGTGTACATAGGTCAAGCCTGTTTCGAAAACAACATTTCCCTTGCTGTCCACCAATCCATCATAGGTTGTGATAATGCTTGAGTTGACAAATTTCTCAAAGAAATAGGCTGTTTGACCATCCCAAGCTTCTTTAAAGGTTTCCAAATCTACTTTCTTTGTGAGTTTAAAGGTACCAGATGCCCCAACACCGTTGTCAGGCTTAGCAATCATTGGAAAACCAATTGTCTTAACAGCCTTATCAATGTCTTTCTCCGATTTGACAACCATACCTGGAACTACAGGAACACCTGCTTTGGAGAAATATTTCTTCATTTCAGACTTGAATTTTGTCTTTTTAAGATGACTTGGCTTAGCTCCAAAAATATTAAATTGTTCACGGAGTGCGGCGTCATTTTCTAACCAGTGCTCGTTGTGGGATTCTACACGGTCAATTGGACCATGCTTGTATATCAAGAAAGCAGCTGCACGCTTGACTTCATCAATATTTTCCAAATCATTGACACGGAAGTATTCTGTAAGAGCGTTGCGGAGTTCTTCTGGCAATTGATCGTAAGGTTCTTGCCCGATACCTAGAACCGTAACGCCTTCTTTTTTAGCCAATTCAATGGTGAAGGGTTGGAAATTTTCAGGATAAAAAGGGGAAATAACGAGATAATTCATAGGCAGTCCTTTCTAATTTTTATAGTCCGATGGAGTGAAGGAAGAATGGCATTTGCTTTCTCCACCATACCCAGTCGTGGGCCACATCGGTGCCCCAAGTGTCAAACCAAGCTGGGATATTTTTCTCTTCAAATGCGCGTTTAAGATTGTAGAAAGAGTCTAAACCGTCTTGCTCCCAATCGCCCAAACCGGTACAAACGATAATATCAGCTTGACGGTATTTGTCAATAAACCAACCGTCATTCTGATTCCAAATGTAGTCAGATGGTGAGTTCTGATAAACAGCATCGTCATTGCCATAGTCTTGATTGTTGTTGAAGAAACGAGCATCATAGACACCTGAAAGGGCGATAACTTTCGTGAAAACATCCGGATGCTGGAGGAAGAAATTCAGCGCGTGGTAGGCTCCCATAGAGCAACCAGTCGTCATCATCCCATCGAACCAGCCAGTTTTATGTTTGATAAAGGGAATCGCTTCTTCAATCACATAGCGTTCGTAGGCGCGGTGAGCTTCTGCTTTGTCATGAATAGATTTCCAGTCTGCCAACCAGCTTTCACTGTCGTAACTCGTTAAGGTGAAAAATTGAACATGACCTGCCTCGATAGATCCACGGCAAGCTTCAATCATCCCAAAATCCGCATACTCATTATAAGAACCGCCTGATGAGGCAAAAACTACCACAGGAATCCCAGCGTGACCATAACGATTTAGATTCATTTCACGGCCTAGATTTCCAGACCAGTGACTTAAAAATTCTACATGCATATTCATACTCCTAACAATTTCTAATCTATTACCATTTTTCACTTAAAAAGCGCAAGCAATCTGGCAAATAAGTTGCCCAAGCCTCTTCATTATGGACCGCACCTGAAACGACTTCCAAGGCGATATTGTCCAAATCCACTCCGCCAGCGATCAATTGGCGATAGTAAGTCAGAGAGGAATTGATATAAGCTTGCTTGATATTACCTGCCATCAGCGTTTTATCTGTATCATCTGCTTCTTCTGTCCCAACGTAGATGTAGACTCGTTGCTCTGAGTCTAATTGTTGACGTTCAATATAACGGTCGAAAGCATCTTGATGAAGCCAGTTGGCTGATGAAAAGACACCCAGACAGCCAATCTGGTCTTGATAAGCCAATCCCATAAATTGTGTGATATTACCCCCTAAAGATGAACCAATCATAGCTGTGTGGGCCTTGTCAGACTTAGTACGGTATTCTTGATCGATAAAGGGCTTCACCACATCCATGACAAATTCGGCATATAAGGTTCCCTTGCCACCAAACTGAATGCCTGGAATCCCCATTTCGCTAAACTTCCATGCGGCATATTCATGCATCCGTTCAGCACCATCATTGTCAATGGCCACAATAATCATCTTGGCAATATCTGGATTTCGCTTGATTGTCGGAATGACTTTCCAAGAATGTCCAGAAAAGGCTTCTTTACTGTACAAAACATTTTGTCCATCATGGAAGTAGACAACTGGATAGGTCGTTTCCGTATTTTCTTCGTAACCTTTTGGCAATAAGACACGGACACGACGCTTTCGACCAGTGAATGGAACGTCTAATTCATGGGTTTTCATATCCAAATAAAAATAGGACTTATTCATATACATCTCTTTCTAACAGTATTTTTAGTATTATACCATAGTTTTTGTGAAATATTCAGAAAATTTAGTTATTTTATTACATTATTCTGATTTTCCGAACAATTTTTGCTCCGTTTTCAAATGCTCCTCATAGCTCTGGCGATAACTTTCCAGTTCTTTCAGTTCACGACTGGTCAGATTTTCAAAGATAGCCAGTTCAATTCTGTCCTTATCTCTTCTCCAGGTCGCAACCAGTCGTCCCTTATAGAAAACAACAGGTTTGACAATACCTGTCAGTGTATACATCTGGCGGATATGCTTGGGGTCAAAGAAAGGGTTGGCTTTCTTTTCATAGCCTAGTAAGAGTTGGTCAAATCCTGCTATGAAGAGGCAGTCAGGCAGTTGAGCTTCTTCTAATTCTCCTAGATAATAACGTTCTTCTCCAGCTACTTCAAGAGTTTTCAGGTCTAATTGCTTCATCCATTTTAGGACCGTCGATTTATTTTCCTTAAAATAGTAACGGGCATCGGCTAGGCTGACAGGTCCAAAACCTGCAAAATACCGTCGAGCGATTTCCAGCTCTGCTTTTTCCCGCGAAAGTGGCTGAAAGTCTGTCAGACGGTGAAAACGCTTGGCACCGTATTCTTGATAGACTTCCCCACGCTCGACCATGTAGCGAAAAAGACCGCCCCAAGCATTAAAGACCAGCTTCTCCTCTTCCTGAGTTATCTTTTCTGCACGACAGAGGGTCTTGAGCTCCTCGCGGGTCATAGGACTTTGACCAAGGGCTTCTAAAATCAGCTGGTGGTACTTCTGCTTTGTCTGAGGGCTAAACCCGTCTCGTCCTTCTGTCTTGAGGTAGTCGGTGCTGGCCAGCCGCCCCTCGTGGATATAGAGGGGAATTTCCGACTGGAGATAGGCATGGACTGTTCGCCGAATGGACCACTGGCGAGTCAGCTCCTCCTGCCAGCTACTCTCATAAAAATCCTCCACTGTCATACGGTTACGAAATCCGACATGAACATAGGGCTGAAACTGAGCCTGCAAACCATTGAGATTTTGGCAGATTTGCTGAACAGACTGGGGTTTCAACAGACCTTGTTTCTGCAGAATAATTCCCTTCCAAGTATCGTGGTGCATCGTATTTCTCCTCCGCTCTTCTAATCCCAGTATAACACAAAAGACACCCGAAGGTGTCTGGCATGAAATTCTCTCATTTCAACTTCTTATAAATATCGGAGCGATGTCCGACATGGAGATTGAGCAAGACCAGTTCTCCTTCGTCAACGACAGCAATGATACGATAGTTTCCAACACGAAAGCGGACATAGCCAGCTAAATCGCCCGTCAGATATTTTCCAGGAGAACGTGGGAAATCCACATCTACCAGGTGCTTATCAATCCACCTTGCAATCTGCCGACTGGTTCCCTTGTCTAACTTGTCCATATCATCGAAAAAACTAGGTGCGTAATCCACACGATACTTAGCCATAGCGTTTCATCATTTCTTCATGACTATAGGTTTTCTTACCACTATCAGACCATTCTTGATAGGTCTGTTCTGCCTTGGCAATATCGTACATATCCTCTAATTTCTCTAAAACGGCTTCCCGAATGAAATCCGTCTTGGTCATATGCTGACCAGCAGACACTTCCTCGATTAACTGGACCAAATCTTCGTCAAAGCGCACCGCAATCGGTTTTGATAAGGTTGGCATTTCTATCACCTCTTCATGTTTACTATGTAAACATTATAGTCTGAAATAGGAAAAATGTCAATCAACTTTCCAGACAACACAAAAGACACCCGAAGGTGTCTGGAGCTAGCTGATTATCTTAGTAAGCCAAAAACTCTTCCAAGTCCTTGAGGGAACGCTCTGCTATTGCCTCATAACGCTGCTTCTTATCGCGGATACGCGGCCCGTCCAGCTCCTTGATGATGCCAAAGTTGACATTCATAGGCTGGAAGTGTTTGCTTTCAGTGTGGGTGATGTAAAATGGCAGAGCTCCGATAGCTGTGGTCTGTGGGAAGATGACTGGGTCTTCGCCACGGAAACGGCGAACAGCATTGATGCCGGCCACTAAGCCAGAGGCGGCAGACTCGACATAGCCTTCTACTCCTGTCATTTGACCAGCAAAGAAAAGATTTGGATTTTTCTTGGTCGCAAAGGTCTGGTCCAATAAGTTTGGCGAATCCATGTAGGAATTGCGGTGCATTACGCCGTAGCGGACAAATTCAGCATTTTCAAGTCCTGGAATCATCTGGAAGACCCGCTTCTGCTCACCCCACTTGAGATGGGTTTGGAAGCCGACAATATTGTAAAGGCTACCTGCTGCATTGTCCTGACGGAGTTGCACAACTGCGTAAGGTGTCTTGTATTCGCCGTCACGAGGTCCCTTGTAGTCTTCTGGGTATTCTAGTCCAACAGGTTTCATCGGACCATACAGCATGGTTTTGATTCCACGTTTGGCCATGACTTCAATCGGCATACAGCCTTCAAAGTATTTTTCTTTTTCAAAGGAATTGAGCGGCGCCTCTTCGGCTGAAATCAAGGCCTCATAGAAAGCGGTGAACTGCTCCTTGTTCATCGGAGCATTGAGATAGGCAGCTTCTCCCTTGTCGTAACGGGACTTGAGATAGACCAAGTCCATGTTAATGGTCGAGCTATCCACAATCGGTGCTGCCGCATCGTAGAAATAAAAACCGTCGCCACCATTGAGTGCGTGAATCTTCTCCGCCAAGGCGTCGGACGTCAAAGGTCCCGTCGCAATAATTGTGATAGCATCTTCAGGGATTTCTGTAATCTCACCGCGAATGACCTCAATCAGTGGATGATTGTGAATCTCATCTGTGACCGCTTGGGAGAAATTCTCGCGGTCCATGGCCATAGCACCACCGGCAGGCACCCGGTGAGCCTCTCCAGCCCGCATGATAATGGAATCCAAACGGCGCATTTCTTCCTTTAGAAGTCCTACTGCATTGGTCAAACTATCACCACGGAAAGAGTTGGAACAGACCAACTCGGCAAACTTGTCGGTCTTGTGCTGGGGCGTCGGCTTGACACCACGCATCTCGTAGAGTTTGACAGGAATGCCACGCTTTGCAATCTGATAAGCAGCTTCAGAACCAGCCAAGCCAGCTCCGATAACGTTAATGTGGGTTTGAGACATGAAACTAATACCTCTAGCCAGAATTACTGGCTACCGTTTGGGAATGACCCAAAACAGAACCTTTCTAAATTTTAATACCTATCCAGTATATCAGAAAATGGCTGGAAAAGACAAAAACTACTCTCATGGAAACGAAAGTAGTTTTTACATAATTTTATTTACGAACAATCACTGAACCAGTTCTGCTATATCTTCAATGACCATGAAGTCCCAGCCTTTACTCCGATAAGCATCAATTTCTTGGTCACTGTAATAGAATGTATTTAATAATGCTGAATCTATCCCTAATTCCTGAGCGATTGCAATATCGGTTGTCAAATCATTTCCTACTAAGAGCGTCTCCTCAGGTATTAAGTCGTTTTCCTTCATGACCATTTGGAGAAAGGCAGGTTCAGGCTTTTTCATGTGATAGTCAGAGGAAATATAAATTTTTTCCATAAAGTCTGCACAACCAGTCATTTCTATTTCTGGTTGAGTAAAGCTTCGTTGGGCATTAGAAAGAATAATCAAATGGCTTCCTTTTTCCTGTAAAGTGTCTAAGACGGAAAGAGTATTTGGATAAGCTTCTAATTTTTCTCTTGATAAAATTCTGAATATATTAGCTATCATTTGTCCAAAGGTTTTCAAATCTTTTGGAGTATTTAAAGTTTGGCGAGTACATTTTGCATCCGTCAAAAGACGGACAAACACTTTTTCCAAGTCAATTTCAACAAATTCATGGGGACTGGTGCGAATCAAGTTTATCTCTTCCTCGCTTGCGATAGTCTCAAAACAGCTTTTTAATTGTCTCGCACGATAGGTGCACCCAAAAGAATTGTATAAATCCGCAAGGTATTCCCAAAGTTCTAGCTTGTTTTCATCTGTTCTAATATCTACTAATGTCCCATAAAAGTCAAAGATATAATTTTTGTAAATTTTCATGATACTCTCCTCACCAGTAACATTATATATACAGTATAGCACTATGTGAAATCGTTTGCAACATTTCTGTAAAAATTCCCTATAAAATTTGTATCTAAAACATGTATTTTTATATTACAGAGTATTGATAATAGATTGCCAGAACGCAAAAAACCACCCTTTTGGGTGGAAAATCTATTTGACTTTTTCTTCCTCGTAGTCCCCGTTTGGACAAACTACTTGCTTACCTCCGCCACGGACTTTTTTCTCTACAAGATAGTGAGAACATTTTGGACAAGAACGTCCGACTGGTTTGTCCCATGAAGTAAATTCACAATCTGGATAACGGTCACAACCGTAGAAGAGACGGTTTCGTTTGCTCTTGCGCTCAATAACTTGCCCTTTGTGGCAGTCTGGACAGACAATACCAATTTCCTTAGTGATTTGTTTGGTATTGCGACAATCTGGAAAGTTGCTACAAGCATAGAACTTACCGTATTTTCCAAGTTTAATGACCATTTCATGTCCGCAAACATCACAATCAAAACCAGCTGGCTCATCTTTGATTTGGATTTTTTCCATCTCAACTTCTGCCTTAGCCAACTCAATCTTGAACGGCTGGTAAAAGCTATCGATAATCTTCTGCCATTCTTCCTTACCGATTTCAATGTCGTCTAATTTTTGCTCCATTTCAGCTGTAAATTTAACATTGACAATATCTGGGAAGAATTCAACAATGAGTTTATTAACTATTTCGCCCAATTCGGTCGGTTCAAATCGTTTGGCAGCCAGCTTGACATAGTAACGCTTCTGAATCGTTTCAATTGTCGGTGCATAGGTTGACGGACGTCCGACTCCGTTTTCCTCTAAAGTTTTAATCAAGGTTGCTTCTGAATAACGTGCTGGTGGTTGAGTAAAATGCTGTTCAGGATTTGTCGTTGTACGAACAACTATATCGCCTTTCTCCATATCTGGCAACATCTTGTTCTTGTCTGCGTCGTTATAAACAGCCATATAACCGTCAAATTTGATCTGGCTACCATTGGCAGTAAAGATAACACCATTTTGCCCCAAGCGAACACTCATGGTATCAAATACAGCAGCAGCCATCTGACTAGCCACAAAACGATTCCAAATCAGTGTATAAAGGCGAAGCTGATCCTTATCCAAATACTTGGCAATGGATTCAGGCGTTAAGTTAACATTAGACGGACGAATTGCTTCATGGGCATCTTGAGCACCTGAAGCATTCTTGACCTTGCTACCATGTTTGGAGTAGTCTGCTCCAAAACGTTCAGTAATAAAGTCTGCAGCCTGCGCTTGTGCAACAGGGCTAATACGCGTCGAATCTGTACGCATATAGGTAATCAGACCTTGAGAACCACCAGTTCCCAAATTAACTCCTTCATAAAGCTGCTGGGCAACCATCATAGTCTTACGGGTACGGAAATTGATTTTATTAGCTGCATCCATCTGCATAGTAGAGGTTGTATATGGAAGTGGTGCATTGCGCTTACGCTCTTTGCGTTCCACTTGCTCAACCAAGAAGTCATCTCCTTCAAGACGGGCCAAAATCTCTTTAACTTGGTCATTATTCTCAATTTTGACCTTCTTACCATCCATGCCATAAAAGGCAGCTTGAAATTTCTTGTTTCCTTTCTTAAAGATAGCATCGATTGTCCAGTATTCTTCTGGTTTGAAGTTGGTGATTTCGTTCTCGCGGTCAATAATTAATTTGAGTGCTACTGACTGCACCCGACCTGCTGATAAACCTTTTTTAACTTTTTTCCAAAGAATTGGTGAAATAGAATATCCTACGATACGGTCTAGGACACGGCGGGCTTGTTGAGCATCAACCAAATCCTGATTGATGGCGCGTGGCTCCTTAAAGGCATTTTTTACCGCATCTTTGGTAATCTCGTTAAAGACAACACGGTTCTTATCATTTTCATCTAGTCCGAGAATATGAGCTAAATGCCACGAAATCGCTTCTCCTTCTCGGTCCGGGTCACTCGCTAGGTAAACTTGTTTAGCATTTTTAGCTTCTTTTTTAAGAGAATTAATCAGCGGCCCTTTACCTCTTATATTGATATATTCCGGTTGATAATTATTTTCAAAGTCAATAGACATGCTAGACTTTTTCAAGTCGCGAATATGGCCAACCGATGCGACTACACGATAATTACGACCTAGGTATTTTTCGATAGTCTTAGCTTTGGCAGGAGACTCTACGATAACTAAATTTTTCTTAGTATTGGTTGTTTTTTTCTTGCTTGCAGTTTTTGTTGCCATTCTTATTCCTTTGATTGAATTTGTAGTTAGTAACTGACCACAACTCAGAAAAGAATAAACTATTTTTTATTACGTGTCAAGAGTTTTAATTTCCTATAGGAAAA
The DNA here is from genome assembly GCF_059039125.1 of Streptococcus sp. NSSLK0004. Taxonomy (NCBI): domain Bacteria; kingdom Bacillati; phylum Bacillota; class Bacilli; order Lactobacillales; family Streptococcaceae; genus Streptococcus; species Streptococcus sp. NSSLK0004. Next base: position 909,830 of record NZ_CM180142.1, on the reverse strand, counting down.
CTCGATTTAATTTTTATAATCGGAAAGGATGTCAAACCCACTTGTGATGCACTTTGCACCTTCTTGGATTAGGTGATGACATCCATCTGATTTTCCATCCAATATCGAACCCGGTATGGCAAAAATTTCCCTACCTTCTTCTAGGGCTCGTTCACAGGTTATCAAACTTCCTGAACGCTGCTTAGCTTCAGCAACGACAACTCCACTTACTAAGCCGGAAATGATTCGATTTCGTTCTGGAAAGTGGTATTTAAGAGGCTGACTGCCTGGTGGGTATTCTGATAAGATTAGATGTTTTTTGCTTATGTAGTCTTGTAGAGCAGTATTTTCCTTAGGATAATGAACATCTAGTCCTGTTCCAATCACTGCAATAGTTTGCCCTCCATTTTTTAGACTAGCTACATGAGCCGCTGTATCAATCCCCCGTGCCAATCCACTAACAATGACAAAACGATTTTGCAATTCCTTTATAATCTTCTGAATAGACTGGATGCCTGTCTGACTGGATCGACGAGACCCAACTACTGCCAACTTGGGCTTAGCCAGCAACTCCAAATCTCCCTGATAAAATAGCAAAACAGGTGGATTGTAAATCTGCTTGAGCTCCAAAGGATAGATATCATCTAGGATAGAAAAGGACGGGAATTGATTAAATTCCTCACGACAAGCTTTAATATCCAGATTTTTGTAATTCTCTATAAATACAAGAGGATTTTTATGTTCGGATACAACTGCTATATTGCGAAGGGATAACTTCTTGTTACACTGCTCCTGATAGGATAGGACTTTATTGATGTGAAGATTCGTCAATCCAGCCTTTTTCAATTTAAAAATTTCAAAATTATTCATATTTATCACCTCAACTTATCAATTCGCAAGTAAAAACAAAAAACAGCTCTAAGCTGTTTCTTGAAGATGAAAATAGAGCGCTCCAATAATATTGGCGTCATTGTGATAATGACAAGAAGTAATAAGAGGAGAATCTAAGAATGTACTTGGTACTCCCTCGTTACTAATCACTTTTTGATAAGCAATATTGATATGATCAATTAAAAGGATCTGGTTACTAATACCGCCACCAATGACCAATTTATCCAACTGAAACAAAATTCTTAGATTAAGAATGAGATAGGCAATCTCTTGGCAGTACTGATTAAATAAATTTGTCAATTCTACATCGGTTCCTGCCGATAAGCGAGCAAACACTTCGGGGCCATCTTCTGTCTCTAAACCTAATCGGTAACTAGCCTGTGTGATAAAACGAACAGCTGATCCTGAATTGGCTACCAAACTTCGAATCCCACGCCAGTTAAGATCTAGAATATGCCCTAGATTTTGCAAAATATTTCCCTCTTCTCCTTCTTTAAAATGGCTAAGCGGTCGAGTAAGTAATCCCTTGGCTTGTAATTGAGCGAGATTGGTAAGCTGTCCTTCAGAGACTAAAGCCAAGCCCACACCTGTTCCTAACACTAAAGCTGCTCCACAGTAAGACTGAACAAGATTGCCAGAAATTGCTTCCGCCAAACCAGCAGCATCTGCATCATTGAGAACTGTTACAGGTAGGCCTGAACATTCTGATAGATAGGATCCCAAAGGTATAGCTTTCAAGTAGGGAATGAGCCCACCTGAACGAACATAGCCTGTTTTAGTCTGAATAGAGCCTGGACATGCTATACAAACACCAGAAATATAGGGACGATACGTCTCGATTAATCCTTCTAATAGTTTTAAGAACTCCTCTTTAGTTGCTGGAGTTGACTTTTTATCTCGTTCAGAGAATTCTCCACTCTCTGTTAGTAGAGCGTACTTTATAAAGGTACCTCCGATATCGATACTAAGATATTGTTTCATTATCGACAGAAATCTCCTTGATAACACGCGCAGGGTTGCCTGCTAAAACAACATTATCACCAAAAGACTTGGTGACAACACTACCTGCACCAACTACAACATTATTACCTAATGTTACACCAGGAAGGATGGTCACTCCGCCCCCTGCCCAAAAATTATCACCGATTGTGATGGGTGCACCATACTCTGCACCCGAATTTCTCTCGTCAGGATCTAGCGGATGCAAAGGAGTCAATAATTGTACATTTGGACCAAGCATAGCATTTTTCCCAATCGTTATCGGACAAACATCCAACATAGTGCAATTGAAATTGGCATAAAAATCCTCTCCGACATGGATATTACTACCGTAGTCACAGTAGAAATTTGGCTCCATATAAATACGCTCACCTGTGCGTCCAAACCAGCTTTTCAATATTCTTGAACGGCTATCACCATCTAATTCATTATTAAACTCTTGCATGTTTCTACGAGCAATTGTCCGCATTTGACGTAATTCTAGATCGGCGGCAATGTATAACTGACCAGCAATCATTTTTTCTTTTTCTGTTGGCATCGTTTTCTCTTTTCTATTTTGTATCTTTCTCCTATAATAGAACTTCTTTTTATAAAAGTCAAACCTTCAAACAGTCTATCGATATAATAGCCATGTGCTCATTAATTTTAGGCATTGAATAGGTAATGAAGGTTAAATATAACAAGATACTTTTATTGCGGAATAGTTTTTTCTTTACATTTTATCGTTTATACCTTATAATCTAGTTATCAATACTAGATGAAAGAGAGTTGATAATAATGACCTACAAAATCCCTTACTGGCAAGACCTTCCTGATTTAGATTTATACCTAGATCAAGTACTCTTATATGTCAATCAAGCAACCAGTTCATCCGATGACCTTGACCAGAAAAGTTTGACGGCAGCTATGATAAATAACTATGTGAAGCATAAACAGATTGAGAAACCGATAAAGAAAAAATATCAAAAACATCAATTAGCAAGGTTAATCGCCTTGTCTATCTTAAAAAATGTCTTTTCTATTCAGGAAATCAGCCAAACCTTAAACCTTCTTCTCCTATCAAGCGACTCAGAAACCTTATACAATCATTTTGTAGATTGTATGCTTGATAAGGAGAGTGAGCAGACACCTGAAATCATTCGCTATGCTTGCCAGTCCGTCAAACTCTATTACAAAACACGTCAGCTCACCATTGAGTTAGAAAGGAGCCACCATGAATCCTAGTTTAAAATTAAGCCTTCAACTTTCTTTCGGAGAGGAAGTCGCAAATAGCGTAACACATGCTGTTGGAGCCTTGCTCATGTTGGGTTTATTGCCGATTACGGCTATTCATTCTTTTCAAGACTATAACCTAACTGCAGTGGTTGGAATGTCTATTTTTGTCATCAGTCTATTTCTCATGTTTTTATCCTCCTCCATCTACCACTCCATGCCCTACGCCTCCACTCACAAGTACATTCTCCGCATTATCGATCACAGCATGATTTACATCGCCATTGCTGGGAGCTACACACCTGTTGCCCTTTCCTTAGTCGGTGGCTGGCTGGGCTATCTGATTGTTGGTTTGCAGTGGGGATTGACCATCTTTGGAATTCTCTATAAAATTTTTGCTAAAAAAATAAACGAAAAATTCAGTCTTTTTCTCTACCTCTTTATGGGCTGGTTAGTTGTGTTTATTCTGCCTGCTATTCTGCAAAAGACTGGAATGGTATTTGGCATTCTTATGCTGGCTGGAGGATTGTCTTATACTATTGGTGCTCTCTTTTATGCTAAGAAAAAGCCTTATTTCCACATGATTTGGCATCTTTTCATCCTACTTGCTTCAGCCCTTCAGTACATTGCGATTGTGTATTTTATGCTATCAGAAAACAGCTTCTAGTCATGCTAGAGGCTGTTTTTACTACATTAAACTAACTATCATACCAAGCAAGTAAAGGACTGACACGATTCCCAAAAATACCAAATGCGCCTCTCGGCTCATGACCACATAGCCAACAAATTCACGAATGAAGGCATTAAGGCTAAAGTAAAATTTGGTTTTTGCTCCATAGCCAATACATTTTATTTTCAGTTTTCGTGCCAATAGCAGAGCTCTGAAAACGTGATAGTAATTGGTTACAAGGGCAAATCGACTGCCAGGTTTCATCAGGGCATAGGAAAATTTCAAATTTTCCTCGGTGTTAGTTGATTGGTTTTCTATCACAATATCTTCCGCAGGAATGCCCTGCTCCATGGCATAATGTGCCATAGCCTGCCCCTCTGCCAGGAGTTCATCAGGACCCTGTCCGCCTGACATGATGAGCTTGCTGCCAGGATGTTTCTGGTAGATCGCTATGCCTTTTTCAATCCGCGAAGCCAAAAGTGGTGTTACCTTATCACCAATCAAGCCAGCACCTAAGACTACCACATAATCAAGCTTTCCTGGGAAGAGATTGACCAGATTGACAAAGCTAGACGTGGTATAGAGCATGCTGATGATAATAGCATAGGACACCAAAAAACCAACGTAGACGAACAGCATGTTGAAAAAGCTGATGCCTGAAAGGGATTGGACCACAAAGGGAGCAATAAAGAGATAGAAAGTTAAAGCTATCGCTAAGCCCAAGGACAAGAAATTATGGAAGCGAACTCCTTCTCTCTTTAAAATCTGAAAACCATTCAGATAGAGCGTTATCAAGAGCACAAATGGACCACTTAACAAGGCTAAGGCCAAAAGCATAGCTACTGCAATAGCCAACAATCTCAACAGCTCATTGTTTTCTAAAACACCTGTTGAAATAATCCATGCCAATGCCCAAATCAGTATATTCAAGGCAAAGAGAGAAATGAAGATAGATCGACGTTCACGGAAATACAGAAGAGCGAATAAGCCCACTGAAGCTAGAAAAAGCCAAAAAAAGACTGTCACTACTTCCTTCCTCCCTCTACCATTGACTTAATCGGCTCAAAGGTCTTGCGGTGAATGGGCGTGATGCCTAGCTTGTTCAAGCCTTCCAAATGCTCTGCCGTTCCATAACCAGCATTCTTAGCGAAGCCGTAGCCTGAGAACTCCTTATCATAGTCAGCCATCATCTTGTCCCGCGTCACCTTGGCCACAATAGAGGCTGCTGCGATAGACAGGCTGTTGGCATCCCCCTTGATGATAGAGGTTTGCGGAATTTTCGTGTCCAACTTCATAGCATCTATTAAGAGGTGTTCAGGCTCTTGGCTCAGTTTGCCCAAAGCTTCCAACATAGCTAACTTAGTCGCCTCGTAGATGTTTACCTGGTCGATGACTCCTGCATCTTTTATACCCACACCGACTGCCAGAGCCCGCTCCATCACCTCTTGATAGATTGCCTCATGCTTGGACTTGGGAATTTTCTTGGAATCGTTGAGGTAGCGGATTTTGCAGCCTTTTGGCAAGATGACTGCTGCTGCCACTACTGGACCTGCTAGAGGCCCTCGGCCGACTTCGTCGATACCAGCTATCCACTCCACCCCATTTTCATAAAGGGCTTTTTCGTAAAATAGCATAGCCTCTAAGCGAGCATCTTCTGCTGCTTCTTTTTCCAACTCCTTTTGGCGTTTCTTGATAGCAGCCTGTACACCTGCTCGTACGTCCTGAGCCAAGTCTGCCCAAACAGGACTGTCTAGACTATCCACCTGAGCCAGCAGAGCTGTCACTTCTTTAATCGTTGCCATCTAAGTCACTCACCTTGTCTAATGTGTAAGTTCCCAAGCGACCATCTCGTACATCCTTGACAAAGAGATTGTAAAAACGGTCATAATCATCACGGAAACCTAACTTTTTAGTCCATTCCATGATGAGTTCAGGCGTTTCCTGCTCCAAATCCATGCCCTTGAACCGCTCTTGTAAACGTTCTGGGTAGTTGGCCTTAAAATAGTCCAAACCAAAAATAGTCACTTCATCCATAGGCAATAGCTGGTCCTTAATCGCACCAGTTAGAGCCAACTTAAGTCCAACTTCCTGGTCCTCAAACTTAGGCCACAAAATCCCCGGTGTATCAAGAATTTCAAGGTCTTTATTGGACTTGAGCCACTGCTGTCCCTTGGTCACACCAGGTTTATTGCCAACAACCGCAATCTTTTTGCCTGCCAGACGGTTCATCAGCGTAGATTTACCCGCGTTTGGAATACCGATAATCATAGTCCGCAGTGTTTCTTTTTGAATGCCTCTTTCGCGTAGTCGCTCAATCTTATCTTTCATAAGACTCTTGGCTGCGTCGGTCACTTTTTTTACGGTAGCCTGCTCTTTTGAGTTGATAGCCAAGGTGCGAATCCCCTGACCTTCAAAGTAGCTCTGCCATTCTTTCGTACGGATAGGGTCAGCCAAATCGACCTTGTTAAGAATCATGAGTTTTGGCTTGTCGCCGACAATCTTGGTCAGCATAGGGTTTTGGCTAGATAGGGGCAGGCGAGCATCGACCAGAATGGTCACAAAATCAACGTGCTTGATGTTTTCCTGCACCTGACGGCGCGCCTTGGACATATGGCCCGGAAACCATTGAATAATTGCCATGAGTGTATAATTCCTTTCCTAGTTAGAGTTTGAGGCCCTTGGTTTTCAATATTCTCTAAAAATCAAAAAACAAACCAATTTTTTTCAATTCAATTTATCTTGCAGTTCAAATGCTGCTTCTTATGTGTTGAACTTGCATTTCTATCTTATTTGAAACATCATTAACTCTCTTTCAATTTTTGAAAGAGAGTTAATGATTGCTAAAAGAACTGACTTTAACTATTTTATCATAACTTCAAACTAATGTTTAGAAAAATGGCCAAATGGACGGAGTTTTTATCAGGTTTGAAACAAGAACGGAATAGAATTGATTCTTCGAATGAACTGACTTTAGCTGATAAGCTATTGTTGCTCAATCAATTGTATAGCATTATTACAATTCCAGGAAAAAACTATATCGGAGGCTGGGCAAAATTCGTAAGAAAATTAATTTACAGAAAAACTACCTCAAACTTGATATAAAATAGGAGCCCACCATGCGATGGGCTCAACGATATCAACCTAAAATCCATTTCTGTTTTGTTCTCAAATCGAGTATTAACGTAGCAGTGTTGAACTACTAGCTTATTTCTTAAAACAATTCATTATAGAAACTGATAATTTTCACCAGTGATCAATATAAAAACTACTTTGTCAAAAATCCTTCTATCGCTGGAATGGCAACTTGATTAAAATTGTTATCAATCCAATGCACACCACCTTCAACAGTCACTAATTCAGAATATTGATGAAACACCCAAATTTGCATAGGTTTCTTTGACATCATCAAATAAGACATAGGCAGGGAAAATGAGAACCATATTTTTGACTGCTGTTGGATTTTCTGCAGCGTAAAGTGTTGAAATAACTCCCCCTTGGCTAGCGCCAAGTAAAGTAATAGCATCTGCATTTACAAACGATTCTTTGGAAAGTTTATCGACAACTGCTGATAAGTCCTGTTTCTCAGTCAGAACAGACATGGATAACATATCGGTTCCTCCACTTTTGGAACTCTGACTCCCACCATAAAAATCAAAACGATAGACGATAAAACCAAGTCGAGCAAGATAATCCGCATATTCTTCATACATTTCTAAAGTATTATTGAAACCGTGCGAAATGATGACGAGTGGTCGTTTCTCGTTCTTATAGTTCCGAGTTGCAGTCACTATCCCATATAAGTCAACATCTTCACTTTTAACCATATAGTTTTTCAGAAACAATATCGTCTGATGCTTGTAGTTCAAAAGTTGAGGAAGTTGTTGTATCAATGTTTTGAGTTGACGATTGTTCTACCGCTGATTTACTAGTGGACAATTGAGTTGTCACCTGTTTGTCTGTACTCCTATTTTTTTGTTGTATAAATACAAATACTATTATGATGATACTCACTAAAGTGACCAAGAATAAGACTTTTTTCTCACATTTCACCTCGTTTTAAATTTTTACCTATTGTACCACTTTTCTTACAAAATGGCTTTTATCATCTCCAGCATTCTATCCCTTTATCTCAGTATCATACAAACTGAGTGAAGTAATATACAATCGTACAATTTTCTATAATGAGTCGCCATTGAAACTTCTTTTGAAAACTGGGCTAACGTCTTTGGTATGAAAACTATATGATAGCGCATCTCCATTTAATATGTACTAAACTAGCCTACTACTCTTAAATCTGACCTGAACAAGAGATAATAACAGTAAAAAATTGATTCTCAAAGCCTCGTCAGCCACCAGTATAGCTGGTGGTTTTCTTATTTTTCTCTTCGAGAAAAACTGGCTCGAAGCCATAATAAAACCCTATCACTTCCGTGATAAGGTTAATTACTTATGTTTATTCAACTGCTGTGTAGGTTGCTGCTTTTTCTAAGAAGGTATCAAATTCTCCACTTTCTACTATCTCTTTGATGACAGCATCAATTTCAGCCTTCAAATCATCACTACCTTTCGGCATAGCAATTACTTTTGAATTTTCATCAACAGTTGGGAAACTGATGTTGGCAATAGCAAGATCTGAATTTTGAGAAACATAACCTGCCGCAACTGGTGAGTCCATAAGGACCGCTTCAACTTGACCTGATTTTAGTTCGTTGACTGCCTCTCCCATAAGCGTCAAAGATACAATATTGGAACTGCTTATTTTTTCTTTAGCATAGGTTTCCTGAGTAGACCCCTTTTGAACTGCCAAATTTTTACCTGCCAATGAATCTAAATCTGTGTAAGTATCCAAATTAGATTTCTTAATCAAAAGGACATCTTGAATCTGATAATAACTGTCGGAGAAATCAAAGACTTTAGCACGTTCATCGGAATATGAAAGCCCCGCAATAGCGATATCTGCTTTGCCATTTTGTACACTACTTAAGACATTGTCAAAGCTCATCGAAGAGATTTCTAGTTCGACACCTAGTTTATCTGCAATCTTTTGCGCCAACATGATGTCTGCTCCGACAACTTGGTTTTCACCGTCTACAAGTGCTTGAAATTCAAATGGTGCATAATCTGGACTTGTTGCAACCACGAGTGTCCCCTTTTCTTGAATTTTTTCAAGAGTGCTTTGCGACGACTCAGTTGTTGATGAAGAGCAAGCAGCCAAGGTCAAGCTTGCTACAATTGCAGTTGCTGCGGTAACAATTTTTTTCAATTTCATAAAAATTCCTCTTGTTTTCTATACTTTTTTAAATACCAGATTAGTTTATCTTATATTTATTCATTTGTCAAGTGTAATTGATTATTTATTCTGTTTCGTTGTATAAAATAACACTTCACTGACTAATGGAAAGATCGTAGGCTTCTTGAACCAGTTGATCCATCTTTCCAGATTCGACCAATTCCGTGATAACTACATCAATTTTTTCTTTCAAGGCTGTGCTTCCTTTTGGCAAGGCAATGGCATATGCGTCTGAATAATTGCTAGTAATTTCGACATCAAGAATCATTAAATCATCATTTTTAGCAACGTAGGCCTTAGCAATCGGTTCTTCAAAAATCAGTGCATCTAGCTTTTGTGACTTTAATTCGTTAACCAATTCACCATTAGAAGTCAGTGAGAGGATCGTACCTGTTGAAAACTGCTCCGTTGCAATCTGTTCTTGAATAGACCCTTTTTGCGTTCCAATTGTAGCTGTGGCTAAGGATTCCAAGTCTGTATATTTTTCCGCGTTGACCTTGTTGATAATCAGTTTGTTTGTAGATGTGTAGTAAGGAACCGAAAAATCATAGACTTTTGCGCGTTCTTCCGTAGCTGAAATACCTGAAATTGCAATATCTGCTTTGCCATTTTGAACACTGTTTAAGACATTATCAAAGCTCATAGTCGAAAATTCAACATCAACTCCCAACTCCTCACCAATCGCTTTAGCTAATTCAATATCTGCTCCAACAAGCGTATCTTTCCCATCAACTAATGCTTTAAACTCAAATGGTGCAAACTCTGGATTTAAAGCAACAACCAGTACTCCTTTTTCTTCAACCTTAGACAAAGAAGTATCCTCTGTCGTTTCTGAGCTACTGCATGCTCCTAACACTAGTGTTGTTAATACTGCTAAACCTGACATCATATACTTTGTAATTTTCATATTTTTTCTCCTTATTTCCCTCGATTGAATATTTATTCTTATTTAGACAAATCATCGGGCTTTGAATGCAATTTTTCCCATATTTTTCACCTTTCTTTCAAAAGATGTTCTCAGTATATTTTATTTTTATACATTTGTCAACCCTGTTTTTGTATTTTTATGCATTTTTTCTAATATAAAAAGAACAGATTCCAAAACTGTTCTTTATCGGTAATTTTTATCCCACTCGCCATCTCTATCTTTCTGAGTGTAGAAAAATTCGGATAGATTAGGGCTATCCATAACTGCCAGGACTTCAAGTAGGTCATAGGCCAGATCCATGTTTGCCAGCTCTGCTTTGTTCACCCATAAAACCTCACCTTCTTCCGAGGAGCGAATTTCCCCTGAAAAGTCAGTCGCCTTGTAGAGCAAGACCATGTAGCGATGGCCATCTTGGTCAGGCCAATGCTTGATGCCAACTAGGTGAGCCTTGTGAATGGTCAAGCCAGTTTCTTCCTGAACCTCGCGGACCACAGAATCGTGGAAGTTCTCGCCTTCCTCAACATGTCCTCCCGGGAAGGCAACACCTGACCAACGATAGCGTCTAGGGTCACGAATCTGTACAAGAACCTTACCGTCCTCATTTTCAATTAAACACATATTAGTCAAAGTGACCACTTCTTTCCTTGACATTCAAACTCCTTATATTTCTATTCCAAACCAAGTCAACAAATCTACTGGTCTATTTTCATTATTCCAACGGTGATATTCAGCAAATACTGCCTCTGCCGTTCCAAATTTTTCTACTAGATAATCAATCGCTAAAAAACTACGCCAGTATTCATAAAACATAGAAGCATAATCTTCTTGATAGGTAGCTTGACCAAATTGAGACAAGGGGTGATGACCATTTTTTATTTGAAAGAGGTGAACTAATTGCTGATTAATCTGCTTTTCTCTATCAAACTCTTCTTTCGTTAGAAAATAACTGCGACTGATATATTCTACCATGCCTTCTTCAAACCACATCGTCTCTTCTTCATAGTCCAAAAACTGTTCACTCTGATGAGCCAATTCATGTCCAATAATTTGTAACAAATGGTTATCTGATAGAGAATGATAATAGGCTACAATTTCTTGTGTATCTTTGGTAGAATAATTCTCCACTTGTTTAAGATAGATGTCCTTCCAAACTTCCAAATCCGGTGTCATCACCATACGAACATCATTTGTATAAGCTGGGATAGGGCATTCTCGGATGAAGCCAGTTGCCGCTTCTTTATCCGACCAGATAATTACATCGGGTAAGTCTTCCACTTGAAAATGTGTCTGTAAATATACGAGGTAATTTTTTAATACAGTTCTATGGCGTTCAACAAAATCTGTATAATCTGCCAATTGCTTCTCATCGCTAACCAAAAATAAATCCTTCAAAATTTTCTCCTCAAAACCATACGGTGTTCGGTGCGTTCTGCTCCTAGCTTGACTGTCTTGGTCACACCGTCAAAGCGGAAACCAACCTGTTCATAGAAGGAAATAGCACGCTCATTCCCTTCTAGCACCCAGAGGGAAATCGTTTTATAGCTCTGCATTTGCTCCAAAGCCGCCTGCATGAGCTGGTAGCCAATCCCCTGGCCGTAGTAGTCCGCCAAAACATAGAGGGCGTAGAGCTCACCAGCCTCCTGCAAGTCCTCCTGACTGCTGGCACCGTAGCAGGCAAAGCCAACCACCTGTTCGTTCACCACTGCTACCAAGATATTTTGAGGATAGCGAAAGGCCCAGTCCTGACAGCGTTCTAGCGTATAGGTCTTTTGGAGAAAATCCTGCGGTAACAAGTCAGCATAGGCCTCCTGCCAAGACTTCCAATGAACATAAGCCTTGCCCCTGATTTCCTCCTCAGTCTGCATGGGTTTGATCAGCATATCCCTACCTCCGTGAATTATTCCTACATATTCTTCAACTCGATGACCATATCACGAATCTGGGCTGCCAGTTCAAAGTCCAGCACTTCTGCCGCTTCCTGCATTTGACCTTCCAGTTTCTTGATCATAGCCTTGCGTTCATCCTTGTTGAGAGCATTGAAGTCCACCACTTCTTCCTTGTCCTGAGTGACAGCCTTAGTCACGCTAATCAGGTCACGGATTTCTTTCTTAATAGTCTGTGGAATGATACCATGTTCTTCATTATAAGCCATCTGGATTTGACGGCGGCGGGCTGTTTCGTCCATAGCCTTTCGCATAGACTCGGTAATCTTGTCCGCATACATAATCACATGACCTTCAGAGTTACGGGCCGCCCGACCGATTGTCTGGATGAGGCCCCGTTCATTACGGAGGAAACCTTCCTTGTCAGCATCCAAGATAGCAACCAGACTTACTTCTGGAACGTCAATCCCTTCACGCAAGAGGTTAATCCCTATCAGAACATCAAAGACACCCAAGCGAAGATCACGAATAATCTCCGTACGCTCCAAGGTCTTGATATCCGAGTGCATATACTTGACCTTGACGCCCATTTCTTTCAGGTAGTCGGTCAAGTCCTCTGCCATTTTCTTGGTCAGGGTAGTGATAAAGGTTCGCTCACCTTTGTCAACACGGGCATTGATTTCGCCTAAAAGGTCATCCATTTGGCCCATGGTTGGACGGACTTCCACTTCTGGATCCAGAAGCCCGGTCGGCCGAATGATCTGCTCGACAACGGTATCAGTCTGCTCCATTTCATAGTCACCCGGCGTCGCAGATACATAGACAATCTGGTGGACATGGCTCTCAAATTCTTCCCTGCGCAGCGGACGGTTGTCCAGTGCACTCGGGAGGCGGAAACCATAGTTGACCAGCATCTCCTTGCGTGAGCGGTCACCATTGTACATACCCTTAATCTGCCCCATGGTCATGTGACTCTCGTCAATCATGATGAGATAATCTTCAGGGAAAAAGTCCAACAGGGTATAAGGAGGCTCGCCCTCGCTTCGCCCGTCCATGTGTCGTGAATAGTTCTCAACTCCGTTGGTATAGCCCATTTCTCGAAGCATCTCGATGTCGTAGTCGGTCCGTTGTTTCAATCGCTGAGCTTCTAAGAGTTTGCCTTCTGCCTCAAAAATCTTGAGTTGCTCTTCCAGTTCCGCCTGAATCTTGGCAATAGCCGTTTCCATGTGGTCATCGTTGGTCACGAAGTGGGTGGCAGGGAAAATAGCCAAGTGATCCACATCGCCCAAAACCTTACCTGTCAGGCTTTCAATCTCACGAATGCGGTCAATTTCATCCCCGAAAAACTCCACACGGAAGGCGTGTTCATCACGAGAAGCTGGGAAAATCTCCACCACATCTCCACGCACACGGAAGCGCCCCCGTTGAAAGTCAATGTCGTTGCGCTCAAACTGGATATCTACCAGAGAATTGAGCAACTGGTCACGGGAAATCTCCTGACCTGGTCGCAGACTGACTACGCTATCAGAATACTCTTTTGGCGAACCTAAACCGTAGATACAAGAGACAGACGCTACTACGATGACATCATTTCGTTCGAGAAGAGCTGAGGTAGCTGAGTGACGAAGTTTGTCAATCTCATCATTGACCGAACTGTCCTTCTCAATATAGGTATCGCTAGATGGCACATAGGCTTCTGGCTGGTAGTAATCATAGTAAGATACGAAGTATTCGACCGCATTTTCTGGGAAGAATTCCTTGAACTCGCTGTAGAGCTGACCAGCTAGAGTCTTGTTGTGGGCGATGACCAGAGTAGGCTTATTGACACGAGCAATGACCTGGCTCATGGTGTAGGTCTTACCAGTACCAGTCGCCCCCATGAGAATCTGGGCTTTTTCACCCCCTTCGATGTTGTCCACCAAGGTTTCAATGGCTTGAGGCTGGTCACCAGACGGTGAATATTTTGACACTAGTTTAAATTGGTTTTCAGTATTTCGGTTGATCATGATTTCTCTCTTCTCTACACATATTTCTTCTATTCTACCATAAGTGCAGACAAAAAGAGGTCAAACGACCTCTTTCTTTCTCCATAATATAATGCTCAATAGAATGATGACAACAATCATAACTAAAGAGGAATAAATACTACCTTCTGGCCCGAACAGCCCCCCTGTTAGATAGTCTGGTTTATTCGTAGGAGATAGATAGAATAAACTATAAGCAGGCTGAATACCACTTATTGAGAGACCATAAAAATTACCTTGAAAACAATTCCAAGCAGCATGTAGAGCTGAAATCCCCCAAATATTATCAGTTACTAAAACATAAAGAGAAGCCAAAAGACCGAATAGGCCGATATTTACAAGGGATATCCAACTAATAGACGGATTCTGAATGTGTAGCATGGAAAAAAGCAAGCTAGATACTGCTGTCCCAATCAAAAGATTTGTCTTTCGGCTAACGGTTGGAAATAACCAACCTCTGGTCAGCAACTCCTCTGTTCCACTCTGAATGAACCAAAAAGGGGCCATTCCTAAAAGATTTATAAAACTTGCACTAGTAAAAACGACTAAAGAAATTTGTAATGACTTTGTTACCAACTGTAGGCCTACCACCGTTGATATCATTGCTACTCCAATCAACCATCCCAACAGCAACTGAACAAAAGCTTTCTTACGATAAAGTCCCAAATCTCTGATTGGCCGCTTCTCAATAAACTTCACCCATATAAATAAAATGATAGCAATAAATAAAAAAACAATTAATTGCACAAAGAGGGGGTCCAAATTATAAAAAAGAAATTGGATAATATGACTTGGAATTGTGCTCATTCCAAACAGTACAACTAACTGACCAATCCATCTTCCTACTTCTATAAATAAATAAACAAGTACAATGACCACAATTGCATACAGCCAATTCTGCCATTTATTGTTCGATATTCTGACAGCATCAAACATTCTCTTTCTTTTCATAGAAGCTCTCCTTGCATTCTTCATATATGTATTTTATCCTTTTACGCAGCAAAAGGCAAGAAGAATATTTCCAGTGTATGTTATATCTTCTGACATGTAAGTCGGTTTGTTTTGCAAAATACCTTAAATTATGATATACTATAGATTATATTTTTAGAAGGAGTTATGAAATGAAGAAAAAATTTTTCATCTTATTGGCAAGTATGTTGCCAGTGTTCTTTATTTTTACGAGCATAAAAGCTGATGATGCAATTGATATTGTATTTGACAATTCTTACGCACCATTTGAGTTTAAAGACTCAGACCAAGAATACAAAGGATTAGATGTTGATATTATCAACGAAGTTGCAAAACGATCTGGTTGGACTGTAAACAAAACTTTCCCTGGGTTTGACGCTGCGGTCAATGCTGTTCAATCAGGTTCTGCTGACGCCCTGATGGCAGGTACAACTATTACTGATGCACGTAAGAAGGTATTTACTTTCTCAGACCCTTATTTTGACACCAAAATCGTCATCGCTACAACAAAGGCCAATACTATTTCTTCTTATAAGGATTTAAAAGGTAAGACTGTTGGTGTCAAAAACGGTACCGCCGCTCAGGCTTTCCTTGATGAAAACAAGGACAAGTACGGTTACACCATTAAAACGTTCGATACTGGTGATTTGATGTATAACAGTCTTTCTGCAGGTGCTGTCGATGCTGTTATGGATGATGAAGCTGTTATCCAATATGCAATTCAACAAGGACAAGACCTTAGCATCGACATCGAAGGCGAGGCGATCGGCTCATTCGGTTTCTCTGTAAAAAAAGGAAGCCAATACGAATACCTTGTTGAAGATTTTAATAAGGCTCTTGCTGAAATGAAAGAGGATGGTACTTATGAGACTATCATGAATAGATGGTTGGGTTCATCTTCAAGTAGTGAAAGTACAGATTACTCATCTCGTCTTAGTTTGACTGGTAGCGCAACCGCTAAAGCAACACCTATTAAATCAAGCTACACAATTGTAGCTGATTCCTCATTTGCGCCATTCGAGTACCAAGATGAATCTGGTAACTATGTCGGAATCGATATGGAATTGATTAAGGCTATCGCTGAACAACAAGGTTTCACTATCACTATCCAAAATCCTGGTTTCGATGCTGCATTGAATGCTGTTCAAGCAGGACAAGCAGATGCTGTAATTGCAGGAATGTCTATTACAGATGCTCGTAAAGAAATCTTTGATTTCTCAGATGCTTATTACACATCCAATATCTTACTAGCTGTGAAAAATGGTAGTGACATTGCCTCTTATGAAGATTTAAAAGGTAAAACTGTCGGCGCTAAGAATGGTACTGCTTCCTATACTTTCTTAGAAAGTAATAAAGATAAATACGGTTATACATTGAAAGCTTTTGATGAAGCTTCTGGTATGTATGATAGCTTGAATTCAGGTTCTATTGATGCCCTTATGGATGATGAAGCTGTGCTTCTCTATGCAATTCAACAAGGACGTGACTTTGCAACACCAATTCCAGGTGAGAAATCTGGTGAGTACGGATTTGCTGTTAAAAAAGGAGCAAACCCAGAGTTAATTGAGATGTTCAACAATGGTTTGGCTGCACTTGTCGAATCAGGCAAGTACGACGAGATTTTGAACAAGTACTTCAATTCAACCGAAGAAACAAGTTCAACTACTTCAACTGTAGATGAAACAACTATTATTGGTCTTTTGAAAAACAACTACGGCCAATTGCTTTCTGGTTTAGGAATCACAGTTGGTCTTGCCCTACTTTCCTTTGCAATAGCAATTGTTATCGGTATTATCTTCGGTATGTTTGCAGTTAGCCCAATCAAAGCACTCCGTGTTACTGCTTCCGTTTTCGTTGACGTGGTTCGCGGTATTCCTTTGATGATTGTTGCAGCCTTCATCTTCTGGGGAATTCCAAACTTGATTGAATCCATCACAGGTCAACAGTCACCAATCAACGATTTTGTAGCTGGTACTATTGCTTTGTCACTTAACTCAGGCGCCTATATTGCTGAGATTGTTCGCGGTGGTATTCAGGCCGTTCCAGCTGGTCAGATGGAAGCATCACGCAGTTTGGGTATTTCTTACGGAACAACTATGCGTAAGATTATCTTACCTCAAGCTGGTAAAATCATGTTGCCAAACTTCATCAACCAGTTCGTTATCACATTGAAAGATACGACTATCATCTCAGCAATTGGTTTGGTTGAACTCTTCCAAGCTGGTAAAATCATTATCGCTCGTAACTATCAATCATTCCGCATGTACGCAATCCTTGCCATCATCTACTTGATAGTTATCACTCTCTTGACACGTTTGGCTCGCAAACTTGAGAAAGGAGGCAAATAATGGCTCAATTAAAAATTAATGTCCATGACTTACACAAGTCTTATGGAAAAAACGAAGTCTTAAAAGGTATCACTACCAAGTTCTATGAAGGTGATGTTGTATGTATTATTGGTCCTTCCGGTTCTGGTAAATCAACTTTCCTACGTACAATGAACTTGCTTGAAACCATTACAAGCGGTCAAGTAACCGTGGATGGATATGATTTGACAGATCCTAAAACCGACGTTGACGCCTTTCGTGCCAATGTCGGTATGGTATTCCAACACTTCAACCTTTTCCCGCACATGACTGTTCTTGACAACATCACCTTTGCTCCTATTGAACATAAACTATTAGATAAGGCCGAAGCTGAAAAAGTTGGTATGGAATTATTAGAAAAAGTTGGTTTGGCAGATAAACGTGATGCTATGCCTGACAGCCTCTCTGGTGGTCAGAAGCAACGTGTAGCTATCGCTCGTGCTCTTGCTATGAATCCAGACATCATGCTTTTTGATGAACCAACCTCTGCTCTTGACCCTGAAATGGTCGGAGATGTACTCAACGTTA
This sequence comes from Streptococcus sp. NSSLK0004, assembly GCF_059039125.1. Classification (NCBI taxonomy): domain Bacteria; kingdom Bacillati; phylum Bacillota; class Bacilli; order Lactobacillales; family Streptococcaceae; genus Streptococcus; species Streptococcus sp. NSSLK0004. The sequence continues at coordinate 892,091 of NZ_CM180142.1, read as the reverse complement.
TGAAAGACTTGGCTGAGCAAGGTATGACCATGTTAATCGTCACACACGAAATGGGATTTGCTCGTAAAGTTGCCAACCGTGTTATCTTTACAGATGGTGGAGAATTCCTTGAAGATGGAACGCCAGAACAAATCTTTGATAATCCACAACATCCACGTCTCAAAGACTTCCTTGATAAAGTCTTGAACGTGTAACTATCAATCACAAAGTACCTAGCAAATCCATTCTTGCCAGGTACTTTTTTTATCAACTCATATCTGTTTTCCGACAAAATACAAGACAATCCTAATATTAAAGTATATAATTACTATATAGTGATAAAAGGAGGAAGCAAAATGACAAATGTATTATTATTTGGAGCAAGTGGTTTTCTAGGTCAAGTAGTTATGGAAGAATTAATCAAAAAAGGATACCATTTAACTGCTGTCACACGATCCTTAAACCCATCCAATACAGAAAAATTTCGGCCAGATGTAACATGGGTAACATCCGATGTCTATCAAGTAGAGGACTGGAAAAATTTATTAAAAGAAAATTTCATTGTCATAAATTTGATTGGCATGGTGCAAGAAAATCCTGAAAAAGGACTGACTTTTGAAAAAGTCATCACGGGTGCCGCAAAGGCTATTGCTTCTCCCATGGTAGATAAACCAGATTACCACTACATCTACGTTTCAACAGATTTACACGGTACTGCTACGTCTGACGGGTATCGTAAAGCGAAAAAGGCTGCTGAGGAATATTTGTTGAAACAAGCATTCAAAACTAGCATTGTTCGACCAAGTATGATGTATGGTCACGGAAAAGAAGGGACGACAGAGCGAGCTCAGGCTATTCTTACCAAACTAAGCCCAACTAGTCCGACATGACGCAGTCAACCAATTGCCGTTGAAAAAGTCGCACAAACAATCGTAACTATTGTCTCCGGTGCTACAAATCAGATAGTCTTTGAAAACGGAGATATGTTGTAAACCGCAACGAAAAGCAGAGAACAGAGATCTTCCCTCTGTTCTCTGCTTTCTACTTTCTAGAAATATACTTTCAATGACTAATTGGTTAGTTTTCTCTTATAGCTCCAACCTTTGTCAGTCTTATCTACTGCTTCAAAGCCACATTTTTCAAATAATTTTCGAGAACCTATATTCCAATCATAGATTTCTTCGACAAGAATTTCTTTGAAGCCTATTTCGTTGGCTCGCTTTATCATGGTGTTTAATACCTTAAAACCAATTCCCTTATGCCAATATCGTTTATCTCCAATCGCAATAGCAAAATCATCCTTGAAAAGTGTCACATCACCGATTGGTCGAAACTCTCCATCTTCAAAAACTTCAATGAAATAACACTCTCCATTACTTGATAGATAGTCATACATACGATTGAGTAGGTCTAGAGTATAAAGTTTCCTATCTCCATCGATTAACCAAACCAATTCTTCATTCTGGTGCCATTCAAAAGCAAAATCATGCTGGCCATCATACCGACGTAGACGAACCTGTTTGTCTATTTCTAAAATATCTGCTTGCTCAATTCCAGTAATTGCCATTTCGGATCCTCTCTCATTAACATTAAGTTCATTTTAACATACAGCTCTATCAATATCAACAAATGTTATAGCATGCTGATTGACAAGATTTTATCAATGTGCTATACTAAAGCAAATAAAGCATGCGAGGTAAGGAGAAATGGACAGTAACAAGTAAACTCAATTTAAGTTCTATACTTATTTAGTAGTTTTCTTGCGTCCATTTTTCTGTTCCCTCTATTTCTTGAATAGGGTCTTTTTGAGCAGACTTCGACACACTACTAAATAGGTAGTGTGTTTTTTCTCATAAAGGAGGCCTTATGCTACTAACGACCCATCACCTCACCCTTGACCATCAAAAAGACCTAAGAAATCTAGTCTACGACTTAAACCTTATCGTCAATCCTGGCGACAAAATCGCAATCATCGGCGAAGAAGGAAACGGTAAATCCAGTCTCTTACAAGCTTTGATGGATACTTCTCTCGTTACGGATTACCTACTCCTATCAGGCAGTATTCAGCGGCACTTCCATTCACCAGTCTACATTCCCCAAAGTCTTTCTATGGAAATAGCAGAGCAGACTTTGAACGACTACTTCTTTGGAGATATAGATAGCGATATAGATTATGGCCTACTCTACCTCTATGCTGACCAGCTTCAATTTAATAGCGACCGTTTTGCCAGCCAACAAGTTATCAGAAGCCTGTCAGGCGGAGAAAAATTGAAAATTCAATTGATAAAATCTCTTGCCTGCCTATCTGACATCATCTTTCTAGATGAACCATCCAACGACCTGGATCTAGATACCTTACTTTGGCTCGAAAATCACATGATTACCATCCCTAAAACAATTCTATTTGTTTCTCACGACGAAGATTTTCTCAGTAAAACAGCCACAAAAATCATTCACCTTGAATCTGTCAAAAAGAAAACACTTGCTCAAACTAGGGTAGTAGAATTGGACTACCAAGACTATGCACAAAAACGCCAACAGGCCTATCAAAAGCAAGTCCAACAAGCTAGGAATGACCAAAAGGAATTTGACAAAGTCATGAATAAACACCTACGTCAAAAATCGCAGGTTCGTCACACCTTGCTCAACACACATGATGCTACGATGGGAAGGCTTATTGCAAAGAAAATGAAGAATGTCCTATCTCGTGAAAAACGCTATGAAAAAATGAAGGATAATCTCACTCAAATCCCTTTCCATGAAGATGCCATCTCCCTCTTCTTCTCAGATATTTCACCCCTACCAGCTAGAAAACAAGTGCTACAATTAGAGAATTTTCAGTTGAATGTTGACGGACGACAATTAGTAAAAGGAATCAACTTTAGCCTAAAAGGACAAGATAAAATTGGTATCATTGGTCCAAATGGAGTGGGGAAATCCAGTTTTCTAAAGGTGATTGCTCAAAAACTCGGACAACGAATAGATATAAACTTAGGCTACATGCCCCAGCATTATTCAGAAATCCTTGATGGCGATAGCACACCACTTGAATTTTTATTAGAAGATGGTGGTCGTGAAAAAGAACAAGTCATCTTAACACACCTAGCCAGCCTGCAATTTACACGCCAAGAAGTTCATCACAGGATTAGTGAGCTATCAGGCGGACAGAAAGCCAAATTACTCTTATTGAAAATGGTACTTGAGCAAGCTAATTTCTTGTTATTAGATGAGCCAAGTCGAAACTTCTCACCTACTTCCCAGCCTTATATTCGCCAACTATTTGCTAACTATACTGGAGGACTGGTCTGCGTATCACATGATAGACGATTTTTAAAAGAAGTTTGCCAAAGAATTTACCGTTTAACTGAGAACGGACTTGAAGAACTAGAACAGATATAAGAAAAGGGATTTGGCACATGCCAAATCCCTTTTCTTATATAGTAAATAATGTTACAACTTATCAAGAGCAAGCTGTAAATCCTCAATTAAGTCATTGACATTTTCAAGGCCAACAGATAAACGAATTTGATTTGGTGTCACGCCTGCTGCAAGTTGATCTTCTGGTGCTAATTGCGCATGTGTTGTCGTTGCTGGATGTACTACCAACGATTTGGCATCAGCAACGTTCGCTAAATTAGAAAAGATTTCCAAACTATCAATAACCTTACGAGCTTCTTCTGCTCCGCCTTTTACTTGGAAAGAGAAGATGGATCCAACACCTTTAGGTAAATATTTATCTGCCAAGGCTTTGTATGGACTATCCGGAAGCGATGGATAGTTGACTGACTCAACTTTAGGATGGTTGAGCAAGAAATCAACAATCTGTTCAGCATTGGACACATGTCGCTCTACACGAAGGGATAAGGTTTCTAATCCTTGTAAAAGTAAGAAAGCATTGAACGGAGAAAGGGCTGCACCGGTATCGCGAAGCAATTGAACACGGACCGCAATAATAAAGGCAGCTGCACCAACATCACGAGTATAACTAATATTGTGGTAACTTGGGTCTTCTTCAACAAATTGCGGAAACTTACCAGAGGCTGCCCAGTCAAATTTACCACTATCGACAATCACACCACCGATTGTCGTCCCGTGTCCACCAATAAACTTGGTTGCTGAATGAACTGCTATATCAACACCGTGTGAGAATACATTAATCAAATAAGGTGTCGCAAAAGTATTATCTGAAACGAGTGGAATTTGGTGCTTGTGAGCAATATCTGCTAATTTTTCAAGATCAGGAATGTTGATGACAGGGTTACCCAAGGTTTCAATAAACACAAGTTTTGTATTGTCTTGAATAGCAGCTTCTACCGCTTCAAAATCATCAATATCTACAAAGCTTGTTGTAATACCGTAACGAGGAAGCGTTTCTTTGAAGAGATTAAATGTGCCCCCATAGAGTGTCGTTGCAGCCACAATGTGATCTCCAGCATGTGCCAATGCTAGAACAGTATAGGTGATAGCAGCCATCCCTGAAGAAGTCGCTAAAGCACCGATTCCTCCTTCTAAAGCTGCTAGGCGATTCTCAAAAGTAGCAACCGTAGGATTGGTAATACGGGTATAGATATTTCCTGATTTACGTAATGCAAATAAATCTTCCGCTTCTTGAGCATCCTCAAAAACATAGGAAGTGGTTTGATAGATAGGTACAGCACGTGATTTTGAAGCGGAATCAACCTCTTGTCCTGCATGGAGTTGAAGGGTTTCAAATGAAAATTCTCTAGTCATAATAGTAGCTCCTCTTGCATTTTATTGTATTGTACATTAAATTCAGAAATTTGACCAATAGAATTTTCGTTCAAAAAGGCATAGCTAACAGCTATACCTTTTGAATAAAATACTGTATTACAATTCAGTAATCGTTCCTGTTTTTAGGAAAACAACCCATTCACAGATATTTTTTGCATAATCTCCAATCCGTTCCAAGTAGGAAATGACTTGGAAATAATCACGACCTGCAATAAGAGATTCTGGATTCTTTTGAATTTCTTCTGTCGCTAAATCACGAATTTTATCGTAGTAATCATTTATAAGTTCATCTTGAGCAGCAACTTCATAAGCTTGTTCGAGATCGCTAGAGTTTAAGTAAAGCTCCAATGCAGCCTCTACCAATTTACGAGCTTCACGCCCCATTCTCTTAATTTCTTCTTCTACAACTTCGATACGTACTTCGCCCTTCATTCGAATAGTAGCTTCTGCGATTGATACTGCATGATCTCCCATGCGCTCCATATCACTAGTTGCTTTTAAAACAGTGATAACTGTACGTAAATCTGTTGATACAGGCTGTTGCAAAGCGATAATTTCAAGCGATTTTTGTTCTAATTTGATTTCAAATTCATTGATTTTCTTATCAGCTTCAATGACTTCCTTAGCTAATTCACGGTCATGTGTAATAAAAGCGCGAACTGCATTATTAAGCTGGGCTAAAACTTCATTTCCCATTGCGTAAAATTGATTATGCAATTTATCCAATTCTGTTTCAAATTGTGAGCGTAACATATTTTTCTCCTTAATTGTAGGGGCGGACTACCCAAATTTACCCGTGATATAGTCTTCAGTTTCCTTATGAGCTGGATTTAAAAACATATCTTTTGTCATATTATATTCAATTAAATCTCCGTCTAGGAAGAAACCTGTACGATCTGAGATACGAGAGGCTTGTTGCATTGAACGTGTTACAAGAATCATAGTATACTTATCCTTCAAGCCATACAATGTATCTTCAATCTTACCAGCTGAAATAGGATCAAGTGCTGATGTTGGTTCATCTAACAAGATAATCTTTGGACTTGTCGCTAGTACACGGGCCACACAGACACGTTGTTGCTGACCACCTGAAAGACCAATAGCTGAATCATGCAAACGATCCTTCACTTCATCCCAGATAGATGCACCAATCAAAGACTTTTCTACTGCTTCATCAAGAACTTTCTTATCCTTAACTCCATTGATACGCAGACCATACACTACATTTTCATAGATAGACATTGGGAATGGATTGGGTTGCTGGAAGACCATACCAATCTCTTTACGAAGATCAACTGTATCAGTACGCGGACTATAAATGTTCTTACCATTGTAATCAATAGCACCTGTCAAAGTTACTTCAGGATTCAAGTCTCCCATACGGTTAATAGAACGCAAAAGAGTAGATTTTCCAGAACCTGATGGACCAATCAGGGCTGTTATTTCATTTGGATAAAATTCCATAGAAACATTGTTCAAAGCCTTCTTTTTGTTATAGTAAACAGACAAATCTTTTACTTGCAAAATAGGTGATGTCATTTTTTACCTCTCTAACCAAAGTGACCTGAAACGTAGTCGTTGGTGGATTTCAACTTAGCATTCTGGAAGATGTTGGTGGTTTTATCGTATTCAATCAAGTCACCAAGGTAGAAGAATGCCGTGTAATCGCTAGCACGAGCTGCTTGTTGCATATTGTGTGTCACGATGATGATAGTATAATTTTTCTTCAGCTCAAACATGGTTTCTTCCAACTGCATAGTTGCAATTGGATCTAAAGCTGAAGCTGGTTCATCCATGAGCAAAATTTCAGGTTTTACAGAAATAGCACGAGCGATACAAAGACGTTGTTGCTGACCACCTGATAATGTCAAGGCTGACTTATGTAAATCGTCTTTCACCTGATCCCAAAGTGCTGCCTGCTTGAGTGAGGTTTCAACAATCTCATCCAAAACTTTCTTGTCTTTTACACCTGCACGTTCATGTGCGAAAGTGATATTGTTATAGATCGATTTGGCAAATGGGTTTGGGCGTTGGAAAACCATGCCAATGTGCTTACGAATTTCATAAACGTTCATATCTGGGCGGTTAACGTCAATTCCCTCATAGAGAATCTGCCCTGTCACCTTAGCAATATCGATGGTGTCATTCATACGGTTCAGACTACGAAGGTAGGTTGACTTTCCGCAGCCAGAAGGACCGATGAGGGCTGTAATTTTATTTTTTTCAAACTGCATATCAATGCCCTTGATTGCTTCATTTTTACCGTAGTAAACGTGCAAATCTTTGGTTGAAAGGGCAATTTTTTCTTCTGGAAAAGTAATGATATGGCGTTCATTCCAGTTATATTCTGCCATTGTTTCTCCTTATAGCATTGACTTCTTAGGCTGAGGTCATTTTTGAATGTAGTTTCTTACCGATGTAACGGGCAGAAAGGTTAAAAATCAAGATGAAGATGAGGAGAATAGCTGCACTTCCTGCTGCTACTTCTGTTCCATCTGGAATTGTACCCTCACTATTAACCTTCCAAATGTGTACAGCCAAGGTTTCTGATTGACGGAAGATAGAAATTGGGCTGGTAACGCTGAGCGGATTCCAGTTAGACCAATCGAGTGCTGGAGCTGATTGACCCGCAGTATAGATAAGGGCAGCAGCTTCACCAAAGATACGTCCTGATGCCAAAACAATACCTGTTACAATACCTGGGAGAGCTTCCGGGATAACTACGTGGATAACTGTTTCCCAGCGTGACAATCCGAGGGCAAGACCAGCCTCGCGTTGTGTATGGTGAACGTGACGCAAGCTATCCTCGACATTACGCGTCATCTGCGGCAAATTGAAGACTGTCAGGGCCAAAGCACCTGATAGAATAGAGAAACCATATTCGAATTGTACTACGAAAATCAAGTAACCAAACAAACCAACGACCACCGAAGGGAGCGATGATAAGATCTCAATACAGGTACGAATAAAATTCGTTAAAGGACCTTTTTTAGCGTACTCTGCTAAATAGATACCAGCTCCTGTTGAAAGTGGTACTGATATGAACAGCGTAACTACCAAAAGGAAAAATGAGTTATAGAGCTGAATACCAATACCACCACCAGCTTTATAAGATGAAGACTTGCCTGTCAAGAAATTCCAACTTAAATGAGGGATACCCCTAAGTAAAATGTAGAGAATAAGAGCAGTCAAGATAACGACGATAACTGTTGCAATGGAGTAAAGAATCCCCGTCGCAAGCTTGTCCATTTTTTTAGCGTGCATAGTTTTTCTTACCCTCTCTTGTAATAAATTTCATAACTAAGTTGAAGACTAGACTCATGACCAAAAGTACAAGGGCAAGAGACCAGAGAACGTTGTTTTGAACAGTACCCATAACTGTGTTACCGATACCCATGGTCAAAACAGATGTCAAAGTAGCTGCAGGTGTTGTCAGTGAAGTCGGAATAACCGCTGAGTTCCCCACAACCATCTGAATAGCTAAAGCCTCACCAAAGGCACGAGCCATACCAAAGATAACTGCTGTGAAAATACCTGGCTTAGCAGCATTCAGAATAACACGCCAGATAGTCTGCCAGCGAGTTGCTCCCATAGCCAGACTTGCTTCACGGTAATGACGTGGAACAGCTCGCAAGCTATCTACAGTCATAAAAGTCACCGTTGGCAAAATCATAACAAAGAGAACAAAAACACCTGACAAGATACCAAAACCTGTACCGCCAAAAATTGAGCGGACAAATGGTACAACGACTTGCAAACCGATGAAACCATACACAACTGATGGAATACCGACCAATAATTCGATGACAGGTTGCAAGATTTTTGCTCCTCGTTTTGGCGAAATTTCAGTCATAAAGACCGCTGCACCAATCGCAATCGGAGTCGCTACCAGAGCTGATAAAATCGTTACGATGAAGGAACCAGAAATCATTGGCAAAGCCCCAAATATTTTTGAACTTGGTTCCCATTTGCTACCAAATAAGAAGTCTGTGAAACTAACACCATCTACAAAGAAAGTGGACAGACCACGCTGGGCAACGAAGATTAAAATCATTGCCACAATGAAAACAATCAGCGAGAGGCAAAGGAAGGTAATCACCTTACCAAACCGCTCAAGTCGTGAGTTTTTAGAAGGTGAACTCAATTCTTTTGCAAGTTGTTGCTTGTTCATGTTTACTCCTTAACCGTTACAGTTCCATCAACTGACTTCTCTACCTTCATGTCATGGATAGAGATGTAGCCCATGCTTTCGACAATACCATACTGCACTTCATCTGACATCATATACTCAAGGAATTCCTTGGTCAAATCTGTCGGCTCTCCTTTGGTGTACATATGTTCATAAGACCAAATTGGCCAATCATTTGTCGTGACATTCTCTGCAGTAGGTTCAAAACCATTCAATTTGATGGTTTTAACACTATCGTCAAGATAGGCAAATGAAAGATAAGAAATTGCTCCTGGTGTTTGACCTACGATAGACTTAACCATACCATTGGAATCCTGCTCTTGACTTTGAATCGCAGTCTCTCCGTCCATAATGACGTTATCAAAAGTCGCGCGTGATCCAGAACTTGCTGCACGGTTGATGATTGAGATTTCCAGATCCTTTCCTCCTAATTCTTTCCAGTTGGTGATTTCACCAGTGAAAATTTTACGGAGTTCTTCTGTTGTCAAATCGTCAACTGTCACTTCTTCATTGACAATAACAGCAAGACCTGCAACGGCAACTTGATGGTCTACTAAAGCAGTCGCATCAATACCTTCTTTCTCCTCAGCAAATACATCCGAGTTACCAATCTGTACCGCACCTGATTGCACCTGAGAAAGCCCCGTACCTGATCCACCACCTTGGACATTCACCGATTTACCTAGATTGGTTGAACCAAACTCATCTGCGGCTGCTTCGACTAGAGGTTGTAAAGCAGTCGAGCCAACTGCGGTAATAGATTCTCCTCGGTCAATCCAAGATGAGCAAGCAGAAAGAGACAGACTAGCCACCAGTAATCCGACAGCCATTCCAAGCTTATGCTTTATTTTCATTTGTGTATTTCCTTTACATTTTTCAATGGAAATGTCCTTGATTTTCTTGGTGTTTTACATCGTGTTTACAAGAATTTTCCACTAATCCACTATATCATATAACTTTCCAAACTGCAAAATATTTTTGTTGATTTTTCAAGAAATTCGTAGTCCCTTTGGAAAGCTATTTTTAAGGGTTCCAGCAACTATTTTTCCAAAGCCCAAACCATTGCCTTTTACAGCAATTTGATACCAACCATTGGGCAAATCCGTAGGAACTGAAACTGTATGTCCCGCCACATAGAGATCGAAATCTTCTACGGAGATGTCCACTCGTTTTCTCACTTCCTTGCTGGTTAAGGCAAGTCCAAGAGCAAAGCTTGGTTCAAACCGCTTTTTCTTGAAAATTCCAAGGTGCAAACCATTACGAGCAATTCTAATCTTAGAAAGATCTGGCAAACCTTCTGGCAAGAGGTAAAGATTGTCTCCAAAAACTTGTAAGAGTCCATCTAGATTAGCAGCTAGATTCTGCTCTGCAAACTCCCGCCATATCTGGATTTGCTCACGATTAAGATTAGACTTTCCAGACTTGATTTTCTTAATTTTCTTATCTCCAGAAAGTTGAAATTTAGCAACAAACTGTCCTTCACCTTTAAAGAGATGCGGATACATACGAGCTGTTTGGGGAAAGTCAATCCCTTCTACCATGCCGTTAATTTTAGGAACGTCGAGCAATTCCAAATCATACTCTTTTAACAACCACGCAACTACTTCTTCGTTTTCTTCTGGTGACCAGGTACAAGTAGAATAAACGAGCTGACCACCTGGTACTAGCATATCAATAGCAGATGTCAAAATCTCTTTTTGCAGTTTGGCACATTGAGCAGGATAATCTTTATTCCAGTATTGCATGGCTTTTGGATCTTTGCGAAACATTCCTTCGCCAGAACAAGGAGCATCTAGTACAATTAGGTCAAAATAACTTGGAAAAAAACTTGCCAATCTATCTGCGGATTCATTGGTTACAATAACATTTCTAGCACCAAATCGTTCGATATTTTCTGCCAATATCTTGGAACGTTTGGTTGAAATTTCATTACTAATCAGGATGCCTGTATTGTCTAAGTAAGAAAGAAGATGAGTCGATTTTCCGCCAGGAGCTGCAGCTAGATCCAGTACCTTCCAATTTTTTTGCGGAGCAGCGACTTGACCAACTATCTGTGCAGCCGGCTCTTGGGAATAAACCAATCCAGTCACGTGCTCAGGAGATTTTCCCGAAATCTTACCATAGTAAGACCAAGGCATATCTGGTATGGCATCTGCAAACTCTTGCTGTTTCTCCTTGAGTGGATTAGTACGAAAACCTGAAATAGCTGGTTCTTCAAAACTCTCAAAAAATGCTTGTGCTTCCGCTCCAAGCATTTGGCTATATTTATCTATAAAATCATGTGGTAATTGTATCACTTTAAATACCTTTGAATTTCTTCTTTTTGTCCGTTAGGCAACATAATGAGGTATTCTCTCCCCTCATAAGAAAGAGGTTTACCATCAAGTCGCATGATTTGATATCCCAATGCTTCACCTAAAATAGCTGCAGCAGCATAATCCCAAGGAAACAGGTAGGAGGCATGAATAAGCAATCGTCCAGATAGAACGTGAGAAAAACTAATCCCCGCACTGCCATACGACCGCGTCCCCAACATCCGATCAGCTAAATTTGCTACTCCTGCAACATTCTGTGCGTAAAGTCCTGTATTAATACCAATCAAACTTTGAGTGAGTGGCTTGTTTTTTACAATCGGCAGAAGACTATCATTCTCATAAACTGGAAAATTTCCTCCACCATGATACAATTTATCTGCCATGACATCGTAAATCAAACCAAATTGTCCAACACCTTCTTCGAAATAAGCTAACAATATCGCAAAGTCATTTTTTTGTGCAATAAAATTAGATGTTCCATCAATCGGATCAATAACCCACACCCTTCCTTTTTTAATGGGGCTACGACGTTCATCTTCTTCACTATAGATTGAATCATTGGGATAGCGAGTCAGAATTTGATTGACCATTAAATGTTGAACTTGATGATCCAATTGGGTAACCAAATCTGTGAAATGTCCCTTTATTTCGATATCAAGTTCATCATGTAGATGCAAACGAAGAAAATCCCCTGCATCCAAAATCATCTTTTGGGCAAATCTATACTTAGCTTCCAAGGCGTACAACCCCCTTCTGCTGCTTCTGGGCTTGTTGAATGACACGGTAACATGAATATCCTGAATTGGCTTCAAATTCCCTGTCAATTTGTCTCTCTTCCCCCTTACTCTTGACAACGTTTTTAAACTCTTTGTAAGCAAATAAAATTGCCGTTGCCTGAGTCCCACCTTCGTATGCTGCTTCCACTTGATTCAAAAAAGAAAGCACGGAGGAAATCTCCTCAGTGCTCCACGAAAAATCAAGTGGATATGAATATTGTTTGTTCATATCTGTTACTGTCCTATCTCTGCTCTTAATGTTGCATTTTTCAACTCTTGCTTGCGATAATCTCTCGGCAAAAAAGCACGAATCTCATCCTCATTGAATCCAATCTGCATCCGTTTTTCATCTAAAATAATTGGACGACGAAGTAAACTTGGATAATTTTCAATTAAGCTAATCAGTTGAGAGACAGACAATTCATCTACATCAATATTCAATTTTTGAAAAATTTTCGAACGTGTTGAAATTAAATCATCTGTTCCATTCTCTGTCAAAGCTAGAATAGCCTTCAGCTCATCAGCTGTTAAAGGGCTTGTCATAATATTGTGCTCTGTAAAGGGAACTTGATGATTGGTCAGCCAAGCTCTTGCTTTTCTACAACTAGTGCAGCTTGGTGATAAAAACAAGGTAATCATAGTAAGCTCCTTTCCACAATACTTCTTACTTACATTATACACCAAGAAATTGCAAATGACAAGAAAAATTAGGAGCGATTAGATTCCCTCTCACTAAAAATAAGTCTAGCCTATATTGAATGGTGAAAATGAGTCTCCTCATTCATTTTAGCTTGTTCCTGGATAATGAAAGAGAAGACCATACTAATCTTCTCAACGCTTTTTTGCATCAATCCATTCTCAAATTTTATATGCTTCATATTTAGCTATGACAGATACTCCTATCTTAGTTGTAACCCAGAGCAACTTTATACTGCTTACGTGCCTCTGAATAGCTAAATTTCTGTGCATAATCAAGTATCTGACTAGATAATTGTTGTCGCTGTTCTAATGTCAGGTTCGCAAGATACTTTAAGACCTTAACAAGATCATCAACCGTATCGAAACCACATTGTTCATAAATATCTAACTCTTCTAAGACTTGATTATGTCCATAATCCACTCTAGAAAGTATCGGAATCAGTCCCTCACCTAGACATTCTACCATCGCATTCGCAAACATTTCTGTTTTTGAGCAAGAGAGATAGCCCAGATATTCACTGCGTTGAATAGTTGTGCTAGGAACAAAACCTTTTATTATGACATTATCAGGGATAGTATTTTCATCTTTGAATGCTTGTATTTCATCTAACTTACCTCCATAAATGTGCAATTCTAATTCTGGAACAGACCGCATAGCTTCTACAGCCATAGCTATTCTTTTCCCTTTACTGAAATTTCCTACAAGTAGTAGCTTGTTAGTTGACAATCCTTTTGGTAGACTCTGGGCAATTCTTACTGCAGTGGGTGGCAAAAAGGTCCCAGTCACTCCTTCTTCAGCCAAATTTGGAATAATATAAGGACTTGCAACATATATTTCTTTATCTAAAACCGTTGTATAAGTTTCACGACTTCTTATAGCCTCAACATGATTGTAGTGAAGGACATCTCGATACTTCAAACCTACAGAACTACAGTATTTCTTTATTTTGTCAGAGGCAGCTTGAAGTTGATCATTCAAAACAATATCCTCAACGGGATCAAGGTAATTCTGAAGATATTGAAGAAAAAGATCTTCAGGAGTAAGGAATCTATCTTTCCAATAGTAATTGCAGAAGTCTTTACCAATCTGCCCACTTAGTATACTTTCACCAGACTTGTTAAGATACTCAAAACGACCATCAGCATAGCTAATATAAAACGGACGTTCATGGACAGTAGTTGTAGAAATATGAACTAATGACAGACTGCGCTCAATAATAATCCTTACAAATCCTGACGGTGTTAAACTCACATTAAGATAGCCACTATCTGTGGAATAGATAAGCTCGTTCGGACCAAGTTCTTTTTTTGTTTCCCAAGAAATTCCTTTTGCCTGCAAATCTTCTTCGAACTCTGCCACACTATAGTTATAAATCTCAACATCAATGTCAGAATAGAGATGCGGAAGAATGACAACTTGGTCAGGATTAAAACCAATGTGTTGCATCTGTTCACGCCAATAAGGAGCAGAATAAGGATTGGGTACAAGAAGTTTATTTTCAATTCCTAAATCATTTAGGACATTTTGTCGAAATACTTGTGAAGTTTCATAGCCAAAAGACTTATCTGTTAGCCAATAGCGTAATGTATAAACGGTCACCTTTTTTCTCCTAATATTTTATTAGCAAATAACGAAAAGGATTTAGCGATGAAAGAACATCCTAAATCCTTTTGAATGCTTACAAACTGACTGCTTCTAAAGTAACAATAATACCATTAATTTTTGAGGTTAGGCCGCTACTGTCGATTGAGTAAGACCGATTGAGTCATATTCAACAGTAGGTGTAACCGATAGGCTAGCAGGTTTATAGTAATAAGTAACAACCGTCTGGCCTTCTTTTACATAATCAACTTCTACGACATCTACATGACTAAAGACATAAGGAACTTTTGGTGCTTCTTCTGTGATTTCTTTTGTATAAGTATACTTGTAAACCTTACTTGTTATTAGAACACCATCAACAATATCAGTTCTGTCTTCTATAAATGTTTCAACTTCTGTGGCTACATCAAATCCACGAGCAGTTGCTTGTTCTTGGTAATCACTATTCTGCTCCAACACAGCTAAGTCTGATTTGACAACATAGATAGCAAGTTTACGTGTCCCCGTAGTAATGGTGTTATTAACAATTTGTTCAGTAACGCCAGTATTCGTATTTAAAAATTCTACTGGAGAAGTGAGCATTTGAGCGATTGTCTTATCTTTAGCTGCCTTATCAAGTGTTGTGTTATAAAGCAAATATGTTGGTGTAGTTACAGTTTGAGTATCTAAAACTGTGCCATCTGCAGCTTTAATTTCAGTAACTTCTTCAGTCGCAACGACTTGATTATCAATAATGGTAGTAGATGGTACAATCTCTTCACCCGTCGCTTCATTTATATAACGAGTAATCACTGTTCCTCGAACTTCTTTGGTTGAAGTTTCAAGCTTACTGTAAACATAAATGACTTCGGTAGTACCTTCAACTACTGAATCAATTTCAACGCCTTTTATCCCTGTAAGAACATATACTCCGTCGTCTGTTGTTATTTTTTCTTCCTTAACAACACTAGCATTATAGACTCCGCCTATATTTTCTACTTTTGTATCTGTATCTACTAAGACATCATTCAAGTAAGTTTTATTAACAGTTGTTCTAGTAACAACCCGATCCGTTACTAATTGGTAATCTGATTTTAGTGTGTTACCAGCATCATCTTGATAACGAACTACGACAGAACCTTTCGTTTCGGTGACATTCGTTTCTGTACGAGGAGTTGGATTGTCAGTTTTTGGTGGACTATCTACCGGTACAGAAGCCGTTTCTACATAATATCCAACATATTCCCAACCAGTATCAGTACCAGGTGTATGTGTGAAACGAGAATCTAATTGCAGGGTGACGTTTTCAACTAAATCAAGGAAAGTAGTAGAATTAGCAAGAGTTGGTGTAGAAACTCCCACACCTCCTGCAACTAAGAGTGCAATAGCGACTTTTTTGCCGGTTTTACGATTTTTAAATAGTAAGTATCCACCAAAAGTCAACAGTCCAAATCCAGTAACCATAATTGCTTTAGAGCTTGCAGAACCTGCCTTCGGCAAAATAGAGTGCACGGATCTTGCTGGGATTACTGTTACTTTTGAAGCCGAGGAATCATTTGGTTGTTGTGTATCTGGTTCAATCGGAACAATCTGACTACTCTCAGCTGATTTATACACAGCAACAAAACCAGTAATCCATTCAAAATTCCCTGTTTCAGTATTAACCCAAGATGTCTGCTCGTCAATCTTTCCTGTTTTAATACGTGCCTTTTGTTCCGCTGTTAAATCATTGACATTTACTCTTCTAACCTTTGCATCTATCACTTGATTAGGCCGAACTGCTTCAGAAATGCTTACTTCATTAGCAGAAATCAATGATGGCCCAGCAAGAACACTTACCGTACCTAATAGTGCAACACCCAGACCTTTTACAGCCTTATGTTTACGAAAACCATATTTCTCTTTCTTTTCCATAGTAACTTCTCCTAAAATAAATATAAATTACAGTATTATTATACAAAAAATAATAATATATTCAATAACTTTAATAAAAATAATATTAAAATCTCAACATTTTAGACTTGATAACAAAAAAAGATTGAAGAAAATTGTCCGAAACGAACTTATTCTTCAATCTATTTCTCTAATGTAGCGATTATTTCAAAACCAATGACGCCGCACCTAATACACCCGCATCATTACCGCGCGTCGCCAATACAATTTGCGTACTTTCCTTAATTTGTGGGAAGCTATTTTCAGCAAAGACCTTGCGAACACCGTCCAACAAGAATTCACCAGCTGCTGATACTCCGCCACCAAGAACGATATAGGCAGGATTAAGGACAGCTGCGATATTAGCACAAGCCACACCTAGGTATTCTGAGAAATGACGGTAGACAATCAAAGCCAAATCATCGCCTTCTTTTGCTAAGTCAAAGACATCCTTAGCGGTTACTTCCTGTCCATCATCAATCATTTGCTTGAGTTTAGCATCGCCAGCGTATTCTTCAGCATAGCGACGTGTCAAATTGACAATACCTGTAGCTGAGGCAACTGTTTCTAAGCAACCTTTTTTACCACAAGTACAAGCAAATGGTGCATCAAAATCAACAGTAATATGTCCTAATTCTCCACCAGCACCTTTAACACCACGAATCAAGTTTCCAGCAGCAATAACACCGCCACCAACACCTGTACCAAGTGTCATAAAGACAACGTTTGGATTGTTGTTACCAGCACCAACCCATTGCTCACCAAGAGCTGCTACGTTGGCATCGTTATCAATAAAGAAAGGCAAGCCAAGTGCTGACTCAAACTGCTCTTTGACTAATTGCAAAGTCTTCCAGTTGAGGTTATAGGCTCCGATGACTGTACCAGCTTCGCTATCAACGACACCGGGAGACCCCATACCAACACCCAAAAAGTCTTCCTTAGTTAAACCATGTGTTTCAAATCGATGCTTGATACTGTCGATAATATCTGGCACAATGTGGCTTCCTTCATCCAAAATATTTGTTTTAATAGACCATTTTTCTTGAATTTCACCTTCAGTTGTTAAAATGGCTAATTTTACAGAAGTTCCACCAAGGTCGATACCGATAATTTTTTTTGACATAATCTTCTCCTCAAATCTATTTTCTTTATTATACCACAATGCAAAGGTTTGCGTAAAGCCTTTTCATAAAATTGTACGTATAAAAAATGCCCTATCTGAACAGATAGAGCAAGATTAAAAATTGAATATGTAAAATAAATCGTCCGACAGAAAAGAGCATAACTGTTGTAAAATTACTACCTTCCTTGGTGCCATTATAAAGAAATAGAGTGGAAGTGAAGGTAAAGCCCAAGGCAAAGCCTACCATTTGCAAATCATGATACGACTGACTGTAAAAATAGAGAGTAACTGCCAATAAAAACATGGATAAGACCGTTAACATCAAGCGCAAGGCACTCATTTTTCTCGTTTTTAAAAAACTGAACAAGGCTGCTCCCAAAGTTACCAAAAGATAGATAACCATGTAAGCCATAACAAGAACTTTCATCTAGCCCTCCAACTCACTCAAGTATTCATACCGCTCATATTTTTCCAGGAGCAACTCATTTTTCTCATCCAATTCCTTCTGCAAATCGGACAATTTTGTAAAATCACTGCCACAAGTTAACATCTCTTCTTCAATTGTCGCAATCCGGTCTTCAAGGCCAGCAATGTCGTCTTCGATGGTCGCCCACTCCTGCTTCTCAAAGTAAGACATCCGCTTCTTGTTCTCTTTGACCTTCTCGGTTTTCTCCTTTGGTTTTTCCAAGGAAATGGCAGAGCTAGAAGCCAGAAAGGCCTTTTCATCTAGATAATCAGTATAATTTCCGAAAAAGATTTCAATACCACCATCCTCAAAAGCAAGGATTTTAGTCGCAACTTTATCCAAGAAATAACGGTCATGGCTGACTGTAATAACAGGTCCAGCAAAGCCCTGCAAGAAATGTTCCAAAACTGTTAAAGTCGCTATGTCTAGGTCATTGGTCGGCTCGTCCAATAAGAGAACATTGGGCCGTTCCAAGAGGATTTTGAGCAAGTAAAGTCGCTTCTTCTCTCCACCTGACAGCTTTTCAATCAAAGTGCCATGTGTATTGCGTGGGAAAAGGAATTGTTCCAATAGTTCTGCAATAGATACCATACCTGAGCTTGTCTTAGCTTCTTCTGCCACTTCCTGCAAGAAATTGATGACCCTCTTGCTCTCATCTAAGCCCTTGATGGTCTGTGAGAAGTAGCCGATACGAATGGTTTCACCAATGTCCACCTTTCCACTATCAGCCTGTAAATCACCAGCAATCAGATTAAGCAAAGTTGATTTTCCTTTACCATTCTCACCGACAATTCCGATACGATCCTTGTTCTGAATGAGCAGGTTAAAATCAGACAAAATCGGCTTATTTGGATAAGAAAAGCTGACATTTTCAAAGTTAATAACTTTTTTACCAATCCGTGAGGTTTCAAAGTTGATTTCCAGTTCGCTATCGTCCACCTTGTGAGCCAAGTCACCTTTTAAATCATGGAAACGATTGATGCGGGCTTGCTGTTTTGTGGCACGGGCCTGTGGTTGCCTACGCATCCAAGCTAACTCTTGCTTGTAAAGCTGTTCTTTCTTATGACGAAGTGCCGCATCTCGCTCGTCCTGTTCTGCTTTTAAACGGACATAATCTTGATAATTGCCTTGATATTCTGTCAAACTAGCACGATCCAGTTCAAAAATCCGTGTCGCTACATTATCCAAGAAATAGCGGTCGTGAGTGATAAAGAGAACAGACTTTTTGGTATTTTTCAAGAAAGTTGTCAGCCACTCAATAGTATCAATATCTAGGTGGTTGGTTGGTTCATCTAGGAGTAGCAAGTCATCATTACCAAGCAAAACCTGAGCCAGTTGCACTCGGCGGCGTAGACCACCTGACAACTCTCCAACGGTTTTGTTCAGCTCTGTCAGACCAAGTTTGGATAAAACAGTCTTGACCTGGCTTTCAATCTCCCAAGCGTTGAGCGAGTCCATCTCTGCCATGACTTTCTCCAGCCTAGCTTGACTAGCTTCATCATAAGTAGATAAGAGCAGTTCATACTCACGAATTAACTGAGTTTCACGAAGGTCAGAAGAGAGAACGGTGTCTAAAACTGTCTTGCTTTCGTCAAAATTAGGTTCTTGTGTCAGATAGGCGATTTTATAAGCATTTTTGGTTCGAAATGGCGACACATCCCCATCAAAACCAATTCGACCAGATAAGACATCTAAAAGAGTTGTTTTTCCTGTACCATTCACTCCGATGATACCAATACGGTCCCCTTGATGAATAATGAAAGACAAATCGGCAAAAACCGTCTTATCTCCAACTGACTTGGTCAAGTGTTCAACGATAAAATCACTCATTGTCTAAGATTCCTTTCACAAACATCATAATCATTTCTCTCTCATTAGGGAGATTTCCTTCGACAATTTGAAATTCAACTTCTTTAAGCAATTTCCCCAAAACAGGACCAGGTTTCAAGTCAAATGCCTTCATCAGATGACCTCCATTAACAACAATTTCATGTTTATCATGGATGGTCAGGGAATTATCCACCTCTTCGATTGCTTCAAAATTCGTTTCCAGTCCTTGTGCTTGACGGAGTTCTTCTACCAAGTTCAAAAGGTCTTTGCCATACTTGAAACAGATTTGTTTAGTGACAGGACCTGACTGACGGATTTGATAGATTTCAACCAGCTTAACCACTATGCGTTGAAAATCATTGCTGGTTTTCCATTTTTTCAAGAAGGACTTGATATTATTGATGTCTAGGCAGACAAAGAGCATGGACCAAGCTTGTTCTGAAGTTGAAAATTGGAAATTCTCCTCCAAACTTGTTAGCATGACTTCCAGTTCTTCACCCTTTCCAGCTAAATCAGGCAAGAAATTGTAGGCCCTGGAATCAATCATAGCACGCAAGCCTTTTCGCCAAAAATCAGCCATCAATAGTTTATCAAACTCGATAAAACTACGCTCCACAGAGATTTTTTCTAAGAGTGGCGCAGTTTCGACCATGGCTGCAAATGTCTGTGGCTCAATCTCAAAGTCTAATGTTGCTGCGAAGCGAAATCCACGCATGATACGGAGGGCATCTTCGTTGAATCGCTCGGAAGGAATACCTACTGCACGTAGAGTACGCTTGTCTAAGTCGGTCAGTCCATCAAAGAGGTCAACAATCTGAGCGTCTTCATTTAGGGCGAAAGCATTGACCGTAAAGTCTCGACGCTTGAGATCTTCTTCTAAAGAGCGCACGAAAGAAACCAGACTAGGCCTGCGGAAGTCCACATACTCCTCCTCTGTCCGAAAGGTCGTGATTTCATACTCTTTGCTGCCTTCTAAGACCAAGACCGTCCCATGCTCAATCCCCACATCAATGGTCCGCGGGAAAATCTGCTTGGTTTCTTGGGGGTAGCTAGATGTGGCAATGTCAACATCATGAATAGTTCTGCCCAAAATAGCATCCCGTACGGAGCCACCAACAAAATAAGCCTCGAAGCCAGCTGCTTTAATTTTCTCTAAAATCGGCAAAGCCTCCTGAAACTCAGAAGGCAGATTGTTTAATTTCATAATAAGTGTTCCAAACCATAAACGAGTTGTGAGCGCTTGACCACCTCTTTAATGCCGAGATTGACACCACCCATAAAGGAAATACGATCGTAAGAGTCATGACGAATGGTCAAGCCTTCACCCTGTGCTCCAAAGATAACCTCTTGGTGCGCAACAAGACCTGGCAAGCGTACAGAGTGAATACGGAAACCGTCAAACTCTGCACCACGAGCACCAGCAATCAATTCTTCCTCATCTGCTGCGCCTTGAACCTGTGACTGACGAACTTGTGAAATGAGTTCTGCTGTTTTCACAGCAGTTCCACTCGGAGCATCTTTCTTCTTATCGTGGTGCAGTTCAATAATTTCAAGATTTGGGAAATACTTGGCTGCCTGCACCGCAAATTGCATAAGCAAGATTGCACCAATGGCAAAGTTAGGAGCAATCAAGCCACCTAGTCCTTTTTCAGCAGACAAGGCAGTTAATTCATCAATTTCTTCGGGTGTGAAACCAGTTGTTCCAACTACAGGGGAAAATCCGTTTTCCAAGGCAAAGCGAGTGTTTTCATAAGCAAATTTAGGTGTTGTGAAGTCAACCCAGACATGGGCCTCTAGACCAGCCACTTCTTCTTTTGTCTTGAAAACAGGCACACCATCTACTTCTGTCTCTGTCGCAAATGGATCGACCAAGGCAGCCAGACTAAGTTCTGTATCTCCCTTGACCATCTCAACAGCTGTTGAACCCATTTTTCCTTTGAATCCTGCAATAATAACCTTAATTGTCATGCAAACTCCTATTCAATGATGGGAGAAATACCAAAGGCCACAGCCCCTTCTCCCAAGTGCGTACCGATAACTGAACCAAATGACACGATTGGTAAATCGCTCCCCACTCCTGCTTCTTCCAACTGTTGCTTAAAGTTTGTAGCTTTTTCTGGTGCATTGGCGTGGATGATAGCAATCTGGTACTGCCCTTCTTTGGTCTGTTCCTGAAGAATTTCTAGTAAACGCTTAATAGCCTTTTTCTCCGTACGAACTTTTTCATAAACCTCAATCTTTCCTTCTCCTGTAAAGTAAAGAATTGGCTTGATACTCAAAAGATTGCCCAATAAGGCCGCACCATTAGACAAGCGACCTCCTTTTACTAGATGATTGAGGTCATCAACCATGATAAAAGCTGTCGTTTTACCAATCTCTTGGTTTAATTTGTCTGTGATTTCTTCAAAACTAAGCCCTGCATCAGCCCATTTTAAGACGTTTTCTACCATCATCCCTAAGGGTGCTGAGGTGATTTTTGTATCAGGAAAGGCAACAGTCAAGCCCTCAAATTCATCTGATAGGTATTGGATGTTTTGGTAAAAGCCCGAAATACCTGAAGATAAGAACAACCCTAAAGCATGTGTATAACCATTCTCTTTCAAGCTTCCAAGAATTTCTTCCAATTCCATCAAACTTGGTTGGCTGGTTTTGGGCAATTCTTTTGATGAAGACATTTTTTGATAAAATTCCTCAACTGTCAAATTTTGACCTTCAATATAGTTTTCTCCATCAATACTGACTGGAATACTCAATACAAACAAGTCACCTCGTTCTATAGTTTTTACTTCCAAAACAGCTGATGAATCTGTAATAACTGCTAGTTTCATTTTAGAACTCCAAATTCACTCCTGGTGCGTCAAATGCTATTTCTGTAACTTCATAGGTCAACCTTTTGACAATATCAAAAAGAGGAGCTACTAATTCCCTTCTCTCGTTCTCAGAAAATTCACTAGGTTCATTGAGGATGCGATCCAACAGCTTAACTCCTTGACTAACCGCTCCAGAGATAACATGGCTTTCCATGACAACCATAAAGCGTAAAATGGTGACCAAATGAGTTTGATTTTTCTCGTTATTTTTTTCTAGTAATTGAAAATCAACTTTCATATGTGTCTTAGGTTCACCATTTTCTTTTTCCCACTCTAAATTACGAGCGTCAAAATGAAATTGATTGACAAATTCTTTATCACGAATAATTTCCATTTTTCTCTCCTCAAAATGATAATAGGTTTATTATACCATATTTTTGTAGAAATGCGAAAAAACCTTGCTAGCCTCTGTATTAAGCGCATATCTTATTCTCACATATGCACTCTGGTGTTTTGAGTATCAATCATTAACCAACCTTCCAATTTTAACCAACTTTCTATTACTATTCTTCTTACTTAATTCAACACTACTATAAATAAGTTTACAAAGAAAAAAGAATGATTCTGTAAATGAATAACACCCAAAAAGTTAGACATAAAAATCTAACTTTTGAGCTGGACTGATCAAGGAAAACTAGATATAAAGCTAGGCTAATTAATAATTATTTTTCCAAATTCTACAGATGAAAGATGACTTAACTATAAACGGGGCATTCAAAAAAAGGGAGGTATAGTTTTAAACTATACACTTCCTTATTTATTTTCAATTATACAGACTGAAATGAATTTGATAGGATAAAGAGGTAGAATATTTTTGGAGGAAATCCTATGACAACAACTATTATTGGCTTCCCACGTATCGGAGAACACCGTGAATTAAAATTTATCACTGAAAAATACTTTAGAAATGAAATTCCACAAGAAGAGCTCTTGGCAACAGCTAAAGACTTGCGTGCTAAGCACTGGAATATTGTCAAAGAAGCTGGCATTACTGAAATTCCAAGTAACGACTTCTCACACTATGACAATGTGTTGGATGCGGCTGTACTTTTCAACATTGTGCCAAAAGCAGTTCAAGAGCTTGAATTGACTGACCTTGAAAAATACTTTGCATTGGCACGTGGCTATCAAGGTGAAAAGGGAGATGTTCGTGCTAGACCCATGAAAAAATGGTTCAACACCAATTACCACTACATCGTTCCTGCTATTGAAAAAGATACTGAAATCAAACTAGCAGGTCACAAGATATTCGACGAATTCCAAGAAGCAAAAGACTTAGGTATCACTACTCGCCCAGTTTTGATTGGTCCTTTCACCCTCCTACAATTGACTGATTTTGAAGAAGGTTTGACGGCTACTGATGTTGCTGGGAACCTGGTAGCAGCTTATGGACAAGTCTTTGAAAAATTGGCAGAACTTGGTGCTGAAAAAATCCAGTTGGACGAGCCTAGCTTGGTAAAAGATTTAACAGCAGAAGAAAAAGCTCTGTTCCTAGATATCTACCAAACACTCTTGGCAGACAAAAAAGGCTTGCAAGTTCTCATTCAAACTTACTTCGGCGATGTTCGTGACATTTACACAGAGTTGACTACCCTGCCTGTTGATGCTATTGGTCTTGACTTTGTAGAAGGTAAAGAAACAGCAGCGCTTGTCGCAACAGGCTTCCCTGCTGACAAAACTCTCTACGCGGGTATCGTCAATGGTAAGAATATCTGGCGCAACAACTATGAAAAGAGCCTAGCTATTTTAGAAGCTATTCCAGCTGAAAATGTCGTTTTAACAACTTCATGTTCGCTTCTTCATGTACCATTTACAACTGCTAATGAAGAATTTGAGCCAGCTATTCTCAATCACTTTGCTTTCGCGGTTGAAAAATTGAGCGAAATTCGTGATTTAGATGCTATCCGTAATGGTCAAGGTGATGCTGCTCTTACAGCCAACAAGGAACTCTTTGCCCTTGAGCGTGTTGGTCGTGATGCTACTCTTGCTGACCGCCTTGCAGGATTGACAGATGCTGATTACACTCGTCTTCCAGTTTTCGCAGAGCGTGAAGCTATTCAACGGGAGAAATTGAACTTGCCACTTCTTCCAACAACTACTATCGGTTCATTCCCTCAAACTAAAGAAATCCGTAGCACACGCTTGGCTTTCCGTAAAGGAAATATTTCAGAAGAAGAATACGATACCTTTGTCAAAGCACAAACAGACGAGTGGATTGCATGGCAGGAAGAAGTTGACTTTGACGTCTTGGTTCACGGTGAATTTGAGCGCAACGACATGGTAGAATACTTCGGTGAAAACTTGTCTGGTTACCTCTTCAGTAAAAACGGTTGGGTACAATCTTACGGTATGCGTGGGGTTAAACCACCAATCATCTGGGGTGATGTTACACGCTTAAACCCTATTACTGTCAAGTGGTCTAGCTATGCTCAAAGCCGGACAAACAAGCCAGTTAAAGGTATGTTGACAGGTCCTGTAACCATCCTCAACTGGTCATTCCCACGTGAAGATATCTCTATCAAAGAATCAACTCTCCAGATCGCTCTTGCTATCAAGGAAGAAGTTCTTGACCTTGAAGCTGCTGGTATCAAGATTATCCAAATCGACGAAGCAGCCCTTCGCGAAAAATTACCACTCCGTCGCAGCGATTGGTACAGCGAATATCTTGATTGGGCAATCCCAGCTTTCCGTTTGGTACACTCAACTGTCGCACCAGACACTCAAATCCACACTCACATGTGTTATAGCGAATTTACAGACATCATTCCTGCCATCGACAATATGGATGCAGATGTCATCTCTTTCGAAGCTAGCCGTTCAAACCTCGTTATCCTAGATGAACTCAAGGCTAAGAACTTCCAAACCCAGGTAGGCCCTGGTGTCTACGATATCCACTCTCCACGTGTACCTGCAGTTGATGAAATTGCGCACACAATTCAAGCCATCCTTGCTAAAGTACCGAAAGAAAAAGTTTGGATTAACCCAGACTGCGGTCTGAAAACTCGTGGCGAATCTGAAACAAAAGCAAGCCTTATCCACTTGACTCAAGCAGCTAAGGCAGCCAGAAAGGAACTCTAATTTATGATTGGTCAAACCCCAAGTCTCTCATTTGAAATTTTTCCTCCAAAACCAGAAGTAGGCAATGAAAAGATACTCCAAACTCTTGATGAGATGCAAGGTTTGGCCCCTCATTTTATCAGTGTTACCTGTAGCAATAATAACCTGAATGTAGAAGAAACAACTGTCAAATTAGCTAACCATGTCCGCAATGAGTTACACATTCCAACGATTGCTCATCTACCAGCAGCTTATCTGGCCAAAGAAAAAGCTAAATCCGTTCTTCATTCTTTGGATGAAATCGGTGTCCATCAGGTTTTAGCTCTTAGAGGCGATATTATTGATGGCACCGCTCCAAAAGGCGACTTCCGTTACGCAACAGACTTGATTTCTTTTATCAGGGAGGAAGTACCACACTTCGACATTATTGGAGCTTGCTATCCCGAGGTACACCCCGAATCACCAAATTCTGTATCTGATATCAAGAATCTAAAAAAGAAAGTTGATGCAGGTTGCTCAACTCTAGTAACTCAACTCTTTTTCGATAATGAAGCTTTCTATGATTTTAAAGAGAAATGTTCTCTCGCAGACATTGAAGTACCTATTATCGCAGGTATTATGCCGATTATCAACAGGAATCAGGCACTTCGCTTCTTAAAAACCTGTGAGAATATTCGCCTCCCTCGTAAGTTTAAAGCCATTTTAGAAAAATATGAACACAACCCTGAATCTCTTCGTGCAGCGGGTTTAGCCTATGCCGTTGATCAGATTGTCGATTTGGTAACCAACGATGTCGCAGGCGTTCATCTTTATACCATGAACAATGCCGAAACGGCCCGCACCATTCATCAAGCAACTCATTCGCTATTTAAACATTTTAGTTAGCTACTCCTTAGAACAAAAGTTTAATGAATACCTCTGGATATTCTATCACATACTGACAATAAAAGTTAGGACAGGAACGAATTAGTAAGCTTTGTGCATTATACCATCCAAAAATTCCTTTAGATTGAAGACAGCGGACAACAAATCTACAAATAGAAAAACACCTAAAATCATATTGCTAAAAATATTTATTTTAGGTTTTTTTTTTTTTGCTGTAAGCGCCACAATATTTTTTTAATTGAGTTTTATACGAAAAGAAGAAAGAGTATAAAAATTTCCTCCCTAATTTAAACAAAGCGATACTATTTTGTATTTAAAATACTGCATCAATTCTAGTAACCTTTCTCGGTGCTAATAATTCGGAATAAGTATTTATATTTTGGGAACTATATACCAGTTTACACCAACCACAAGATATAGTATTGGTGTGAATATCAAAAAAGACGACTTCCTTTTGGAAAACGTCTTTTAATAATATCTAAATTCTTCTGGATGTTCGGTCATATACTCTGCCAACCATTCCATACCATAGGCTATTTCAAACACTTCTAAAACCATTGAAATATCAGGTTGAAATCCGTATTCTTTGAGTTTATTGATAACCTCTTTTATAGAACGAATTTTCACTAGTTTAATAATTTCCCCAGCATCTTGTCTATCCCTATCTCGTCCACTTTCTAGCTTCATTCCGAGAATGTAAGATAGTGGTGGTACAAGAATCGTTAGATTTGAATAGTTAAATGCCTTCTCACAAATAGACCGTGGCGGTATTTTATTCAAATTTGCAACATTGTTGTTCAGCCATAATTCATCAGGTTCATTCACACCAAAATCATCACCAACTTTTGCAATAATACTTCTGATTTTAGCATCTTCTTGATAAAAAGCATCGACATCCTGTGTTCCTCGAAGATTATAATACTCAAGGACAAAACCACCAACACAAATGATTTCAAGGTCTATATTTTCCTTGGATAATTCTGTGTTGAGAGCTTCAAATAAAACTTTCTTATCCATAATTCCCCTCTCTAAACAGCTTCAGAATATCTTTTGGTTGGCTCTTACGATTGGCTTGTAAGACGTGTTCCCTTGTATGTGTACCATCTGTTAAGGCATCTTGAAGGGTGGTCTTTTGAAAAGGTGTCAGGGTAGGATTTTTTAACAACTGTTTAACATCATCGGTGGTTAACTTTGTACCATCATCTTGAATAACCTTATAGAGATAGCGAAACCATAAATCACCATCACTTCCAGCGTGTTCGCTGGCTCTTACCATGTAATCATACCAAGTTGTCATTACTGTTCCCCCTTATTTTCTCTAGGGTTATAGTGCATGGCTATCCAAAGTTTCTTATCAAAATCAGATAGTTCTTTTTCCTTTGGATAAACGCAGTCATTCAAATCAGGGAATTTGAGACGATACTTTTTCTCAAAAAAGTTTTGGAACTCCTCTTTATTCTCTGCGACATCAATCAAGGCTTCCAGCTCTGCCATGTGTTTAGCGATTGCTTTTCTATCTACTTTTTTGAGGCTTTCTTTCAACGCATCGTAGACACAAGTCTTTGTTAGTTGAGCGTAAAAAGAACGATGGTTAGTAACAAAATCAAAACTGTACTTCTTATTCCAGAATTTTGTATACTTGTCATAAAATTTATCAGAAAGACTAACCTGATACCCAATTAGTTTACTATCAACTCTTCGAGAAATAGACCTTTCCAATTCAAAATGTAAATCATTTAGTGTATTAGTAGCCATAAATCAGCTCCCTATATTTAGTACGGACACAGGCATTTGAAAGTAAGAGATTAAAACGCTGACTATCCGAATAATCACGAGTGTTATAACGGAAAACAAATTCATCTATATAGTCTTGAAGATATTTCTTAGACCATGAGTGATAAATTCCTAATACTCCACGTTTCAAACCAGCCCAAAATCCTTCAATCGTGTTGGTATAAACATCACCTTGAACATATTCACGAGCACCGTGATTTACAAAATCATGTTGATACATCTTAGCCACTTTATTATAACCTAGCCATTCGTCTGTGTAAAGT
This sequence comes from Streptococcus sp. NSSLK0004, assembly GCF_059039125.1. NCBI lineage: Bacteria > Bacillati > Bacillota > Bacilli > Lactobacillales > Streptococcaceae > Streptococcus > Streptococcus sp. NSSLK0004. The sequence goes on along the minus strand of NZ_CM180142.1, from coordinate 863,579 downwards.
TGAGCAGTCTCTTTTACATATTTAACGATTTGCTCGGTTAATGTTTTTGTTTTAGTATCTGGCACATGATGAGCATTGACTTTACCTTGACGTTGCACCATACCTACTACAGCAGATTTATCTTTCAATGAACGCCCTTGAGCATTTTTGATTTTCTTAGAGTTATGACGGTTCTTGTTTTTACCGCCAATATAGGTTTCATCGACTTCTACGACATCATCAAGACTATTGCCGTTTTCAGTACCAAAGCATTTGCGAATACGCTCCAACATAAACCATGCTGTTTTTTGAGTAACACCAATATCTTTTGATAGTTGCACAGAAGAAATCCCTTTTTTGTGAGAAGTTACAAGCCAAATCGCCATGAACCATTTACGAAGTTCAATCTTAGTATTATCAAAAAGAGTGCCAGTTTTGACATTGAAATATTTGCCAGTATTTTTACAACGATATTTATTTCCCTTGCATTTATAGACTTTTGAAGTAGCATCAAAAGGGCTGACAATCACATCGCCCCAAATCATATTTTCTAAATGGTCTATACATGACTGTTCGTCAGGAAAAGCAGATTGTAAATCAAATAGTGACTTAAATTCAAACTTCATAACTGGTACTCCTTATTTCTTGATTATATTATATCGAAAACAAGAATATATGTCAACGAAAATGTAAACTTCTACTATACAAGATTCCAAAATTTTGATATAATAGAACTATCAAAAAGTAAAGGAAATTGAGTATTATGGTCGCAACTCGCAACTCGCAACTCGCAACTCGCAACTCGCAACTCGCACTGATTATGTAACCGGACGTGTTTTTTGTCAAGCCCTAAAACAGGCTTTTTCACATTTTTGTGGGAAAGTTTTTTATGTTGTCTTGGGAAGTGAGGTGGCATGATGAAACGTATGGACATTATCGAAACCATCGGAAAAGATTACCTTACTTCAAACATTGAAAACGAGGAATTTAGCTACCAAAAAGCTCTCAAAGAAATCGGCAAGGATATTACTGAATATCAAAAGGAATACTATAAGAGGAAATATAAAGATATAGACATCCGATTTGAAAACGGAGGGTTGTCTATACTTGTGGAGACAAAGGCTTCATATACCGATAACGATTTTGAACAGTTAGAAGCCTATGTCAATTACGAAAAAGAACTTACAAATAATAAAGTAGTTGCTATACTAGCCAACACTAAAAACGATGATTTCCTCATATGGACTGACAATAGCGGTGTAATTGATGTTGATAATGCTAATTCAAACGAACGTGTTATTCAAAATTTAGAGTATTACTTCGACTTGTTTTTTGGCACTAAAAATAATCGACTAAAATTGGTACAAAACACATATGCTTTGAATGAATTATTGCACAAATATGGAGTGAATGAAAAAATACGAAGTCAATTCGTAGGCACTTGCTTATTATCTTTGAAATATCATCTCACTTTCGAAGGTTTAGAAACTAAGCAAATTATTTCTGGTATTGAGATTATCCTAACCAATTTACTGGAAAAAGACTTAAATAAAGCCACCAAACTAACTATCTTAAAAAGCAACGTACTTGACTCTCAAGATATAAGAGAACTTCCAAAAGAGGAATTTGCAGTTATTTTAAGGGAAATTAAATCAAAAATATTGCCATACATAAACGATAAGAACACAGCAGGTCAAGATTTATTAAATCTTTTCTTTACAACTTTCAATAAGTACGTTGGAAAAGCGGATAAAAATCAAGCATTTACTCCTGACCATATTGTGCATTTTATGTGTAAAATCGCTGGTGTAAATAGAAATTCTGTTGTGCTAGACCCTTGTTGCGGAAGTGGTGCTTTTTTAGTAAGGGCAATGACAGAAGCACTCGATGATTGTGATACTGAAGAGGAAAAAGAAAATGTAAAAAGAAAACAAATTTATGGAATTGAATTTGAGGATACAGCATTTGGACTTTCGACTACAAATATGTTAATACATGGAGATGGAAATTCAAATATAGTAAAAGGCAGTTGCTTTGAAGAGGAAAATTATGTTGATAAAGGTGTAAATGTTGTTCTAATGAACCCACCATATAATGCTCAACGTAAACATTGCAAAAAGGAATATGTTGCTAAATGGTCTGCAAAAACTAAGACAGACCCATCGAAAGGTTTTCATTTTGTTTATGAAATAGCAGAGAAGGTAAAAACAGGAAAATTAGTTGTATTGCTGCCTATGCAATGTGCAATCGGCAGTCCAAAAGAAAAGGAAATAAGACACTACAAAAAAGAAATGTTGAAAAAGCATACGCTAGAAGCGGTTTTTTCCTTGCCACCAGATGTATTCCACCCCGGTGCTAACGCTTCTGCTTGCTGTATGGTGTTTAATTTAGGTGTTAGACATTCTAAATCTAATATCAAGGAAACTTTTTTTGGATATTACAAAGATGATGGTTTTGTCAAAAAGAAAAATCTAGGAAGAGTTGAAAAAACAGACCAGTCAGGTAAAGGGATATGGAAAGAAATTGAGAATGAGTGGCTAGAACTATTTTGGAATAGAACAGATAGAATTGGGAAATCAGTTGTTAAGCAAGTCAACGAAACAGATGAGTGGCTTGCAGAAGCATATATGGAAACCGATTATTCTGATACACATAGCCTAGATTTTCAAAAATCTGTTAATGATTACCGAGCATACTCTTTGCGACACCAAGATAGTTCTTTGACAGCTAACTCGATTGATATAGATACATCTAATTGGGAATATTTCAAGTTAGCAGGAAAAGACGGACTTTTTGATTTAGAAAGTTGCAAATGTAAAAACGCCACTGAATTGTTAGAAGAAGGAACAGATATTGAATACATCGGAGCTAAAAAATTAGATGGTGGTTTTATGCAATGGTGCAAAGAGGCACCTGATTTAACTACAAAAGGGAACTGTATTGTTTTTATATGTGATGGACAAGGTTCAGTTGGTTATACAAACTATATAGACCATGACTTCATTGGTTCTACTACATTATCTGTTGGACGAAATAAAAAACTAAACAAATACAATGCAATTTTTATTGTCACTGTTTTAGATAAAGAAAGATACCGCTATTCTTTTGGAAGAAAATACAAAACAAACCTAACAAAGATTATGATAAAATTACCTGCCAAATCTGTCTCAAAAGGTAAAATTGAACCAGATTGGGAATTTATGGAAAAATACATAAAAACACTTCCACATGGCAATAATTTATAAAAAAATGCGACTTTTATGAGGTCGCATTTTTCCATATCTTGTGGTTGGTGTAAACTGGTATATAGTTCCCTATATTTTTATAGGTAAGCAGGGAGTGGGAAAGAACTCGACAAATGAAAAAAGTTCCCCTCACTTCCAAACATGTAGGTTCGGGCTAAAATAGTCCACTGGACTATTTTAATACAAACTTCGTTTATTTTATTTCCACACTCAAACAGTCACTACTCTGACTGTTTGACCTCCCACCCCGCATAGCTCAAACTGTCTGGGAGACAGTTTGAGGTTGGAAATGAAGCGAATGTAGTTCGCAACAGCCGTATAGGTCAGATTCGAAGTGTGAAACGCGAACGAATCTGCCAATCAACCACTGCGCTGAGATGTTGACACGAACTATGATAAGTGGCTCTGGGCTTCTTGCCCAGCCGCTAATTGTTACTTTGTAGACTAGCTTGTACGTACGAAAAATGCATGCAACTGTCTAGGTTACATGCATTTTTTGTTTATATTGATACCTTGTCTTTTAGAACAGAGTGATTCCTCATCTTATGCTCCCCAACTATACCAACACCTATCAAGGAAGACAGGAAATAGTCACAGAAGGATCGAAAGCATCTGAGTCGAGATTAGTAACAGAGGATGGAAGGGTGACTGAGCTCAGTTGGTTGTTTGCAAATGCCTGCTCTCCGATACTGATGACTGATGACGGGATAGTGATGGAGGTCAATTTATTATTTAAAAATGCATCTGTTGCAATATACTTGACTGAATTGGGAATAACAATATCTGTTAATAAGTTAGATGAAAACACCTCTCTTTCAATAGTAGTGATTGAATTTGGAATACTGACTGAAGTTAGCTGATTATCACAAAATGCACCTTCTCTGATACTAGTGACTGAATTTGGAATAGTGATTGTGGTCAGCTTATTATGACGGAAGGCATTAATTCCTATATAAGAAAGTGAATTCGGAAGGCTAACTGAAGTTAGTTGATTACTAGAAAATGCTAAATCTTCTATATTAACAACCGTATTTGGAAGATTAATTGAAGTTAGCTGATTGTAAGAAAACGCACCATTTCCAATACTAATGACTGAGTTTGGAATAGAAACTGAAGTTAGTTGATTGTGAGAGAATACACCACCTTCAATACTGGTCATAGAGGACGGAAGGCTAACTGAAGTTAGCTGATTATTAGAAAATGCGTTAATCCCAATACTAACGACCGAATCTGGAATAACAACATTGGTCAACCAATTTCCAAAAAAGGCATATTCACCAATTGTCCGAACTGTTGACGGTATAACTAGGTTTTCTAAAAAAGTATATCCCTCAACCGTAACTAAACCTGGTTCTTGATTAAGGACAAAATATTCATTATCAAAAAACGCCTTGTCAGAAATTTCGACGACAGGTTGACCTCCCAGAGAAGCTGGGATGTGAACGTTCTTTCTCCTGCCGTGGTATTCCTTGATAGCCACTCCACCACTAGTAGACTCCCAAACAAAATCCGATTCTTGGTTTGGTATCGCAATATCATCTACTTCCGTCACAATAATGGTTACAGAGTATTCTTTCTTACTACCGTCTGGATAGGTAGCAATCAAAATTGGCTGCAGGGTTCCTGGTTTAGAAGTGTCAGGAGTTTCTTTCCAGGAATAGAGCATACCGGAAGGGAGTTTATCCTGATTTGCAATGCTGTTTATTGGATCAACGGTTGCTCCTTGACTGACTGTTTGTTGCTGCGTACTAACTTCGACTTGCTCACTTCCTGGTTGTGTGCTGGTGCTAGAATCCGTAGTATCCTGTGTCGTTGTAATACTTCCAGAATCATCTGATGAACTAGATAACTCAAACTCCATTAATTTTTTATCCGTAAAACGACCCTCTAAGTCAATAGCTTTAAAATTTCCGATGCTAATTTCAACTTCATATCCAGCTGTTAACTTTGAAAAAAGTGTAGCTTTCCCTGTTAGCCATTCAACAGTTGGTTTACTAAAATTTTTACTCACAAACTTAGCAGAAACCTCTCCTTCAACTCCTACATAACTTCCAATATCAAAGGTAGCTAAATCAATCTGAGCAATACCAGGCTTAAAATCAAGTGACAATCCTGAAGCTTCTTCTCCACTTAGTGTCAACTCTAAACTGGTCGTAAGAGTATTGGTTACAGTTGAATAGGGTTGCATTTCTTTTAATCCAATCTCACCAGAAATTTTATATTCAGTAGAAACGGCAAGCTCAACTTTCCCCTCTGAGGTAATAACGGCATTCACCTGAGCATTTACTCTCAAAGTATTGTATAAACTAATTGGAATGGTTCCTAAAGGTACAACTGTCTTCGTTTTGTTAATTTTTGGTGTATAGGTGAGTTTTATTTTACTTGATAAACTTGGAGATATATAGATTTTCGTTTTTTGCAACTCAAAAATACTATATTCCAATCCAGCTTTTATTTCACCTGAAAAACTTAACTCCGCTGATAGTTCATCTTTACTTACCTTAATATTGATTATGCCTGTTCGTGCAGCTGCTGTATTTTCTTGTTGTACTGATTCTCCATTATTATTTGATGAGACAACTTGAACTCCAGGTGCCGGAATAAATTCCTCCATGCTCAGTTCCTGCTTTTTCTCAACACCGGCTTGTCTGACTAGCTGATCAAAACTTGTCTCTTTTGTCTGAATCGTTGTTTGACCATTGTTACTTGTTGCTGAGACTACTTCAAAAGCATAGCCATTCGGATATTCTTTTGAAGGGGGCAAGATAATGTCATCTCCTGTTTGAAGTTCACTATTAAGAGGAAGAGTAACTTGATTTTTAGCTTCATTGACCTGATAAGTTGTAACCTCTGTCAGTTCAGCTGTAGATGGTTGAAGCATGACACTTCCATCTGCAGAACTTGATTGACGACCTAGATTCAATTTCCCTATTCGATTCGTTATCTGAATATCATTTTCTGCTTTAGCAGTTATTTCTACCGAAAAATGACTTCCTTTTAGCGTATAGATTTTATTTTTTTCTATGTGGAAATAGAGGTAACCCTCTGAAGAAACGGAAACTGTTTCAACTGTTTTCCCAGCTTGTTCTAAGGTAAGTGTCTCATTTGAAATCAGTTTATCACTTGAATTCATAGCATAACCCGAAACGAGTATCTCTTTATTACCAGGGTCTGCATGTGTAGTTTTATCCTCGGAGGATAAACCATAAAAGGCTATTCCTTCTTGTTTCCAGCCACGCTGTGCCAATATCATATATTCGTTAGCATCTTTTGTATAGAGGTGTTTTTTTTTTTATTCCCGCATGATAGAGTCGATAAATCGGTAAGCTTCCATATGATCGATAAGCGACACCTTCTTGGCGCCAGCCTCTCCCAGCAAGAACCTTATACTCGTTTGTATCTTTGGTATACAAATGGACTTTTAAACCTGGGTGGTACAATCTATAAACATTATCTCCACTATCATCTGATGTACTCCACGCTATACCTTCTTGTTTCCAACCTCTCGTTCCAAGTACTTTATACTCGTTACTATCCGTCGTAAATAAGTGAACCTGTAGTCCAGAGTGATATAACCGATATATGCCTGTATCTGCTTTTACATTGTATCCAAGGAATAATGATAGCAAAACTAGAAACCCTAAAATAGTGAATAATTTAAACTTCTTTCCCATATTCAGCCCCTCCTTTGCTTACTATCATATCAAAAAATACCTCGCAAAGTAAACGTTTTCATTTTGTATAGATACGAAAAACCTTGCCCGAAGACAAGGTTTTAAAGATTATTTAGCTTTACGAAGAGCTCCGTAGAGAACACCTGATACAACCGCACCGATCAATACATAAAGGATGTAAAGCAATGGGTTAGATGTTAATGCGATAACGAAGATACCTCCGTGTGGTGCCATCAATTGTTACCTGACAAACCTACCAAGGCACCTGCAAGTGCAGATCCAGCGATGAAGCTTGGAATTGCACGAGCTGGGTCAGCAGCTCCAAATGGAATGGCACCTTCAGTGATGAATGAAAGACCCATAACGATGTTTGTCAAACCAGAGTTACGCTCTTCTTGAGTGAATTTATTTTTGTAAAGAAGTGTTGCAACGAATACTGCCAATGGTGGAACCATACCACCAGCCATAACTGCTGCCATGGCAACAGAACCACCGTCTGCAACAGTTGCTGCAAGGGTACCAGTACCGAAGACATAAGCTGCTTTGTTGACTGGACCACCCATATCCACAGCCATCATACCGCCGAGGACAAGTCCGAGGAGAACCGCAGAGCTACCTTCAAGACCAGCAAGGAAGTTGTTCATACCAGTGTTGATAGCTGCCATTGGGATGTTAACGAAGAACATCAAGAAACCTGTGATAGCTGTTCCCAAAAGAGGCAAGAGCAAGATAGCATTCAAACCTTGCAATGATTTTGGCATGTTCCGTAATACGTTACGAAGAACAAGAACCACACCACCGGCAAGGAAACCGCCTACAAGGGCACCCAAGAAACCAGACGATACACCAGCGAGGGCAAGAGTTTCTTCACCACCAGCTGCATAAGGAATTTGACCAAATGCCAAACCTTCTTTAGCAATCGCACCAGCTACGAAACCTGCAACCAAACCTGGTTTTTCAGCGATTGAGTAAGCAATATAACCAGCAAGAAGTGGCAACATGAAGCCAAACGCTGCTCCACCAATCTTCATGAACATGGCAGCAATTTCATGGTATGAACCTAAGTTACCAAGGCTATCGCTCGGTACGCCCAAAGCTCCATCAAATAGGAAAGCTAAGGCAATCAAGATACCACCACCGATAACAAACGGCAACATTTGAGAAACACCGCTCATCAAGTGTTTGTAGAAGGCTTTACCAAGACTCAATTTTTCTGCAGATTCCACTGTAGCTGCTCCTTCTGTCGCTGTGTAGGTAGCTGCTTTACCATCCAAGACAATGTTAATCAATTCTTCTGCTTGTTTGATACCTGCTGCTACTGGACGAGATACCAATGGTTTACCATTGAAACGTGGCATTTCAACAGCCTTATCTGCTGCGATGATAACACCTGCTGCATTCTCGATATCTTCAGCGGTTAGTTTGTTTCCAACACCTGAAGCGCCGTTTGTTTCAACCTTGATGTCAACACCCATTTCAGCAGCCTGCTTCTTAAGAGCTTCTTCTGCCATATAAGTGTGAGCAATACCTGTTGTACATGCTGTTACTGCAACGATAAATGGACGATCGCCACTTGGAGTTACAACTACTTCTTCAGCTGCCTTATCTGCTGCTTCAGCGGTATCAAAGACTGCAATCACTTCTTCTGGATTTGTTACGGCACGAAGTCTGTCAGCAAAACCTGGTTTCATCAAGTATTTTGACAATTCAGCAAGTGCAGCCAAGTGTGTATCGTTAGCACCTTCTGGAGCAGCAATCATGAAGAACAAATCAGTTGGTTGACCATCAAGACTCTCGTAATCAACACCTTTGTTAGATTTTGCAAAAAGAACTGTTGCTTCTTTTACAGCTGCATTCTTAGCGTGTGGCATTGCGATACCGTCGCCAAGACCTGTTGTTGTTTGCGCTTCACGGTTGCTTCACGGTTAAGAATACCTGTTTTGAAGACTTCAAAATCAGTTACATAACCTTTATCAACCAAGCTAGCAATCATTTCGTCAATAACTGCTTCTTTGCTTGTTGCTTGCAAATCAAGCAACATGACATCTTTTCTTAAAACGTCTTGAATTTTCATAGTGTTTCTACCTCAACTTTTTCATAAGTTTCCTTAATAAATTCGATACTTGCCAAATCATCTGAAAAGGCTGTTGCCGTACCGCAAGCAACGCCCCATTTAAGAGCTTCGATTGGGTCTTGTGAGCGAACGTATTCGCCAGTAAAACCTGCCACCATGGAATCTCCAGCTCCAACAGAATTTTTCACTGTTCCCTTGATTGGTTTCGCAAAGTAAGTAGCTGTTGGAGTTACCAACAAGGCTCCATCCCCTGCCATAGAAATGATAACATTCTGAGCTCCCATGTCTAAGATTTTCTTAGCGTAGGTCTCGATGTCTGAAATGCCATTCAATTTAACCTTGAAGATTGCTTCAAGTTCATGAGTGTTTGGTTTAACTAAAAGTGGCTGATGAGCTAGTGAATCTAGAAGCGTTTGACCTTCAAAGTCACAGACTACTGCTGCTCCAGCTTTTTTCACCACTGGAATCAATCTATTATAGACCTCATTTCCAAGGCTAGCTGGTGCAGAGCCAGCAAAGACAACTGTATCATCTTTGGTCAAGCCAGCTAAAATCGTTTCTAGTTCCGCCAACTGCAAGTCCGTTACAATCGGCCCTAAACCATTGATTTCTGTTTCCTGGTCCGCTTTGATTTTCACATTGATACGTGTATCTTGATCAACCTGAACGAAATCAGCAGCGATACCTTCAGCAACCAATCCATCTTTGATGAACTGCCCGGTAAAACCACCAAGGAAACCAGTCGCTGTATTTGAATAACCTAAACGCTTCAAAATACGACTGACGTTAATCCCCTTACCGCCAGCATACTTATCATCGCTCTCCATACGATTGACACTACCTGTTTCAACATGATCTAAGCGAACGATGTAGTCAATGGCTGGGTTGAGCGTAACTGTATAAATCATACCTCGATTACCCTCGTTTTCTCCTTTATAATATCCAACAAACTGCTCTCCGAAGATTGACAGATAATGTTGGTCTTTTCGATAGCAGCAACTTTGGCAAAAGAGACCTGACCAATTTTCGAAGCATCTACTAGAACATAGCTTTCTTTGGCATTTTCTATGATGGTTCGTTTAATGGTCGCTTCCTCAATATCTGGGGTTGTCAAGTAATTTTTATCAATACCATTCATTCCCAGAAATGCTTTATCAAAATTGAGCTGACGAATTTGTTCCAAAGCCACCGCACCAATGGAAGCATCCGTTGACTGCTTAACAAAACCACCAATAATAATGGTTTTGATTTTGCGTTCAACCAGCTTCACAGCGTGGTGAATGGAGTCGGTCACGACTGTCAGGTTTTCCTGTTGAAGATAATCAATCAAGATCCCTGTTGTTGTTCCTGCATCTAAGAAAATCACATCGCCGTCCAAAATCAACTGTGTAGCTCTTTCAGCAATCATGCGTTTTTCTTGAACGTTTTTGACAGATTTTTCTAGAATGGACTCTTCCAGTTGCAAATTGACTGGTGCTTCTGCACCACCATGCACACGACGAAGTTTTCCTTCGTTTTCTAATTCATCCAAATCCCTACGAACAGTGGATTCTGATGTTTCTAGAATGTCAACTAATTCTTCCAAGCGGACGAATTGCTGAGCCTGTATGCGTTCCAATATAACTTGTTTGCGTTCTGATTTGAGAATGTCCAACACCTCCTGCAATCGTTTACAAAAATATTATACACGTTTTTCAATCATCGTCAATCATTTTCTATCAAAAACTTTCAAAAATAATAAAAAACTAGTGAAATTTACGCTTCCACTAGTTTTTCAATCATTTCTTTCATCAATTTCACTTCTTCAGGACGACCGATGGACATCCGAATATAGTTAGTCAAACGACCTTGAGGATAGTATTTGAAATTCCAGCCCTTGCTAGTTGCTTCTTGATGCAGTTGTGCCGCCCAAGGTGCTGTAAAGGCTACAAAACTCGCTTGACTTGGCAAAACTTGAACGCCTGGTAAATTGTTCAAAAAGGCCAAGAAGTCTTGTCGCAGTCCTTTGATATCTTCAATACAATCTAGGACTTGACCTGTATGTCCAAGAGCAACTGTGCCCATTCGAGAGGCTAGGTTAGACAGGCTGTAGGGAGGAATGACTTTGTTGATTTCATATACCAATCGTTCATTGGCAACCGCAAATCCCAAGCGGACACCGGCCAAACCGAAGGCCTTGGACAAGGTGCGTAGCACGATTAAGTTATCGTAATCATTAATTTTTTCTACAAAACTTGGACAATCTGCAAATTCGATATAAGCTTCATCTATCACGACCAAACCCGAAAAGTTTGCTATAATTTTTTCCAATTCTTGTGGGTCATGAGCAATAGACGATGGATTATTAGGGTTGGATAACATGATAACTTTGGCTCCAACTGCTTGAGCATGTGCTAGAACTTTATCAGCAGACAAGCTGAGACTACCATTTACCCAATCCAAGTCTACACTTTCAAACTGACTACCGTGCATGGTGTTATAAACCTGATACATGAAAAAATCTGGGTTGACAGTCAAAAAGATATCTTCATTCGTTAGAAAGGCTGTAATAATCATGTGAATGAGAAAGTCCGAACCCACACCAACAGTTAGCTGCTCCGGTCTAACATGTACATAAGCTGCATAAGCTTCCAATAAGTCTGCATAGCGATTATCACCATAGAAGGTCAATTCTTTGGTTTCCAAATTCTGCAAGGTTTCCGCTGCCAAGAAAGACCAATCAATTAGACGATTTTCATTGTCACCTAAATTATAGGTTGTTCTCCCTGCGACTTTATAGGGTTCTGCTGTTTCAAAGTCTTTTCTAAACTCTACCATATGTAACTCCTCCTATCAAGAAAAGACAGTTATTCTGCTGCCTTTTCTGCTTTTATTTTCTCAAATAAAGTGGCTTCTTCTGCCGTAAATTCATAACGCTCTAACAAATCTGGTCGACGCTCAAGTGTCTTGCGTAAACTCTGTTCTAATCGCCACTTTCGGATATTTTCATGGTGTCCACTCATGAGAACATCTGGAACCACCATGCCACGATACTCATAAGGCCGAGTATATTGAGGATACTCTAACAAACCAGATGAAAAACTATCATCTGTATGGCTTGCTTCCTTACCAATAACCTCTGGAATCAAGCGGACGGTGGCATCAATCATGGTCATGGCTGCTAGCTCTCCACCTGTCAAAACATAATCTCCGAGAGAGATTTCATCTGTTACCAGGGTCTTAATCCGCTCATCATAACCTTCATAATGACCACAGATAAAAATTAGCTGTTCTTCTTTAGCCAATTCTTCAGCGTAAGCTTGGTTAAACGTCCGTCCAGCAGGATCGAGCAAAATCACACGAGGATTGGTCTGCTCAATCTGGTCCATTGTATCAAAAATCGGTTGAGCTCGTAACAACATCCCTTGACCACCACCGTAAGGCTCATCATCAACATGACGAGCTTTTTCAGCTTGTTCGCGGAAGTTATGGTAGTTGACTTCCAAAAGCCCTTTTTCTCGTGCCTTACCAACAATCGAATGTTCTAATGGAGCAAACATTTCTGGGAACAAGGTTAAAATATCAATCTTCATCATCCAGTCCCTCTAGCAACTCAACATCTACCCGATTGTTTTCAATATCAACATTGAGAACAACAGGTGGAATATACGGTAAAAGTAAGTCTTTCTTCCCTTTGCGCTTCACAACCCAGACATCGTTAGCACCAGGTTGCAAGATTTCCTTAACCTGCCCAATCAAGCTATCATTCTCATAAACATCTAGCCCGATAATCTCATGGTAATAAAACTCACCCTCATCCAAGTCAGATAGGTTTTCTTCTGCGATTTTCAAACTAAAACCCTTGTACTTTTCAATGTCATTGATATGGTACATTCCCTTGAACTTGATAATATCAAAGTTCTTGGCCTTGCGGTGATTAGCAATTTCAACTTCCATGACAAACTGGTCTTTATCATCAAAAAGAGCCAGCTTTGCTCCTTTTTTGAAGCGTTCTTCTGTAAAATCCGTCACAGACAAAACACGCATTTCTCCTTGTAGCCCTTGGGTATTGACAATCTTTCCTACGTTAAAATAATCCATACTATCTTCCTTTGAATTTCTATCTTATCATTCTACCACGATAAAGGCTATTTCTCAAGTTGAAAAAAGCCATCCACAGATGACTTTTCATTTATTTACTCCCACTAAACTGGCTTTGGTAGAGGTTATAATAGAATCCTTTATCAGCCAGAAGGCTTTCGTGATTGCCTTGTTCAATAATCTGACCATCTTTCAAGACCAAAATCTTATCGGCTTCTTGAATGGTCGATAAGCGGTGGGCAATGACAAAGCTGGTGCGACCTTGCATAAGACGCTTCATAGCCTTTTGAATCAAGAGTTCCAAACGGGTATCAACTGAAGAGGTCGCCTCATCTAGAATCAAGATAGCTGGATCTGCTAAAAGCGCACGGGCAATGGTCAAAAGCTGCTTCTGACCTTGGGAGATGTTGCTAGATTCCTGGTTCATCTCCATATTGTAGCCACCTGGAAGAGTACGGATAAAGTGGTCAACGTTGGCTGCTTTTGCTGCTTCGACAATCTCTTCATCTGTCGCATCCAGACGACCAAATCGCAGGTTTTCCTTAATCGTTCCTTCGTAGAGCCAAGCATCCTGCAAGACCATACCAAACTGGCGACGGTAGGACTGACGAGACAAGTCCCGAATATCCTTACCATCCACTTTAATAGAACCTGCATTTACATCGTAAAAGCGCATGAGGAGGTTAATCAGGGTCGTCTTACCAGCACCTGTTGGTCCAACAATTGCTACCATTTCACCTGGTTTGACTTCTAGATTGAAGTTGCGGATGAGGGGTTTGTCAGGTGAGTAGCCAAACTCTACATTTTCAAAGCTAACTTGTCCAGTCAACGATTGTTCTAATTCTTGCATATTACCGGTAGATTCATCTAATTCATCTAAGACAGAGAAGATGCGTTCCAAGGAGGATTTGGCAGACTGCAACTGGGGAGCAAGCTGGGTTAATGTTTGGACTGGTTGGGTAATCTGCCAGACGTATTGAACAAATGCCTGCATATTACCAATGGTGAGTTGTCCTGATAAAACCTTGAGACCCGATAGAAGGGCAACAACTACATATGTCAAGTTAGAAAATCCTTGTACAACTGGCATAAGCAAACCAGATACAAAACTTGCTTTAAATCCTACTTTTTGTAAGTCTGCTGTTATCTGGCGAAATTCCTGTGTGGATTGTTCCTCACGCCCATAAAGTTTTAAAACATTAAACCCTGTCAAGTTTTCCTGCACAAAACCGTTGAGGCGACCAAGTGCATCTGCCTGTTGCTTAAAGTAAGGCTGAGACTTACCGATGATGAATTTGGATGAAAAATAAGTCACGGGTACTAAAAGCAAGACCACTACTGCAAGGGAAGCATTGAGATAGAAAACCATCGCTAAGGCTAAGCTTAATGTCAATGCAGCATTAACAATCTGTAAAAAACTCTGTTGCAAAGCATTGGAAACCGTCTCCACATCGCTGGTAAATCTACCCAACAAATCACCATATTGATGCTTATCAAAATAAGCAACGGGAATTCGATTGATCTTTTCAGATAGATCATTACGAAGTTGCTGAATAGCCGATTGAACACCCTTAGTCATGAAATAATTGGAGAAATAAGCACCAAGTTCATAAAATAAGGCGCGGAGAGCATAAACAGCTAACATAGTTGCAATGTAGTTGATGTTGATTGCTGCACCTTCTACTCCTTTAGCCATATCCAATAGGTTAGCAGTCAACTCCGTGATAATTAGTCCTAAGATAAAAGGTTCTAGGGCATTCATCACGGCACTCACAACCTTCATCAAAACAGCTAAATAAATGGAAACCTGATAGTTTTTTAAATAGAGCCAAATACGGCCAAATACATTCTGTTCTTTCATGATTTCCTCCTATTCTTCTGTTCCTGTTAGTGACTGGCGATTGAGTTGCGAATTGGCAATCTCACGATAGATGTCATTGCTTTCCATGAGCTCATTATGAGTACCACGACCAACAATCTCTCCCTCATTGAGAACAATGATCTGGTCCGCATCCATAATGGTCCCGACACGCTGTGCCACAATCAACACAGTCGCATTCTCCGTCACTTCTTTCAAACGGCTACGCAAAATCGCATCCGTTTTATAGTCTAAAGCTGAGAAAGAATCATCAAAAATATAAATATCTGGTTGCTTAACGATAGCGCGTGCAATAGATAAACGTTGTTTTTGTCCACCAGATAGATTGCTTCCTCCCTCTGCCAAGTGGGTCTCAAACTGCTCTTCCTTACTCTCGATAAAGTCTTTAGCCTGCGCCACATCCGCCGCCTCATGCAATTCTACCAAACTCGCATCTATCTTTCCGTACTTAAGGTTTTCAGCGATTGTTCCGGTAAATAGCAGAGCTTTCTGCGGTATAAAGCCTATCTTACTACGAAGAGCCTTGAGATTGTAGCGTCTGACATCTACACCATCCACCAAGATACGTCCCAAGGTCACATCATAAAATCGTGGAATCAAGTTGACCAAGGATGACTTACCAGAGCCTGTTGAACCGATAAAGGCAATCGTCTCTCCCGGTTTTGCCTTAAAAGAAATGTTGTGCAGAACAGGTGACTCGGTTTCACCAGGGTAGGCAAAGGTCACATTGTCAAACTCCAAGTAACCACGCGTTTCTGTTTCGGTAATCCCATCCTCATTTTTTGAAATAGAAATGGGCATATCCAAAACTTCCTGAATCCGCTGACTCGAAACTGCCATACGCGGATACATGGTAAAGAGATTAGCAAATAGCAAGAACGAAAATAGAGCATGGAAACTATACTCAATAAAAGCAACCAAGTCCCCAATCTGCAAACTTCCATTTGCCAAAGGTGGAAGGGCAAACCATACAATCGCCACAATCATGGCAATGATAATCTGTACGAAAAGCGGCTCTGTCAGACCCGTCAGGTTAAACAAGCGCTTAGACGTCTGAGTATAATCCTGATTGACCTCCTCAAACCGCTCCTCCTGAAAATCCTCGCGAGCAAAGGCACGAATGACCCGCAAGCCCATGAGATTTTCACGCACATACTGGTTAATGGTATCCAACCGCTTTTGCTGCTGTTCAGACAAAGGACGAGTCTTTACAGCCACATAGACGATGACCCAAATCAAGAAAGGCATGGCTACTGCTACCGTCCAAGCAAGACCTGGACTAGTCAACAAGGTCATCACAACAGAAGCAATCATCATCAAGGGAGTAATAATCCCTAACTTCAAGACCTGTTCTGAGAACTGCATGAGAACAAAAGCATCGTTGGTCATGCGTGTCACCAAGGACGAGACCCCGATTTGTTCATATTCATGGTGCGAATAATCTTGTATCTTCTCGTATAGGTCATTACGAATGTCTTTTACAATGTTAGTCGTCAGTTGTCCTGCCGCATAGGCCAACACAATCCGACCAAAAATTCCCAAGACTACAATCAAGAGCATCATTAAAGCCCAAAAATAGAGTTGTCCTTGATCTTGTTTTGTAATTCCTTGGTCAATCATTCGCGCCAAAAAGGTTGGCAAGCCCAAATTGACAATGACAAATAAAAAGGCTCCTAACATATCCAAAAACAACCACCTAGGATACTTCTTCAAATAAGACCAAATTAATTTCATACCTCTCCCCTTTCATGTTCTGTAATAGTCTTTCAGTTTGCTTTTAATACTAGGCAACGAGCTGCAGGCAGTACTGGAGTACGGCAAAGCGAGTTAACGCAGTAATAAAAGATAAACTGAATGACGATAAAAAGCCACCAGAGTGGTGACTTATCATTCTTTCTCATCTATCACAAGACGGACTTTTTTATCACTTGTTGGAACAGAATATACGATTGTTCTGATTGCCGAAATTGTGCGACCTTTCTTACCAATCACACGGCCAATATCAGACTGATCCAAGTCCAAATGATATTCCAAAAATTCAGGTGTGTCAACGATTTTTATCGTCAAGCTATCAGGCTGTGAAATCAAGGGTTTCACAATCGCAATAATCAGATTTTCAATCATGTCCATAAGTGTTCTCGCTTAACTGTCTTATTTAGAGAATTTTGATTCGTGGAATTTCTTCATCACGCCAGCTTTTGAAAGAAGGCTACGAACTGTATCAGAAGGTTGTGCACCTTTTTCCAACCAGTCAAGTACGCGCTCTTCTTTAAGAGTTACTTGGTTTTCAGTTACAAGTGGGTTGTAAGTACCAACTGTTTCGATGAAACGACCATCACGTGGTGCACGTGAATCAGCTACGTTAATACGGTAGAAAGGTTTTTTCTTAGAACCCATACGAGTCAAACGGATTTTTACTGCCATTTTTAATTTCTCTTTTCTTTATGTTTTTTCATTTTGGTGAAATAGCAGAGCTATTTAGCACAGTATTCATTATACCACACTATTTCCCCCTGTCAAGAAAAAAACTTGACAGAAGAAAAATTATCCTTTTCTGCAAAGTTTCCTCAATACTAAAAACAATTTCCCTACAAGATAAAAGATTAGAAGAAAGAGCCCAAGATAAAAACAGTAAAGAAGAAACAGCGGGTGAAAGGTAAGTGGCTGTGCGACAAACATCAATACCAGCACCAGACACCACCGCATTTCCCAAGTCATTTTTCTTTTAATCAGCCATTCTATAAAATCTTCGCTGGGATGACTTCTAGTTTCTAGGTAGTCAGTTTTAATCGCTAAAAAATACTTTTTCATCCTTGTCCTCCTCCGACTGCTAGAACTGTCAGTGCGTTGCCCCTCCGACAGTCTTGACATCTTCCTTGTCCGCATATTCTACAATAGCAGCAATCGCTACTGTTACTCCTTTCACCATATCCGCTAGGGACATGGATGCAACTCCCGACTTATTGACTACCTGCTCCGGTAGGAAAGGAATGTGCAGAAAGCCTGCTTTGGTTCTTGGAAATTCTTTCTCAGCCAAGTAGAGAGCTTGGTACATCAAATGGTTGCAGACAAAGGTACCTGCCGTATTGGATACAGAGGCCGGCAAACCTACTTGTCTGATAGCCTCCACCATAGCTTTAATCGGTAAAGTAGAGAAGTAAGCAGTTTTCCCATCTTCACGAATAGGGACATCGATCGGCTGTTGTCCTTCGTTATCCGCAATTCGTGCATCATCTTGGTTAATAGCTACGCGCTCAGGAGTTAGCTCTGCTCTTCCCCCTGCTTGACCAATGCAGAGCACCATATCTGGCTGACACTCCCGCATTTTATCTTCCAAGACTGCTGCCGACTTATGAAAAACAGTCGGTACTTGCAGCTTGATAATCTCTGCTCCTGCAATCCTATCTGGCAGTTGCTTGACAACTTCCAAAGCAGGATTGATAACCTCTTTATCAAATGGATCAAACCCTGTTACTACTATCTTCATTGTTTCCCTCCATAATAATCTCGCCATAATGAAATTTTTGATTAGGTCTAGTATGCCGAACAAATCCCAACTCTTCAAATACTCTATCACGAAAATGAGCCTTGAGAAGAATCTTCTCCCTAGCTACTCGCTTGGCTTCTATCACTAGCTCTTTCGTCACTTGTTCTAGATTAGCTAAGTCCTCTAGTCCTGCTAAATTTTTCGACTCCTTAATATCTTCTGAAAACATAGGGTCAAAGTAGATGACATCAACTGACTTACTGGGCTGAGCCCGCAGATAGGATAAACTATCAACACAAACCGTCTGTATGGACCGCATGGCTTGGTTTAATCTCATATTTCCTGTATCTGTAGTTTGCAGACCTTGACTGACGATAAAGTGTGTCCAGAATGATGACTCTAAGGCGGTGACCCTATGTCCTCCACTCGCTAAGACCAAACTATCTGATGCCAGTCCCATAGTGCAGTCTAAAATTGTTTTCGGAGTTGAACCGACCAATTCCAAAAGCGGATCCCGACCAGATTTGATACGGAGCATAGCGGTATCAGGGTGGAAAAAAAGACTTTTTCCATTTTGTTGTTCCAAAATGAGCTGGTCTTGATAGACAATCAATACCGCGTCAGCCTTTGTTAAAATCAACTGGACAGACCGTTTCTTACGTTCTTGATACTCTATCTGCAACTGCTCTGCGATTTCCCTCGCCCGTGCTACTAGAGCTTCATTCATTCCTAAACTTGTCGTTACAACTAATTTCATAGCTAGATTATAGCATAATTTCTTTACTGCGTCCTTGTATTCACCAACTAATAACTATTTTGTGCTATACTAGATTTGACAAGCGAAAGGAGGAATCTATGATAAAATTACTCGCTCTCGATATGGATGGTACTCTACTAAATAATCGTAAAGAACTAATGAAACCACAGATTGATGCTATTCATCAGGCTGTTGAAGCTGGTGTCAAAATTGTTCTTTGCACTGGCCGTCCTTTGGCGGGTGTCAAATCTTTCATAAAACAACTCGGGTTTGATGCTGAAGAAGAATTCGTCATTGTCAATAATGGTTGCTCGACCCACTCGACAAAAGATTGGAGCCTGATTGACTGGGCAGAGTTGGCTCCGAGCGACATTACACATCTGAACCAATTGGCTGACGGAAAGGAATTACAGATTTCACTCTTTGATGTGGAAGATTACTTCGTTCTGGCAGAGAAGGCTAACGAACAAGTCACCCTAGATGCAAGTCTAGTTGGTATGATACCACAGCCTATCAGTTTAACAGAAGCAGTATCCGGTCAGCACCGCTTCTTTGAAGCCATGTTTGTGGGCAAACCAGAGGTGGTAGAACGTTTTGAGCAGACACACCGAGCTCATTTAGAGGAAAGCTATTCTACTGTTCGCTCTCTTCCCTATTTGCTGGAAATTTTACCTAACGGTGCAAGTAAAGCATCCGGTTTGAAACAACTAGCAGACCGCCTCGGTATTCTCCCTGAGGAAATTATGGCTATCGGTGATGCTAACAACGACCTCGAAATGCTGGAATTTGCTGGACTTGGGATTGCCATGGGCAACGCCAACGAGCAGGTCAAAGCTATTGCTCAAGACATCACGGATACCAATGAAAATAACGGTGTTGCCAAGGCAATCGCAAAATATATTTTAAAATAACAGCTCCAACTCAAGAAAGGAAACCTATGAAATACCCTACACTTTTAGACCGCTTTTTAGTTTATGTCAAAGAAAATACCCGCTCAGACGAGAAGTCAACGACTACTCCTTCTACTCAGAACCAAGTTGAATTTGCTCAGAACATCCTCTTGCCAGAGATGAAACGCATTGGCTTGCAGGATGTTCACTACTTGCCAAATGGTTTTGCGGTTGGAACACTCCCTGCCAACGACCCAAGCTTGACACGCAAGATTGGCTTCATCGCTCATATGGATACGGCTGACTTCAATGCTGAAGGGGTCAATCCACAACTCATTGAAAACTATGACGGTAATCCCATTGCCTTGGGAACTTCTGGCTATGAATTGCATCCAAAAGATTTCCCTCAACTTGCCAACTACCATGGACAAACCTTGATTACCACAGATGGCACAACTCTGCTAGGCTCTGATGACAAGTCCGGAATTGCGGAAATCATGACCGCTATTGAGTATTTGGTACAAAACCCAGATATCAAACACTGCGAAATCCGTGTCGGATTTGGTCCAGATGAAGAAATCGGTGTGGGGGCTGACAAGTTTGACGTGGAAGATTTTGATGTCGATTTTGCCTATACCATGGATGGTGGACCGCTTGGTGAACTCCAATACGAAACATTCTCTGCAGCAGGGGCTAAGATTGACTTTCTTGGACGCAATGTTCACCCAGGCTCTGCTAAAGACCAGATGATCAATGCCTTCCAACTGGCTATCGACTTCCACAATGCACTTCCTGAAGCAGACCGCCCTGAAAAAACAGAAGGTTATGAAGGTTTCTTCCACTTGATGAATATGGAAGGAAGCGTAGATACTGCTTCCACCACCTACATCATCCGTGATTTTGAAGAAGAGGATTTCCAAGCCCGCAAACAGCTCATGTTGGACATTGCAGAAAAGATGAACGCAAACTTTGATACACCACGAGTTATCGTCAACCTGCACGATCAATACTACAACATGAAGAAAATCATCGAAAAAGATATGACACCTATCAACATTGCTAAAGATGTCATGGAAAATCTAGGTATCAAGCCTCTTATTGAGCCTGTTCGCGGAGGAACAGACGGCTCCAAGATTTCCTTCATGGGTATTCCAACACCAAACATCTTCGCTGGTGGTGAAAATATGCACGGCCGCTTCGAGTTTGTCAGCCTACAAACCATGGAAAAAGCCGTTGATGTCATTCTTGGAATTGTTTCTTATCAGTAATTGTTAAAAGCCCTCCTTGACGGAAGGCTTTTTTTACTTATTTGAATAACAAAATAGAAATCAACGCCAAAATCGCTGGACCTCCTTGGGTCAAGATAATTTTGGGACTTGATGTTGCTGCACCATAAGAAGCTGCACCAATAACAAATAAAACAAAAATAGTTGTGATTTCTAGGCTACCAGTGAAAATTCCATACAAGAGGAAGATGGCCAACAAGCCATTGTAAATCCCTTGGTTTTTGAAAAGGGTAGTGACAGACTTTCTTTGTAACTCATCTTTTGTCATATTGAAAACACGACTTGTCGAATCTGAATGTGTCGCAAAGGTTTCAAGATACATGATATAAAGATGCTCAAGGGCAACAAGACTGGCTAAAATAGTTGTAAAAATTGACATATTATGCTCCTTTTTTAAAAAAATGTTTCAACAGATAAGTTTTGAAGTCCTGATACCAGTTTCATCAAAAGGTTCGTCAAGTCTTCTTCTTCATGGTTAGACAGGATATTTTCCATCTCCGACTTTATCATCTGATGATGAGCTGGCGGACTCAGTTGTAAATCATTCAAGGCCCGCTGAGTAGGTTCCACTAGCATTTCTCTTTGATTCACAGGATTTCTTTCTCTGCTAATGTAGCCATTGCCTTCTAAAATTTTTAAATGTCGGGTAATGGCTGCACGATCAATCTTAAGTTTCTCCTGTAAAACCTGTTGAGAACAGGGATAATCTTCTAGTAAAAACTGTAAGAGCTGATAGCGAGTGAGACTGATTCCCAGTTGCTTTTCGAACAAACTAGTAATCGTTTCATCAGCCAGCTTTATCTGATAAAGTAACTGAGTTATATTTTCCATACTTTCCTCTAATCTGTTGATTAATCAATTGTTGACTAGTCAATTATACTAAAAAACGAATGATTGTCAAGAATTTTATTTGGTTTTCAGAGAATAGTTTAGAACATAAAAACTTTTTGGTATAATATGACTACATTGTGTAAAGGAGGCAGTCATGGAAGAGTCAAAAGAACTAAACTTAGCAATTGATGTGTTAATGTTAGCCGGAGCCATTTTATTACAAAGCGGAGCTGAAATTCATCGAGTTGAAGATACCATGATTCGTATTGCTCATTCACAGGGGATTGAAAATGCAAATGTTTTGGCCATTCCAGCAGCTGTCTTCTTTTCGATTGACCATACAAACATCTCTCGAATGAAACGTATCGTAAGTCCAAACCATGATATGCAAAAAGTTTGTCAGGTTAACCAAATATCACGCTCTCTAGTTGTCGGCCAAATTGAATTAGAGCAAGCGCTAGATGAACTAAAATATATTCGAAAACAACCTCTCCCCTACACTAAATACCAAGTAATAGCTGCAGCTGTAGTGGCGGCTCCATTCTTTACCATAATGTTTGGAGGCAGCGCTGCTGATGCTTTGGTAACCGCACTAGCAACCATTTTTGCTTTTCCTTTCTCGCTTTGGATAGAAAAGTTAATTGGAATAGAGCTTGTCTCTGCATTTGCTGGAGCTCTGGTTTTTTCACTCATCTCCTATACAGTAAATAAGTACTTTCCATCTCAAATCAATCCTAATATGGTTAATGCAGGAGCTGTCATGCCCTTTGTACCCGGAATTGCCTTTACCAATGCCGTCCGTGATTTAATGACAAATCACATCAATACAGGTATGACTAAAATTTTCCAGACCTTACTAAGTATTTTATCACTAGGAGCTGGAACAGCAGTCGCACTGCTTATTGTGGGGTAATCTATGGATTTACAACTATTTTTATTACAATCGCTAGCTAGTTTTATCGCTATTATTGCTTTCTTAATCGTATTAAATGTCCAGAAACAATTACTGCTTCCAGCTGGATTGCTAGGTATGGTGGTCTGGTTACTTTATCTGCTCCTTCTTGAGCCAACCAATACAATCATTGCAACCTTTATTGCTGCTATTATAGGTTCCTGTATCAGTCAGATTATGAGTATTGTTCTCAAAACACCGTCTGTTATTTTCTCTTTAGCTATCTTAGCGCCACTTGTGCCAGGATATCGAGCTTACATGACGACTACTTACTTTGTATCTGGTGAACACGCTACTGCCTTGGTCAACGTGACAACCGTCATCACCTTAGCTTTGGTCATTCCAATCGGCATGGCTAGTGGTACTATCCTTCTTAGACTGTATAATTACATAAAAATCCGTCATAAAACTAGAATCTAACCTCCTTGAAAAATAGAGGTTTTTTATATGATAATCAAATTTTAAAGGAGACTTTATGAAGCAACAAGTTCAAAATCTCAAACTGGCAGAACGTGGAGCACTTATCTCAATTTTTGCATATATCATTCTAGCAGGTGCTAAACTAGCTGCTGGTCAACTATTCCACTCTGATGCTCTGACAGCTGATGCCTTCAACAATCTTTCAGATATTGTAGGAAATGTCGCTGTCCTTATCGGTCTGCGAATGGCCCAAAAACCTGCAGATACCGACCATAAATTTGGACATTGGAAAATGGAGGATCTGGCCAGCCTTATCACTTCTTTTATCATGTTTGTCGTTGGTTTTCAGGTTCTCCATTCTACCATACTCAAATTATTGAGCGATGAGGTTGTAGATATTGATATCATGGGAGCTTGGGTAGGAATAATCTCAGCAGCTATCATGCTCGGAGTATATGCTTATAATCGTCAACTTTCAAAAAAAGTTAATTCTAAAGGCCTAGAAGCAGCCGCTAAAGATAATCTATCTGATGCCGTAACCTCCATCGGTACTTCTATTGCAGTCTTTGCCGCAGCTCTTAACTTTCCAATCGTTGATAAGATTGCAGCTATAGTGATTACCTTTTTCATTTTAAAAACCGCTTATGAAATTTTTATGGAAAGTTTCTTCACCCTGTCAGATGGATTTGACGAGGAACTCCTCCACAAGTACGTGGAGGATATTCTCAAACTACCTAAAGTAGTTGCAGTCAAATCTCAACGTGGTCGGACTTACGGTGCCAATATCTATTTGGATATTGTACTAGAAATGAATCCTGATCTATCCGTCTATGAAAGCCATGAGATTACAGAACAAGTTGAACAGTTGCTAACCCTCAAGTACGGAGTATTTGATGTAGACATTCATGTCGAACCATCTGAAATCCCTCACGATGAAATCTACGAGCATGTTTTTGATAAACTTTATCGTTTTGAATCAGAAATTCAAGCCCATGAGAAGGGCTACGAGGACTTAATTGATGAAGACTATCTCCTGATTGATGCTAAGGGGCGTTATCACAACAAAGAACAAATGCTCCTAGCACACTCTGTACAATCAAACTACCTCTCCAACTATCAAATGACCTCAGTCAGCCAAAAGTCTAAATTGGTTACCTTTGAAATAGGTGACTATGTTCACACTTCTCTTTGGCGTAGACATGAAGAGTGGACTGTTGTCTTTCATCAGATTTCTAAGAAACAGAACTAAAAAGCTAACCAGCCTATTTATTGGTTGATTAGCTTTTTGTTTATTTTTTCTCATCTTCATCCATACTGAGGACACTGAGGAAAGCTTCTTGTGGAACTTCTACGGATCCGATAGCCTTCATTCGTTTCTTACCAGCTTTTTGTTTTTCAAGGAGTTTACGTTTACGGGAAACGTCACCACCATAACACTTGGCCAAAACGTTTTTACGAAGGGCTTTGATGTCGCTACGAGCAACGATTTTTTGACCGATTGCTGCTTGGATAGGCACTTCAAACTGTTGACGAGGGATGATTTTCTTGAGCTTGTCCACGATGATTTTCCCACGTTCGTAGGCAAATTCTTTATGGACAATAAAGCTAAGGGCGTCGACCTTGTCACCATTCAATAGAATATCCATTTTCACCAATTTAGATGAACGATATTCGGAAATCTCATAGTCAAAGCTAGCGTAACCGCGAGTAGAGGACTTGAGTTTATCGAAGAAATCAAAGACAATCTCTGCCAGAGGAATTTGGTAAATAACATTGACACGATTATCATCGATATAATCCATGGTCACGAAATCACCACGCTTGCGTTGGGCCAATTCCATGACTGCACCAACGTATTCCTGCGGTACCATGATTTGTGCTTTAACGTATGGCTCCTCAATGGTCGCAATCTTGGTTGGATCTGGAAACTCAGACGGGTTGGCTACATCAATCATTTCCCCGTCCGTCATGTTGACATGGTAAACCACCGACGGTGCTGTCATAATGAGGTCAATGTTGAACTCACGCTCAATCCGTTCTTGGATAACATCCATGTGCAAGAGTCCCAAGAAACCACAACGGAAACCGAAACCGAGTGCCTGCGACGTTTCTGGCTCAAACTGCAAGCTGGCGTCGTTTAGTTGAAGTTTCTCCAAAGCTTCACGAAGGTCATTGTACTTGTTGGAATCAATTGGATAGATACCCGCAAAGACCATTGGGTTCATTTGTTTGTATCCAGCCAAAGGCTCGCTGGCAGGATTTTCCGCCAAGGTTACCGTATCACCGACACGGGTATCGGCAACTGTCTTGATAGAGGCTGCGATATAGCCAACATCTCCGACTGCTAGGAAATCACGACCGACTGCTTTTGGAGTGAAAATCCCGACTTCTGTGACATCAAATGTCTTACCATTGCTCATCATCTGGATAGTGTCACCAGGTTTGACCACACCATTGACAATACGAACCTGAAGGATAACCCCACGATAAGGATCGTAAACAGAGTCGAAAATCAAGGCTTGCAATGGAGCTTCCACATCACCTGTTGGTGCTGGAACCTTCTCTACAATCTGCTCCAAGATTTCTTCAATACCGATACCAGCTTTGGCAGAGGTCGGTACAGCTTCTGATGCGTCCAATCCAATCACATCTTCGATTTCCTGACGAACTCGTTCTGGATCAGCTGCCGGTAAGTCAATCTTGTTAATGATTGGTAAGATTTCCAAATCATTATCCAAGGCCAGATAAACATTTGCTAAGGTCTGGGCTTCAATACCTTGTGCAGCATCGACTACCAGAATCGCTCCCTCACAGGCAGCTAGTGAACGCGAAACTTCATAGGTGAAGTCAACGTGTCCCGGTGTGTCAATCAAATGGAAAATATAAGTCTCGCCATCCTTAGCAGTGTAGTTGAGCTCAATCGCATTCAGCTTAATGGTAATCCCACGCTCACGCTCCAAGTCCATGCTATCCAGCAACTGAGCCTGCATCTCCCGACTGGAAACTGTTTCTGTTTTTTCAAGAATACGGTCAGCCAGAGTTGACTTTCCATGGTCAATATGGGCAATAATGGAGAAATTCCGAATCTTCTCCTGACGTTGTTTCAATTCTTCTAAATTCATGATTCTTCCTTTTAGGGTATTCTCTTTATTATATCAGATGAAGAGGAATTTTGCCACAGCAAAAACACCTAGAAAACTAGGTGTCTGCTCCGCTATTTTCCTACTTCAACCACAAGGAAATCTCTCGCTCTGCTGCTTCAGGGCTATCAGAGCCATGAACGATGTTGGCTACAATATCATCGACCGGTGCCGTTGCAAAATCTCCCCGTATGGTGCCTGGAAGGGCATTGACAGGATTGGTTGCTCCCATCAAAGCACGCCAAGACAGTACCACCTCTGGCCCTGACAAAATGCCTGCAATGACTGGCCCACTGGTCATATAGGATACCAAATGAGGAAAGAAGGGCTTGTCGGTCAAATGATCATAGTGAGCCGCAATCAAGTCTGGACTGGCTGTCATCATTCGAAGGTCATCTATCTGAAAACCACGACGCTCAATCCGTGCCAAAACCTGACCAACCAAACCACGCGCCACTGCATCTGGCTTGATAATGAAAAATGTCCGTTCCATAATAAGTCTCCTTCTTGATTAGAATACCTGCACCACATCAATCTCCTCACCTCCGAGAAGAATAAGATGACAAGCAATATCTGTAACACCGTAAGCCTTGGTCAAAGCTTGAACGTAAAGTTGCATCTGACCGCGATAACGCTCTTTGAGCTGGCTAGCAACTTCATACTTATCCGTCTTATAGTCGAAAAGAACGATTCGGTCATCGTAGTGAATAAAGCCATCCACGATCCCCCGTAATACAAAATTCTCTTGAGAAATCAGATCTTGTATCAAACTGGCAAAGGGAGCCTCTCGACGAACCTTGTCCCTGTTCTCCAAGATTTCCTTTCCTAAGTCAGTGGAGAAAAATGCAAGAATTTTGGAAACATCGATTTTCTCCTTGACTGCTTGCTCAGCATTAACTTGAAGCAAGGCTTTCTCAATCACATCTTTTGTCATTGGAAATACCAGAGGTAAACGCTGCATGAGTTCATGGACAGCTGACCCAACCTGAGCACCCGTTACACGAGGTTTTTTAGAAAAATCAGGTAAATCAAAGGCTATCTGTGGTTTGTAAGACTCCATAATTTCCAAACCTTCATCTGCCAAGACCGGTTCATAGAGTTTCTTAATCTGACTCGGTGTCCGCAAGCTAGGTAACTCAATGGCTGATTTATAGGTTTGGTTGAGGCGTTCCACAGCCTCTAACTGATCTAAGGCTCTACGAATCTCGTCTGACTGACGATTGTCTTTTTGACTTTCTTTCACAACTGGCTTGGTCTGCTTTAGATGACCAATCTTTTCGGGTGTCAAATCACTATCTTCCACAAAAATCTTGTTAAAGTAAAGTTCCTCGTCACTAAAGGCCTCCTCAATCGCCAAGACCCAGTCTTGAAAGCTGGTCATTCCTTCTCGGCTACTTGCTAGTAAAACTCCCTCTTTTCGTTTCCCGTCATACTGATCAGATAGCTTTTCCTTACTTCCTTTTCCGACCAGATAGAGTTTCTTTTCTGCTCGTGTCATGGCAACATAGAGCAAGCGCATCTGCTCAGACAAACTAGCTAATTTCAATTCCCTCTGATTGAGCTGATAAGGCAGAGTGTTCATCGCTACTCGGACATGAGGTAACGGTGTATCAAACTCCGCCTTCATATCTGCCAAATACTGAATACCCAAACCATTTTCCCGACTGAGAACAATCGGACTCCTACTCTCCATGGCATTAAACTTCTTGTCCATATTGAGCAGGAAGACATACTGGAACTCCAAGCCTTTGGACTTGTGAACAGTCATGAGCTGGACAGCATTTTGCGGTAGGGCTACCTCCACATCTGCCAAATCATTTTCACTAGCCAAGACCTTATCAATCATGGCAATAAACCGACTCAAGCCCTTGAAACCCGTTTGTTCAAAATTGTTGGCTCGAATGCCTAGCGCATATAAGTTTGCCTGTCGTTTTTGGCCATTTGGCAAGGCTCCCACGTAGTCATAGTAAAACTTCTCGTTGAAAATCTTCCAAATCAAATCATAGAGTGAATGCAACTTGGCATAGGCCCGCCAGTCTGTCAGATAAGTCTGAAAGTTGTCCAATTTATGTTTCAACCGTGGAGAGATGAGAGCAGATTTTGCACCGCGACCTGTCTGGGCTAAAACTAATTTTTCATAGAAGAAGCCTCGCTCTGCCTGCAGGGCAATCCGTACCAATTCATCCTCATCAAAATGAAACATAGGTGACTTGAGTAAGGCAACCAGAGCATAGTCATTGAGAGGATTGTTAATGGTCCTCAAGGTATCCAACATGACCATGACTTCAAGTGATTTGAGGTAGTTGGCTTCGCCACCGTCAGCCACCAAGGGAATCCCATGCCGTTCAAAACTCTCCAAAATAGCTTGGTTACGTGTTCTACTAGGTACCAAGAGGGTGATGTCAGAGAAGGCAACTCCTTCCTCATTATGTAGGCGGATGATTTCCTTAGCTACTAATTCAACCTCGCCACCAGAAATTTCCGTATCTTCCTCTGTCACATCAGTATTGTAAATCAGGTAGTCCATACGGTGATGAGGCTGAGCAATCTTCTGACGGTCGCTTCCTGCAACTAGCGTATGGGTTTGGTCATACTTTATCTGACCAACCTGACGGTCCATGAGTCGCGTAAAAATTGCATTTGTCGCGTCCAATACCTCATTTTGACTGCGGAAATTTTCCTTGAGGAGAATCAATTTCCCTGCCTGACTATCTGCCTGATAGGTTTCAAATTTAGACTGAAAAATCTGCGGGTCAGCCTGACGGAAACGGTAAATGGATTGCTTGATATCTCCCACCATAAAGCGATTATGACCATTAGATAACAGGTCCAACATCCGCTCTTGCGTATGGTTGTTATCTTGGTATTCATCCACCATCACCTCATGGTACTTGTCCTGAAACTGTTGGCGAATGGCTTCGTTCTTCTCCAATATCTCAATAGCAAAATGACTGATATCAGAGAACTCATAGGCATTTTCCTGCATCTTGCTTTGTAGGTATTGGTCTGAAAAGTCGAATAGAAAGGCCTGCAAAACCTGCAAAAGAGGCAGGACTTTGGGTTGATAGACCAAGATTGTTTCCAAGTGCTGCAAATCTTGCAAGCGACCTTTTAAGTCCTTGAAAACAGGATACTTGACCCCTGCCACTGTCACTTCACTACCAGCAGGTAGAAGCTCTACCAACTCTGCCGTGACCAAGGGCAACTTTTCCTTATCTGCTTGCCTATCGTATTCATCTGCCAAATTCCGCAAGCGATTAAAGATAGCTTGGTGCTTGACATAGGCTGCTGTGTCTGTCCCCTTGGCTGTCTTTTGTTTGTAGTCAGGTAAATCCGTCACGTCCTGCAAATCGTCCGCAGCCTGACGCATGGCTTCCAGAAAACTCAGCACTATATCGTCAGGTAGGCTAGATAGACTGGTATTTTTTTCATAGCCTTTCAGCAAACTTTCCTTGAGCCATTTTTTTGGACTACTGGTTGATTGACTAAAGCCGTGAATAGTGTAAACAACCTCACGAAAAGCCTTATTATCCTTCCGATTTCCCGTGAAATTCTTGACCAAATCTCTGAAAATCACTCCCTGTTCACCTGATAGGTAATCCGCAAACAAGTCTGCAAAAACCTCATGTTTCATCAGATCTTGCTCATTCTTATCCTGCAAAATACGGAAATTAGGAGAAATCCCCAAGGTATAACCATAAGTCGAAACTAATTTCTGCGTAAAGGAGTCCATGGTCCCAATGTCTGCATTTTCCAAGGCAGTCAACTGGGCGGATAGATGGTGCCGCAGGGCTTCATCCTTGCTTGCTGCCAAGGCCTCTGTCAGCTTCTTCTCAATCCTCTCCTTGAGTTCACCCGCTGCCTTGACCGTAAAGGTTGAGATGAACAATTGATCGATGGACACACCACGCTTGATTTTATCCAAAATTCGCTCCACCATAACAAAGGTCTTACCTGACCCTGCCGATGCCGAAACCAAGACATTTTGTCCGCTAGTATAGATTGCTTCAATCTGCTCCGGTGTCCGTTTTTGCACTTTATCCGACACCGCTTCTTCTTGCTGCAACTTTACAATCGCTTCTGGACTTAAAAATGCTTCAAAACTCATTCAACATCTCCTCCTTTCATACGGTCTAACCAATCTTCACGCTTGCCACCCTTGACTAGTTGTCTGGCCTGACCCATGTGCAGATTGGCCTCAAAGCCTGTGATAGCCTTGAGTTGTTCCCCTGCCACCGATTTTCCGTCCTCGGTGTAAGGGTTAATAGCAAAGCGACCTGTTAGTATGGTCTGACCTGCCTCCTTGTACAAGGCTTGGTTGTGTTGCAAGAGAAGGGCTA
Source organism: Streptococcus sp. NSSLK0004 (assembly GCF_059039125.1). Classification (NCBI taxonomy): domain Bacteria; kingdom Bacillati; phylum Bacillota; class Bacilli; order Lactobacillales; family Streptococcaceae; genus Streptococcus; species Streptococcus sp. NSSLK0004. The sequence goes on along the minus strand of NZ_CM180142.1, from coordinate 832,545 downwards.
GCTCCTCCTGACTATATAAGGACGCCTTGGACTTATAATAAACCTGGTTAAGACGATTAGCCTCTTCCTCCAAGAACAAGCCCTTGTAAACCAATGACTTATAAGCCTCTGTTAGTACCTGATCCTGTCCCTTAGTATCTGCCAACTTCACAATCGGATCCAAGAGATGCAAGTACATTGCCCCAAAAATCTTTTCTGACTGGCTAAATTCTGGCAACTGCTGAACTGCTGCGATATAGGTGACCAACTGCGGACTGAGTCCATTATAAAAACGGTCAATCTTAAAGCTATTGCTACTGGACTTGTAATCCACAACTCCTAAAGCATGATTATCAGCCAACTGATCCAGACGGTCAATTTTTCCAACAATCTTCAAACTCCGTCCTTGACCAAGATCGAGCAATCCTACATCTTCCTGACCAAAACTGGCTTCGTTTGCCAATACAGCTACCTGGCTCCCCTCTCTCAAAACCAAGGAACTAGCTTTTGCAATATCTAGCAAAACTTCTTCTGAGAACTGACTGCTCGCATCCGCACCATAAAGCGATTGGAAGGTCTTTTCCTGCCTTGTTTCAGAGATGGCCTTGGTCAACTTCTCGTCAAAGTCTGCTTCTGTTTGATCCATGGTCACCCGTTCAAAAATTCGATGCAAGAAATTCCCATGACTTCGTGCGTCTGGATGAATGGAATCCTGTTCCTGCAAACGTAGCACGTGCTTGATGAAGTAAAGGTACTCATTCTTGTAAAAATCTGTCAAACTAGAAGCTGATAATACCAGTGGTTGATCCGCTGGATACAGACTGGCTAAGGTATCTGCTTCCAAGGCAACTGAAGACGCTTCAGCTGAGATAGCAGGAATATGAATGTCCTCTTTCTCTAATTTCTTACGGAGGTAACGGACCACCACCGACCAAAAGGTCGCTTCTTCCTTAGTCCACTCTGGATCAAACTCATCTCGATTGGCCTCTACCAGCCGTGACAGCAGCCCCTTGTAGTGCATGACATCCGACTCTTCTAAGCCTTCCCTACCTTTTTCCTCCAGAGAGAACTCCATGTCCAATAACAGTTTGAGGTAGGGGGACAAGACCTGCTCTGCTTCTTTATACAACTGAGGCGTTGATAACACCAACTGTTCCCGAGCAGCATTAATCAAGGAAATCATAGCAGAATGGTTTTTCTTGATATTTTCTTGACTGACCAAGTCAAAATGCGCCAATTGACCGCTTGCTTCATTGACCTTGGTTTTCTCTTCTTCAGTCAAGAGGCTAGTATTTTGGGCAATCTTAGGAAAATTAGCCTGACTCAAGCCTATGGCATACACATACTTAGCAGTGTGAGGCTCGATAAGATCGTAGGACTTAATAGTGACCACATCTACCGTCGCAGGAACTGTCCGATAGGTAGCCGCTAGCATACCTGTTTTTAGGATAGCTAGAAAATCATCTAAGCGCAGTTTTTCTTGCCCAAAAATTGCTTGTAATTCCTCTAAGATATGACAGAAGGATTTCCAGACCTGCTCTTCTTTTTCTTGTTCAATGTCACCAAAGCCCCGCGAGAGTTTGCTCATATTTTTTGGTAATTGCACAGCTTCTAAGAAAGTCATCAATTTTTGCAAGAGACTACTACCTGTTTGGGCTTGAGCCTTGAAGAGTTGGGTCAATGGATCCATAACTGCCTGACGGAATTGGTTGAGCCCCTCCAAATCATAGTTAGCTCTGCTATTGACCGAAAAATCCTTAGTAAACTTAGCCTGTCCCTTAATATCAGCAAAGAGGATATACTGCTCAAACCGATCTAGTTCAGATTGGGAGAAAGTCCCGTAGAGCCCGGATTTGAGGAGGTTGAGCAAGTCTTCTGATCGAAAATTGTACCGCTTCAGTCGCTCCAGTGACTCGATAAAGTGCACGAGCGGGTGGTGACTCATGCTTTCCGCCTTCCCAAAATAGTGGGGAATCTCATACTTGTCAAAGGCAGTTCTTAGCTGCAACTGATAACTCCCTACATCTCCCAAGAGGACCAGAATATCCTTATATCGTGCACCTTGATAGAGTCGTTGACGAATGCTACGCGCCACCTGCTCAATCTCTTCTTTTTGATTGATGACATCCCAGAGGATAATCCTATCCCTATCTTCTTTTGTCAGCTCCACCTGCTGATCAGAGAAATCATAACGACTTTCAATATTCTTGGAAATCTTGCCTAGACTATCCATGACCTCTTCAGCCCCTAGATAAGTCGGCTTAGTAGCGAAATCTATCGCTAAATGCCGTAAAAACTCCACACCAGCTTGATAGAGATTCCCTTCGATATAGGTGCTTGCATAAGCCTTTTGACTGGCATAGGTCCCAATCACAATTTCTTTGACACGACCATTTAGGGCTGTGATAAGAGCCTCTTCTTCAGCTGAAAAACGCGTAAAACCGTCGACAATCAAAACGAGCTGATTCAATTCTTGGTCTAGTTTCCCTGTTTCAACAAGCTGACGAAACTGAGTCAACTTGGTTTGGGCTTTAAATTGATTTGCCTGAAGCAGCTCTTCCAGACCGGTAAAGATCTTCACCAGGTCTGCTTGTTTTTCTGGCGATTCCATCTTTTCCAAGTCCAAGACCGACAAGTTGGCACGCTGCAATTCCTTGTATAAATCAAGCAACTGACCGATAAAATCCATGTCCTGTTTGAGCTTGCCATAAACCTTCAGTTCACTTTCGTCTAACTGAGAAAGGACACGGAAAAAAAGCATGGTCAGCCCCAAATCATCAATGGTTTTCTGGTCCTGTGCCTCGTTGAGTACCAAATAGCGTGCCATTTGCCCAAAGCGCGTCACCATGATGTCAAACGACGCCCCCTCCTCAAGATAGGATAAAACTGCTCGCTCCTTCTCAAAAGACAGGGAGTTTGGAGCTATGTAGAAGACCCGATAGCCTTGACTAGCATAGGTTTTGGCTTCCTCCGTCAGAAGCTGGGTCAAGTTATTGCGAATACCTGTGTAATGTAGTTTCATAAGTCACTTCCTAAAAATATCCTCTGTTTATTATATCAAAAATCACAAAAAAACTGCCCAATCAGCTGGACAGTTAGGTTCAGAATTAAAGTCTATTCTTCTTTCTCAATAGGTGCTAGACTAGCTAGGACTTTTTTGAGTCCCATTTCTGGAAAGTTGATTTTGAGTTCTTGGTTATTACCTGAGCCTGATACTTCTAGAACTGTTCCTCGTCCCCATTTTTTATGAATGGCAATGTCGCCAACCGACCAACTAGTTCCCGTAGTGGTAGTAGTCTTACCAAATGGTAACTCACCACCAAGTGTGCGATTGGGTTGAACAGAGGACTTGCGGCTTTGCAGGGCCTGCTGCAAGCTCATACCTTGGCCAAACTGAGTCGCTCTGCCATTGACATAAGACGCCTTAAAACTGGTGTTAGCAGGACGGGCAAGACCTTGGTAGTCAAGGAGGTCGCTGGAAATTTCACGAATGAAGCGACTAGGTTGGTTGTAGTTGGTACGACCAAAGAGCAGACGGGAGTTAGCATTGGTTAGATAGAGAATCTGCTCGGCGCGCGTAATACCTACATAAGCCAGACGACGCTCCTCCTCTAACTCCGCCTCTTCCTCAGAAGCACGACTGAGCGGAAAGACATTTTCCTCCATACCAATCAGAAAGACAACTGGAAACTCCAGACCTTTGGCAGCGTGGAGGGTCATCAGTGTAACCTCAGATGCCTCACGGCTATCATCATCTGTATCGGCAATTAAGGCTAGGTCATTGAGGAAGCGACTGAGCGTTTCCAGACCTGTCTCTTCTTCCTCACTTCCCTTTTCATCAAAGTTTTTAGTCACGGAGAGGAATTCCTGAATGTTTTCGATACGAGCATTGGCCTCAATCGTTCCCTGAATCGTAAGAGCATTGAGGTAACCAGACTGATTGAGGACTTCTTCGACCAACTCTGTCACAGTCAAGCTGTCTAGGCGGTCACGCAGGTTATACAGCATCGTTGAAAAATCCCAAACAGCCTGTGCAACCTTGCCCCTGATACTAGATAGCATAATATGCTGGCAGGCCTCTAGCAAAGACATGTCCTGCATGGTGGCAAAGTCACGGATTTTCTCAACAGTACCTGGTCCAACACCTCGCTTAGGCTCATTAACCACACGCTCAAAGGAGATATTGTCCGAAGGATTGGCGATAAGATTCAGGTAGGAAATGACATCACGGATTTCCTTACGGCTGTAGAACTTGGTTCCGCCAACCATAGTGTAAGGGATATTGGACTTAAGGAGAGCTTCCTCTATGGTACGGGACTGGGCATTTGTCCGATAGAGGACTGCAAAGTCCTTATAGGTCTTGCCTGACCGCACCAACTCGCCAATCTGACTGGCTACGTAAATCGCCTCGTCGTTTTCATCACTTGCCTTGTAGTAAGTAATCTTTTCACCCTCGGCATTTTGTGTCCACAGTTTTTTAGGACGGCGATTGCGGTTGTTTTCGATAACTTCATTGGCAGCCTGCAAGACTGTCTTGGTGGAACGGTAGTTTTCTTCTAACAGCACCACCTTGCTCTCAGGATAATCCTTTTCAAAATCAAGGATGTTCTGCATATCTGCCCCACGCCAGCCATAAATCGACTGATCAGCATCACCAACCACACAGATATTCTTGAAACGCGATGCGAGGAGCTTGACCAACTGGTACTGGGCATGGTTGGTATCCTGATACTCATCGACATGGATGTACTGGTACTTCTGCTGGTAGTAGGTCAGGACCTCTGGATTTTGGTCAAATAAGCGGAGCGTCAACATGATCAAGTCATCAAAGTCAACGGCCTCTGACTGCCGCAGTTCCTTCTGGTAAGCCTTGTAACATTTTGCAACAATCTGCGTGTAGAGGTCGCCCGCTTGGGCTTCGTAGGCTACATCATCAATCAAGTCGTTCTTGGCATTGGAAATGGTGGCCAAAATGGTCCGTTCGCTCCATTTTTTAGGGTCCAGGTCGAGCTGTTTGAGGATACGTTTCATTAGTGTCCGTTGCTCACCTGGGTCCACAATGGTGAAGTTGCGGTTGTAACCGATATGGTCGGCGTCCCGACGTAAAATGCGGACACACATGGAGTGGAAGGTCGCAATCAAGCTATCCTGAGTAGCAGGATTGAGGGCATAGGCCCGCTCCTTCATCTCCCTTGCCGCCTTATTGGTAAAGGTAATGGCGAGGATATTCCAAGGATTGACCATTTTCTCATCAATCAAGTAGGCGATGCGGTGGGTTAAGACACGGGTCTTGCCCGAGCCAGCCCCTGCCATAATCAAGAGCGGACCTTCCGTTGTCCGTACCGCCTCTGCCTGTCTGTCATTCATTCCGTTTAATAATGGATTCATTTTCTCATACTCTCTCTAATTTTCATTCTCTCCATTATACCAAAAAATCTCTCAATAGGCAGTGGACAATGTGATAGATGACAACCAAAAAAGCCCAGAGTTATCTCTGAGCTTTTGTATTCAATAGATTATTCAGCACCCAAGGCAGCTACTGTGATGTAGTTGTATGGTTTGTTGAAGTGTGGCAAGAAGAACAAGTCTGTCAATGCCAATTTTTCGATTGTTACGCCTTCTTGGATTGCCAATGAGAAGAGGTGGATACCCATAGAGATATCTTCACGAGCTGCCATTTGTGCACCAAGGATACGACGTGAATCTTTATCGTAAACGATCTTGATTGTAACTGGGAAGTTACCATGCTCCATGAATTCTGGTTTTTGGTTGTCCGTTACTTCAGTAACCGCAGCATTCAAACCAAGACGTTTCGCTTTTTCAAGTGTCAAACCAGTTGATACAAGGTTAAGACCGTAGATAGAGATACCGTTAGAACCTTGTACACCGATACCTTCAAGGTCAGTGCCACAGATGTTGTGAGCTGCCACGATACCAGTACGTACAGCGTTTGAAGCCAATGCGATGTAGCTTGTGTCACCAGTAGCGTTGTCGTAGATAGTTGCACAGTCACCGATAGCGTAAACGCCTGGGATTGAAGTTTCTTGGCGTTTGTTTACAAGGAAGGCACCGTTACGGAAGCGCTCGATTCCTTCACCTGCAAATGCAGTGTTTGGACGGAAACCAACAGCCAAGATAACCATGTCAACATCGTATTCGTTCTTGTCAGTGATGATTTTCTCAACTTTACCATCACCAGCAACTTCTTGAACAGTTTCACCGAAGGCAAGTTTGATACCATGCTCTTCCATATTTTTAGCCATAAGGTCTGACAAGTCGCGGTCATAGTAACCAGCCAAACATGTGTCTACAACGTCGATAAGGATAACTTCTTTACCTTTACGTTGGAATGCTTCTGCAAGCTCAACACCGATGTAACCAGCACCAACTACTGCTACGCGGTTGATGTCTTTGTTTTTCAATTTTTCAATAACATCAGCTGAGTTTTGGTACAATTTAACGAATTGCAAGTTTTCAAGTGTTGCTTCAAACTCAAGAGAACCTTCTTTGATTGCTGCACCTTTGATTGGTGGTAAGATTGGTTGTGAACCTGTAGCGAAGAGAAGTTTGTCAAATGACTCAACATGTTCTTGACCGTTTACAAGTGCAGTAACTGTTTTTGCATCATAATCGATATTTGTAACAGGTGACTCCATGTAAACTGTCGCGCCCAAACTCTCCAACTCTTCTTTGTTTGAGTAGAAAAGTCCTTCAGGACCACCGATTTGCTCACCAATCCACAAAGCCATACCACAACCCAAGAATGAGATGTTTGAGTTTTGGTCAAAAACAACGATTTCGTTTTCTTGCCCATAGTTTGTCAACATAGTTTTGATTGCGGCAGTACCTGCGTGGTTAGCACCGACAACAACGATTTTAGCCATAAGGAAAATCTCACTTTCAAAAAATATTTTTTACAGGTTATATTATACCCAATTTTGTTACCGATTACAAAATTATTGCTCACGTTTTCACAATTTTTTTGTAAAGGCTTTTATCTTTTTATTACAAAACAAACAGAGAGTGGCCCTGCACAAAAAGAACCTCCTTATAAAAACAGTATATAACTTTTTGACTTTCCATTATAAGCGGTTCTTTTCACACTAGCTTTCTTTTTTATATACTTTCCACAATTTCTGCAACCAATCCTGGGTCGGTCACACCGGTCACTTCTGCTACAACTTCTGGCAGGGATTTTTCCTGCAGAAGAGTTTGGAGTTGCACAGACTGCTCATCTGTTTCATCCTTGTAGCCAAAGATATAGCTGACAGTCGCTAGGAGGTTGTCGTAGGACAAGCCACGCTCACGGAGTTCACGGATTGGACGGATAAAGCGTTCGTCGTAACCGAGCTTGCGGATTGGTGTTCGAGCCACACGTGCTACATCATCTACAATATAAGGATTTTCAAAACGACTGATAATGACCTTGTGGTAGTCCACCAAGGCTTGCTCATCAAATCCCCATTTGGCAATCAAAAGGCTACGGATTTCTGCAAGAACTGCTTCTACCTTACTTTTCACCTCTGAATTTTGCAAGGCTTCCAAAATAGTCGTTGCTCCAAAGTGTGCCCCTGTATAAGCAGATGTCGCGTGTCCTGAGTTAACAGAGAAGAGTTTGCGTTCGATGAAAGGCTCCAAGTCTGCTTCATAGTGAACACCATCTAACTTCAAATCAGGATTTTTCATCCCTCGGGTTTCGACCACCCATTCGTTGAAAGGCTCTACCACGACAAATAATGGATCTTCATGGCTTTGAGCAGGTACGATACGATCCACTGCCGCATTAGGAAAACCGACATATTCTGCTGCGTAAGCCAAGCCTTCTTCTGACAGGTGCTTTTTAACTTCTTCATAAAGAAAGGCAGAGCCACCAATCATATTTTCACAAGCCAATACATCCAGCGGTTGACTATTGCCAGATTCACGGCGTGCTTCAATCCCTTGAGCCACCAATCCAGCGATAAATGGCAAAATGTTTGGTCCAATCGCTGTCGTTACCAAGTCAGCTGTTGCAAGGGCAGCGACAACCTCTTCAGGATTGAGACGATTATTAATTCCTCGCACACCTGATACAGCAATGTGTCGTTGTCCTTCTTCTGCAATCTCAATCTCGTATGCATGACGCTCGTTCAAAGCATCGATAATCGTTTCATTAACATCGACAAAGGCAATTTCAAATCCGTTTTCAAAGAGAATTTCTCCGATAAAACCACGTCCGATATTGCCTGCTCCAAAATGAACTGCTTGTTTCATCTTTTCTTCCTCACTTATCCTACACTGTTCAACAAGGCGATGACTTCTTTTTCTGATTGGGCATCTGCCAATTTAACAACGTTATCCACATCCGCACAGAAAATAGAAATTTTTTGAATAATCTCTAAGTGCTCATCGCCCACTCCAGCAATACCAAAGAGCACTGTCGCAATCTTTGGTGCGTCTTCTGTTCCAAAATTAACGCCTGCAGGTACTTGTACAATAGTAATTCCTGATGAAAGAACTTCTTGTTTAGCTGCATCTGTTCCATGAGGAATAGCAATAAAGTTCCCCATGTAAACAGACAATTCTTCATTGCGTTCAATCATAGCTTCGATATAAGCTTCATTGACATGACCCGCTTGCACCAACTGACGTCCACAGAAACAAATAGCATCTTCTTTGCTAACGAAAGCTTGATTCAATTTGATGAGGTTTTCTTGTAATTCCATGTTAATTCTCCAATTTCTTAATAGTTTCGGTAAAGATTGAATTGAGCAACTGGTAGATAATCTCCTGATTGCCCGTACGGTAAATCTCCGTGTATAGTTTGTTTTCGATAATGGACTGACTGATAGCGGTCATCAGTTCGCGGACTTCTGCACCCTCGCCTAACGGCGTCAACATGACCAATATACGCTGAACTTCTTCCTGTTGATTGTTCATGGAAAGTGCAGCGACACTATTCTCCAATTCAGCGATAATAAATTGACTGCGGATTACCTGGCTGGACTGGGTATGAATGAGGGCTAGATTTGTCTGGGGGATGGCCAGCGGACTAATAGCAAATCGAGATAAGAGTTTGTTTGTTAAGTAAGCCCTATCTTCCACATAGTCCAAATTCGCTACAATAGCTGTTACAGCTTCTTCAAAACTTGTCTGTTGACCAATGCTAGTCAAGCGAAAAGATTGCAAAACCTGACTACTAGCAGCGAGATAGGCCTGCAAATCGTAATGTCTTTCCTCTCTGATTTCTTCCCGTATCAAGACTGTTCGATTTTCTTGAATGAGCTGCAAGGTATCCTGTAACTCTAGAATTTCCTGCGTATTTGGAAAAGTAGAAATCAGATGAATCCCTTCTTGCGTCAGCGGTTTAGTCGTCAAACAATAATCATAGTGCTCCAAGTTCAACTGAGACAGATTGGTCGTACTCTGCACATCGATCCATTCCACAAAAGGTGCGATATTTTTGATTTTAGATACCAAGACACTGGTCGTCAATGGCCTTTCGTCCGTCACCAAGAGCAAGCGAATCGGATAAATATCGGGACTTCTTCGAAGACTAGAAGCAAAATGCAGGGTAACCAGTTCGTACTCGTATTCATTGTGCAAGTAAGTCGGAAAAATGTCCTGCATCACCAGACTGACCAGTCGATGCAAGAAAGGATTTTTCTGGGTAACCAGGTAAGCCACATTGGTCGTTGCATTGTCTGGGAAAAGCATAGGGACAGCCAAACTCAGCCGAATATGATTAAAGAGAAGGGGAAAGAGTAGTCTGTCCTTGATGAAATCAATCTTGGTAAAGCGGGAGACCGAGTCAATCAGCTGGGAGATGTTGTAGTAGAAACCACTGTCAAAGCTTTCTCTGAAGAGTGGTACCTCCTGCCGCTTGATGATTAGCTCATCTAAAATAGTCGCAAAGAAGATGATTTCTTGGATATTGTAGAAGCGTTTGCTGGTCTGGGCCAGGTCCATAAAGACCTTCTGGGAGAAATCCAAGGCTTCCTTGGACACACCAACTCGGTGGTCCAGCTCCCCTTGATTGTCCGCCAGACTTAAGAGAATAATCAGCAACTGCTTGAGCTTGGAGTCAATGTCCCCCAAAGCAGCTTGGTGGCTCTCGAAGACACGGCGGCTTTCTTCTACCACTTCCCTATCCAAAATTGGATAACTAGCATAATCATCTTGCCAAAAGTCCTGAATGGAAATCGCATTAGCTAGGAGAATGGCTAAAATTCGCCGTTTCTGACTGGCTGATCCTGCTAGACCATATCCTTTTTGACGGACAAGTTCCACTCCAAAGTCTGACAAACGTTTTTCAATGGCTGCAATATCCTGAATGACCGTCACATTGGATACCAAGAACTGCTCTTGAAACTGCTCATTAGTCACCACCTGCTGACTAGTCAAGAGCTGATAGGTCATCAGTTCCAAGCGTTGACTAGGAGAGTAAGAATCCATGGTCTTGTAGTCTTCCAGAGCTGATAAGTCACCAGCCAGATAATACTTCTTCCCGTCCTTAACCAAGTCGATTTCATGCTCGGCCAAAAAATCTGTCAAATCAGACAAAGTCCGATAAACCGTCCGAGATGATACCTGCAAAATCTCCGCCATCTCTTTCAATGAAAGCTTCCCTACTTGGAGGAAAGCTTTCATCAATTGTTCTTCACGTTTTGTTAATAGCATAGGTTTATTATACTACATTGTTGAAAAAATTACTTGTGCATACGAGCGACAATCTTATCATATTCCGGCGTTGTCACCAAGCTATCCACCACCAAGAGCTGAGCGTTTGGTGCAGCTTGCTGGACTTCTGCTTGTTGAGCAATAGTCGTAACAACCAGAATGTTTTTAGCATTGTGCTCTGCTAGGTGTTCATAAGGGACAGTCGCAACTGGGATACCAATCCCTTTATTCTGGAAGATAGCACTCAAAGTTGCTTGACCCATGGTTGCAGAACCTTGAGCTTGACCATAAGCAAAGACCACTTCGTCAATGTAGTTCAAGTCTACTTCTGCACCCGCTACCTGGCTTACTTCCTCAGATACAGCTCCTTTGACTTGGCCAGCTAATTGAGAAACAATTTCGTCATATTTTGGTGAAGTCAGGAAATTATCAACAGCTACGTGAATCGCACGCGGTGTACGTTGGGCAGCACGGTCGGCCAATTCTTCTTGGGTCACAATCAAGGTATAATCAGTATCTTGCAAGTTAGCGATTGCTTTGTTGGTAACCGGGATATCCAAGCCGGCTTTTTTGACTTTTTCGCGGAGGAGCGATGCTCCCATAGCAGAGCTTCCCATACCAGCATCACAAGCGAAGATGATTTGTTTTACTGAATCTGCTGAGATCTCCGCAGAAACTGTTTCAACAGCTTGGCCTTTTGCCACAGCTTTAGCAGCTTTTGTTGCCGCTTGAGCCGCTTCCAATGATTCACCTTCTGACTTATCCGCTTTCAAGATGATAGCTGCTACAAGGAAGGAAGCAAGAGCACCTGCAAACACACCTGCATATACAGCCATTAAATTCCCAAGGTAACCATCACCTTTTGGCACCATACCTGTGATTGCGATAATAGAACCAGGAGAAGCCGCAGCTGCAAGGCCAGCATTGAGCGTTTGGAAGACAAAGGTACCTGATACACCACCAGCGATGGCTGCAAGGAAAAGAGCTGGTTTCATCATCACATATGGGAAGTAGATTTCATGAATCCCACCTAAGAAATGAATGACCATCGCACCCCATGAAGAGGATTTAGCAGAACCTTTTCCAAAGAAAGCATAGGCAAGTAAAATACCAAGACCTGGTCCAGGGTTAGCTTCCAAGAGGAAGAGAACAGACTTACCAGCTTCCAAGACTTGCTCTGTTCCAAGCGGTGTAAAGATACCGTGGTTGAGGGCGTTGTTAAGGAAGAGAATCTTAGCAGGCTCGATAATAACATTAGCAAGTGGCAAGAGCTTCATGTCCACAATCGCTTGTACACCATCACCAATCACTCCTGTCATACTTTCAACGAACGGACCTACAATCTTAAAAGTCACCAACATCAAAGCAAAACCAATCAAACCAGCAGAGAAGTTGTTGACCAACATTTCAAAGCCAGGACGAATGCTAGGTTGTACTTTTTCATCAAACTTTTTGATGACCCAGGCCCCCAAAGGACCTACGACCATAGCTCCGATAAACATTGGAACACTAGATCCTGCAATCACACCCATGGTCAAGATGGCCCCCATAACACCTCCACGTTGGCCATAGACATTATAACCACCAGTGTAACCAATCAAGAGTGGCAAGAGGTAAGTAATCATTGGGCTGACGATCGTCGCAAAGGTTTCATTTGGCAACCAGCCTGTTTCAATGAAGAGCGAGGTCAAAACACCCCAAGCAATGAATGCACCGATATTCGGCATCACCATATTTGAAAGAGTTGTTCCGAGTTTTTGGAGACGAACTCGTAATGAAGAATTTTCCATATTATTTTTCCTCCTGTTTTGTAAGTTTATTATACAAAACCTCTTGTCACAACAAAACTCAAATCTTGTCACAAAAATTGTGACAAAAAAGAGACTAGGTTCTCAAACACCTAGCCTCTCCACTCCAATTTGATATAAATAGTCAGCTTCTCTTTGCTGTCTAATCAAGACCAACATCCTTTTTACACGTCTGACACTTCGCGTTTCTTACAATACTCCTCTCAACTGGTCCACATCCTCTTGGCTGGTTGACCAACTAGTTGCAAAACGAATAACAGTGTGGTCTTGGTCGTATTTTTCCCAGAATCCATAGGCAATTCCTGCTTCAGTTAATCTCTTCAGTTCTTCACTTTTAACGATAACAAACTGCTGGTTAGTTGGGGATTTGAGGTAGAAACGATAGCCTTTTTCTTCCAAAATCACCTTAAGTTGCTCTGCCATTGCGATTGCATGACGACCTAGTTCGATATACAAGTCATCTGTAAACAGACGGTCAAACTGGACACCGTTCAAACGGCCTTTAGCTAACAAAGCTCCGTGTTGCTTGACAATACTGGTGAAATGCTTGGGTTGGTTGTTCTTGGTAAAGACCAATGCCTCTCCCATCAGAGCACCCATTTTCGTTCCGCCAATGTAAAACAGGTCTGTCAGCTCTGCTATTGCCTGCAAATCCACATCTGTCTCACGAGAAGCCAGGGCATAGCCAAGACGTGCCCCATCTAAGAAAAGGGGAATCTGGTAGTTCCGACAGACTTCTGCAATAGCCGTCAACTCAGCCTTGCTATAGAGAGTGCCGTACTCAGTCGGGTGGGAGATATAGACCATGCCGGGATGCACCATATGCTCGCGATTGGCATCTGCGTAAAAGTCAGCCAGTAGCTGCTCGATGTCCGCCGCAAAAATCTTGCCTTCCTGATGCGGAATGGCCAGCACCTTATGACCTGAAAACTCAATCGCTCCTGCTTCGTGGGTGGAGATGTGCCCTGTGTCTGCCGCGATGACTCCCTCATAAGAAGCCAGCATGGAATTGATAGCTACCTGGTTGGTCTGGGTGCCACCTGTCAGAAAAGTGATTTGAGCTTGGGGGCACTTAGTCGCCTGACAAATTTTCTCAATAGCTGACTGGGTATAGCAGTCTGTACCATAGCCTGACAAACCTTCTTGGTTGGATTCCACCAAGGCCTGCAATAATGCTGGATGAGCTCCTTTGTTGTAATCATTTTCAAAATGTAGCATGACAATCAATATTCCTTTCATTTGACTATTTCAATGCTAATCTCGTTTAAAGATATCACGCGTATATACTTTATCAAGAACATCATCCAAAATTTTATCACTTCTATTTGCAACAATAACTTGGCTTTTCCTCTTAAATTCACCTAAGTGATTCACAATTTTTGATCCAAAAAAGGTAGTTCCGTTTTCTAAACTTGGTTCATAGATGATTACTTGAACACCTTTTGCCTTTAGACGTTTCATTACTCCTTGGATAGAACTTTGTCGAAAATTATCGGATTGGGATTTCATTGCCAAACGATAAATTCCAACAACAATCTCTTTTTCAACCTGTTCAGAATACTCACTATTTTTAGAGTAATCGTAATAACCAGCCTGCTTCAAAATCTGATCAGCAATAAAGTCTTTCCTTGTCCGGTTGGACTCAACAATAGCTGTCATCATATTTTGCGGAATTGAATCGTAATTGGCAAGAAGTTGCTTGCTATCTTTAGGTAAACAATATCCTCCATAGCCAAAGGAAGGATTATTATAATGACTACCTATTCGCGGATCCAAGCCAACACCAGTAATAATTGCCTCTGTATCCAAATTTTTGATTTCTGCATAAGTATCAAGCTCATTAAAATAAGACACACGCAAGGCTAAATAAGTATTCGCAAACAGCTTAACCGCCTCAGCTTCTGTCGCTCCCATATGCAATACATCTACTTCTTCTTTTTCCGCAGCTGCTGCTAACATCTGACCAAATAAGATAGACTGTTCTACAACTTTCTGGCTGTCACTCTTTTCATAAGAAACAATGATACGAGATGGATATAGATTATCATATAAAGCTTTTGATTCACGCAAAAATTCTGGACTAAAAATAATACGGTCTGTATCAAATTTTTCCCGCATTTGATTTGTAAATACAACTGGAACAGTTGATTTAATGACAATGAGAGAATGACTATTTGCCTCTAAAACTTGCTGGATGACATCTTCCACATGACTAGTATCGAAGAAATTTCTCCTACTATCATAATTAGTAGGAGTAGCAATTATAACTATGTCAGCCTGACTATACGCCCATTTGCCATCAAGAGTAGCTGTTAATTGCAATTCCTTCGTTTCCAGATACTCTTCAATATAGTCATCTTGAATCGGTGAAATCCTTGAGTTGATAGCATTTACTTTCTCAGGCAAGATATCTACCGCAACAACTTCATGTTGTTGTGCCAATAATACAGCAACAGATAAACCAACATAACCTGTTCCAGCAACTGCAACTTTTTGTTTTTCAACTTGATTTCCCTTCTTATCACACGCCAAAAGAAAGACTTTCGAAATATCAAAGTCTAGAACAGTCGCTAGTTCTCCTATTTGTAAAACATTTGGAATATATTTTTCTTGCTCTATTTTACTGATTATAGAACGATGGATAGAAGTCCTCTCTGCAATATCCTGTTGAGTCCATCCTTTTTCTTTACGTTGTTTCTTCACTAGGCTAGCTAAGTGTTTCATCGAAAAATTTGTACGATTCATGTCATTCTCCTGTTTATTTCTACTCTCAATAGTATAGCATTTGTTTCAATTTCGAACAAATATTATATATTCTATAAAAGATAATACTTAATTTGTTAAAATATCGCACAAATGAAGCTTTCGATTACAAGGAAAATCGACAGGGAGAACCTACGAAATTCCTTTCTGGACAAAATTTGGGGCAGACATAACAAAAACCCTTGTGTATCAAGGGTTTTAAGCATATTTTTATCCACCCTGAGGGAATCGAACCCCCATCTCAAGAACCGGAATCTTACGTGATATCCATTACACTAAGGGTGGAAATGAAAAACTTGCACGAAGCAAGTTTTACTCGAATTACAATTCAATATCGCCGAAAAGATCAGCCATTGAGAATCCAGATTGAGTTTCCGGTAATTCGAAGTCACGTTTTTCTTCACGTTTTTGACGACGTGGACGTGTTGCACGCTTCTCAGCTTTCTCTTCGCCTTCAGCCGCTGCTGGACGCTCTTCCAAAGCTTTGATAGAAAGCGATACACGCTCATCTGTTGCATTCACTTCAAGAACTTTAACTGTTACATCTTGCCCTACAGTTAACGCATCTTTTGGATTTTCAACACGTTTGTGTGAAATTTGTGAGATGTGTACCAAACCATCAATACCTGGCAATACTTCAACGAAAGCACCGAAGTCAGTCAAACGTTTAACTTTACCTTCGATAACATCACCAGTTGCCAATTTTTGCTCAACGCCGTCCCATGGACCAGGCTGTGTAGCTTTCAATGACAATGATACGCGTCCTTCTTCTTCATCAAGTGCAAGAACTTTCACTTCAACTTCTTCACCTACAGTTACAACTGATTTAGGAGAAACATTACGTTCATGTGACAATTCAGTCAAATGAACCAATCCATCAACACCACCAAGGTCGATGAAAGCACCGAAGCTAGTGATACGTGCAACTGTACCAGTTACAACTTCGCCTACTGACAATTTACCAAATACTTCTGCACGTGCTGCTGCTGCTGATTCTTCAACAACGTCACGACGTGACAAGATAAAGCGGTTTTCAGCTGGATCAACTTCTTTAATTTTTGCGTCAAATTCTTGACCAACAAAACGCTCAGTGTTGCGAGTAAAGCGACTGTCAATCATTGAAGCAGGGATGAAACCACGAAGCCCTTCAACTTCAACTGAGAGACCACCTTTAACGGCACGAGTTACCTTAACAGGTACTACTTCGCCTTCGCGACCAACCAATTTATCCCAAGCCTTGCGTGCTTCAAGACGTTTCTTAGAAACAAGGTAAGTTACTGTATCCGTATCTTTACCTACAACTTGGCGAAGGACAAGCAATTCAAGAGTTTCGCCAACTTTAACGAGTTCATTGATATCAGCGTCACGATCGTTTGTCAACTCACGAAGAGTCAAGACACCTTCAACACCAGTACCAGAGATAGCTACATTCGCTTGACCAGCATCAACTGTCAATACTTCTGCAGTTACCACATCACCAGGTGCTACTTCATTCACACTGTTCAACAAATCTTCAAATTCGTTCATTATAAATAAACCTCCGACAATCAGGCCTCTCGACCTAACATAAAATATATTTTATTAAGGCACACGCAAGGACAAACAACAATATGACATCTTTGACGAACTAGAGTTTCCTCTAGTACCTTGACTGGGGTAGCTGGATTCGAACCAACGAATGAGGGAGTCAAAGTCCCTTGCCTTACCGCTTGGCGATACCCCAAAACATTATTCTAAGATAGTAATCTGAAATGAACTCGTGCTAAACGCTGTGTAAAAAAGATAAGTAGCCTAGCAAATCAGGATTTGCTGTCAACTTCCTATTTTTACTGTGCGTTTGACGCCCTTAGTATCTTAGACATGGAAAGAGAGGGATTCGAACCCCCGAACCCGAAGGAGCGGATTTACAGTCCGCCGCGTTTAGCCTCTTCGCTATCTTTCCATAACGCCAACAGCCACTATTTTACCATAAAAAAGTGACTATTTCAAGGGCTTAATTACTTAAATTGTAACTTTCAATAATATTTCCGACTGCTTGTTCCAATTTTTTATACAGACTGTCGGTACTTCCATTTTTCAAAACAGCAAATTGATCATCTGCTAACTCTGCTATCTCACCAATTGTCTTTTTACCGATGCTCAAACGGTAGCCTGAAAATTCTTGTACTCCGACCTTTACTTTACTATCTTCGATTTGAATCTCAATTTTTTTATCTTTTTTTACCATAATCCCTCCTGAATGAACTATCTCTCTCATTCTACAAAAAAAGAGAACAGCTTGCAAGTTCTAACATCTTCAATTAACCATATCTGTATAAAGAAAATACATAAAAGAGTATATTTAATATATGCATTTTCTTTACTTTCAGATAGATTTTCCACTACATTATAAGAATAGTCTCATTGTATTTTCACGATCACTCTTACAGATTTTAGTGAAAATTCATTATATTATACATAAAATAAATTTACTGTAACAGGTAAATTTGTTAACGTAATATTAAAATATCTTTGCTAATAGTGGCCTTTTGCAAAGGAGATTTTTCTTCAATTTCTCCTTGAGAACTTAATTTATCAAATACCACAACAATAGTTTTTAGTAACAGTTTAAAATCTAAGAGAATTGAGTAGTTTTTTATATAAAGCAAATCAAACTTTAGTTTACTTTCAAATCCCGAGGTATATTTACCATAAACTTGAGCATAGCCTGTGATACCTGCTCTAACATTGTGACGAAGAGAATAAAATTGATTTTCTTTAGTAAATTGTTCAACAAATGATGTTCTTTCCGGTCTAGGTCCAATTAAAGACATTTCTCCTTTTTAAAACATTTATCAATTGTGGAATTTCATCAATCCTTGTAGAACGGATAATTCTACCAACTTTTGTCACTCGACTATCATTTGCCTTGGCTAATACTGGTCCTGTTGCCTCTTCAGCATTCACTACCATTGAACGAAACTTTAGGATTGAAAAAACCTGCTGATTTAATGTCACGCGTTCTTGGCGATAAAAAACTGGACCTGGACTCTCTAACTTAATAGCAATTATTGTGATTAACATAACTGGTGATAAGAATAGGAGTAATAGTAACGAAATCAAGATGTCTAATAAACGCTTAATAACAACCTGTTCTGTTGATAAGAAATAAGGTGATAATTGAAGAATACTCTCATCTGATATATTGACTAAACTAGAATTAAGAGCCATAGTATTTTCAATATTTGTAGTAATATATAACGTTTTGTTCTTAGTGATTAGATAATTGTAAATCTCCTGTCTTTCCACAGGATCAATTTTACCTGCAATATAAACTATATCCACTTTATCTATCTCATTTTTTAAATGCAATAGATAATTTCCGATAACGACATGAGTAATCTGCTGAAATGGTTTTATAACGTCTTCTATATTCTCAAGTGCTATTTTAACAGCCTTTTCTTTCCCTAAAATGAGAATAGATTTTCGCTTGGCATACTTAGTAAGGTAATAATAAATAGACAAATGGAGAAGGCTTACAATAAAAGTTCCTGCTAGGGTATAAGTGACTAAAAAAGACCAATGCCATTGAAAGGAACTTACAGATATAAAGTAAGTAGCACTAAGAACTAATGAAAAAATTAACTGTACTATAAAAGAAGTTAGCACAATGCTTGTGGGGGTGCGGCTAAAATAGGCCTGCGTTTCAAACCCCTTGCTGATAACCACATAGATTAAGACCAAAAAAACTATATGTGGCACAAATTGGATCAGACCATTTTCAATAAATCCAACAATATGTTTTGATGCAACAACGAAATGTACAGCTAGTAGCATAGAAATAGCTTCAATTGTATAAACCAACTTTGATAGGACACTAGTCCTGTCTAGCATTTTATAAAACGCCTCCTTATATTTTAAAAACAAATGTAGAAATAGTGCAACGACATACTTTGATGAAGACTTCTATAGCAAACTATCTACAGTACTTTAATTCTACTTTTTTTGATTTGTTTTGTCACTAATTTTTGATGATGCTTGAAATTCTCTAGCACCTTGAAACATGTATTTTATATCTTCTAGCATAGAAAGGTGAGGCTTCACCAACTTGCGTTTTCGAACTGCAAATTGCAAGATCAATACCCAATACCAGACTGGTGACATTCTTTTATACACCGCACCTCTTTTACGACTCAATGCCTTATTCGGAGTCCTATCCCAATATGACTCTCTATGACGGAGTCTAGCAATCTTAACCGGATAACTATATACAGATAAGCCACTTCTTAATGCATCGAATAAGAAAATATTTTCTTCTCCGAATGTATATTTTGCTCCTATACCAAATCGCTCATCAAAACGAAGCTCTTTTTCCTCTATCTTAGACTTTTTAAATGTAATTTGACAAGATGAAACCTTCATCGCACTCAGATAATTTAATTTTTTTGCAGGTAATTTCTTTTTACTAAGAGAAGATAATTCATACTCGATATAAAAAACAATAATGTCTGCCTCAGGTATTTTTTGGTAAGCCTCCGCTACAATATCATCGTAATCATCAACAAATACCATATCATCATCTGCAAGTTGACAAATATCCTCTGTTTTCGCTAATGAAATAGCGTCATTGCGACTAGCACTAAGGCCGATACGATTACTTTCCAGTACTGTCATCCTACCGCTACTAATACGTTCTGTCAGACTTCTTTCAGTCCCCCATTGATTCACAACAATCGTATCAGTAGCAGTCAGGTTCATCTGCTTTACCAAATCTGGAACACACTCATTCTTCAGAGTAGCAACAAGTACAACCATAAAATCTCCTTATAATCTCCGTTTAACTGCATTAAAGGCATAGCCAATAAAAGGTATGATAGATTGAAATAGGGATAACCCCTCAACTTTTCTATATAGAAACCAAGTACGCTTAATCGCTGCTAATTTATTGGCTGATAAAGATTGACTCGTCCGTCGATAAAGCGATAAAGGCTCTGATAAACTATAAGCGTGTTCTATCACTTTTAATACTTTCCACCAGGTCGCCATATCCTGCCCTTTCCGAACATCAGGCATAGCAATCTGTTCTTTCGTTAGCTGTCTCATATCAAACATAACTGTCGATGTCCAAATCGTATGATTTCGTAACAATTGTTTATAAGAAATCACGGATGGCACACGAACCGGGGATTTAAGTGGTTGCCCTGATTCATTAGCAAATTGATATCCTGTAAAAGTAAAAGCGTAGTTATGAGCTTGCATAAACGCAACTTGTTTTTCTAGTTTCGTTGGTTCCCAAAGGTCATCTGCATCTAAAAAACTAATATAGCGACCTCTAGCCGCTTCTACACCTTTATTACGGGAAACTCCTACCCCACTATTCTGATTATTTTGCAAAAGAAACAATATTGGAGCAAGTTCTTTCTGCAGTGAGGAAACAATAGTCATTGAATTATCTGTAGAACAATCATCTACCACAATAATTTCTAAATCTTGAAAAGTCTGCTTCAAAACAGACTGTATAGTTTCTGTAATATATTTTTCAGCGTTATACATGGGAATGATGACACTGACCAAGGGAGTCGGATTTACGTTCATCGTTAACATATCCTTATGAATTATATTTGAAAATTAGTAATGATTATAGTAAGATTAGAACAATCACCTAAAAGAAAGAAAAAACAAACAAAATGAATTTACCCCTTATTTCCGTTGTCATTCCAAACTATAATCGTGCTCACCTCTTAGAGGGAGTTGTTGAGAGTGTAGTAAAACAACAATATCAAAATATCGAGATTATCATTGTAGATGACTGTTCCACAGACAACTCTATCGAAGTATTAACTCAACTAAGCAATAAAATTCCGAACCTATTCTTCTATCAAGTTCCTGAAAATCAAGGGGCTAATGCCTGTCGCAACAAAGGAGTCCAATTGTCCAAGGGAGAATATATTGCCTTCTTAGACTCTGACGACTACTTTCTACCTGATAAACTAACAAAACAATTTACTATTTTTGAAGCCTATCCTGAAGTTGGCTTTGTCGTCACAGGATTCGATGCCAAAACGATTGTCACTCTACCGGAAGGATTCATTCCTCTGGCAGAGACCGTTAAGCAAAACAATCTAGGTGGTTTTTCAACTCTAATGGTCAAGAAGTCGGCCTTTTTAGAAGTTGGTGGCCTTGATACTGATTTACTTAGCTGTCAAGACTGGGATTTATTTTTAAAACTATTGCAGCGCCATAAGGGATATAAAATCGCAGAAAATTTAGTTATCTATGAAGCACAAGCAGATAGTATTTCTAAAAACAGCACCAAGGTTATTCAAGGCTACCAAATCGTCTCTCAACGTTCTAAAGAGATAAATCGTTCTTTAGGACTTATTCCTGAAAAAGAATTGATTCGTTACCAGGAATATTATCTGGCTATGCGTTATTTTGGTCTCAAGGATATTGACCATACCCGAAAATATCTTTGGAAATCTATTCGGACCAAACCTAGTCTTGTTCCTATTATCTATTTAGTAGCCGCTCTATTGGGTTATTCTTGTCTCGATATGCTACTTAAAATAAAACGGCGGTGGCTAACTAAATAGATAGTCAAAAAAATAGAAACTAGCTACGAGCCAGTTTAGGAATTATAATGTTCTATTTCCTCTTTTCAATTTTTGACAATCATTATCAATTATCATAATGTACTTTCGGTACTTCTGATAATTGTATCAAAATTGATCTTTTTTATCAAACATACTAACCACGAAAGATAACTTCTAAATGAATACAAAATCACTCAAATTAAATGGTATCATTTCTTTACTGAATCGATTTATTTCTATTATTTGTAGCCTGATTTTACCTAGGCTCTTTATTACAGCATACGGTTCAGAAGTTAATGGTCTTATGTCCAGTATTAGTCAATACCTGACACTAATCAGTCTGTTGGATATGGGAATGGGAGCAGTGATACAGGCAAACGTCTACCAGCCCTTGGTTGAAAAAGATTATCTATCTCTTTCAACTATTTATTACAAATCTCAGAATTTTTTTAATAAAATAGGCCTTGCCTTGATATTGTATATCATAGGACTCTGCTTCTTTCTTCCCCGTATTTTATCAGGCCCTTTTTCCCAGACACAAATCATTAGTTTTGTAGCTATTCTCTCTCTATCTCATTTATTACAATTTTTTGTTGGCATTACCAGTCAAATTATCCTTGGTTCTGATCAAAAAAACTACATAAAAGAGATACTCCAGGGACTAACCAACATTGCTAACCTCTGTTTATCCTATTTTCTTATCAAACAAGGAAGCTCTATACTGATTGTCCGTCTAGTATCTGCCTTAGTTTTTATACTCCCGCCTATATATATCAGTTTCTACGTACACAAACACTATAATATATCCAAAAAAAATATTGATAAAAACTATCGTATAAAACAACAATGGTATGGCATCGGCCAGCATATTGCCTACACTATTCAAGAAAGTACAGATATTGTTATTTTATCAACCTTTGCTAGTCTAACAGATGTTTCAATCTACACCATTTACAATACTGTATTTCAAGGGATGAAGACACTTCTAAATGCTGCAACCAGTGGACTTCGACCTTTCCTGGGCAGAGCGCTTTATGCAACGAATCCTGTTCTACTAACTCAACAATTTCGAAAGCTAGAATGGTTGTTACACACGGTCTCGACATTGTTGTTAACTCTAACCTTCCAGCTAATTACACCATTTGTACTGCTCTATACTGCTTCTGTGACTGATACAGATTACAATCAACCTATTTTTGGTTATGTGATGACCTTCTCTCTGTTTTTATATGCTATCCGTCTTCCTTATCGAACGCTTGTATTTGCAGAGGGAGAATTTAAGAAAACACAGCTGGGGAGTTATTTAGAAGCATTTATCAATCTCTTCTTGTCTCTACTACTTGTACATCCTTTTGGTATTACAGGAGTTGCCATTGGGACTACTTTTTCTCAATTATTCAGTCTGTTTTACTATATTTGGTATTGTTACAAACATATTCTAATTTCTTCTGCAAAACTCGTTTATAAACAACTGGCAATCAATCTCTCCGTATTCCTTTTTTCTAATGTATTTTTCTTTGCTTTCCTAAACACAATTTCCAATATACGTGTATGGATAGTACATGCAATAATCAGTATGACATTTACGCTTTTTACCAGTTTAATAATGAGTTACATATTTACAAAAATGGAACTACTCGAATTCATTCGCACTCGCCACTAATCATGACCACCCGTCAAACGGGTGGTTTATTTGTCACGCACCTTACGGAGCGTGACGGATTGAAAGTTACATAATCAAAAAGCCGCACAGACTATATGGAATTTCTGTGCGGTTTTCTTGATTGAGTGCGTTCATAAACAACGAACTTATCTGGTTTCTCTTGCTTGTATATAGCAACAATTAAAGATAGAAAAATAATAAACTGATAATCTTCATAGATACTACCTGTTAAAGAATATTTTAAAAAGAAGGACGACAATAAGAAAAACATCATTTTCTTATTAGTAAAGGAAGCCAATTGAAAAGTGCGTCCAATGAAGTAAAAAAGTCCTCCTAGAATAACACTACCAATAATCCACCCAAAATCTAAGTAGGTTTCTAAAATCAGGTTATGCACATAAACCCTGCCTGGCATAATCGTTCGATCAAAGAACAATCCATTGACAGCACCACCCATCTCTCCCAAATATTGAAGAGCTGCCTCTGTTAAAGAGTTCCTACCTTTACTTTCGCTAATGACCCCATTATCAAATCGCGAAAGAATATAGGACGTCGGGGCATCTACAGAAGATAGTAGTCGAAAAAGTAGTAAGATGAAACCAGTAACAACACCTACAAATAGCAGAAAGCGAACAAAACCGATTATCGATATTTTAAGCTCTTTCTTTTTTTCGCTATAGTGTAGAATGCCATAAGCTACACTCCCTACTGCCAACCATATCAACGGTCCCCTAGCACCGTAAATAATTCCTTCCAAGAACATAATTAGTGCAATGCCCAACTTTCCAAGACTGGGACGTTCAATGAAGTGAAACGAAAAGAGTAACCAAATCGGTAAAAGGTTATAAGAGTAGGGCATATAACCTATCGATTCGTTAAAAACGTACTTCGCTACAAAAGATCCAATAATGATAAAATAATTGACAATGGTTATGAAACGACTGGAAAACAGTAGGCTAAAGTCATTAATCCGCGACAAAATCAAAACTGCGTAGGGTAGATAAAAAGTATAAATCATGAGCAATTGCACACCAAAATACTTTTCTTGCATGACTGATGGGGTCGTCCAATAAAGGATAAAATATAAAAGATAGATGGAAAACAGACTTACCACTCGCTTGAGCGAAATTGGGAAAATTATCAGTAAAACAATAGCAAATAAAAAAACTAATGCATAACAAATGAAAATTGTTCGTGCCGCCACAAAGTCCAAACCAAGTAGTTTTAAAGATAGCGAAAGCAGGACATTTAAGGGATAGATTGCGATACTGAGATAAAAGAAATAGATACTCCATTGATTTAAGTATTTTTTATCCATATAACCCCCATCTCTTACTTACGTAATCGCTTAGGAAATATTCTTGCCTCACGGTTATCCATTACATAGCCCAAAACAGTGACATCATAAGAATCTATAAAGTGCTCAATTGCATTTAAATCTTCATATTTTGTTACATCTCTTTTTATCAAAGTTACAATATTTTTCAATCGAGTTGATAAAATTTCACCATCTGGATTAGCGTCTAGAGGTGGTGCATTAAAAATAATGACATCATATCTGGTCTCCAATTCTTCAACCAGTCGTCCTAGTCGATCAGAAGTGAACACCATCGCATAGTTGGAAATTTTCGGTCCTGCAAGTATAACTGACAAAGTCGCATCTTGAAAAGCATGGATACCTAATGATCCTTGTTGATTCAGATAGGTTCCTAATCCCTGTTCATTTGGTAACCGCAACAGATGATGTAATCTAGGATTTCGAAGATTAGCATCAACCAATAGTACTTTTTTACCACCTTGAGCAAAACTTTGAGCTAAATATAACGAGAGGACTGTTTTTTCTTTTGAATCGTCTATCCCTGTTATCATAAAGGTCTTGATTGATTTCTTCGAAATTTGTACCTGTAATCGAGCTTTTATCGCTTCTATGTTGTCTAGGAAATTAGTATTTTGGTCTGAATCAATCCCATCCGGTTCTCCCTGAGTACGCTCTTTAAAACTATAACCTCCAATATCTCCCAATTCAAGCCAGCCATATTGTTCCATAACAGAACGCCCGCTTACGGTTTTCTTTAGCAACTCCATCAAAATAATAATCAAATTACTTGATACAATAGCTAGAATAGTTGCAAAAAGGATATTTTTGGACAAAATCGGAGAGATTGGTTGTTCAGATGGCTTAGCCTCCGAAATAACCTTAATTTCAAAACCGGAAGTATAATAAGCATCTAGTTTTGATTGGAAGACAGAAGCAACTGTGTTGGCAATTTTAGCAGCTTTTTCTGGCGATTCATCAATTACTCGAATACTGAATGTTTGCGCATCTTCTTCACTCAAAACAGTAATATTACTTTTTAACTGTTCGTTAGTATAGTCTCCACCAAGATCCGTAGATACTACATCTAGAATCTCATCTGAAAATATAATACTTTTATAGGTTTCAATCAACCTTGAATTTGTCTGTAATTGGTTCAAACTAAGTTGTAGATTATCCTGTGATTTAGGACTAACCAATAAGTTCGTCGTCGAACTATAGAGAGGAGTTGCAATAAAGTTTGTGTAAAATACTGCCAAGAGGATTGCAACAAATACCGAAAAAATAATCCAACGTATTTTCTCTAAGAGTAAGTTTACAATTGATTTTAGCTGTAATTCTTTGTCCATGATTACTTCCTTATATTCATAATTTAACACCATATTATACCATCATTAAAAAAAAAAATAAAATATCCGCTTCCTCTCCCTCCCTTAACATGCTATAATGATAACCAAAAGGAGAATTAGTTTGGTCAAAATTTCAATAATAACCCCCGTCTATAATACAGAACAATATTTAGAAGAATGTATTCAATCTGTTTTGAACCAGAGCTTAGCCGAATTAGAACTTATTTTGATCAATGATGGTTCTACAGACCGGTCTTTAACGATAATGGAAGAATATGCTCAAAGAGACAATCGTGTGCATATCATCAATCTAGAAAAAAATGTCGGTGTTGGTGAGGCACGTAATAAGGGGCTTGAAATTGCTACTGGAGAGTACATTGCCTTTGTTGACTCCGATGATTTTATTAAACCGGACATGTTTGCTAAGCTTTATTCTAAAGGAATCGAAGAAAAAGCAGACCTTGTTTTATGTGATACAGATACTTATTCTTCAAACGGAAAAAATAAATCTGTCTGGTATAAACCTATCTATGGTAAAGCAACTTTGCAAGATATTTTTCATAACACACAACCTTCCGCTCGTATTGTTGCAAAACAATTAGTTGACCGGATTAATTTTCGATTTTTACCTGATATGGGAGAAGGTATTTACTTTGAATTGATGATTGCTGCAGAACATATTACGACTATACCAGAAAAGCTATATGTATATCGTGCCAGAACTGGGTCTTTGAGCACAACACCTAATCCAGAAAAAAATCGTCAATCTCTAGAAAATAATCGTATCTTAGGTGAGCGTAACCCAAAATACAAAGATTATTTTGTCTTTAAAATGATAGAAGATTTGTTGCAAAAGGTTGCCAATGCGGTGAAAATCGGTGATAAGCAATCTTACTTAGAAGCAGTACGGCAACTTCGCCTGCTGAACTATCTAAAAAATCCGTTTATTCCTACCTTTTATAAAAATGAATACAGTTTACATCGCTACTATATCAAAGTATATCTATTACCTGCCAACTATTATTTGGCTCGTTGGATTGCTAAATTGATGTTTAGATAATACAAAAAAATCCTAGTCTGCACTTTGTGCAAGCTAGGATTTTTAGCATTATTCAACCGTCACTATCCAGCCTTCTGGCGCTTCAACATCACCAAACTGGATGCCTGTTAGTTCATCATACAGTTTACGAGTAATAGGACCGACTTCTGTTTCACTGTGGAATACGTGGAGTTTATCTGCGATTTGAATACCACCAATTGGTGAAATGACTGCTGCTGTTCCGCAGGCTCCTGCTTCTACAAACTGGTCTAATTCTTCGACAAGGACTTCTCGCTCCACTGCCTTCATCCCCAGACGATGCTCTGCTAAGTATAAGAGAGAATATTTTGTAATAGACGGCAAGATTGATGGTGAAATCGGTGTGACAAACTCATTATTAGCTGTAATCCCAAAGAAGTTTGCTGATCCTACTTCTTCAATCTTGGTGTGGGTAGCTGGGTCTAAGTAAATCACATCTGAGAAGCCCTGCTTTTTAGCATATTGTCCCGGCAAGAGCGATGCGGCATAGTTACCACCGACCTTGGCTGCTCCTGTGCCATTTGGTGCTGCACGGTCGTATTTGTCTTGAATAAGGAAGTTGGTTGGTGCAAGTCCACCCTTGAAGTAGTTGCCAACCGGCATTGCAAATACTGTGAAAATGTACTCATCCGCTGGTTTAACACCGATAATGTCCCCAACACCAATGAGGAGCGGACGAAGGTAGAGTGTCCCGCCAGTTCCATATGGAGGAACGTAGTCTGCATTGGCTTTGACCACTTCTTTGCAGGCCTTGATGAAGAGCTCCGTCGGAACAGGCTCCATGAGCAAGCGGTCAGCTGTTCGTTGTAGGCGCTCAGCGTTTTGGTCTGGACGAAAGAGCTGGAGTTTTCCCTCCTTGGTACGATAGGCTTTTAGTCCTTCAAATGCCTGTTGGCCGTAGTGGAGGGCTGGTGAGCTTTCTGAAATGTGAAGTTCCGCATCTTCAGTCAACTGCCCTTCAGACCATAGGCCGTTCTTGAAGTGAGCGATGAAACGGTAAGGCAATTTCATGTAGGCAAAACCAAGGTTTTCCCAGTCAATGTTTACTGTCATAAGTTTTCTCCAAAGGTATTTTTTATTATTTTACTACTTTTGAAAGTGATTTTCAAGAAAAATTCAGAATATTTTGGAATATAACAAGTAATCCAATCCAGCCTATCATTCTCCTCATCTACCACTATCAGTAAATTTTCTAGCAACAGTAGTCCAATCTATATCCATTCCGGATCCAAATCCTTTATTTGTCTGAAGATATCCTTCCTCATCAACTCGAAACGACCATACAATCTGCCCCTTCTCATCTATAATATCAGCATAAACTAAACCATCATCTTGATTTTTGTAACTCCTTACATTCCAACCTTGTTCGATATAGAAGTGATAATCAGGAGTTCCCATGCCAATACTAAAATTACGCCAAACCCAATCTTCTACCTCTTCACTCGTTAAATTTTTAGTATCGGTATTCAGAAAATCACCATCAGTTTTAAGATGTTCTCCCTCCTTGAGTCGCAATGTCTCCAAATCTCTATACATGCGCATTGATTGTTCTGAAGGAACAATATCATTTGGGTAGTCAAATTCTTTTCCTTCTTCAGTTGAAAATAATACTGGCTCTATATAGCTTCCATCTGAATTTATATAGACACCATATTCATACTTGATACCGACTCCGCCAATATTGCCCTGAAAAACACCGCTACTATCTTGTGATTTTAATTCATATCTATATAAGTTTTCACCCACTTCTATCAAATTACTTACTGTTGAAGCTTCCAGTTTTCCGCTTGGCAACTGTTCCTCAACTAAGCCTGAAGAATGAAAGGTACGACTATAAACTGCAATATTATTATATAAGTCATATCCATACCACGTCCCAAGCACAATCTCTGGAAAAACTGAAGTTGATGTTTTCGCAACCTCATTGGAGGCTATGAAAACTTGCAAATCCTCACCAGTCTTACCATTTGTCAGTACAAAAATTCCGTCGCTTGTCTGATAGGCATAAAAAGTAACTTTCTCATCTCCTTCACGGTTAGGCTCTGCTTTTTGCAATTCTGCTTCAGAAACATCAATTTGCACAATTAAGTCTGGTAAAACTTTTATCCTCTCCGGTTCCGTATCTGTAGCCGTTTTCGCATCCAAAATCAAATACGTTTCAACACTTTCTTTTTTATCATAGTATTTCAACCTATAGGTTCCGCGCACAGTTTTTCCTTGATTCCAAGCCAACAATTCACTGCCTGAACGATAGAGTTCAACCTCTTGATTAACCCTTAAAGAAAAACCCGCCGTCATCAAAGTGGAGGTATCCGATGCCACAAATGCATATCTGAAATTTTTCTGCCATTTTTCATATAGTTCGTCCGAGTTGTCAATATATGAAGTAGTAACAGCTGTATCATCTATATTATCTTCCTTTTTGGTTTGACAAGCTGAAAGACAGATTAGTAGCAAAATCAATAACGGAACAAATCTTTTCATATTCTCACCTCTATAAAATTTTAAAAATTATATAAATCAAACGATGATAACTCAACGATATATTCTAATTATATCATTTTACAGAAAATGCTCAAATAATTTATGTAATAGAAAAACCCGCCTGAGCGGGTTCATTTCTTCATTTGTCAGTACCAACCACTCAGCTGGTGAAGCCATTCCTCAAAAGCAGGAAAGAGATTCATAGCAAGCAATGTCAAAACCATGACTACTATCAGAATCAGGAGTACAAGGTATTTCTTCTTCACTGGCTTCTCCTATTTCACCCAGGCCGATAACACTTCCTCATCAGAAATGGTTTCCGAGATAAAGCTGCCGTTGCTGGTGCGTTCAGACAGGCTAAGCTGGGTCACATCGACTTCGTAAACCTTAGCCGCTTTCGATGTCACCTGTAAAATCTGGCTACTTGTTTCTTCCTCGCTAGCCGTACTAAAGAGATCGAAATCCCCTTGATCCGTCAAGACAGATCCAGCTGCAAAAACACGGTGTGGTTTTGCCTTTAGTTCACGGAGAACTTGCAAGCCACGCTTAGCACGGCTGGTCACAGGAATATCCTCCGTCGCCATTCGCTTCAAGCTACCACGCTGGGTCAAAAGATAAACGGAGCTGGTATTACTGATAAAGGCCGCAACCACCATATCCTCATCCTTGAGGTTGACTGCCTTGACACCGGCCGCCTTAGCACCAATGACTGGCACTTCTTCGATGTTAAATCGCAGAGCGTAACCTTTTTCTGTAATGAGCATAATGTCATCTAATACTACAGGTGATACGGTAACAACCACATCCTCTGTATCTTTGAGTTTGGCATACTTGGTTGACTTAGACTTGTAAGTCCGCCACGGAGTAAACTCCTTCCGCTCCACACGTTTGATTTGACCATACTTGGTCACCGCGAAATAAGTTCCTTCGTCAAAATTCTCTACCAATTCAGCAAAGATAATCTCTTCATTGGTGTCAAAATTCATCAAGGTCTGGCTCAAGTGTTCACCGATATCCTTCCAACGAATATCTGTTAATTCATGGACAGGACGATAAATGACATTTCCAAGATTGGTAAAGAGCAAGAGGTGCTGAGTGGTCTTGGCATTCTGCAAGAAAATCAACTGGTCATCGTCACGTTTGCCCATTTCTTCAAGGGTTGAGGCATTGAAAGAACGAGGACTGGTGCGTTTGATATAGCCTGCCTTGGTTACGCTGACAAAGGTTTCTTCCTCCACAATCAAGCTGGCAGTATCGATTTCAATGGTCTCTGCTTGATCTTGTAATTCACTCAAACGAGGGTTGCCAAACTGCTTTTTGACCTCACGCAGTTCTTTCTTCATGAGATTAAACATAGTCCGCTCATCTCCGATAATGGCTGCCAATATCTGAATCTGCTCACGGAGGGCTGCTTCTTCGTTTTCTAAGGTCACAATATCGGTGTTGGTCAAGCGATAAAGTTGCAAGGTCACGATAGCCTCTGCCTGTTCCTCGCTGAAATCGTAGCTGATTTTCAAGTTTTCCTTGGCGTCTGCCTTATTTTCAGAAGCACGGATAAGGGCAATCACTTCATCCAAAATGGAAATGACACGAATCAAGCCTTCTACGATATGGAGGCGTTTTTCTGCCTTTTCCTTGTCAAACTTAGAACGGGCAATGATAATCTCACGACGGTGGGCAATATAGCTAGACAGAATCTTCTGCAAGCCAACCTGACGTGGTGTGAAGTTATCAATGGCCACCATGTTGAAGTTGTAATTGATTTGCAGATCGGTGTATTTGTACAGATAGTTGAGAATAGTTTGCTCATCGCTGTCTTTTTTCAGTTCAATGGCAATCCGCAAACCTGTCCGGTCTGACTCATCACGTACTTCCGCAATTCCAGGTACCTTGTTGTTAACACGAACGTCGTCAATCTTTTTGACTAGAACAGCCTTGTTGACCTCGTAAGGAATCTCGGTAATGACAATCTGTTTCTTGCCAGCCTTGAGTTGCTCGATTTCACAACGGCTACGGACAACGACACGGCCCTTACCAGTTTCATAGGCCTTCTTGATTTCGTCAGCCCCTTGGATAATAGCACCCGTTGGGAAGTCTGGTCCAGGCAAGAACTCCATCAACTTTTCTAACTTCGCAGTCGGATGGTCAATCATATAGACAACAGCATCAATGACCTCCGACAAATTATGCGGCGGGATGTCAGTAGCGTACCCAGCTGAAATTCCTGTCGCTCCATTAACCAATAGATTAGGGAAGGCAGCTGGTAGCACAGTGGGTTCTTTTTCCGTATCGTCAAAGTTCCAAGCAAATGGCACCGTCTTTTTCTCGATGTCAGCCAAGAGATAGCCAGCCATTTCCGATAGACGAGCCTCGGTGTAACGCATAGCCGCAGGCGGATCGCCGTCCATGGAACCGTTGTTTCCATGCATCTCCACCAAAATCTCGCGGTTTTTCCAGTCCTGACTCATGCGGACCATGGCATCATAAATAGAGGAATCACCGTGCGGGTGGAAATTCCCCATGATATTACCGACTGACTTGGCAGACTTACGATAGCCCTTGTCAAAGGTGTTGCCGTCTTTATTCATAGAATAAAGAATCCGACGTTGTACGGGCTTGAGACCGTCACGAATGTCCGGAAGAGCCCGCTCCTGAATAATGTATTTGGAGTAGCGACCAAAACGCTCTCCCATGATGTCCTCAAGGGACATGTTTTGAATGTTAGACATAAATTAAGATACAAAGGGACAAGTTCTTCACTGATCCCTTGCCAAGCTAGACTTGCTAACTCAACAATCCTTTCTTTGTTTCTTGACTAGAAATTTATTTTCCTTTTTGAAAATAGCAAAGCTACTCCTCTATCTTGTGCTGGCTTGCTTGCCAGTCACGGAAGTCCGTTAAGTCTGACTTGATGAGTTTTAAACAAGCACCTAGAACAAAAGCATCGTCCAGCAAACCAGCTCCTAGAAGAAAATCCGGCAGAGCATCAACAGGACTAAAGAAATAAATTAGGGCTCCTACTGTTGCCAAAAGAACGCCCTTAGGCACTTCATGATAGTCACGTTTGATATAACTGCGGACAAGAGAAATCATACCCGGAACAACCGCCAGGTTTTCACCAGCAAGGGGAACCTTCTTCAATTTCAATTCAACATCTTGGAGAAATTCCTCCATTTTATCAGAATCAGCAAGAAGTTGAGCCGCTTCTGTTTCTGTCTTTTTAGACTTCCACGACTGAAGGGCCAAGTCAAACTTTTCCTTCAAGTCCACTTGGCTTAGCTGCGCCTTCTGCTTGCTTGCCCAGTTCTTCGCTGTCTGGGGCAATTTAGGAATGGTTAGTGGCATAAAACACCTCACATAGTTTGTTTGTGCTAGATTTATAATTCCTCTATCCGATAGAGGTTGTAGCCTTCATAATAATAAGAATGGTCGATACCCTTGAAATAGGTAGTTCGCCCAAGATCATCCGTTAAAGCTTGTAGCAAGAGATATTTTAGCTCTCCTGTCGATACATGACTTCTGACCACAGCATTGAAATACTCGGCCTTATCAATCCGATTCCAATCAACAACCTTCCCCAGACTAGCTCGGAACATGCAATCCAACCAGATTCGCATACTACGTCCGTTTCCCTCACGGAAAGGATGCGCAATGTTCATATCCGCATATTTTTCAACAATCTCATCAAAGGTTTGATGCGGTAGTTTGTCAATATAGTCCAAGGATTGCTCTAGAAAAATCCGAGGTGCAAATTGAAAATTATCTTTGGCAATGTTGACCTCTCGAATCTTTCCTGCAAAATCATAAATCTCTTCAAACAAGGCTCTATGAATCTGTGCCAAACCTGCAAATGTCCCTACTTCAAGCTGGAACAATTGACCAGTTTCAAATAGTTGAGCCGCTTTTTTCTTGCTGATTTGTTCTTCAAGACGGGCCAACTCAGCCGAATTTTCAATCCCCAATTTATTTTCTAATACCATACTCTACCTCAACTTCCTGAGATTATTTGGTAAATGCAGTCGCCTCTTCCAAGGTAAACTTAACATTATCCTCAATCCACTTACGGCGTGGCTCGACCTTATCGCCCATGAGGACAGACACGCGACGTTCTGCACGCGCCAAATCTTCAATGGTCACACGGATGAGAGTACGGGTTTCAGGGTTCATGGTCGTTTCCCAAAGCTGATCGGCATTCATCTCACCAAGTCCCTTATAACGTTGAAGGATAAAGCCTTTACCAAAATCCTTGCGGAGGTCTTCCAATTCCCCATCAGACCAAGCATAAGCAATCTTTTCAGTCTTTCCCTTACCTTTTGACATCTTATAAAGGGGCGGAAGAGCAATGTAAACCCGGCCTGCTTCAACCAATGGTCTCATATAGCGATAGAAGAAAGTCAGCAAGAGGGTCTGAATGTGAGCACCGTCCGTATCCGCATCGGTCATGATAATAATTTTGTCATAGTTCACATCTTCAATAGTGAAGTCTGAGCCAACACCAGCACCGATTGTATAAATCATGGTATTGATTTCTTCATTTTTGAGAATGTCCGCCATTTTGGCCTTGGCGGTGTTAATGACTTTACCACGCAAGGGTAGAATGGCTTGGAACTTGCGGTCACGACCTTGTTTGGCAGAACCACCGGCTGAGTCACCCTCGACCAGATAAAGTTCATTTTTAGCTGGATTTTTAGACTGGGCTGGGGTTAATTTACCTGATAAAAGTCCCTTATCCTTCTTGTTCTTCTTACCATTTCGGGATTCGTCACGGGCCTTACGAGCGGCCTCGCGGGCATCACGCGCCTTAATGGCTTTGCGGACTAGATTTGAAGCTAGCTCGCCATTTTCCAAAAGGAAGAAGGTTAACTTGTCCGAAACAATACCATCTACCACTGGGCGTGCCAAGGGACTACCTAATTTGTCCTTGGTCTGTCCTTCAAACTGTAGATGTTCTTCTGGAACAAGGATTGAAAGAACAGCTGACAGACCCTCACGATAGTCTGAACCTTCCAAGTTTTTGTCTTTCTCTTTCAACAAACCTGTCTTACGAGCATAGTCATTCATAGCCTTGGTAATGGCTAGTTTCAGACCTGTTTCGTGGGTACCACCATCCTTGGTACGAACGTTGTTAACAAAGGACAGGATATTGTCTGAATAGCCGTCATTGTACTGCATGGCAACTTGGACTTGGAAACCTGCATCCTCACCTTCAAAATAAAGGACTGGTGTCAAGGTTTCCTTGTCTTCATTCAGGTAGGAAACAAAATCTTGTACGCCATTTTCGTAATGGTATTCTTCCTGCTCACCCGTCCGCTCATCTGTCAGAGTCATGGTAACTTGTTTCAGCAAGAAGGCTGACTCTTTCAAACGTTCGGCAATGGTGTTGAACTTGAAGTCTGTTGTCGAGAAAATGGTATCATCAGGCATAAAGGTTACCTTTGTACCTGTTTTTGATTTTGGTGCAGTACCAATCTTCTCCAATGTCGTAACAGGCTTACCACCTTGCTCAAAACGTTGCTTATAGACAGCTCCATCACGGGTAATCTCAACTTCCAACCAGCTAGACAGGGCATTGACCACCGAAGAACCAACCCCGTGAAGACCTCCCGAGGTCTTGTAGCCACCTTGACCGAACTTACCACCTGCGTGGAGAACAGTGAAGATAACTTCTACGGTTGGCTTGCCTGTTGCATGCATACCGACAGGCATACCACGACCACGGTCAGAAACAGAAAGACTGCCGTCCCTATTTATCGTTACATCAATGTGGTCACCGAAACCAGATAAGGCTTCATCGACAGCATTGTCGACAATTTCCCAGACCATGTGGTGCAAACCATTTCCATCTGTCGAGCCAATATACATTCCTGGACGTTTACGAACAGCATCCAACCCTTCTAATACCTGAATGGCATCATCATTGTAATTATTTATATTAATTTCTTTCTTAGCCAAATCTGACCTCCATACTTGTCATCCTTTCTATATTACAGGTTTTTCGGTAATTTTGCAAAATTTTTCTGCTTTCTTTCGGCTGGAACAGGGCATTTCTAAGCAATTAGGTAAAATCAGTTGAAAGTATGGTATAATAAAACTATGTTATTGAATTGTATATTAATTATTGTTGCGTATTTGTTGGGATCAGTTCCATCCGGTCTCTGGATTGGACAGGTATTCTTTAATATTAACATTCGCGAGCATGGTTCTGGCAATACTGGTACTACTAATACCTTTCGAATTCTCGGTAAACGAGCTGGTCTGGTTGTTTTCCTGATTGATTTTCTAAAAGGAACACTTGCGACCTTTTTGCCAATCTTGCTGCATGCAGAAGGCATCTCCCCAATTGTCTTTGGCCTGGTTGCTGTTTTAGGTCATACCTTCCCAATCTTTGCCAATTTCAAAGGTGGAAAGGCGGTGGCAACCTCTGCTGGCATGTTAATGGGCTTTGCTCCTAGCTTCTGTCTCTACTTGATTGTCGTCTTTATACTCTGTCTCTATTTAACATCCATGGTTTCCATGTCAAGCGTAGTAGCTGCTGGAGCAGGTATCCTCGGAGCTCTGATTTTTCCAATAATCCCCTTCTTGCTAGATGGTTATGACTGGCTTTTTACAGTAATCATTGTTTTCCTTGGAAGTTTTGTCATCATTCGCCATAAGGAAAATATCCGACGTATCTTAAAAAAAGAAGAAAACTTAGTCCCCTTCGGACTCAATTTAACTAAACAAAATAGGCAGGTATAACCTGACCTATTTTTTACTTTCTATAAACTACTTGCCCTCTAGCAATGGTGTAATATACTTCTCCTTTTAAGTGATCATTAATAAATGGAGAATTTGCTGACTTAGAAGCAAAGTCAGCTGTAACTAAGCGATCTATAATCGGATCAAAAATCACCAAGTCTGCCGGCCCCTCCTCTGCTAAATAGCCTGCATCCAGACCATAAAGTTGAGCCGGATTGTAGGTCATCTTCTCCAATAGTTGCATAAGCGTTAAATGACCATCTGCTACTAAATGAGTCAATCCTAAAGAAAGAGAGGTTTCAAGTCCTGTCATACCCGAAGGAGCTTGAGTTATATCCGCAATATTTTTTTCATCAGCATGATGAGGCGCATGATCAGTAGCAATAACTGATATAACACCTGATTTTAGTCCCTCAATAACTGCTAATCTATCTGACTCTAGTCGAAGAGGAGGATTCATTTTAGCATTCGCTCCCTTGGTTAAAAGTAAATCCTCGGTCCTTGAAAAGTGTTGCGGAGCAACTTCTGCAGTGACAGTGGCACCAAGAGCTTGAGCAAATTCGACTACCTTAACCGATTCAGCTTTTGACAAGTGTTGGATATGAACTTTCGCACCAGTTTCATATGCAATCATGACATCTCGAGCTACCATACTATACTCTGCAACACCTGTCGCTCCACAAACATGAAAATGCTTTTCAGCTACTTGTTCATTGAGTCCTAAGACTCCATTTAGATTGGGGTCTTCTTCATGAAGACTCAATAGAATATCAAGTTCTTTAGCTTTCTGCATAGCTTTTCGAACTACACCTGCATTGGTTAAGGGAATACCATCATCGGAAAGAGCAACTGCTCCTGCCTTGATGAGACTAGCAAAATCAGTCAGATTTTGACCATCAAACTGCTGAGTAATAGTTGCGACGCTATAAATATTAATCGCTTCTTTGTTAGCTGAGTCTAATACCTCTTGCAACGTTTCAACTGTTGAAATCGTCGGATTAGTATTGGCCATTATAACAACAGAAGTAAATCCTCCTGCAGCTGCCGATAATGCGCCCGTATGGATATCTTCCTTATGAGTTTGGCCTGGTTCTCTAAAATGTACATGTACATCTACCAGACCTGGAGCAACGACTAATCCTGTAGCATCAATCACTTCATGACCAACACTATCAATATGTTCTGCAATTTTTACAATTTTCTCTCCATCTACAAGAATATCACAAATCTTATCTAGCTGAGTCTTTGAATCAATAACCCGTCCATTTTTGATTAAAAGCATACTTCACTCCTTTATAATAAATAATAACCACACAATTTTGCTACGATAGTGTCCAATTGATTGCTTGCTTACCTTTCGATTCTAAATAGTCATTTGTCCGAGAAAAAGGTCTACTGCCGAAAAATCCTCGATAAGCTGATAAGGGGCTTGGATGTGCCGATTCAATAATGAAGTGATGGGGATTTGTAATCAAGACTTTTTTCTTGCGGGCATAAGCACCCCAAAGAATATAGACCACAGGCTGCTCCAGTTCATTAACAACTTTGATAATAGCATCTGTAAAAGGTTCCCAAATCTGCCCAGCATGACCGTTGGCCTTACCTTCAGGAACTGTGAGGCAGGCATTCAAGAGAAGAACCCCTTGTTTTGCCCACGAGGTCAAATCATGGCTTGTTTTTACTCCAACATCTTCTGCTAATTCCTTGAGGATATTTTGAAGAGATGGCGGAGCAGGTATACTATCAGGTACTGAAAAAGATAGTCCCTGTGCTTGACCGGGTCCGTGGTAGGGATCCTGTCCCAAAATAACCACCTTAACGTCCTCCAAAGCTGTTTCCTGAATAGCAGCAAAGACTTTTTCCCTTGGTGGATAGATGGTTCCGCCTGCATAGACAAGGTCTAAGAACTGATTGATTTTGCCAAAGTAATGTTCAGGCAATTTCGCCTTAATCAAGTCATGCCACGTTGAATGGTGCATCGTTTACTCCTTTTTACCTGAAACGGGGATTGAGCTAATCCTGTACTGGCTAATAACAAGATTTGTGATAAGAATTGCAAGAGATGACGAGCCTTACCGCCCTCAAAATCATCAGGAACCTGTCAGGTAGTTACATAAGTTCCATACCGCTCTCTGAATAATATGGGAGATGCAATATTCAGTACATCTCATCTTTTCTAATGACTATATTAATAATTAATCTAACCAGTTTTCAGGGTTCTGACGGAACTTTTTCAAAAGCATCAAACCGTTAGCATCGATATAACCTTTAACCTTGGCAACCTTTATCAGTTCAGAATAATCACAAAGGGTCACTAGCTCAACACCAGCATTATCAAAATTCCGTTCAGCCTTAGGTAACTGGTAGGTGAAAATTGCTACTACACCTAGTACCTCAGCTCCTTCTCGCTCCGCTGCAGCAACAGCATCAAGGACAGATCCACCTGTCGAAATCAGATCTTCAACAACTACCATTTTTTGTCCTTTAACAATACGGCCTTCCACTTGATTTCCTGCCCCATGTTCCTTAGCTTTACTACGAATATAAGCAAAAGGAAGATTCATACGGTCTGCGATGATAGCCCCATGAGGAATCCCTGCTGTAGCTGTTCCAGCAATAACTTCTACCTCTGGGTAGGCTTCTTTTATAACCTCTACAAAACCTGTCTCTATCAAATTACGCGTGTCTGGATAGGACAACGTGATACGATTATCTGTGTAAATTGGTGATTTAATCCCGGATGCCCATGTAAATGGTTTATCTGGACGTAGATAAACTGCTTTAATATCTAAAAGATGTGATGCTATCTTGCTTGCAAGTGTCATAATTTTCTCCTTTGTATCGTACTATTCTTCAATCTTTTCAATCCCTGAAGCGAAATACTGTCTAAAAAATGTTTTGTCATTTGAATTTAAGTTAGACTAACTTGCTCAGTAAGTCTAGTCAAAATCCATTTATCTTCCTTGTCCTCACGACGATGGATAATCGTTGCCAATCGGACGGTCAATAGCTGCCTTATATATTACTTTATTCCCCACTCCACTCCTTTTTAATAGCCTGATAGACTTGAACGGGATTTTCCGCCTGGGTAATAGGACGGCCTACAACAATATAAGACGAACCAATCTCCGCAGCCTGACGGGGCGTCATGATGCGTTTTTGGTCACCACTTGCACTACCTGTCGGTCGAATACCAGGTGTCAGGCAGATGAATCCTGTTTGAGTAGCTTCTCTGATGAGACCAACCTCTTGAGCTGAGCAGACGACACCGTCTAAACCTGCCTTTTCCGTTAGCTGAGCATAGCGAACAACGGACTCCTGTAAACTGGTCTGTATGTTCTGGTCGCTCTGCATTTGTTCCTCCGAAGTGGAAGTCAACTGAGTCACCGCAATCAAACGTGCCTGATTTCCAAGCCCCCTACGAGCCGCCTGCATCATCTCCAAACCACCTGCTGCGTGAACATTGGTCATATCTACTTCAAGTTCCGCCAGTATGCGCATGGCTGATTCGACTGTGTTAGGAATATCATGTAATTTCAAATCAAGAAAAATACTATGTCCCAAGGACTTGATATACCGGACAATCTCTGGCCCAACTGAGTAGTAGAGCTCCATACCGACTTTGACATATAGCTTTTCCTCAGTAGGAAACTGTTGTAAAAACTCCTTTACTTCTGCAAAACTAGCAAAGTCAAGGGCAATAATGGGACGTTCTTCTTTCATGATACCTCCTACACAAAAACAAACCTCCGCCAAATCAGCGAAGGTTACACAAAAAGTAGGCAAAACATGCCTTAAAACCTGTGACCCTTCTTCGCCTCTCTGGACTTAGTTAAAGGATTATTCTACTTTTATCTATTCTACTCTTTTGTTTGACTACTGTCAATGTTTAGCAGTTGTCAACATAATCCTAACTTCTTGGCGAAACTCCTCTAGGCTTCCTATACCATAATGGTCCATTCGACGAGGTAGTTCCTGGATGATTTTGGGGCAAATGAACGGATCTGTGAAGTTAGCTGTACCAACACCAATAGCAGATGCACCAGCTAAAAACATCTCTAAAGCTTTATCGGCTGAATCAACTCCACCCATACCAATGATAGGTAGTTTGCTCATCTGTGCTACTTGACGAATTAGCTTAAGAGCAACCGGAAAAATAGCCGGCCCAGACATACCACCAGTTCCATTAGCAAGGATGGGTATGCGATTTTTCAAGTCAAATCGCATACCGACCAAAGTATTTACCATCGTAAATCCGCTGGCCCCAGCATCTTCTACAGCCTTGGCAATGAGACCTATATCTGCCACACTTGGTGTCAACTTAACATATACAGGTACCGAAGAACTCTCTACGGCTGCCTTTACTGCGTCATAAGCCAATTCAGGAACTTGACCAATTAGTAAACCATTGTTTCCATGGTCCACATTGGGACAAGAGATATTTAATTCAATAGCCTTAACGTTAGGAGCCTGTGAAATCTTGCCAGCCACATAAGCATATTCTTCATTTGAAAAACCCGCTACATTTGCAATAATAGGAAGTTCTGGAAAATGATGGGCCAACCAAGGTAGCTTCTCAGATACAACAGCGTCGACACCAGGATTTTGCAACCCAATTGCATTGAGCATACCTGATGGTGTCTCAGCGACACGAGGGGTTGGATTCCCATAGCGAGCTTGCTTAGTCGTTGCCTTTATCATGATGGAGCCCAATTTATTCAAATCGTAATAACCAGCATATTCTTGACCAAACCCAAAACAACCAGAAGCTGGAATGATGGGATTTTTTAAATTTAACCCTGGTAGAGAAACTGCTAATCGATTTTCTGTCATCCTGCTACCTCCTATAAAACTAGACTGCCTGTTGCAAACACAGGCCCGTCCTTACAGACACGTTTATTTTCATGGTCTTGACCACCTTTTTCCTTGACAACACAGGCATAACAAGCTCCCATACCACAAGCCATCCGAGATTCTAAGGAAAGATAAGCATGTGGGTGATTTTGGAATTTCTTGTCTAGATAAGTCATCATTCCAGGTGCTCCACAAGCATAAATCGCCTGAAATTCCGTGCCTAGATTGTCAATAATGTGACCGACATGACCTTTTTGACCATAACTCCCATCATCTGTAGTAACAAGAACGTTGCTATACTGGTTTAATTCACTTTCTAAGATTGTAGCATCTTTATTGGCAAATCCAATAATAGACAGGATATCTACTCCTTTATTCTTGATTTGCTTGGCTAATTCCACTAGAGGTGGAACACCAATTCCTCCTCCTACAATCAGAACTTTATCTCCTTTTTTGAGGAACTCCGTTGGAAAACCATTTCCTAAGGGGCCCATTACATCTAGTTCTTGTCCAACCTGCAAGGTAGAAAATAATTCTGTTCCTTGCCCTTCCGTTCGATAAATAAGACGACAACGATTCAGCCCTCTGTCGATATCAGAGATGGAGATGGGCCGTCTAAGTAGCATAGACTTGTCCGGTACGCGAATGTGAACAAACTGACCAGCCGTCATTTCCTGAACCAATTTTCCTTCTAAAATTAAGGAAAAAATTCGTGGTGCTATCTGCACTTGCTCAACGACTGTCATCATTTCTTGCAATAACATTGGACTATCCTCCAGAAAATAGAATATCTATCAACCAGTTATAGAAAAAACCTTGCCAATCAGCAAGGTTACACGAAAAGTAGACAGAATCTGCCTTTGTCCTGTATCCTTTTAAGCTTCTCTGAACTTAATTAAAGGTTGATTGTTTGGATTATACATTTTTTCTATATTTTTGTCAATTCTTAGTACAAATGGTACAATAAGATTATGAGAATTCAACAGTTACATTACATTATCAAAATAGCCGAAACTGGGAGCATGAATGAAGCCTCTAAGCAACTCTTCATCACTCAACCCAGTTTATCCAATGCCGTTCGAGACTTAGAACGAGAAATGGGAATTAAGATTTTTCACCGAAACCCTAAGGGGATTACATTAACCAAGGACGGCATTGAGTTTCTTTCTTATGCTCGTCAAGTTGTAGAGCAAACCGAATTATTGGAAGAACGCTACAAAAATCCTGGTGCAAAACGACAGCTCTTTAGCGTATCTTCTCAACATTATGCCTTCGTTGTTAACGCCTTTGTTTCTCTTTTAAAAGAGACTGAAATGGAAGATTATGAACTCTTCCTACGGGAAACACGGACTTGGGAAATTATCGATGATGTGAAGAACTTCCGTTCAGAGATTGGGGTCATCTTCCTCAATAACTTCAACCGTGATGTTCTCTTAAAGCTCTTAGACGACAACCGTCTCAGTCATACCCATCTCTTCACTGCACGTCCTCATGTCTTTGTCAGCCAGAATAGTCCATTGGCAAAAAAATCTATTCTAACATTAGAGGATTTAGTAGACTTTCCATATTTAAGTTACGAGCAAGGTCTTCACAATTCTTTCTATTTCTCAGAAGAAATCCTATCACAAGAACACCATAAAAAATCCATCGTTGTATCTGACCGAGCCACCCTATTTAACCTAATGATTGGTTTAGACGGTTATACGATTGCTACAGGTATTCTTAACTCCAACCTCAACGGAGATCAGATTATTTCCATACCACTAGACTACGACGATCAAATCGAACTAGTTTATATCCAACATGAAAAAACAACCCTTTCTGATATGGGGGAACGTTTCATTACTTTTCTACTTGAAGAAATTCAATTTGATAAATAGTCTTTAAATTTTTGGCTTACATATAAGAATGAAAGCTTTTGTAAAATAGTTTGTAAATTATTCAAATTGTTTTACAGAAATCGCTTTCATTCTTTTTTTATTTATGCTATAATGTAAGTATCAAATTTTAAGGAGTGTGTTAGATGGCTCAAAATAAATTGTTAGCAATGATTCTTGCGGGTGGACGGGGCACCCGTCTGGAAGGTTTGACAAAAAAAGTCGCCAAACCTGCTGTAGCCTTTGGCGGAAAATACCGCATTATCGACTTCCCTCTCAGTAACTGTGCAAACTCTGGTATTGACATCGTTGGTGTCCTGACACAGTATGAGCCCGTTCTACTTAACTCCTACGTTGCCCAATCGCAACGATGGGGACTAGATGTACAAGGATCTGGTATCTTTGTTCTTCCACCAAGTGAAAAAATTGAAGGGTTCGGACTTTATAAAGGAACAGCTGATGCCATTACTCAAAATATCGATTTCATCGATTTGCATGACCCTGAGTATGTCCTTATCCTATCTGGTGACCACATCTACAAGATGAATTATGACAAACTTTTGGAAACTCACATGCAGAAAAATGCTGATGCTACTATCGCTGTTATCGAAGTGCCAATAAAAGAGGCTTCTCGCTTTGGTATCATGAATACTGATGAAGAATATCGCATCGAAGAATTTGAAGAAAAACCAGCAAATCCTAAGAGCAATCTCGCTTCTATGGGTATTTACATCTTCACTTGGAAAACACTAAGAAAATACTTACTGGAAGATGATGCATTGGATACTTCCTCACATGACTTCGGCCATGATATCATTCCAAAATATTTAGCAGATGGTCGTACTCTGATTGCTCATCCTTTCCGTGGCTATTGGAAAGACGTCGGAACTGTTAATAGCCTCTGGGAATCAAATATGGACCTGATTGATCATGCAAATGACCTAGACTTATCTGACCGTTCTTGGAGAATCTACTCTGAAGACAAAGGTTCCCCTGCTCAGGTTATCGGTGCAACTGCTACTGTTAAATCGGCTTACATTGACAAAGGTGCTATCATCGATGGCAACATTGAACATTCTGTTATTTCAACAGACGTTCAAGTCGAGAAAGGTGCAGTTGTTAAAAATTCTGTACTTCTACCTGGAGCTGTCATTGGAGAAAACGCAGAGCTTGATTACGTTATCGTTGCTGAAAATA
This sequence comes from Streptococcus sp. NSSLK0004, assembly GCF_059039125.1. Classification (NCBI taxonomy): domain Bacteria; kingdom Bacillati; phylum Bacillota; class Bacilli; order Lactobacillales; family Streptococcaceae; genus Streptococcus; species Streptococcus sp. NSSLK0004. Next base: position 788,209 of record NZ_CM180142.1, on the reverse strand, counting down.
TCAAAATTGCAGACGGAATTAAACTCTCTGGAGAACCTGACAACATCCTCTTGATCGACAAGAATGTGAACCAATAAGAAAGGACTACTATGTTAAGAAATACCCTAGGAATTGTAAATATTGACGGCAATAATGTTCATTTTGGTGATGTTATGGGGCACCGTGGCGTGCAAGCTTTTGGTTTCCTCGGCCGTTATCGCTTGATTGACTTCCCATTATCCAATATGTCCAACTCAGGCATTACAGAGTTTCAAGTCTATATGCCCGTAAAAATGCGTTCAACGATTCAGCACGTCGGAACTGGGAAACATTATAATATCAATAGTAAACGTGGTTCACTTCGTTTGCTGAACAGTACGAGTGACCCAAATTCTGTTTACCAGCACGATATCAACGCTTTTTCCGATAATATTCACTATATCGAAAACTCAGATAAAGAATATGTCTTAATTGCACCATCTTACTTCATCTATGGTCAAGATTTCACAAAAGTCATGGATGAGCATTTAAAAACGGGTGCAGATATAACTGTTCTATATAAAAATGTAACAAATGCTAAAGAAAACTTCATTGGTTGCCAAACACTTAAATTTGGTGATGACAGACGAGTTGTAGCTTTTGAAGAAAATCATGGTAAATACAAAAATCGTCCAGTTTCCTTAGAAGCCTATATCATGAAACGCGAAACCTTTATTGATTTGATTAAACGTGCCAACAAAGTATCTTCGCTTTATTGGCTCAAAGATATTCTTCGTGATACCGTGGACCAATATAAAATCATGGGTTATGCTCATCGTGACTTTGTAGCTTGTATCAATACTGTTTCCGCCTACTTCAATACTCAGATTGAACTGATTGATCAAGATACTCGTAAACTCCTCTTCAAGCATGACTGGCCTATTCATACACAAACTAGTGACAGTTCACCAAGCCTATACGGTCCTCTGGCAGAGGTCAAACGTAGCTTGATTTCAAATGGTGCTAACATTAATGGTCAAGTCGAAAACTCTGTTATTGACCGCGATGTCATTATTGAAGATGGTGTAACGATCAAAAACTCTATCATATTGAATGGTGTTACAATTAAAAGTGGTGCAAATATCGAGAATGCTATCATTGACAAATCTACCAAGATTATTCATCCAACTGATATTAAGGGAAGTCAAGAATCCCCAGCCTATATAAAGGCTCACCAAATTATATAATTAAGGAGATTCTATGAGTAAAAAATCTGTTCTCTTTGTAGCATCTGAAGGACTTCCATTCATCAAGACTGGTGGTTTGGCCGATGTTATCGGTTCCTTGCCTAAAGAATTGGTAAAACAGGGGTTGGATGTCCGAGTAGTTCTACCACTTTATAAAAAAATTGCAATTAATAATCATTCAGATTTTGATTACGTATCTAGCTACGATGTACGTGCAGGTGATATTCAATCTATGGCTAATGTTTATAGTCAAGTCATTGAAGGAGTAACCTTCTACTTCATCGAACATCGTGATTTCTTCGAACGCGAGGAGCTTTATGGTTATGACGATGATGCTATGCGGTTTGGTTTCTTCCAGCATGCTACGTGTCGTTTATTAGAAGCCTTGAACTTCTTCCCAGATGTCATACATACTCACGACTGGCACACTGCTGCTCTTCCTTTCCTTTGTCGTACTTTTTATAGCTATCGTGAAGAATTTCGGAACATCAAACATGTATTCACCATTCACAACCTAGCTTTTCAAGGCATTTTCCACAAACAAGCCCTTTGGTCAGCTCTAGGAATGGACTACAGCTATTATTTAGACGGTATTGCTCGTTTCCATGATGAATGCATCAGTTTCATGAAATTAGGAATTCTCTATGCTGATAAAGTGACGACCGTTTCTGAAACATATGCTCATGAAATTTTGATTGAAGAATTCGGTGAAAACATGCAACATGTGTTAGAACTTCGCAAACATGACTTAGTCGGCATTGTCAACGGTATTGATTACGATAGTTGGGACAGTAGCACAGACAACTATTTAGTAGCCAATTACAGCTTAACAAACTTAGCTGATAAGAAAAAAAATAAACTGGCTCTTCAAGCACAGTTTGGTCTGCCTCAAGACGAAAATGTTATTTTGGTGGGGATTGTTTCTCGTTTGACTTGGCAAAAAGGATTTTATCTATTGACTGAGGTTTTGGGACATTTACTCCAGGCACATGTTCAATTTGTAATCCTTGGTAATGGTGAAACAGACATAGAAAATGCATTTAATCACTTTAAACATGCTTACCCTGATAAATTCGCCTTTTATCGTGGGTACAATGAACCGTTAGCCCATCAAATCTACGCAGCAAGTGATTTATTCCTCATGCCATCCATGTTTGAACCTTGTGGTATCAGCCAGCTGATTTCCATGCACTACGGAACTCTACCACTAGTACGTGAAACTGGTGGACTAGTAGACACTGTCCAGCCTTATCATATGGAAACAAAAGAAGGAACTGGATTCACGTTCGGTGGCAAGGATGCCTATAATATGAAGCAAGTTTATGACTTAGCCCTTCAGACCTACTACGATCGACCAGAAGATTGGTTGAAAATGGTTGAACAAGCTATGAATCGTGATTTTAGCTGGACTGCATCAGCAGAAAAATATATCTGGCTCTATCGCGAAATCAGCGGATAAATTTATAAAAATGAAAACTGAACTGGAGTGCGACTGCCGTCCACTCCTTTTCAGTAATGGAGATTGCTATGACAGAATTTACTGATTTAGACCTATATTATATGAATTCCGGTGAGCACACGACTCTTTATGAAAAGATGGGAGCTCATATTATTAAAGAACGGAATAAAATTCTAGGTACCCAATTCCGTGTCTACGCCCCAAATGCTACCCAAGTTTTTCTGATTGGTGACTTTAATGCTTGGCAACGAACACATCCTATGGAACATGAACACGATGGTATTTTTTCGCTATACGTCGCTGATCTCAAGTCTTTTAACAATTATAAATATCTAATTATTACTCAACAAGGCTGGGAACTCTATAAAGCAGATCCTTACGCACAGTTTAGCCAACTACGACCAAACACTGCTTCGACGACCTATAATAGCCGCTACAAATTTAAAGATGACATATGGATGTATAACCGGGTAAACTATGATTTCAAACAATCCCCTGTTTCTATCTACGAAGTCCATTTAGGCTCTTGGAAACAGCGCTTTGCTAATAAAAATGAGAGTGGAGCTCCTGCGGATGCTTTCTATTCCTACAAGGAAATCGCTCCTCTCTTGATTGATTATGTTAAAGAGAACAATTACACTCACATTGAGCTCTTGCCAATTACAGAACATCCACTCGATGCTTCTTGGGGATACCAGGTGACAGGTTACTATAGTCCTACCAGCCGTTACGGTAAGCCTGATGAACTGAAATATCTCATAGACCAGTGCCACCAAGCTGGAATCGGAGTTATTCTAGATTGGGTTCCCCTACATTTCTGTAAGGATGCTCATGGTCTCTATCAATTTGATGGTAGTTGGTTATATGAATATCCAGAAGAGCATGACCGCGAGAATCGCCAGTGGGGAACAGCAAATTTTGATTTAGGAAAAGGTTTAACACGATCATTCCTTCTTTCCAATATCAAATATTGGCTCAAAGAATTTCATTTTGACGGAATTCGTGTAGATGCTCTCTCCTACTTACTTTATTGGCGTGGAGAAACCGAAGAAGATAAACTAAATCATGCAGCTATAGACTTTATCAAACGAGTCAATGCCTTGGTACACCAAGAATTCAAGGGTGTTCTCATGATTGCAGAAGATTCTTCCAGCTATCCTAAGGTCACACACTCGCTAGACCAAGGTGGCCTCGGATTTGATATGAAATGGGACCTCGGATGGATGAACGATACCCTAAAATTCATGGAGCGTCCATCTATCTACCGGAAATACCATTCTAACGAATTAACATTCGGTATGTACTATAACCAAACCGAACAATTCCTCCTACCTTTGTCACATGACGAGGTGGTACATGGAAAACTATCCATCATAGATAAGATGAACGGTAACTATGAAGATAAGTTCCACTTAGCTCGTGCTTATTACAGTTACTATTTTGCCCACCCTGGAAAGAAACTGCTCTTCATGGGAAATGAATGGGGACATATCCGTGAGTGGCACGAATATACAGAAATGGATTGGGGGCTTCTACTCTATCCAGTTCACCAATCTTTTGCCCAAATGATGAAAGAACTTTCTACTTTTTATAAGGAGCATGACTCTTTCTGGAAATATGACTACCAAGCATATGAAAAAGGATTTGATTGGGTAAAAATTGATCCAGAGGCTAATCTATATGCATTTAAACGGACTAGCGATGAGGAAGAAATTTTAATTGTTAACAATTTCAACGATAATGAACTCTTTGATGTTCATTTGGACTTACCAGCAGACAGCCATTATCGTCTGGTATTTTCTTCTAACTTCATTCCAACCGAACCTTTCGAGCTCCTTCCCGATGAGAATGGTGCTAAATTGACGATTCCACGTTTGACAACCTATTACTTAGAACGCTTGAAGTAACACAAAATAGTGTTTCATAAAGAATTACTTTAAAACATAAAAATCGGTCATTGTATTTGACTTAGCTCGTTACAATGACTGATTTTTTATATTCTTTTCAAGAGTAAAGTAGACAACAAGTAGTAAACTGATAGATTTGCACGAGAACCTGTATTGGGTAGGATATTTTTACCTTTATTTTTTTTATGGGCTACCTGACAATCATTTTTACTAGCAGTAATTAAGTCTGATTTTTCTACAACCGCTACAATACAATTGATTACCTGTAAGCAATTCAGCTTACTACACAGACTAGGAAAAGGAATTAAACAGGCTATAGATTAAATCGCTTTTCACAACAGTTGCATAAACACTCCTACAGAAGGTAGCGACTCTGTTTAAGAATAACTGTTTATGAATTAGATGAAATACATGCTAATGGCAGGTTTACACTTGCTATTTCTCCAGCTCCTAATTTTCCTGAAAAGGATACTGCTAATATCCGATCAAGTAACATTTTCTCTCTTGTAAGTGCATGTTACAACAAAGTTGTACTGTATATTCCAGTTACAGGATTCCCTGTTAATCTAGTTTCATCAACTTTGACAATTCATTTATATGCACTATTTTCCACTAAACTATATATATCATAAACACTGCTTGTATCCCAGTTCTTTGAAGAGTATTCTATGCTACCGGTACTATTATTGGTTGCAGAAAGGCGGGCATAGTACTCTAATCCATTATCTGTAGTAGAGCTATCTGGATTTAGCTTCAATGAATTATAAAAGAAACTATACACCATAAATGCACTGCCAAGAGTATTTTGGATAGACGGCATCACCATCATAAGCAAGGGAACAGATACCAAAACTGTAATCACAACATTCTTGATACCCTTTTCTTTATTGTGTATAATAAAATTATAAAAATGGTAACCTTCTCATTCAATTTTTACAAGATTGGTCCTTTCTAGCCACTACATTTGAGGAGAAAATTATGAAACTCAATTACAAACGCACCATTTATATTGGTATGGCATTCTTGGGAATTTCTGCTTTCTGGCAATTGTACGATGTCATTATCCCTTTGATTTTAGAAAATCAGTTTGAGCTAGATAAGACTTGGACAGGTTTTGTGATGTCCTTGGACAATATTCTATCCTTATTTCTGCTACCATTTTTTGGTGCGATTTCCGATCGAATAAATTGTAAACATGGACGTCGGGTTCCTTTTGTCTTTGTAGGAACAGTCCTATCTATTCTAGGACTGCTGCTTCTTCCCTATGCGACCAATCATGACTCCTTCTGGCTCTTCAATTTGGGTTTGGGGATTGCCCTTCTTGCCATGTCCATCTCTCGTGCTCCTGCTGTGGCTCTGATGCCAGACTTAACGCCAAAAGAATTGCGGAGTAAGGCAAATGCTGTGATTAATCTAATGGGAGCGGTTGGAGCAATCTTTGCTTTACTGGCCATTCGTTTGCTGGTCGGAAAGTCTGACAAACCAGACTATACTGCTGCTTTTCTAGCTGTCGCGCTTATCTTGTTGGTCAGCTTTGCTATTTTACGTTGGAAAATTAATGAGAACAAGATGAGGGTAGAGGAGGTTGCGGAGGAAATGGCAGAGCAGATCAGTCAGGACTTGCCTCGGGAAGTCAAAGGCTCCCTCTTCTTCTTGCTGGGGTCTATCTTCCTCTGGTTCATGGCGTATAACGGTATTACCACAGCCTTTTCACGTTACGCTATTGCTGTTTGGAATATGTCTGCTGGAGAGGTTGCTACGGCACTTATGGTGGCAACTATTGTAGCAATTGTCAGCTATATGCCGTCAGGTTTTGTAGGGACAGTTTTGGGACGAAAGAAAGCCATTCTAATTGGGATTTGTCTGGTTTCCACGACCTATGGACTAGGTAGTATCTTTACTAGTTTTTCTCCATTAGTCTATCTCTCGTTTGCGATTATGGGAATAGGCTGGGCTTTTATCAATGTCAATTCGCTTCCTATGATGGTAGAGATGAGTCAGACTTCGGATGTCGGTAAATTTACTGGGATGTATTATACTGCTTCTATGGCTGCTCAGATTGTGACACCGATTTTGTCCGGTTTTCTCATGCAGTCGCTTGGCTTTGGCATATTATTCCCCTATGCTCTTGTTTTTTCTCTTCTGTCCTTTGTGACCATGAGTCTGGTGCGACATGGTGACAGTCTATTTGATAAAGAAAGGTGATAAAGGCTTCATGTTCTACTGGTTATTGTGCTTCTTTCTAGCTCTTGTTCTGCTCATTTTTTATCTGCTAGCTCCTCGTCGGAAGGTGGTCGATTTTCAGCCTTTTCTGAACTGGGATTATGCCCACCGTGGCCTTCATGACAATGCCGGTCCTGCTCCTGAAAACAGCTTATTCGCTATTCAGTTGGCTGTTGAGAAGGGATACGGGATTGAGTTTGATATTCGCTTGTCAAAAGACGGTCAACTGGTCGTCTTTCATGATGCCAATCTTAAGCGAACCTCTGGTATTTCCAAAAACATCGAGGACCTGACCTATGAGGAGCTGCTCGGCTATCGGTTGTTTGCTAGTCAAGAGGGAGTGCCTCTGCTATCGCAGGTCCTGTCAGAAGTGGCTGGGCGTGTTCCATTAATTGTGGAGCTTAAATCTGAGGCTATGGAAGTGGCTGACCTGTGTCAGAGGACTATAGCAGAGCTGGATGCTTATGAGGGGCTGTTTATGGTGGAGTCCTTTAATCCCTTGGTAGTAGCTTATTTCAGAAAGCACCGCCCCAACTATATCCGTGGACAGTTATCGGGAAATTTAGGTGGTAAGCGAGGGATTTACTACTCTGCTGTTCGGCATTTGCTGTCCAATGTGCTAGCCAGACCAGACTTTGTCGCCTATGACCACCGCTACCAAGGCAATCTCAGCTTAAGACTGATGAAATCGGTCTTTGGTATTCCCTTGGTTTGCTATACGGTCAAAACGCCTGAGGAATACGAGAAAAATAAGGACTTGTTTGATCTGCAAATATTTGAAGGGTTTGAAATCGAGTAAAAAGGTGTGAAATGACTTCACACCTTTTTCGTTCATTCTCAATGACTATTCAAATACATACCAGTTCCCATCTTTAAAGGTATAAATATCATCTGATAAGCTAATATCCTCTATATTTGGAATATCTTTTTTCTTTTCAATATAAAATTCAACCGAAAATTCTGTCTCGCTTAAATGATTAATTGTACCAGTTAAAATGATATACCAGCCTGCTCCTTGAGGTGTCCCATTACCAATTTGTTCCCATTGAGTTTCCTCCCAGTCAATCTGCACCGACTCAATCTTGGGATTTTGTGATTTAACAAAGTCAACAATTTCCTGTTCGTGTTCTTTTAAGTAGGCGATTTGTTTCCCTTGTGATGTTACGATTGGTTGATTCAAAAAATCTCTTACTCCAAATAAATTCGTCCTTATCGCTATCCCTCCTATTACTATAGATAAAACTAGTATCAGAATTTTTGCTGATTTTTTCATAGAAATCTCCTTTGAGAAAACGGTTACTTAAATTGTACCACATTCTATATCAAAGGAAAACGTGTGAACTCATGTTCACACGTTTTCTGTTCTTATGGTTGGCTATACCAAGCGATTCCTTCGTAGATCCAACCGCGTGTTTTGAGAATGTCACGCTCATTGGTATCGCGAGTATAGAGATGTTTTTTGAGTCCTGTGTGGTAGAGACGGTAGATTGGTACTGGTCCGTAAGAACGGTAGGCAATTCCTTCCTGTTTCCATCCCCGTTGGGCAAGGACTGTGTATTCATTTTTATCACGTGTATAAAGATGAACTTTTATGGTTGGGTGATAAAGACGATAGACAGGGTCTCCTTTGCTCGTTTCAGTTTTCCAAGAAATCCCCTCATAACGCCAGTCACCTCGTTGTTTCAAAACGGTCAATTCATTGGTGTCTGTTGTATAGAGGTGGACTTTCAAGCCAGAATGGTAAAGACGATAAACAGGTTTCAAAGAATTAGGAAGTGGATTAATAACTTGCGGCTTAGCAGTGAAAGTCCATTGTCCAACGAAGCTGATATCTTCTTCTCCAACGATTTGTTTATCCGCTAGATAGCCAGAGAAGGTCCATGTGCCAGCTGAAACTGTTATGCTGGTTAAGGCAGGTTGTTGTGCTGTCACTGGCTCTGCCTTGGCATATAATTTGGAATCTGCGGGCAACTGCTCCATGACCTCAAGAGGCAGAATATGCCCAGCATCTTGACTGACAAACTGATAGGTCACGCGGTATTTAGCAATCGGCTTAATCCCTTGATAAACAATAGTTTTGGTCATTGGTGTAATGGTTTCTTCTCTTACACTTATCTGTCCTTGTGGCTGTCCCTTATAGGTAGGCTGAGTAGTAATAACTCGCTTACTACCAAGCTTTCCTTCGACTGTTCGTGTTTTTCCTTCATCAAGTGTAGGATCTGCTCGGTATTCTGTTTCAATCGGTATTGGAACGACCGTGCTTATTACGATTTGACCGTTTACTGGCTTGGTCCCACGATAGACAATGGTGGGACGCATCGGTGTCAACTCTGTTTCTGTAATCGTTGGTTGACCAATGACCACTCCATCCTGTGTTTGCCATGTTTTGATGATTTTTTTACTTCCTTCTTGTCCAAGAACTTCTTGAGTTTCTCCCTCCCAGAGATCATCTTTTGTTTGCTCTACTCGCTGGATAGGAATTGGGACAATACTTTCTTCTGTTTGTGTTCCCATAATTGGCTCATAGATAGATTCTGTAAAGTCATTTGTTAACTTCAGATAGCCTTGGTAGACACGGAGTTTTAGATTTTCAACAGCGGTTACCCCTTCTAGTTGAGGACGTCTTGTTTCCTTATTCTGCTTCATCTGCGCTAAGTCTTTATCCACTGCTGTTTGCATCAAGGTTTGTAATTCTTGGAAGGAGTTGATGCCATCGACAGCTTTCAAATGCTCTGTCTTATCAATCCGCCGTTGGAACATGGCTTTCTTAAACTCAACCATTTGTCCTTGGTATTGGTTGCCAAAAATAGCAGTCAAGGCAGCTTGGTCACTTCCTCCGTTCTGATTGGAAATATAAGCAACCATACCATTCTGATAACCATATTCTGCTAATAATTCATAAGCATTTCGCTTAAAGCTCAGCTCTCCAACAGATCCTAAATCGTTTTGCATGGCAGCGTAAATAGGGTTGAACAACTGAATAACATAGTAACTATTTGGCTCGACTGTACCTGTCCCAGTTGTGCCTTGGAAGGTAAAGCGACTGGATACCATTCCATTTTCAATTAACTGATTCAAGCTTGTCAATTGATCTGCCTGTGTACTGCTAATCGGTTGAATATTATCCTTAACTTGATTTTCCCCACGTTTAGTAACATTTGTATCAGGTACTAAGGTCAATTGGTGATAAAGTAAAGCTTTTTCTTCTGCAGTTTTTCCTAGACTTGCTTGTGCTTCCGCATAATCCAAGGTATAGAGAACATCCATCACACCTTGCATATAGGTTTGCAGGTCGGCAGCAGTCTGGAAGCGTGTTGAAGAAGCATTCTGTGTTCGCTGTTCACCCAGTTCATAAGACATATTTAAGTTGAAAACCGGTTTATAAGAGCTGACTCCGATACTATTATCAATACTTTCAAACAAGCCACGGGCATAGACTTCTGCTAGCTGCCCAGTTCGTCTGTCCTGACCATTAAAATAAATGCTCTTATCAATGATGTGTGTCACTTCATGGGTAAAGGTTTCTTGACCACTCTGAGTCAAACTTTTTACCATAAAATTGGTAAAAGAGCGACTGGTTGGTGCAGCTTCTGCTCCTACTTGTTGATAGGTGCGATAGAGACTGAGCGGAGTAAAGAACTCCTTAACGCCAATGTTTGCTGTTGGTCCAGTTGCAGCTGACCATAGGTCGCGAGCGCTCTGGTATTGATTGCCATAATGACGCAAGCTATCCACCACTAAGATATTAGCAGTAGCTAATTCTTGCGTTTTTCCTGTAATACGAGCCCAAGTAGCAAAGAAGTCTTCTTGTTGTTGGGCGATAGTTTTTAGCAGTTCTTTGAATGGCGTAATCCCATTAGAGTCTCCTGGCGAAACATAGGTTTGAACCAAGCCATAATTGACAGAAGACATAGTACTAATGGCAAAAATAGTGTCAGGACTAACATTCAAGAGAGCAATGAGATGCTTGCGCAGGCGCTCATCTGTCCGCATTTTCTCGTAGATTCGGGTTTCTGCGTGGTAACTATCCGTTTCAACAATATAAGCCTGACTGGTCAAACTAAACCAGCGTGCAGCATCATAGTAAGGAACAAACCTTGCAACTGTACTATCAATCCATCCCTGCAAACTCCGATTTTGACTGTAACCTGACAAGATTTTATCAAATGTTTTTTCAGCATTGAGAAGTTCTAAATCCGCATAGTTTACCTGCCCGATAGCAATAATTCTATCAAGAGGATTCGTACGTACCGGAGTGCCAAATACTTCTGGATAGAATAATAGCAAGCGTTTGGCACTAATCTCTTCGAATTCAAATGAATACTGGCGTTCTAAGTAGGTCAGACCAAGGAGAATTCGTTTCTTCTGGGCTAAAACCTGCGTAGTATCCACCGTCGCAGTCCGTTCCAGAATCCCTGTCAACAGCCAAGGTAATTGCAATTTGACTTCTTCGAATGCGCTCCGAAGATCTAGGCGATCGACGTAGTAAGTCCGCACAGCTGTATCAACTTCTGCTGTTGTCGGTGTTCGTCCCAAGGTCTTTTGCAATTCCGTCTGGATTCGCAATCGTTCAATCGAGCTCTGATAGGCAGGAACAAGGTATTCATATAAATCTTCAAATGTGACTGCTTCAAACTCTGACTGAATTTTCTCATATTGTTGCTGGGCATTGGTATTTAAGGGTTGATAAGTGTATTCAGCTGTTGCAGCAACCTTGCTGACACTTCCATCTTTACCAATGAGAGCAACTTGATTGTAGCCTTGGTGATAACTTGACCGCAAAATATCACCATCAGCATCCAAAGGAAGAATAGTAAGTAGGTGGCTCGGCAAATTCTGTGTACTTTCTGTTTCACCTTGACTCAAGCTCGGTACAGTATCTTCCTCTACCTCCACTTGCTCCTCTGAAGTGGAGGAACTTTCCTCTGTTGAACTAGCTTCAGTTGTCGACGTCTCTCCTCCCGTTTCTGTTGTTTCTTGTGGGGAAGTTACAGTAGTTGAAGAAGAATCGTTCATCTCTGCCCATACTACGTTCCCATTAGCAAGTACAATCTGCCCCAAAAACAAGAATAAAACCAAAACGACATGGAATCGATTTTTTCTCCTTTTCATAAAGATACCTTCTTTTATAATATTAGTATATCCATTTTATCATACTTAATAAATATTTACGAATAGGACAAATAAGATTTTTTCAAAGTCAACAACTTTCTCTAATGGTTAAACATCTTTACAATACATAATTAAAAAAGCTATGACCCCATTGCGATAAACTCGATAGAAACTTCTATCCTTTCCGATTAGAGCAACTTGATTGTAGCCTTGCTGATAACTTGACCGCAAAATATCACCATCAGCATCCAAAGGAAGAATGGCAAGTAGCTCGGCAGGTTAGAAGTTGTTTCTTTTACTCCTTCTTGACTTAGACCTGTCAGCGTTTCAGCCTCAGTAGCTGGTTCTGTGGAAGAGGTAGAACTTTCTTCAACCGGTAGAGGCTCTGTGTTGCTCGCTTCTGAATCAGAATTGGTTAAAACTGGTTCTCTTGTTTCCACTGACGAGGAGGACCCTACTCCTTCTGCCCATACTGTCAGACTAGCTGTTAACACGTTCTGCCCAATCATAACCGACAAAACTAAGAAGGCTACAAGCCTGTCAATTCTCACTTTCGTATAAACTCCTTGTAGTAAATAATCGTAAATTTAGTATATAATCCTATAAATGAATTTGCGACTAGAAAGAACTCAAATTTTTGACAAAACGAACAAAAATTGCACTCCTCCCCTAGCTAGTTTAGAATGTAATTTCTCTCATCAAAAAACTGGATCCCTCATCAAAGGGCATCCAGTGAAACTTATAAGTTATTTCCCCTACGGAGCATAAACCAATGTACCGTCAGTCGATACAATCACACCATTTCGGTAGATATAGTAGAGATAAGGGAAGTTATCGCTACCTTGTACCAGACTATAAGGCACTCCTTCTGTACGGTTGTAATTATCTTCTATAATAGACCAGCCTTGGTCTGACAAGAAGGTATTCGCATAGTCAATCGTAGATTGACCATTTTCAAGAGCAATGCCTGTATCTGCAGCCTTCCACTCTTCTACACTGGCAATGTCTGACAGCTTATACATAGGGTCAAAGCTAGCAACGGTAGAGATGTTCTGTGCCCCATATATCCGATCCCGACTAGTATCTGACGGGTCGCTCCCATCATAGAAATAAGCATTTGGAATTGTAACTCCTGCTGGAACCATGACCAAAGCATAACCAGGACCTGCCACCGAATAAACACCTGTCTGGTACATGCCATCTTTAATCTCTGCATAATCACCAAAATTCGCCGCCTCACTCACAAGACCTGTTTCATCAAACATCATGGTATGACCAGCCTTGTTGCGCCACGTTCCCTTGATACTAGAGTAATCGCCTGCAAGAATCGCCTGAATGTCCATACCAGTTTGACTAACAGGTGTTGAGGTAGTAGAACTTGTCGTCGTATCACTTGCGCTAGCCTGACTGGAAGTTGAGCTACTGGTCGCACTTGAAGAAGTTGTCGATGATTTCTGACTACTGGTAGAAGAGCTGGTTTGGGTGGCTGTTTTTTTACTTGAACAAGCTCCAAGCGCCACTATGCTCATCACTAAAGCTGACATTGTCAATAATTTATTCTTTTTCATATCTATTCCTCCCTTTTAATTTTCCCGATGAATCATAAATCCTGTCGCCTGCTTAGTCGCCATAATCGTCATATCCGAAATCTGTACATGATCTGGTTGGTTAGCAACAAAGAAAGCACAGGCTGCAATATCTTCTGCTTGCAAGGCCTCAATTCCTTGATAAACCTGCTTAGCTCGTTGGTTATCCCCATGAAAGCGTATCTGACTAAAGTCTGTTTCCACGATGCCCGGCTGTAAGGTCGTAACCTTAATATTGGTATCAATAGTGTCAATCCGAATCCCATCACTCAGAAATTTGACCGCTGATTTGGTTGCAGCATAGACCGCAGCCCCCGCATAAGCATAAATCCCCGCTGTCGAACCGATCATGATGATATGCCCTCGATTATTTTTCACCATTTGGGGCAAAATCTGGCGTGTTACAGCTAGTAAGCCTGTGATATTGGTATCAATCATGGTCATCATATCTGCCATATCATAGTCCTGAAATTTATCCAATCCCAAAGCTAGACCGGCATTGTTGACCAGAATATCCACCTGTCCCAGATCTGCTATGATGTCCTGACAAACCGCTTCTACTGCAGTAACATCTGTCACATCTAAGGCATAGGTCAAGACCTGTCCACCAAATCGAGCCTGCAAATCCTGTTTCACTTCTTCTAACAGGCCCGTCCGTCGCCCTGTTAGTATGACCGTATCACCCGCCTCCGCAAAGGCATAGGCGATACTCTTTCCAATGCCACTGGTCGCTCCAGTAATCAATACAGTTCTTACCATAGCTCCCTCCTTTTATTAATATTATACCACTTTTTGAATACAAATAAAAAACAACCAAGAAAATCTTAGTTGTCAAAATATATTCATCAACCGCATCAGGTACATATTAAACCGTACCTGACGGGAATAATAGATATTACCACCATTGACATAAAGTTTACCTCCATGAAGAAGGGCTATAGGGTGATAATAGGTGTAGGATTCGCCACTCGAGTTGCCCAAACTTGGAGCAACTACCGTCTTAGAATAATAATCGGCCAGCTCTAACGTATTCTCACCACCATTTTCTGCGACATAGGCAATATAAGCAGGTCCGAAGTTATAGGCCTGTACAGCTGTCCAGACATCTACACCTGCTTCCTCTGCCAAGGATAAGTTTTGACTCAGGTATTCCACCCCAGTCCGTATACTTTCTTTGCTATCTGTGATGGTATTAATATAACCTGTTGCAGACTCACTAGACTGCATAACATCAGCTTCCTGCCCTTTTGTCTCCGTGTAAATCATCGCCAGTATCAATTCCTCATTAGCTGGAGTATCATTCTCCGCAAGGACTTCCTGCACCATAGTCTGATAAGTCATAACCTGCTTGACCTGACCATGTATCTTATAGATTTGATAGGCTAGAAAAACAAGGACGACAAGGGCAATCGTTCTTGTTAGTTTTTTCATCTTATTTACTCTTTATATCTTCTATATTCTTGATAAGAATAGAGTAGGTTCCATTCTCATTTTGGATAAATTCAACCGATTCAGCATCTTCGTAAATGTTATTGGGTACAATCAGCTCAATACCGTTGGACAGAGAAAGTTTCTGGTTTTCAAACTTCTTGAGCTGACGACTAGCATCAATCTCATCAAAGGAAATCTTGTCCGGTACCACTTCTTTCAGCTGATCTACAAAGTTGAGGCGGGCTGTCAGGTTGTTGTCAAATAGCTGGTCAGCCAGTTTTTCAGGTGACAGTTCATTGTCCTCTTCCAAGTGGTTAAAAATAGCCGACTTGACCTTGGACTGAAACTGGAAATCTCCCTGGTTGAAATTGTCCGCAATCTTCTGAGCCGTCTGTTCAACAGCTTTTATGGATTTCTTTGCAGAAATAGCTGGCGTAACTTGTAAGAGATTGTCTGAAAAATAATTGAGAAAGGCACCGTTGTACTTGATTCGTTTTTCAATCAAGTGGTACTTGTAGGTTTGCAGGTTGACAATCAAGGCCTCGTCCGGTGCAGAGCCCGCACTAGGCAGGTTGTTCTGCGTCAGCGTAAGAGGACTCTCGCTATCTGCTCCGCTATGGACCAAACTCTCCCGCAGGGAAATCCTTAAGAAAGCAAAATGCTCCACACCATTCTTCTCAAAGGCCACAAAAATCAAGTCATTGGTCTTGAGGTTTTCTGAAATGGAAAATTCTTCTTTCCAGAGCTGAGCAATGCGGATAGATTTTTCCAGCAAATCGCCAGATAGTTGCTCAAGGAAAGGATTTTCCGGTGAAAACTGACCTGTCTTGGCTTCATCAGAATAGACCCGCTCAATTTTTTTACGGAGGTATTCTTCAATCTTAGGGGTTACAGTCAAAAGCTGGTCAGCAAGGACCAGCTCTGTATCATCAGGACTGAATTGGTGAATAAGGGCTTGTTTAATGTAAATATCCATATTAGTTTTCGTATAGTGGGAAGGCATCTGTCAAAACCCGTACTTCTTGACGGACTTCTTCTAAGACTGCTTCATTTTCAGCATTTTCTAGTGCTTTGATAGTTAATTGGGCAACCTTGCGAGCCTCTTCCACTCCAAAACCACGAGCTGTGATAGCTGCTGAACCAATACGGATACCGCTGGTCTTGAATGGTGAAAGTTTTTCGTAAGGAATTGAGTTTTTATTAAGGGTAATGTTGACTTCATCCAAAAGATGTTGTGCAACTTTACCATTTTCAACAACCTTAGTTACATCAACAAGGAAGAGATGGTTATCTGTTCCGCCAGTGATGACCTTAAAGTTTGGATTATCTAGAAAGACTTCTGCCATCGCTTGACTATTTTCAATTACCTTCTGAGTGTATTCCTTAAAGGCTGGATCAAGCACTTCTTTGAATGACACAGCTTTAGCAGCAATAACATGTTCAAGTGGACCACCTTGAATACCTGGGAAGATAGCAGAGTTAATTTTCTTAATAAGGTCTTCATCATTGGTCAAAATCAAACCACCACGAGGTCCACGAAGGGTTTTATGAGTTGTTGTTGTTGTGATATGAGCATAAGGTACTGGGTTTGGATGAAGACCTGCTGCTACAAGACCAGCAATATGTGCCATGTCCACCATGAGTTTGGCACCTACGCTATCAGCAATTTCACGGAATTTGGCAAAGTCAATGATACGAGCATAAGCTGATGCTCCTGCAACAATCAATTTTGGTTGTACTTCTTTAGCTTGAGCCAGAATAGCATCATAGTCTAACAAGCCTGTTTCTTCATTAACATTATAAGCAACAAAGTTGTAGGTTTGTCCTGAGAAGCTGACTGCTGCACCGTGGGTCAAGTGACCTCCAGCTGCTAAATCCATACCCATAACTGTATCGCCTGGTTCAATGAGTGCCATGTAGGCAGCACAGTTGGCTTGGCTACCTGAGTGTGGTTGCACATTAGCAAATTTTGCACCAAAAATTTCTTTGGCACGTTCGATAGCCAAACTTTCAACGACATCAACGCACTCTGTTCCGCCATAGTAACGACGACCTGGGTAGCCTTCTGCATACTTATTGGTTAAGATAGAACCTTGAGCTGCCATGACAGCCTTAGAAACAACATTTTCAGACGCAATCAATTCAATATTGTTTTGTTGTCGCTCTTCTTCAGCCTTGATAGCCTCCCAAACTTCTTTGTCAAAATCTTTATAGTCTACTTTATCAAAAATCATAAAGGGTACTCCTTATTTATTGAGCTAAATGTGTTTGATAAAACGTTTTTGCATTTTATCAGAGTGATAGCCATTTCTTTCATAAAAAAGATGGGCTAGGTGACGACTTTCAGCAGAATTCAGACGGATAAAGGTATAGCCCTTGTTCTGAGCAACTTGTTCGATTGCTTTTATGAGGCTTGTCCCAATTCCCTTTCCTTGAAACTCTGGTAGAACAGCCAGTCCAAGAATGTTAAGACCTGTATCCGAGTAAAGACTTTCATAGACCTGTGCATGGATATAGCCCAACACCTGACTACTAATCTCATCAGCATACACTAACAAGATATGATCTGCTCTGTTAGAGCACCCATGAAACTGCCGCTCTGTTTGTTCTAAGGAGCAATCATAACCTAAGGATTGGCTGTTTATTACTTGAATGGCTGGCAAATCTCCTTGCTTCATCGGGCGAATCATAGCATTTCCTCAAATTCTATCTCTGGGACCTGAGCCACTATATCCTCCGCTCGAATAGCTCCCTGACGGAGAATTTTAGCCTTCGCACCTGACAGGTCTAAAATGGTCGAATCAAGTCCTGTCAAAGCTTGGTCATCTTCAATACCAAGTAAATCTACTGAAAATTGTGCCTGGATAGCCGCAAAATTCGTGCCACTTTCCTTTCCTGAAAGATTGGCAGACGGTCCAATCAAGACCCCTATTTTTCTAATCAAATCTAGGGTTTTCTCATGATTTGGAACACGGAAACCAACTGTATCCAGACCAGAATTAATCCAAAAAGGCACCTTGTCATTGGCCTGTAGAATCACGGTCAAGGGACCAGGCATAAAACTATTATACAGTTTTTCAAGAAAAATAGGTTGGTTTTGGCTGAAAAAATAAATATCGTTCAGATTTGACACATTTAAGTTCATGGCTTTGTCGCGAGGACGTTGTTTGAGCTCGTAAACCCGATTGACAGCCGCTTCATCCAAGGCCTTCGCAAACAGACCATAAACTGTCTCAGTCGGTAAAATCACTGCTTCTCCAGCTTCAAGGCTTGCTTGAACATCAAATTCCGTCATCCACAACCACCTTTCTGTCCTTGCCAAATTGATCCTGCAAAACTCGCACTCGCTTGTCAGAGAAATAAGTTTGAAAAAGCTGACTCACAGACGGACCTTGTTTGTAACCAATTTCTAAGTAGATTTTCCCATTTTCTTCTAGAAAATCTTCTGATTGCTCTGCTATTTTCCGATAGATTGCAAGCCCGTCCTCCTCTGCAAATAGGGCTAAATGAGGCTCTGAGAGAAGAACATTGAGACCAACTTCTGCCCTATCATCAGGAGAAATATAGGGAGGATTGGATACGATGAGGTCAAACTGACCAGTCACCTTATCCCAGACATCTGACTGAATAAAGTCTATCTGAACGCCATGTGCTTGAGCATTTTTGCGGGCAACTTCCAAGGCCTGTGGCGAGATGTCGGCTGCGGTGACCTGCCAATCTGGACGGGCATGAGCAAGAGAAATAGCAATGGCACCGCTTCCTGTACCGATGTCCAAAACACGAAGACCTGTTCTGCTATTTTCCTGCAAAACCAAATCAACCAACTCTTCTGTCTCTGGTCGCGGAATGAGAACGCGTTCGTCCACCGCAAATTCCAAACCGTGAAAGTCAGCCTTCCCAATAATGTACTGAGCAGGAATATGTAGACTCAGCTGCTGAAAAATATCTTCCAGTAAAACTTTATCAGAATCAGATATTTCTTGCCGTAAAAGAAGGACAAAGTCAGTCAAGTTCAATTTCTTTAAGCCACGAAAGGTGAAGGACAGTGCTTCTGCCTCTTCACCTTGTGCTTCTAATCTTTCTTCGTAGCTAGCAAATAACTCCGCATAGTTCATTATTTGTTCAACTCTTCTAGTTTTTGAGTTTGGTCATACAAGACCAAGGCATCGACCACTTCATCCATTTTACCAGATAAAATCGTATCGAGTTTTTGAAGAGTAAGACCGATACGGTGATCTGTCACACGGTTTTGTGGGAAGTTGTAGGTGCGGATTCGCTCTGAACGATCACCTGTACCGATCGTTGACTTGCGTTCTGCGTCTTGTTCATCCTGAGCGATTTGGGCAAAGTGGTCTGCCACACGAGCACGGATAACCTTCATGGCTTTGTCACGGTTTTTCTGCTGGGTCCGTTCTTCCTGCATTTCAACCTTGATATTGGTTGGTAAGTGAACGATACGAACAGCTGTCGCCACCTTGTTGACGTTCTGTCCACCAGCACCTGAAGCGTGATAGATATCGACACGAAGATCTTTTGGATCAATATCGTATTCCACTTCTTCTACTTCTGGCATGATGAGCACAGTCGCTGTTGAAGTATGAACACGGCCTTGGCTTTCTGTTACAGGGACACGTTGAACACGGTGGGCACCTGATTCATATTTGAGTTTTGAATAGACTGATTGGCCCGATACCATGGCAACTACTTCTTTGAAACCACCGACGCCATTGACAGAAGCTTCCATGACCTCAAAACGCCATCCCTGTGCTTCAGCATACTTTTGATACATGGTCAAGAGGTCTCCAGCAAAAAGTGCCGCTTCATCTCCACCTGCTGCACCACGAATTTCCAAGATAATATTCTTATCATCGTTTGGATCTTTTGGTAAGAGTAAAATTTTGAGTTTTTCTTCATAGTCAAGCTTATCAGCCTTGGCTTGTTTGAGTTCTTCCTTGGCCATCTCTTCTAAGTCAGCATCACCAGATGCCTCTTTTATCATCTCTTCAGCATCGATGATATTTTGTAAAACAGCCTTATATTCACGGTAAGCCGTCACCGTGTCACGCGTTGCTGCTTCCTCTTTTGACAACTCCATAAACCGTTTGGTATCGCTGACAACCTCCGGATCACTCAGCAACTCCCCCAACTCCTCATAACGGTCTTCCACCGCCTGTAATTGATCGTAGATATTCATGATTAAGATATTAAGGGCGTAAAGCGAACAAAGCAAAAATAGGAGGTTTGACGAAGGACGCGATCGTCCTAGGAAAAACTATCTTTTTTGCACAGTTCGTAGCCCGTATTCAATTCCTTTCTAAGATATTAATGCCGTTAAGTGACTCAAAGGAAATTAGGAATTCTGACGAAGAAACTTCGGTTTCTAGGAAGAATTATCTATTTCCACAGAGGCGTAGGCATATTCAGTTCCTCTCTATAAAAGTTCTTAGGAAAGAAACTCCCCGCATTGTAGTTTTTAGAGCGTGTTCAGTTCCTTTCTAAGATAATGTAACTTATAATTCTGGTGAAAAATAATGTTTGCGACAAACAGGAATATAGGTTTCATTACCACCGATTTGGATTTGTTCCCCTTCATAAGTAGGTTTCCCATCTTGTGTTCGAAGAACCATTGTTGCTTTTTTTGAACAATATTGGCAAATAGTTTTGATTTCATCCAGCTTGTCTGCCAATAAGAGCAAATGTTTGGAACCTTCGAACAGCTCATTGCGAAAATCATTTTTCAACCCAAAGGCCATAACAGGAACATTGAGTTCGTCGACTACTCGTGCCAAGTCATAGACATGGTGACGTAGAAGAAATTGAGCTTCGTCAATCAAGACACAATAGGGACGAATCTCCATTTTTTCAATAAATCCAAAAATATCCATCTCATCATCAATGGCTACGGCTTCCCGTCGCATACCAATTCGACTAGAAACAACACCAAAGGCATCTCGTGTATCCAAGGCAGATGTCATGATGACAACAGGTTTCCCCTGCTCTTCATAGTTATGGGCTACCTTGAGAATTTCAATGGTTTTTCCAGAATTCATCGTCCCATATTTATAATATAATTGCGCCACTTTTTCACTCCAAATCTTTGAATTTCACTCCTTCCATTCTAACATAAAATAAACCGTTTGGCATTTACTTTTGATAGGAAAGTCAAAAATATGCTATACTATCTTTATCACAAAGAAGGAGAATACTATGCCATTTGTACGAATTGATTTATTTGAAGGACGCACTGAAGAACAAAAAATTGCTCTTGCTCGTGAGGTGACTGAAGTTGTTTCCCGCAACACCAACGCACCAAAAGAAGCTATCCATGTTTTCATCAACGATATGCCAGAAGGAACTTATTTCCCACAAGGTGAAATGAAACGCAAATAAAAAGAAGGTTCTCCACTCAAACGGAGAACCCTTTTTATTCCAAAACCGTATCCAAGTCAGTCGCCAATTCCACCGTATAATCATAAGGCTTCATCAGGTAGAGCCCGTCATTCTCCTCATAAAGATAAAAGGTTTCCTCCCCCACCAGCATGGTATAAAAACTCTCAACAGTAGGTGTGTCCTGATTGCTTCCGTTCTTGAAAAAGTAAGGTTTGGTCGTTTCTAGACCCATGAGAAATAGCTGAGCTTCTGAGTCAGTTACTTCTTTGACTACTTCTTCTCCCTGATAAATCACGACAGTTTCTGCCGCGGGCAAATCAACTGAGGACTTAAGCTGACTAAAGACCAGCAAACTCAGAACAATCGCAATACAAGAAATAATGGTTAGTTTATATCTCATCCGTCAAACTCCTTTTTACAATAAAGCGCAGTCTCCAGTTAAGCATGAGACCACAGACAAAGATGCCTGTAATCAAGCCCACCCAGTAGGCTTTTGGACCAAAATCTGTCCAAGATTCCAAGATAAATGCTACTGGGAAGGTCATCGACCAGTAAGCAATCAAACCCAAGATAAATGGAATTGTCGTATCCTTATATCCCCGCAGGATTCCTTGAATGGGTGCCGTAAAGGCATCTGCCATCTGGAAAAAGAGTGCAAAGACCAGAAAATCCGCAGTCTGCCGAATAAAGTCCGTATCATGTCCATACAAACTTGCTACAGGGAGACGGAAAAAGTAGAGAAAAGAAAGCGTCAAACCTGCAAAAGCAAATGCAGTTAGGCGACCGATAAGCGCATACTGAGCAACTGCCTTCTCTCTCTTGGCTCCAATCTCATAGGAAATCACAATTGGCAGTGCCATGGACACACTAACAGGAAAAGCATAGAGCAAGGTCGCAAAATTCATAGCAGCCTGATGGGATGCAATAGTTAAGGCGGAAAACTTAGCCATATACAGACCAACTACAGCAAAAATAGCCACTTCAGCAAATACCTGCAAACCAATCGGCAATCCCAAACGCAGACCTGACCATAGGAGTCGGAGGTCTAAGGCACTCCAACGCCAAATCTGATAGCTTGCAATAGTCTTATTCTTGCTCATGACCACTAACACCACTCCCAGTACCGTCCAATAAGCCAAAGCAGTTCCAAGCCCGGCTCCTGCTCCGCCTAGGGCCGGCAGGCCCCATTTCCCATAAATCAAAACATAGTTAAAGAAGCTATTGAAAGGGACCAATAGGAGCATGAGGTACATGGAAAGTCTAGTCAGTCCTAAGGCATCAAAAAAAGAGCGATAAACACTGAATAGTAACAAGGGGGGAATACCTAGGGAGATAAAATAAAGGTAGGAACGAGCGACGGTAAAGACTTCCTTATCCAGTTTAAGTTGGGATAACAGTGGAATAGCACCGAGATAGACGACCAAAAATAGTCCGATTGCTAAGAATAGGGCCAAATAGATAAACTGGTGAAACTCCTGCCTTATCTTCTCCTTCTCTCCACGTCCTAAATGCTGTCCAATAATAGGTACCATGGCCGATACAATCCCTGTCAGGAAAGAAAACAAGGGATTCCAGAGGCTCGTCGCCATGGAAACACCTGCCAAATCAACCGTGCTATAACGACCTGTCATCATGGTGTCAATAAAAGAAGCTGAATAATTGGCAAATTGATAAATTAAAATCGGAAGAAAGATTTTTAGAAATAACCAAAATTTTTCCCGAATAGTCTGTGTTGAATACATACATCGTCCTTTATAGTTCTTACCTCTATTGTAACAGGACTGACAAACTTGTGCAAACGGAAAAGGACTGTTTGCCCAGCCCTTTTCGACATCATTAAATTGAATCCCCATTCCAAATGGAGTTTTTCACGATGACATAATCCACATGTTTGAGACTATCGATATCCCGACCACCAGCGTAGGAAATAGAAGACTGCAAGTCTTGTTGCATTTCCACCAAGGTATCCTTCAAGTGTCCCTTGGCTGGCAGCAAAATCTTCTTCCCTTCAACGTTTTTATAAGCACCCTTTTGATACTCTGACGCAGAGCCGTAGTATTCCTTGAACTGCTCGCCATCTACTTCTACTGTCTTCCCTGGGCTTTCAATGTGCCCTGCAAAGAGCGAGCCAATCATGACCATGCTAGCACCAAAGCGGATTGATTTGGCAATATCTCCGTGGGTACGGATACCACCGTCCGCAATAATCGGCTTACGAGCTGCTTTTGAACACCAACGAAGGGCAGCCAGCTGCCAACCGCCTGTACCAAAACCAGTTTTTACCTTGGTAATGCAGACCTTGCCTGGCCCAATGCCGACCTTGGTTGCATCCGCACCAGCATTTTCCAACTCACGAACAGCTTCAGGCGTGCCGACATTACCAGCAATGACAAATGTCTCAGGCAATTCTTTCTTGATATGCTTGATCATCTTAATCACGCTGTCAGCATGTCCATGCGCAATATCAATGGTAATAAACTCAGGCGCGTCAGCTTTTAAACTAGAAACAAAGTCGTACTCATAATCTTTTACACCAACCGAAATGGAAGCAATCAAACCTTGGTTATGCATGCGCCTAATGAAGGGAATACGTCCCTCTTCATCAAAACGGTGCATGATGTAAAAGTAACCATCTTTTGCCAACATTTCAGCAACATCTTCATCAATGATAGTCTGCATATTAGCAGGAACCACTGGCAACTTAAAGCTATACTTGCCCAAAGTAACAGTCGTATCAGCCTCAGAACGGCTATTGATGATACACTTATTCGGAATGAGTTGTACATCTTCGTAATCAAATACAGGTGTTTCGTTAAACATGAGATTCTCCTCTGTTCGCTTTTGAATAATTAATTGACGAGAAAAGGCCGACTTGTTCGCTTTTCTCATTTCCAACAGTAATAATTATAGACCATCGTTTGGTTTCTGTCAATACAGGAGAGTTGCACACAGCAAATGTTCGTTTTTAATTGTTTGTTGTTTCTATTTTTATATCTATCGTTCATATTATTTGTCTTTTACTTGATTTTAATAAACTTATGAGCAGAATGTTCCGATTTTACTTGATACTTTTCTCAATAAAAGTAAAAAAATCTCCAAAAAATGAAGATTTTTATAAAATTTTTATGAATTATTCATTGAAATTGTATAATTGTGGAAACTTCGTACATTCTGGATTCTTAGGATGACAGACTTCTCTACCAAAATAAATCATAGCTTGATGTGCCGGCAACCAAAGTTCCGGTGGCAAGACTTCCATCACTCGCTTTTCCGTTTCCATAGGTGTAGCTGACTTTTTGACAATGTCATGATGTTTGCAGATTCGTCCCACATGGGTATCCACAGCAAAGGCTGGAATACCAAAGCCAACACTCATGACAACATTAGCCGTCTTTCTACCTACACCTGCTAGCCCCTCTAATTCCTCACGCGTCTGCGGAACTACACCACCGTACTGTTCAAGCAACTGCTGAGCACACTCTTTCAAAAACTTTGCCTTATTGCGAAAAAGCCCCAAACGAGAGATATAGGGTTCAATCTCCTTGACTTCTGCTGCTGCCATTGCTTCTGGAGTAGGAAAGGCTGCAAAGAGTGCTGGCGTTGCCTTATTGACAGCTGCATCTGTCGTCTGCGCAGATAACATTACCGCCACTAACAATTCAAAATGATTACGGAAATCCAAACTAGGTTTCGCATCAGGATAAAGAGCGATGATTTCCTCAATCACCTTACGAGCACGTTTTTTTGATAAGACCATATTTCCTTACTTTCTTTTATTTTATCTTCCAAATTATTATACCATATAAAACCATAATTGATCTTTGTACAAAAATTCTATCATTTCATCACCCCACTTCGGTCAATAGGGAAGACAAAAAAGAGACAGCCATCGCTGCCTCTCTCATTCCGACTAAGATAGCCTCTAAGTCTATCTTAACGACGGATTTCTTTGATACGTGCTGCTTTACCTTGCAATGCACGTAGGTAGTACAATTTAGCACGACGTACTTTACCGTAACGTACGACTTCAATCTTGTCAACACGTGGAGTGTGGATTGGGAATGTACGCTCAACACCTACACCACCAGAAATCTTACGAACAGTATACATTTCAGAGATACCTTGACCTTTACGAGAGATAACAACACCCTCGAAAATCTGGATACGCTCACGAGTTCCTTCCACAACCTTAGCATGAACACGAACAGTGTCACCAGGACGGAAAGAAGGGATATCAGTACGAAGTTGACCTTCTGTCAAACTTTGGATTAATGGATTCATTTTTTACTCCTATCTTGTTAATCTTAGGAGCACTCTGTCCTAGCGGATTAACCGTTTTATTGTGTGTCCATCACACACAAACTATATTATACAAGATATCTCTCGGAATGTAAAGAGATTTCTCAGTCAAAAGATGACTTTTTCTGTCTGATAATTTAGGATGTTTTAAGTTTTATATCGTATACTCATATCAAGCTAGAAATAGCGAACCTTCTTTTTCATATAATCTCCTAGAAAACCGCCACTGTAGGCGGTTTTCGTGTTTATAAGTCATCCGCAATTTTATTGATTTTTCGTAGACGATGGTTAACACCACTCTTTGTCAAAGGCTTACTTAAACTTTCTGCCAATTGCTGAATGGAATAATCTGGATGCTGAATTCGCAACTGTGCAACTTCTTGTAAATCAACAGGTAGCTGATCAAGGCCGATACTATCGATAATTTTGACGATATTATTAATTGTTCTCATGCTGGCGCTAACTGTTCGGGCAATATTGGCTGCTTCTGCATTAGTTGCACGGTTAAGATCATTTCGTGCTTCACGCATAAGCTTGACATTCTCAAACTCTGTTTTGGCTTCTTCTGCTCCGATGACAAGCAAGAAATCCATGATATCCTCTGCCCGTTGCAGGTAGGTTATGGTCCCCTTAGAACGCTCAATCACCTTAGCATCCAATAAAAATTTTTGCAAAAGCTTAGCTAAGTCTTGAGCATGGTCAGAATAAACAGATGCAAGCTCTAGCTGATACTTGCCTTTATCTGGATCCTTAACAGATCCACTGGCTAGGAAGGAACCTCGAAGATAAGCTTGGCTCCATTCGTCATTTTCTAATATAGCTGGAGCGATTCCTGTTTCTAAACCAAAAAAACTATCCGCTAGATAGAGATCATCGAGAATATCATTGACACCGCTATCTAAAAATACAGTATATACTCGATTTTTACGAAGGTTCGTTTTTTGATGGTGCCTAATATCTGCTTTTACCTGATAAAATCTATGGAGAAGCTCATAGATATGGCGAGCAATTTTAGCGTTTTCTGTACTAATGGACAACGTTAGGCCTGTTGAGGCTAAGCCAAGACTACCTGACAACTTAATTATAGCTGCTAACTCACTCTTAGTCCCACTATTTTGACTGAGTACTTCTTCTTTTACATGGACTGAAAAACTCATGACCGCACCTGTAATATCTTGAGTAACTCTTCTACCACTAAATCACCATCATGAAACGCTCCACCATTTTCCAAGCGAAGAAAATCAGAAGAAATGATACGATTAGTCTGCTCTTGCAAGCTAGTAAAATCATGTTTGACTTGGACCAAATATTCATCAAACTGATGAGTATTCATATACTCTAGTGGAACGGGTTCAATATTCACTAAGACGGTATCAACAAATTTTTCTCCCAGATGATTGTTGAGGACACGAACATGATCCGCGTCAGAGAAGAATTCTGTCTCTCCTCGCTGGGTCATGATATTGCAGACATAGGTCACATCTGCTTTCGTTTCCTTCAACGCTTGCCCAATTTCTGAAATCATTAAATTTGGAAGGATTGAGGTAAAAAGTGATCCTGGGCCTAGAACTACCATATCACTAGCCATAATCGCTTCAACCACCTGTCGACTTGCCATTGGCTCATCATTGTTATATGAATTTGTCACATAGACATGATCAATCATCCCTTTATGCTTAGCAATCTTACTCTCACCTGAAACCACGGTTCCATCTACAAAAACAGCGTGGAGGGTTAGCGCTTGCTCGCTTGAAGGATAGATTCGACCAGTTGTGTGGAAAAAACGTGTCAAAAGGCGCATGGCATTATAGGTTGATCCCTGCATCTCTGAAATCCCTGCAATAATTAAGTTTCCAAGAGGATGTCCTGCCAAAGGACCATCCGAGTCTGCAAAGCGATATTGAAAAATTTGCTCATAAAGTTTTGGCATATCTGACATAGCCAAGAGAACATTGCGTAAGTCCCCTGGTGGTGTCACCTGCAAAGCCTGACGAATTTCTCCAGAGGAACCACCATCATCAGCCACTGTTACGATGGCCGTAATATCTACATCCTTGTCCCGTAAGCTCTTTAAAATGACTGGAATCCCAGTTCCACCACCGATGACTGTAATTTTTGGCTTTCTCATGAACGGTTAACCGTCTCCTTCCGTCTATCCTTATCACGATGGCTACGATTGACAATCCAGTTTTTCTCTAAATCATCTGCTAATCGTTTGGCAAAAGCTACGCTTCTGTGTTGACCACCTGTACAACCAACAGCAATCGTCAGAACAGATTTTCCTTCCTTCTGATACCCTGGCAGAATTGGTTCAATCAAGTCCATCAGGTGATTGTAAAATTCTTCTGACTCCCTATGTTCCATAACATAGTCGAATACCTCAGCATCCAATCCAGTTAAATTGCGTAACTCTACTTTATAATACGGATTTGGTAAGAAACGTACATCAAAAACCAAGTCCGCATCCAATGGTAGCCCGTATTTGAAACCAAATGACATCACTTCGATACGGAATGATGGTTGATTATCTTGGCTAGCAAATTGCTCGGAAATCTCCTTACGAAGATTACGAGGAGTCAGCTCTGTCGTATCAATGACATTCTGACTCATATTTTTCAAAGGAGCTAAGAGTTCACGTTCCAGTTGGATTCCATCTAAAACACGGCCATCTGCTGCAAGGGGATGAGAACGACGTGTTTCTTTATAACGAGCCACCAGTTCACCATCTGTTGCGTCCAAGAACAAGACCTTAAAATCTAAATCTTCTGCCGACTCAATTTCATCCAAAACCTCTCGAATTTCTGAAAAGAACGAACGGCTTCGCATGTCGACTACCAAAGCGATCTTATTATTATCCTGACTATGACGAATCAGCTCTAAAAATTTTGGTAGAAGAGTCGGTGGCATATTATCAATGGTAAAATAGCCTAAGTCTTCAAAAGACTGAATGGCAACTGTCTTCCCAGCCCCTGACATCCCTGTCACAATTACTAAATGGAGTTTGTCTGACATGACATTCCCTCCTTTTCTTTTCTAATCAATTACTGCAATGACTTCAATTTCAACTTTGACATCACGTGGCAAGCGAGCCACCTCAACGGCCGAACGCGCTGGAAAATCTGCTGAGAAAGCTGTTTTATAAACCTCATTAAAAGCAACAAAGTCATTCATATCTTTGAGGAAACAAGTTGTCTTGACCACATGGTCAAAGTCTGTTCCTGCTTCATCTAAGATTGCTGCGATATTTTTCAAGACTTGCTCAGTCTGTTCCTGAATGGTTTCACCAACCACTTCACCTGTTTCAGGCGACAAAGGAACCTGCCCTGAGGCAAAGAGGAAATTTCCTACAACCTTACCTTGTACGTATGGTCCAATTGCTGCTGGTGCTTTATCTGTGTGAATAGTTTTCATCTGTCAATCTCCTTTATTGGTTCTACTGATATTATACCAAAAAACTGGTCTAATTAGCCAGCTTTCGTGTTTTTACAACAAATATCCATGATAAGAAAATCGCTCGTAACAGGAGGTCAATCAGAATCGACAGCCAGACGCCTGCGATTCCTAAACCGAGCACCTGACCTAAAACGATAACTCCTAAAACGCGCAGCCCCCACATCCCAACCACTGTGGAGTAGAGAGGAGACTTAGTATCCCCCAAGCCCTGCAGTGCGCCAGCCATTATTAAAGAAACGGCCAATCCTGGCTGGTTGAAAGAATCTATTTTCAAGGCGATAACGACCTGTTGGATTGCTTCGATGTCTTTGGTGAATAGAGAAGCAAAACTCGGACCTCCGACAAATAAGATAATGCCCAGCAGGGACATGATGGCAATTCCATAGGCAGAGCTGAGAAATGCGACTCTTCTGGTTCTAGTAATATCTCCCTTACCTAAGGCTTGACCAATCAGGACAGCCACTGCTGTTGCAAGCCCGTAAGCAGGCATATAGGTAAAACTCTCGATATTGCCTGCAATCATGTGAGAGGCGTAAACGGTCGTCCCTAGTCCAACTATCAAACTGAAATAAACAACCTGTCCCAAACGCATGACCAAACGTTCCGTGGCAGCAGGTAGGGTTAATTCTATCATTTCCTTGGTTTTTCCAATATGGAAAAGCTGGCTTGGAGCAAATGCCAAGTCTGTCTTTTGGACCTTCCGATAGAGTAGGACAGTCCCAAGCAACCGTGCCAAAACAGTTCCTAGAGCAGTACCTACAATCCCCAAACCTGACCAAGGACCAATACCAAAAATCAAGAGATAATCTAAACCCACATTAAAAACATTGGTCAACAGACTGATTTTCATAGGAGAAACTGTATCGCCAGATGCCCGCAGAAATGTTCCAAAAATAGTCATCAGGGATTGGAAAATCGTCAAGCCCCCAACCCAGTAGAAAAAGACTTGACTGCCAGCTAAAGTCTCTGTATCTGCCCCCATCAAGACCAGCATCTGTTTCCCAAAAACAAGCGATAAGAAACCAAATACCAATCCTGTTCCTAAAGACAAAACTACCGCTTGACGAACCTGATAGGTGACCATTTCCTTGTCTTCCGCACCAATCGAACGTGCAATAAGAGCTGTCGCTCCCACCCCTAAAGCTACATAGACAGCTAAATAGACATTCAAAATTGTATTGGCTAGTCCAACTGCTGTCACTGCCACTAAGCCTAACTGGGCAATCAAAAGGGTATCCACAAAACCGACTAAGGTCTGAAAAATATTTTCCACCGTAGCTGGTAAGGCTAGTCTAATAATTTCTGCTCCTATGCCTTTCTCTTTCATAAACACTCCTTATTATTTGTAATAATTATAAATAAATGATATAAATAATTCAACTATTTATAACAATTATAAAATAGAAAAAACAAGAAACAGGCTGAAAAAGATCTAATGCTTGATCCTACAGCAGTCTCTTAGACTACAAAAACAAGTCCGAAATCCATCGGACTTGCTTTCACTATATAGCCCTCGTTATTCTAACTCGGGGATAAATTAGTACACTGTACTACGAAAGAATAAGTCTGGAAGCCTCCAGACTTATTCTTACTATAACCCTCGCTATGCTAGCTCGGGGATAAAACAGTTCACCGGACATTGAAAAACAAGTCTGGAGATTTCCAGACTTGTTTTTACTATAACCCTCACTATGCTAGCTCGGGGATAAATTAGTACACTATACTAAGAAAAAATAAGTCTGGAAGCCTCCAGACTTATTCTTACTATAACCCTCGTTATTCTAACTCGGGGATAAAACAGTCCACTGGACTGTTTTATTTTTTCAAGTTGTAGAATGAGTTCAAGCCTTTGTAGACTGCAACTTCACCCAATTGATCTTCGATGCGAAGCAATTGGTTGTATTTAGCGATACGGTCTGTACGTGACAATGAACCTGTCTTGATTTGGCCAGCGTTTGTTGCAACTGCGATGTCAGCGATTGTTGAATCTTCAGTTTCACCTGAACGGTGTGATACAACGGCAGTGTAGCCAGCTTCTTTAGCCATTTCGATAGCTTCGAATGTTTCAGTAAGTGTACCGATTTGGTTAACTTTGATAAGGATTGAGTTAGCTGCACCTTCTTTGATACCACGTGCAAGGTAGTCAGTGTTTGTTACGAAGAAGTCGTCACCAACCAATTGAACGCGTTTGCCAAGACGCTCAGTAAGAGCTTTCCAGCCATCCCAGTCGTTTTCATCCATACCATCTTCGATAGTGATGATTGGGTATTTGTTAACCAATTCTTCAAGGTAATCGATTTGCTCTGCAGATGTACGAACAGCAGCGCCTTCGCCTTCGAATTTAGTGTAGTCGTAAACTTTACGCTCTTTGTCGTAGAACTCAGATGACGCACAGTCGAAACCGATCATGATGCCGTTTTCGCCAGCTTCGTAACCAGCAGCTTCGATAGCTTCGATGATTGTTTCAACACCGTCTTCAGTTCCTTCGAACTTAGGAGCGAAACCACCTTCGTCACCAACAGCTGTTACCAAACCACGAGCTTTCAAGATTTTCTTCAAAGCGTGGAATACTTCAGCACCCCAACGAAGACCTTCTTTGAATGAAGGAGCGCCAACTGGCAAGATCATGAATTCTTGGAAAGCGATTGGAGCGTCTGAGTGAGAACCACCGTTGATGATGTTCATCATTGGAGTTGGCAATACTTTAGTGTTGAATCCACCAAGGTAAGTGTAAAGTGGCACTTCAAGGTAGTCAGCAGCTGCACGCGCAACAGCGATAGAAACACCGAGGATTGCGTTTGCACCCAATTTACCTTTGTTAGGAGTACCGTCAAGAGCGATCATAGCGCGGTCGATAGCTTGTTGATCACGAACGTCATAACCGATGATAGCGTCAGCAATCACGTTATTTACGTTGTCAACAGCTTTTTGAGTACCAAGACCAAGGTAACGAGATTTGTCACCATCGCGAAGCTCAACTGCTTCGTGCTCACCAGTAGAAGCTCCTGAAGGAACCATACCACGTCCGAAAGCACCTGATTCAGTGTAAACTTCAACTTCAAGTGTAGGGTTACCGCGTGAGTCAAGGACTTCGCGAGCGTAAACATCAGTAATAATTGACATTATATTACTCTCCTTTGAGTTTAAAATAGTTACACTGCTATCATACCTTAAAATAGGGTATTTTTCAAGAAAAAACAAATATTTTACTGAAAGAAAATGTGTAAACGCTTGCCTTTGCAAACTAGACAGTTTATGCTATACTTTTCTCATGACAGATTTGAATACTAACCTACTCCAAAAAGCCTCTGGCGAAACCCGCCTCAACCCTGATGAACAACGTCTTTATATGAATACGTTCAGAGAACGTGTTCTATTAATCGTGACCTTTGAAGAAATTCAGCAGCCCTTTCTTCAAACTAATTTTCATGTTTTAGCCAGTCAACTTAGTTCTCACTATAGCCCGCTCTTTCTCAAATTGGCTCCGACCTTACCAGATAGCATCCAGATTCGCTTAATGAAGGAGGCCCAAGACTTGGGAATCACGACTTCTATCATCGATGAAAAGACTGCTAATTGTCCTTATGCGCTTGTCTTTCATACAGATCATGCCGTAGATAAAGAAGACGTTAGTTTAGAAGCAGTACTTCCAAATTTTATCTCTCAAGAAGAAAAAAAGGAAGATGCGAAGCCTTCCTTCTGGAAAAAAATATTTGGATAGACTGATGTGTTAATTAGCTGCAATAAATACAAGAATGAAAATAACTCCGGTTAGAAACAGGACCCCAAGAAACCGTCCCAACTCATTTTTTTCATTGAAAAAGAACATTGCTCCATTTGCCTTTATTACATTCGTTTCCGTTCCTCTTTCGTTCTCTGAAAGTCTCATAACGGACACTAGCTTTGCAATACAAATAAAAATAAATAAAATGATGGCCACATATTTCACTAATTCCATCTTTGTTGGCCCCCTAACTGAAGAATTCTTGCTACCTGTTCTGCTGTGCGGATCAGGTTTTTTTCTGCACTTTTGAGCGTATTTTCCAAGCTCTCAACACTTGCGATAATCGGAAAGGCGGCGCAGATATTTTCAAAAGGAAAATCAGGAAGATCATCCTTTAGGCTACCGCAAATCGCAATGATTGGAATATCATCTGGGGTCCGGCGAGCGACACCGATTGGAGTCTTACCTGCCAAACTTTGTGCATCCATCCGCCCTTCGCCTACAATGACTAAATCAGCTTCAAGGACACGTTCGTCAAAGTCAAGCTGGTCCAAAACAAAATCTATACCTTTTTGAATGCGGGCACCAGCGAACTGCACTAGCCCTGCCGCCATACCTCCTCCAGCACCTGCTCCTGCTAACTCAAGTATCACAGGATTAACAAGGTTATAAAAGGATACCATTTCTCCGTCTACACGCTCAAACTCAGTAGAGACCATACCTTTCTGACCTGCAAAAACATTGGTGGCACCATGAGGACCACAAAGAGGATTATCCACATCCGTCACCAAATCAATCTTAACCTGCGATAAGTCTACAAGTAAATCTTCTGTGGAAAAACTGACAATCTTTCCTAAATTAGCACCAATAGCCTCAACCTCTATTCCTTCATAATCGTAGAATTTCACTCCAAGAGCTGATGCCATACCAATGCCACCATCATGACTGGCAGAACCACCTACTCCAATGAAGATGCGTTGTACACCATTCTGAACAAGATGTACAATTAGCTCACCAATCCCATGTGTTTTGATAAAAAGTGGATTTCTTTTGCCAATTGGAATACTTGCAAGTCCAACAATTTCAGCCATTTCAAAAACTGCAAGATCATCCTTCATCGCATAGCGAATGTTGATCTTGTCTCCAAATGGACCTGTCACCTTCGTCTGTCTTTTTTCGAGCTGTAAGGCTTGAATGAGACTATCCACAGTCCCCTCACCACCATCTCCTAAGGGAAGTAAGTCATAACTAGCTTTTGGATAAATCTTGGAAAATCCCTTTTGTATAGCTTCGGCAACCTGTATCGCTGAAAGAGACTCCTTGAATGAATCTGGGGCAATCACTATATGCATATCCATCCCTCCTTTATACATAAATTATAGCATTCTATTTCTGTCCTTTCAAGAAGATTTCCCGCAAATTACCACTACTCAGCCATATTTGCACTAGTCCACTCACCACGCGCATCAGTGTAGTTGAGAAAAATGAGTGTGTTGCCTACATAAGCACAATATCAAGTCTGACAAAAGATTTCATCTTGATAAAAACTCCAACAGGTCACATCAATTTGAAATTGAAAGACATAATTAGTATTGAACTTGTAGAGGAGGTGCTCTATGAATCAGCTTGAGTTTCAGCGTAATCACCTGCAAATGGACTATTACAGTGAGAGCTACCAAGATTTTGAACGTGACTTCTACCGCTACTCCAATATGAATATTCCATTGACCTTCTTGACCGATGATATCCTCAAAACAATGGCGACTTCTCGTAAGAATTACTTTGTCCTAAATAAGGAAAAAGCTAGAGATAATCGTGATCACTTCTTCATTTTTGAGGTAAGTACCATAGATGAAAATCCGCTAATCTATCATTATACATATAAGAAAACTACAACATATTTAGCAGAAAAATAGGAGCAGTTCAATTGACTGTTCCTATTTTTAATCTTCATAAAATCTCAAGTCTTTATACTCTTTAACAATGGAGTCGCCAGCCAGAACAGACTATACTGACCAGCGACTACCTAAAATTTAATGTTTCAGCTTAATTTTCTTATCTCTAATTTCATAAACTACATCAGCTACATTTTCGAGTAATCGTTTATCGTGGGTGATAAACACGATAGTTCCGGTGTACTCCTTCATTAGTATTTCCAAAGCCTCTAAACTTGGTATGTCAAGGAAGTTACTGGGTTCATCCATTATTAGGATGTTATATCTACCCATGAGCATTTTAGCAAGCAACAATTTTATAATTTCTCCACCGCTTAAAACAGATAAGCTTTTTCCAATATCGTTCTGTTTGAACCCCATAGATGCTAGCACAGAACGAATTTCTGATATATTGTAATCACAATCCTTCTGCATAAACTCCATAACATTCTGATTACTGTTGTACTTGTAACCATTCTGTGCAAAGTAACCTATTTTTGCCTTAGGTGAAATAGAAATTCCTTCTTCATGGTTTAAGATCATTTGGATTAAAGTTGTTTTTCCGGTTCCATTACCACCCGTTAATGCCACTTTTGCTCCTAGCGGAATTTGAAAAGATGCATTTTCAAACAGTGCCTTATCCCCAAATACTTTATTAATTTCCGCACCGACTATAGGGTATGGATTATGGAGCTCCAATGCTTTACTTTGCCTGAAACGAATTCTGCGAATGCCTTCCGGAGCTTCTACTTTTCCTAATGCCGCAATCCTGTTCTCTAGGGATTTAGCGGCATTATGCATCTTTTTTTCCTTACTTCCTATTGATTTTTGATGAGCTAAACGCCCTCCGCCTTCAGTACTTTTTTTCTTTGAAGAACCTTTTGCCTTCTGTTCTATTTTACGAGCCTGTTTTCGCTTTTCCTCCGCAGCCCTTTCCAATCGAGCACGTTCCGCAATAAATTGTTCGTATTCTGCAGCTTGTCTCTTACGTTCTTCCTCTTTCTGACGAAGATAATCAGAATAGTTTCCCCAATACTCAGTGATTTTGCCATCTTTCAGTTCCCATATTTTATCTACTATTTCATCAAGAAAATAGCGGTCATGGCTAATAACTAACAGTGCACCTGTAAAATATTTTAGCTGTCCTATTAGAAAATCAATTCCTTCACGGTCTAAATGGCTCGTAGGTTCATCCGCTAAAATACCATGAACCTGTGCCGATAAGGCCTGTGCTATTTTAAGCCTTGTTTCTTCACCACCGCTCATGGTCTGTATATTTAATTGCTCAACACCTAGCTTGCCTACAAGCGCAAAATCTTTTTCCTCCTGCAGAGTTACTTCGTCCAACTGGGGAATATAGGCAAGTTCACCCAGATGATTCATTTTACATCCTGGGGGAATTAATTCTCCTAAAAGTACCTTGAATAAAGTGCTTTTTCCTGCACCATTTGCTCCTACTAAACCAATACGGTCATAATCATATACTTCTAATTCATTTATATCTAAAACATCGTGTCCTTTGAATTCCACACGAATGTCTTTTGCTTTTAATATTAATTCCATAACATTTCCTCCTGTCTATAATCGCATGCTTTCATTTGCTTGTACGCAGGAAAAACCCTGCGATTTTAGCAGGAAGAATTACATGAAAATAAGATACATAAATATCCCTCCAATATTGTTTATTTTAAATCTAATTTTCTAATCTCATTTATCATTGGGCAAACTATTGCAATGCAAATAATTAAAATACCTGATAGTAAAAACCAATGATTTACACCGATTCTATCAGCAAAGAATCCAGAAAGAATTAACCCAATTGGCATAGCAAGAGACATGATACTTCCAGTTAAAGAAAATACACGTCCTAAATATTCAGGCTTTATTTTCTCCTGAAAAAGAGCTGTTTGTACACCGCTGTAAAACGGAACCGAAAGCCCCATTATTGCACAGCAAACTACAAAAATGAAAAATCCACTTTGGGGAAGTAATCCTGAAATGGTTAAGCTTATCCCCATCATAAAAATGGATGCCGTTATTAATAAGATTCGCTTTTGGTAATTCCCAAATAACCCTAATAATAGACCCCCTATCAACATTCCAGATGCAAAGGAAATTTCCGTAATAGAAATATGCACAGGTGTTCCATTAAAGTAATCCATGCTAATTAAAGGGAATAGTGCATTAATTGGCATATAAACAAACATATATAATGTTCCAACGAGTAATAAAGCAAATAATCCTTTATTTTGCCGTAGTACAGCCATTCCTTCTTTCATTTCTCTTATGAAATTTGGGTCCAAACTTTGCACGCGATCACCCAGCTTAGGAATACGTACAAATGCTACCGTAATAGATGCAATCACAGCACCCAATACATCGATGGCAATAATAGCATTTAGTTCCCAAACGGAGTATAAGAGTGCTGCAACCGCCGGACTAACAATATAGCTTATAGACTGCAAAGACTGACTATAGCCTGCACATTTCGTAAGCTGTTCTTCTGGTACTAAAAGTGGCGTAACCGCATTGAGAGCCGGGGTGTGAAAAGCTGTTCCAATGCTACGGATAAACAATACTATCATAACCATCCAGACAGGTAGCTCCATATAGAATGCAACAATAGTAAGCACCGAACCAGCTGCTGCGATAATTAAATCAGCACCAATCATTATCTTCTTCCTATCATGACGATCCACTAGCACACCAATTGCAGGTCCAAAGACCGCATAGGGTAAAAAACCTAATAGTGAAGCCATAGACAAGACCATCGCGGATCCAGTTTTTTCTGTAAGGTAAAAAATAATCGCCATTTGCAAGATGGCACTAGTGATTAATGATAGTGCTTGCCCTGCCCATATTGTATAAAACTTAAGTTTCCAATTGTTGTATTTTTCCATTTATATTATCTCCTGCATATTATTTTGCTTGAATTTCTATTTTGAATAGCATTCTAGGCAATAAAAAAGCCTATCATCGGGTATAGATTCTGCTTTTCTTATTGCCAGCTTATCTTAAACGCATTGAGGCTGTCATAGTTTCGGTTCATCCTACATCTTTGTTTATATCAATTTATAGTATAACACAACAAGATGATATGTTCAATATAAAAGTTATGGAATGAGTCTCATACTTCCAATTCGATGCCAGATTTAAAGGATATGACGAAGTGTTCTTCATAGACTGTAACGCTCTGGATTATCTTCCTTAGTAGCAAGCGATTAGCTTTCACAAAATCTTCTGTTTGTAGTTTTAAAAATTCATCAGGATTTTCTAACTCAACCTCAAAATATTTCATTTTACATTCCCTCATTTCATTTATTGATAAATTGAGTTTACAAAAAAGAGTGGACAATTTTTGTCTACTCTTAACCTTTAAAATAGTTTTTTTTAATCGATTTGAAGTTGCCTAAATTATTACTTATTCGGTAAAATGAAGTATTGCTTTCAACAGATTTCCTTCAACTACACTTCACTTGATTCAAACAAGGTGGGTACATTTCTATTCCCACAAACTCCTTGTCAATGGAAACAAACACGTACCCACAGGGTAAATGGAAATAGAAACTGATAATTTCTAGCTATCACTTCTACTCATTCCAAAAATTTTCTCACTCTGATACTTACCCACCATAAAGCAAAAAGCCTTGCAACAAAGGCTTTTCATTATCCCTTTCGTTCCAAGGTTTCTAGGCTTTTACGAGCAGTGCGACACACTCGACGTGATGCGTACTCGGAAATAAATCAGTCGGCTGGACTTTGGTCAATCTATACCCCAACTCTTCATAAAGTTTAATATCACGCGCCATCGTTGCCACGTTACAAGAAATATAGACGATCTTATCTGGTTTGACAGATACACTTGCTTTGATAAAGCTTTCTGTCAGACCTTTTCGTGGTGGGTCAACAAAAATCACAGTTGGCTTGACTCCATCTGTCACCCATTTTTGCATAGCTGACTCTGCACTATCGCAGACATAGGTAACATTATCAATCCCATTTCTAGCAGCATTTTTCTGGCTATCAAGGATAGCCTTTTCAACGACTTCAACACCATAAACATGCTTGACCTGTCTCGCAAAAGATAGACCGATAGTACCGATACCTGAATAGGCATCAATTACAACATCCTCTGATGATAAAGCCGCGAAATCAATAGCCGTTTGGTAAAGCTTTTCTGCCATTTCCGTATTGACTTGATAGAACGACGGAGCTGAAATCTCAAATTCGTTACCTAGCATGGTATCCACAATGGTTTCACTACCATACAAAAGACGGAATTCTTGCCCAAAAATCGCATTGGTATTCTGGTCATTTATGTTCTGTATGATAGAAACAAGATTTGGAAATTGATTTGTCAAACGTTCAATCAGAGTTTCAACACGGAAAATCTTAGGTCTAGTTGTTACGAGAATCAACATCAATTGACCTGAATAGTGACCACGACGGACAACAATATTTCTGATAAGCCCTGTTTGTTCTTTTTCATCGTAAGGCTTCAAGTCTAATTTTCTCAACAGGTCACGAGTTGCAAGGATCAAGGCATCAATTTCTTTGTGTTGGATATAAAAATCTTCAATCGGAACTAAATCATGTGAATTTTTACGGAAAAAACCTGTTTCTAACTGACCATTGACACGACGAACTGGAACAGCAGCCTTATTACGATATGCAAGAGGATTGCCCATTCCAATCGTATCTGCAACTGTTATATCTGTCAAACCAGCAATCTTTCGCAGACAAGTTTCGACTTGCTTTTTCTTGAATTCCAACTGAGCTGGATAGGTTAAATGCCCCAAATCTGCAATACCCGTCCGTAAGTAAGTCAAATCAAGATTTTGGTTACGGTCTGGTGAAAAGCGCTGCCATTCCTCCACCTTACCAAACCCAATGTTTTTCTTAAGCTTTAGAATACGCATCGAAATCCTCTCACCCGGAAGGGCATTATCTACAAAAAAGACAAAACCGTCTAACTTTGCCACTCCCTGTCCTTCATGAGTCAGGTCTACAATTTCTACTTCAACAATATCATTTTTCTTTAACATAGTTCTACTTTCTATTTTGGCCACTAAAAAAGTGACCGAAGTCACTTTCTAGTATATCATATTTCCTACCTGAAACCTAGCTCAGCCAAGCGTTGCTTGTATTTCTCAAAATCAATCTTTAGACCCGAACCGCCATAAATATCGTATTCATCAACCCAGTCTCCATTTTCTGGAACGGTGGCACGTT
Source organism: Streptococcus sp. NSSLK0004 (assembly GCF_059039125.1). NCBI lineage: Bacteria > Bacillati > Bacillota > Bacilli > Lactobacillales > Streptococcaceae > Streptococcus > Streptococcus sp. NSSLK0004. Next base: position 748,254 of record NZ_CM180142.1, on the reverse strand, counting down.
CAACCCCATTTGCTCCATCCATTGCTACAAAAATTCCATTAGTCATCAAAAAGCTACCCGGAACATTCGTAGAAGTGAGAGCATAAACTTTTCCTGCTGCTTCTGATCCTGTAAAAAGTTTAGTCGGATCTTTAATCTGCGTAAAAATCGCTGCCATAACTTGCTGTTGACGTTTCGTACGACCATAATCACCTTCATCATCCTTACGAAAACGAGCATAGTTTAACAAGGTACGACCATCCATTTGTTGTAAACCAACGGAGATTGTTTGATTCGGTACAACCCCATTTTCCATATTTAAATCATCTGGAACTTCAACCGAGCTAACGGTCATTCCGTCTATAGTCGAAAACTGAGCATCAATTGTTACGCCATTCGGAAAGAGAGTATCAATCGCTGTTGCAAAGGTAGAAAAGTCAATCATAGCATAATATTGAATATCTATATCGAAATTCTCCTTTAGAACCTGACGAACATTTTCAGCACCTTGACCATTATTCTGCTCTCCAAAGGTATAGGCTGTATTGAGCTTGTAATCATAGCCACCTATATCAATCAAGGTATCTCGCATAAAGCTGACCATTTTGACTTTATTGTCACTATTATTCACATTTAAGACCATAATAGAATCGGTTCGAGTCATTTCAGAAGTTTCTCCAACTCGGCCATCGGTTCCCAAAATCAAGATATTGATACCATCTGAAGTCGCCTCTCCATTGAATAGTTCAGCTTTAGGATGATCTGAAACACTGGAATATCCCTTATAGAACATAAATCCAAGTGAACCAATAAAAAGTATGATTGAAATGAGTAAAATCCAGAAAATTCGCTTAAGAAACCTAAACCGTTTTTTAGGCCGCTTTGGTTTCGTCTTCGGTAAAGCAGGGGCCACAAATGATTTCTGTCTCTGCTTTTTCTTTCTTCGACTTTCCTTCGGATACGGTGGTAAAAGCAATTCTTCTTCCCAGTCCGGGACAGCCGCATCCTCAAAATAAACATGTTCTTGTTCTTCTTGAATATTAGGCTGATTTTGAGAAACTTCTTCCATATCTGCTGCATAACTAGCCTTATATTCTAGATATTCTAATTCTCTTTTTTCCTTATCATTCAAATAGTGAATGTTCTTCCGGAGATAATCTAATCGTAATTCCTCATGATGATTGAGGTTTTCACTATTTCTCGTCATAATTCTTTCCTTACTTTACCCAGCTTGATAGACCAAGTAGTCCCCTAAAATTTTATAAGAAATTCCGAGACTTGTCAATTCTTGTAAGGCAAAGCTGAGCAGTTCAGCTCGTTGATTCTCTGCATCAATAATGAAGAAATACTCTCCTAATGCTGTTTTGAGTGGACGGCTTTCAATCTTGGTTAAGTCAATGCCGCGCCAAGCAAAGACAGACATTGCCTTGTACAAGGCACCAGGGAGATTATCTGGCAAGGTCAAGGCCAAGGAAACCTTTCTCTCTTTTTCTATCAGTTGAAGAGTAGGAGCTTGGTGACCTAAGAGCCAAAACCTAGTAAAATTCTGGCTAATTTCCTGAATATCCTTGGCAATAACTTCCAATCCATATTCCTCTGCTGCTGCTTGGGGAGCAATGGCTGCGTATGGTTTCTCTGGATGTTCCGCTACAAAACGTGCCGCGTAGGCAGTACTGGCTGTCATTTCTAAGCTTGCCTGCGGATAATGCTCCTGAACGTATTTCTTACCTTGGGCAATGGCTTGCGGGTGCGAATAGATAACTTCGATTGACTTGTCTGCACTCGTTGCTAAAAGTTGTTGAGCAATGGGTTGAACAACCTCCGCAACCGCATGGATTTCCGCCTGATGAAAGAGGTAATCAATAGTCTCGTGGACACTACCTTCGATGGAATTTTCCACAGGGATAACAGCATAGTCTACTTGTCCTGCCTCATAGGCCTTGATAACCTCGGTAATGGTTGTGAAAGCCAACAAGTCTTCGGTCGGAAAAGCCTGCTGGGCTACTTGATGCGTAAAGGACCCGCGTGGCCCCAAATAAGCTACATACATTTGATAATCCTTGCTATTTCTTCTGGGCTTCGGTTGTCAGTGTTCACCACCAGATCCGCTAGCCCTTGGTAAAGATTCATCCGTTCTTTATACATGGCTTGAAATTCTTCCCTGGAGGTACGAAGAAAGAGGGGACGTTGGGATTGGCTGTCCTTCTGAATCCGCTCATAGACCACATCAAAAGAAGCTGCCAAAAGGACATTGTACTTACGATTGGCCCGCAGGAGTTCTCTATTCTTCTCTGAAATCACAACACCGCCACCTGTTGAGATGACAATATCACCTTCCAAACCTAAGAGTTCCTCCAAGGTTTCCGATTCCAACTTGCGAAAGGCTGGCTCTCCTTCTTGAGCAAAAAAGTCTGAAATGGACACACCGATTTTTTTCTCGATAATGGTGTCCATATCGTAAAGTGGCTTATTCAAACAGCGGGCAACCGTTGTCTTGCCAGCCCCCATAAATCCCAATAAGATGATTCCCACTTGCTACTCCTCTATCAAACTGTTCAAATGGTCAAAGAAGGCTGGGTAGCTAGTATTGATCGCTTCAGCCCGTTCCAAGACAACCTCGCCACTCTCTGCCAAGAGGGCCGCAATAGCTGTCATCATGCCAATCCGGTGGTCGCCAAAGGTGTTGACAGTCGCACCGTGTAAGTTAGTTTTTCCATGGATAATCATACCGTCTGCGATCGGCTCAATGTTTGCTCCCATGCTATTGAGGGCGTCGGCCACCACTTGAATACGATCGGTTTCCTTGACTTTCAGCTCCTCCGCATCCCGAATGACCGTTGTACCATTAGCCTGAGTGGCTAGGAGGGCAATGATTGGCAATTCGTCAATCAAGCGTGGAATCAAATCACCTGCAATCTCGGTCCCTTGCAAGTCTGACGTTTCCACCGTAATGGTCGCAGATTTGGCCAGCTCATCCACATGAGACAGGCTAATCTTGCCTCCCATAGCTTTAATCACATCCAAAATCCCAGTCCGCGTTTCATTGATGCCGACATTCTCCAGAACAATCGTAGAATTCGGCACCACCAGACCAGCGACCAGCCAAAAGGCCGCACTGGAAATATCGCCCGGCACCGTAATCTCCTGAGCTGTAAATTCCTGGCCACCTTGGATACGGATTTCCTTGCCATTGACCGTCAACTCCCCGCCAAACTGGACAATCATATCTTCCGTGTGGTTGCGGGTCAACTCTTTCTCGACGATGACACTTTCCCCTTCAGCCTGTAAGGCTGCAAATAGCAGAGCAGACTTGACTTGGGCAGATGCGACAGGCAGTTGGTAATGGATTGCTTGTAACTTCTTGCTGCCCTTGATGACCAGAGGTGGCAAATCACGCTCGGTCTGTCCAGCGATTTCGACACCCATTTCTTGTAGCGGAATGGTCACTCGGTCCATAGGCCGCTTAGAAAGCGAATCATCACCAAACATGGTCGCTTCAAAATCCTGACCTGCCAAAACGCCAGAAATCAAGCGAATAGAGGTGCCTGAGTTACCCATGTCCAAGTGATTTTTGGGAGCCTGTAAGCCCTCAAAACCAACACCGTGGACCTCCACCACATCGCCCTTGTCCTCGATAGTGACACCCAGATCACGAAAGACCTGCATGGTGGACAAGACATCCTCCCCACGCAAGATATCATGGACGCGGGTCACCCCCTTGGCCAAGGAGCCAAAGATAATGGAACGGTGACTGATTGACTTATCACCTGGAACGCGAATTATTCCGCTTAATTTATTTACATTTGTTCTTAATTGCATAGCCTTACCTCAAAACAGTCTTGTCTCTATTCTACCATATTTTCAAGGAATTTTCAGATTTGTATGACAATTCCTGATAGAAACCAAGACGTATTCCGCAAAATAGTCAGAATTTACTGTAAATTTACTCTAAATACCCAACTAAGAGTTTCAATCTAGCTAGAATCATGATATAATTGAAGGAATTATGAAGAAATAAGGAGATTTTCCCGTGTTTACACCTATTAGTGAAAAAATTGACATCAATCAAGTGAGAGAACATTCAAAACTGTCCCCTGAAACCCTTGCTAAAAAGGAAGCCCGTGACCGTGAGCTTGAAGCAATTCTGAGAGGAGAAGATGACCGGCTACTTCTAGTGATTGGGCCTTGCTCTTCTGATAATGAAGAGGCTGTCTTGGACTATGCCCACCGCTTAGCTAAACTCCAAGAGGAAGTAAAGGATAAGATTTTTATGGTTATGCGAGTCTATACTGCAAAACCACGCACCAATGGTGACGGCTACAAGGGCCTCATGCACCAACCAGATACAGATGCCGCACCAAGCTTGATTAACGGTATCAAGGCTGTACGTAATTTGCACTACCGCGTCATTACGGAAACTGGCTTGACGACTGCAGACGAAATGCTCTATCCAGAAAACCTGCCTCTTGTTGATGACTTGGTTTCCTACATCGCAGTGGGAGCTCGCTCTGTTGAAAACCAGCAGCACCGCTTTGTAGCCTCTGGTATCGATGTCCCAACAGGCTTGAAAAACCCTACTTCAGGCAACCTAAAAGTCATGTTCAATGGAATTTTTGCTGCTCAGAAGAAACAGTCCTTTCTCTTCAATAATGCTGAGGTTGAGACATCTGGCAACCCCCTGGCCCATGTTATCCTGCGTGGTGCAGTCAATGAAAACGGAAAATACCTACCAAACTACTACTATGATAATCTGTTGGAAACCATTGACCTCTACGATCAATTTGGCTTGAAAAATCCATTCATTATCATTGATACCAACCATGATAACTCTGGGAAAAACTACCTAGAACAAATCCGCATCGTTCGCCAAACCTTGATTAACCGCGATTGGAATGAATCGATCCGCAAATATGTTCGCGGATTTATGATTGAATCCTACATCGAAGACGGCCGTCAAGACAATCCAGATATTTATGGAAAATCCATTACGGATCCATGTTTGGGTTGGGAAAAAACGCAAGAACTCATCCGAGAAATGTACAATAGATAGGACAAGATTATGGGAATCCACAAGCGAAGCACCAGTTTAGATATTGAGAAAGTAAAAGAACTCTCCAAGTTAGAAGGGGAGTTCCTAGCCGCAAAAAATCAGCGTGATGAAGAATTGAAAGGCATTATTCGAGGTGAAGATGACCGACTACTCTTGGTCATTGGCCCCTGCTCTTCTGATAACGAAGAGGCTGTTTTGGAATACGCAAACCGTTTGTCCAAGCTTCAAGAAGAAGTCAAAGACAAAATCTTCATGGTCATGCGGGTTTATACAGCCAAACCCCGCACCAACGGAGAAGGCTATAAGGGCCTGGTTCATCAGCCAGATACTTCTAAACTACCAGACCTCATCAACGGAATCGCTGCTGTTCGGAACCTGCACTACCGTGTCATTACAGAAACTGGCTTGACCACCGCAGATGAAATGCTCTACTCTGCCAACTACCCTCTGGTAGAAGACTTGGTATCTTATCATGCCATTGGAGCCCGTTCTGTTGAAGACCAAGAACACCGTTTCGTTGCATCTGGTATTGATATGCCGACAGGGATGAAAAACCCTACTTCAGGCAACCTAACTGTCATGTTCAATGCCATTTACGCCGCACAAAACAAGCAGAATTTTATCTACCGTGACGCCGAAGTCGATACTGACGGAAATCCTTTGGCCCATGCGATCTTACGTGGTGCCAATACAGAGCAAGGAAGCTACGAGCCAAACTACTACTATGATATTCTTTTGAAAACTATCAAGCAATACGAGCAATTTGGCCTGAAACATCCCTTTATCGTGATTGATACCAACCATGACAATTCTGGAAAAAACTATCTGGAACAAATTCGCATCGTCCGCCAAACCTTAATTAACCGAGACTGGAACGAAGCCATTCGCAAGTCTGTTCGTGGATTTATGATTGAGTCCTACTTAGAAGACGGTCGTCAAGATAGCCCTGAGGTATTTGGGAAATCCATCACCGATCCATGCTTGGGCTGGGACAAAACAGAAGCCCTTATCCGCGAAATCCACCAGACCCTATAAAGCTACTCAGCAAATCAAAGAAGATAAGAATTGGAGGAAGTAAATGAATATTGACGGACATACCCGCCTTGCCGCCGTAGTCGCCAAGCCTATTAAACATTCTATTTCCCCCTTCATTCATAATCTAGCCTTTGAAGAAACAGGAGTAAATGGTGTCTATCTGGCTTGGGAAATTCCTGAGGAAGACTTGGCTGTCACACTTGAGAATATCAAACGCTACGACATGTTTGGAATCAATCTCTCCATGCCCTACAAACAGGCTGTTATCCCCTTCCTTGATGACCTTACACCAGTAGCTGACCTGATTGGAGCAGTCAATACAGTTATCCATCAGAACGGTCAATTGGTCGGACACAATACTGACGGTATGGGATTTTTCAAGAGTTTGGAAAAGCTGGCGTCCTTTCAAGTGCAGAACAAGACACTGACCATTCTTGGTGCTGGAGGAGCTTCTACTGCTATTATCGCTCAAGCAGCCTTAAGTGGAGCAAAAGAGATTATCATTTTCAGTCGCAGCCAAAGTTTAGAAAGACACCAAGCGACTGCTCATAGGATTTCTCAGGCAACTGCTACTCCCATCCAAGTCCTCCCCATTGAAGATGCACAACTACTACAAGAACACATCCGTCGTTCTGAACTCTTGGTCAATGGAACCAGTGTCGGCATGGACGGAAAAACACTACCAATCCACTCCACCGCCCAATTTCCTGAGAATATGCTGGTGGCTGATGTCATTTACCAACCCTTTGAAACACCATTGTTGAAACTAGCCCAGTCACAAGGCAATCCAACCATCAACGGTTTAGGAATGTTATTATTTCAAGCCGCAGAAGCTTTCAAATCCTGGACTGGAAAAGAGATGCCAACAGACATGATTTGGGACAAATTGGTAGAAAAATACAAGATTAGATAGAGAGGAACAAGGATGAAACTACGCGTCAACCTTCCCCATAATCCATATGATATTCTCATTGAAAAAGGAAGCCTAGCAACCATCGGAAGCTGGGTCAGTCAACTTTGGCAACCTCAAAAAATTGCCATTATAACCGACGACCATGTCGCCTCCCTCTATCTCACTACTGTCACATCCAGCCTAGAGCAAGCCGGTTTTGAGACCATTGTTTTCGAGTTTCCAGAAGGTGAAGCTTCAAAAAATCTAGACACTGTCAACCAGGCCTATGAATTCCTGGTAAAAAATGGTATGACCCGAAGTGACGGCATTATCGCCCTCGGCGGCGGGGTGGTAGGAGATTTGGCTGGTTTCGTAGCATCCACCTATATGCGTGGCATCCACTTCCTCCAAGTTCCTACCAGTCTCACAGCCCAGGTCGATTCTTCTATCGGTGGAAAAACTGGCGTGAACACTCCATTTGCTAAAAATATGGTAGGTACCTTCTGTCAACCAGACGGAGTACTCATTGATCCAGATACCCTCAAAACTCTTGGCAAACGAGAACTGATTGAAGGAATGGGCGAGGTTGTTAAATACGGTCTCATTGATGATGTTGAACTCTGGGAAACCCTAGACCAACTAGATGGTTCTATCGAGAGCATTCTAGAAAATGCTGACTACATCATCTACCACTCCTGCGAAGTCAAACGCAAGGTAGTCGTTGAAGACGAGCTCGATAACGGAGTCCGCCTCTATCTCAACTTTGGCCATACGATCGGTCATGCCATCGAAGCTACCGCTGGCTACGGTCAAGTCATGCACGGTGAGGCTGTAGCAATCGGCATGGTACAGATTTCACGGATTGCCGAAAAGAAAGGCCTGATGCCAGCTGGAATAACTGAAAAGATTGTCGCCATGTGTGAAAAATTCGGACTACCAACTGTTCATGAATCTTGGAATAAGGAAGAACTCTATGCAGCCCTAACTCATGATAAAAAAGCACGAGGCAAGACCATCAAACTTGTCATCGTCCCTCAATTAGGACAGGCTGCTATCCACCAAATTCCAATAGAAGAAATGCTGGACTACCTAGAAAAATAACAAAAAGACTGAGGGTTTGCGTGTACTGACCCCAAAAAGTTAGACAAAAAATATTATTGAAAGGATTTGGTTCTGTACTGTACAGGACTAAGTCCTTTTAGCTTTGCTTTAATGCGTTTATTATTGTAGAAAAAAATATAATCAGTGATAGCTTGTTCCAGTTGATCCAGAGACTTGAAATTCTTCTCAAATCCGTAAAACATTTCTGTTTTCAAGACGCCAAAGAAGGACTCCATCATTCCGTTATCCGTGCTAGTTCCCTTGCGAGACATGGAAGGACGTATGCCTTTGCTGGCAAGAAAATGATGATAGACTTCATGTTGGTATTGCCAACCTTGGTCACTATGGAGAATGGTAGTTGGGTAAGTTTCCTCAGGAAAGGCCTTCTCAAGCATAGTCTTGACTTGTACGAGGTTGGGAGAACGTGACAAGGTAAAATCAACAATTTCGCTATTATAGCCATCCAGAACAGGCGACAAATAGAGTTTTTCAGAATAATTAGGCAAGGCAAATTCGGTCACATCTGTATAACACTTCTCAAAAGGTTTAGTTCCTTCAAAGGATCCCCTAATCAGATTTGGAGCTTTCTTTCCCACTTCCCCCTTGTAGGACTTGTGTTTCTTGCGCTTACGGATACGAGCAGCCAATCCTAAGTCTTTCATCAGCCGCTGTACTTTCTTGTGGTTGACAGAAAATCCACGATTTCTTAACTCAAGGTGAATACGACGGTAACCATAGTTTCCCTTATGTTCATCATAAATAGCTTGAATTTCAACCTTTAGCTCCTTATCTTTATCGGGTTTATCCAGTTGGTTGACATGATAGTAATAGGTGGAGGGAACTAATTGAGAAATATTCAGCAGTATATCTAGTCGGAATCCTTCTGCGACCATCTCTCTAACTGTTTGAGCCTTTCTTGCTCTCTGGCTTCGTCCCTTAAACGAAGCTCCCTCAACTTTTTTAGGTAAGCCACCTCAGTGCGTAAGCATTCATTTTCCTCCTGAAGTCGCTCTAACTCCGTCATCTCTTCCCAGTTTTTCTTTGGTTTACGCCCCATCTTTGGTGGCCTCCCTCTTGTTTTCTCAACAATAGTATACCCGTTTTTCTTGTATTGTGCTATCCAATTTGGAAGAGCATAGTCAAGCGAGACGGAGAGAACTGACTGCTTATCAAGAAGTACTTTGTCAATCATCTCCTGCTTTAGTTCTGGAGGATAATAGGTGTTCTTACCTTTCTTGACAATGTTTATTCCATACCGATCAATCAGTCTAACCATATATTGGATAACAGATTCTGCAATAGTAAACTGTTTTGATAAGGAATTGAGGGAGTTACCATTTTGCCGTAACTCATAAATTTGGACTTTGTCTTCATAACTTAATTTCATAAAAATAGCACCCCATAAGTTAGATTTTTTCATTCTAACTTTTGGGGTGCGGTTCAGCGTGATCCCTTAGTCTTTTTGTTGTTCATTCATTACAACATCAATTCATCATCGATGAGTGTTTCTCCGCTGTTTTTGTGGAAAAGGTCCATTAAGTCTTGCACCGTCAGGTCTTTCTTTTCTTCCCCACGGACGTCGACAACGATTTGTCCACGGTGGAGCATGACCAGACGGTTGCCGTACTGGATAGCATTTTCCATATTGTGTGTAATCATCAAGGCAGTCAACTGGTGACTTTCGACGATTTTCTTAGTCAGTTCCATGACCATATCACTGGTTTTAGGGTCAAGAGCCGCTGTATGCTCGTCCAAGAGGAGCACCTTTGGTTTGACCAAGGAAGCCATAAGCAAGGTCAGGGCCTGGCGTTGTCCTCCTGATAGGAACTGGGTATCCACCTTCATCCGATTTTCAAGACCCAGCCCAAGTTCTTTCAAGGATTCTTGGAAAATCTTGCGTTCGCTGTCCTTAACACCCCAACTCAAGCCACGTGAAAGACCACGACGGTAGGCAATAGCCATATTTTCTTCGATACTCAAGCGTGAGGCAGTTCCCATTTTAGGATCTTGGAAGACCCGACTGATGTACTTGGCACGCTTAGCAGCCGGTACGGATTTAATGGATTTGCCTTCCAGTAAAATGTCTCCCTGGTCAACCGTCAGGGTACCTGCCAAGGTGTTCATCAAGGTTGACTTGCCGGCACCATTTCCTCCGATAATGGAGATGAAGTCGCCTTCTGCAACGTCTAGGTTCATGCCACGCAAGACGTGGTTTTCATTGATTGTCCCAGCCTCAAAAGTCTTATGGACATCTTTAATCGATAAAATACTTGTCATCTTGTCCTCCTTCTAGGCTGCATCTGTCAATTTGGGACGACGAATCTTCAACTTCTTCTGCAATTCAGGTACAAAGAGTACAACAGCCAAGAGAATAGCTGAGAAGAGTTTCACAAGGTCAGCATCCATACCTGGAATTTCCAAAATGGTCAGGATAATCAAGCGGTAGATGACCGCACCAAGTACCACGGAAGCCAAGCGTTGTCCAATTTTCAAGTTTCGCAGGATCACCTCTGCAATGATCACAGATGCCAAACCGATAACAATGGTTCCTGTACCAGAGTTGAGGTCCGCATAGCCGTTGTTCTGGGTCAAGAGAGCTCCACAGAGGGCGATCAGACCGTTTGACAACATATAGCCGTAAATCTTCATGCGGTCCACGTTGATGCCATTGGCCTCACTCATGGGAATATTGTCCCCTGTTGAACGAAGGGCCAAACCAACCTGGGTATTGAGCAAGAGGGTCAAGAGGATAATAACCACAATAACAAAGATAGTACCAATCACCAGAGCTGCATTTGTTTTGGACAAGCCAAACTCCTGCAACTGAGTTACTAAGGTTTCTTGCTTGAGTAAAGCAACGTTAGCTTTTCCCAATACCTTCAGGTTAATTGAGTATAGCCCCGTCAAGGTGACAATACCAGTCAACAGTGCGGGAATTTTCATCTTGGTATGCAAAAGGCCTGACACCAAACCTGCTAACATACCACCACCAAAAGCCAAAAGTGTTGCTAAGAGTGGATTGATTCCATTGACAATCCCTGTTGCACAGATAGCAGCACCGAGGGGATAAGCTCCCTCTGCTGTCAAATCTGCAATATCTAAAATACGAAATGTCAGGTAAACCCCAATGGCCATAATGGACCACAGCAGTCCCTGCGAAATACTTGATAAAATAAGATCCACGATTTTTCTCCTTTTGAAGTCCTAACGTTTGGATCTTGTTAAGACTTGTTTTGACTTAAAATTATTCTGATACGGTCAAGTTTGAAACATCAATGCCCAATTTTTCTGCCATATCTGTATTCACATGCAATTCAACTGTCTCTGGATATTCAACAGCAACTTCAGCTGGATCTGCACCTTCAATAATCTTAATGGCCATTTTTGCAGTCTGACGACCAAGTGCCTCATAGTTGGTTCCGTAAGTTAAGAGACCACCTTGATCCACCATATCCGTTGAACCACCGATAACAGGTACCTTGTACTGAACAGACAATTCACCAATCATTGTCATCGTTGAAGCTACCGTATTATCTGTTGGAACAAAGACTGCATCAACATCTTTCATCAAGCTAGTTGCGGCATCCTGTACTTCGTTTGTTGATGAAATACCTTTCAAAATAACTTTATAGCCCGCTTTTTCAAGCAATTCCTGTGCTTCTTCTACTTGTACTTCTGAATTGCGTTCACTCGTTGTGTAAAGAATCCCAACTGTCTTAGCATCTGGGACTGCTTGTCCAAGAAGCTCAACCTGTTTGTCAATTGGTGCTTGGTCTGATGTTCCTGTCAACAAACCGCCTGGCTTTTCGATAGTTTCTACCAAGTCAGCTGACAGTGGATCAGTCACTGCAGTGAAAAGGACTGGAGTTTCCGTCGAAACAGTTGCTAAACTCTGAGCAGCAGGAGTCGCAATAGCAAGAATAATATCGTTATCTCCCACCAACTGCTCTGAAATAGTCTGTAAGTTGGCTTGATCTCCCTGAGCATTTTGATAATCCAAGGTAATCTTGTCGCCTTCTGTATAACCATTGGCTTCCAACTCTGCTATAAAGCCTTCGCGTGCCGCTGTTAAGGAATCATGTTCCATATACTGTAAAATTCCTACCTTAACAGTATCATCTGAACCAGTGCTACTAGATGAGCACGCTGCCAAAGCAATTGCACTCAAGCCCACAAGAGAAATTCCCGCTATTTTTTTCACTAATTTTTTATACGAATACATAGTAATCTCCTTTATTCTGCTAATGCTTTAATGGTTTCAGGATCAATTCCTAGAGCTGCTGCCATTTCTTCATTGACAGCAATCGCTGCTGTTTCAGGTTTTTCAACTGCCAATTCTGCAGGGTCTGCTCCTTCTAAGATTTGAACAGCTAATTCACCTGCTTGTTTGCCAATTGCCTTGTAGTCAACACCGTAGGTGAAGAGGGCCGCATCCAACACAGCTTCATCACTTGCCATTGCTGGAACTTTTGCTTCCAAGAGAATTTCTCCGATTGTTGAAGCTGTCGAGGCAACGGTATTATCTGTCGGTAGGTAAATGGCATCCACCTGACCTGCTAAGGAAGTCATAACCTGTTGCACATCATTGGTAGAGGTAACGGTCTTAACAACTACTTTCACACCAGCTGCTTCCAAGGCTGTTTGAGCTGTCTTGGCTTGCACTTCTGAGTTGACCTCGCTTGAGTTGTAGAAAATTCCAACTGTTTTAGCATCTGGTACAACCTTCAACAACATCTCGATTTGACCTTCTACATCTGTCGCATCAATGGAACCTGTCATGTTGCCACCAGGAACTTCTAAAGAAGCGACCAAACCTGCTTCAACTGGATCCGTAACTGCGGTAAAAACAGATGGCGTTTCCGCATCTACACCTAAAAGCGCCTGAGCTGCAGGTGTTGCAATAGCAAAGTTAATGTCATTTTCACCAGCTAGCTGATCAACCATTGTTTGCAAGTTTGCTTGATCTCCTTGAGCATTCTGATAATCAACTGTCAAATTTTCACCTTCAACATAACCCGCTTCGGCTAAAGCTTCCAAAAAGCCCTCCCGTGATGCTGACAATGCATCATGTTCAGCATACTGGATAATCCCCAAGCGAACAGAGTCTGAACTAGATGAACTGGAACTACAAGCTGCTAAACCTGCAACCGTTAGGGTTACCAGTGCTGAAAATATGGACACTTTTTTAAACCATTTTTTTGTAAACATATTCTTCTCCTAATTATTATTCACTTATTACTGTTTCAATACTTGAAACATCTATACCAAGAATCCCTGCCGTTTCTTCGTTGATTGCAATCGAAGCTTCGGCTGGTGTCTCAACAGGTAGATCTGATGGATCTGCCCCCTCTAAAATCTTAACTGCTAAATTGCCGGCCTGTTTCCCAAGTGCATGATAATCAACGCTATAAGTAAAGAGAACAGCATCTAAAATAGCCTTATCTGAGCCAATCGCAGGAACTTTCGCCTCTTTCAACACCTCCTCAATCGTTGCTGCTGTTGATGAAACCGTATTATCTGTCGGAAAATAAACGGCATCCACCTGACTTGCTAGAGAAGTCATGACTTGTTGCACATCGTTGGTAGAGGTAACTGTTTTAACAACTGGTGTAACACCTTTTTCTTCCAAGGCCTTGATTGCTCGCTGAGCTTGAATTTCCGAGTTGACCTCACTTGAATTATAGAAAATACCAACTTTTTCAGCATCTGGAACAACTTTTAGCAACATCTCAATCTGTTCCGCAGTATTCGATACATTACTAGCTCCAGTGATATTACCCCCGGGACTTTCAAAAGATTCAACTATTCCTGCTTCAACAGGTGCAGCAACAGCCGCAAACACCGCAGGCGTTTCTGAATCGACATTGAGAAGAGCCTGAGCAGCTGGCGTAGCAATCGCATAGTTCAAATTATTTTCTCCAACAAATTGAGTTACCATTGTCTGAAGATTAGCTTGATCTCCTTGCGCATTCTGATAATCAATCGTTAAATTCTCTCCTTCAATATAACCAGCTTCTGCCAGTGCTTCAATAAAGCCTTCTCGTGATGCTGTTAAAGCATCATGTTCAGCATATTGAATAATCCCCACTTTAACTGATTCTGATTCTGACGAGTTTGAACCACAAGCCACCAACGTAACTGCCGATAAAAATGCGACAGACCCTACAAGAATATTCCTAAACCCCATATTTCATCTCCTTTTACCATATAGATTAGAAATGATGTCATTCTCGTCTAACACTCGAATGGGATCCAAGAAACAAAAACGGGACCTGTTTAGCTATATCTAAACGGGTCCCATTTCACTGTAAATTAAAAACAGAGTATCTTGTTGGCCTGTCTAGATATGTCATCTATGCAGGCAATGTCAAAACAACTACAGCCACATAGATACAAACATTACGTTCCCGTGTTTGCATCCATGTTTCCAATGTCTACAAACACTATCTAAAGTAGCCGTAGAAATACAAATGATTAGCTGATTGTATTTGACAAGTCAACAACATACTGTGTCTCCGTTTCTCATTTCTTTAGGTTAGTTAAAATAATAAAACTTTTTAATGAGTTTGTCAAGAACTTTTATAGATAAATTGTCAGATTTTTTCAACTTTTTTGAAAATACTGTGATTTTCCATTGAAAAAAGTAGCCTTTCGGCCACTTTTCTACAATAATTCGTTCAAGGGCTGGAAAATAATTCGTTCCAAATCTGCTACGTAGGTTCCTAACTGTTGTTGCTTGCTGAAGTATTCTGTTAAAAGTGAGTTGGCTTGTACCTGCTTATTGAAATCCAACATCTTCTTCTGTACATCTTCTCCTGGAATCTCGCCAGCTTGTAGCTGGGCTTGAATTTCTTTTTGGAAGGCCACGTAGCTTTCTAAGATTTCCTTAGCTTCAGAATTAGCATCAATGGAAACCTTGACAGCTTCTACTGCCTTGTATTCAGGCAAGTTTCGAATCGCACGCTCCAATTGATTGGCGATATCATAGATATTTGTTGACATAGCATTCTCCTATTCTATGAAGACAGGGTAGCTGGTCTTTTGGCTAATTCGTTCAAAAGCTGCTAGCTGATCTTCTTTATTTTTTAACGTAATTTGTAAAATACCGTGGATGTCTTCACGATTTTCCTCATTAATACGGACGTTGACCACAGAGATTCCTCGGAGGATTTCCAAGATTTTGAGAATTGTATCCTCTTGGTCTGGTACGTTAATGAAAATGTCGTAGAAGGAATCAACACCTGCACGCTTATGGATTTCCATTTCTTTACGTGTCCGTCGTCCCTGATCAAAAAACTTCCAAATCGCATCTTCATCCGCATCGCGCATGAGCTGAGCAACCTGATCCAAACGACCTTTAAACTCTTCCAAACGCTCCAAAATGGTTTCACGATTGGTCATAAGGATACTGGTCCACATTCCTGGCTCACTCTCTGCAATACGTGTCATGTCACGAAAACCTCCAGCTGCAAAGTTATTTGTCAGAGGGTGGTCCATGGCATAGCTACCAGCTTGATTCATCAGACTAGAAGCTAAGATATGAGGAAAGTGAGATACCTGACTAGTCACACGATCATGCTCCACAGCATCAACCTCAATAAAGCGAGCATGAAGACCTGACAATAAATCTGTCAAGCGTGGAATTGCATCTTTCTGTGTTAATATACTTGGTGTGAAAATAAAGTAGGCATTCTCAAAGAGATTTACATCCGCTGCGATCGCGCCTGATTTATGACTACCGGCCATGGGATGACTGCCGATAAAGTTTACACTTTTTTTCGCAAGATACTTTTCTGCTGCTGCAACAATCTCAGACTTTGTAGAGCCGGCATCGGTCACTAAGACCTTGTCTTTCAAGTCAAGATGAGCCAGTTCCTCAATGAAGGAAATCGTCTGTTTGATTGGAACACAGAGGAAAATTACATCTGCCTGACCTGCAAAATCTGAAAAGCAATCTGTTACTTGATCGACAATTCCCTGTTCCAAGGCAATTCGTCGCGATTCTTCTCCACGATTATACCCTAAAATCCGATAATCTGGATGATCTCTCCGAATGCCCAAAGCCAAGGAGGAGCCTATCAAGCCTAGACCTGCAATATATATCGTCTTTGTCATCTAGACTCCTAAAAATTCTTTACATAGTCACGGTGGCTGGCTACTGCTACCTTTAATTCTTCCATGTTATCAGAAGAGAATTTCTCCAAAATTTCTGTCGCAAGAACTGTTGCCACAACTGATTCCATCACCACACCAGCAGCTGGTAAAGCAGTCGGATCCGAGCGCTCTACTGTCGCTTTATAAGGTTCATGAGTCTCAATATCAACAGACATCAAAGGCTTATAAAGAGTTGGAATAGGCTTCATGACACCACGAACCACAATAGGTTCACCATTGGTCATCCCACCTTCAAATCCACCTAGGTTATTGGTGCGACGAGTATATCCATCTTCTTTCGACCAAATAATCTCATCCATAACCTGGCTTCCCTTGAGATAACCAGCTTGGAACCCAACTCCAAATTCAACACCCTTGAAAGCATTGATAGAAACAACAGCTTGGGCCAACTTAGCATCTAGCTTTTTATCCCATTGGACATAAGAACCTAGACCAACTGGAACTCCTCCAACGATAGTTTCTACCACACCACCAATGGTGTCACCATCACGCTTAATTTGATCAATATAGGCTTTGATTTCTTCTTCACGCTCCTGATTGACGATGGATACTTCTGACTGGGCAGCACGTTCACGGATTTCTGCCACGGTCAATCCTTCTGGTACATCAATTTCTTTACCACCAAAGACCACAACGTGATTGGCAATCTCGATATCTAGCTCTGCTAAAATACGTTTAGCAACCGCACCAACAGCAACCCGCATGGTTGTTTCACGCGCACTAGAACGCTCTAAGGAATTGCGTAAGTCGTCAAATCGATACTTCATACCTCCCACCAAATCAGCGTGTCCTGGACGAGGATGGGTAATTTTCCGCTTGGTCTTAAGTTTAGGATCAATGTCCTCAACAGCCATAATCTCCAACCATTTTTTGTGATCTTTATTGGTCACATTCAGAGTGATAGGCGCTCCTGTCGTTTTACCATGACGAACCCCAGCGGTAATCTCAACCTGATCTGTTTCAATCTGCATACGAGCGCCTCGCCCATAACCACCTTGACGACGCTTGAGGTCAGCATTGATATCCTCAGCAGTTAGAGGAAGGCCTGCTGGGACACCTTCAATTATTGCAGTAAGACGAGGCCCATGGGACTCGCCTGCTGTTAAATATCTCATTTATTTCTCCAAAATATCTAAAAATTTACGGGTATTGGCAAGCGAAATTTGTCCCGGTGCACTGGCTTCATCCAGACTAGCAAAGGTCCAACAAGATCCTGTGACCATACCTGCTATACGGGACAGCATGCCAATTTTTCCCATGGACATAGTTGCAAAAGTTTGCTCTGCATTTAAAGTTTTAAAACCTCGTGTATAGTTCATAACATCCAATGCATCCTGCTCGGTATTTGCCATCACTGCCATTTTTACCACTGCAGGAGACAAGCTGGTTAACTCAGACATAATTTCCATAAAATTCTCTGGTGTTTCCTCAAAGTTATGATAGCTGAGAACTAAGTTTGGAAAATCCAACATTTCCTCAAAAACAGCTTGATGTGAAAAGTATTCAAAATCGATGTAATCTGGCTGATACAACGTCGCGACTTCCTTGATAATTTTGACGTATTCTTCGTCAGTTAATTCAATTTCTCCTCCTTCTTTACGCGTTCGGATTGTAAAGACAATTTCTCGCCCGACAAATTTTTCAAATACTGCTGGAGCGACTGTCAAAATCTCTTCCTTAGGGAGATAATCTGCTCGCCACTCAATAATATCTGCGTCTTCTAAGCGCTCTAAATCGATAGCTGCAACTTCTTCTATTGATTTAGGCATGATTGGAACTACAATTTTCATTTTTCTACCTGTATTGTAAAGACCTTAAGGTAATTACTACTTTCATCATATTTATTAATTACAAAATCGCTGGGTAAACGATAAGTTTTCACATAGCGGTGCTTGCAACCAGCAAATCCTTTTTCAATCTCTTTTTTGAATCTGTCCAACGAAAGATTAGCTGCATTAGTTGATGCAATGATGATACCTCTTGGATTCAAAATTTCCAAAGATTGTGCAATCAGTTTATGATAATCTTTAGCAACAGAAAAAGTTTGTTTTTTATTACGAGCAAAACTAGGAGGATCAAGTACGATAATATCATAGGATAAGCCCTTACGCTTAGCATATTTAAAGTAGTCAAAAACATCCATGACTACAAACTGATGCGTATCACATTCTACTCCATTCACCTTAAAATGAGCTTGCGACAATTCTCGTGATCGCTTGGCCAAATCAACAGAAGTCGTTTCTCGTGCGCCACCCATAGCTGCTGCTATAGAGAACGCAGCAGTGTAGGAAAACATATTGAGCAGGCTTTTCCCAGCTACAAGACCATCTACCAAAGTTCCTCTGACATCATGCTGATCAAGAAAAATCCCGGTCATTAATCCGTCATCGAGAAAGACTTGATACTGGACACCATTTTCCCGAATAGTAAATACTTCTGGTGCTTCCTGACCAAATAAATGTGCTGAGTCAAAGTCCAATCCAGTGAAACGAATCTTCTCATAACCACCAGCAATCTCTGGATAGACCTGACCGAAAGCAGCTACAATTAGGGGCTTTAAGGTGTAAATATAGGAATTATACCAAGAAAAAAGTGCATAGTCATTATAAAGATCTACAGTCAAACCGCCAAAGCCATCACCATCTTGATTAAAAACCCGATAAGCTGTTGTCAATTCAGAAGTCTGAAAAACAGAACGTTTTTGCTTCGCCTTTTGAAATAAATCTACAAAGAAACTCTCATTTAAACTTACTTCATGCCGACTATAACACCAGCCAATTCCCTTGTTTTGTTTGGATAAATAAGCTTTTCCTAAAAAAATACCAGATTGAGAACGAAGAATAACTTCTTCATCTAAGTCTAAGTGAGCAGGAAAATCTTTACCATCAAGAACTTGTATTCCTTTTTGTAACTTTTTCTCCGCAGAGTAATTCAAGACTAGTTGCTTCATAGCATCATTATATCAAAAATCATGCTTTATCACAAAAAAACGGCTACACTACAAGTATATTTTGAAAATGTGATATAATGGATTAAAATTTATTGAATAGAGACAGTATGAGGTTTTACTTGTGGAAAAATTGAAATACTCCTTCCTAAAAGGAATCAATACAAGGTTAGGATTTATCCTATTTCTCCTTACCAGCTACTGGCTAAAAACAATGTGGGCCTACTTAATAGATTTCAATCTAGATACAAAAGGATTCTACCAAAATTTTATCGTCATTATTAATCCTATTCCTTTGGGACTATTCTTGATAGGACTAGCTCTCTATGCCAAGAATACAAAAATTTTTTACGGACTGGCAAATACAATCTACCTCTTACTTTTTGCTTGGCTTTTCTCTAACGCCGTTTATTATCGGGAATTTTCAGATTATATCTCTATTTCAACTATGATGGCTTCTTCCAGTGTATCCGCAGGATTGGGCGAGGCTGCTCTCAAGCTCTTTCGTATTGGGGATATTGTCTATTTCTTGGACTTTATATTCTTGTTTGTCCTCATCGCACGTAAAAAATTTATTCTTGATAACAGACCTTTTAATAAGCGTGCCAGCTTTGCTATCTCTGCTCTATCTGTGATGCTTTTTTCTGCAAATCTTTTCCTTGCAGAAATTGATCGACCGGAATTACTATCTCGTGGGTTCTCAAACACTTACATTGTTAGAGCATTAGGCCTACCTGCTTTTCTGGGTTACAATGCCACTCAGACCTACTCCGCTCACAAAGATCGATCTGAAGCAAGTGCAACAGATTTAGCTCCTGTTCAAGAATACGTTTCTTCTCACTATGCCGTCCCAAACGACCAGTACTTTGGAATCGCAAAAGGACGTAATGTGATCTACATCCATTTAGAGAGTCTGCAACAATTTATTATTGACTATAAACTCAATGTAGATGGTGTAGATTATGAGGTTACTCCTTTCCTCAATTCACTATATCATTCTAACTCTACGCTAGCTTTTTCAAATATCTTTAACCAAGTAAAAGCTGGTAAAACTTCTGATGCAGAGACTATGATTGAAACTTCATTATTCGGACTCAATCAAGGATCCTTCATGGTTCAATACGGTGGAACCAATACGCAACAAGCAGCTCCTTACATTCTTTCGCAAAATGGAGGATATACTTCAGCCGTTTTCCATGGAAACTCCGCTAGTTTCTGGAATCGAAATAACACCTACATGCAATGGGGCTACAACTACTTCTTCGACCAATCATATTTCTCTAAAGCCACAGAGGAAAATTCCTTCCAATATGGCCTCAATGACAAAATTATGTTCGCAGATTCTATACAATATTTAGAGCATATGCAACAGCCTTTCTATGCAAAATTCATTACTGTTTCTAATCATTATCCCTATACAACTAGTCTGATTGGGGATGAAAAAGGATTTCCTTTGGCCAATACTGATGACGAGACTATAAATGGTTACTTTGCCACTGCCAACTACCTTGACTCATCTATCAAATCCTTCTTTGATTACTTGAAAGCGACTGGTCTTTATGAAAATTCTATTATTATTCTATATGGAGACCACTATGGTATCTCTAATTCTCGCAATCCAGATCTCGCTCCTTTACTAAACAAAGACCCGCAAACCTGGTCAGACTTTGATAATGCCATGCTCCAACGCATTCCATACATGATTGTCATTCCCGGGATGACCAATGGGGGAATTTGGGATACTTTCGGAGGAGAAATCGATGCCCTCCCTACACTCGAACACCTATTAGGGATAAAACCAGATAACTACATTCAAGTAGGACAGGATCTCCTCTCTCCAGATAACAGTCAAATTGTAGCTCTTCGAACAGCTGGTAGCTTCATTACTCCAAAATATACTAGCTACGGCGGAAAACTTTACTTTACAGAGACAGGTGAAGAAATTACGAACCCTGATGAAACAACCCAGGAAGAAATTGAAAAAATTAAAGAAGTTGTAGCAGCACAACTGGCAGCTAGTGATGCTGTTCAAACAGGTGACTTGTTACGCTTCCTAAACAACGGACTTGATAAACTGGATACTAGCCAATTCTCGTATCTCGATGCCCTAGACCAAGAGTTAACAATTGAAAAAGAATTAGGTGATAAATCAACCAGTCTATACAGCCAGAACGGAAATACATCTACCGTGGACCTATTCAAGGCTCCAAGTTACTTAGAATTACACGGTAGTTCGACTTCTTCAACCTCAACTTCCAGCTCGACTTCAACCAGTACATCATCTAATAAAAAATAATCTTTCTCAAAACAAACAGATATAGAGAAATTCTCTACATCTGTTTGTTTTTATTTATACAATTCTCCAGTCTAATAGTTTTTCCAAACATAAAAAACTGGACACAAGTTTTTTCTCGCGCCTAGATTTAAAAATCGAGGGCTTAAACAGTCGATAGACCATGATTCGCTGTCAAATTTTTAGCTCATGATAAAAAGGTCCCCCGGACCTTAATTCGCTTTTTTGTTGTCAGGCTCATGATAAAAAGGTCCCCCGGACCTTAATTCGCTTTTTTGTTGTCAGGCTCATGATAAAAAGGTCCCCCGGACCTTTTTATTTACCTAATTTTGCTTTTGCTGCGTCAGCAAGTGCTGTGAATGCTGCAGCATCGTTTACTGCCAAGTCAGCAAGCATTTTACGGTTTACTTCAATTTCTGCCAATTTCAAACCGTGCATCAATTGTGAGTATGACAAACCGTTCATGCGAGCAGCCGCGTTGATACGAGTGATCCACAATTTACGGAAATCACGTTTTTTCTGACGACGGTCACGGTATGCATAGTAGTAAGAGTTCATTACTTGTTCTTTCGCAGTGCGGAACAAGAGATGTTTAGCTCCATAGTAACCTTTAGCTAATTTTAAAATACGTTTACGGCGTTTACGAGAAACAACGCCACCTTTAACACGTGCCATGTATATTTCCTCCGAATAGTTCTCTAATTTCTAATAATCGACTTATTTAAGTCCTGTAAGCATTGATTTGATACGCTTGAAGTCACCAGCATGTACCATACCTGCTTTACGAAGGTGACGACGTTGTTTTTTAGTTTTACCGTGGAAACGGTGTGAAGTATATGCGCGGAAGCGTTTCAAGCCACCAGAACCTGTACGTTTGAAACGTTTAGCTGATGCGCGGTGAGTTTTTTGTTTTGGCATGATATTCTCCTTTTGCTAAAAAGCTTATTTTTTGTCTGAAGCTGGGGCCAACTGCATAAACATTTGACGTCCGTCCATCTTAGCGCGTTGTTCAATAATCGCAATATCTTGTGTTGCTTCAGCGAACTCCGCTAATACTTTCGCTCCAACTTCCTTGTGGGTAATCATCCGACCTTTGAAGCGGATAGATACCTTGACTTTATTTCCTTTTTCAAGGAATTTACGGGCATTCCGAAGTTTGGTCTCAAAATCCCCTTTGTCAATAACTGGACTGAGACGAACTTCTTTCACAGTGACAACACTTTGTTTTTTGCGTTGTTCTTTCTGTTTCTTCTGGTACTCAAATTTGAACTTACCGTAGTCCATAATTTTCGCAACAGGCGGTTTAGCTTGCGGTTGAATCAATACTAAATCAACGTTAGCAGCGTCAGCTAATGACTGGGCTTCGTTCAGTGGTTTGATTCCTAACTGTTCACCGTCAAGACCAATTAGACGAACTTCACGCACTCGAATTTCATCATTGATGAACAAATCTTGCTTTGCTATGGCTTTTCACCTCATTTTATTTTTTTCGAGAAAAACGAAACGGACTTGCTACACAAGTCCGCACTACATCATTAGTCTTTCCGAAGAAATCTTGAACATGTAGGGCCAGACAACGTTAGTCGCAAGGCGAGAAGCTCTCACTTCTGCTTTTCTCAATGTGACTATTTTATCATGTCCAACTCTATCTGTCAAGAATTTCATTCGCTTTTTCTGAAATAAATGCCACCACACCGTCAATGGATACGCCTGTTGTATCAAATGTAATAGCATCTTCTGCCGCTTTCAAAGGGGATACTGCTCGATTAGAATCTTTAAAATCACGCGCCGCAATCTCCTCTTTCAAGGTTTCTAAGTCTGTCTCGATGCCACGTTCCGTATTTTCCTTAAAACGACGAAGAGCACGTTCTTCAACAGAAGCAATGAGGAAAATCTTAAGTTCCGCCTGAGGTAATACAACTGTACCAATGTCGCGACCATCCATGACAATACCTCCCGCTTGTGCAATCTGTTGTTGCAAATCAACCAGCTTTTCACGAACAGGAGCCAAAGCAGATACCCAAGATACGTTGTTGGTCACATCGTTATCTCGAATGGCCAGGCTGACATCACGTTGACCAAGAAAAACTTGTTGCTGACCATCGCTAGATCTCCCAAAAGAAATCGGTTCTTTATCCAATAAGGCAAGGAGAGCTTCTACCTCTTGTTCCCCTAATTTATTTTCCAAAGCAAGCAAGGTTACCGCACGATACATAGCTCCTGTATCAAGATAGGTATATCCGAAATTCTTAGCAATAATTTTCGCAACTGTAGACTTACCACTCGATGCTGGTCCATCTATAGCAATCTGAATCGACTTCATTTTTCCCCTTTACTTAATTCGCACTACATCTCCTGGATAGACCAACCAGGAACCTCCTGGTCCAACCATTTTATCTGGATTAAGACGTTCTAGCTCCTCAGCAGTAATACCTGCTCGCGCTGCTGTTTCTACAGAACCCTCACCTTCCAACACTACAATAGTATCCTCTTCTGAATAATCATCATAGCTCGTATCAGTACTCGAATCTTCGGTTACTTCAACACTTGATGAACTAGATTCCGTTGTAACTACGGTACTACTCGTACTTGCTTCAACAGCTGATGAACTAGCAGTATTGTAAAATTCATCACTTGATGATGTCTTACTACCACCATTAGATAAGTAAATCGCCAGAGCTGTAATCGCAACTGTAATTAAAATAAAAATGACAATCAAGACTGTAAAAAATTGAGAGCCTGACTTACTTACAGCTTTGGATCTACTTCTCCTTCTTCCCCCACTTGACTGATAAATTTCTTCATTCCATGGCTCTTGTGACATACCGTTTTTTCCCCTTGTCTTTTAATAGAATAATGTATAAAATAGATGTATGAAAATAAAACTATTTCCTGAAAAATGCATTGCTTGCGGTCTCTGCCAAACGTATTCATCAGCCTTTGATTACGATGACGATGGCATTGTCTTATTTTCCCAGAAACCTGGACTTTCTGCTGAATTTGAGGAAGATTCATCTCTCCTCTTAGCTACTAAATCTTGTCCAACTAAAGCCATCTCAGTGGAGTGATTCGTCTTTTTTGGAATAATATTCTTCAAAATAATCAACTTTAACCAAATGATCTGTTAAAACAATTTCACCTGAAAAATAAGTATTCAAGGCTAAAGCATTTATAAAATATTTCTTTGGCCATTTTCGCATATAGAAGATTTTGCCATCAGGAAATTCCTTGGAATAAATCTGAATAGACAAATGTGTGACCTCTATCTTATCAATCGAAGCAATCTCAATTTTTCGACTGATAAAGGGGTTGGCTGAAGAAATACGCAACTGCGACTCCTCAATGACAAAATAACGATGCAGTCCAGTACCAAATAACACAATGAATACAAGAAATAAGGTCAAAATCGTTATTGAAATCCTTGCTTTTTCTAATAGGAGTGACAAACTGATAAACACTGGAGTAATAGTTAAAGACCAATAAATAATAGCCCAAGATAACTCTGGTTGCCAATGATAACGAATACGACCGAATATAGTAATCATGCATCCCCTCCTTCTAAACATTTTAGCATAAAGTCACTTATTTTTCTATGAAAAGCTCTAGCTTTATAAAAATTTCCAATACAATACAAAACTCTATCAGCACTAATGTACTGATAGAGTTTTCTTTGCTAATAGAACTGAATTAAGCCTGAAACTTTATCAAAATAGCCAGCGGTATCCCAGTCCGCAGACGCTGGTAAACCGCTCAATGTCCCCCTAAACACGATGTGGTTTGTCACAAGTCGATCATAAGACGGGGTGTTATTAACCTGATTACCATCAATATAAGTTAGGATGCCATTTCCAATATTAAAGCGTGGTGTTCCTGTCCAGACACGACCTGCATTATATTGACCGTTTTGTTTCAATTTGATACCAGCAAACGTTGCTGTAATGGAGTCACCAGACTTACGTGCAGCTCCCTCGACACGTAGATAAATATCCGTGCGATTCGCAAGAACTGCATTACGCCCTCTTACTACCTCTGTTCCATTGACATAACCAACATAAGTTCCATCATTTTGAAGGGTCAACATCAAGCGATAAGTTCTATTGAGTGTAGCTAGATAGTTTGCTCGATGATAGCTTTGGCCTCCAGAATTATTACTTGCGATATTTTCGATCAAGAAGGCTGTCTTACCTGTAAATGGTGCTACTGCTGCACTGTCATACTGTAAACCAAAACTTACTGCTGAATCCGGAGTCGCCATAACAAGCTTCGCATGATAGCCAGTACCACCACCAGTCAGTGTAACCTCAGCTTCAATCGTGTGTTTAGATGCTGTATTAGCAATCGTGTTTGTCCCAGATGGAATATTGGTGCTAAGTGAGTTACCCGGTTGTGGTGCATTATAATACTGTGTTTGGATCGGTTTTCCGACACGGAGAGCCTTCAACTTTACACCTTCTTGTTGCCAACCATGCTGTGGTAAGATATTATACTCGTTCATATCTGTTGTCCAATGGTGAAGACCTCGAAGTCCACGGTTATAAACGCGATAAATTTTTGCATCGCCTCCGGAATAGAAAACTGGGCGCCCGTTATTGTCCATTGTCCAACCATGCTTACTGGTTAGCACTTTTACTTCGTTGGTATCTGTGGTATAAAGGTGGTTTTGCAAGCCAGCATTATACAAGCGATAAACTGGCGTTCCTTGTCCATTATCTGGTGCATACCAAGCTTCTCCCTCATATCCCCAGCCATGTTGCTTAATCAAAACATCTTTTTCATTGGCATCTGTTGTATATAAATGTTCTCCATTCAAGGGATTATAAAGACGGTAAACTGTAGTATCAGCTTGTGCAATCACTGTTGAAAAGGTAATTAAACTAATACCGACAACCGTTGCTAGCAAAACTAAAAAGTATTTCTTTTTCATAGATAGAATTCCTCCTTACTAAAATAATAATAAAAACGGCCACATTTGTCAATGTAACCATTTTTATTATAGGTTTCTTATGGCTTTTGCTGCGCCTGTGTCTTGGCTGCAAAGTATTTCTGCAATCGATCTTCGATAATTAGACTGGTCGTATCTGGCAATGGTTGAATCACTTCTTGATCTGTCGACAACAAGAAACTATTGTCATAAAATACCGTATCGTAAGAGTTATTATTATCTTTCGGGAAGAATAGACTAACTCCTAAGAAATAATTCTCCTCACTGATACCAATATAATCAAAGACTGTTGGTGCCATATCCAACGAATTTCGACCTTTTACTTCGATCACCTGTGGTGTAATTCCGTTGTAATAGAAGAACAATGGTACTTCATCCACATCTGTATTAGCCCGCGGATAATTCGGAAAGGCTGAAATAAAATCAGCATCCTGGTAAGTCGCATGGTCTGTTGTAAAAACAAAGAGAGTATTATCTGCCATACCGCTTGCTTTTACCTTTTCCATAAAGGCTTGGAACTGGATATCAAAATTATGGAATCGATTAAAGAGATAATTTTTTCCGTCACCATATTTTTCATCTGGAGAATCCATAGAGATATGCGTCCCAAATGTGTACATAGCTGTAAAATAAGGCTGTCCCGCTTGTCCCTCCATCGTTTCATAGAGGGTTTCAAATGCTTCTTTATCCGACAAGGTACCACCTACTCCAGAATAGGTCGTTTCTGGATCCATTACCAATTGATCAAAGTTCATAGCATCGAGATAGGTGGTAAATTGTACATTGCGTGGCTCGGTATTGACAAAACTTGTTAAATAGCCTTGATTTCTAAAGATATCCTGCATCGAAATCAGGCTGTTATCGTCATAGTTGTCCAACTGATAACCTGAGTACAACTGCCCAATCAGACCACGGTAAGTTGCAAAGGTATGGTTGTAGTAACCTGAAAAGCTGAGTGATTCCGTCTGTAATTGACGTACATAAGGCATCAAATTCCGTTCGTCATCAATGATACTTTGTGAAAGACCTTCTACAAAAATCAAGACAACATTAGGTTGCTCTTGCAAGTTCCCTGGTTTGTCTATAGCGGATGCAATTCTTGGCCTGTAAAATTCAGCTGTTACATTCGGTAATTTAGCAATTTCTGCCAATTGACGTTGATAGTCTCGAGCATCTAGCCCCAATCGATAGACAGCAAATAGAGGTGAATAGCTATTTCCATACAACATGGTCAAACCAAGTTCTACAATTAAAACGATGGAAAAGATTTTTCCAGCCGATATCTTCGGAAGCTCAAAGGAGCGAATTGGTGCGAAAGTAAAAACTAAAAGAAAAATTATACCGGTAACATAAAGAGGCATTGAACCACTCAAAGCCTCCAGAGACTCCAAGTTGGTAACCATAACCAAACTAACATACGTACTTCCAAAGAGCATGACTAAAAGTTCTACGTTCAAAAGGAAGAGAAGTATATAATGAACTGCGTAAGCTAGCCATTTCTTTATTTTAAAAAGATAATTTGATAATAAAATAATTCCAAAAAGTTCTAAAAAACTGACCATCAAATACAATGGGTGACGACTACTTCTATAAGACAAAAGGATTAACAACGCTGTAAACACGTATTTAGCTATCATTGAAATAGTATAGCGATGGTCAAATAGATTTTTTTTCCAGGTAAGAAGAGATATTTGCTGTTGATTGGTAGTTCGTTCTGTCATTTCACTATGTGGTCGTGGATAACGATGCCTTCTTCCAGCTCCTCCTGTTTTTCGCTTTTGTTTCCGAGAATAATTTGACGAAAAATATCGACTCGCTTGTTTCTCTTGCGTTTTATCTTCCAAAAATACAACCTTCTACTTTCTAGTTATCTATTTTTGTGGTTCTTGTGTTTTTGCCGCAAAATATTTTTGCAATAATTCTTCTAGAGTTGCCTTATTCGTATCCGACAACGGTTCTATTATACCGTAATTTGTGCTAAGGAGGTAGGTGTTATCATAGAATACCGTGTCGTATGAGTTATCATTTTCTTTATAATAGAATAATGATTGCCCCAAGAAATAGTTTGGTACATTGATATCCAAATAGTCTAGAATCGTTGGTACCAAACTAAGACTATTGCGTCCTTCGACGTCCAACTTCTCCTGCTGCACACCTTTATAATAAATAAAGAGCGGCATTCTGTCAACATCGGAGTTTGCACGCACGTAATCTGGATAAGCATCTGTAAAATCCTTATCCTCAAAGGTAGCATGGTCCGTTGTAAAAATCAAGATAGTATTATCAGACAAACTACTCTGATTAAATTTGGTGATAAACTCATTGAAATAGTAATCAAAGTTATAGAAACGATTAAGCAGATAGTTTTTTCCATCGCCAAATGTTTTGTCTGGTGAATCAAAACTCATATGTGTTCCATAGGTATACATAGTGGTAAAAAACGGTTGGTCTGACTGAGCTTGTTTTTCCATCGTTTCATATAGAAGTTCAAAAGCTGACTGATCCGTCAAACTCCCTCGAATACCGTTACCTCTGGAATTGTCATTGATCAAGGTTTGATAATTTAGACTTTCTAAATAACTGGTAAACTGAGTATTATTGGGTTCCGTATTGATAAAGGTAGTTTGGTAACCTTTATCGGCCAATACATCTTGAATCCCCACCAAACTATTTGTATCCAGATTATCTAATTGGTAACCTGAATAGAGCTGACCAATCAAACCACGGTAGGTTGCAAAGGTATGGTTGTAATAATTGGTAAAGCTTAATGAACTATCTTGAAGTGCTTTAAAAGCTGGCATAACAGCCCGTTCATCATCGACAATATTTTGAGAAAGACCTTCTACAAAGACCAAAACAATATTCGGATTTTCTGGCAAATTAGTTGGCTTATCTCGGGCTTCCTTTATCTCATCAAGGTAAAAGAAAGACGTTACGTTCGGCTGGTCTGCAATCGCAGCTAACCTTTCTTGGTGCTGCTTGGCATCTAATCCTAAACGATACACAGCAAACAGAGGGGAATAAGCATTTCCATATAGGAAAGTAAAACCCAGCTCAGCTATGAGGGCGGCGGATAAAACTGACATGGTATCTACCTTTTTGAACCCAATCTTAGCCACTGGCAAGAAGGTAAAAATAAGCAGTAAAATCGTTCCGCTCGTATAGAGTAAGAAATGACCACTCAAGGACTCTAAAGAGTCCAAATTTGTCACCATAATGAGTGTAGTGTATGAACCACCAAAATACATGACCAAGTTCTGAGCGTTAAACAAGAATAAAAACAAAGAGTTGAACCCATATCCCAGCCACTTATTCCAGTCTAAAAGTCGATTGGTCAAACTCAGTATGATAATCAATTCCAACAGACTGACGAATGAAAAGAATAGAGTTTTATGTGTTTGGTAAGCTACTAGTACTAAGATAACGGAAAACACATACTTAGCAACTGCCAACAACCATTTCTTTCCTTCTAATAATCCATTCACTTCAATTTACTCCTCAATCGTTTCAAAATATACTTAACAGCACGCGCAGGACCGATAATAATATATTTCAAAGCACCTTTGATACCACCTAAGTGGTCAAAATTGACATAGGTATGTGGTAAGGCATCTCCACGTTCATTGAGTAACTTATTATCAATAAAGGCTGTCAATTCAATCGGATTCTTCGAAATTCGGAAATCGTACTGTTGATTCCATGCAATATAGACCAAAAGACGTTCAATAGCATGTAATACAGAGTTCTGTGGTAGAGGCTCCGCAGGTACATCCTCATCTGTCAAATCCAAGTCAAACAAGGGTTGCAAGGCATCATACTTGAACCAGGCATATGTTCCGTAGGACATGACAAAGGTATGTAAGGCATTAAAGTCAATCGGCTTGGTCATCTCCATTTTTTGCCAGAGGTCATTCATGGCTGGAGCAATCTGATTTTCGTTGTAGGCATCAACAATCTTGTTAAAACGGAAGAAGGTTGGAATGTCTGCAATCACCAATCCCAAATCTTCTTTGGCTTCCAAATTTGCCAGAATAGTGTTAGCTGGTGTAATCAACATAGCAATCAATTCCTTGCGCCATGATTCCCCAGCCCAGAAATCTGCTTCTTTGGACTTCTTGGTGTGGAAATGGCCAACATAATCATAGCCCTGCAAGGCTTCTTTCAACTTCAACATCGGAAGGACATCACGACCGATATTTCCAGTCACAACAATCTCCGCTGCTCTGCTATTTTCTGCCAAAATTGCTTCAATTTCAGCCACCTTCTCCTTACGGTCAGTGGTGATAAATAGATCGTAGCTAAATTCAAATGCTGTAAAGGAAGTCAAAAATTCCTGCAACAAATCAACATAGAAAACGTGCAGATGAACAGCGACTTTTTTATTACCAGAAAATGCCTGCTCTGCTGGCTGGACGTACTTTCTAGCCAAGAGATATTTGAAATCAGGATAATTGATTTTGGACATATGTGACACAATCAAGTCAACTGGATACTCTGTTGCCTCTTCAATCTCCTGCAAGATATAGGGAGTGATATGCTGGTTTGCGCCAATGGTTTTTACTTTAATAAACGGAACTTTGTTTTTAAGGATTGCTGTTGGGTTGTAATAAGAGAAATCCGGGTGCAACATCCCTGTTGTATCAGCATCAATCGTATCAAATACCGTTTGATAGCGATAACCTGCATCAACTAAATTAGTCGTCACCTGTGTTTCATAATTGTCAATAACATCTTGAACGTTGGTAAAATTTTGTACATTAATCCAAAAATCTTGGAAAGCTTTAGACTGTACGACTCTCTGAGAGAATGAAAGGTAGTAACTTTGAATATGCTCTTTAAATTGCTTATTCGCTCTAAAGTTCGTCATTCCCCAGAAATCAACTTCAGGATTTTGCTCAAAGCGGTCATAAATTTCGCTCATATCCCACAAGGGACCAAAGCAGGTATCGTTCATCAATGTTACCGAATCATAATTTTTCAATTCTTCAAAGCCAACATAGCTCATGCCGTCACGCCATGCAGCAAAATCGAAACCGATATTCTTACGTTTCAAGACCTCATCTACAAGAAAGACTTGCTTTAACTTGGTCTCATCTTCTTCCGACAACTGACTGTTGCTGATGAAAATGATTGTTGAAAATAAGGGACGCATTTTGCTCAGTTGGTATTCTACATGGGAACTAACTAGGCCAAACTTATTGAAATGAACATATAAAAGCAGACGCTTCATTTTTTTCTCCTAAAGAAGTTGATAATTTTTGTCGGGATAATCCAACGGCGGGACGCAATAACGCCATGATAGAGTTCTGTAATGGTTTCAAGATCGGTTTGTTGTTCGCGAATTTTCGCTTCCTGCTGATGGTAGGTCAAACGGTAACTTTCCAACTCTGCTACCCGCATCTTCAAGTCTAATAGCTCTTGACTTAATCCTTTCGCTACGTAGTCGTCACAATAAATATCGTCAATTTCATAGGCTTGGTAACTCAGAGTGAATTCTTTACCAAACCACTCGCCAAGAGAATAGACTAATTGAGGGTCTGGATTTGGAAAAATATAGGAATCTCCAAGCACAATCGCATTTGTAAAACTCGGTAATAAACTGGTTTGCATTTCCGTAGAAATTAGACGAACGCTTGCATAGAAGCTCGGTTGTTCCGACAAGTCAATCCTGATGCGACTGCACCCTTCTGGAATAGTAAAATTTATCTGTGCCTGCTTGGATAAAGAAAACTGTAACAAATCATCTTGATTAAAAGAATGATTGTCCCTCTCAAAGTAAATGGTAACTTTTTCAAAACCAAATTTCGCCAGTCCTGCTTCTTTTCGAGTTAATTCTAACTCATAGCGATTATTTCGTTTTAGTAGAATCCCCAACATTTTTCGCCAATCACTATCTGGATATTTATTCACATATGCTTCTTGAGTGGCGAGCAAATTGTTGAAACGGTGTTCGATTTTAGCAAACTCTTTTGGACGTGAATCCGATCCTTGATTAACACGATAAGCAACACACACCTCTGGTAAGTAGATTAGCTCTGTTCGTTGAAAGAGATCCAACTGCAAATCAAAAGTATCATCCGCAGTAGTAACATCCATTTCTTGACTGACTTCTTGCATCAGTTTGGTGTCTACCAACCATGTTGATGGAGCTGTAAAACCTCTGGTAGCTAGCATGGTTTCAAAATCATGAGCTTTCGGAACCAAACCACTTTCAAAAACAGCTTCTGCAAGTATTTCCCCTTCCTCGTCGACATAATCAATATCCGTACTCACCCATTTTGATTGAGGATTAGCCTGCAAACAATCAACCTGTTTCTGCAATTTCTTTACATCTATCCAAAAATCATCGCCATCACAACGAGCCATGTAAGGCGCTGTCAATTCTTGACAAATCTTGACCCATGTTCGTGCAATCCCTAAATTTTCTTTATTATAGAAGGCACGAATAGTTTCTGGATATCGTTCTGCATACTCTGCGACAATTTGAGTAGAGCCATCTGTCGAGCAATCATCTATCAATACAATTTCATAAGGAAAACTAGTTTCCTGCTCCAAAAAGCTCTCTATGGTTTGACGCAACCACGGAGCCTTGTTATAAACAGTACAAACAATTGAAACAAGTGGTTGATTCATTTTTGCTCCTTTTATTCTGTAATAGTCCAACTTCCATTTCGATTAATAAGTCCAGCTGCAGAATCATTAGCTGAAAAGTCTTCTTGAGCAATATCTGTTCTTGTAACTAAAATCAATGGTGCATGCTCTGAAGTTGCGTAAGCTAACATTTCACGATTTTTCCCTAAAATTGTTACTTGTAATTTCAACTTCACATCGTTAATGGCGGAGAGACTACATGAATAACGTAAGACCTTATGTCCTTTTGTTGTTGTCGGACAATCATAGCTATTATCGTTATAAATCCAGATGTTTCGGTCAATATCTGTCATACAAAAAACAGCGTGTGCTTCAATATCTTCTAGGACATCGTAAGAAATTTCAAATTCGACTTGTTGATCTTGCGAAATACGTTGAGGAGAAAGCATTTTTACTTCTAAATTATCAACTAGGACAGTCGGTTCTTCAGTAATGTCTTCCTCTACATCCACGACTTCTTCGGCCTGAGGAGCAGCGGTAACGGTATTGTCCAAACTATACTGGTTGGCAACGTCATTCGGATCTCCCAAGGCCTTAACCAAACCATGCTCAATCAAAACGGCTTTATTACAATACTTCTTAACCGCACCCATATCGTGTGTGACAAGAATGGTCGTTTTACCGCTTTGCTTTCTCTCTTGGAAATAATCATTACATTTTCGTTGGAAAGCCTCGTCTCCTACGGCAAGGACCTCATCCAAAATCAAGACGTCTCCCTGAGCTTTAATGGCAACAGAGAAGGCCAAGCGCACTTGCATACCACTAGAATAGTTTTTGAGTTTTTGGTTCATAAACTCACGCAATTCTGCAAAATCGACAATGTCATCATACATATCATCGATTTCTTCACGCGAGAAACCAAGAAGGGCACCGTTTAGGTAAACATTCTCACGACCAGTTAGTTCAGGGTTGAAACCAACACCCAACTCAATAAAGGAAACTAATTTCCCGTTAACTGTTACAGAACCTTTTTCTGGCACGTAGATTTGAGAAATAATTTTCAAAAGTGTTGATTTTCCCGAACCATTCCGACCAAGAATCCCAAAGAAATCCCCTTTTTCAACTTCGAAGGAAATATCTTTCAGAACGTGCTGCTCCTTATATCCTTTAATCCCTCTAAAACGGTTGACCATGGTTGTTCGCAAACTTTGCGTAGCCTCTGTTGGCAATTTGAAAAACTTGCTGACATGGTCTACTTTTACTGCAATATTCTTTTCTGTCATTAGAGAATCTCCGCAAATTTCTTAGAATGTTTTTTAAAGACACTAATACCAATCACAAAGACAATGATTGGGACAAGATATGGAATCATAACAATAGCTTTATTGTTAATAACTTGCCAAACCGGCAAATTAGCTCGATCAATAACAAAATAGCGCATATCTTGGATAATTTGGGCCATTGGATTGAGCATGATTAATTTTGCTGCCAAGACACTTTGGTTCATCACAAAAGAAAGTGAATAAATAATTGGGGTTGCGTACATACCAGCCTGCATGATTACTTCCCATATTTGAGCAAGGTCACGGAAGCGAACAAAAAGCGTTGACAAGATAAAGGCTACACCTGTTGCTAATAAAAACAGCTCGACAAACAAAGGCAAGGCGAAGATAACGGTCCAAGTAAATTGCACGCCATTAAAGAATGAGAAAATCAAGACAACAATCAAATTAATGGAAAAGTTAATCGCAGCTCCAAAAACGGAGGACAAAACGATGATTTCTTTAGAGAAATTTAGTTTTCTTAGTAAGTCACCACGGGTTACGATTGAAACCATCCCCATATTCGTTGCTTCTGAAAAGAATGACCAAATGACATTCCCTAGCAAAAGAGCTACTGGGAAGTGAGGAACATCCCCACCCAAGCGTAAGAAATGAATGAAAACCACATACATGATCGCAAACAACATCAGCGGCTTCAAAATAGACCAAAGGTAGCCGATAACCGAACCTTGGTAGCGTAATTTAAAATCTGTTTTTATCAATTCTTTCAAAAGAATACGATTTTTAGTGGAAAATAAATCCATGTTTACTCCTTAACGTAAGCAAATTTTGTAATAATTAGTGTTGAAAAAACAAAGGTATGAAAAGTCTTATTTTTTCGCAATCCAAATCTCTTCAAGGTTTGATAGCGTTGTAGTAAAGGCTTATCCATAATCGTAACAAAAGCTTGAACTAAATCTCTATCCTCATCCGTCAGTGGAAATTCTAGCAGATTGCTTGCTTGTTTTTGACTACGTTTAATCAGGTCCCAGTACGTTGTAAACAAGATATGTGGTCGAATCCATTTTTTTACACGTTTGGACAAGGTCCGAGCGCCAAGAACATTATCACTATGCTGGCGGTAAAGCTCTCCGGGCTGATCAATAAAAACAAGTTTACCAAAGGCGGTCGCCAGCAAGGCCAAATACCAATCATGCATGATAACATCCTCAGTTCCAGTCCATAGCTCTGCCAAGGCATGATTAACCAAGGATACCCCACCTGTCACTGTATTTTCTGTTAATTCCTGCACTAATTCTGTATTAGCGTGGTGAGATTGGCTTCGAATCATACTTTCTGCCATGGTTTCCAAATCTTGATTAACCACTGTCAAATCTGTATAAACCATGAGCGGTTGTTGTGTAGGATGGTGTGATACTTCATCCAACATCATCTGCATTTTTTCTGGTAGCCATACATCATCTTGGTCACTAAAAAAGTAAACATCTGCTTCCTCGACCTTCAGCAAACTGTGAAAACTTTTAATAACACCCAGATTGACTGTCTCTTCAGGATTAATAAAACGGATTCGCTTATCACTAGCAACAAAATCTTGAATGATCTGACGAGTGGAGTCACTAGATCCATCATCACGAATCAACAGATTCCAATCACTGAAACTCTGTTCCTGAATGGATCGAATCTGCTCTGCTAAAAATCGTTCACCATTGTAGGTAGACAATAAAATATTAACTTTCATTTAGAAATAAATCCTCGTATTGATCTACAATTCTACTCCATGTATAGTTTGCACGCATATGCTCTTTGGCGTGCTGACCAAGAGAGGTATCCTCTTCGCGCTGATCGCAATTATCAATCAACTGACTCAATGTTCCTCGCTCTTTACTCCAGTAACGAGCCGAATCCAATGCAACTTTATAATTAAAGTCTACATCTATTACCAGATTCTCGTTAGTTTGAGCCAATGCTTCTAACAAGCTAGGATTGGTACCCCCAACCTCATGTCCATGAATGTAAGCCCGACACTCTCTTCTCAAATACTTCAATAAGTCTACATCATAAGTAGTTCCAACAAACTTTACACGAGAATCAGCATCAAAACCGGTCTTATCCTTTAGAGTTTGAAAATAAGCTGAACCTTCATGATTGCTGACAATGACCAGATCACGCTGTGTTTGTGACATCATAAATTCTTCAATAGCTTGATCATAATTGTTTTCAGGAACAAAACGTCCAATAATGAGGTAGTAATTTTTTTCCTGTATTTGCCATTTTTCAAAAAAGTCACGGACCTCTTGAGTGTTAGCTGAGTAACGAGTCGGACTCAAATCTGTACCATAGGCAATAAAAGCGGTCTTTGACCAAGGGTATTCCTGACGGATATATTCCTCTATTCCTTCATTGTCTGATATCACCAAATCAGCATATTTGGTCATCATTTTTTCAGCGTACTTGAGATAGGCTTGTACTGGCTTGGGCCATTTAGCCCGTTTCCACTCTAGACCATCGGGATTCACAAATAGTTTTCCTCCCACAGAGTGAATCCTCTTAGCAAATGGTGCTATGAAGCCACCTATGGTATTGCCCAAAATATAAAAAATCGGTTGTTCAATGCCTTGAGCCTTGATTAGGTCCAGCGCATAGGAAATCGCCATCATGTCATAAGCAATGACCCGAGCTGGCCCAATTTTGGGTGGATTGATGGTAAAACAATCAGCCCCTTTGTATTCTGAGTGTTGGTGATGGCTTGTGTCAGATAGACAGGCCACGTGGTAGCGAATTTCTTGACTTACTTGATTGGAAACCAGTTGCTCGACAAAGGTTTCAAACCCTCCATACTGGGCAGGTAAGCCTCGGCTACCAATGATAAAAATATGTTTCATAGTACCTAAGTTCTTAAAAATGTAATCAGGCTATTATACCACAAATCCTATGAAAATCATAGAAAAAACGGGCCATTGCCCGTTCATCTTATTTCTTTTCTTGTTTATAAAATGATTCCAAAGCTTCTTGCCATGTTGGGATAACAAAGCCTGTTGCCTTTGCCTTATCCAAACTCATAGTCGAGTTGAATGGACGTTTAGCTTTGGCTGGGAATTGGCTAGAATCTACTGGCAAGACCTTTGTATTGGTATCCTTGAGAATTTCCGTCGCAAAATCAAACCAAGTGGTGTCTTCTGTTGCATCATTTGACAAATGGTAGTAACCAAATTCTTGATTGGTTTCTACCAAATGTACCATAAATTCTGCAAGGGTACGTGTCCAAGTTGGACGACCGTGTTGGTCATTAACAACTGTCAAGGTATCACGTGTTTCTGCAAGATTTTGCATGGTAAAGACAAAGTTTTTACCATAGTTACCAAAGACCCAAGCTGTACGAACAGTATAGAACTTGTCTGCAAATTTCTCAACCGCTTCTTCACCCAGACGTTTGGTGCGACCATATTCAGATTGTGGGTCTGGCTGGTCATCAACTTGCCACTCTTGACCGACTGGCAAATCACCATTAAAGACATAGTCTGTTGAAATATAAACAAGAGTTGCATCGTATTTAGATGCTGCCTTAGCTACATTCTCAGAGCCTGTTACGTTGATCTTGTAGTTGAGCTCTTTCCCTTCGTCTTCAGCCATATCAACCGCAGTATAAGCTGCACAGTGGTAAACAACTGTCGGCTTAACTTCTGCAAAGAAAGCATCAACTTTGGCCTCATCTGTAATATCCATTTCTGCCACGTCAGCTGCTACATACTCAACACCACGCTCATCCAAAAGATAGCGTAACTCTGTACCCAACTGACCATTTGCACCTGTAATTAAAATCATATTTAACTCCTTTTATGTATTAATCCCATTTAGTATATCTAAAAACTGATAAGTTTTTTATAGCTGTCTTTCATTCGTCCGTTTGTCAATAATATAACGTGGACGTCGTTTGGTTTCTAAATAGATTTTTCCAATATATTCTCCGATAATTCCAATAGAAATTAGCTGAATTCCTCCAATAAAAGCAACAATCGTCACCGTACTAGCCCAACCCGAAACGGTATTTCCGGTAAAATTTCTAACGATGCTCCATAAAATAAATGCAAAAGAAATAATTGAAGTTATCACTCCCAAACTTGTGATAAGTCTAATCGGTTTAATGCTCAGACTAGTAATCCCATCAAAAGCAAGGCCCAGCATTTTACTGAGCGGATAATGACTTTCTCCTGCAATACGTTCAAAACGTTCATACTCCACTACTGCATAGTTAAAACCAACTAAGGGAACTAAGCCCCTCAAAAAAAGATTGACCTCTGTAAATTCAGAGATGGCATTTAGAGCTTTTTTAGACATCAAACGATAATCTGCATGATTGAAGATAATTTCAACTCCCAATTTTTCCATCAAATGGTAAAAACCTTCCGCCGTAAATCGCTTAAAAAAAGTATCTGTTGTCCGCTTTTTACGAACTCCGTAAACCACTTCTGCCCCCTGCTGATAAGCGCGAATCATCTCATCCATACAGTTGATATCATCTTGACCATCACAATCAATAGTGATAACAATATCTGCTAATTCTTTCGCTTCCATCATCCCCGCTAAAACTGTACTCTGATGTCCACGGTTACGAGACTGAGAAAGACCCATGACATAGTGACTTTGAGAAGCATAGTTTTCTATCAACTCCCAAGTCTTATCCTTGCTACCGTCGTTAACATAGAGTATACGGCTATTCTGTGATACTAAGTCATCCTTTATCAACTGTGTCAATTTTTGAAGAAAAAGAGGATTAGTCTCAGGCAAAACAGCCTCTTCATTATAACAAGGGATGACAATATATAATGTTGGAACGCTTACTGTCATTTTTGCCTCACTCCTTTCCACCAAGAGTATGTTTTATTGTATCCTAAACCAGACAGCATCAAAATTTGTGGTAAAAACTGGATGAGGTAACGACTCTTTCCACCTTCAAAAATCATAAGAAAAAGAAATCCACCAAAAATAGAAAGCGCCAAAGTTTGCGATTTTCTATCTTCATCAAATCTTACAAAGTGTATAGTAACGCCTAATACTAAAAAGACAAAGACAAATTGAATCCCATAACGATAATACTTGTAGGGATCTCCTTCTACATCCGTGTAAATGAGATAATTACGAATCAAGGTAGCTAATTGACTATCCTTAGTCTTTTCATAGAGAGGATTGATGAATGAGGCGCCTTCTTTACTAGCATCTTTATAATTCCAACCAAGTGTCCCATCACGAACTAAACCTACCTGTTTCTGAACCAAATGAGCCACGAACATAGTTGGCGTATATTCTGATAAACGACGCTTTATATCTTTCATCACGACTTCATTTGAAAAACGCCCATCGTAATGCTCATCTACTCGCGTCTCATCTGTTACAAAGGTGGACAATCCAGCTTGAAAATCAATTTGATCCGTACCTATATAAGTCAAGCCTAAATCTATATAAGCAAGTGCAGTTATGCTATACTCCTCATTGAGTACTACTTCTTGTTGCGAATCACGAACTGTTTTCAAAGCAACATACGATATTCCAAATCCAAGTAGAAAGACAGAAAAAATGGCCAGATATTTCTTTATATTTAGCGATAATAATTGCACGATAAAGACAGCAATTGGCAATATTATTAGAGTTGGTCGAATCAAAACACCTACGGCTGTAAAAATAGCTAGCATAAGAGCATTGAGAGTGACCGGTAACAAAGTTGAATGTCGTTGATAGAAAGTCTCAAAAATGAAATATAATTGAAATATTAAAATAGGAATAACCATAACATCCGTGTACATGGTTACAAATTGTGGTGAAAATCCCAAAAACGCTAAATAGAAAAAATAAGTAATATTGGCAACCGTTTCATTGAAATATTTTTTGGTAACATGGTGTAACATATAAGCTGATAGTACAACATAAAAAATATTCAAAGCTTGCATCACCCAAATAGCATTAATTCCCAACAAATTGTAGAAAAAACGTTCATAGAGAAACAGCAATAAATTATTGGGATAACGTGATAGATAAAGTGAAATTGTCTCTTCATCTACAATCTTCATTGCTCCATTAAAGACCATAGCTGCATCAGAACGAATCATCAAATTAGTAGATAATAAAATAGCTAATTGATAGATGATAACCAAAACCAGAAGCCAAAACTTATAAGCAACTAGCAGGTGGTAGATTTTTTTGATAAATTTCGGACATTTTATCAGAACAACAATTGCAAGGGAAAATAAAAAAAGTAAGATAGGAGCTGCTCCTGCTAACTGAACAATAGCTGTTATAAGCCAATGAACAGAAATAATTAACATAATGACCGCAAAAAAACTAAACAATTTTTTATAAATATTTTTCATCCTCATAATTAAATATAAGATTCCATAGCTGTCTCTATGAAATCTTATATCATCTCCTTATTTAATAACCTCTTGCGTCTTAGCATAATTGGCTTCAACAGCTTCTTTCTCAGCTTTCCACCAGTCTTGGTTGTCAGTGTACCATTGAATTGTTTCTTCCAAACCTTGAGAGAAGTCTGTAAATTGCGGTGTCCATCCAAGCTCGTCACGAAGTTTGCTTGCGTCAATAGCATAGCGTAAATCGTGTCCTGCACGGTCAGTCACGTGGTCGTAAGCGTCTTTTGGTTGACCCATTTTCTCAAGAATCAATTCAAGCACTTCTTTATTGTTTTTCTCGCCATCCGCACCGATGAGGTAAGTTTCTCCCATACGGCCTTTTGTCAAGATAGCCCAAACACCTGTTGAGTGATCGTTTGTGTGAATCCAGTCACGAACGTTTTTACCTTCACCATACAATTTCGGCTTGATTCCTGCCAAGATGTTAGTGATTTGACGTGGGATAAATTTCTCGATGTGTTGGTATGGACCATAGTTGTTTGAACAGTTGGAAATTGTTGCTTTGACACCAAATGAACGCACCCATGCTTTTACAATCAAGTCTGATGCAGCCTTGGTTGATGAATATGGTGATGATGGGTTGTAGTTAGTTTCAGCAGTGAATTTCTCACCTGGGCCTTCACCGTGACCAGGAAGGTCTTCACGCAATGGAAGATCTCCATACACTTCATCAGTCGATACATGGTGGAAGCGAATGTCGTATTTACGAGCTGCTTCAAGCAATGTGTAGGTACCAATAAAGTTAGTGTGGATGAATGGGCTTGGATCGTTGAGGGAATTGTCATTGTGGCTTTCTGCTGCATAGTGAACAATAGCATCTGCCTTAGCAGCCAATTTGTCGACCAACTCAGCATCTGCAATATCACCAACAACAAGTTCAACACGGTCACCAAGGATTGCTTCCAAGTTAGCTTTATTACCTGCATAGGTCAATTTATCCAAAACAGTCACATGAACATCTGGATGATTGTTATAAACATAATGTACAAAGTTTGAACCGATGAAACCAGCTCCACCAGTTACGATAATATTTTTAAATTGAGACATTTTTTTCTCCGATTTTTTCTTATTTTGGTAGTTTCCTTAGGTAGTGGGGACGCCAGCAAACCTTCGGTTTCATGGCTAAATTTTGAACCTAAGGTTTCAAAATTTCCCTGCAAGATTATGTAAAACGTAATCTCGGAACCTGTATTCACAAGTGAAGTGCTTTTATATAAGAGATAGTTTTTCGCTAATCAAGGCAGTTTTTTGAGGGAATACTGACTGTATTCTGAAAAAAACTAACGATGAGTAGCTGAAAAAATAGCCTTAGATGAACGTACTGAACTATGAATGCAGGTTCCTATTTTCACTACAGCGGAAACTATCGCTATCGGCTCGCTTTGCTCGCCTTCTCTAATTACCAGACTACTTCAATACTTCTTTCAAGTAAGCAATCTTGGCAAAGTCTTTTTGATTATTATTTTCTGCTCGGTAGGAGTCCTTTGAAGAAGCTTGATAGATTTTCAAGTATTGTTCAAGAGTTGGCAAATAATAGCGAACACCTTGAGTTTCTATCTCTTCTAAGTCTTCTAACTCCACACCTGCAAATTCTGGAAGTGAATGGAGTCCTCCAAACTCAACAGACAGACCATCTTTTTGAAATTCATGTTCGTGACGATCAACCAGAACGTATCCCAGTTGATTCATCATGGCAATCAGCTCGTCAGCACGGTAAAGCCGCTCATCATCTGGTGCTTCCCATCCTCTTGGGTCACTAGGGACATGAATATCAAGGTCGCCTGCTTGCCAATCTCGTCCTGTCCGCCTTTCCAAACCAACTGAGCCCATTAACAAAGGAGTAATTCCTAGCTTATTTAACTGCTCTGCTATTTCCAAAAAGGCTGAAAACATTAGAGGTCCTCTTTTCTCAAAGGCTTAACGTCTTTCAAGAGTGGGTGGTTTTTATCTGCTTCTGAAACTTCTGCTTCTTCTAGATTTTCCCACTTGATGTCAAGGCTAGGGTCAGCATAGTTGACAAAGGCATACTTAGGTTTGAGTTCCAAAGCCCAGTAGTCATTAACCAAGTAGCTGTAAGCCACAAAATCTGACAAGACTTGGAAACCATTAGCTACACCACGAGGAACAAAGATACCCTTGCTTGCATCGATTACGGTCTGATAGGTATTACCGAAGGTTTCACCTTCACGAAGATCAACCCATGTTCCCAAAACCTTACCGCCATCTGCTACTGAGATGTATTTATCCCAAGGCTCTGCGTGAAGTCCACGTAGAACATTCTTACGCGAAAAGGAAACGTTGTTCTGCAATTTCCCTTCTGCGAAGAAGCTTTCTGGAAAACCAAGCGGAAGCATTTTTTCCTTTTGAAAGTTTTCTTTAAACCAACCACGGTTGTCGCCATGAACAGGAATATCAAATTCTAACATGCCTGGAATGGCTTCAACTGGGCGAGCTGCTAATGTTTTACCAAAAAAGTTTTCTGTCATTAAGCTTCTCCAATCAAACGGAGCAAATATTGTCCGTATTCGTTTTTCTTAAGTGGTTGTGCCAATTCATGCACTTGTTCTTTTGTGATATAGCCCATACGGTAGGCAATTTCTTCCAAGTTGGCCACTTGAACGTT
The DNA here is from genome assembly GCF_059039125.1 of Streptococcus sp. NSSLK0004. NCBI lineage: Bacteria > Bacillati > Bacillota > Bacilli > Lactobacillales > Streptococcaceae > Streptococcus > Streptococcus sp. NSSLK0004. The sequence goes on along the minus strand of NZ_CM180142.1, from coordinate 704,924 downwards.
TTGCAAACGCTGAACTGTTTCGATGTACTGAGCCGCTTCCAAGAGGCTTTCATGCGTACCTGTGTCTAGCCATGCAAAACCACGCCCCATGAGTTCAACAGATAAATCACCACGGTCTAAGTAAGCCTTGTTGACATCTGTGATTTCCAATTCGCCACGAGGTGATGGTTTGATATTTTTTGCAATTTCAACCACATCGTTGTCATAGAAATACAAGCCAGTAACAGCAAAATTAGATTTTGGTACTTCTGGTTTTTCTTCGATAGAGATGGCATTCATATCTGCATCAAACTCTACAACACCGAAACGTTCTGGGTCTTTTACTTGATAACCAAAAACTGTCGCACCTTTTTCTTTGTTGGCTGCACGTTGCAACATCTTGGTCAAACCATTTCCATGGTAGATGTTATCACCCAAAATCAAGGCCACATTATCGTCACCGATAAACTCTTCACCGATGATAAAGGCTTGAGCCAAGCCATCTGGACTTGGTTGTTCTGCGTAAGAAAGGGAAATCCCAAGCTCAGAACCATCTCCCAACATATCCTTAAAGCGTGGCAAATCTTGAGGAGTAGAGATAATTAAAATCTCTTTGATACCAGCCAACATCAAGGTTGAAAGAGGATAGTAAATCATTGGTTTATCATAGATTGGCATCAACTGCTTTGATGCCGCACGAGTAAGTGGATAAAGGCGAGTTCCAGACCCACCGGCTAGAATAATACCTTTCATGTAAGTACCTTCCCTAAAATATATTCAGTCTATTATACCATACTTTTCAAATTCATGATATAAGAAAAAGTCTGACCAAGCAGACTTCTTCATTTTAACCAAGTGCCACATCTAAAATCATCATAATGACAAATCCTGCCATCAAGCCCAAGGTTGCAATGTCTGTATTCCCATTTGTCTGAGACTCTGGGATTAGTTCTTCTACTACTACAAAAATCATAGCACCTGCTGCAAAAGATAAGGCATAAGGTAATATTGGAGTCATCATGGTGACCGCAACGGCACCAATCAAAGCAGCAATCGGCTCAACAATAGCCGACATGGAGCCCCAGAAAAATGCTTCTTTACGAGATTTTCCATCTGTCCGAATTGGAATAGACAGGGCTGCCCCCTCCGGAATATTCTGTAAACCAATTCCAAGTGCTAAACCAATAGCACCAACAAAAGCTGCTGGAGAATAATTAGTTGCCAACGCTCCAAAGGTGACACCGACCGCCAAGCCTTCGGGAATGTTATGAATGGTTATAGCTAAAAATAACAGAGCTGTCTTAGACAGGTTTTTCCTGTCCTTTTCACCACCACCTTCTGCATTTTCTCGTTCATTTCCTAGATGCAAATGAGGAATCAGGGCATCAACCAAGCGTAAAAAGAATCCTCCTGCTAAAAAACCAACTGCTGCTGGAATCCAAGACAAACTGCCGTAAGTTACCTCTGCATACTCAATAGACGGAGCTAGCAAGGACCAAAAAGAAGCCGCAATCATAACTCCTGCCGCAAACCCCAACATGGTGTCTAGTAAACGACGACTAATCTTTCGAAAGAAAAAAACAATCGCTGAACCGACCACGGTACAAAACCACGTAAACAAACCAGCTAACAAAGCCTGCATGATAACAGACTGTTGTGTAAACCAAGTCATTTCTTACTCCTTCATTTAATCTAGCGCATTATACGAATTAGGATAGCCTAATTTACCAAAAAAATCAAGAAAACAAAGTAAAAAAGCCACAATTCCTTGTGACTTTTATATATGTCTGAATGGATTAGTCGAAACAGTTGAAGCGAGAATTTCCACATCCCAGCCTTCTTCTGCCTTCCATGTTTCCAGCAAATCTGCAATTTTCTTGATAAACAAGGCTTCGATATGGTGGCCTGGATCAATAGCCAGCAAGCCCTGGGTCAGCATATCCTGGCCAGTATGATAGTAAATATCGCCTGTGATATAGACATCTGCTCCCTTGGCAAGAGCCTCATGATAATAAGAACCCCCACTACCACCACAGATGGCAACACGACTGACATATTGCTTGGCTTGATGCCCGTAAGTTACCAGACGGACAGCGTCCAGACCAAAGACCGACTTAACTTTTAAAGCCAATTCCTCCAAAGTCTGCTCTGCTATTGTCCCCACACGACCAAGCCCCTGTCCCTCGCTGGTTTCAATCAGATAAGCGGTATCTTGAATGCCTAGAAGTTCACAGAACCAGTCGTTAAGGCCACCGTCCACCACATCAATATCCGTATGGCTGACATAAACGGCAATGTCATGCTTGACCAAATCTAGATACATCTTTGTATGAGGGTTGTCAGCTACCAAGTCCTTGAGCGGTCGAAAAATCGGAGCATGCTTGACGACAATCAAATCCACCTTCTTGTCAATAGCTTCAGCCACCGTCGTCTCACGGATATCCAAAGTCACCATGACCCGACGGATATCCTTATTGAGTGTACCGATTTGAAGACTCGTCACATCACCTTCCATCGCCAAACTTGGCGGGCAAAAGGCTTGGTAACGCTCGATGATTTTACTTGCTAACATGAAGCACCTCCTGTATTTGTTGGATTTTTTTGGAAATAGCAGAGCGGTCAGCTTGGCGTTCGAGTGGCACTTGTTCCAAGGCATAAGTTAGTTTATCCAACTCCCTGAGCCACTTCTTCTGGAAGGTTGCAGACTGCTCTTCCAGTAAATAGGGACCAAACCGCAACTGGTCTGCTGTCAAGTCTGCCTTTCCTTTTTCCGCTACCAGAATTTCATAAATCTTATCATTTTCTTCTAAGATTTTTTCAGCAACCAACTGAAAATCATGGGCGACCAACCAGCGACGAACATCATCTTCGCGATTATTGGGCTGTAAAATCAAGCGTTCTACGGTCTGTAATTTATCTTTACCAGCTTCCAAAATTTCAGCAATCAAGCGACCACCCATACCTGCAATCGTCACGGCTGTTACTTGGTCAGATAGTTCGACTGCAGCCAAACCATTTGCGAGACGAACGGAAATTTTATCCGTTTGACCTGCTTGCGCTACATTTTGTAAAGCAGACTGATAGGGGCCTTGCACTACTTCTCCTGCTATGGCAAAGTTTATCCAGTCCTTTTCTACCAAAAAAAGAGGGAGATAAGCATGGTCACTCCCTACATCTACTAAGCGTGCTCCTTGTGGAACAAACGAAGCTACTGTTTCTAAACGTTGTGATAATTTGGTTTCCATATTAGTCTTTCCAAAGATTCATCGCATCAAGGAAATCAGCTGATGCGGATAAGTTTTGCGGTAGTGGATTTTCTCGTTCGGCATTTTTTGCCTCTACCTGAGCTACAGTTGTAATCCCTTCTCGACGCCAGTTGCGCAAAATAGCCTGAATATAACGCCAATTGGTCTTGTTGTTAAAAACTGCTTCTCGTAAGGCAGTCCGAACAAGGTCTAGAGACACACGATCCTCTTCGATAGTCTTTTGCAAGTCCTCGATTTCAAAAGGCGAAAGAAATCGTCCTAATTCCCGTTCAAAATCAGCCACCAAATCCTTCAAATCATAAGAAATATCTCTCGATTGCTCCGCCATTTCCCTAGAAGATTCAAGAAAACGATCCAACTTTTCAAAAGCTGGACTAGCATCAAAGAGCATTTCAATCTCACCAGCCAGGTTAATGGTCTTATACTCCAAAAGCCCTGCCTCCTGCAGTTGTTCAATAGAGCGATTAACTGTTGCTAGAGCTTTACCAGTCGCTTGGGCGATTTGACTCGGTGCTAAACCATCTAAGTTACTAGTGTTTTGATAATAGAAAAACTGCCAGATTAAAAAATCATCTGCGGACGGAAAAAGGTCCTTAAAATGAAAAAGTAAAGCTGGTGGTAGGACAAGCTGTCCTTGACCGAATTCCTTTGCGTATGACATAATTCCTCTCTATAAACTAGCTGATAAGGCTGAGTCCCCTATAACACTCCAATCGTACGGTGTTTCTTGATAGACAGCGTAATTGACCCAGTTGGTAAAAAACTGAGCAGCAGGTAAGTTCCAAGATAGCTTGGGACGACTTGCGGGGTCGTCATTTGTAAAGTAATGCTCTGGAACCTGAGGTTTTTTCCCAGCCAAACAATCTCGTTCGTATTCTTTAGCTAATGTGTCCCTATCATATTCCAAATGTCCAAAGCTATAAACTTCACGCAAATCTTTACTAGCTAAAATCGATAGACCAACATCTTTTCCAGCAGCTAAGATTTCTAATTGCTCCAGACATGCGACCAGCTCTTCTTTCACTTCTGTATAACGTGAATGTGGCGCTAAAAAACTATCATCAAATCCTCGCATTAATGGGGAATCTGGTTTAAGCAGCTCTTGTTCGTATACACCTGACAGCTTACTAGCAAGTCGTTCCTTTGGAATACCATAACGCGCATACAACCCCGCCTGAGCTCCCCAACAAATATGCAAAGTCGAACAAATATGGGTCTTAGACCATTCTAATACTTCAACCAGTTCCTGCCAGTAGTCCACTTCTTCAAATGGTAAATTTTCAACAGGAGCGCCGGTAACAATTAAACCATCGAAATAATCATGCTTGACTTCTTCGAATGTCTTATAGAATTGATCTAGGTGTTCGGCATGCGTGTTTTTAGAAGCATGGCTTACCATATGAAGGAACTCCACTTCCAACTGCAAGGGAGTATTCGCAAGCAAACGGAGTAGTTGGGTTTCTGTTACGATTTTTTGTGGCATGAGATTCAATATGAGAATCCGGATAGGGCGAATGTCCTGATGACTCGCTCGAATATGATCCATAACGAATATATTTTCCGTTTTCAATATCTCAACAGCCGGAAGTGATTTATCTATCTTAATTGGCATAGGAGTTCCTCCTCTTCTTCATTATATTATAAGTGAGGAAAGCCTGCTTTTCAATTAGAAGAAAACTAGGGTAGGTTATAGTTTTAGTCTATGACTTGATGTTGATCTAATAATGCATCAAGACTTTATAATCGTAATCTCCAATTGCTTCGCGTCCTTTGAGTTCGTCCAACTCAATTAAGAATGCACAACCAGCAACAATACCACCTAGTTTCTCAATCATTTCGATGGTTGCCTTAACGGTACCACCAGTCGCCAACAAGTCATCAACAATCAACACACGTTGACCAGGCTTAATCGCATCAGCGTGCATGGTCAGAGTATCAATGCCATACTCTTTTTCATAATCAGCCGAGATGACTTCGCGTGGTAATTTGCCTGGCTTACGAACAGGTGCAAAGCCAATTCCTAATTCAAAGGCTACTGGACAGCCGACGATGAAACCACGCGCTTCTGGTCCAACAATCATATCAATCTGCTTATCAGTTGCATATTGTACGATTTCACGAATAGCATAACTATAAGCATTTCCATCTGCCATCAACGGACTAATGTCACGAAATTCAATACCCTCTTTTGGATAATTTGGAATGGTTGCAATATACTCTTTTAAGTTCATTTTCTATTCCTTTATAAAAATTTTATCTTCTTCATTATATCATAATTTCTGACTAGTGAAAGATTCTGTTCTCACTTCTCAATAATCAGTTTAAAACATATTGGCTATCCGTCGCTGTTCCCAGCAATACATCGGACCGAAATAGGCTGGTTAAAATAATACCAATTTCTATTCTTCTATAACTACTTTCTTCTACTCTCTCAACCAATCATAGATTTCCTGCACTGTTCCGAGTGCCATGCGTTCCTGCTCGATGACCTGTTTCTTCAAGTCTTGGTAAATCTGGCTATCCGCAATCTCTCGTTTTCCTGCGTCAGTATTGACCGTCATGACGCCGTCTGTAATGGTCACAAAGCCAAGTTCTTGAAAAATCTGAATCATCTTAACCAAGAGAGGTTGCTTGATTTTCAAATAGGTAGCCAATTCAGCTAATTTATAGCGGACATCAAATTCCTTGAATTGGTAGATGGTCTTGTATAGTTTTGCAAACTGTTCTCGACTGCCATACCCATCAAGGTAGTAAGGAGTGACAATCTCATTTTTGAAGTAAATAGCTTGAAAATCATGCTCTTGAAAAATTGGCTTGAGGTCCGACAGGTTTTCAGGCAACTGAGCTAAAACAAGCGACTGAGCACCAGCTAGTTTAGATAAATCTGTCATATCCAAAACAGGTACTCCCTCTGGAAGAGCATGTTGCTTCCCGCGGATATTATAGAGTTGAACCCCTTCTACACGGGCATCAACTAGCATGAGTTGAAGACTGGTATGTCCATTCCACTGGTTGACAGATAGCGTTACCGCTAACTCTAAATTTTTTGCCTGTGAAAATTCTAAGGCCTGGCGTCCTTGACCAAAGGCAACCAAGTCAAAAGCTACCTGCCCCTTCACCAAACGGAGTTTGAGGTGGGCGTTGTCTTGCCCCATGGTCCGAGCGGATTCAACCTGCACATCTTTGACATAGAAAATCGGTTTTTTGTTATCCATACCGTAGGGCGCTAGTTTGTCAAACGACTTGAGTGTATCTAAGGTCAATTCTTCCAAGTCTAGTTCTTCATCCAAGACCAAATTGGACTTGCTAACCTCTTCAAGATTGTTATCTCGAACATAATCAGATAAGGTTTTAGCCAAGTCACCCAACCTGCCTACTTCCAAGGTCATTCCAGCAGCTCCTGCATGTCCCCCAAAAGCGATAAAGAGATCTTGATGATTTTTGAGGGCTTGAAAAATATCGACCGCTTCTACCGAACGAGCCGAGCCTTTTGCACGACCGTCTTCAATAGATAAGACGACGATAGGTTGCTGCAATTCTTCTAACAAACGACCAGCAACAATCCCCAATACACCTGGATTCCACCCCTCTTTTGCCAAAACTTGAACAGGTTGGTCCATGTCAATCATAGCCTTAGCCTGCTCATAAATATCTTGCACAATTTCTTTACGTTCCGTATTTTTAGCATCAATCATAAGGGCGATTTCATGTGCTTCCTCTTCATCAAATCCTGTTAACAAGTCAACCGCGGGATTTGGATCATCCAAGCGACCCAAGGCATTCAATCGTGGAGCAATTTGAAAACCGATTGTTTCTTCATCAAGACCGGCTACATCGATGCCAGCAATCTGCATCAACTCCTGCAAACCTACCCGTTCTGTCTGTTTGAGAAGAGATAGGCCATATTTGACCATAACCCTATTTTCATCGGTCAAACTGACCATGTCCGCAATGGTTCCAATGGCAACCAGATCTAACAAGTCTGCATGCACTGTTTCTAATAAAGCACAAGCCAGCTTAAAGGCCACTCCACAACCTGCTAGGTGCTTGAAAGGATAATCTCCCTCTGGATGCTCTGGATGCACAATGGCATAAGCATCCGGCAAGGTTTCCTGAAGGGAATGGTGGTCTGTCACAACCACATCAACTCCCATTTCTTTTGCATAGGCAATCGCCTCATGCCCTGCCACACCATTGTCCACGGTAACAATCAAGGAAATCCCTTGCTGCTCAATGAAATACTTGTAAACCGATCGATTGGGACCATAACCATCTGTAAAACGATTGGGTAGGTAGACTTGCACTTCAGCTCCCATTTCCTCCAAGGTTTCTTTGAGAATAGAAGCCGAGGTCATCCCGTCCGCATCATAATCACCGTAAATCAAAATCTGCTCATAATCCTCAATCGCACGACGAATCCGCTCCACTGCCTTATCCATATCATGTAAAAGATAGGGATCGTGCAAATCTTCTAAGCTCGGTTGTAAAAAGCTTGTCAATGCTTCCTTAGACTGAATTCCACGTTCATAGAGAAGCTTGGCTGCCAGAGGATCTAACCCCTCTTTCTTAGCCAATTTTAAAAACTCTGTATCAGAAAAACTAGGTAAAATCTCCCAGTTATAAGTGGGTGTAATCACTGCTTTCTCCTTTATAGCCCATCAGCTTTCTCTTATTTCTTCATGGCATATTTAACCGTATTTCAGCGACTGAATGGCTCTATTCATAGACTTTCATTATATCATTTTTCCTGCAAAAAAACGACAGGCTACCTGTCGATTCTCTTTATAATAATGCTCCTTACAAAAGTGGTGCAATAATCTGCATCACAGCACCTGCCAGTCGCTTGTACCATGGGTATGTATTTTCAAAACCAACTAGAGTCACACGTTCGGACTGGACAAAGGAATCTTCAAAGTCCTTGTGAATGTCTGCCAGTACCTGCTTGTGATTATAGACGTAAAGCCCACATTCGAAGTTGAGATAAAAGGAACGGAAGTCCATATTGACTGTACCAACTGTTGCCTTTTTGTCATCTACCAAGACAACTTTGGAGTGGACAAAACCAGGTGTAAATTCATAAATTTCAATCCCTGCTTCTAAGTAGGTCCGGAAATCCGTCCTAGCAGCGAGATAGGCCGACTGCTTATCATAGATATGTGGTAAAAGCAATTTGACCTGAACACCACGCCTAGCAGCATAAGTCAGGTTGTCAATCATTTCATCATCTAACACCAGATACGGCGTCATAATATAGATATAGTCCGTCGCAGACTGAATCATATCCAGATAAACGCGTTTGGCGACTTCATCGTTGTCAAAAGGACTTTCTCCATAAGCAAGAAAATAACCTTCACCTCCAACCGTTTCTGATTCTGCATCTTTGTGAGCTCGAAGGTATTTGAGGTCATCATTTTCCCTCTTCTCATCAAAATTCCACATTTGAAGGAACATGTTGGTAAAATTAGCAACAGCCTCACCTTTGACCATAATCGCTGCATCTTTCCAGTAACCAAACCGTTCTTTTTGGTTGATGTACTCATCCGCAATATTGACACCACCTGTGAAGGCAACCTTTCCGTCAATAACAGTAATCTTACGGTGATCACGGTTGTTCTGAACAGTTGATAGGGCTGGGATAATCTGTGAAAAGACTTTAGCTTTTATACCATAAGAACGCAAGGTTTTGTAGTAGTTATAGGGAAGCAAGCTGAGGGAATTCATCCCGTCGTACATAAAACGCACTTCCACTCCCTGCTCTGCTTTTTCCTTCAGAATCGTTAGAATAGACTCCCACATATAGCCAAAATCGACAATGAAGTACTCCATAAAAATATACTGCTCTGCCTTTTTCAACTCTTCCAAGAGCGCCTCAAACTTTGCTTCCCCTGATGGAAAATAAACTGCATCTGTATTGGTGTGCAATGGATAGCCAACATACTCACTCATATAGTGAGCTAGCTTAAGTTGCTCCTTATCTTCCCGTGCCAAGCCTTTCATAACTTTCTCAGACGTATGCCCATATTCTCGCATAATTGCAGCTTGTTTCTTAAATGTCCGACGATACCGTCGTGTTTCAATGTTGGATTGGAGGATAAAGTAAAAAAGAGCACCAAAAATCGGAATACCGACGACAAACAAAATCCAAGTCAGCTTAAAACTAGCATTCATGGGACGATTGAGAATCGAAATCGCAACTAGGATTGAGAAAAGCTGCAAGACAGACCAAATTGCTGGGATTTGCACCGCAGCCGAAGTCACCAACCACAAAATCGAAAGAATCGTAATCCCAATCAAAACCAGAACAATAAACGTCCGGCTATAAATCAGCCTCCATAACTTCCCCATAAAAAACTCCTTATTTATCAGATTTGTTCTATTATACAAATTTTCACAAGAAAAAGCTAGACCATGGAGGGACTAGCTACTGTTATAAAGAGATGGATTTTGATACTTACTGGCTTATGCTGATAGGAATTCTTATCAGATATACTTTTACAAACTAATATTCTTCAAAATGGTTATAGAGATGTCGGAGTGACCTTATCTCTGTCTGAATCTGTTGGCCAACAGTGGTATCTTTTACCAGTATTCGATGATTGGCTTCTTCTACCAAACGCTGAGTCGAAATAATTTCACACCCTCCATCTAGCACATCTTCCACATTGGTAAAAGGTTGATGAGCAACTATTTGCAAACCGTAACTGTTAAAAACGAGGGTATAACCTGCTATACCAGTCTGTTTCTGATAACCTTTAGCCAATCCCCCGTCAATAACAAGCATCTTACCATCTGCCTTGATAGGACTTTCTCCACGCTTTTCCTTGACAGGTGTATGACCATTAATAATATGACTTTGAGAGTCTAAACCGAATTCTTCTAAAATCTGACAGCAAACTTCTACGTCATTACGCAAGTTAAAATAAGGATTTTTCATCTCCTTATGCCTGTTGGTGTCTTCAATGTAATAGCGCTCAAAAGTAGTCATAGCATCCTTACCAAATAGCGATGAAGATTCACCTATCCAAAGGTACCAAAAAAAGTCTGTATCCAAATCATCGCTAACATCAGGTGACTTAAATGCTGATCGAATAGCATTCTCATAATAGTCCAGCAGTGCTTTTCCGCTATAGTTGACACCACCTAGTCGCAAAGATTTAAAATCTCCATTTTCGTGTAGAGGAATGCATCCATGAAAGAGCAACTGTTGATTGTAGACTTTATACATCGACCCTTTTTCGAGAAGAAAGTCCACGTGTTGCTGGAGACGGGCCGAATTTTGGAAACGATACAAAAGGTGTTCAAGAATGCTCTTCTCCTCTTCTGACAAGGTCGAGGGTTGCTCCACATCAATGCAACAAGCATTAAAATTTGTCAGTGGATAGACTTGCCCAGCAATCTCAATTTCTTTTTTATCAAAATTAATTTTCCGAAGTAGCTGGCGATGGTGCAGAGCAAACTCTGAACGTCGTTCAATCAATTGATCTTCCAATTTAAACTGCAGAATAGCGCAAGCTTGTTGGAGTTGATTGAGCAAAGATTCTTGACTAGAACTAATCTTCCCCTGGTCAATAATGGGGGTAAAAGCTAGACATGGCTGATAGTATTTCTGACTATAATCTATCAAGGGTCTGAGATTAATCCCATATCGATCTTCAATCATTTCTAAATTATTGTAACGGGCTGCAATTCGAATGATATTGACCATACAAAGTGGAGAGCCAGCCATAGCCCCCATCCAAGTAATATCGTGATTTCCCCACTGAATATCAACTGAACGTAACGTCATGAGACGATCTATGATAGTATCTGAATAAGAACCTCGATCGTAAATATCCCCCACCACATGTAAATGGTCAATAACTAAGTTTTGTATCAAATAAGCCAGTGCAATCACCAAATTATCCAATTGTCCCAAAGAAGATACTGTTGACAAAATTGTACGGAAATATTCTATTTTATTTTTTTGCTGGTCAATTTCGGATAGGAGCTCCTCGATGATATAGGAAAATTCCTTGGGCATCGCCTTTCTCACCTTGGATCTTGTATACTTACTACCTACAAATTGAACAACTTTCACTAACCGTGGAATAATCTGCATCAGTTGGTTATCGAAATCAGTCTTTTGTAATTGGCTAGCTAGCCTAGCAATCTTTTCTTCCGGATAGTAGATATAGAGGCAAAGGTCATCAATAGCTTCTCTAGATAGTTGGTCATTTATGAAACACTGCTCTATTTTTTCTTTGACAGCACCGGATGCATTTCTCAATATGTAATCAAAAGCAGCAAATTCACCATGCAAGTCGCTAACAAAATATTCTGTTCCTTTAGGCAAGTGAGTAATAGCTTCTAAATTGATAAGCTCAGTCAAAATTGCATCTTTACTTACAAAATTTTTCTTCAAAAGATGATAATAAGCTTCCATGACAACCTCTTTTTTACAAACATGAATAGGAAAATGCGTTAGATATTTATGTAGTACTTAGTAACAAAACTTCTCACAAGTCATTTCGCCTTTATTGGATTATCAAACCAGAATTATAAATAACTTCCTTCATCAATTGAATATCCCTGAATAGAAATATTTTACTCAAATACCCCATCTAAAACTCCTTTACAAGCTAAACACATAGATTTTGATATTCACTATCCTTGCTCCAAACAGTTAGCACTTTTTACAAAGTACTTATGTAAAAGAAAAACTAGTATTTCAAAGACTATCGATATTTCTCTGCAATTAACATTGAATTTCATTAGCTTAGAATTTGAACTTTCACCTGTGGCTGAAGAGTTGCTAATACAGTTGGATCAATATCCCCTGTAAATGGAGATAGGGCATTGGCTGTACCAACAGCAATTGCGTAGGTTAGACATTCTACAGGACTAAAGTTTTTCTCTAAACCAACCGCAAAAGCAGCTACCATAGAATCTCCGCATCCGACCGTATTGATAGGAGTAATTTTCGGCGGAATGCCCTGATAAACTTTATCTTGGTGTACCATAATTGCCCCATCGCTACCTAGAGATACTACAACATACTCAATTCCCTTATCTGCAATTTTTTTGGCATATTGAACTGTGTCCGCACGTGACTGAATTTTTACATTGAAGAAATCCTCAATCTCATCTTGATTGGGCTTAACTAAAGTAGGTAAGGCATTTAATCCCTCTTGAAAAGAAACACCACTAGAGTCTAGCAAAACTTTTTTGCCAGCTGATTTTGCAAGATCAATCAAGGTTGCATAGACAGAAACTGGAACTCCTTTAGGCAGACTACCGGATAAAGTGACAATATCTGTCTTTGTCAACAAACTGCAAAATTGGTAGATAAAATCAGTCACTTCAGCTTCTTCTACCTGACAACCAGGTTCTAGAAACTCTGTAGATTTGTAACGCCCCTCCAATACATTGATGCAGGAGCGTGTTTCTCCTTTGATGTGAGTAAATGCTGCTTGGATATTAGATTTTTTCAAAAGAAATTCTAAGTAATCGCCATTAAAACCTCCTACAAAACCAGTTGCCGTGACCTCGCTTCCGCAAATTTTTGCAACTCTAGCAACATTAAGACCTTTTCCGCCAGCTGTATTACGTGTCTCTTTGACCCGCATGACTGTACCAGGAACAAATTCTCCATCTAGTACATACGCCTTATCAATCGAGGCATTTAAGGTAACGGTTGTAATCATATTTTTCCTCCTTCAAGAAAGACCTCCGCCAATCTGGCAGAGGCCAACTCTTTTATACGATTGGGGTAGCTAATTCTTCTACAAGAGTGGCTAGTTCCACAATGTTTTCCTTACCTTTATTTTGGAACCATTCAATAGTAGCATCTACTCCCGATTCCTTATAAACTTTAGTTCCTCCAGCCCACGTTGCTCGTCCACAAAGGACTCCATTAAATGTTGACCCACTTTCTTTCGCAAACCGAAGAGTATCACGGAACATAGCCGCACTTACTCCGGCACTGAGGTAAATATAGGGAAGATTTGTTGCAGTGGCTTGCTCCTTATAGTAAGCTGCAGCCTCCTCTTGCGTATAGAACGAATTCTCACTTCCGAATCCTTCAACATAGTCCATATCGACAGGCACCTCTACTTTAAGTACCGCAACATTATACCGAGGATCAGAGTAGTCCCGCATAGCTTGAATTACCTTATGAGGTTTTACTTTGGCATACGCTTCCTTATCCGTTATTTCTGCGTCATAACTGACCAACTCCAAGAAAAGAGGCAAGCCTTCTGCTTTACATTCACTCCCCACACGTTCAACAAAAGCTTTTTTGACGTCATTAATCGAATCAGCTTCATCAACGTCAACATACACTAAGAGTTTGACAGCATCTGCTCCTTGCTCTTTTAATCGTTTCACAGACTCATTGTCAATCAAATCTGGAAAACGTCCGGGGGTGCTAGAATCATATCCAGTCTTTTCATAGGCAAGCATCAGTCCACAATTGGCATCTTTTTTTCCAGCTGCTGGTAACCCGAACTCCGGATCTAATAGGATGGAGCTAGCATATGGTGTTAATTGCTCAGAAACTAGCACCTTGAATTGTTCTAATTCTTCTTGTCTAGCATCTTCTCCAAGCATTCTACGCAGGGCTCCACGCTGGTCAATAGCTAAAGCACTGATAATGCCAGTCTTGGTCGTTAATTTACTTAAATCTGTCATGCTTCGTCTCCTGTTACCGTAATGAAGATTTTTCCATCAATTTTCCGATTACGGTAATCATCAAAAATAGTTTCAAAGGTATCCAAGGTCACGTCGGCAGCAATGAGGGGAGCAATTTGGATGGCACCTTTTTGAAAAAGTTCCACCGCTTCTGCCCATTCTTCACCCGGCCAAGGTGCTGAATAATTCATCCATGACCCTCGTGCAGTCAATTCCTTCCGATTGATGAGCTCAAAGGTTTGAAAATCAATATTCAAATCCTTATGTGGTGTACCAATATAGAGAATATGACCTTTTTTCGCAGCCAGTTTATTGACAATGTAATAACTCTGATTTGCTCCCGAAGTCTCTACTACAAAGTCGAATTGGTCATAAACTGCTTCCAATTCATCTACATTTAAGGTATTAACAATAGCTTTAGCACCTAATTTTTTCGAAAGATTTAGCTTGTCTGAGCTGATATCAAAGGCTGTAACGTCGTAGCCATAATTGACCAGTACTTGTAATGCAAGTAACCCAATTGTTCCCATACCAATCAAGGCAACCTTTTTTACTTCTAATTTTTTTAATTCGGCTACTTTAAAACCATGTAAATTAACTGTCAATGGCTCTATAAAGGCTGCTGTCCGCAAGTCGATATCCGATGGGATATGAACTAAATTTTCCTGAGGAATAACAGCATACTCTCTCAAGCCACCATCTTCACGAGAACCAATGAAACTGTAATTTTTGCTAAGAGAATAGTTGCCCTTCAAACTTTGCTCGTCCTCAAAATCAGGCTTAAGCGGTATAATAGCCACCTTATCTCCTGGCTTATAGTCATCAGACAGACTCTCTTCAACTACACCCGAAAATTCGTGGGTCAAAATCAGTGGGTATTTTTTTGCCTGACCTTCAAAGAAACGTACATAGTCTGAACCACATATTCCTGTGTAGGCGACTTTGACAAGAACATCTCCATCTTTTAGAGGAATAGGTTTGTCCAACTCTTGAACTTCGACATGATTGTTTTCAACTAATACGAGTGCTCTCATGGGGCTTCCTTTCTACGGGTCTATTCGACATCCCATTCTTTTTTGAGACGACGATAGCGAGTCCATGTTAGATAAAGTCCAATCACGTAGATAATACCAATAACTGCGAAACCTGCTACATTTGTCATATTAAAGATTTGGGTAAAGATATAGGTTACTGGTGAACCGCCTTGATCAAGAGCAGCAACACGTGCTGTTGAATCAGACAGGGTGCCAGTTGTTTCTGCTAGTTTTGTAGTTAATCCGATGGATTGGTTAGCAATCCAAATTGTCATAAACATAATCACAGAACCAGAAATTAGTGTGCGGAATAGATTCCCTTTGTGCACTGCTACAGCCATAGCAATGAAGAAACCAATGGTAGCCAAGTCACCAAACGGCATCACTTCATTTCCAGGAACGATAAGAGCAATGACGATAGTTAGAGGAATAAAAATCAAGCCCGCAGATACAACAACTGGATCTCCCAAGAGAATAGCTGGATCAAGACCAATAAGGAAGTCTGCTCCTTTGAAACGCTCTTGCAATTTCGCTTTGACAACTTCTGAAATAGGAAGTAGTCCTTCCATGACAGGTTTAATCACTTTTGGCAAGAGAGAAATAACAGCAGCGACTTTAATAGCAAGTTGCAATACACCTTGTGCATCATATCCTGCCAAGATACCAATGATAAAACCTAAGAAGAGGGCAACAACAACTGGTTGTCCAAAAACACCCAAACGTTTTTCAATTTTCTCATGATCAAGGTTGATTTTGTTGAGACCTGGTATTTTTTCAATAATAGTATCAACAATGACTGCAATCGGAGCCATATATGCCGAAGTTCCATGAGGAACTGCGATTCCTTCAAGTCCAAAATATTCTTCAGTGTCATAACGGAACCAATCGCCAAACTTGTAAGCAATGATTGCATGAACAACCACACCCAAAATTCCAATCCAGTAATTTCCTGTCGCAACATAAGCGATCGCTCCTGTAAAGGTCATATGCCACACATTCCAAATATCCACGTTGACAACGCGTGTCATTTTCAAGACTAGCATAATAATATTAACAACGACAGCAATTGGAATAGCTACCAAAGCTATACTTGAAGCCCAAGTAATAGGAGACATACCAGGCCAACCCAAGTCAATAACAGTCAAATTTAGTCCGAAATTTTCTGCCATAGCTTGAGCTGCAGGCCCAATTTGAGCATTCATAAAATCAACAATAATTCCAATACCAACAAAACCAATCCCGATAGAAATCGCTGAATAAAAGGCTTTCCCAATCTTTACTCCAAATAGTAAAGCGATGACGAAAATAACCAACGGCAACATTACAGCTGCACCAAGATCAATAATATATTGTAAGAATTCCATAATTTCCTCCTTTTAAATAAAACAGTTATGTTTTAGGTATACGTTTTACTTTAAAATATTAAGAATATCAGCCTCCAATTTTTCTTCATTAATACCGGAAATAAAGCCCATTACAGTCAAAACTGGAATGTCCCCATAGGTCTTTTTCACACGCATAGTTGTACAGATTAAATCAGCCTCTGTCAAATGAGATTCAATTTCATTAACACGACATTGTACTAAATTTAAATCAATACCATTATTGGCACAGAGATCTTTAATACGATTTGCTGCAACAGTAGATGTTGCAACAGCACCTCCACAAGCTACAATAACTTTCTTCATGACAAAAACTCCTTTTCTTAAATTTTATTTTTAATTGTTGTCAATAAATTCTTGAATTGTTTGAACAATGACTTTCTTGTCCTCTGACTCATTAAGGAAGTTCAAGAGTTCTTCGTTCTGGAACAACCTCATTAGTTTGGTCAGAAAGGCAACCTGATTAGCAGGATCCTTAACCACAATATTAAATATTAGTCGTGTTTCAACTGCCTCATCTGGATCCACCATATGTTGGAAAATCACTGGCTGTGATGTTCGGATAAAAACAATTCCTTCTTTTTTAGCATACTCAGCTTCTGTATGTGGCATGGCGATATGGATTCCAACATGTGTCTTGAGTCCAGTTGGGAACTCTGCTTCTCTTGCTAGAATAGAGGAGAAGTATTCCTCCTTAACATAATTCATATTGCGCAATTGCTCAAAGCTGAATGACAAGACGTCCTTACTCGTGGCCAAATCTTGGTCCAAAAAGACTAAATCTTCACTGAACATACTTTATCTCCTTATATCTAGTAATATTTCATATTCTTCAATGAGGGCATGGACTTCCATGGATGTTTGGCAGGCATCTAATTTTTCTTTAAATCTCGGATTTTTCAATAGATTTGAAAGATTGAAGAACGCCTTGGTATGGGTCCTTGAATCAACAGCTGACAAAAGACAAATGTAACGAACAGGTAAAGTGCCAATGTCTGTGACATCATCCTGTACTTCATCATCAAAGTAAACTGGATGTTTCAATCGTATCAAGTTCATCGCAGTCTTACGATTATAATCACCAATCTGAGCATGTGGATAAGCAAATCCTTCCGATATGACCATATAGGGACCATTTTCTTGGATGTTTTTAACTATGGTATCCAAGTAAGTTATATCGCAACTTCCTTCAACTACTAAATTTTGTCCCGCACGATAGATTGCTTCCTTCCAGTCAGCCACCTCCACATCGAGCTGAATATGAGTTTCAGGTAGAAAATCTGCTAAACGCTGCTCTACAATTTCTTCAGAATCTTCTACAAATGAAAGAAGCAAGGTCCGAACAGATGCTTTTAATTCTTTTTGGGTCAACTCTTCTTGATCAATTTTTTCCGATATTAGCTCAATTATTTTCAGAGCTGTATCTTTTTGTAGACTAATATCAGAGAATTCTTTCTCTTTGATAATCCGATCAATTTCATTGGCAATTAAGATGTAATCCTCATCCGTAACAACTGGCGAAATATGAAGATACTCTTGATTTGGTAAGTACGTTGTAGTTAGTACCAAGTCATAATACCCTTGAATTGTATCTGCTACTGAGTATATATCCAAATTAAAGGAAAAATTATTGTTGAGTTTACTTTCTATTAAGAAAATCTCCGTTGCTTTTTCTTGCGTTACCAAAGCTACCTTAAGACTGCTCCCTTTTCGCTTTTTTCGCTCCATCGCTGCATAGACATGAATGATAATATAATCAATTTCAATCAATCTAGCTTTTCGGCCAATACTCTCTTCAATGATCCCAAGGTGATGAAGAATCGCATCTTTAATTTTTAAATTGCTTTTGACAATATCTTCCATAAATAACGGACTGTGTGACGCATGGTCCTCTCGCCGCAACATACGCAATAAATGAGCTGCAAAATTATCATAAAAAATGTAATCTTCCTTAAAGTCAATCTGTAATTCTTGGGATATTTTTTCAATAAAGCGCATAGCTACCACTTGAATACGAATTGATTCTTTGTTTATTTTGGAGCTCAACTGACCTCTCGAAACATCCTGTTCCAACTCTTTTTCAATAAAAATAATATCTACCTCATCAAGAAAGAGATACGAAATGAGAGAATCTGCTAAATATTGATAAGTTCTTGTAAGGGTCCCTCCCTCCTTTTCTAATTTCTGACCATGATAATTTCGAAAGGCTGATATTGTCAAATATCTTTGTAATCGAGCCATATTCTTTTCTGCTAGTGCAAGCTTTGTTCGACATTTCTTTAAAGCAAGCTCAATCATATCAAGTTGGATTTTTTCTTCATATCCCTCCTCAAAGGCAACTGTTTCTAGAATTGAAAAATGTTCCAATCCTGTTACTTGATAAAGGAAACGACGCACTGCAACCTCATCCGCTTCCACCTTAAATCCTTTATTTGCTCGTGAAACAAGCTTAATTCCATGTTCCTTTGCTAGAGAACGAGTTGTCCGAAGGTCATTCACCACTGTAGAACGACTTGTCAATAATTTTTCTGACAACTGTTGGATTGTCATATAGGAGGTGTTATTTATTAACATCAAGAGACAAATCAAACTCCGCTCATCACTTGTAAATTTGTATTCATATACATCAAACTTATTGATTTCTGTCAGAATTCGCTTCTTATCCACAGTCAAATGCAATCGCAAATGTTTATTCTTTATCTCAATTTGTCCAAAATTCAAATTCCCTAAGTAGTCGTTTAGAGACACGACATCATTTCGGATGGTACGATCAGATACTTCGTATAGAGCAGCCAAATCAGATAAGCGCGACTCCTTTCTTTCAATAAGTAAGTTTAATATTTCTTTACTTCGTTGATTCATCACTTCCTCCTTTCTAAATCCATTGTACAACGTAATCGTTTTCAATAAAATACCAAAGTCTTTCACATGCATGGAAATTTATTGCATTATACATTTTTCTTCACCTCTCGCTGAAATTTTTTGAACTTTTAGTTTCCAAATTACAGCTTTAAACAAAAATAAGGCTATTAAAATTAATAGCTAGAAATAGCTGATGGTAGAGTATTCCGACCACTTGGTCTATAGGCAATGAAATAAAAAAAAATCTAGGCAAACCTAGATTTTTGCTATTTATAATTAAAAACCGTACTGGCCAGATAATCTGCAATTCTAGGAAACAGGGTATAGAGTTTGTGGGCTGCTGCCAGGGTCCAAGGTAAATTGATGTCACGCTTTCTGGTTCCCATGGCTGCAACAATTTTACGAGCCACATAGTCTGGTTGCAAGAGAAAGGCTTTGACACTCTCTTGATAGCTTCCATCGGGATCAGCCTGGTCGAAGAAGCTAGTTGCAATAGGACCTGGATTGACCGTGGTGACCGTGACACCGTATTGAGCCAATTCCAAGCGAATGGTGTTGGAAAATCCCATGGCCGCAAACTTGGTCGCCGAATAGACCGAAGACTTGCTTGAAGCGATTAAGCCCGACATCGAAATAATATTGATAATCTGTCCACTTCTTCTAGCCTTCATACGCTTGCCTACTAAACGACACAGGGTCATCAGAGCAAAAGTATTGATGTCAAACATAGCCTGTACCTGCTGACTAGAGAAATTCTCAAAATCATCATAAATGGCATAGCCAGCATTATTGACTAAAATATCAATCTGACCAAACTGGCTATCCAGCTCTTCAAAAAAGGCAGTCAAGGCAACTTCATCTCGAATATCGACATCAAAAACAGCCTTTTTCTCATGGTAAGCATAAAATTGTTCGATTTTCTCTACATTACGCCCTAACAAAATCAAGAAATCATCCTTGAGTAAGGGAACCATTTCCTGTACCAAGCCACCTGAGGCTCCTGTAATCAGAATAGTTCTCATAGGTCAAATTCCTCCAAGTCCTTGACCACACGGACCTGTTCAAAAATAGTGCTGGCATCATTCCTTAACTGGCTGATGTCCTTAGATAAGAATCGTGGACTGATATGATTGAGCAAAAGTTGCTTCACTCCAGCGTCCTTGGCCACTTGTGCTGCCTCCATATTGGTTGAATGACCATGCTTACGAGCAATTTTTTCATCACCTTTACCGTAAGTCGCCTCATGCACCAAGACATCTGCATTGACCGCCAACCGCACACTAGCATGACACTTACGTGTATCTCCCAAAATAGTTACAATCTTACCTGGTCGTGGCGGAGAAAGATAATCACTGGCAATGATTTCCGTCCCATCTTCCAAGGTCACATTCTCCCCATTTTTAACCTTCCCAAAGAGGGGGCCAAATGGAACGCCCGCCGCACGCAGTGCTTCTGCATCTAGTGTTCCTTCCAAATCTTTTTGAATGACACGATAGCCGACACAAGGAATGGTATGGTCAAGCTTTTCAGCGAATACCGTGAATTTGTCGGTTTCTAGGACCTGACCGACTGTATCTACATCAAACTCATGAAAATGAACGCGATAAGGTAGGCGTGTCCCTGATACTTTAAGACTTGCCAAGACAAAGGAACGAATGCCAACAGGGCCATAAATATCAATATCAGTCTGTTCCTCACTAGACTGAAATGACCGACTGGACAGAAAACCAGGCAGACCAAAAATATGGTCACCATGCAGGTGAGTGATAAAAATTTTAGCAACTTTTCGAGGGCGAATGGTAGTTTCCAAAATCTGATTTTGAGTTCCTTCGCCACAATCGAAAAGCCAAACTTGATTGATTTCGTCCAAGAGTTTCAAGGCCAAACTTGATACATTTCGAGCCTTAGAGGGCTGACCAGCCCCCGTACCTAAAAATTGAATTTGCATTGTTTACTTTCTAATCTTTTAAATATAAAATTGCGGAGCGACCTGACCAAGCATAGAATTCTTTCCCTGCGTAAGATTTTGCTGCTTCTGCAACCTCTTCTTGATTAAAACCTGAAATCTTAACCAAATCATCAGAAACAGCCACTTGGGTCAAGAGAAAATCCGTTTCCACTTCTACCAACCGACATTTATCAAAGGTATTTGCCTTCATAAAAATCTTACCATCCTCCACAAACACCACATAGTGCGGAAAGACCTGAGCGATTTCAAAGAGCAAGCTATCTGTAATTTCTTCTTCCCCTTCTGAAAAAACCTGGGCCAAACCGTCAGCAGATAGGTAGACAAAGCCAAAAGACTTGCCTGATAAGTTGAGGCGAACAAAGGGCTTACTTTCATCAAAACTGGGCTCTTCTGGAAAAAGGCTGAGTTGTTGAGATAGAGTGAGATAATAGTCAGTCGCTTTTTCAGCACCTTGTTTCTGGTAGATTTCCGCAAAATAAGCATTGATAACCGAAGGCGGTGGCGTAATAAAATCTAGCTTCTGTTGTTCGCTCAAACCTGCCAATTTATTGGTCAGATAAGCCTTATCTAGACTGGTAAAACCACCATATTTTAAGGCCAAATCAAGATAATCCGTCATAAAATTCTTCCAACTTCCATTTATTGTTAGAAGCGATATAACCTGACACCACTTCCACATCGTCTTCGTAAGTCCGATTTTCTATCAAAGCGAGGCTTGCCAAATCGTGTAACTTGTAAGCCTGAGACAATGGAACTCTGACCTCAAATCGTTCAAACATGGTCTTAATCTTAGCCAAGACCATCATTTGTATATGGCCTTTGGCATTTTCATCTTTGGCTGAAAGCATGACATGAGGAAACTGGCTTGGAGTGAAGCTATCGTCTGTCTTGTCCAGCTTGTTATAGAGGGCTAGTCGAGGGATGTCCAGCATGTCGAGGTCTTTCAAAATATCCAAGACCACCTGCTCCTGCTCGCTGTGATTCGGATCCGAAGCGTCAATGACATGAAGCAAGAGATCTACGTTCATAGACTCCTCCAAGGTGGACTTGAAGGCTGAAATCAGCTCCGTTGGTAAATCCTGAATAAAACCAACGGTGTCCGTCAAGGTCACGTTAAACTTGTCCGCCAAGTTAATCTGCTTGGTGGTCGCGTCAAGCGTGGCAAAGAGTTCATCTGCCTCGTACTGTCGCTTATCCGTCATAGCATTCATAATGGTTGATTTACCTGCATTGGTATAACCAATCAAACCTATCTTGAAAACACCTGATTGTAGGCGGCGTTCACGGACAGTTGCCCGATTTTTCTCAACTGTTTTGAGTTGGCGTTCGATGTCATGAATCTGATTACGTATGCTCCGACGATTGAGCTCCAACTGACTTTCACCCGGTCCACGAGAGCCGATACCACCAGCCTGACGGCTGAGCATAATTCCCTGACCAACCAAACGAGGTAGCATATACTTGAGTTGCGCCAAATGGACTTGTAGCTTTCCTTCATGACTTCGCGCCCGCATGGCAAAAATATCCAAAATCAACTGCATACGGTCAATGACCTTAACTCCCAGAATTTCTTCTAAGTTAACATTTTGTCGAGGGGTTAAGCGGTTATTGACAATCACCGTATCAATCTCGTCAGCTTCAACCATTTGTGCAATTTCATCCAATTTACCAGATCCGACAAAGGTTTTGCTGTCGTATTTCTCCCGTTTTTGAGTATAAACTCCCTTGACCAGAGCGCCAGCTGTCTTTGCAAGGCTTGCCAACTCTTCCATGGACATGTCAAAATTACCTGTCTGCTGCAATTCCACTCCGACCAGGAGGGCGCGTTCTTGTTCTTTTTGCGTTTCAATCATTTAAAAATTCCTCCACGGCGGTGAAAATCTGCGATTTGTAATCTGGCTCGCCTACTGAATAAAAGGGAACCTGCATCCGATTTCTGAACCAAGTTAATTGGCGTTTGGCGAAGCGACGGCTATTTTGTTTAACCTTATCGACGGCTTCCTCTAGGCTAATTTGACCTGCAAGATAGGGGAAAAACTCCTTGTAGCCAATCCCCATAGCTGCTTGGGCTTCTGGATGTTCTTGATAGAGCCAAGTAACTTCTTCTAACAAGCCCGCCGTCATCATGCTATCTACTCGCTGATTGATGCGGTCGTAAAGCACCTGTCTGTCATCCGTCAGACAAATATACAAAGGCTCATAGTCTGATTCAGTATTTTCTAAGTCCTTGCCAAATTTTTTCAACTCTAAGCCTCGAATCAATCTCCGACGGCTGATTCCCTCGATAGCCAAATCTGCCTGCTCTGCCATTGCTTCCAACACTTCGTCAGACAAAAGGTCCAGCTCTTCCCGATAGGCAAGAACCTGCTCTTGATCTACTTTTCCGCCCAGATGATATCCTTCCAGCAAGCTTTGGATATAAAGCCCTGTACCTCCAACGATAATGGGAAGTTTTCCACGACTGGAGATGTCGGTGATTAGGGCTTTGGCTTCTGTCACAAATTCATAAGCTGAGTAGCCCTCGGTTATATCTCGGACGTCAATCAAATGGTGGACCGCAGCTGCCTGTTCTTCCGAACTAGCTTTTGCCGTTCCGATATCCAACTTACGATAGACCTGCTGGCTGTCGCCACTAATAATCTCACCTTTGTAACGCTGGACCAACTCAATTCCTAGAGCAGTTTTTCCAACCGCTGTTGGTCCTATGACCACAATTACTTTTGTTTTCATCTTTTTCCTTGAAAATATTTTGTTTTTTCGCTAAAATCTATTATAACACAAGTAAAGGAGAATTCACTATGGCTAAAGGTTTTGGCAAAGGTTTCTTGACAGGTGTTCTTTCTACAGTTGCTCTCGCAGCAGGTGCTATCTTCACTGTTCATAAAATAATCATTGAACCAGAAGAAAAGAAAGAAGCTTTCATCGAAGAAAATCGTAAAAAAGCAGCACGCAAACGTGTAGCACATTAAAAAGCTGGAAATTCCAGCTTTTTTTGTTTTACAAAAAGGCTGGGAAACCAACCTTCTTAGCCTATAAAATAATATCTTCTTTCTCAATCAATACAATAGTCCACATCATTAAAATCGTTACAACAATTAGAGCAATAATGAAGGGAAGCCAATTTCCAAATAATTGATAACTATATCCGAGAACAAACGGCCCTATCGCTGCAATGAGATAACCACCTGTTTGTACCATACCTGACAGACGAGCGGTTGCTTGGCTATTACTTGTCTTTAATGAGAATGACAGCATCATATAAGGGAATAGGGCACTAACAGATACCCCTAAAAGAATATGGATCAAAAGCCACCAACCAAACTGTACGGGTACAACAGCCATCAATCCCAATCCTAACAAGGTCAAAACAGAGAGCCCTATCATCAGGTAAGCTCGTTTTTCTCTTGGTAAGCGCGATACAATAGATGGCAAAACCATCGACATTGGAATAGCTACGATATTAAAAATACCGGCTAACAAACCTGCCTCAGCTTTTGACAAGCCAACCGTTTGTGAAATCGTTGGTAGCCAAGTCATTTCTGTATAAAACAAGAGAGATTGTAAACCACCAAAAATAAGAAAAATAATGGCTCCCCGATTCTTCCAGAGGGATGTTCCTTGATTATTGCCTTTTCTCTCAAAACGATGATTGGAAGCTACATTTGGTAACCAGATAAATAAAGCCAATCCGACCAGTGCTGAAATTATCAGAAGAAAAGTCTGCCATGATGTCGCTGTCACAATCGGCACAGCTACCATAGATGCTAAAGTAGAAGTGACTCCCATCATCGTAACATAAATCGTGGTAAACAAACCAATTTTATGAGGAAAATTAGCCGCAACCAAGCTAGGTAGCAAAACGTTGATAAAAGCAATCGCAGCTCCAACTAACATCGTTCCTAGATATAAGGTCGATACATTGAAAATCCGCATGGCAGAACCAACGAACATAACTATCAAAACCATAGCCATCAGTTTTTCCATACCAAATTTTGCGGCCAACTTAGGAGCTAAAGAGGAACAAAGCGCAAACATCAATAATGGAATAGAAGTCAAAATCCCTAAATCACTGACCGATACTCCTAGTCCCGCCGCAATATCTGTCAAAATGGAAGGAATCGCTGTTATCGGTACCCGCATAACAGCTCCCAACATAATAGTTCCTAGTACCAAATAAGGCGATTGTTTTTTCATTCTACCCTCAATTTTCTTCTACTTTTTTACCGAATAAACGTTCGGATTTTGCACTCCTTAGATTATAACACAAGATAAATGATAGTCAACCAGCATATCGCATGAAAGTTTGTTATAACTTCCAACTATACCTCTTCTGTAAAAATAACTATTTTTCAAACGGAACTTTCTAGGATAGAATATAGACATCTTAAAATTTGAAAGTGAGATAAATTATGGCAAAATCAAGATTTCAACTAGTTGGTTCACTATTACGTCCGGCTGACTTGCGCGACTACAAGACACAAATCGAACACCGTGACGACATTCAATATCCATTCTACAAAGACTTTGACGGTTACCAAGAAACCGAAAACGCGGCGATTGAAACTATCGTAGCCGAGCAAAAAGCGAATGGTATTGACATCGTGACAGATGGTGAATATTCAAAATCTATGTGGCACCTTGACTTTGTTTGGGGCTTAAAAGGAATTGAGCGTTACATCGCAGACCACGGCTATACCTTCAAAGACCATGATGGTGGTCACTATGAAACACGTAAGGACATCGGTATTCGCATCCATGAAGAACTTTCTGGTAAAAACCATCACTTTATTGACATCTATCGTAAGGTGAAACAAGAAGCAGGCGATACAGATACCAAATTGACTGTTTGGGGGCCTGCACATGCCTACACTGAACTAGCTGTTTTTGATGGATTATATGGAGATGATCAAGTCTATAAGACAGCTGATGATCTAAAAGCTGGATTAGTTGCTGCTTATAAAGAGTTTCTAGATGATTACAAAACTGCCGGTGGTCAAATTATTCAATTTGATGACTGCCTATGGGAACTCTTTGATGAGAGCAATCCTGCAAGTTTCTTTGCTGAAGGAAACGCTGGATTGGCTGATTTGGCGGATGCTTTTGTTAAACTTAATAACGAAGTAGTTGATTACGCTCATTCAATCGGTTTAACAGTTTGGACTCACAACTGTCGCGGTAACTACGAAAGCCGATATGCTGCTGGTGGGACCTATGAAGCGATTGCAGAAAAATTCCTTCGCGATCAACATTACGACCGCTTCTTCTTGGAATGGGACGATGAGCGAGCAGGCGACTTGAAAGCCTTGGAAAGCTTAAAAGATACAAATGCAGAGATTGTACTTGGCCTTCTATCTAGTAAAACAACAAATCTCGATGATGAAGACCGTGTTTATCGTCTACTAGATGAGGCTAGCAAAATCATTCCAAAAGAACGTCTTTATCTCTCACATCAATGTGGATTTGCTTCATGTGACTCTGGTAATGAATTAGCTATTTCAGAACAGTGGGCAAAAATTAAGCAAGGTCAAGATATTGCAGCAAAATTCTGGAATGAATAACCAAAAAGAAAACAAGTTAGATGAACCATCTAACTTGTTTTTTAATCAATAAAGGATAGCCGATAAAACCAAAATGACAATTAAAGCTAAAAGGTGACCCACGTTGACAACGATAAAAGAATGTTTGAGAGCACGTTTCATGCTGAGTTTAGATAAACTACGGAAAGTAATCATAACACCAGACTGAGGAACCACTGTAAGAACAGCTGACGCTACAACTGTCACTCTATGAAGAACTTCTGGATTCAACCCCATTTCTAAGTAGGAAGGGAGGAAATTAGTAGCCACAATTCCAACCGCTCCCGATGATGAACCAATAATCCCACTGAGCAGGGCAGTAGACACAGACAAGCTAATCAAAGGTGAACCTGGAATTTGCTGAATCCACTCTTGAATAATGGCAAAACCTGCTGATAAGGTCAAGACTGTACCAAATGCCACCGTACTAGAAGTCGCAAAAGCAGGAACAATCGAAGCTGTTGCACCTGTATTCAAAATATCCTTCTGATTTGGTAGGTAAGGATGGAAAAGTACAGCAGATAAAATAATAGATACCAACAGACCAATAGCTAAAACATTAGGAGTTTTATTCAAGAGGAAGATTATAGCAATTAAACTAAGCAAGGGTAAAACAGAAAAAAAGAGATTGGGTGTTTTCTCAGCTGAGTCTACCGTCAAATCTTCGTCTCCCTCCGTATAGGTTTCCCCATTAGCTAAACTTTTCTTGAGTGCATAAGACATATACGCAACTCCAAAGATAAATAAGGTTAGACTTGCAGCTAGGCTCAAAATCGGAGCTGCTGTCAAACTTGTCCCCAAAACCTTAGTTGGAATAACGTTCTGAATTGAAGGAGTTCCTGGTAAAGAAGTCATGGTGTAGGTGCTTGCCCCCATGAAAACTGGAATAGGAAAAAGAGCCCAGTTGATATTTAACTCTTTGAAAAGCGGACGTGACAAGGGCAAGAGGGTAAAGATGACAACAAAGATACTAACACCACCATAAGTCAAAACACTTGTAATAAGAGCAATTGCCAGTAACACCTTATAAGGACTATCCTTTCCAATGACCTTTAAGATACTATTTGCAATTGTTAAGGTAGCCCCACTGGCTTCCATATATCTGGCTAAGATAGAGCCGAGCATAAAGATAACAAAGTTATTGATCAAAAAACCAGCTAAACCAGCCATATAGGACTGTTCCTTGCCCAACATGGCCTCCAGAATATTCATCTGGTTGGTCAGTAAGATAATCAAACTAGCCAAAGGTGCTGCAACAATGACATGTAAATTCTTTGACGTCAAATAAATGATGGCTACAACAGCCAATAAAACTCCTAAGATCGCTAAAATTTCCATAACTCTCCTTATATTTTCCTTTATATTTAACTAAGAGATAAATTTTCTAATATCCTTTACTTCTCCTAATTCAGCCAATAATTCCCCTACCGTCTTTCCTAAGACTGGATGAAGATAATCAACTGCTAATTCTGAGAGAGGAACAAGCACAAATGCCCTCTCATGAGCATAGGGATGGGGAACAATCAAATTCTCCTCTTCAATTCTCCCCTCATCCCAAAAAATAATGTCTAAGTCAATGGTCCGTTGCCCCCATTTTTCAATTCTGACTCGATCCAAGTCCTGTTCAATTTCTTGACAAAAGGACAGAAATTCTTGGGCAGTTAAGTCCGTATGAACTTGACAGGCTAAATTGAGGAAATCAGCCTGATTGGTCTTGCCCCAAGCTGCTGTTTCATAAATGGCAGAAACCAGACCAAGCTGGCAATTTGGATGGCTATCTAATTTATCTAAAGCTGCCTGTAAATAGGCTTGTCGATCACCCATATTCCCACCGATACTGAGATAGGCTAAATGCTTCATGGTCGTTCACGCTCCAGTTCAATCCCAACAGAGTCATAATGACCAGCAATAGGGGGATTTTCCTTGTAAATGGCCAAGCGAATCTTCTCCACCTTTGGAAACTGTTCAAAAATCTCCTGACAGATAACTCCTGCCACCTTTTCAATCAGGGTATAAGGCTTGCCCTCCACAACTGCCTTGATTGTTTCAAAAACCATACCATAATGAACGGTGTCTTCCAGCTGGTCCGTTTGCGAAGCGGCGGTCAAATCAACAAACAAATCGCAGTCAACCGTAAAAATCTGACCAAGAGTTTGTTCTTCCTTAAAAGCTCCGTGATAACCGTAAAAACGGCATTTATGAAGGGAAATTTTATCCATTTTGACCTCCAGCAGTCAACTGTTCCCAAACCTTGACTACATCACGATTGGCTTCTACGTTGTGAACACGAACCATCTTACAACCTTTTTGTACTGCCCAAGCAGACAAGGCTGCCGTTGCATGATCACGGTCAGTCGGTAGGCTATTTCCTCCGACTAGATAATCCACCACGCGCTTACGAGAAATCCCAAACAAAACTGGATAGCCTAGACCGGTAATCTGATTCAATCCTTGCAAAAGATCCAAATTATGCTGGACATTTTTTGAAAAACCAAATCCTGGATCCAACCAAATCTTATCTGCTGCAAGACCTGCATCTAGCGCTGCTTGGGCACGCTCAGCTAGAAAGTTTTTGACCTCTCCAACAACATCCGCATAGCTTTCTTCTTTCTGGTTGTGCATGAGGATGATAGGTACTTGATATTCAGCAGCTAAAGCCAACATCTCCCCGTCGTAAAGACCTGCCCAGACATCATTCAAAATATCTGCTCCTGCTTCAAGTGCCGCACGGGCTGTACCAGTCTTATAAGTATCAATACTAATCAAACACTTGTATTTTTCTTTAATGGCACGGATAATCGGAACGACACGCGCAATTTCATCTTCTTCTGACACAAAAGTCGCACCAGGACGAGTGGATTCACCACCGACATCAATGACTGTGGCTCCTTCAGCTAACATTTTTTCGACCTGAACCAAGGCTGCTTC
The DNA here is from genome assembly GCF_059039125.1 of Streptococcus sp. NSSLK0004. Classification (NCBI taxonomy): domain Bacteria; kingdom Bacillati; phylum Bacillota; class Bacilli; order Lactobacillales; family Streptococcaceae; genus Streptococcus; species Streptococcus sp. NSSLK0004. The sequence goes on along the minus strand of NZ_CM180142.1, from coordinate 675,260 downwards.
CACTTCATTATAGTTGCCACCATCCGAAAAGGAATCTGGGGTCACATTGAGAATTCCCATAATAGTTACATGATTAGCTAATTGTTCGATTGACATAGAACCTCCTATTTGTTGTGAATCATAGACAAGAGTTCACGGCGTAAAATTGCATCTTCCTTGTATTTACCAAGAGCAACTGTCGTCACAGTCTTACTTCCCGGCTTACGAATACCACGCATGCTCATGCACATGTGCTCTGCTTCTACCATGACAAAAACACCTTCAGGTTCTAGAGCATCTTGAAGAGCATGGGCAACTTGGTGGGTCAAACGCTCCTGCAACTGCGGACGACGACTAGCCACCTCTACTGCCCGTGCCAATTTGCTAAGACCAGTGACCCGCCCCTTGCTTGGAATATAGGCCACATGAGCAATTCCATAGAAGGGCACCAAGTGATGCTCACACATGGAGTGGAAAGGAATATCCTTCACCAAAACAACCTCTTCATGACCTTCTGAAAAAACGGCTGTAAACTGGTCTTTTGGATCCTCTTTTAGCCCATTAAACATTTCCAAGTACATCTTTGCTACCCGTTTCGGTGTATCAAGTAGACCTTCACGGTTTGGATCTTCACCCAATAATTCCAATAATTGGTAAATAGTTTGTTCTATTTGTTCTTGTTTTGACATAATACATCCTAAATCATTTGATTCTTTATTATACCCTAAATTAGATTTTCAGAAAAGACCTTACATATTCACAATTTCAAGACTGTACCCAATCAGAAAACCTCCCAAAGATTTCTCTCTATTCTCCTTTGTGGTATAATGGAATCATTCATTTACAAGGAGCCCTCTATGACTAAGAAATCAGTCCAATTAGCGACAATTTGTTACATTGATAATGGCAAGGAATTTCTCCTCCTTCATCGAAATAAGAAAGAAAATGACGTCCATGAAGGGAAGTGGATTGGGGTGGGTGGCAAACTTGAACCAGGTGAAACCCCTCAAGCCTGCGCCATTCGTGAAGTCTTTGAGGAGACAGGCCTAACTGTCACAAAGCATGCCTTAAAAGGAATTATCACCTTTCCAGATTTCACCCCTAATTGTGATTGGTACACCTATGTTTTTAAAATTACTGGCTTTGAAGGAACAATTATTGAGTGTAATGAAGGCGATTTGGAATGGGTTCCCTACGATCAGGTTTTATCAAAGCCGACTTGGGAAGGTGACCGTCATTTTCAACAGTGGCTTCTGGAAAACCGCCCCTTCTTCTCTGCTAGTTTTCAATATGATGGAGACACACTCATCGATTATAGTGTCGATTTTTATGGTGAGTAGGCTATCCCATTAGTCTATTTCAAAATAGAAAAAAGCCTTGGTACACACACAAACCAAGGTTTTCTGAATTATAAGAATTTCTTCTTAGGCATTTGTTTATTTAATACAACATCCAGCGGACCCGCTGATAAGACTGTATCTACCAAACGCTTATCTGTAATTTTCTTATCAAGAAGGACTTGATATTCTAAAACAAGTGCTTCTTTTTTCTTTTTGTATTTAAGGGATAATAAATCAGACTGCTTACAAGACTTACCAAATTGATTTTCAAAAAACTGATCATAATTGAAATCCATAGGGACTGTCACTAAAAGATGGCGACGATTTTGATTGACTTGTGCAAAACTGATATTTTCAAAAACCAAGATACAAGCTGATAAGATGACTGTTGTAAATACGGCTAAACCAAGGAAGCCCATTCCTGTTGCAAGACCAATAGCCATCGCCAGCAAGACTGCAAGCATTTCTTTTGATGAACCTGCTGCCGAGCGGAATTTAATAAGACTAAAGGTCCCTGCTACCGCAACACCCGCTCCCAAGTTACCATTAACTAATGCAATGATAACAGCAATCAATGCCGGCATGAGACTTAGAGTGATAACGAATTCCTTTGTATAATTCGATTGATATTTGTAAACAGCCGCTAAGAGTACCCCCATGGATAGACTGACTCCGAATACTAGGACCATCTGGACTAGGTTGATACTACTATTGGCTGTTGAAAAGATACTATTAAACAGCTGCATGATGAATGACTTCCTCTTCTACGATGTCGTGGGCTAGCTTATAAGCATTGCCATATTTTGAAAACGATTGTTTTTCGATATTGTATTTTTCCAACAAGGCAACCAACCAATCTGGACGTTCCTCTGGAACTTTGATTTCCATGATGACCTTTTTAGGATCTAGCAAGGCTTTACCAAATTTCCCTACCATTACGTTGACATTATAGTCACGATATAGAAGATTTTTATCAATGGTTAAGCGAACTTTTTTGTCCTCAATACCCTTATATGATACGCGATCATAATAAATATACATTTTAGGTTTGATGACACCATAACGTTTTCTCAACTGATCCAGTTCTGATGTTACTTTTTCATCTTTAATAGTAGCATCAATAATACCATTTTCAATGTAATTTGTAACAGATACTGGATTAGATGTTAGACGGTATTTATAGCCAATTTTATTTTCCTTTTTCTTGATTTCCAAAAAGGCTTGACTTGTTTCTGATGGAATTTCATCATACACACGCATACGAATTTTCTCACGTCCATTTTTCTTAGCAAGAGAATCTTGAATCATATCAAAATCTTCATTGTCAAAGTAAATATTCGTAATCGTTGATGTCGCAAATTCATCTTCGGTCATATGTTGACGAAGTTCTTTCTCAAACTCTACAAATACATCCATATCAACAATATATTTGGTTTCTTTACGTTTAAATTGCTTTTGTACGATTCTTGTTTTCATTGCTTTGCCTCTTCTATCCTAAATGTTGAATCTTGACAGGTTCCTGTCTTGTTTACAAGATATAGTTTACCGACCAAGCTTTAAACAAAACTGAAAATAGCATTAAATAAAACTTAAACTGAAGGAAGGTGAAATTCTTTTGTCACATAAAGGGCTGTGCTACAATAGAATGGAATAAGGAGACTGTTATGTTCAAGAAAATAATGAAATACTGCTTTGGTTTACTAGCAAGTATATTGCTGATTGCTGGAGCTTATGTGTCCTATCTTTTGATAGATTACCACCGATTGGAAGACAATCTCAGTCTCGAAATCACTAATCAATCCAAACAGGAATCATTTATCCTTGATCAAACCTATTCGATGATGACCTTCAATATCGGCTATGGTTCTTACCCAAGCGACTATTCCTTTTTTATGGATGGCGGAAAGGAAGTTCGTGCACGGAGTAAAGAAGCTGTCGAAGAGGCCCTAACTAGTGATAAAGAGTTCATCGATTCGGCAAATCCAGACCTTGTTCTCTTTCAGGAGGTAGATGTCGATGGCGACCGTTCGCAGCACGTCAACCAGGTCGATTATTTTACTCAAGCCTTCAGTACTTATGCTTGGTCTTTCGCTCAGAACTACGATTCTTCCTACCTTTTTTACCCCATTACCAATCCAATCGGCCAAGCGACTTCCGGACTCTTGACCTTTTCAAAGATAAACTTCCAAGAGGCTATCCGTTACCAACTACCTATCGATACGGATATCAATAAGTTCTTTGACCTCGATCGTGCCTACTCAGTCAATCGCTTTAAAACAAATAGCGGAGCTGATTTGGTTGTTCTCAATATCCATCTATCTGCTTATACAAAGAATGAAAATATTCAGAAAGCACAGCTGGAAAAAGTAAGCCAAACAATGAAAAAAGAATATGCAAAAGGAAATTATGTCATTGTCGGTGGAGATTTTAACCACGCACTAGATGATAATGCCCGCAATGAGCTCACATGGATGAAATCTTTTCCAACTGAGCAACTACCAGTAGAATTTTCAGTTGTCGCTCCAAGTAATGCACCTACAGTCCGCAACATTGATCAATCCTACAACCCTGACACCACCTTAACTGGAACAATTGATGGCTTTATCATTTCCAACAATGTTACAGTTCATCATATCCAAACGCTTTCTAACAATTTTACATCAAGCGACCACAATCCTGTAGTCATGCAGTTCAGCCTGACACCTGCTCAATAGAATGGAGATACTAATGTACGAATTTGTCCTAGAATATGGTTCCTTCCCAGTCAAATTAATTGATGGATTTGCAGACAGCCGAAAAGAAATTCCAGACTTTCTCAAAGAAGACGAAGAAATGATTGCCCGATTGAATGAGATAAACGAACTCTTCCACCAACTTTTCTTAACCATCGAATGCAAGTTTGACTACATCGGCAAGCAATTCCCTGAAAAAATTGAACAACTACGAGAACTCTATCATCCCCTGGCAGACGATTTACTAACCAAGTATGGCAACCAGATAGAGTTGAAAATTGAACCCTTTATTTTGTAAGACAAAAACGAGCAACTCCAATTAGGATTGCTCGTTTTTAATGCAAATATTATGATTACTCTATTTTAATCTGTCATTTTGTCATTAATTCTGCAATTAACAAATTACTAGTAATAATATTTTGAGTCTCAATAAGCTCATTATTTTTAGCCAAAAGATGATTCTGTTGACGATTTGAGAATTCAATCGATTCAAAATGTCTTTGTTGTTGCAAAATAGACTTTTCAAGTGTAGTGCGCAATTCTTGACCTTGAATATATAATTGGTTAGTTAGTCTCTCTACTGATTGATAAGTATTTCTAATTGCTTCTAACATGCTTTCTTGGAATGCATCTGTTCTCATCAAATTAACACTTTCTTTCCAAGTATCTGCTCTTCCTTCGTTTAATAGCATCCAAATTTTGGAGAGTTTTTCTGATTCATGATAAGTAGTTGGTATTTGTGCAAGCATACTAGAACCATTTTTTAAACGAATAATGTACTCCGAAAATACTTCTTGATATTCTCTATATTGTTCAAATACTGTATCGAAAGTTTCCTTTGAAAAAGAACTTTCCCAGCTACGGAGTTCAAACATTGAATCTATAGCAGCTTTATATTTTTTACTGAGAGGATAGTAATAATCCTTTGGAATCGCAGAAGGAATCAATTGTTGGAAAATATCATTAACATAAAATCCGGAAAAATCCTGATGGTATTCTCTTAACAATTCTTTAGATTTGTTAAATCGCTCTTTAGCAACTTGTTTAGCTTTTTTACGTGCTAAAAGTTCGATTTGAGGGTTAATAAAAAGCTTACGATTCAATGGTAACACAACTATTAAAGAAATAACTGATAGGAAAACAAAACCTAAGAAAAACAGTAATACCGCTGTGTAATACCCATCGTATGGTGTATTACCCGAAAGAAAATATCGTAAAGGTTCAGTAATCCATCCTAAATATTCAATGGGTGAATGCCCATATAGGAAATAATAAACTAGATAAAATAAAAATAATCCACCTAAGCAAGATAATATAATTCCAGAGAGACATCCGAAAGTATTGTTATTTTCAACTTCTTTCAAAGCCCAGTTGAAAAATTGATTCGGGTCTTCTTCCTTAAGATTATCGTAAAATAGTTTGCTATTCTCTTTCCAGGATTTTCCAACTTCATCAAACACATTCTGACATTCCACTTTTTCACGACTTATTTTTTCATGAATCGCAGACTCAACTTCCTCTTGAGTAAAAGGTAAAATCGCGCCTAGCTTTTCATTAGAAATTCGGTAGTTGGATAAACCTACTTTTTCAACATATATATTGTACTTCCCTCTTTCAAAAGAATAATAATATGTATTCAAAGCACTCTCTAAAGGTAGTCGTTCTGCGATAGCCATCGAAATAACAGACTGCAAATGGTAATTCGATAGACTATTTAATTGATGCCCTTGTGTGTTTAGTGAAAATTGTTCCTTCATACTCTCTCCTTAAATTAGGTTTGATTTATTAATTTTGTAGTTTACAAAAGTCGCAACTGTAGAAATAATTGTAAAAATTGGAACAATTAAAGCGATGGCTCCCACACCTTCTAACACACCTGCTGATAGTAGATTACACCAGATGATGAAAAGTATTAGATAGGGAAGAAACATAACAGCTCCTCTAGCAATAGACATCTGATTCTTATCTGGTGACTCCATGAACCAAACACATGGTAAAAATTTTCTAAGATATAGTTTATCTTCCGTAAAGCTTAGAATCGGTTTAGCAAACTGTGTTAGAAGTTGATAGCCAATCCAAGAGAAAATTTCAAACGCAAGTAAAACATAGAGAGCTATTATAAATCCAATAATAATCTCAAGCCAGCTTCTATCCTCACGTTTCCCCCATTTCGGAGCAAAAGCATTTGCCACAGCTACACCAAAACCAATTTTTGGAATATACTTGACATAAGCATCCAATGCAGGAATATCATAACCAATCTTAATATAATTCAAGCCATCCATTTGATAAACATTTCCTTGACTATCAATAACGGTATCAGCTAATCCAGAATAGTCTGAAATGACTCCAACAGGGCTTTTAACATATTCGTTTGCAGTTTTTCTAAAAACCATAATAATCTCCTTTAAATATGTATCACTTTTATTATACCCCCCCGAATCCTTTTGTCAAGTGATTTTTGAAACGAATCATTCCCTTTGTTGTATTTTTCAAAACCCGTTCGCTTTTCTGACAAAAATATTTGGTTTAACTCTCTTAAACTCAAGAATTTTCCTCCACTGATGGATTGAGATGGCTCGAAAACTGAAAAAAAGGGCGTACTACCCCCTTGGTTTTTGAACTATTTTTTATTTTTAGACTACCCAGCTGGCTAAATGAGTATTCTGGCCTTGTTTGAGTTTGGCTAAGGCAAATCCAACCATCACTAAAAAACTCATGGCAATAGCTAGACTCATCTTCTTAAGCCCTCGGATAGTGTGCTTCTCGAATCGAAAGTCGCGGTCTATACGCCCATTCACCCTCTCCACAGCTGTCCGCTTCTTGTAGAGTCGTTTAAACTTCTGACTATCTCTAGCTACTTGATTAAAGATAATAGGTTCTACCGACCGTTTTAAACGGAAGATGCGATTGTCCTGATAACGGGGATGAAAACCATACCGCAAACTGTCACAAGACTTATCGTACCCCTTATAGATAAGCTGAATCGCTTTGCCCTTGTCATCCACCCAAAAGACTTCTCCAGATTGATTGTAAATCACATCCGTATCAAGGTATTGCCTGGTTTCATCTTCTTTCCACTTATGAGGATGATCAATGATAGGAATAATCGTGGCTTCTTCTATGAGATTCTGAAGAGGAATTCCACTATAACCACGGTCTGCCATCAAATATTCCGCTCTCTGCATGGTCGTTTGACGCATGTTTCGAATCAGCCTTTTGGCAACAGTAGGTTCCCCTTCTGAGGCCGTCGTCACTTCCCAAGCAACAGGCAGTTCATAGGTCGCATCAACCACAAGATGACAACGATAGCCATAGTGTTTCTCCATAGAGACCGTTCCATTTTTATGATGACGTTTTTTTATAGCCATATCGGCATCACAGTCAGAGCGTCTATCCTTTCTTTGTTTCTTACCATATGGTGTTGCATAACTATCAATGAACTTGCCATCTAGGGCTAAGTCAACACCAAATTCCGGAAGAAGGTTGTATAGTTCAGATATGCCAGATAAAACCCACTCGTCAATGTCTGGACAGACCTCTTCCAAATCCTGAATAAAACGAGAATAAGCAGACTTAGAGGGAGCATGAACAAGTTTAATAGTACCATTTTTGAGCTTAACACCGTGAGTTTCAAAGCCACAGATTTGACGGAGCTGGCTATTCATATTAAGCTGACGAATCAACTGTTGATCGGTTTCCAATTGAAGAACTATTTTAGCAATATAGGCAATGAAGTAAGATTGAACAGAATAATCCTTACGCCCGTGTTTGCGTTTGGCTTCTAACTCATCAAATAGACCCGTTTCTGGAAGACCATCTAATACCATCAAAATTTTTTCTAAATCACCTAGTTCCTGATCCTCAAAAAGGTTAAGCTGTGTTATAATTTTCATAGTGAGACCTCGCTAATAGAGATTTTTGACTTAAAACTATTATAACGCTTTGACGTTGCATTGAGGCTCACAAAAGGGAAAAATCGCTACTTAACGTGGCGATTTTTCTTTTTATAGCGTGCTAATCTGGTGATAGGACGGGAATAAATAACTACGGGAATGATTCGAAACTATTCACGCCGTACGCATGAAAACTTTAATCTCTCCTTTTGTCCCCAGAAATAACCACTTTAAACTTGGTATCTACCTTTTTACAACCACCTTTATCCTCAATGTCCAAATAATTGTGGCAAATAATCCTCCAAATGGACAGAAATATAGCGTTGTTTACGGCGATAGCTCAGCTTTTCCTTAGGGAAGGTCATGTTTTGTAAGAGATGAAGACAAACTTTGCGAATAGCATTCAAATTGAAGGCAGCTCGTTTATCTAAGGTTTGGTTCTTATCTTCTCTGTAAACTACATCTAACAACCAATGTAGGCTCTCAACCGACCAATGACCACGAACAACCTGAGAAAAAGTTTGCACATCACCCTTGAAACTTAGGATAAAGTATCGAACTTCTTCCGTAATGATACCGTCTTTATCAATGGTGTTCTTAGCCATACCAATTCCACGAAGTTTTTTCCATTTCGGATGTCGTTGACTCAGCCATTTCACATCGTGAGAAACCCAGTAGTCCCTCACCTCAATCTGACTGCGTGCCTTTTCGATGGTCTGATAATGACAGCCTTTTTCTGTCAACTTAGATAACAATTTAGCATCACTAAAATAAAGGTCAATATCCTCATGGAGAGTACCTTGATTTCCTTTGACTGCCAAGCAGTAATCACCCTTACCGCTTATAATCACATCCGCAATGTCTGTCTGGGTACCCATGGCATCAATCGTAACAACACTCTTTCGAAGGTCTAGCTGACACAAGAGGCGAGGAATGGCTGTGATTTCATTGCTTTTATCCTCAATAGCTACCTGACCAAGACTAAGCCGATTGCCCCCGTCATAAGCAGTAACAATATGAGTAGGAGATTGGTGTTTGCCTCTGTTCCCCCGAATCGTTTTACCATCAATGGCAATCAGTTTGGAAAAATTAGCCGTTTCTGAAGAGGCTTCGAAAGACAGTTTCAGTTCTTTTAAGAAATCTGGATTGACCATACTCACTACACGTTCCAGGGTATCATGAGAAGGACAGCCGACACTCAAGTCAACGTATTCTCCCAAAACAGGTTCGTTCAATTCGATGAAATCTTCCATCTCTTTCCATGTTTCAATCCCTGCCAATTGACAAACGAAAACTAGAAACAGAATGGTAGATAGAGGATAGCGGATTTTCCATAGTTGACGGCTATCGTACTCTTCTTTGTGTTCTTCTATGGATAAAAGAAAATCAATCATTGTAGTTCACCTCTATTCTAGTGTACTACTTTGATTGATCTTTTGTTATGATTTTCGCTTTCTGAAAACGATTTTTTCTTCATGCGTTTATCGTGGAAACTATTTTATAATAGTTTCTCAATGAAATCTATAAAATTTACTATAAATAATCACATGCTTATTTATAATAGTCATTAATAATACAGCGTAAGCGCCTAATAACAAAGTATATTGAAAAAGCTCCAAAGTCATGTCGACCCTGGAGCCTTTTTTCTATTTACAAGCTCTTTTAATTTTTTCCTTCCATGGCAAATAAGCCTCTAGCACCTCTTTTTTTGCGAGCGTCTCCTCGTTAGGTAAGTGTTCTAGAAGATAGGTCATATATTTTTCTGCATCAAGACCGTGTCGTTTAGCAGTTTCCAAAAGACTCAGAATGACAGCTGTCGACTTGGCTCCTTCAAAGCTTTGGGAAAAAAGCCAATTTTTACGGCCCATAACCAAAGTCTTCATTGCTCTCTCAGCCATATTGTTAGACAGGACTAAGTCACCATCCGAGAGAACGGTTCGGAAAGTGGTTTCGTAGTTGAGGCTATATTCTATTGCAGTGCCTAATTTAGAGCCTGGCAAAACAGCCTGATTGCGACACCAGTCAAAGAAGTCGTCCATCAAGGGGGCCAACTCTGTCTGACGTTTATGTAGCCGTTCCTCAGTAGACAAGTCAGCCCAGTCATTCTCTAAGGCAAATAGGCGGTCGCAATAGGCTAATCCCTTGGCTCCTAAGGAGGTCTTGTCTGTCTTCTTAGGAGTCGCTTCAAAGAACTTTCGTCTGACGTGAGCCCAACAACCAACCAGCTGAGCCTTGTCTAATTGACGATAAGCACTCCACATATCACAATGAACGTAGCCCGCATAATCCCCAAGAAATTTCTCCACAACTAAGCCACTCCGTCGTTTGTCATGATGATAGAGGGTAATTCCCTTTTTCTCATGTTTCCCAGACAAGAAGGTCCAGTAGAAGGTTAACTCACTATCATTTTCTAAGACCTTGTAGGAGGTTTCATCCGCATGGAGAATAGGCTGCTCCAACAATTTCTCGTGTAACAGGTTATAAATTGGCTCGAAATAATACTGACTAGACTTGATGTGCCAGTTGGCTATTTCCTTCCGACTGATGGGCAGACCAAGCTTATGCCAGTCCTCTTCCTGGCGGTAATTGGGCACCTTAAGAGTGAACTTCTGATGAATAGTATGGGCGATGATAGAAGCTGAACCCAAGCTGTGTGCCAAAGGTGCCTTAGGAATGGGAGCCTTGATAATCTTATCGCTCAGATTCTTCTGACTACATGCCTGACACTTGTATGCGTGTTGAACATGGTCAATCCGCTTTAATTGTGCGGGAATGAAGACCAACTCTTGTCGTTGAACAGTAGAACCAATCTCTTTCAACTGTCCATGACAGTCTGGACAAGTGCAGTCTTCACCTTGCAATTCGTGATGCACAATTTCTGGAGTGAACTGACTAAAAATAGCCTGACGAACTCCCTTAGCTTTCTTGCGTTTATAAGTAATCGTTTCTGTTTCAACTGGGTAAGTCAGCTTCTTCTTCAGGGAGACTTTCCTCCCCAAACAAGCTCAGCTGACCGGGTTGATACACAACCTTCTCTGATGATTTTCCGTAGAGTTTCTGTCTCAGATACACAACCTGTTCACGAAGGAGGGTAAGTTCATTAGCCATCATCTCTATCGTTTTTGACTGTGTTTCAATAATTTTTTCTAGTGATGACATAACCAATCTCCTTCTTTTTGTCTTATTATACACAAAGAAAAGCCATGATTTCAATATAAATCACGACTTTTTGAAACATTTATTTTTGGACTGATAGAAAATCCTTTCATGAGCCAGTCCACCTGCTCGGAAGTTAGCGCCTTGACCTCCTCTTCATTGTTTGGCCAGGTCAATTTTCCATTTTCAAAACGTTTATACAATAACCAAAATCCCTGTCCATCCCAATAAAGAGCTTTGAATCTGTCTTTTCGACCTCCGCAGAAGAGATAGACCTGACCGGAGAAGGGATCCAGATTGAATTGACTTTGGACAAGGTAGGCGAGAGAATCAATCCCTTGACGCATATCTGTTTTCCCGCAAACCAAATAGACTTGACCTAAATCACTGAGTTGGATTGTCATAGAACAGTACCTTATCCAAGATTGTTTCCAATATCTCTTGGTTGATAGAGTGAAAGAAAGTGAGTTCTACTTTTTCGAGACGAATCTTCATCAGGATCTCATTTCTGCTTTTCTTTTCAGAGCGTCGCAATTTGGGAACAGTCAATGGGACGATGGGTTGTGACATAAAAAATCCTCCAGTTTTTTTATTACAGTATACTGGAGGAGTGAATGATTGGATAGGTACCTTGTTATGGGGCGCTTACAATACAGCTTAATATAACACAGTTTATAAATTTTAGTACTTTGAAATAAAAAAGATATGCTAGAACACAATTTGTATGCTAGCATATCTTTATATTTTCTCATTATAAGTCTGTAGTCTATCTTTTATTGGAGCATAATCGATTTGACAATGAGTTATTCATTGAATCATGTTTTCTATCTCACCAACGTCATTAAATATAAAATGAAAGACTAAAGTTTAACGAATTTCAGCACCAAGCTCTATCAAAGCCTTACTAATTTTCTCCATGTACTTAGCCACTTCCTCATCCGTCAAGCTATCCTCAGGATTTTGGAAGGTCAGGTTATAAGCCATAGACTTCTTGCCAGCCTCAATGTTGCTACCTGCATAAACATCAAAGAGGGTCACTTTGGTCAAGCGTTTCACACCCGCACTAGCAATCGCATCCAAAACATCCTGATGCTTGACATCGCTGTTCAAAAGAAGAGCAATATCACGGCTAACTGCTGGGAATTTAGAGATTTCGGTAAATGGCTGAGCAGGCTGGAGAGCTTCCTCAATCGCATCCAGATTGATTTCAGCCACATAAGTTTCAGGAATACCGTAGTTCTTAGCCGTTTGAGGATGTACCTGACCAACAAAACCGATTACAGCCCCATTCAAATGGATTTCAGCTGTACGTCCTGGGTGCAGAGCTGCAATCTCACTAGTTGCTACAAAGTCAACTGCTAACTTGTAGTGAGCAAAGATAGCTTCCAAGATGCCTTTAGCATGGAAGAAATCAACAGGAACTGCTGGTGTCTGGAAGTCTTTTTCAGCCACCAAACCTGTCAAAACAAAAGCAAATTTATTGATTTCTTGTGGGAGGTCTTCTTTTGGATTACCTGATTGTTCAAAAATTTTGCCGATTTCGTAGAGAGCAAGATTCTTGTTCTTACGAGCCACGTTGTAGGCTACAGTTTCCAACATGCCAGACACCATATTCTGACGAAGGGCAGAACGGTCAACTGTCATTGGCCACATCAGTTCGGTTACTGTGGTTGGACGCGCCGCAAATTCAACTGCCTTTTCTGGAGTTGTCAGAGCGTAAGAAATAATTTCTGTCAATCCTGCACCTTCTGCCAGGCTACGTACTTGGCGACGGATTTGCTGTGTCAGGGTCAACTCACCTGCTGTTCCATCTTCTTTTGGAAGAGTGATCGGCAGATTATTATACCCATAGATACGAGCGATTTCCTCTACCAAGTCTGCTGGAATGCGAATATCCCAACGACGACGTGGTACTGCGACTGTGAACTGACTTGCATCGCCAGTTGTTTCCATACCTAAACGACGGAAAATGTCTGCGATTTGTGCATAGTCGAGGTTGGTCCCGAGCGAGCGGTTAACGTAATCAATGGTTGCTGTGACTGGGACATCCGATGTGTCCACGCTACCCGCAGAAACGATACCAGACAAGACCTGACCGCCAGCCAGTTCCGCAATCATAGCAGCTGCTGTGTCCATAGCCTCCGTCAAGGTCGCTACGTTGATGCCCTTTTCAAATCGAGAAGAGGACTCAGAGCGAAGGTTGAGGCGACCTGAGGTCTTGCGGATAGACTTGCCGTCAAAAAGGGCAGCTTCCAGCACGACGGTCTTAGAGCTATTGTCAATCTCTGTATTAGCACCACCCATAACACCACCGAGGGCAACTGCCTTGTCCGCAACGGAAATGACGATGTCATCGGTAATCAAGTCACGCTCTTCGCCGTCAAGAGTTACCAGGCTCTCACCCTCTTTTGCCTGACGAGCCACGATTTTCTTATCGTCAAACTTGTCAAAATCAAAGGCGTGCATTGGCTGACCAAAGTAAAGCAAGATATAGTTAGTGATGTCCACTACGTTGTTAAGCGGGCGAATGCCAGCGTTCATGAGCAGATTTTGCAACCATTGTGGACTTGGAGCGATGGTCACATTTTCAATGACACGCGCAGTATAGGCTGCGACCTTGTCTGATTCAATCGCTACTTCAATTACATCGCTGGCTTTCTTATCGCTTTCTGCCAAGACGACAGGCTTAAAGTTGACCTTGCTGTCGTAAATAGCTGCGACCTCATGGGCCACACCACGCATGGAAAGAGCATCCGCACGGTTTGGTGTGATCGACAACTCGATGATCTCATCATCAAGGTCAAGGTATGAAAAGACTGGCTCACCGACAACTGCTTCTTCTGGCAAGTGGTAGATTCCGTCCGCATAGACTTTTGGTACAACGGAGTCAGATACGCCGATTTCGTTCAATGAGCAGAGCATGCCCAAAGATTCAACTCCGCGGATTTTACCTTTCTTAATCTTGTAGTTGCCTGCAATACGCGCACCTGGCAGAGCTACGATAACCTTAATTCCAGGTTTCACATTTGGAGCACCGCAAACGATTTGCGTGACTTCCTCACCGACATTGACCTGGCAGATGTTGAGGTGGGTATCTGGAATTGGCTCCGCTGAAACAACCTGACCCACAACCAACTTCGAAAGACCAGCACTCTTTTGCTCAACCCCTTCAACCTCAATTCCTGTTGTTGACATTTTTTCAGACAAGTCATGACTGCTTGCATCAAAGTCAACGAGTTCTTTTAACCATTTGTAACTTACTAACATATTATCCTTTCTGGTGCAAAGGCCGCTTCAACAGCCAATCCACATCAATCTTATCACCGACCGCAAATTCATGCTGTCCAAATTTTTCAAATCCGTATTTCTTGTAGAGAGCTTGAGCTTTTTGGTTATGTTCCCAAACTCCCAGCCAAACCCAATTACAATTGGACTGTTCTGCTTGTTCCAAAGCAAACTCAAACAAAATCTTTCCAAGGCCACGCCCCTGAAAATCCTGCAAGAGATAAATCCGCTGGATTTCAAAGGCATTTTCCAACTCTTGCTCTGTCTGAGCAGCTCCTTGATTCAGTTTGAGGTAACCAGCGAGCTGATTATCAATTCTTAAAAAATAATGCTGACAATTTGGGTCAGATAGTTCTCGTGTCAAAACCTCCAAAGAGTAGGCTTCCTCAAAGAAATCATCCAACTCCTGCTGGGTATTATGATGCCCAAAAGTCTCTGTGAAGGTCTGCTTTGCCAACTCTTGCAAAACAGAAACCTCTTCTAACAATATCGGTTCAATCTGCACTTTGGCACCTCTCGTTTCTAATAGCGTTTCCCGTCTACGTACACTTGTGTGGTTACGACGGACAAAGGTTGGAAACGATATTTTTTCAACCTTTGACCTAGTAAGGGGAGTAGGTTGACCGCAAGAGCGACTGTCGTCTCATAAATAGGTGCTTTAGCACCATTTATGAGTATCGGATTAAAACTGCTCCGAGAAACGTACATCGCCTTGATAGAATCCACGAATATCGTTAATACCATAACGAAGCATGGCAATCCGTTCTTGACCAAGACCAAAGGCAAAACCTGAATATTTGGTTGAGTCAATACCACTCATTTCCAATACTTGTGGGTGGACCATGCCGGCACCGAGGATTTCAATCCAGCCTGTTTTCTTACATACGTTACAGCCGTCACCACCGCATTTGAAACAAGAAACATCCACCTCAACAGAAGGCTCAGTAAATGGGAAGTATGATGGACGCAGACGAATTTGACGCTCCTCACCAAACATTTTTTTGATAATCATTTCAAGAGTACCTTTGAGATCTCCCATGGATACATTTTCACCGACAACCAAGCCTTCAATCTGGTGGAACTGGTGGCTGTGGGTCGCATCGTCCGTATCACGACGGAAAACACGTCCTGGTGAAATCATCTTCAAGGCACCTTTTGAGAAATCATGCTGGTCCATGGTCCGTGCCTGAACAGGCGACGTATGAGTCCGCATAAGGATTTCTTCTGTGATGTAGAAGGTATCTTGCATATCACGTGCTGGGTGGTCTTTTGGCAAATTCATGCGCTCAAAGTTGTAGTAGTCTTTTTCCACTTCAAATCCGTCAACGATTTGGAAGCCCATGCCCAAGAAAATATCTTCGATTTCTTCAGAAGTTTGCGTCAAAACATGGCGCTTACCAACCTTGACCTGACGACCTGGCAAGGTCACATCAATGGATTCTGAAGCTAATTGTTGTTGAATTTTTGCTTCCGCAACCTTCTGAGCTGTTTCTTCAAAGGCAGCTGTTAAAACATCGCGCACTTCGTTGACTTGTTTACCAACGATAGGTTTCATATCGTTTGATAAATCTTTAAGGCCTTTTAACAAGTCCGTTAGAGAGCCTTTTTTCCCCAAGACAGAAACACGAAGTTCTTGCAATTCTTTCTCACCCTCATGGTGAATTTCTTTTAATTTATCAAGCGTACTTTGACGCAATTCAGCCAACTGTTGTTCAATGTTTGACATAATTCCTCCAATAAAAAAACGCATGACACTACTCGTATCGGAGCGTTGTCACGCGGTACCATCCGTTTTCATCTGCTAGGCAGACCTTCATTATAAGTCTCTATGCGAGTGAATTCGACCAACTTTCACTGATTGAGCTTGCAGTCACGGCTCAACTCCCTGGGCAGTTTCCATAGGTGTACTAGTCTCACAGACTTCTATTCAATTAGTATTAGTTTAACAAAGTTTCTAGATTTTAGCAAGTTACAGCGCGGGTTTTATCCGTTAAAATCCTATTAAACTTGGTATTCAAAAATTGGCTCACTTCCAAATTTTGTTCCCTCTTGTATGAAAATCCATGTCCCTTTGGGAAGAGTGGCTGCATAGTCCAAATTGAGATAATCTTCTATAGTAGCATTTGCATCAACTGTCTCAAAAGCCAAGTGAATGCCAAAGGAAAGTCCTTCTTCCTCAACCAACAGTCGAAATAATTCTTGCACAGTTTTTCTATTTTTTGGTGCTACTGAATAGACTCCATCTTGATAATGTAAATATTCTTTTAACTTTGAAAATCGCTGAACTAGGCTGGATTCGGGATGATTGGAATTTACTTTAAAATCTGAGACATAATAAATATACCAATCATCTATAGTCGCCAGGACTTCTTCTTGTTTTTCGTCTGTTACTAAATGTTTAATCATTTCATCAACAGGATAGACTCCGGTCTCAAAGTCACTGTTGACCAATTCTGACCCAAATAACTCCCACATCAACTCATCAGCAGATTCCGTTTCTGTCTTTGAATAAGTCAAACGATACGGTTTCTTACTTTGGTTATCTTCCAAATCCCATATTCGACCATCGGTTACATAGACATAGGTTTCAAAATGACCAGCTTCCGACCAATAAGTATCAGCTGTCTCAACCTTAATGACCTCTACTCCCAGACGTCCTTCTAGCGCCTCTCTCACATATTTTTCTTCATTCTCACGAACAGACTCCGGAACCATACATCCAGTAAGAAAAAATGAAAAAAATAAGACGACTATAGATTGGACATTTAAGTGCCTTCTACTCATTTTCCTCAATCTCTCCACTATGGTAATTAATGCTAAGACCACTCTGCACATTGGGAACAAACACATTAAACTCAAGACTACCGTCTGCTGCTTTCGCTTCTAAGTGACTTCCTACCGCTACCAAATCATCTTCTTCTGCATAAATCAGAGTTACACGATAGCGCACCCTCTTATTCTTATCCAAAGCCTGACGAACCTGAGTTTCATAAAAATTCTGACCTGTCGAATCGTCGCTATTAGACTGATTTGCCCAAGCTGTTTGGACGGCAATATTTTCAGGATTACTGGTCGAGGCATCATAGCCTTTCAAATTTCCCACCAAGGAGTAGGCAAGTAAGTGCCCTCTATCAATTGCATGGTTATAAGCACCCTCCAAATCCTGTACTTGGTGCCAACCAGCTGGTGTCCAAGAGGTCGAACCGTTACCTGTTTCTTCGCGAGTCTTATACTGGCGTGTAGCTTTAGATAACAGAGCATTTGCCACTGTAGGTACTACCTCACCTTGTACTGTTTTGGTCTTATTATTAGCGTATGGCTTACTGGAAACAGAGGCATCCAAATCAGTCACATTCCCATTGATAATAAATGCTCCACTACCATTCCACTCAATCGTACCGCTTAACTGCTTACGAACAGCTTCTGTTAGGACCGAACTAGCTAACTCTTCGGAAGGAGCCGATTCATTTGCTTTAGACTGATTTACATAATAAGATTGACTACTGCCATTATCGGATACTTGGTCTTTAAGATAATAACCTGATACTGCAACAATAATTGTTACAAGTATACTCAATAAACTAGCTGTTTGTTTTTTTATACGCTTCTTTGCCATTTTTCCTCCGACAAAAAAGTAGGTTCCCCTACTTTCCTGTGAATTTACTAATTAATTCTTGCCATTTATCTGCAGATAAAATAGCCCACATGTTATCTCCGTCACCGATAACTCCATAGCCAATCATCAATCCCAGTGAAAATACAACAATTGCTAGTACTACAACCAGAATAACAATTAACAATTGCCTTCCAACAAAACGAAGTTCTTCTTTATTCACACTCATCACTCCTACTTACACGTTCAACATCTGCACCAAGTGCCGCCAATTTTTCGTGGAATCTATAGTATCCTCTGTCTAAATGGGAAAGTTTACCAACAATAGTCTCACCATCAGCTACTAATCCTGATAAAATCAAGGCTGCACTAGCACGAAGATCCGTTGACATAACTTCTGCACCCTGCAATTTTGTTCCACCCATAATCATAGCTGTATCCCTCAAAATTTCTGAGTGTAAGTCCATACGACGCATTTCTTCTAAATGTTGAAAACGATTTTCAAAAACCGTCTCAATCATTGTAGACTCCCCTTTTGCAACAGCCATAAGTGCAGTAAACTGAGCTTGCATATCTGTTGGAAATCCTGGATGAGGCATCGTTTTTACTGTCACAGGCTTCAATTTATCTACCTGCGAATGAACTCGAATACCCTCGTCCTCTTCTGTAATCTCGACACCCATTTCCTGCATCTTAGAAATAAGGGGACGATTGTGTTCCCAAATAGCATCTTTTACTAATACATTACCACCTGTCATTGCTGCAGCCACCATAAATGTTCCCGCTTCGATACGATCTTGGACAACTTGGTGTTGTGCCCCGGTCAATTCCTCTACACCTGTAATGGTAACAGTCTCTGTTCCAGCTCCTTTAACCTTAGCTCCCATCTTATTAAGGAAGATAGCCAAATCTACAATCTCAGGTTCCCGCGCAGCATTTTCCAAAACAGTCGTACCCTCTGCCAAGGTCGCAGCCATCATCAGATTTTGTGTTGCTCCAACACTTGGAAAATCCATGTAAATATGAGCTCCGTGTAAACGATCTGCTTTTGCTTCAATATAACCTGCCCGCTGTTTGATAACCGCCCCCATGGCTTGTAAGCCCTTCAGATGAAGATCAATAGGACGGCTACCAATCGTACAACCACCAGGCATAGATACCTTAGCGTATCCATTACGTGCCAAAATTGGTCCTAAAACAACAATAGAGGCCCGCATCTTATTGACATATTTATACGGAGTCTCGCTAGATAAACGACCACTCGCATCAATTAAAATTTCATTTGTTTCTTCATTGAACTGTACTCGGACACCCAGCCCACGCACCACATTGTTCATCGTATAAACATCTGATAAAATTGGAACATTTGAAAGGACAGTCTTCCCTTGACGAGCTAAGACAGTAGCCGCTAGCAAAGGCAATACAGCATTCTTAGCCCCCTCGATTGTGACAGTTCCCTCAAGGCGATTTTGACCACCTCGTACAATTATCTTATCCATTATTATTCCCTCTATTTATTCAATCTAATTACTAATGACTAACGTAAAAACTCTGCGCAAAGGTTTGACTGTTTGCTAGTATTTCGATAAAAAATGTAGAAACTACGTACCCCAAACCAATAGCAAAAAATAATATAAGTAAACGGATTTTCCCTTGGTTTTCTGCAGTTACTTTCAACCACTTAGACCAATCTACCGTACTAACAAGTAAATAATGAGCCAAATAGATAAATAAAAGATGGCTTAAAAAGGTGAAAATCGATGTTATCATGAAACTATTATATCACAAAAATAAAAAAAGAAAGCGGGGCAAACCCACTCTCCTTATCGTTTTCCTACATGGATACGATTGATCGCTCTTTGAAGAGCTATTGTTGCGCGCTTCTCCATGTCAATATTATGTGCACTGTGAGCTTCTTCTAACTCTCCTTCTGCACGTAACTTGGCACGCTCTGCTCGGCTAACGTCAATATCTCTCTCTCGTTCTGCTGAGTCCGATACAATCGTAATCATATCCTTATTCACTTCGATAATCCCACCGTTAACCGCAATCCAGTCCACATGATTGTCATCATCAATTCGGCGCACCTTAACTTCATCAATTTCCAGCACAGCAATCAATTCTAAGTGTCCTGGAAAAATTCCCAGTTCCCCTTCCTTAGTCTTACACAAGACAAAGGCCGCATGGTGATCATACTTGATTCCGTCTGGTGTGACAATTTGAACAGTCATCTGTGCCATAGGTCACCTCTAGTATTTCATATTAGCAGCCTTAGCTACTACATCTTCAATCGATCCAACATTACGGAATGCATCCTCTGGAAGATGGTCATGCTTACCATCCAAGATTTCTTTAAAGCCTTTCACCGTTTCCTTAACAGGAACATATGAACCTGGCATACCTGTAAACTGTTCTGCTACGTTGAAGTTTTGTGATAGGAAGAACTGGATACGACGAGCACGGCCTACTAAAGTCTTTTCTTCGTCGGACAATTCATCCATACCTAAAATAGCTATAATATCTTGCAACTCTTGGTATCGTTGAAGAACACGCTTGATTTCCATAGCTACTGCATAATGCTCTTCTCCAACAATCTCAGGAGCAAGAGCACGCGATGATGAAGCCAATGGATCAACCGCAGGATAGATACCAAGCTGAGTCAATTTCCGCTCCAAGTTCGTCGTTGAATCCAAGTGAGCAAAAGCTGTCGCTGGTGCTGGATCCGTATAGTCATCGGCAGGCACGTAAATAGCCTGAATAGAGGTAACTGAACCCTTCTTGGTTGACGTAATTCGCTCCTGTAATTGTCCCATTTCTGTTGCAAGTGTTGGTTGATAACCAACAGCAGAAGGCATACGTCCCAAGAGAGCGGATACTTCTGAACCTGCTTGCGTGAAGCGGAAAATGTTATCGATGAAGAGAAGAACATCTTGGCCTTCAACATCACGGAAATACTCCGCAATCGTCAAACCTGTAAGAGCAACCCGCATACGAGCACCTGGTGGCTCATTCATCTGACCGAATACCATGGCTGTTTTTTCAATAACGCCAGATTCTTTCATTTCCCAGAAAAGGTCATTCCCTTCACGAGTACGCTCTCCAACACCAGTAAATACTGAGATCCCACCGTGTTCTTGAGCGATATTGTGGATCAATTCTTGAATAAGAACGGTTTTACCAACACCGGCACCACCGAAAAGACCAACTTTACCACCCTTCAAGTAAGGAGCCAATAAGTCGATAACTTTGATACCTGTCTCCAAAATTTCTGTAGAAGTTGATAATTCATCAAAAGTGGGTGCTTTCTTATGGATGGGTTCACGCTCAGCATCGTCTGTAAAGGGCTCTTCTAGGTCAATTGTATCTCCTAATACGTTAAAGACACGACCCAAGGTTTCCTTACCAACTGGAACAGAAATTGGACGTCCTGTGTCCAAAACTTCCATTCCGCGTGTCAGACCGTCTGTGGATTCCATTGCAATAGTCCGCACGACACCATCACCTAACTCCAAGGCTACCTCTAGCACTACTTTTTGTTTGGATTCATCGTTTTTATAAACAACCAGTGCGTTGTTAATCTCAGGAAGTTTATCCTCGGTTGCAAATTTTACATCCACAACTGGACCTACAACCTGAGTAATTTTGCCTGAACTCATA
This sequence comes from Streptococcus sp. NSSLK0004, assembly GCF_059039125.1. Classification (NCBI taxonomy): domain Bacteria; kingdom Bacillati; phylum Bacillota; class Bacilli; order Lactobacillales; family Streptococcaceae; genus Streptococcus; species Streptococcus sp. NSSLK0004. Next base: position 653,602 of record NZ_CM180142.1, on the reverse strand, counting down.
CTCTTTCCTCTATTTTTCTAAATCTATTCCAAAGCAGATGCCCCTGCTACAATCTCAGTAATTTCCTGAGTAATCGCAGCTTGACGGGCTCTGTTGTATTGGATTGTCAAATCTGAAATGACATTTTTAGCATTGTCAGTAGCTGTTTGCATAGCGGTCATCCCCGCCGCATTTTCAGCTGTTTTAGCATCCAAAATTGCTCCGTAAATGGTTGATTCAGCATACTGAGTCAGCAACTGATCCAAGATAGCTTCACGACTTGGCTCCAATTCAAAAGTGGCTGTATACCCTTCGACTTCATTGTGATCCAAATCTTCAACTGGCAACATCTGCTGTACCCGTACCTGACTAGTCAAGCTATTTACATGGTGATTATAACAAACATATAGCTCATCAAAAAGTTCATTTTTATACATTTCAACAGACTTTGAAATGATTTTTTGAACTTCTTCAAAGCTCGGATTATCCGCTAAACCACGTAATTCAAAAACAGGATTAATGCCTCTTGCACGGAAAAAATCTGCTCCCATGCTACCAATAGCAATAATCGAATATTCATCCTTAGAATTGTGGTCTTGCTCAATCATTCCCATGACCGCTTTCAAAATGGTGGAATTATATCCTCCCTTTAGACCGCTATCTGAAGTAATGACAATATAGCCAGATTTCTGAACAGGACGACGAATCAGCATCGGATTAGATGTGTCCGATGTCATTAATTCTCCTCGCAACAAATCTGTAGTAATCTGACGTACCTTGCTAGCATAAATTTGAAAAGATTGAGCTAATTGCTCTGACTTTGCTAATTTTGATGCGGAAACCATTTGCATGGCTCCTGTGATTTGACTGGTTTTCTTTGTAGATGCAATTTTGGTTTTGATTTCATTCAGAGAACCTGCCATTACTGTCTCCTTTACTTAAAGACCGATTGAGACTTGAAGGTTTGAATTGCGGCGTCCAAATCATCAGTATCTGGCAAATCCTTTGTTGTACGGATGACATCTAAAAGATTATCATAATGCAAATCAAAGTACGCATACAATTCTTCTTCAAAAGCTAAAATATCGTCAATAGGCACTGAATCTAGATAGCCATTTGTCAAAGCATACAAAATCAAGACCTGTTTTTCAACTGGAAGTGGCTTGTGCAATGGTTGTTTCAATACCTCCACTGTACGACGACCGCGATTCAGTTTAGCTTGTGTAGCTGCATCCAAATCCGAACCAAATTGAGTGAAGGCCTCTAGTTCACGGTAGGAAGCCAAGTCGATACGAAGAGTACCAGCAACTTTTTTCATAGCTTTAATCTGAGCCGAACCACCTACACGAGATACTGATGAACCTGCATCAATAGCTGGCCGAATACCTGAGTTGAACAAATCATCCTTCAAGAAAATCTGTCCATCTGTGATTGAAATCACATTGGTTGCGATGTAGGCAGAGATATCCCCAGCTTGTGTTTCGATAAATGGCAAAGCAGTAATTGATCCTCCACCTAATTCATCAGAAACCTTAGCTGAACGTTCTAGCAAACGACTATGTAAGTAGAAAACGTCACCTGGATAAGCTTCACGACCTGGAGGACGACGAAGCAAAAGGGATAATTCACGGTAGGCTACCGCTTGTTTTGACAAATCATCGTAGACAATTAAAACGTGCTTGCCTTCATACATGAACTCTTCTGCCATAGCAACACCAGCGTAAGGTGCCAAGAAAAGCAATGGTGATGGTTGTGAGGCTGAAGCAGTTACTACGATTGTGTAATCCAAGGCGCCATACTGACGAAGTGTTTCAACCTGAGTACGAACCGTTGATTCCTTTTGTCCAATGGCCACATAGATACAAATCATATCTTGGCCTTTTTGGTTGAGAATCGCATCGATTGCTACCGAAGTCTTACCAGTTTGACGGTCACCGATAATCAATTCACGTTGACCACGACCAATCGGAACCAAGGCATCAATGGCTTTCAATCCTGTTTGCAATGGCTCATTAACAGACTTCCGCTGCATAACACCTGGTGCAGGATATTCAATTGGACGAGTTTTTGTTGTACGAATCTCTCCTAAACCATCCACTGGCTGACCTAAAGGATTGATAACACGACCAATCAAAGCTGAACCAACTGGAACTTCCATGATTTTCCCGGTACGACGAACAACTGACCCCTCACGAATATCCGAAAATTCACCAAGAATGATGATACCAACGTCGTTGGTTTCCAAGTTTTGAGCCATACCAATGGTGCCATTTTCAAATACCAAAAGCTCTCCACTCATGGCATTATCAAGACCTTGCGCACGGGCGATACCATCACCAATATAGGTTACGACACCAGTTTCTGTGTAGTCAAAGTCAGGCTGAAAGCCTTCAATTTGTTGTTTTAGTAAAGCGCTAATTTCTTGTGCATTTATCAAAAGAACACCACTTTCTATTTTCTAAAGTTTTTTCCTAACGTCCTTCAACTGTGTCCGAACGCTTGCATCGATTACCTTATGATTGACCGTCACAATAAAACCACCGAGTAGACTTGGGTCTAACTCCTCTGTAATGTTACGTACACGCAAGGAAAATCGTTGTTCTATCAATTGACGAAGACGCTCCTTTTGTTCATCTGTCAAGGGATAGACTGAAACCACCTGGGCTTCAAATTCATTTTTAAATTTACTGATTTGTAGTTGGACACGCTCCAATGTTTCAAGGAGCAAATCTGCATGACCATCTCGAATAACATCTTCAATCAAATCATTGATTTGCCAGAAACTAGATTGACGTACCGTCCTTACAAAGTCAGCCTTTTCTTCTCTAGATACTGTCGCCGACAGCAAGATTCGATTCAGCTTACTATCATGGATGATGGAAATCAAGTCAGAAATTTGGTCATACATTTCCCAAATGTCTGCATGATCACTGACTTTTTCAACAAATGATAGAGCGTATTTTTGCACAATGGCATTTTCTCTAGCGTTCATCTACTTGTCTCCTAGTTTCTCCAAGTAACGATCAACCAAGTTACTATGTGCTTGTTGATCCAAATCTTCCAAAATAATTTTTCCAGCGAGGTCAACAGCTAATTCAGCAACTTGTCTATGCAAGTTCTCCTGTGCCTCACGTTTTTCAGCTTCAATCTCCATCGTCGCTTTAGATTTCAAAGCTTTAGCCTCAACCTCAGCCTGTTCTAAAATCCGTTTTTTCTCTAACTTGGCACGCTCAACAGCATCTTGGATGATTTTTTGTCCTTCAATACGACCTTGGACAAGCTCATCTTCTCTCTGTTTAACCAAATCAGCTGCGACATTCAATTTTTCTTCTGCTGCATCAATATCCCCTGCTATCTTTTGTTCACGCGCTTCAAAGATGCCTGTAATTCGCTTCCAAGCAAAGACACGAACAAGGATTATCAAGGTCGCAAAAGAAGCAGTAACCAAAATAAAGTTACCAAGAATAGTACTGCTTGTACTTGTAGTTAGTACTGTCATCATTCGTCTACTTTTCCTTTCCTAATCTTCTCCGCCAATTTTTTTGTTCAAATACATCGAAACTAGCATGATAAATACATAGCCTTGCAGACAGGAAATAAAGACAGAAAAAGCTGTCCAAACCAAATTCAATAGGAAGGCTATTGGATAGACCATAACACCTTGATGAGATAATTGAAGCAAGAGAGAGACGAGTACTTCACCTGCATAAATGTTCCCGTACAAGCGCAAGGCCAGAGATACCAAGTTGGTTATTTCTTCTAAGATATTCATCGGGGTCATAGCTACTGGAGTCACAAAAGCTTTCAAATAACCTTTGAATCCTCTACGGCGGATCCCCTCAATATGACAAAATACAATAGCAATAGTAGCCAAACCAAAGTCATAGGCCATATTAGCAGTAGGCGAAGTCCATAAATTTTGACCTTCTGCCGTTTCGATTTTTGTCATCAATCCCAAATTATTGGCAATCAAAAGAAAAGTAAAGACCGTGAAAAAGAATAGTGAGTAGCGTTTTGCCTCTTCATCACCCAAATTTCCCTTGGTAAAGTTAATCGTTAGTTCATACACATATTCCAGTACATTCTGCTTACCTTTGGGTTTCAATTCCATACTGCGACTAGCCCAAAAAACAAGAAGAAAGATAATAGAAATGGTAATCCCTGAAACCAATACCATGGTCAGGTCAAAGGTTACGGGACCAAGGGTAAGGGTTGGACTTAAATGTTCTTCCAATGGAGGTTCCCCCCTTTTCTATTTCTCTATTTTCTACTATCTCAACACAAATGTCATCGCCAAGGTTACGAAGAAAGTTCCCTCGATAAAGGCCACACCCAAAAATACGCCAGCCATCAATTTACTTTGCATTTCTGGTTGACGTGCAGTTGAGCTAAGGTAGGACGCCACCAACAGTCCTTCACCGATACTTACACCAAGACAGGCCAATCCAAGGGCCAATGCGCCTAAATTCATAACGAATTCTCCTTTAAAATTTTAATACCCTGATAGCATACTCCTATTACTTGCTTTTGTCAAGAAAATACGGCAATTGGAAGCGTTATATTCTTATTTTGTACAAAAGAAAAAAGAGCCTTTTTACTCTTTCTTCCTATTTAATAGTTTCTTCTAATTGAGAAGACTCTTCAACAAAACGCTTAGCCATCTGTTCCCGTTTTAATTCTTCTGTATCCAAGGTGATAGCTTCATTTGCCACTTTATCTGTATCTGCAAAAAATTCGATATGATTAGCAAGATTAAAAAGTTCCACTGGTGCATCTCCACCATATTCGCCATCTAGGTTTAATAAAAGTCTTCTCCCTTTATTATCTAGTGAGTGAATTTCAAGACTTCGAGTCTTGATGTACTCAATCTTATCGCTATCAATATGCTTTCCTCCGTCAATCACCAGACGAATCAAATGCAAAATTTCAAATAGATTCCCTGTTTTCACCATAATCAAGGTAAATTGACCATCGTCTAGCTTAGCATCTGGTACAATCTTTTCGAATCCACCGATAGAGTTAGTCAAGGCTACAAAAATCATAGAAACTTTCCCCTCAAAGGTACCCTGATCATGTTTGACACGAACTGGTGTAAACTGTACCTGAGGTAGAAGTTCTGCTCCTTTGACCACATAAGCTAAATAACCAAAGGTCGTTTTGAGTTGACTTGGTACACTATAGGTTAATTCTGTCAATGTTCCTGCTGCTGCGATATTGATAAAATAATGATGATTTGGTTGCCCATCTTTTTGGTTTTTTGCAAGACCAATATCCATCAAAACGGTCTGATTCTTACCAATTAACTTGGCTGCCTCAATAGGATTACCACGAGGAACCTTGAGAGCACGCGCATAGTCGTTGGTTGTTCCAGTCGGAATGATAGCCATCTTCGGCCGTTTTTCAAGAGGAGCAATTCCGTTAACCACTTCATTGATTGTTCCATCACCGCCTGCTGCGATAACCAAATCAAATCCCAACTCTGCTGCTCTTCTAGCCTCATTCTTCGCAGAATCTTTTGCTGGGGTTGTTTGAAAAGCTGAAGTCTCATAACCATAACTTTCTAGAATATCCAGTACATCAGCCACATTTTTTTTCATAATTTCCTGACCAGATGTAGGATTATAAATCAATCGTGCTCGTTTTCTTTCTTCCATGCTTTATTTCCTCAAAGACTTTCCAACCAAGCCTCATCTTTTATTTCAATGCCTAATTCCTGAGCTTTGGCCAACTTACTTCCAGCATCGGTTCCAGCGACCACCAAATTGGTTTTTTTGGAAACCGACCCTGCTACATTGGCTCCTAAGACTTCTAGTTTAGCCTTGGCCTCACTCCGCTTCATTCGTTCTAGCTTACCTGTGAGGACAACTGTCAGGCCTGATAGAGCTGCATTGGAATCCGCCACTTGTCCTAGATAGGTCAAGTTTACTTGGTTTTCCTTAAGTTCAGCTAAAAGTTGTTGTGTACCTGAGCTGGCAAAGAAGGTCGTCAAGGACTTGGCAATGACTTGGCCCAATCCTTCTAGGGAAGCAATATCTTCTTGACCTGCTTGAGCTAAGGCTTCCAAATCACCAAAATTTTCTAACAAAATCTTACTAGCTTTGCTACCAACATGACGAATCCCCAAACCGAACAAAAGCCGTTCTGCAGAGTTCCCCTTCGATGTCTGAATGGCTTGATAAAGTTTTTCAGCAGATTTTTCTTTGAAGCCATCTAGAGTCAAGAGATCATCCACAGTCAGTTTATAAATATCTGCCACATCCTTGACTAAATCAGCAACAAAGAGTTTTTCCACAATGGAACTTCCTAAACCAGCGATATTCATGGCATCACGGCTGGCAAAATGCTCTAGCTTGCTCATCAACTGGCTAGGACAAATAGGATTGATACAACGGAGAGCCACTTCGTCTTCATAATGTTGCAAGTTACTCTGACATGATGGACATTGACTTGGAATAGGCACAGCTTCCTGGTCTTTTCTGTACTTGCCCACTACTTTCAGAACAGCAGGAATGATATCGCCAGCCTTATAGACAATCACGGTGTCACCAATACGAATATCCTTTTCCGCGATATAATCAACATTATGCAAGGTTGCACGACTAACAGTCGTTCCAGCTAATTGAACTGGGCTAAGATTGGCCGTTGGAGTGACGACACCCGTACGCCCAACTGTCCAATCAACTGATAGGATTTGAGCTTCCTTTTCCTCAGCAGGAAATTTGTAGGCTACCGCCCATCGAGGCGCTTTGACAGTAAAACCAAGTTCCTCTTGAATAGCTAGGTCATTTACCTTAATAACAACACCATCAATTTCATACGGTAACTCATCTCGTAGCACCGCCATTTTTTCAATAAAAGCCCAAACTTCATCAATGGTATCTGCCAACTGATAGTCATGGTTGGTCACAAACCCTAATTCATCTAGTTTTTCAAGAACTTGAGATTGGCTAGTAGCCTCGGAAGGACTGGCCTCCTGATAGAGAAAAGTAGCAAGACCACGCTGGGCTACGACGCCTGTGTCAAGTTGGCGAAGGGTTCCTGCTGCCGCATTACGTGGATTGGCAAATTCAGCCTCACCTGCTTCCTGACGCTGCTTGTTAACACGGTCAAAAGAGCTCTTTGGCATGTAGCACTCACCACGGACAGTGATGTCCACTGCTTGAGGCAAGGTTAAAGGAATATCTGCCACACGCTTGAGGTTTTCTGTAATATTTTCTCCGACACTACCGTCACCACGTGTCGCTCCAACAACAAGATTGCCTGCTTCATAAGTTAACGAAATAGATAAACCATCAATCTTCAATTCACAAATATAGGTTGCTTGAGGAAATTCCTTGCGAACACGTTGATCAAAGGAGTCTAATTCCTCACGTGAAAAGGTATCCTGCAAACTAAAGAGAGGATAGACGTGGCTATATTTTTCAAAACCATCAAGCACCTTCCCCCCAACCCGGTGAGTAGGGCTATCTGCCAAAACAAGGTCCGGATAAAGCGTCTCTAAATCTACTAATTCTCGGTATAGCTTGTCGTACTCAGCATCCGAAACACTGGGCTTATCCAGTTGATAATATTCCTTAGCATACTGATTGAGTAATGCAACCAGTTCTTCAATTCTCGTTTTCATATGTATATTATATCACGAAACCAGCCTATCAGAAAGATTTTGTACCGCTTCTCCTCACTATATTTATTTAGATTATTTTTACAAAAAAGAGTATAATAGAGTAACTACACATTTGGAGGTGCCTTATGGCTGTAACTTACAAACGTCAAGATGATTTGGAAGCAATGCTTTCAGAATTTGCTTCATTTGAAGAACTAGAAAAAGTGGAATTTCCTGACCCTAAGACCAAGAAAGTTAGCAATCCAGTTACTGAGAAAGCTGATGACAAGTAGCCATGCTTGGATTTGATCAACTTCCAACCTCCGTCTTGCAGGCGGGGGCTATTTTCCTATCTATTATCATTGAAGCACTGCCTTTTGTATTAATTGGTTCTGTCATTTCTGGATTTATTGAGGTTTATGTCACACCAGACAAAGTCCACCAGTTACTACCTAAGAACAAGTTGTTGGCTATTCTTTTTGGAACTCTTATCGGTTTTGTTTTCCCTTCCTGCGAATGTGGTATCGTCCCTATCGTCAATCGTCTTTTGGAGAAAAAAGTACCTAGTTATACTGCAGTGCCATTTTTGGTGACCGCTCCTATTATCAATCCCATTGTCCTCTTTGCCACCTTTACTGCCTTTGGAAATTCCTTTCTCTTTGCCTTCTATCGTGCCTTAGGAGCTGTATTTGTGGCTCTTATTCTTGGGATTGCGCTAGGATTTTTTGTCAAGGAACCGATTGTCAAGGAAGGAAGAAAGGATACCCACGAACACGATTTTTCTGCTCTAAAAGGTTGGACAAAGCTGGGCTATGCTCTCATCCAAGCGATTGATGAGTTTTTTGATACAGGACGCTACTTGATTTTTGGTTGCCTTTTTGCTAGTCTAGTCCAGGTCTATGTTCCGACAACTATATTAACTTCAATCGCCCATAATCCACTAACGGCTATTTTACTCATGATGGTCTTGGCTTTCCTACTATCACTCTGTTCTGAAGCCGACGCTTTTATCGGTGCTTCCTTATTATCTAGCTTTGGATTTGCTCCTGTCTTGGCCTTTCTGGTTATCGGCCCCATGATTGATATCAAGAACCTACTCATGATGAAGAATTATTTTAAGGGGAAATTCATTCTAGCCTTCATTGGGCTAATTTCTCTACTTGTCCTCGTCTATTCTTTTGGAATTGGAGGTCTGGTATGATTCGATTTTTAATTCTTGCAGCGTATTTCGAGATGACTATGTATCTCTATGTATCTGATAAATTAGACCAATACATCAACCTTCACTATTCTTACTTGGCTTACTTATCGATGATTCTCTCCTTCATCCTTGCCGTCGTACAATTGATTGTCTGGATGAAGCAAATTGAAACGCACAGCCATTTAACAAAAAGAATTGGGAAGCTCACTAGTATTGGTTTGCTCATTCTTCCCTTAACAGTTGCTTGGTTATTTCCAACTGTCACACTCGATTCTACAACTGTTGCAGCCAAGGGCTATCACTTTCCACTTGCTTCAGAAAATGATGTAGATACTCAAGCTCAAGAAGGAACAACTATTCAGTACCTGAAACCTGATACGTCTATTTACTTTACTGATGCTACTTATCAAGCAGAAATGCGAGCTATTGCTGACCGCTATCTTGAAGAAGACGTCATCACTGTGACGAGCGATAACTATATGGAAGTTATGGAGGCAATCTATGACTATCCAAATGAGTTTGCTGGAAAGACTGTCGAACTAGTCGGTTTCGTCTATAACGATCCTGACAATGCCAATCAGCAATTCATTTTTCGATTTGGTATCATCCATTGTATTGCTGATTCTGGTGTTTATGGGCTACTTTCAACTGGGGCCAGCACTAGTTATCCTGATAATACCTGGGTCAAAGCCTCTGGTACTCTGAAAGTTAGTTACCATACCTCACTTGGACAAAGCCTTCCAACGCTAGAATTGACTTCTATTCAGGAAGTCAATCAACCCGACAATCCTTATGTTTACCGTGTTTTTTAGAAAATCACTCTCAAAAAGTGAATTTTCTGACAATTTATGCTATAATGAGATTTATACTCAATAGAATAGGAAAGAATCTATGTCATCACACGTATTGTTTACAATTTTTGGTGCTAGTGGCGACCTTGCCAAGCGCAAACTCTATCCATCACTTTTCCGTCTTTACAAAGCTGGGCATATTAAAGAAAATTTTGCAGTCATCGGAACTGCTCGTAGACCATGGACTAAAGAATTTTTTGAGCAAACTGTTATAGAATCTCTTGGTGACTTGCCTGACACACCTCGTCAAGCCCATGAATTTGCAAGTCATTTCTACTACCAAAGCCATGATGTTAACGATACAGAACATTACGTAGCCCTTCGGAAATTACAGGATGACTTATGCGAGAAATACGATACCCAGCACAACAAAGTCTTCTTCTTATCAATGGCTCCAGAATTTTTCGGAACCATTGCTAAACACCTCAAGTCTGAGCAAATCGTTGACGGCCAAGGTTTTGAACGTTTGATTATTGAAAAACCTTTCGGAACCAGCCTTTCAACCGCAAGCAAACTCAATGATGAATTAGCCGCTACCTTCAATGAAGACCAGATTTATCGTATCGACCATTATCTAGGCAAAGAAATGGTGCAAAATATCTTCGCAGTCCGCTTTGCCAATATTATTTTCGAACATATCTGGAATCGCGACTACATTGACAATGTTCAAATCACTTTCGCAGAAGCAATCGGTGTTGAAGACCGTGGAGGCTACTACGACCACTCAGGTGCCTTAAAAGACATGGTCCAAAACCATGCCTTGCAAGTTCTTTCTCTCTTGGCAATGGACAAGCCTGCTAGCTTTAAAGAGGAAGATGTTCGTGCAGAGAAAATCAAGGTATTCCAACACCTTCGCCAGCCTTCTGATGAGGACCTCAAACGCAACTTTATCCGCGGTCAATATGCAGCAGGTTCAATTGACGGAAAAGACTATGTTGGCTACCTAGATGAACCAAATATCGCAGAGAAATCACAAACAGAAACGTTTGCTGGTGGTGTCTTCTTTGTCGATACTGACCGATTCCGTGATGTCCCTTTCTTCTTCCGTACAGGGAAACGTTTGACAGAAAAAGGCACACGCGTGACCATCACCTTCAAACATGCAGAGGATATCTTTGGTCAGCCTTCTGAAGCCAATGTTTTAACCATCTTTATCCAGCCAACCGAAGGCTTCATGTTATCTATCAATGGTAAGGAAGTTGGCTCACACTTTGCTCTTACTCCTGCAAAACTCAATTTCCGTCACAACGCAACTGCACTTGGAAATTCACCTGAAGCCTACGAAAAACTCTTTTTCGATGTGCTAAATGGTGATTCTACCAACTTTAGCCATTGGGAAGAAGTAAAAGCAAGCTGGAGTTTGATTGACCGCATTGTTGATTTGTGGGCAAGCAATCAAGTACCACTTCACACTTATCCAGCTGGAACCATGGGACCACAGGCAGCCTTTGATTTGCTTGAAAGTTACGGTTGCAAATGGGTATGGACCCCTGATGTCTGGTACCGTGAACGTGGATTATTGAAATAAGATACTAAAACTGGAGTAATCCAGTTTTTTTCGAAAGAATGGAGCTATAATGACAGAAGTTAAGATGATTTTAACAGAACTTGAGGCTGCCAGCCATACAGGAACTCTCAAGCGTTATGAAAAAATTGGAGAAACCAAACCTTATTTTGCGGTGCCAATGGGAGCCATTTCTGGAATTGCGAAGAGCTATAAAAATCGACTGGACTTGTTTGTTCCACTCTGGCAGACAGGGGTACTTGAGGCCCAATACCTGGCCATTCAACTTTCCAAAGCCAAACCAGACCAACTTTCTTTCAGTGACTTACAGAATTGTCTGGATGAACAAGTATCTGTCAATGTTTTGGATAAATTAGCTTCTATCATTCTCAGCAAGCGCAAAGATAGTAAGGAATGGGAAGAATTTTTACTTGCCCAAGACCAAGCAGTTTTTCAACGCCTAGGCTGGTTCCTCCATGCCAAGTATTTTGCTGGAAAATCAGCCAGTAAAAAAGAAATTGAAGAAATCCTTGCCTATATTAGCAAGCATCTACAAACTGCTGAGCCGCTTGTTCAATGGACCATGAATCAATGCTTGGTAGAAATTGCTGTTACCTATCCTGACTATTTGGAACAAGGACTGGCAATTGGTCAGGAGTTGGCTGTCTATGCCGATATGAAAGTTCCAAAAGGTTGTACCTCTGCCTACGCACCTGACTGGATTGAGGCATTGTTGAGGAGGAAATAGTCATAAAGCATAATCGCTTTCTGCTAGAAGAAGTCGACTGTTTACGAATTATGGCTGTTCACGACAGTGAAAACCGTCCTTCCGGTCGGGTCATGGAAAAAGCAGGTATGACCTATGAAGGTACCCTGCGACAAGCAGCGAAAAATAATCGTAGGATTGTGGATATCGCTGTCTACTCACTACTGCATACAGATAGAAAAAGTCGCTAGTTCATTTTGAACTAACGACTTTTATTCTACACTAAACCTTCCAAGAGCCCACGCATGAACTCTTCTGACTTAAATTCACCGATGTCATCTATTTTCTCACCGAAACCAATCAGCTTGACTGGAATATCCAGCTCCTGACGGATAGCAAGGACGACACCACCTTTAGCTGTACCGTCTAGCTTGGTCAAGACCAACCCAGTCAATGGGGTAATTTTTGCAAACTCCTTGGCTTGACTAAGTGCATTTTGTCCTGTTGAGGCATCCAGGGCTAATAAAGTTTCATGTGGGGCATCTGGCAAGGTGCGTTTAATAATGCGACCAATTTTTTCCAGCTCTGCCATGAGGTTGTCCTTATTCTGTAAGCGACCTGCAGTGTCAATCATGAGAATGTCTACGCTTTCAGCCACAGCCCGCTCTACACCATCAAAGACCACACTTGCTGGATCTGATTTCTCAGGCCCTGTAACCACTGGCACATCAACACGACGTCCCCACTCAACTAACTGAGCAACGGCACCTGCACGGAAAGTGTCTGCCGCAACCAACATGACCTTCTTACCAGCCTGCTTGTACTTGTAGGCCAACTTACCAATAGAGGTCGTTTTCCCAACTCCATTGACACCGACAAAGAGCATGACTGTCAAGCCATCTTGGAAATGGATTTGCTCACTAAACTGACCGTCTTTCTCATAAATATCCACCAATTTTTCGATGATTACTCGACGGAGTTCTTCTGTCTTTTTGGCATTTTGTAGCTTGGCTTCATAGCGGAGCTCCTCTGTCAGTGTAGAAGCAACTTGCACACCTACGTCTGACAAAATCAGCATTTCTTCCAACTCTTCGAAAAATTCTTCATCCACTGAACGGAAATTGGCAAAGAATTCGTTGAGCCTTGCTCCGAAACCGGTTCGAGTTTTTTTCAGAGTTCTCTGGTATTTATCCTGCTCACTCTCTTGGGGAACTGAATGCACTTCCTGAACAGGTTCATCCTTGGACTTAGTTTGAATAGCAGGGTCAAAGCCCTTTTCTTGCGCTTCTTTGACACGGGCTGCTGCCGCTTCTTTAGCAGCATAGTACTGAGCCATCATATCTAGAGTCCGCTGTTTTTGCGCTTCTTCTTCCTCAGTCAATTCAGATACTACAATCTGTTCTGTTGTCTCACCAACTTCTTCCGTATCAGTAATATCAACCTGTTCTTCACTATCCAACTGTTCAAATTCAAGCTCTTCTACAGCTTGTTCTTCTTGTGCCTCTTGGCCAAATAATCGATCAAATAATCCCATACTAGTCCTCATTTAATACATAGCGTTCAATTGCCCAAGCAATTCCATCTTCATCATTGGTCTTTGGTAAGACAAGTTTTGCAGCAGATTTGATTTCATCTGTTGCATTGGCCATAGCAACTCCTAGACCAGCCCATTCAATCATTGAAAGGTCATTTCCTTCATCTCCACAGGCCATGACTTCTGACCGATCAATTCCAAGATGACCAATCAATTTCGTCAAACCATTTGCCTTATGAACCCCTTTCGGACTCCACTCCAAAAGAATATCACGTGATTTAAAAATCTCGAATCGCTCATACAGCTCCACTGGAATTTTTGGAATTTGTCCATCTAAAAAGTCCGCATTCACTGCTGAAACAGCCTTGTTGTAAACAAAATCTTCTGGTAATTCCTCATCTGTTATCTTAATTCTGTTCAAAAGGGGATTGGCAGTCAAATAAAGTGATTCGTGGGCAGCTGGCAGTGAATAAACATCACCACCATACAAAATATCCAAAGGCAATTCTAACGCATTGGTCACTTGGCGAATAGCCCGTACATCTTCAATGCTAAAGCCAATCTTATCCAAAATCCGTCCTGTATTTTCCTGCACCAGACCGCCATTAAAGGTAATAGAATATTGTTCTTCACCAAGCAGGTCTAATTCTTCTAAAAAAGTTCCGATGGCTTGAAGAGGACGACCCGTTGTCAAAACAACATAAACTCCCTTATCACGTGCAGCCTGCAAAGCTGCTTTATTTTTATCTGAAATAGTCTTTTGTGATGTGAGCAAGGTCCCATCCAAATCAAGTGCAATTAGTTTAATAGCCATTTACCAAGTCCTCCATATACTCCAAAACAGCATCATCATTACAATGCCCAATCATCTTATCTGCTACTGCTTTGGCAGTCGGCTGTGCATTGCTTGTCACCAAAGATAATCCAGCAAATTCTAACATTTCGACATCATTCTGGTTGTCCCCAAAAGCAATCACATCATCCTTGGTCAAGCCAAAGTGTTGGCAGAGTTTTTCCAAACCAAAGGCCTTGTGAACACCTGATAAGATAATATCCACAGAGGTAAAACCTGTTGTCACTGCTGTTAGATTGTCAAAGTTATTGTTTATCCAATCCTGAGCCTCATCTCGAATTGCTTCATCAAAGAACACATTCAACTTAATAATATCTTCTTCCACTTGCGAAAAATCATCAACTAAGCCAATGGATAGATAATAGCCTGATAAGTCTTTGAGCAAATCTTTCTCAATCGTTTTTAACATATAAGATTGCTGTATACCAGACAAGGTTATATGATGAGGTTGCGCATAGCCACTTGCCACTAAATCATTTACTAGTTTCATATAAACTTCTGGCGCAATCGGGTCATCAATATAAATTTCCTGATGACCATAGGTCACAATGGCACCATTTTCAGCTACAAAGGCCATCTCCTCTTCAAAACCTTCAAAAACCATCTTCAAACTTGGCAGTGAACGACCACTAGCAGCTACAAACAAGTAACCAGCCTGTTGAAACTGGTCTAGGACACGACGTAAACGGTCCTTATCAAAAGTATGATCTTCACGCAGGAAAGTTCCGTCCATATCTGTCGCAATAATCTTCTTAATTGTCATATTCTTCCCCTTTTCCCAGTTCTTTTATTATACCACATCTAATGGCAAAACCCTTGAGAAAATCCCAAGGGTAACTGCTCTATTTGGCAAAATCTTCCACATCTTTAAGTTTCACCGAAACAATCTTGGACACGCCAGATTCCTGCATGGTGACCCCATACATAGCATCTGCCGCCGCCATTGTCCCTTTACGGTGGGTTACAACGATAAACTGGCTATCCTTGTCAAAGCGATTGAGATAGTCCCCGAAACGCTTGACATTGGCCTCGTCCAAGGCCGCCTCCACCTCGTCCAAAATAACAAAAGGAATGGTCTTGACGCGGATAATGGAGAATAGCAGAGCAAGAGCCGAGAGGGCTTTTTCGCCACCTGACATAAGGTTGAGAGATTGGATTTTCTTACCCGGAGGCTGAACTGAAATCTCGACACCCGCAGTCAGAATATCTGGACTGGTTAATATCAAGTCCGCAGAGCCACCGCCAAACATTTGCTTGAAAGTTGTTTTAAAGCTTTCGCGAATCGCCTCAAAGGTAACCTTGAAGCGTTCCTTGACCTCATCATCCATCTCATGAATGGTATTCAAGAGAAGGTCACGAGCAGATAGGATGTCTGTTCGCTGTTCATTGAGGAAGGTCAAGCGATTGTGGACTTCATCATACTGCTCGATGGCATCCAAGTTAACTGGACCTAGAGCACGAATAGCCCGCTCCAAATCCTTGACCTGTCCTTCTGATTGAGCCAGATTTTCTACCGCCTTGGCTTTAGCCTGTGCTTCTTCAAAGCTCATCTTATACTGCTCACCAAGATTGGCTAAAAGAGTCATCAACTTGTCACTAGCTTGCTCACAATCAGCTTCTAATTTGGCTTGCTTGCGAATCAAATCATCATTCTTCAGACGGGCCTGCTCCAAACGACTTTCCAAGTCTTCAAACTGGCCATCAATATCTTCCAATTCAAATTTCAAACGAATTTGTATCTGGTTGGTTTCATCTTGCTTCTTCAAGGCAGCTTCCAATTGCTCTTGCAAGACATCTAAGCTAGTATCATCAATTGCAACCGACTTCTGATTGATAATATCTTCAAGAATCCCAGCTTCCTTCTCCGTTGAGGCAACTTCTTCCTGCAAGCGAGTCAAGTCTGTTTGCTCAAAGCCAAGTTGACCAACAAATTGGGTCTGCTCCAATTTCAAGCTGGACAGTTGATCTTGCAAATTGGTCAGATTTTCTTGAATGGCATCTCGATTATTCTTCACCTCTTCAATCTGTTGATTGAGCTGAATTTTCTTGTCTGCCATGACAGCTAAATCTGTTTGATAACTTATCTGTAGTTCTTGTAATTCTGTCAAAATAGCCGGACTGGTCTGACTGACTTGCAAACTATACAGACTGGTCACTTGTTTCAGCCGTTCCTCAGCTTGCTCGTGACGGAGACGGATTTCTTGTTCAGCTAACCGAGCTTCTTCGCCTTGTGTTTTTATATTTTCTAAGGTTTGACGAGCTTGCTCAAGACTTGCTTTCTGATGTGCAACCTTGTCTTCTTGAGCTTTCAACTGATTGGACAGCTCTGCTATTTCCCCTAACAACTGGTCCAATTCTGGTTTGATGAAGGTGGTGTTATTGGTACGATTGCTACCTCCGGCAAAAGCTCCTCCAGGACGGATTTCCGAGCCGTCCAAGGCCACCATTCGCACTTGGAACTTGGTCGCACGCGCTGCCTGATTGGCATTATCAACCGTATCAAATATGGCAATGGTCCCCAGCAAATTCTGGAAAATAGTGCGGAGACGTGGTTCATAGGTCACCAAATCACTCGCCATACCAAGAAAGCCAGTCGCTGTCGTCAAAACGGACTCATGATGACCAGCTAGCTGACGTGGCTTAATGGTCGTCAATGGCAAGAAGGTTGCCCGCCCCTGTCGTTGCTGCTTAAGGAAAGAAATGGCTGACTTGGCTGTCGCTTCATCCTCGACGATGACATGCTGACTAGCTCCACCAAGAGCAATTTCAAGGGCAGTCTGATAGCGGGTATCGAAGGTCAAGTGTTCACTAACAGCCCCGATGATGCCTCCGATAGACTGAGCATTTTGCAAAACTGACTTGACTCCAGCATAGAAGTTGGAGTGATTTTTCAGGATTGCTTCGAGGCTGGCTTGACGTGCTTGCTTGGCCTTGACCTGATCCAAAAGCTCAAACATAACCCCTTGTTCCTGCTGGTAATCCCGCTCCTCTTCTTGTAAGGTTTGCGCTTGTTCCTGATAGTCTTTCAAGAGTTGAGACAAGGTAGTTTCTGCCTGACTTCTTTCCTGCTGACTCGTAGAAACTTCTCTTTCTACCGCTTCTTTTTCAATTTGTAAACGCTGAATCTCTTCCGATTGACTTTCAGATAGACGAATCTGGTTAGCAATATCCTGCTCTACCTTGGTCAGATTGTTGGACAAATCAGCCTCTTCTTGCAAAAGGCTCACATACTGCTCACGCAAATGATCCAAGACCTGTTCTGGATCTTCTGAGAAGTAAGTAATTTCTTTTTCAAGTCCTGCAATTTTCTCTTTAAGACCTGCTAGCTTGCTCTTCAAATCTGCAATCAGGTCTGTTTTTTCTGCAACCTGCTGTCTAGTCTTGTCCAACTTCTCCTGTAGGGTCTGCAGACGTTCTTGAGCCTCTTGCTTACTGGATTCATTTTGACTGGATTCTAATTTATGAACTTCGATCTTGCGCTCCAGGTCGCTAATCAACTTGGTCAAATCCAAACGAACTGCCTGCTCTCTCTCCATCTGCTCTGTTAAAAGATGACGTTGATTTTTGAGGTCTTGGTTTTCCTGCTCTAGATTAGAACGCAAGGTGTAATAACTAGCTAAGTCTGCTTTGACAACTTCCAATTCTTCTTGTTTGGCAGTCAATTTTTCACGACCAGCTACTATCTGAGCTACCAAAACATCCAGATAGAGTTCCCTGCGTTGTCCATCTAATTCTAAGAACTTTTTAGCAGTCTGCGCTTGTTTTTCTAGTGGTTTGACCTGATTGTCCAACTCGTAGATGATGTCTTCCAAGCGATCAAGGTTATCTTGAGCCTGAGCTAATTTGCTTTCGGTTTCTTTCTTACGAGTCTTATACTTGAGTACCCCAGCCGCTTCTTCAAAGATAGCGCGACGCTCCTCTGGTTTGGAATTGAAAATTGCCTCCACTCGCCCTTGGGAAATAATTGAAAAAGAATCCCGCCCTAGACCAGTATCCATGAACAAGTCATGTACATCACGCAAGCGAACTTTTTTGCCATCGATGAGGTACTCACTATCTCCTGAGCGATAGATCTGTCGTTCCACCTTGATTTCCTTGTCCTTATCCGCAATAAAACCACTAGCATTATCCAAGGTTACCACCACAGAGGCATAGTTAAGAGCTTTGCGACTTTCCGTACCCGCAAAGATAACATCCGGCATTTTTCCACCACGCAAGCTCTTAGCAGAAGATTCCCCCAAGGCCCAACGCAGACTCTCTGTAATGTTGGATTTCCCAGACCCATTTGGTCCAACAACTGCGGTAACTCCACGGTCAAAAACGACCTTGGTCTTATCTGCAAAGGACTTAAAACCTTGCATTTCAATCGATTTAAGATACATACTTATCCTCTGGCCTCCACCGCATTTTTGGCAGCAGCCTGTTCTGCTAATTTCTTAGACCGGCCCTTTCCACGACCAATCATACGATTTTCCGCTAAGACTTCCACTTCAAACACCTTATCATGCGCTGGACCTGACTCAGAAACCACCTGATAGGTAATCGTGATTTCACCATTGACCTGCAGGATTTCCTGCAAGGCAGTCTTGTAGTCCGTCACTCGTTCAAAGTTACCTATCTCTAGTTGTGGAATCATTACCTGATGAAGAAAGGCCTCTACACTCTTTTCCCCCTTATCCAATAGCAGAGCCCCTAAGAAAGCCTCGAAAGCATCTCCTAGAATGGTATCACGATTGCGACCGCCAGATTTCTCCTCACCCTTCCCCAATCTGATATAACGATCAAAACCGCAGGTACGAGAAAAACCAGCTAGGGACTCCTCACGCACAAATGTCGAGCGAAGTTTTGACATTTCTCCCTCTGGAAAATCAGGATATTTCTGATACAAATACTTGGAAATAATCAATTGCAGAACAGCGTCTCCTAAAAATTCCAAGCGTTCGTTGTGTGAAATTTTTAGAAGGCGGTGCTCATTGGCATAGGACGTATGGGTAAAAGCCGTTTCCAACAAGGATAAATCACTAAAATCAATCCCAAACTCCACAGCCAGCTTTTTTTGTAATTCTTGCATTTCTTTCTCCTTCTCATTGACTTACCTAGGCAAGTCACCCTTTATTATACCATATTTCAAAGAATACTCCCTATTTTGACCGAAGAAAAACACAGCTTCTGCCGTGTTTTCTACTTATGAATCAAGATCAAAATCCTCTGTCAATTTGGCAATCATCTGTTGGAGTAGGTCACGATTGACACTATATTTAACATCGCTATCCTTTGTATTAAAGAGAAGCAAATCGCCGTTAATCAGTTTCTGGGTGTGGAAAGACACTGCTGCCCCTGTAATATTGAGCCGCTCAGCGATGTCTTTGCTCTTGGCATGAGGCTTGGTCAATTCTACCAAAACCTGATAGCGTGTGCTATCGCTGATAACCTTGAGAGCAGCGGTTAAACCATCCACATCTAACTCATTAGTTGATAGCAGAATTTGGTCAATCCGACAGGAAGCCAGAAGAGCAACCTTCATGTAGTCAAATGTTTCATTACCATAATAGGCAAACCAAAAGCACCATGGACTAAGGACGAAGAAGCGGGCAGTATCTACACCCAAAGCATCCAAGCTAGTCATGGATAATTGCTTGGATTCTCGATACAATTTTTCGATGTCAAAATCCCTAGCAAAAGCTTCACGCTCTGCCCTTGCCTGTTCAAAATAAGGTTGATAGATAGGCAGCAACCTGTTCAAGACTTCCACAGAACGTCCAACTGTTTCCAAGGGATTGCGAATAGCTAGTGACCAGTACCATTTATCTGCTGGCTTTTTATCTGTTTTCTCCAAAAGTTCCATGAGGCTGAGGTCTTGTTCCCGATGACCGTCATTTTCTGATGCCAGCATGGTTCTCATAGCTTCTTCAACTTCTTCCTGTGACAAGTCCAAAATCAACTGACAGGCATCCTCAACAGTCTGTGGGTCCTGCCCTTGATTGAGCAAATAAAAATACAAGCTATGCAAGAGAGTAAAAATTTGTCCCCAGAGAAAGACCTCATTGACTTCCTGACGAAAATCAGCTAATTTTCCTTCAATCTCATCACGAATTTCTAAAGCATCTTTCAAAATGTCTTTTTCTTTCTGTGATAAATCTGCTTCAAAAGGCTCCTCACGTTCCTTGACAATCAAGGGAATGAAGAATTTTTCAACAATTTCACTTCTATACTCACGGTAATCTAATTTCATAGGTTTCTTTCTAAACATTCACTATTGATGTTGCAATTTTATGTCCTTTTAAGAATAGTATAGCTTAATAGTCCCACCGAAAGCAAGAGAAAGACGAGAGAAATACTCGTCGCAGATAAAACTGTCACCATGAAGGCAACCAAGGCTTGGCCAGCAACACTACCAATATTAAATAGTGTATTCATTCCAGCATTAACCGTAGCCAGCTTATCCTCTGGTAATTCATTCATTATCAAAGCATACAATTTGGGATTGATGATTCCAGTCGTCATCGTAATAACTAAAATAAAGGCCATCACCATATAAACATTGTGAAAATAGAAGCCTGTAAACAGTAATACAGGCATAAGGATACAGAACTTAAGGAGGTTGGCAAAGCTGATATCCTTAAAGAGTGCCATACCGATACTAGACCCCAGAATGTACCCAGCTGAAAAGAGATTAAAGACCAAGGCAACTGTTATCCCTGAATTAACAATAAGAAAGGCTGGAAATTCCTTCATTGTGAGGATAACCAGTGGGGAAATAGCCGAAAAGATAGCATTAAAGCAAGTAATGGCAATTATAGAAGTTTTTAGGATAGGAATCTTTTGAATGACTTGATAGGATTCTTTGAGACTGTGACGAAGACCGTTGATAATGCCCGCCTCTGTTTCTACTTGCTCAGTTTGTTTGATAGGATTTTCTTTCAACAATTTGGCAAGAGCTGGACGAAGAATCATCATAATCGCAAGACTAGCCAAGAAAGTCCCTGCATTGAGAAAGGCTAGACTCTGATAAGACATGAAACCAATTAAGATAGCGCCGCTAGAGCGGAAGATAATTAACAAGACACCTCCCACAGAGTTCCTAAAGGCCATGGCAGCTTCACGGTCTTCTGCTGCCACAACCCGCAAACTGACTGGCATATAAAGACCATTTTCATATTGACCAGCTAAGTCAGAGAAGAAATTGATGACACAGACCACTGCCACAACCCAAAGCGCTGGAGCAAACCCCATCAGTAAACCTACCAGACTGTATAGACCAATACGAACCACTAAGGTTGCCAGAATGGTATCCAATTTATTTTCCGTCTTATCTGCCCAAATTCCGATAAAGAGACCAGCCAAAATTGGCAAGGTTTCAGAGGCTGTAATCATCGCCAAGGCGAATTTAGTATCTGGCAAGAGTAAAACATAGTTCATCAAAGCCAAGTAATACAAGACATCCCCAAAGTTTGAAATCAAGTCCGCTACAAAGCTAGAGAGGAACAATTTATTACGGATTAGTTTTTTCATAGTTTCTTCTCCTGATAGGCTTGGTTTTAGCACCTTAAATCTGCTTGCATAGATTTCTTTTCAAGTGTTTACTACTGATTTTGCAGACTTGTACCCTGTAAGAATAGTAAAGCTCAATAGCCCCACAGAAAGCAAGAGGAAGATAAGGGAAATACTCGTCGCAGATAGAACTGTCACCATAAAAGCAACCAAGGCTTGACCAGCAACCATACCAATTTGACAGAAGCTATCAATACCACCGCCAACGGTCGCCAATTTATCCTCTGGCAATTCATTCAAGACCAAGGCATTCATTTTGGGATTAAAGACGCCCAAGGTCATAGCAGTTGCAAAAATAACCGCCAGTACCATGTAGATATTATGAAGGAAGAAACCTGCGAAAAGGATGACAGGCATGAGGGTGGAAAACTTGAGAAGATTGATCAAGCTGACATTTTTGAAGAGAGCCATCCCAATACTTGAACCAAGGATGCTACCAACTGAAAAGAGAATAGAAATGAGCGCAACGGTTGTCCCTGCATTAGCAATAACAAAATCTGAAAATTCCTTCATATTAAGGATAACTAGGGGTGATAGAGCCGTAAAGATTGCGTTTAAGCTAGCAATGGTAATGATAGAAGCTTTTAGGACAGGAATATCTTGGATAGCTTGATAGGAGTCTTTAAGACTTTGACGCATGCTCTTGATAATCCCTGTCTCCGTTTCCACTTGTTCAGCTTGCTGGATAGGATTTTCCTTCAAGAGTTTCGCAAGAGCTGGACACAGTATCATCATAATTGCAAGACTGGCCAAAAAGGTCCCTGCATTGAAGAAAGCAAGATTTTGATAAGACATAAAGCCGATTAGGATAGCTCCGCTGGCTTGGAATGCAATTTGCAAAAGTGATTTCACCGTCATCTTGAAAGCCATGGCAGACTCACGGTCTTCTGCTGCTACAACCCGCAAACTAACTGGCAGATAAAGACCATTTTCATATTGACCTGCCAAATCAGACAGGAAATTCACCACACAAACTATTGCTACAACCCAGAGAGCTGGCGCAAACCCCATTAGAAAACCAACGAGGGCATACAAACCAACACGAACTATAAGAGTTGCTAGAATGGTATCCAACTTATTCTTAGTTTTATCAGCCCAGATTCCGATAAAAAGACCAGCCAAGATTGGTAAGGTTTCAGAGGCTGTAATCATAGCCAAAGCAAACTTGGTATCTGGCAATAGTAAGACGTAGTTCATCAGAGCTAGATAGTAAAGGGTATCACCAAAATTTGAAATCAAATCAGCTACAAAACTAGATAGGAATAATTTATTTTTCATCAGGTTTTTCATAAATATCTCCTTAAACAGAAATTAAATATTTGTTTAATATTATTTTACACTTTATTTTAATAAAGTCAACGATTAATTTAATGAAAATAAAATATTTTTTAAACATTCGTTTAACATTCTTGGTTCTGTCTTTTTCTTGACAAGAACAACTTAGTTTGTTATAGTACTGTTCGGGCACCTCTTTTGTGAGGTCAGAAAAAAAGCTCCCTATATTTTAGGGGGCATTTTTTGTTTTTTCCAAACATGGACCCAATTTATTGATTATATGGAGGACTTTATTAGTATGAAACAGATTGCTTTTGATTCAAATAAGTATTTGAACCTACAACGTGATCACATTTTGGAGCGAATTGCCCAGTTTGAAGGCAAGCTCTACATGGAATTTGGCGGAAAAATGCTAGAAGATTTCCACGCAGCTCGTGTTTTGCCAGGCTATGAACCAGATAACAAAATCAAACTCCTCCAAGAGTTGAAAGATCAAGTTGAAATTGTCATTGCAATCAACGCTAGCAATATTGAGCATTCTAAGGCACGTGGTGACTTGGGCATTTCTTACGACCAAGAAGTCTTCCGCTTGATTGATACCTTCAATGATATTGATATTTATGTTGGTTCAGTTGTCATTACTCAGTACCGCAACCAACCAGCAGCGGATGCCTTCCGCAAGCAATTGGAAAAACACGGCATCAAGTCTTACCTCCACTATCCAATCAAAGGTTATCCTTCTGACATCGACCATATCATCTCACCTGAAGGAATGGGGAAAAACGACTACATCGAAACCAGCCGTAACCTGGTTGTCGTAACCGCGCCTGGACCTGGTTCAGGTAAGTTAGCGACTTGTATCTCTCAACTTTACCACGACCAGCTGCACGGAGTAACATCAGGTTATGCTAAGTTTGAAACCTTCCCAGTATGGAATTTGCCGCTCCACCATCCTGTCAACTTGGCATACGAAGCAGCTACAGCTGACCTGGATGACCTTAACATGATTGATCCATTCCACCTCCAAACCTACGGAAAAACAGCGGTCAATTACAACCGTGATATTGAAGTCTTCCCTGTTCTTAACCGTACTTTTGAGCGCATTTTGAGTAAATCACCTTATGCTTCACCGACGGATATGGGGGTCAACATGGTCGGCTATTCCATTGTTAACGAAGAAGCTGCTATTGAAGCATCCAAGCAGGAAATCATCCGCCGCTACTATCAAACCTTGGTTGATTTCAAGGCAGAGCGAGTGAGCGAGCAAGCTGTTAAAAAGATTGAACTTCTCATGAATGAAGTCGGTGTTACTCCTGCTGATCGTAAGGTGGTTGTCGCTGCACGCGAAAAAGCAGAGCTGACAGCTAGCCCTGCCCTTGCTATTCAGTTGCCAACTGGCGAAATTGTTACAGGTAAGACCTCAGACCTCCTTAAACCAACTGCTACCGTCCTTTTGAATGCCATCAAACAAATCGCACAAATTGACGACCAAGTTCTCCTTATTGAACCAAACTATATCCGCCCAATCCAAGAACTGAAAGCAGATTACTTGGATAAAACAAACACAAGACTCGATGCCAGCGAAATCCTTAACGCCCTTGCCATCACAGCACAGGATAGCTCTATCGCTGCGCGTGCCATGAAAGAATTAGGACAATTAAACGGTAGCGAGGCCCACTCAACCGTTATCCTATCCGATGAAGACAAGAGTGTCCTTCGTAAACTAGGTATCAATCTAACATTTGATCCTGTTTATCAGCACAATAAATTCTATCAAAAAAACTAGCATATCAATAGACTTGCAAAAGCAAGTCTATTTTTTCTATATTGAAAAAGCAAGGAGAAAACTATCCTTGCTTCTATCTATTTACTATTAGTTGAAATCAACATACTCTTTTTGAAGTTCAAGAACTTCTTCTGCAGTTGCACATTCTGTCAACGCACGGTGAGCATATTCTTCCATCTTAGCTGTGTCAAGTGTCTTCATAAGGCTACGTGTACGCAGTACTGATGTTGCACTCATAGAGAACTCATCCAATCCCATTCCGACAAGGAGCGGAACAGCTTGTTGATCACCAGCCATCTCACCACACATACCAGCCCACTTGCCTTCTGCGTGTGCAGCCTTGATAACATTGTTGATCAAGCGAAGGATTGATGGGTTGTATGGTTGGTAGAGGTATGAAACTTGTTCGTTCATACGGTCAGCTGCCATAGTGTACTGGATGAGGTCGTTTGTACCAATTGAGAAGAAGTCAACTTCTTTTGCAAATTGGTCTGCAAGCATTGCTGCTGCAGGGATTTCAATCATGATACCAACTTGGATATCATCTGCAACTGCTACACCTTCAGCCAACAAGTTTGCTTTTTCTTCTTCAAGGATTGCTTTTGCTGCACGGAATTCAGTCAACAAGGCAACCATTGGGAACATGATACGAAGTTTACCATGTACAGATGAACGAAGAAGGGCACGCAACTGAGTACGGAACATTTGGTTACCAGTCTCAGAAATAGAGATACGAAGGGCACGGAAACCAAGGAATGGGTTCATTTCGTGTGGAAGGTCGAAGTAAGGAAGTTCCTTATCACCACCGATGTCCATTGTACGAACCACAACTGGCTTGCCATTCATGCCTTCAAGAACAGCCTTGTAAGCTTCGTATTGCTCATCTTCAGTCGGGAAGTCTTGCGAATCCATGTACAAGAATTCTGTACGGTAAAGACCAACTGCTTCAGCACCGTTATCGTTTACACCTTCAACGTCTTTTGGTGTACCGATGTTTGCTGCCAATTCAAAGTGTTTGCCGTCAGCTGTAACTGTTTGAGCATCTTTCAAAAGTGCCCATTCAGCTTTTTGTTTAGCATAGGCTTCACCAGCTGCTTTAAATTCTGCAATCACTTCTTCAGAAGGGTTAATCACTACATCACCTGTGATACCGTTAACAGCCAATACATCACCGTCTTTAACGATTTCAGTAATGTTATTTGTACCCAAAACAGCAGCAATTTCAAGTGTACGAGCCATGATAGCTGAGTGGCTTGTACGTCCGCCGATGTTGGTTACAAAGGCTTTTACAAACTGTTTATTCAACTGTGCTGTATCTGAAGGTGTCAAGTCATGTGCAATAACGATAGATTCTTCATCAATTGTAGCTGGGTTTGGTAAACGTACACCAAGTAAGTGTGCCAATACACGTTTTGCTACGTCACGAATGTCTGCTGCGCGCTCTTGCATGTATGGGTTATCTTCCATACCTTCAAAGATTGCGATAAACATATCCGTAACTTCTTTCAAACCTGTTTCAGCATTTGTTTTCTTGGCACGGATAGTTTCCTTAATTTGACCAATCATTTCTGGGTCAGCAAGAACCATCAAATGTGCATCAAATACAGCTGCGGCTTCTTCACCTAGGCTAGCTACTGCGTTCTCACGAATAACAGAAAGCTCGTTTTGAGAGGCTGCAAGAGCAGCATCCAAACGAGCCTCTTCTGCATTTGTATCTTCAACTGTAACAGTTTCGAAGGACAAATCTGGCTGAACGAGTAAATATGCCTTAGCAACGGCAACACCATCAGATGCTGCAATTCCTTTTAGCATTTCTGTCATATTCTTATGCCAATCCTTCTTTTTCCATTGTTTCAGTGATCGCTGCGATAGCATCGTCAGCATCAGCACCTTCTGCAGAGATTGTTACATCAGCGCCTTGACCAACACCAAGACTCATAACACCCATGATAGATTTAAGGTTAACTGATTTTTCTTTGTAGTTCAAAGTGATATCTGAAGCAAACTTGCTAGCAGTTTGAACAAGCAAAGTTGCTGGACGTGCGTGAATACCTGTTTCTGCCACAATGTGGAAGTCTTTTGAAGCCATATTTGGATTCTCCTTTGTTTTTTCAATATTGTAGGTTAGCGAATGATAACCCTTACAAACGATATTATACCACTTTTTGAAATCATTTTCAAGATTTTTTTATCGTTCTTTCAAATTTGGATAGCAGAAAAGCTCTCGATTAATTTAACTCATCTTTCCATAGTGGTAATAAGTACCTCAGCAAATTCACTAGTTGACAGCCCTGTTTTTCCTAACATTTTTGCAAAATCTGCCGTAACTTTACCGTTTTCAAAAGCCGCTTCTAAGGATGAAATAATCAACCTGCTGGCCTCAGTCCAGCCGAGATAATCCAACATCATACAGGCTGATAGTAAAAGAGAGGAGGGGTTTGCTTTGTTCTCACCTGCAATATCTGGAGCTGTTCCATGAGTAGCCTCAAAGATTGCATGCCCTGTCTGATAATTGATATTAGCTCCAGGAGAGATACCGATTCCTCCAACTTGAGCTGCTAATGCATCACTTGCATAATCACCATTTAGATTGGTCAGAGCGACAACTTGAAATTTTTCTGGAGCTAAAAGAACCTGCTGTAAGAAATTGTCCGCAATGATATCATTAACCACCAACTTTCCGTTAGCTAACTGGTCAGCATATTCTGCTTGAGCCAACTCATACCCCCATTTACGGAAGCCACCTTCCGTAAATTTCTGGATATTTCCCTTGTGAACCAAGGTTACAATTGTTAACTTCTCCTTGAGAGCATAATCAATAGCTGCCCGAATCAGACGCTGACTTCCTTCCTGAGAAATGGGCTTGATGCCGATGCTAGAACTTTCAGGAAAGCGAATTTTAGTGACGCCCATTTTTTCTTGTAGAAAAGCGAGGACTTGGGCTACTTCAGCAGTCCCTTTTTCCCACTCAATACCTGCGTATATATCCTCTGTATTTTCACGGAAAATAGTCATCTGCGTTTTTTCAGGTTCTTTTAGAGGGCTTGGAACACCTTTGAAGTAACGAATAGGACGGACACAGGCATAAAGATCCAAATCTTGACGCAAAGCAACATTCAAGGAACGATGCCCCCCACCAACTGGTGTTCCCAAAGGACCCTTGATAGCAACTAAAGTCTCCTTCACTCGCTCAATGGTTTCATCAGGCAGGTAGGTTCCAAGGGCCTCAAAAGCTGCTTCGCCTGCTTGCATCTTTTCCCAGATAATCTGACGGTTGCCACCATAGGCTTTCTCAACTGCCTTATCCACTACTGCCTGCGTAGCTGGCCAGATATCCTTTCCCACACCATCCCCTTCAATATAAGGAATAACTGGTCTGTCAGGGACAACTAAACTCCCTGTTTTCATTTGAATCAATTCTGCCATTACTTTACCTCTTTCCAATTGGGATATAAGTCAGATCTCGTGCTCCTAAATAAGAAGAACGCGGACGAATTAACTTGTTATTCTTACGTTGTTCCTGTACATGAGCAATCCAACCAGCCATTCGGCTCATAGCAAAAATTAACGTAAAAATATCACTGTCAATCCCTAGAACATGATAGACTGTCGCGGAATAAAAATCGACATTGGGAATCAGTCCCTTCTTATGCTTGATAAAGTTTTCCACTTCTTGAGAGAGTTGATAAAAAGCTTCGTTTTCTGTTCCCGTCGTCAAGTCTCTCGCCATTTCTTTCAAATATCTTTGTCGAGGATCTTCTCTCCGATAGACACGATGACCAAAACCCATAATCTTTTCTTTGGAGTCTAATTTTTGCTGCAAGTAGCCTTCCGTATCGCCGCTCTCTTGGATAGCTAAGAGCATATCGAACACCCGTTCGTTTGCTCCGCCATGTAGCGACCCCTTAAGCGTACCAATGGCCGTCGTTACACAGGAGTATAAGTCTGTCAAAGTGGAAGCCGTAACCCGTGCCGCAAAGGTAGAAGCGTTTAGTTCATGGTCTGCGTGCAAAACCAACGCCTTATTAAAAGCCTTCACTTGAAGTTCCGTAGGCTCCTCGCCTGTCAGCATATAGAGGAAATTTGCCGCAAACCCCAAGTCCTCCCTCGGTTCAATCGGAGTTAGACCTTGACGAAAACGAGCAAAGCTAGCAATTATAGTCGGCACCTTAGCCATAATCTGAATAGACTGGTCGTACAAAGCTTCTAAGGAATTCTCCTCAGCATGAATGTTGTAAACACCAAGAAGGGAAACCGTCGAACGAAGAACACTCATAGGATGTAGATGCTTACGAGACTGAATTAAGATACACTGTTCCACTGCATCTGAGATAGCGTACTCCGACCGTAGACTCTTTTCAAAATGATTGAGTTCAATCTGAGTCGGTAAGTGTAAATTCCAAAGGAGGTAAATGACCTCTTCAAAGGAAGCATTGTTATCCATCAACTCAGAAATATCATAACCTGCATAAGAAAGGGCTTCATTTTCAATTGCACAAATCCGTGTCTCGCAGGCAATCATGTCCTTCAAACCTTGACTTTCTGTCATATTGCTCCTCCTAATTTCTTTCGTACAACCATTGGCAAAATACCTCCGTGACGGTAATAGCGAATATCTGCCACGGCATCAAAACGCAGACGAACGTCAAATTCCTTGGTTCCATCTTCTGAAACAGCTCGCACTCGAATCAGCTGACCAACTTTTGGATCAGCTGGCAGGTCAATGTCATAGCGTTCTAAACCAGTCAAACCAAGACTCTCTGCTGTCTGTCCTTCTAAAAATTGCAAGGGAAGGACCCCCATCATAACAAGGTTGGAGCGATGAATGCGTTCAAAAGATTCTGCCAATACAGCTTGAACTCCAAGCAAGCTTGCACCTTTTGCTGCCCAATCTCGACTGGACCCCATACCATAGTCTTTACCTGCAATAACCAAGCTACCAATGCCTGCTAATTGATAAGCCATGGCTGCATCATAAATGGATACTATCTCACCTCTATACTTAGTCCATCCACCAATTTTCCCATCAGCCAGTTCATTTTTGATGCGAATATTGGCAAAAGTCCCTCTCATCATGACCTCGTGATTCCCTCGACGGCTACCGTAAGAATTAAAGTCCATAAAGCTTACCCCATTGTCTTCTAAGTAGCTAGCTGCCGGGCTAGTGCGAGCGATATTACCCGCTGGCGAAATATGGTCTGTCGTAACTGTATCGCCAAATTTAGCTAGCACTGCTAAATTCCGAAGAGGTTTCAAAGTCAAATCTTCTTTCAACTGATCAAAGTAAGGCGGATTTTGAATGTAAGTTGACTGACTATCCCATTGATAATTTTGACCAGTTGCCGTTTCAATCTCATTCCAAGCTTGACTATCTGTGAAAACTTGTTGGTATTCTGCCCTGAACAAATCTGGAGTAACATAACGCTCAATATAAGCATCTACTTCATCACGACTTGGCATAATATCAGCTAAATAAACAGCTTTTCCTACTTCATCAAAACCTAAAGGTTCACTTGTCAAGTCACAATTCATGTTACCAGCCAAGGCATAAGCTACAACAAGAGGTGGGCTAGCTAAAAAATTAGCCTTAACCAAGGGATTAATACGTCCTTCAAAGTTTCGATTTCCTGACAAGACTGCCGATACGAGCAAATCCTCATTTTTAATAGCCTCGGCGACTTCTGGTGATAAGTCCCCTGAGTTTCCAATACAGGTGGTACAACCATAACCTACCAAGTTGAATCCAAGAGCGTCTAGATAAGTCTGCAAACCAGAATCTCGTAAATAGCCTGTTACCACCTTAGATCCCGGTGCCAGGGAGGTTTTAACAGTCTTAGCTACTGTCAAGCCTTTCTCAACTGCATTTTTGGCTAAAAGCCCCGCAGCTAGTAGCACATATGGGTTTGAAGTATTGGTACAAGAGGTAATGGCAGCAATAGCAACGTGCCCTGTCTTTATCTCTTCTTTATCTTCTGAATTAAATACGACTTCTGCCGTCTTATCTAATTCCTCTTCTCCTAAACCAAAGCCTCTCACACCTGCCTCACGAACCAGACTAGCTTGAAATTCTTCCTTAGCATTTGCTAATTCTATCAAATCCTGTGGCCGTTTTGGTCCAGAAATGGAAGGAGTTAAACTAGATAGGTCTAACTCAATAACCTTGGTATAGGTCGGGTACTTTTTCTCATCATAATAAAAATGATTGACCTTTGCGTAGGTTTCTGTCAGTCGAATTTGTTCTTCCGAACGATTGGTTAAACGCATATAGTTAAGAGTTTCTGCATCAATTGGGAAATAACCACAGGTAGCACCATACTCAGGAGCCATATTCGCGACTGTTGCTCGGTCTGCCAAAGTCAAGGAAGCTAGGCCTGGTCCAAAAAACTCCACAAATTTTCCAACTACATTTTCCTGACGCAAAACTTGCGTTACTTTTAAGGCTAAATCTGTAGCAGTTGCTATCTTCGGCATTTCTCCAACCAAACGAACACCAATCACCTCTGGCACAGGGAAATAGGAAGCCTCGCCAAGCATGGCCGCTTCTGCTTCAATTCCTCCCACACCCCAACCAAGCACACCAATTCCGTTGATCATGGTTGTATGGCTATCTGTCCCAAACATAGAATCTGGATAGAGCCAACCATCTTTTTCAATAATGACATCACTCAAAAATTCAATATTAACTTGGTGAATAATACCGGTTGCCGGCGGAACCGCTCGATAATTATCAAACGCTCCTTCTGCCCATTTCAGAAATTGATACCGCTCCTGATTGCGTTCAAATTCCAACTCAATATTTTGCTCTAAAGCTGTATCAGAGCCAAAGAAATCGACCTGCACACTATGATCAATAACCAAATCCACAGGAATTTCTGGATTGATCAAATCAGGATTACC
This sequence comes from Streptococcus sp. NSSLK0004, assembly GCF_059039125.1. Taxonomy (NCBI): domain Bacteria; kingdom Bacillati; phylum Bacillota; class Bacilli; order Lactobacillales; family Streptococcaceae; genus Streptococcus; species Streptococcus sp. NSSLK0004. The sequence continues at coordinate 621,862 of NZ_CM180142.1, read as the reverse complement.
TCCTTGTTTGACGACTGCATCCCGCATGGAAGCTAAGTCAACAACGACTGGTACTCCTGTAAAATCTTGCAAAATAACTCGACTGGGTTTAAAAGGAATTTCTCCCTTTGGAGCATAAGCCTGATAGGCAACAAGATTATCTATGTGATATTTTAGAACATCTACCCCATCTTCTTTTCGAATTAAACTTTCGAGTAAAACACGAATTGTATAAGGAAGTGTATGAATATCCACTCCATTTTCCTGACACAACATTTCTAAATCAAAGTAACAATATGCCTTCTTATCAATATATAATGTATTTGTAAACCTTTTCTCCATTTATGTCACCTCAACTATTTTGTCTTTATATTATACATAATTGTTTTATAAAAAGGCAATTCCTTTCTTACTTTTTCACGTTATATTTTATAACATTTATAGAGAAACGAGAATTTTATACATGACATAACTGATAAAACACTATCTTTCCAATAAACTCCAAAATTTGACTATATTAGGTTTTTACACTATATATAGTACTCTTAGATAAAATATAACACAATATTTAGTTTTTACTTCTTGACTTTCACCACAAAATCTTGTATCCTAGATTGGTGATTAACAAAAAGGAGAGAGTTATGGTAACTGTATACTCAAAACATGATTGTGTCCAATGTAAGATGACCAAGCGTTTCTTGGACCAGCATAATGTTGCTTATCAAGAAATCAATTTGGATGAGCAACCTGAATTTATCGAGCACGTTAAAGGTCTTGGCTTCTCATCTGCTCCTGTAATCGAAACAGAGATAGAAAGTTTCTCAGGTTTCCAACCAAGCAAACTAAAAGCACTTGTTTAACAAGTGCCCTATTGGAGATTGGTAAAAAGTTTAACTCCACTACTCAAAGTTTGAGTCAACATCTCACCACAGTGGTTGATTGGCTTTAACAGTCCGGTGGACTGTTAAAAGTTGGAGATGGGATTTGCAAAACAAATTTCAGAAATTCGTGTACTACACTTCAAATCTAACCTCCAATAAGTCACTACTCTGACTATTGGAGCTATGTGGGAGGGCAAAACGGTCGTTTTAGCTCAAAATGAGGACTTGTTAACGAACCTTTTTTGAGGTTAATCGAGTTCTCTCCCACTCCCATTTTTTCATTTATTTATAGAAAGAGATTACAATCATGAGTTTGAAAGAATTAGGCGATGTGTCCTACTTCCGTTTAAATAACGAAATCAACCGTCCTATAAATGGACAAATTCCACTTCATAAAGATCAAGAAGCTCTCACAGCATTTTTTAATGAAAATGTACTTCCAAATACAAAACAATTTGACTCTATCTTAGAAAAAATTGATTATTTAATAGAAGAAAACTATATCGAAAGTGAATTTTTACAAAACTATAGTCCAGAGTTCCTCATTAAAATCGAACAGTTTTTGAAGGATCAAAACTTCCACTTCAAGTCTTTCATGGCTGCCTACAAATTCTACAATCAGTATGCCCTTAAAACAAACGACGGTGCCTACTATTTGGAGAGCATGGAAGACCGTGTTCTCTTCAACGCCTTGTATTTTGCAGAAGGAAATGAAGAATTGGCACTTAATTTAGCTAATGAAATGATTCATTTGCGTTATCAGCCTGCTACTCCTTCTTTCCTCAACGCTGGTCGCGCACGTCGTGGTGAGTTGGTTTCTTGTTTCTTGATTCAAGTAACAGATGACATGAACTCAATTGGTCGCTCCATCAACTCCGCTCTGCAATTGTCCCGTATCGGTGGTGGTGTCGGAATTTCACTCAGCAACTTGCGTGAGGCAGGGGCACCAATCAAGGGTTACGAAGGAGCTGCCTCTGGGGTCGTTCCCGTTATGAAACTCTTTGAAGATAGCTTCTCTTACTCTAACCAACTTGGTCAACGCCAAGGTGCTGGGGTTGTTTACCTTGATGTCTTCCACCCGGATATTATCGCCTTCCTTTCTACTAAGAAGGAAAATGCCGATGAGAAAGTACGCGTCAAAACCCTATCGCTTGGTATTACCATTCCAGATAAGTTCTATGAATTAGCACGTAAGAATGAAGATATGTACCTCTTCAGCCCTTACTCTATCGAATTGGAATACGGTGTGCCTTATAGCTATCTGGATATTACAGAAAAATATGATGAGTTGGTGGCAAACCCACGCATTCGCAAGACCAAAATCAAGGCTCGTGATCTAGAGACAGAAATTTCTAAACTTCAACAAGAATCTGGGTACCCTTACGTCATCAACATTGATACTGCTAACCGCAGCAATCCAGTTGACGGTAAGATCATCATGTCTAACCTCTGTTCTGAAATCCTTCAAGTACAAACTCCTAGCCTTATCAACGATTCTCAGGAATACTTGACAATGGGAACAGATGTATCATGTAACTTGGGTTCAACCAATATTGTTAACCTCATGAAGTCACCCGACTTTGGTCAATCTGTTCGTACCATGACACGCGCTTTAACATACGTTACAGATCATTCACACATCTCTGCCGTTCCTTCTATTGAAGCTGGTAATGAACAGGCTCATTCAATCGGTCTTGGGGCAATGGGACTTCACTCTTACTTAGCTCAAAACTTGATTGATTACGGATCAAAAACAGCCGTAGAATTTACTAATATCTACTTCATGCTCCTCAACTACTGGACCTTGGTAGAATCAAATAATATTGCCCGTGAACGGAAAACAACTTTCTATAATTTTGAAAAATCAAAATATGCAGACGGTACTTATTTCGACAAGTATGTAACCGGTGATTACCAACCACAATCTGACCGTGTCAAAGCACTCTTCAAAGGAATCTTCATTCCAAGTGGACAAGATTGGGCTGAATTGCGTGAAAAAGTAATGGCAGATGGTCTTTATCACCAAAACCGTCTGGCAGTTGCACCAAACGGATCAATCAGTTATATCAACGATGTTTCTGCTTCTATCCACCCAATTACCCAGCGTATTGAAGAGCGTCAAGAGAAGAAAATCGGTAAAATCTACTATCCAGCTTCTGGATTGGCAACTGAAACCATTCCATTCTACAAGTCTGCCTACGATATGGATATGCGTAAGGTTATCGATGTTTATGCAGCAGCAACAGAACACGTTGACCAAGGTTTATCCCTCACTCTTTTCCTTCGCAGTGAACTTCCAAAGGAACTCTACGAATGGAAAAAAGAAAATAAACAAACCACGCGCGATCTCTCCATTCTTCGTAACTACGCCTTTAACAAAGGTATCAAGTCTATCTACTACATTCGTACATTTACAGACGACGGCGAAGAAGTCGGCGCAAACCACTGTGAGAGTTGTGTAATCTGACGTAGCAAGATTAGATGTTGGCAAGCCAACTACCTAATCTACGCCAACCGCTATCAGCGGATTAGCTAGCTACCTTACTAACTACGAAACTGAAGAAATACCGTCTTCAGTTTCTACGTGTTTTCACAGAATATTCTGTTGATGCAATCAAATTTAAAGAACGTCCTTGAGGCGTTTTTTAGCAGAAAATATGATACAATAGTATAGATATTTCGAGAAAAGAAAGTGATGAATATGGAAACCTATTACAAAGCCATAAACTGGAACGCCATTGAGGATGTGATTGACAAGTCAACTTGGGAAAAATTGACCGAGCAATTCTGGCTCGATACCCGTATCCCTTTGTCAAATGACTTGGATGATTGGCGGAAATTGACTAGCCAAGAAAAAGACTTGGTCGGTAAGGTCTTCGGTGGATTGACCCTCTTGGACACGCTTCAATCTGAGACAGGGGTTCAAGCCCTTCGTAATGACATTCGCACACCACATGAAGAAGCTGTTTACAACAACATTCAATTCATGGAGTCTGTCCATGCCAAATCCTATTCGTCTATCTTCTCAACCTTGAATACCAAGTCTGAAATTGAAGAGATTTTTGAATGGACAAACAGCAATGAATACTTGCAACGTAAAGCAAAAATTATCAACGAAATCTACGAAACGGGTACACCTCTTGAAAAGAAAGTTGCTAGTGTATTTCTAGAAACCTTCCTTTTCTATTCTGGCTTCTTCACTCCGCTCTACTATCTTGGCAATAACAAGCTAGCGAACGTTGCGGAAATCATCAAACTCATCATTCGTGACGAGTCTGTTCATGGCACTTACATTGGTTACAAGTTCCAACTTGGTTTTAATGAATTGCCTGAAGAGGAACAAGATAAACTACGTGACTGGATGTATGATCTTCTTTACCAACTCTATGAAAATGAAGAAGGCTATACCGAGTCACTTTATGATCCAGTTGGTTGGACTGAAGAAGTAAAGACTTTCTTGCGTTACAATGCCAATAAAGCTCTTATGAACTTGGGACAAGATCCACTCTTCCCAGATTCAGCAGATGATGTTAACCCAATCGTCATGAACGGTATCTCAACTGGTACATCTAACCACGACTTCTTCTCGCAAGTCGGAAACGGTTACCTACTCGGTGAAGTTGAAGCTATGCAGGATGATGATTATCTTTACGGTCTGTAAACTTAAAAATAACATCACTGGAACATAGTTGTTAACTACTTGAAAAATAAAAAATGAGCAAATCCAACTTTTATGGATTTGCTCATTTTTATGCTGTAATTACTCAACATTATTCTGTGGCTCTACTAAATCGTCCACAGTGAGTTCAATATCATCTTGATAGAGGTCATTCTCTTCTAGAATTGGTAAACTCGTTACTGTTTTTTCCTTAATAGAAGCGATTAAGTCACTAGTTGTTAGGTTTTGTTCAGCAATTTTTCCCTTGATTTGCTCAAATGTTTCCTTAGATTGTTCCTTGACAACCTGTGCTTTTTCTTTGCTTGACTTCATCAAGCTATCAACCGTTATCTCGCCAGTCTCAAATTGCTCTCTAACTTCTTGATATTTTCCAACAGCCTGATTTTTAAAATCTTGTGCTTTATGAAGAAGTTCTGCATTAATATCTTCATAATTTTCTTGATAGTCTTTCGTAAAGTTGACAACTCTTTCCTTGACAGCCTTGCCTGACTTGCTTGTCAAGAAAATAGCTGCTGCAGCTCCTCCTGCTACTCCTAATAAAATACTGGTAAAGATACTAGATTTTTTTACCATATTATTCTCCTTTCTTGCCTAAAATAGATGAAAATAGATTGATAGCTGATAGAACTCCACCAGCTTTAGCTGTGTTTTTTCCTGCCTCTTTGGCTTTCACAGTCAAATCACGCGCTGAAGCATTGAGATCTGAAACTGAAGTTGATAAGTCTGCTACAGCAACAAATAATGGATCTAGGGTAGATACTTTACCATTGACATCTTCAACTAAAATATTGGTTTTAGCTAAGAGCTCGTTCGTCTGGTAAAGGGTAACATTGACATCACTAGTTAAAATCTGTAAACTCTTTTGTGCTTCATCTGTTACTTTTGATAATTTTGTCAATAGCAAGACAATGTAAATAGACACTGCTGCAACTGAAAGTGCAATAATTAAGATAGAAATTTCAATCATATAAATCTCCTTTAAGATTGATAATATGGAATATTTGTTTGTCTACGTCTATAGACAATTAAAACAATTCCCAATAAAACTAAAACTGCTGATAGCCATTGGGATATGCGAATTCCCAGAAACATAAGACTATCTGTACGCATTCCTTCAATCAATATCCGCCCTAATCCATACCAAATTAAGTAAAAGGCCGTTATTTCTCCTTGTTTAAGAAACATTGGTTTTCGGCGAAGAAAACAAATCAGACTAAAGCCAACTAGATTCCAAAGTGACTCAAATAAGAAGGTTGGTTGCCGATAGGCGCCATCAATATACATCTGCTTTCGAATAAAAGAAGGCAAGTAATTCAAATTGTCAACAGCATTTCCATAAGCTTCCTGATTAAAGAAATTCCCCCATCTTCCAATAGCTTGAGCAATCATAACAGATGGTGTAGCAACATCTAAAAAGTCCCATGTATTGATAAAACGATAACGAGTAAAGAAGAAGAGAACTAAAATACCAGTTATTAGACCGCCGTAAAAGGCCAAACCACCATTCCATATCGCGAAAACTTCCAGAATATTATCTTGATAAGTGCTCCAAGAAAAGATAACATAGTAGAGTCTTGCTCCAAGAATAGCTAAAGGGAATGCATAAAGGATAAAATCAAAAATATCATCCGGCAAAATCTTCCTACGTGGCGCTTCTTTACCTGCTAGATAAACACCAATCATCAAACCGACTACAATGCAAAGAGCATACCATCGAATTTCCAGTGAACCGATACGAAAAGCAATAGGATCAATCATACTTCCTCCTTATTACTTGCAATCAGGTTGGATAAGCGTTTTTCAAACTCTTTCGTCGCATCAAATCCCATTTGCTTAGCTCGGTAGTTCATTGCTGCAGCTTCAATTACTACTGATATATTTCGTCCAGTTTTTACAGGAATACGAATTTGTGGAATGGTGATTCCAGCGATTTCAATTGTATCTCCACCATTTCCAAGACGATCAAAAACTTTTCCAGTATCATAGTTTTCTAAATAGACTACTAACTGAACTTCTGATGATTCTTTGACAGCACTAGCACCGTATAAGCTCATAATATCAATAATCCCAACGCCTCGAATTTCAATTAAATGACGCAAGATTTCTGCTGGCTCACCCCAAAGTGTCACATCGTCCTTAGCAAAAACATCTACACGATCATCGGCAACAATTCGATGACCTCGCTTAATTAGTTCTAGACCTGTCTCGCTTTTCCCGATACCTGAATCTCCCTGAATCAGAACCCCCATACCATATATATCCATAAGAACTCCATGGACACTAGTCCTGTTCGCCAGACGACTGTCTAAAAATGAGGATAATTCTCCTGACAAACGACTCGTTGCCGTGCGACTTTGAAAAACTGCTATTTTCTGTTCCCTTGCCGCACGAAGCATTTCTTCTGGAATCTCAAGACCTCGTGCTACAATAACTACCGGGGTCTCTGGTTGAAACATTCTTCGCAGTACTTGATAACGGTTATGAGAGGTCATGGCCATCAGATAAGACCATTCCTTCATTCCAATTAGCTGAATTCGTTCAGGCGAATAGTAATCAAAATAACCTGTCATTTCCAAGCCTGGTCGAGTAATATCCGAAGTAGTAATCTCTTTCAACAAAAGCTCTTCAGTGCTATAAGCACATTCTACACGGACATGGTCAATCAAATCTTTGACAAATACAGTCATAGGCTACCTCACAATTTCTTTAAAACTATTATACCATAAGCTAGGAACCGAGAGAAAAACAAGTACCTTTTTTTTAAAATCTGTTATACTTTATATAGATAAAGACTTATTATTAAGGAGAAAAATATGGAACCGTTATTTCTCACACCAGTTATGCAGGAAAAAATTTGGGGTGGTAGTCGCTTAAAAACCAATTATAACTATAACATTCCGAGTGATAAGACTGGTGAATGTTGGGCTATTTCCGCCCATCCTAATGGTATCACAGCTGTTTCAAATGGACGATACAAAGGTAGAGGACTCGATGACCTTTACAAAAATGAAAAGCATTTATTTGGAAATCCAATAGATGAGGTATTTCCACTCTTAACAAAAATCCTTGACGCAAACGATTGGCTTAGTGTCCAAGTCCATCCTGATGATTGCTATGGAATGGCAAACGAAGGGGAGCTTGGGAAGACAGAATGTTGGTATATATTAGAAGCCGAGGAAGGATCCGAAATCATTTATGGCCACAATGCCCAATCCAAAGAAGAACTCCGTCAACAAATCGAAGCTGGGGATTGGGAACAACTCTTAACCCATGTACCCGTCAAAAAAGGGGACTTCTTCTTTGTTCCAAGCGGAACCATGCATGCTATCGGTAAGGGCATCATGATTTTGGAAACCCAGCAATCTAGCGATACAACCTATCGTGTCTACGATTTTGATCGTCGTGATGATGCTGGAAACCTGCGTGAACTGCATATTGAAAAATCCATTGATGTGTTGACAATTGGCCCCGTTGCCAATTCAACACCTGCCCACCTCAAAGCTGATAATCTCGATTCTACCCTCTTAGTTGCCAATCCTTTCTTTACCGTCTATAAATGGAAGACACAGCAAGAAATAAAAATGGAACAGACTGTTCCTTACCTGCTAGTCAGTATCATCGACGGTGAGGGAGCTATTCAAGTTGGCGAAACCAACTATCCGCTTGAAAAAGGGACCCACTTTATCTTGCCAGCTAACGTAACCGACTGGACCTTTATAGGTCAGATGGAAATCATCGCAAGCCACGCAAATTAAAATACAAAAAAACTTGAGGACAATCTCAAGTTTTTTTGTTATCCAAACCAGGACTTATTAATTTTTTCCGCATCTTTTATCTTACGCGGACCTGTTCCATATCGCTCTGCATCAACATCTTCCTTATAAGGTATTAAAATCGATAAAAGAACGTACAGAGTGATTGCAATCAGTCCCAATCGCCCTAATAAACAAAGGAAGAAAAATACACCACGCGCAACTGCTAGATTCCATCCGAAACGAGCTGAAAGCCCTGCTAAAACGCCTGAAACCAACTTATTTTGTCGTTGTCTAAATAAATTCAATTTAGCGAACATCTTTCACTCCTTTCACAAATAAACTACTTCTATCCGTCTGCAATTTTAAATAAAGTAACTCTTGACCTGATTTTTCACAATAGCATGGACTGACTTTTTTCTTATGGTTTATCATTATCTGTCCAGAGTAGCTCTCCAAACGTCCAACAATTCCTTGATTTTTAGCCAAAATAAGATGAATCGGAGCCTGGATAAGTTGAAGATAGAGGTGCTGAGGAAATTGGCCGTAGCCATTAATACGAATATCCTGTTGTTTACTATCCGTCTTGCTACGGATGGAAATATCTTCAAAAGGAAGACAATCCAACTTCACATCTGCACGTCCTATTTGCAAATCTAAAATTCCTAATTGCTGATCCGGAACAGATACAGTAAGCTGACAAGGTACCGTCGAGGTAAAATGCAATCCTCTCTTTTCCACGTATAATTGTGGCAATGCTGTTTGATCAGCTTGTTGAGGATAGATTAACTTAATATGAACTTGATTCGTTTTGGACTTGTTAACTAAGAGTCGTCCTTCAGCCAAATTCAAGAAAATAGACTCAATTCCATCAAAGCTATATTCTTGTTTAAGCTTGGAAGAAGAGAATACCTTTAGACTAGGGAGGGTAAAACTCATCTTGGTTTTCTCTTCTACAAAAAGCACATCTGGACGTTCTTCAAATTCTAAAAAACAAGCACGTGCTTCTTCTTTTGTTAACACTCCTTTTTCATACAGCTCAATCAAACGCTCTTGTTGTTCCTGTGCCATGCCCTCACCTCAATTCTATTCTAGTATATCATATTTACTCATAAAAAAATCAGCCCGAGGACTGATTCTCTATTCTTTCAAAACAAGTTTTCCCCGACATTTCCCACATCGGTATTTGTTTAGGTCAATGCGGCGATTACGCTGGTAGACTTGACCACAGGACTGACAGATATAAAGCAGGCTGGGCTTGGTTGCTTGTTCCAGTTTGGGAGCATAGCGCAGACCGTCCACCGCTTTCAGTAATTCCTTGAAATCCCTATCTCCATGCCGATAGCCTTTTTTCTCGAAGTAAAGATGGTAATGGCAAAGCTCATGGCGAACAATCTTTCGAAAGACCTCCAGCCCCTGCTCCTCCAAGTGCTTAGGATTAAAATCCAAGTGCCCATCCTTTGGAAAAAAGCGTCCGCCTGTTGATCGCAATCGCCTGTTCCAGATGGCTACATGGCGAAATTCTTTACCGAAGTCCTCCAAGGAAACTTCTTGCACATACTTATTCAGATCCATTTGGCTTTAAAAGACTTAATCCGATACGGTTGCGTTTGATATCGACTTCAACTACCCAAACCGTTACGATTTCCCCAACTGCAAGAACTTCACTTGGATGAGGCAAGGCTTGTTGGCGACCATTCTTATCTCGTTTGCGTTTGACCATACGTGAAATATGAACCAAGCCATCTTCATGGACGCCGATGTCCACAAAAGCTCCAAAGTCTACAATATTGCGGACTGTTCCCTGCAATTCCTGTCCGACCACCAAGTCCTTAACATCCAAGACATCTTGGCGAAGAACAGGGGCTTCAAAATCATCCCGCAAGTCACGACCAGGTTTGAGCAAGTCTGCGATGATGTCTTTCAAGGTTTCCTGACCGACACCGATTTTCTCGGCTATATCTACAATGGACACCGCTTTTAATTTTTCCTGCGCAGCAGCATCTAAGTGGTCAATGGCTAGAAGTTCTAACAAGTTCTCCACAGCCTTGTAAGACTCTGGGTGCACGCCAGTATTGTCCAAAAAGTTGGTCGCTTCAGGAATTCGCAAGAAACCAGCTGCCTGCTCAAAAGCCTTGTCACCCAGACGAGGCACCTTTTTGAGCTGCTGACGAGAGGTCAAAGCACCATTTTCCTCACGGTACTTGACGATATTCTCCGAAATAGTCTTGTTGAGACCGGCCACGTGAGCCAAAAGGGCAGGACTAGCCGTGTTGACATTGACACCGACCTGGTTGACCACCGTATCAACCACAAAGTCCAGACTTTCAGAGAGAGATTTCTGATTGACATCGTGTTGGTACTGGCCGACACCGATCGACTTGGGATCGATTTTTACTAACTCAGCCAGAGGGTCTTGCAGACGGCGGGCAATGGAAATAGCAGAGCGTTTTTCGACAGGTAGGTCTGGAAACTCGTATCGAGCCAGTTCAGAAGCTGAGTAAACTGAAGCTCCGCTTTCATTGACGATGACGTAAGAAACTTCTGGGAAATCCCTGAGCAAATCAGCAACGAAAGCCTCAGACTCACGGCTGGCCGTTCCATTTCCGATGGCAATGATTTCCACCTGATACTGGCTAATCAAGTCTGCCAAGTCTTTTTTGGCCTGAGCGATTTGACGCTGACCAGCCGGCTCAACAGGATAGATAACCTGTGTTGTTAAGAGTTTGCCTGTCTGGTCCACAACTGCTAACTTAGCACCTGTCCTAAAGGCAGGGTCAAAACCAAGGACCACCTTGCCTTTTAGCGGAGATACAAGAAGCAAATTGCGAAGGTTTTTAGAGAAGAGATCGATAGCACCTTCTTCTGCTTCTTCCGTCAATTCCGTCCGAATACGACGTTCCATGGCTGGCACAATTTTCTTCTTAACTGCTTGCTGAATGACATCTTTGATATAGTTGTTTGTCTGTGGGAAACGAAGTTCAAAGAAACGAACCATCTTATCAAGATTGTGTTCAAATGAAACCTTGAGAACTCCTAATTTCTCCCCACGGTTGATGGCCAAGATCTTGTACCCCTGCATCTTCGCCACTTTTTCAGAAAAGTCATAGTAAATCTGAAAGACTTCTTTTTCATCTGCTTCTTTGTCTTTCAACTCTGATGTCAGACTTGAATTAGTCTGTACTTCATGGTAGACCCAGGCACGAAGTTTATTGTCTTCTGAGATGGCTTCTACCAAAATATCCACTGCACCCGCCAAACAAGCCTGAGCTGTGTCAAATCCTTCGCAAATAAAGTTAGCAGCCTGGTCTTCCAAGTCAGCCACATTCTGCAAAATTAGACGAGCCAGCGGGAACAGTCCAGCCTCACGCGCCACCGTTGCCTTGGTCCGACGTTTTTCCTTATAAGGCAGATAGAGCTCTTCTACATCTGCTAACTTTTCTGCTTCTTCAATGGCTTGACGGAGCTGGTCTGTCAATTTGCCCTGCTCTTCAATCTTGGTAAGGACGGTAGCCTTACGGTCAGCAAGAGCAGTTAAGGCCTTATCCCGATCAATGATAGACTTGATGACAACTTCGTCTAAATTTCCCGTTACATCCTTCCGATAGCGAGCGATAAAGGGAATGGTATTGCCCTCAGCCGTCAACGATAGGACGGTATCAATCTGTTTTAAACTAACGCCCAATTCTTGAGCAATTTTCAAATATTTTTCTTCCATAACATCCATTATAGCATGAAAGCTATGCAATTTACATAAGAAAAAGACACCAAAAAGTGTCTGCTCACATTTATCAGTAATTTTATTTTTCGAAATTGATTTTTTTTGATAATTTATCAATCACAATCGCTCCAACGAGTAGGGAAAGTAGTTCGCCTCCAGCAGTTGTCAACCAAGTGAAAAAGAATGGCAAATCATATAAGAATTTCAATTCAAGAGCGATGGTAAACATAGTCGCTGCAAAAAAGAATGAGAAATAAAAGAATGCCTTATTAAACAAGCCACCGAATAGGTAGTCTTTCTTGTATTTTTCAAACAGAATAACTCCAAGAGTGACAAAGATAAGGGTTGAAAATCCTCCTACAAAGAGGTCTATCACACCAAAGCCTATCAAATTGGAAATCATGCAACCGATAGTCACTGCAATAATGTACTTACGATTATAAAAAGCCAAGAAATTGAGCATTTCTGACAAGCGGAACTGAATCGCTCCGAAAGAAATAGCATTCAATGGCGGTGTTACAGTCAATGCAACATAAATAGCTGCAATCAGGGCGATTTCTGCCATATCTCTGGCAGACCATTTAGATGTATTCATAAAATTCTCCTTTAGCAAAATGCTTAAAATATGCTTGGGTAAAGTGAGCAAGCCCCAAGGGTCATTGATTTTTTCAACAACGTTGATTAGTATAGCATATTTTTAAAAAAAATGATAGACTAGTTCTTATGAAAAATCTTGTTAAAAAAATCTTCACAAATGAAGTTACACTTTATCTAATATTTGGCGTCGCAACTACACTGGTCTACATGGTGACACGAATTACCTTATTTTCAATTATTCATCAGGTTCTTATCGTAGCGTTTTTAGCCAACATGATAGCCATTCTATTTGCGTTTATTACAAATGATCGAATTGTTTTCAAACAAAAAAGCAGAGGATGGCTTCCAAGACTTATTAAATTCGTTTCTGCTCGCCTTGTAACAATGGGAGTGGATTTATTATTGGCCTTTATCTTCGTAGATGCCTTTCCGCAGATTATCGGTCAATTCGTCAATCAGAATCTACAAACAGTCAATGCGATTGCAACGTTTGTCTCACAGGTATTGGTCATTATCCTTAACTATGTTCTTAGTAAACTTTTTGTATTTAAAGACAATAAATAAAGAGGTTGTTTCAATCAACCTCTTTTTCTATAGCTCTACCCTCACTATCAACAGGAGTAAAACGAGCTTTCAATCTGTTTAAGACGGAAACGACATCACCACGCCTCGCATCAAACTCATCAATTTGCATGCTTTGTACAGTTGCATTGAGCACTGCCCCGGTGATAAGGATATTAGCCATAAAAACAAACCAGAGCATGAGAACCAAAAAAATCACAGATGTTACAAATCGAAAATCCAACAGTCGACTAGCATAACTATCCACATAATAACCAAATATATGTCCCACTGTTCCCATCACAATAAGAACAAATAGAGTACCTGGAAGAACATATCGGATTTTCTTAATTCGGACATTTGGCAAGAAAAAGTAGAGCATCATCAGAGCTAAAAACAAAGTTAAATAAGCAATCGGTTGAGTTTGACTGATAATCTTACTTATCCAACTTCCCTCTATAGAGAAGATACTGCCAATAATGTTTTGTAAGGTCTGACCAAAGGTCAATGCCGCAACTCCTAATATGATAATCAATTGCAAAGCAATTCCTAAAAAGATACCAACGATATGCCCGACAATAAAATCTCTATGCCGATTAACACCATATGCCTTATTAACAGCCTTTTGCAAAGCTGTCATGCTTCTTGAAATCGTCCAAAGAGTTGTCAAGATAGAAATTCCCAGCCAAGAAGATGAAGGTTGGGTTAGAACATTGACAATCAGACGAGAAACACTGGGGTAGAGTTTCTCTGGAAAAATTTCCACTACTACTGCTAAAATCTGATCTACATCAATACTAAGATAGGGCAATAAATTGGCCAGAGTCATTAGGATAGGAAAAATCGAAATAATCAAATAATAGGCGACTGCCACACTGGTAATATCTAATTCGGCAGAAAAATAAAAAGAAAAAAAGGAGGAGAAAAACTGCTTACATTGGGATTTCAATGTCTGTGTTTTCATACTTCCTCCTTACATAGAATCAATTAATAAGTTCCTTCTTCACCTTGACTAGTCAAGATAACCGGACCATTTTTAGTAATTACAAATTGGTGTTCATATTGACATGATAGGCCACCATCCAAGGTTTTATGTGCCCAACCTGTTTTCATATCTGTATCAATTTTCCAAGTACCTGTATTAATCATGGGTTCAATAGTCAAGACCATTCCTTCACGCAGACGAAGCCCACGCCCTGCGGTCCCGTAGTGAGGAACCATCGGTTCTTCATGAAAAGTCGGACCAACTCCATGCCCAACTAAATCGCGGACAACGCCATAGCCACGGCTTTCAGCATATTCTTGAATTGCTGCACCAATATCACCGATACGGTTTCCGACCACTGCTTGCTCGATACCACGATACAAACATTCCTTAGTTACGTCCATGAGTTTTTGGACTTCTTCTGAAACCTGACCGACTGCATAAGCCCAACAAGAATCTGCAACACCACCTCGATAAGATTGGGTGATTTTTTTCATAGCCTTAACATCATTGAAATTCAGTTTAGAAACATCGACCACTGATCGATCCAAAGGTTCGCTGAGAACCATGTCGACCTTCAGTAAATCACCTTCCTTAAGTTTGTAATGACGCGGAAAGGCATGGGCAACCTCATCATTCAAGCCACAACATGTAGCATAGGGATAATCCATCAATTCACCATCAACACCAATTTGGAGTGGCAATACGTTTTTCTCTTTACACGTTTTCCGGACATATTCCTCCACTTCCCACATATCAATTCCTGGCTTGATGATATCCCGTAAACCAATATGAATACCAGCCAGAATATCTCCAGCACGATCCATGGCATCAATTTCACGTTGTGATTTAATAGTAATCATATTTTTTCCTCATATTTGCTTAAATTAAATGTAGACTTGTCTAGTCCAAATAATAGATAATCTCGGGTCTTTCGACTATAGCGGTCACTACCTCGATACTGACGTAACATTTGAAAACCAGCCTTTTGAGCAACCCTTTGACTAGCCTTATTCTCTAAATGAGTAATTAATAAGAGACGCTGGATTCCTATATGATAAAAGGATAAATAAACTAGATTTTTCAGTGCTTCTGTCATTAGCCCCTGCCCCCAGTAATCCTTTTTTAAAAAATAACCAATCTCTGCTTGTCTGGCTTGCTCATTTAGTTTTTCTAATCGAATAACTCCAATCAACTGTCTGCTCTCTCGATCTTCCAATGCCCAAACCCCTAGTGGAGATTTCATAAATTGATTCACAAGAAAATCAGCAGCCTCCTCCTTGTCAGTTATACTAGGAAAAATAAAAGGGAGATTATCAGGAGAAGAAACAATTTGAAAGAAGTTATCTAAATCATCGTAACAAAAAGGCCTAAACTTCAACCGAGAGGTCTCAAAATTCGCAAAGGCAGCTAGATTGGTCCAAATAGTCATTGTATCTATAGAGGCCGGAATTGCTCCCAGCCTCGCTTTCGTTTATTCTTCGATTAACTGGATATCAGCTCCCAGTTCAGTTAGTTTCTCGATAATATTGGAGTAGCCTCGTAAAATAAACTCAACATTCGTAATCTCTGTTCGGCCTTGAGCCATGAGCCCAGCAATAACCATAGCTGCGCCAGCCCGAAGATCCGTTGCCTTCACTCGAGCTCCTTTCAACTGATTAGGCCCCTGATAAGCAATATAATTACTCCGCGTACGGATGTCAGCACCCATATTCGCTAATTCTTGTACGTGACCAACTCGCTTTTCATAAATAGTATCAGTAATGCTACCACTACCTTCTGCCATCAGTAATAGCGGTGTAATAGGCTGTTGCAAGTCGGTAGCAAATCCAGGATACGGGGCTGTCTTAATGCTGACAGCTTTCAATTTATCTTGTTTTTCAACAAATATACTATCCTCTGATACAGTCATGCGCACTCCCATCGCTTCTAATTTAGCAATAAAGATTTCCAAATGCTCATAAAGGACGTTATCAATCTGAATTCCTTCACCAACAGCTGCAGCTAAGGCAATATAGGTTCCCGCTTCGATACGGTCTGGAATAACCTGATGACGTGTTCCATGTAGTTTTTCAACACCTTCAATTGTAATAACATCCGTTCCAGCCCCACGAATATGAGCTCCCATATTATTAAGTAAGGTAGCCACATCAATAATTTCAGGTTCTCGAGCCGCATTTTCAATAACTGTCCGACCTTGAGCCTTGACCGCTGCCAACATAGTATTAATCGTTGCCCCAACACTAACGGTGTCCATAAAAATATGTGCACCTTGGATGCGATTGCCGTTAGTGGAGAGATGCATGTTCATTCCCTCATAGTTCATGGTAGCTCCCATGGCTTCGAAAGCCTTGAGATGTAGGTCAATTGGACGAGGTCCTAAATCGCAACCTCCTGGCAAACCAACAATAGCTTGACCAAAACGGCCTAGCAAAGACCCATAAAAATAGTAAGAAGCTCGTAAACTATTAATTTTACCAAAAGGCATCGGCATATCCTGAACACCACGCGGGTCAATTTCAAGGCTATCTCCTGTACGCTTAACGGTAGCTCCCATCGTTTCCATAATGTCTATCAAACTGTCAACATCTGAAATAGCAGGAACCCCATCTAAGGTCACTATACCATCTGCTAAAATAATGGCTGGAATCAAGGCCACAACTGAATTCTTTGCACCACTAACGGTCACTTTCCCCTTCAAGCTATGACCGCCGTTGATAATTATTTTTCTCATACTGTCAAATCTCTTTCTCATATTCGCCAAAAAGGCAGACAGCTTATTGTATCATATCTATCTGAAAATAGCTAATTTTTACATCACAAGGAAACTAGTCTTTTTAGAAAAGAAAGAGGCTAGTCAACTATCTTTGTTCAGCCTCTCTATCTTATCTCCCCAATTTCTTGGTCTTTTTTAGGGCTGCGGCTATTGCCTTAATAATGGCATAGCGGAAGCCTTCTTTTTCCAAGGCGACAACTCCTGCGATGGTCGAGCCACCTGGTGATGTTACTTCTTGACGGAGCTGTGCTGGATGTTTATCGCTTTCTAAGACCATTTGAGCAGTACCTGCTAGGGTTTGGGCTGCCAAAACCCTGGCATCTTGAGCCGTCAGACCATTCTGCACCCCAGCATCTGTCATGGCCTCAATCATCTGATAGACAAAGGCTGGCCCGCAGCCTGCGATAGCCGTCGCTGCGTCAATTAGGATCTCTGGCACTTGTTTAACTTTGCCTGATTTTTCTAGGATTTGTTCCAATAGCGGAGCGAACTCTTGATTGACCAAACTATAGGTTGTCATGCCCTGGCCGATTGCGACCGGTGTATTGGGCATGATACGGATGATTTTATCTTCCGAAACAAATTCTGCGAGACTTTTGATTGTCACACCTGCTGCCATGGAAATCCAAATGGCTGACGGATTTTGGCTAATTTGATCCTGCAATCCTGACAAAACAGATTGAATCAAATGAGGCTTGATCCCAAGGAAAATCACATCGGCCTGCTCTGCTATTTCTCCGTTGGACAAAAGCTGACCTCCAAGCTGTTCATGAAGAGCTTGGGCTTTTGCTGGATTATGATTGCTTAGTAAAAGTTTGGTGTTTGCTTGCTGGCCGACCGCTTGTGCTAATGCCGCCCCCATGTTGCCCAGTCCGATAAATCCAATCTTCATCTTGTCCTCCTATCGAATGTGGCCATAGCCTGTGATGATATACTTGTAGGTTGTCATCTCACGCAAGCCCATAGGACCACGTGCGTGCATTTTTTGAGTGGAAATGCCCAACTCACAGCCCAAACCGAATTCTCCACCGTCTGTGAAACGTGTAGAAGCATTAACATAAACTGCTGCTGAATCGACATAGAGCGTGAAAATGTCGGCTATTTTGCTATTTTCTGTTACGATAGCTTCGCTATGACCTGTTGAATGTTGGGCGATGTGACTGATAGCTTCTTGGACACTTGACACAACCTTTACTGCTAAGATATAGTCCAAAAATTCCGTATCAAAATCTTCATCTCCTGCTGGTGTGAATTGGTTTAGAATAGCTTGTGCCTGACTGTCAGCACGGAACTCCACCTGACCTGCCAGAGCTTCCTCCAAGCGAGGTAGGAACTGACCTGCAATTTCCTCATGGACAAGCAAGACCTCTGCCGCATTACAAACAGACGGACGACTGGTTTTGGCATTGACGACAATCCGCAAGGCCTTGTCCAAGTCCGCATCCTTGTCCACATAGATATGACAGATGCCTGTGCCTGTTTCGATGACAGGTACTGTTGCATTTTCTACCACTGCCTGAATAAGACCTGCACCTCCTCGTGGCACCAACAAGTCAATCTTTCCTTTTGCAGTCATCAATTCCGTCGCTGAAGCACGACTAGTATCTTGCACCAATTCAATAACCTGTGGCGATAAGCCAGCTTGTTCTAAACCTGCTTTTAGAGCTGTGACAATAGCTTGTGCCGAATGAAAAGCTTCCTTTCCTCCACGCAAAATAACCGCATTTCCACTCTTGATAGCAAGAGCTGCTGCGTCAGAAGTCACATTTGGTCGACTTTCGTAAATCATTCCTACCAAGCCAAATGGAATAGACTTCTTGCTAATCTGCAAGCCATCTAAACGAGTTGATTCTTCTAAGACCAGCCCGACAGGATCTGGCAGGTCAATCAAGGCACGAATGCCATCTGCCATAGCTTCAATCCGCTCAGCTGTCAGAAGCAATCTGTCCTGCATCACTGGACTAATCTTGCCTTGGGCGTTTTCCATGTCGATGGCATTTCCTGCTAAAATTGCCTGAGTTTGAGCAAGCAACTGATCTGCCATAGCTGATAAAGCCTGATTTTTTTGTTCAGTTGTCGCAAGGTTGATAGAAGCCTTATGAGCCAATAAACTATCTAATAATGCTTGTGTTGTTGTCATCTATTTCTCCTATAAGCTAACCCAATCGTTGCGGTGAATGAGCACACCTTCTGCTTTGCCTTTAGCCAGCTGATTCTGCAAGTCCTTGGAGGACAGTTTAACTCGACCTTTTCCAATCAAGCGGTGGTCAGCTTGACTGTAAACTTCTACAACCTGCCCCACTTCAAAGTCACCTTCAATAGCCTTGACACCTGCTGAAAGCAAACTGCGACCTTGGTGCAACATAGCTTCAACCGCTCCAGCGTCTACTTCAACTGCTGCATCTGTCCGAGCATAGAAAGCCATCCATTGCTTACGTTGGTTCATGGCATGGTCATCTGCTAAAAATAGCGTACCACGGTTGGCTTGCGTGACTGCTTGTAGCAAAGCGGTATCCTCTTTTGACGAGCAGATAAACACTGGTACTCCTGACTTGGTCGCAATCTGCGCCGCTTGTAATTTTGTAGTCATGCCACCTGTTCCATTGGACGAGCCAGCTCCAGCAGCCATGGCAAACAAATCTGCTGTGATTTCCTTGATTTGAGGCAAATGCTGGGCAGTCGGGTCACAGTTTGGATTGGCCGTATAAAGCCCATCCACATCCGTCAAGAGTACCAAGAGATCCGCTTTTAAGAGCGATGCTACCTGAGCCGACAGGGTATCATTATCCCCTACCTTAATCTCTTCAATGGCAATGGTGTCATTTTCGTTGATAATGGGAATGGCACGCTGTTTGAGCAGGACTTGCAAAGCCTGCGAGGCATTTTGATAGCGTCTGGCATCCGCAAAATCATCTTGCGTTAACAAAATCTGAGCTGATACAATGCCATCTTTCATCAGGTTCTGAGTGTATTCTTCAATCAACAAGCCCTGACCCACTGCTGCAGAAGCCTGTTTCTCCGCAATCTTTGTCGGACGCTTATCAAAACCCAATCTCCGAAAACCAGCTGCGATAGACCCTGATGTCACTAGCACAATCTGATAACCTTTCTGATGTAGCTGAGCCAGCTGATTGGTGATACGAGCGATTTTAATTCGGTCCAAGCTGCCATTCTCTTGGGTTAGGGAACTTGTCCCCACTTTAAACACAATTGTTTGTTCTGTCATAGCTATCTCTTTCAAACTGATATTTGGAAAATTATATCATAGAAGGCATGATTTTTCTATACCAGACTCCACAGAAAAAGAGCCCGCAGGCTCTATTTGTCAAAAAAATAATCAATCTGTTTGGATAAACCAGCTAATTCAATCTCTTTTACAGGATAATCCTTCGCCAAAAAGTCGATCACCTGTGTTCCATACCGCTTAGTCTGAAGGCGATTGTCTAGGATGACAACTGCTGAACGTTGATTCTCTGAACGATTGGTCCGACCGATAGCCTGTTTGAGTTTCATCATCATCATGGGTAGGCTATAATCATAAAAAGGATGTTTTCCTTCTTGTCGCAACCGCTGGTTGACCTTCACTACAAACCGATCCCTTGGATTTTCAAAGGGGAGCCGCGTCAAAACTGCAATCATCTCAGGCTGACTGGCAAAGTCCACACCCTCCCAAAAGAGACCTGTTCCCAGCAATAGACTAGCTTCTCCTCGCTCAAAACGACGCTTCAAGCTATCCTCAGCCCCATGCTTGTGCTGGGCTAAATGCTCCATCCCCACCTCATCTAGCAGGTCCGAGACTGCCAAAAGCAGGGCAATGGAGGTAAAGAGGACCAAGACTGGTTGCTTTTTCCTCTCTAAAATCTGTAGCTCTTTTAGGATAAATCTGGCGTGATCTTCACGTGACCAATCCAGTACGCTTGGTAAGTCTGTAGGAAGCAAGACAGATTGATTGAGTAAGGGCTTAGCTTCCACCGCATCATAAGTGACCTCTTCAAAACCTAATAAATCCGCCAAACTGACCTTCTTGCTGATGTGTAAGGTGGCACTGATGCAGAAAGTCTTGACAGATGGCAAGAGACGAGCCACATCCAACAACTCTTCCTTGCTAGCCCGTAGATAGACCACTCGCTTATCTGCTAACATATGCTCCTCTAACCAAAAATAAGAATAATAGGATAAGGTTCGGTCCAATTCCAGAAAGTCCCAATCATCCAGTTCTTTCAGATTTTGTCGAAGCTGTTCCAGTTGCTGACTGGCAACTTCACGTTGCCCGCTCGTTCGGAACTGATTGACCAGTTCATTCAACTCAAAGGCGCTACTTTCATACAAACGGAATGTCAAGACAGTTTCGGCCCGATCCTTCTTGCTCTGAATCACCTGCAAGGTCTGGGCTAAATTGATAGTCTGACTAGCCAACTCTTCTGCTGCCAAGAGCAATTTTTGTGCCTCATCAATAACCACTATCCGCCCCTTCATCAAGGGATCTTGGTCTTTTAAGTGGGTTAAGAGATAGGCGTGGTTGGTTAAGAGGATACGGCTAGTGGCTGCCTTTTCCTGTAACCGACGCCAAAAATCCCAGTCAGCAAATAAACTATCTTCTGACAACTTGCCGTCGTGCTGAATCTCATCAAAATAGGCTTGATAGCGTTGCTTTTGCCTCAGTTCATCGAGGTCACCCGTTTCCGTCTGACAGAGCCAGACTAGAATTTGCATCTTAAAGCGATTGAGCAATCGATTTTCATCTACTCGTTGCAAGGTTGCCCAATACCTGTCTAACTTAAGATAATGACTTGCCGACTTAACCGAGGTAAGTGAAATATGGAAAATCTCCTCTAACTTCCGCCCCTCCTGATCTGCAATCTGTTGTTGCAGGATTTTAGTAGGAACAGTAACCAGAATAGGCTGGTCTGTTTGAGCCAAAAGAGGCAAGAGATAGCCGTAGGTTTTGCCAATCCCTGCCTGTGCCTGAATAAAATGTACTTGGGCATCATCTCTCAGACGTTCTTCTACCAAACCAGCAAACTGCCCTTGAATTTCTCTTTCTTCCAAGCCTAAAAGGGCTAAATTCTTCTCAAATTCCTTAGACAACTGTCTAGCTGGTTTAGGTGTCGTTGGCTTCTTCAAAACCAGACCGTGTATTTCTTCTAAACCTTCTGGCAACCACGTCGATAAGTCAGCGTAGACTTCATCTATAACCATACGAGATTCATAAAGGAGATTATCTGCCAGAGATAGAATCTGCTCCACTGTTTGTTTGGGAAGAGACTTGATTTTTTCCTGAATTTTTATCAAAAGCTCTGCAGTTGCTTTGGCATCTGCAATGGCAGTGTGTGCTTGTTCTAACTGTAATCCAAGCTGATTAGCCAAGGTAGCTAGACCATATTTTTCAAAGGTCGGAAAAAAGAGCTGAGCTAACTCCACTGTATCTACCCGCGGTGTCAGGAGGTCGTAACCTTCAAAGAAAAGGGCTTCTGCCAGCAAATTGGCATCAAACTTAACATTATGTGCTACGAAAATAGCCTCTCCAATCAAGTCGTAAATCTGACCTGCAACCTGCGAAAAGTCAGGAGCTTTTGCTAGTTGCCTGTCGGTAATACCGGTTAACTCCTTGATATGATGATCTAATTTCTCGTAGGGATTGATATCACTGGAAAATTCCTCAACAATCTGTCCATTTTCTACAATGACAATCCCGATTTGAATAATTTTTGCACTCAAGCTACTACCTGTCGCCTCTAAATCCACAACAGCGTAGCGATTGGCTGTTTTTTTCTCTGTCATAACAGTAAAATTATATCACATTTCTCGACAAATTCCGTGCGAAATTTTCTTTATTTTGATAGACTAGACCTATCAGGAGGACCTATGAAATTACATAAAACTCTCAATGCCGTAGCCTATCAAAATACCTACTATCTAGAAAATGACAGTCATCTGTTGGTCATTGATCCTGGTAGTGATTGGCCTGTAATTAAATCAACCATTGAAGCGATTAATAAACCTATCTCAGCTATTTTGCTAACTCATACACACTATGATCATATCATGAGTTTGGAACACGTCCGCACAAACTTTGGACACCCTCCAGTTTATGTTGCAGCTAGTGAAGCTAGCTGGCTCTACACACCTGAAATGAACTTATCTGGTCTAGCACGACATGATGATATGGATGATGTGGTCTGCCAGCCTGCTGAGCACACCTTCCAATATGACCATCCCTACAACTTGGACGGCTTTCAATTTTCTGTTGTCCCAACGCCTGGACACTCCATTGGCGGCGTTTCATTCATCTTTCCCGCTGCAGAACTTGTTATTACAGGCGATGCCCTTTTCCGGGAAACGATTGGTCGAACAGATCTTCCAACTAGTAATTTCAATGACCTCATCTCCGGTATCAAACTGCACCTATTGACCCTGCCTAATCACTATGATGTCTATCCCGGTCACGGTATATCGACAACAATAGGACACGAAAAGAATTTCAATTCTTTTCTAAAATAATTCGTCATTTTAACTAGAAACTAAACACTAATAAAATAACAGCCCTCTGTTTACTTAAGAAACTGAAGGCTGTTATTTTTATGTAAATTTTAGCTTTATTCTAATTCTTCCACAACTTTACCTAGATTCATGGAATTTGAGCCTTTAAAGAGAATTTGGTCATCTTTCCCTAGACTCTCCTTAACCTGTTTCACCAGGGCTTCAAATTGGTCCTGCTCTGCATTTTTCCTAAAGAAATACACTTTTCCAATTGGGAACATCTGACTAGCTAGCTGCGCCAATCCTTCAATGTCCTGACCGTAGAAAATGACGGTATCTAATACATCTGGAGACAGGCTCAAAATCATCTGATTGTGGAGGTCAACAGACTGACTACCCAGTTCTTTCATGTCTGCTAGTACAGCAATTTTCTTACCGCCTTCATTGGCTGGAATGCTAGAAAAGGTCTCTAAAATCAAGCGCATAGCTGTCGGATTAGCATTGTAGACATCGCTGAGAATATCTGCACCATTGGCTGCTTTTTTCCATTCGGTACGGTTACGAGTCAAATTAAGACTGGCAAGAGCTGACTTAATGGCTTCGTCAGTTACACCCAAGGTCTTGCCAACGTAGCTTGCTACCATAGCATTTGTCGCATTGTACTTACCTGTCACGGGAAGGAAAATCTCTCCATTTATAAAGTTAGTAGTGAAGACCAAGCTATCTTTTGACTCGACTAGACTGGTCACCTGTAAATCAGCCTGCTCACCAAAACGAATCAGCTCTACATGACTTGGTAAAAGGCTATCTACAATCGGATCTGCTGGAATCAGCAGTTTATCTCCTGTTGCCATTCCGTCTGCAATCTGCAACTTCCCTTTGGCAATTTCTTCTCTGGAACCAAAAAATTCCAAATGAGCTTCGCCAAAAAGGGTAATAACTGACAGGCTTGGTTTTGCAATTTCAGATAAGAGATGAATATCTCCTAAGTGGTCCTGACCCATTTCCAAAACCAGTTTTTCTGTATCATCTGGCATGTGAAGAACCGTGTAAGGAAGACCAATCTCATTATTATAGTTGCCTTGGGTCTTGTAAGTTTTGTAAGTCGTTGCTAGAATGTCATGAATCATGTCTTTGGTGGTCGTTTTACCATTGGAACCAGTCACCGCAATGACTTCTACTCCTGTTTTCTCTAAGTAGTAGGCCGCCAATTTTTGTAGCGCAGCCAAACAGTCATCCACTAGAATGTGGGGAACATCAAGACTGACTTCAGACAGGGTTACCGCGCAGCCATTTTCAAAAGCCACAGGAATAAAGTCATGACCGTCACGCGCCCCCTTGAGTGGAACAAAGAGATCACCTGTCGTAATTAGACGGCTGTCAAATTCAACCTTATTTAGAGTTGTATCAGGGTAAGTGGTAAAATTGTTTTTTGCGCCCAGAACCTGAGCGACTTCGTGTAAGGTTAATTTCATATATTTCTCCAAACTAAAAAGAGAGCGGGAAAGAACTCAAAAGTTCTAAAAAGAGTTCGTCAACAATTTCTTGTTTCAAGTTGTTTCACTCCACCCCCGCATAGCTCAAACTGTCTGGGAGGCAGTTTGAGGTTGGAGATGGAGCGAACAAAGTTCGTATCAAAGCAGTCAAAGTAGTGACTGTTGGAAGTTGGAAATGAGGCGAACTTTGTTCGTAACAGTCGTATAGGTCAGATTTGGAGTGTAATACATGAACAAATCTGCCAATCAACTACTGCGCTGAGATGTTGACTCGAGCTTTGAAAAGTGGGCTATTTTTTACCCATCATCTTCTTATTATACCACTTTTTTACCGAATTTGAGTTCCCGTCCCTCAGTCTCTATCTGCTGAGGTTTCTCCCAACTGATAAAAAGCAAACTCATACTGTAGCGTATCGCTCAATAATGCCTTTACCTTGCACTTCTGCTCTACATAGGCTAAGATAGCCTCTTTCTTTTCTTGTGAGATGGTCTCAGTCAGACCAATGTTTAACACAAGGTTGCGATTGTTTAACTGACTAGATACCTGAACAGGCATGTTTTTATTGTCTTCTTGGCTGGCATAATAGCCCTGCACACACATGGTGATACAGGCTGCTAAACCAATGTTCACTAGACTTACTGGGGTCTCTCCCTGTTCTGTCACACCAAAAGTACGAACTGGTTCACCATAACCTTGAGAAACCGCCTGAAATAATTTTTCTCCTTTTACTATCGTTTGATACATAAATACCTCCACATAAGTGTCCTCATTCTATCCTTATTTATAATCCCTTGCAAGAAAAAAGATTGGAAATTTCCAACCTTTTCATCCTTTTTAAATCAAATGACTCTCACGTTTTTCAAACATCTCTTTAGCCAAGCCAACAAGCTCTTCGATTAAGTCTGGATAGGACAATCCCATATTATCCCACAAGAGTGGATACATGGACCACTGGGTAAAGCCTGGCATGGTGTTGAGTTCGTTGAGGAAGATGTCCCCTTCTTCTGTTAGGAAGAAATCGCAGCGAGAAAGACCACAGCCACCGATAGCTCGAAAAGCACTGCCTGCATTTTCACGCATGATAGCCATAACGGATTGATCAATCTTAGCCGGGATTTCCATAGTAATCTTGTTGTCGATGTATTTTGCATCATAGTCATAAAAAGCAACGTCTTTTACAACCTCTCCCGGAAGAGTTGTTTTTACGTCAGCATTTCCCAAAAGACCAACCTCAATCTCACGCGCATTGACCCCTTGCTCCACAAGAATACGGCTATCATACTTAAAGGCTAAATCAAGTGCCTTGCGCAAGTCTTCCAAGTCCTCAGCTTTTGAGATACCAACGCTTGAACCCATATTGGCTGGTTTGACAAAAACTGGATAGGTTAGTTTGTCTTCGATTTCAGCAATCTTCCTTTCAATATTTTCGCCCTCGATAACTGCCACATAAGGTACTTGGGCAATTCCTGCCGACTCAAGAACGCGCTTGGTTGTGATTTTGTCCATAGCCACACTAGATGACAAAATGTTTGTCCCAACATAAGGCATACGAAGAACTTCTAGGAAACCTTGAATAGAGCCATCTTCTCCCATCGGTCCGTGTAGAACGGGGAAAACAACTGCATTCTCTTCATAGATATCGCTTGGACGAACCTTCTGTTCTGCACTAATCGTCGCATTTGTCATGAGTTTTTCATCGACAGACGGTGTCTGTGTAAACTCTTGCGTCTTGATAAAGTCACCAGTCTGCGTGATAAAGTAAGTCTTGACAAAAAATTTATCATAGTTAACTGCACGCATAACACTTTCAGCTGATAAAACGGATACTTCACGCTCTGCTGAACGTCCGCCGTAGAGTAAAATCAAGGTTTCTTTTGACATATACATTCCTTTTCTATTTGATTCATTTTCAAAATGGTCTAAAAAATTTTACAACTCCGTCCGATTTTCAATAGCCCGCAGTAGCGTGACTTCATCGGCATATTCGATGTCACTACCAACAGCCAATCCACGCGCCAAACGGGTGACTTTAATTCCTGCTGGTTTGAGGACACGAGAGACGTACATAGAGGTTGCCTCACCGTCCGCTGTGGCGTTGGTAGCTACGATAACTTCTGTCACCTCATTATCCATGAGACGTGTCAAGAGAGTCTTTAGATTGATGTCATCTGGACCAACTCCATTCATGGGTGAAATCAAACCATGCAGAACATGGTAAAGACCATGGTATTCTTGGATATTTTCCATAGCAGAAACGTCTCGACTGTCTTCAACCAACAAAATGGTTGTCTTATCCCGCGTTTCATCTTGACAAATAGCGCACGGATCTTGATCTGTTAGGTTCCCACAAATAGAGCAGTAGGACAAATCTCGCTTAGCCGCCAATAAGTTCTTAGCAAATTCATTGACCACATCGTCTTCCATACCAATCGTATAAAAAGCCAGACGTGTCGCCGTTTTTATGCCAATACCGGGTAGCTTGGAATAACTTTCAATCAATTTGGCAATAGGTGTTGGATATAACATAGATTTCCTTTTCTTCCTTCCTAATTCATAGGATAGAGGGAGTTATAGAGGTTGATGATTTCAGTTGTGATAGCCGTACTTGTCGAAGAATTGAGGTCTGTCAAATTCGGTAAGACAATGGCTACTGCAATCTGGGGATTGGAGCTTGGAGCATATGCGACAATATTGGTATTGACTGCATCCAATACTTCTCCCGTCTCAGTCGTCACAAATGTCTCGGCTGTACCAGTTTTAGCACTGATTGAAACTGCTGCACCTGTTGCAATTGCTGTACCGGTCGTATAACCATCTGTTCCGTTGACGACATTATAGAAGCCTTGTTGCAACAGGGCTATCTCATCAGCAGAGATATTGACCTGATTCATCTCTTTACCAGATACTGTTTCAATTAACTCTCCTAAATTACCGTTGCTATCGTTCCCATAAATTCCTTGAACTAAATGTGGGGAAACACGAGTTCCACCATTGGCAATAGTTGCAACATATTGGGCCATCTGCATGGGAGTATAGTTGTCAAACTGACCAAATGAGTTCGTAATAACATTCGAAACGGAATAGTCTTGAGGAATAAAACCTGTAGATTCTGAAGGGAGATCAATCCCTGTTGCTGTTCCCAATCCATATTCTCCAAATGTTGCTCGCAACTGTTCCATAGCAACTGTTGTCTGATCATTCTCCGCTAGAGCCATCCCTGAATAATAAGGCTGCCCCATCATGCTGAGTGCAATCTGTACCATATAGGTGTTGGAAGAATATTGCAACGCTTCCACAGCACTAATCTGCCTATTACCATAGGCAGTAAACCACGAGCGAATTGGTTGTGAGCCAGCGAATTGAATAGGCTGGTCTGTTAAAATTTGGTTGCCTGAGATGACCCCAGATTCCCAACCAGCAGTGATTGTTCCCGCCTTAACGATGGAACCCGGAACAAAAACATTTGTAATGGTGCCCAAAGCATTTTCTACTGTCTCATTGGTCGTTGTATCATGACTATACCCTGCCATCGCAAGGACTGCTCCTGTCTTGGGTTCAAGTGCGACTGCATAAATCCCTTGAGAATAGCGCGCACTACCCGAAGCTAGTTCTGCATCGAAGTGTTTTTTTAAGATTGCATTCACACCATCCTGGAAGGCCAAATCAATGGTTAATTTGATATTGTTTCCTTTACTTCCTTCTTGAAGTGTGACAATACTCTCCACATTGCCGTTGCGATCTAGGTTAATTTCTTTCTTTTCATGCTGACCTTGGAGTACTTCCTCATACTGCTTTTCCAAGTAAGCAGTTCCAACTCGGTCATTCATTGCATAACCTTTGGCTAGATATTCTTTTGCATCTTCCTGCGGTAATCCCGCCTGCTGGCTCGTCACAGTTCCAATAATAGAAGCTAAGGAAGTATCTACAATTCGTCGTTCCCAATTATTTGTTGTCGAAATACCAGACAGATCTTTCTCATTAGCAACAATCAATGCTACCTGCTCTACAGTTAATGGTTCCGTCACCAAATTTACCGTTTCAAAATAGGTAGCCGCATTCATCTGTGAAAATAAATCAACAGCCAGTAGTTCTTGTTCTGAGTACGCTAATTGTTCCTCCGTGAGACTGGCGACTGCATTAGCATAAATCTCAGATTCCTCCAAAGTATTACCTTCATCATTGTAACGCTGT
Source organism: Streptococcus sp. NSSLK0004 (assembly GCF_059039125.1). Taxonomy (NCBI): domain Bacteria; kingdom Bacillati; phylum Bacillota; class Bacilli; order Lactobacillales; family Streptococcaceae; genus Streptococcus; species Streptococcus sp. NSSLK0004. The sequence continues at coordinate 592,763 of NZ_CM180142.1, read as the reverse complement.
TCGTCGGGAAGACCATTGACAACCTCTGCATAGACTTCCGGATCAGCAAGATAATAGTCTGCCTTCTCTCTAAGTGTGACATTCACTTCTGGCATCGTCACCCACTGCAAGAGTTTATTAGCAATTTCCTTAATTTCTAAAGCAGTAATCTGATTCGAACGGGTGAATGCTACCACTTGCTCTACATCATTTTCGACAAGAGCAACTCCTTTCGCATCGTATATTTGTCCCCGAACCGATCCCCTTGTTACTACCTTTTGGCTAGCAGTAGACAGTTTCTCTTCATAGAAAGACTGATTAACAATCTGCATGTAAGCAAGACGTGCAACCAATACTGTAAATAACAAAATGACAATGGCAAATAGAATCATTAGCCTCCGCGGGATAAAGCTATCTAAATGCTCATATTGTTCTTTCTTTTTCTTCACCACTTTCAAACCTCATTCTAGCAATATCGTTTCTATTATATCACAGATAGACCAGATTGTCGGAAATGTAACTGGAAGATTTGGGGCTTGCCGCTACGAATATCAGTGCAAAAAAAGTAGGTTATTCACCTACTTAATAAAAAATATCTTCATGTTAATCCTTAAAAAAACTTACTTCTACTTTAGCTACTCCAACACTCACATGGTAACAATGATTCTCAACACCACATGCTTAATATTTAGAAAAATCACAGTGATTAGCACCCCTAAACTAACCAATTCAATCGAAAGAAATTTAATTTATCCTGTTACCAACAAAACAAAAATATTGTTAGATCTTTCTAGATACTTCTCCATTATTTTCTACTAAATATACTGCATTGATTTAAGATTCTCTTATTACACTTTTCATAGTCCTATAAAAAAACCTAGCCTTTTCAGACTAAGTTTCGTAAAAATTATTTTGTCGATTTCCGTTTCTTAATTCCGTGATTAAGGACCACCTCTTTGTTTTCCAACTCTTCCTTATGCATAATTTTAGTCAGCATCCGCATGGCAATAGCACCAATATCATAAAGTGGCTGATTGATAGAAGTTAGATTTGGTCGTGTAAACTTAGTTACTAGAGAATCGTCACTTGTCACAATTTCAAACTCTTCTGGTACCTTGATACCACGATCTGAAATTCCATTCAAAAGTCCTGCTGCAATCTCATCTTCGGCCACATATGCAGCTGTTGCACCAGCATTAAGAATACGTTCTGCCAATGCATACCCTTCCTCATACTTGTACTTAGACTCAAAAACCAAGCCTTCATTGAATGTAAGCCCCTTAGCTTTCAAGCCCTCCTTGTAACCAGATAAACGCACTTTACCATTTATATCATCCACAAGTGGCCCTGATACAAAAGCAATTTTTTTATTTCCATTGTCAGCTAAAAGAGTTATCGCATCCGCAGTTGCCGCAGCATAGTCAATATTAACACTTGGTAACTGGCGTTCCAAGTCAACAGTACCAGCTAGAACAATCGGTGTGCGAGATCGTGAAAACTCTGCCCGAATTTTATCAGTCAAATGATAACCCATGAAAATAATGCCGTCAACTTGTTTAGAAAAGAGAGTGTTCACCACATTAATCTCTTTTTCATCATTTTCATCACTATTAGCAAGAACGATATTATATTTATACATATCAGCAATATCGTCGATACCTTTAGCCAAGGTTGCGTAATAAGCATTAGCAATATTTGGAATGACTACACCCACTGTCGTCGTTTTTTTGCTTGCCAACCCACGCGCTACTGCATTAGGACGATAGTCCAAACGATCGATTACTTCGAGGACTTTTTTTCGTGTATTTTCCTTTACATTTTTGTTGCCATTGACAACGCGTGAAACAGTTGCCATAGATACGCCTGCTTCACGGGCAACGTCATAAATCGTTACCGTATCGTCAGTATTCATCATCTCTTTTACTTCCTTTCTGTTTTCTATATTCTTGAAAACTACGCTTTCACTCTCATATAGTGTAGCACTTTTTGAAACCACTTTCAAGGAAAAAACATCACTTTTTCGCTAAGACTTGCAAATTTTTTGATTTTTTGAAACAATAGTCTATATAATAAACGAAAATTTCATATTTTTGTCTGAAGAAAGGGGCACCATGTCAAAATTACATCATATTAAATCTTACCTAGAGTCGAAACAGTTGGATTTAGCTATTTTCTCAGATCCCATCAGTATCTATTATTTAACTGGTTACCTGAGCGACCCACACGAGAGGCACATGATGCTTTTTGTCATGCCTGATTATGACTCACTACTCTTTCTTCCAGCCCTAGATAAAGAAAGGGCTGTTGCTACCGTTAATTTCCCTGTTGTAGGCTATATGGATTCTGAAAATCCATGGCAGATTATCAAGAATAATTTGCCTCAAAAAACATTCTCAGCAATCGGTGCTGAATTCGATAATCTTAATCTGACACGTTATCATGGTTTACAATCCATCTTCAACCAACCATTTTCGGATATAACTCCTCTCATTAATACGATGAAATTGATTAAATCTCGCGATGAGATTGAGAAGATGTTAGTTGCTGGGGAATTTGCAGACAAAGCTATGAAAGTCGGTTTTGATAATATTTCGCTTCAAGCAACAGAAACAGATATTATTGCTAAAATCGAATTTGAAATGAAAAAGCAAGGCATTTCCAAAATGAGCTTCGATACTATGGTCTTGACAGGCAACAATGCCGCAAACCCTCACGGTATTCCGGGAACAAACCGTATTGAAAATGATGCTTTGCTTTTGTTCGACCTAGGCGTCGAAACCTTGGGTTACACTTCTGATATGACGCGGACAGTCGCTGTCGGTAAACCAGATCAGTTCAAAAAGGATATTTATAACCTGACCCTTGAGGCCCACATGGCTGCGGTCAACATGATCAAACCCGGTGTAACAGCTGGAGAAATTGACTATGCTGCTCGATCTGTGATTGAGAAGGCAGGCTATGGCGAATACTTCAATCATCGTCTGGGACACGGTCTCGGCATGAGTGTCCATGAGTTTCCGTCTATTATGGAAGGAAATGATTTGGTCATCGAGGAAGGGATGTGCTTCTCTGTTGAGCCAGGAATCTATATTCCTGGTAAGGTTGGTGTTCGTATCGAGGACTGTGGCTATGTGACCAAAAATGGCTTTGAAGTCTTTACCAAGACACCGAAAGAACTCTTGTATTTTGATGTATAAAAAACAAACCTCCTACATATTTGTAGGAGGTTTGTTTTATTTAGAAATTCCTTCCATTTTTGCCATAACCATATTTTTCCATAAAGTCTTGACGGAATTCTAATAAATTATCATCCATGATGGCCTGACGGACTTTCTTCATGAGATTGACTAGGAAGTAGAGATTATGGTAGCTGGTCAAGCGGATACCAAAGGTTTCATCTGCCTTAAGCAAGTGACGAATGTAGGCACGGCTATAGTTCTTACAAGTATAGCAATCACAGTCGTGATCCAGTGGTGTAAAATCTTCAGCAAACTGGGCATTTTTCACCACAAGTCGGCCTTGACTGGTCATACAAGTTCCATTGCGGGCAATACGGGTCGGCAAGACACAGTCAAACATATCAACCCCTCGAATAACACCGTCAATCAGACTATCTGGTGCACCAACCCCCATCAGGTAGCGCGGCTTGTTCTCTGGTAAAAGTGGTGTTGTGAAGTCCAGCACGGCATTCATTTCATCATGCGTTTCACCAACCGCTAAACCACCTATAGAATAACCTGGGAAATCCATGCTAACCAAGTCATGAGCAGATTGACGGCGGAGATCTTCAAAACCAGCTCCTTGTACGATACCGAATAAACCTTGATCATGTGGACGACGGTGAGCTTTAAGTCCACGTTCTGCCCAACGACTAGTCCGCTCAATCGATTTTTTCACATAGTCGTACGGTTGATAAAATTGTGGGCATTCATCAAAACTCATCATGATATCAGAGCCTAGATTATTCTGAATGGAGATTGCTTTCTCAGGTGACAAAAACATCTTGCTACCATTGAGGTGGTTTTTGAAAGTTACCCCTTCTTCTGAGATATTTCGGCTATCCGCTAAGGAATAAACTTGGAAACCACCTGAGTCAGTCAAAATTGGTTGATCCCAATTCATAAACTTGTGCAGACCACCTGCACGCGCCACCAATTCATCACCTGGTCGAAGCCAAAGATGATAGGTATTCGATAGAATAATGCCTGATCCCATTTCTTTCAACTCTTCTGGCGACATGGTCTTAACCGTTGCCTGGGTCCCTACTGGCATAAACATAGGGGTTGGGAAGGTCCCGTGAGGTGTGATAATCTCCCCTAAACGAGCACCTGTGTGCTTTTCTTTCTTAATCAAGCGATACTTGATTGGAACATCTGACATGATTACCTCCCGCTAGGAAATACAGTCCTAGGAATTTTTTTTGCTGTTCATAGTAAGCATTTCCAGTCTATCAAAAAAAGCCTAGCTTGTCATCTGTAATTGTGCTAAAATAATTGTAGGAGGTTATTTATATGTTTACATCAAGTTCTATTCGTGCTCAGGCACGTGAAACCATTAACAAAACACCCGGTATTTATCTTTTAGCAATATTGCCGATTGTTGTCGTGATTTGTTTCCAAATATTTGTCCAAGTATTCAGTATGAATATGCAAAGCTCTATGCTTTATAATTTTGATTATTCGTACACTCTTACTTCTAGCGAATTATTTGCACTTTATCAGCCACTTTTTTCGCTATATCTCTTCTCTTTCTTTGTTTCTATTCTGGTTTATTTCTTATATCTTTCTGTTCAAGCAACCATCTATCAGATTGTACGCCAAAACAAAGAACAAGCAACTTTCAAAGATTCTATCGCTATCTTTAGCAATCCAAACTTCGGAAAAATCTTTTCAACAGTCTTTATTAAAAATCTACTGCTCTTTGTCTGGTCACTGATTTCTTTTATCGGACTGACTATTTTGATTACATCGCTTGTGGTAACCATTGTCTTTTCTGCAATGACTTTCTACGGTCAATACCAATTTCCTACACAAGATTTTTATACCGGTGCAATTGTATCGATTTTCATCGGTTTCTTAATAACAATCATTGGAATCGCTATCTATCTACCTCAACAATATGCCTACTCTATGACGGAGATTATCTTATTTGAACGACTTGAAAATGGTCAGTATACTTCTGCTTACGCCAATATTAAGGAAAGTCGTCGTATCATGAAAGGATATAAATTCCGACGTTTTGTTCTCGATTTCTCATTCCTAGGTTGGTTTATCCTTGAAGGTATCAGCTTAGGTATAGCAGGTGTTTATGTCCGTCCATACTATTATGCCGCTCAAGTACACTTTTACGACGCCGTTTTAGAAGAACGTCGCACAAAAGGGGAATTTTTCTAATATCAATTTCTAGGAATTTATTCAGCAACGCCCCCTAAAAAAGTTAATGCTGTCAAAAATATAATAGATAATCTATTTTGATATCGACTAAAAAATGAATGAGGACACTTAGTTTCAAAGACTGAGTGTCCTCATTCATTTTTTCAATCGTATTATTCTCTTATTCGACTTTTTCAGTAACCTATTCACTTAGAGAGGATTGGTTCTACTGAATATTAACCTTATAGGGAGAGCTTCTACTATCACATAAATCTGTTATTTTTATATCTAATTCACTAATGTCGACTTGAGATACACATCTACCATTCGCTCCGTTGCTTCGACTGAATCCAAATGAGTACGTTCGTAAGAATGGCTGGATTCAATTCCTGCACCGAGTAGAGCATGCTTGACATCCGCACCTGCCCGCATAGCTGCAGAAGCATCCGATCCATAGTAAGGATAGATATCTAATTTGTAGGGAATCCCTTCTTTTTCTGCCAAGGCAACCAAGTGCTGACGGAACTCGTAGTGATAGGGACCTGAACCATCCTTGACACAGATGGAAACCGTGTATTCGTCAGTCTGCTGATCATCTCCCATAGCACCCATATCTACTGCTAGATATTCCACCACCTGACTCGGAATACTAGAGTTAGCACCGTAACCAATCTCCTCATTGTTTGAGAAGTAGAAATGTGTCGTATAAGGCAAGGTCACTCCCTCCTCCTTGTACACTTTCAGCAAATGAATTAAAATCGCGGCTGAAACCTTGTCATCTAGATGACGACTCTTGATAAAGCCTGTTTCCGTCACAACTGTACGTGGTTCAAAGGAAATGAAATCGCCAACTTCAATGCCCAAGGCCCGCGTCTGGTCTGCACTGGTCACTTTTTCGTCCAAACGAATTTCCATATTAGTCTGGTTACGCTCAGCTGTATTAGCATCACGATAAACATGTACGGAGGTTTGGTGCATAAGAATGGTACCTGCAAAAGTTTTTCCGTTCTTAGCACAATGGATGACACAATTTTCTCCCTCAATAGAAGGGTAGCCAAATCCTCCCACTAGATCCATTTTGAGTCTACCATCTGGCTTGATTGCTCGCACCATGGCACCCAAAGTATCCAGATGAGCAGTGACCATACGATGTTGCTGATCATTTTCTCCCAAAACAGTCACCAAAACACCACCCTTGGCAGTCTTGCTTGCCTTATAGCCAAAAGCTTCTACTTCTGCCTTGATATAATCCATAATGGCTGTTGTGAAGCCTGTTGGCGAAGGGGTGTTGGTTAGTTTAACAATATAATCAAGTGTTTGCATACGCACCTCCTATTTCTCAGAACCTGTATTCACAACTAAATCGCTTTTATATAAAAATAGCTTTTTTTGCTAATCAAAGTAGTTTTTGGATGGAATATTGACTATATTTTGAAGAAAGCTAACAATGAATATCAAAAAACTAACTTTATATGGAATGAACATAGGTTCTCAGTCTATTATATCACGTTTTGTCCCATTTTTTTGCTATAATGGAGATATGAGAACTTACCAAAAAATTTACTTGCTCCTTGAGAAGAGGCAAGATTATATCAGTGGAGAAGAATTGGCACAAGAGCTAGGCATTTCACGTACTTCCGTCTGGAAGGCCATTCGGCAGTTGGAAGCACATGGGCTGACCATTGAAGCTGCCCGTAATCGTGGCTATAAATTAGCAGAGGGAGATTTGCTCCTACCTGAGTTGATTTCACAAGAAATCCAACTTCCTGTTCATCTGAAAGCTGATAGCGACTCCACCCAACTAGATGCTAAAAATGGAATCGAGGTGGGGCATACTAGCCCTGCCCTCTATCTTGCTCCTCATCAAAACAAGGCCAAGGGGCGATTTGGCAGACCCTTTTACGCCTCTCGTTCAGGTGGCATCTATATGTCTCTCCGCCTCTCCCCAAACGAATCCTTTTTGGAATTTAAGCCCTACACCATCATGGCTGCCGCTGCCGTTGTTAAGGCGATTAACCAACTGACTGACTTGGATGTACAGATTAAGTGGGTCAATGATATTTATTTGGGACAGAAAAAGGTTGCCGGCATCCTAACTGAAGCTATCTCTTCTATGGAAACCCAGACAGTCACTGACGTTGTTATTGGAATTGGTATCAATGTCCATATCGACGACTTTCCAAAAGAGCTTCGTCAAACTGCTGGTAACCTCTTTGATGACCAACCCACAATTACTCGCAACCAGCTAATTACAGCTATCTGGCAGGCTTTTTTTGAAACAAATGAACAGGAACTACTAGCCCTCTATAAAGAAAAATCACTTGTCGTTGGCAGACAAGTGACCTTTGTTGAAAATCAGATTGAATACAGGGGTACTGTTGTTGCAGTGACCGACACAGGTAAATTAGTGATTGAGCTGGATAACGGCTCCGCAAAAACACTCTCCTGTGGAGAAATCAGCCTTTCCGCTTGGTAGATTTTTCAACTAGTTGCAAAAATTTAGTGATGCGGTAGCTAAACCGCAGGTTCCGATACACAAAGAAACCATAAATCCCAGCAAAAAGGAAATCTCCTGATAGGAGAGAACTATTCATAAAATAGGTTGCCAAGGCTGTTGTAAAAGCCAAAAATAAAAACTGTGGAATTTGCATATTCCTAGTATAACAAAAAATCAGCCTTAGAGCTGACTTTTTGTTAACTTGAAAACAATTTCAGTCCACAGACGGATAAAAGCAGAAAACCACAGGTGCTTCCTGTGGTTTTCTAAGGAGATTATGAAAAATATTTAGGATTGAATATAGTATACCTCACTCTCGAATAGAAGACATCAGACCTAAGACGGATATTTTGGGCAGTACGCTGCACCTATTTTGCTATTTTCAGAAGAGGGCTCTAATACCTTTGATTCAGTTAGAGATTCTAGGAGAGGGCTTCAACAGTCTGGGAGACTGTTGAAGGTAGGAGATAGAGCAAATGAAGTTTACATCAAAAAGGGACCTGCCTCGCTCTCTCATTTCTTGGCGAGGGTTAAAAAGGTCCACTGGACCTTTTTAATCATTTCTGATTTCTACTTGTTCCGTCAGGAAGCTAAATTCTTCTGGAACCGGACTTTCTTCCTTAGCAGGTGCTTGTTCTGCTTTTCTGCCTTTAGCTTGGGCAGAAAATTCCGCTCGGATAGCTTGCCAATCTTCCATTGCAATCGCTAAAATCTGCGGTGAGAAACCTGCAGCTTTGCTAAGAATGTTGCCAAACATGGTATTGAGATTTTCTCGTTTCATGGTTTGCTCGGCATTAAAAGAAGATTCAAAGGCTAGGATAGCATGATTTTCATTGGCTGCAACTGGCTGAGAGCCTGCCAAGAGAGCCTTGTCTGCTCCTGCTAAACTTTCAAGAATCTCTCCCCAGGCATTTTGCAGGCGAGTTAGATTTTCACGAGCTAAAATTGGATTTTCCATAGCTTCTTGTAAAATAGCATGAACCTTATTGATATCCACACGGTATTTTTTAGCAGTTTGGGGCTTGCGGGAAACAGGTTTCACTGTCTGTGGTTGACTAGATAATTGTACGATTTCCTGTTTCAAACTAGCTACTTCTTTCTGGAGAGACTGGATTTGCTCTACTAAATCAGCTGGTAGCTCTGCTATTGCCCCCGAAACCTTCCCTTCTTCTGTCAAGGAAATAGTCATCATCTCAGCGTAAATCTTAGGCTGAGGACTGGATTTGATATCAGTCAGAGACTTGGTCACTTGGTCAATCATGACAAAAATCCGCTGTTTATCCAGAGTCAGATTGTCAGTGAAAGCCGAGCTGGTGTGGGTATTTTCCCCTCCAGTTTGAACAATCAAGAGGTCGCGGAGGTAATGGAGTAAATCAGTTGCAAACCGAGTCATACTCTTACCATTGTCAAAAATAGTTCCAAGACTAGCCAAAGCAGCACTGGTATCTTCCTGACGGACACTGGTTACATAATCATCTAGAGCACGCAGGCTGATAGAGCCTGTAATTTCTTCTGCTATCTCCAAGGTCACGGTTTGGTTGGGACTCAGACTAAGGGCTTGATCCAAGATAGACAGAGCATCTCGCATCCCACCTTCAGCCCTTCTGGCAATAATAGTCAGAGCCTGCTCGTCATAGGCAATCCCTTCCTTGTCCAAAATCGTCACCAAGTGTCGCTGGATGTCCAGTACCTTAATGGATTTGAACTCAAACCGCTGGACACGGGATAAAATGGTAGCTGGAATCTTGTGTAACTCGGTGGTTGCAAGAATAAAGACCACATTCTCAGTCGGCTCTTCCAAGGTTTTCAAGAGGGCATTAAATGCCCCTGTTGACAACATATGGACCTCGTCGATGATATACACCTTATAGGTAGCAAGGCTTGGGGCATAAGTTGATTTATCCCGAATCTCCCGAATCTCATCAACACCATTGTTAGAAGCAGCGTCAATTTCGATAACATCCTCTAAACTACCATCCGTAATAGCTTGACAGAGGTAGCAATCATTACACGGTTCGCCATTTTCTTGATTAGGACAGTTCATGGCTTTTGCAAAAATCTTAGCTGCTGATGTTTTCCCTGTTCCTCGCGGACCTGAAAAAAGGTAGGCATGGCTGATTTTATCCTGCTCAATAGCCTGCTTTAGTGTGGTTGCAACCACTTCTTGCCCCACCATCTCTCCAAAAGTCTGGCTGCGATATTTCCGATACAAAGCTTGATACATTAGCGTTTTTCTCCAAACATAGCAAAGTTCCAGTCTGTTTTTTCGACTAGAAGAGCGACAAATTTCTCAAGGTATTCTTGGTCTATCGCGTCGTAATCTGCTACCAAGCGAGAGTCCAAGTCCAGAACGCCCAGTAGCTGACCATTCTTTATCATGGGTACCACGATTTCCGATAAGGCTGCCGCATCGCAGGATATATAATTATCATGTAGACGAACATCCTCTACGACAATAGTCTGACGCTTGGCTGCTGACTCACCGCAGACACCTTTTCCTAAAGCAATATGGACACAGGAAACGCCACCTTGAAAAGGCCCCAGTAGCAATTCCTGACCATCATACAAATAAAATCCTGTAAATACAGAGTTGGAAAGTGCTTGGTTGAGCAAGGCTGAAGCATTGGATAGATTAGCCAGTGCGTTTCTTTCCCCTTCTAAGAGAGCATCTAGCTGAGCTAGCAATAGTTGATAGTTTGAGATTTTTTCTTGTTTATGCATAGAATTATTATAGCATAAAACCCAAAAAGCTGGAAAAAGAAAAAGAGATTGGATTACTCCAAATCTCTTTACGGACTACTGCCAATATGTTGGTCTGTTTTTTTCATATTCAGCAATCAACTCTTCATATTGAAGAGTAACTCCTATGTCATCCAAGCCATTAAGCAGCTTGTGTTTCCAATCTGGCGCTATATCAAAGTCAAAATCACCAATTGGAGTGATAATTTTTTGTCGCTCAAGATCAACAGTTATAACATCACTTGGAGATAATTCGGCTAATTGTTCCCTAACCTCTCTAGGTTGGACGATTGGTAGCATGCCATTATTTAGTTCATTATTGTAATGAATATCACCAAACGAGCCCGCAATCACAACTTTAAATCCATAATCAGCAAGTGCCCATGCAGCATGTTCACGTGAAGATCCTGCACCAAAATTATCCCCTGTAATCAAAATAGTAGCCTGACGATAGGCTTCCTGATTAAATATAAACTCAGGATTTTCTGTGTAGTTATGATCAAGGTAACGCCAAGCATACATGAGATACTTGCCAAATCCTTTTTTATCAATTAATTTTAAGAATTGCTTGGGTAAAATCTGGTCTGTATCGATATTATCATTCATAAGAGGAACAGTTGTTCCACTATAAACTGTAAACTTATCCATTTCTACCCCTCCACATCACTTACGAGTTTTCTAACATCTACAAACCTACCTGCAATCGCTGCTGCTGCTGCCATAGCTGGACTACAGAGATGAGTCTTGGCACCAAAACCTTGACGATCCTCAAAATTACGATTGCTTGTTGAAGCACAATGGACACCTTCTGGTACCTTGTCAGGATTCATTCCAAGGCACATAGAACACCCTGGATCTCGCCATTCAAAACCAGCTTCAATAAAAATCTGATCCAAACCCAATTTCTCTGCTGCTCGTTTAACAGGACGTGATCCTGGAACAACAATGGCAGTCAGATTTGGGGCAATTTTTTTCCCTTTGACAAATTTTGCAGCTAGCTCTAAATCACTGAGTCGAGCATTGGTACACGATCCAATAAAAACATAACCTAACTCAATATCTTTTACTTGTTGACCTGGGGAAAGGTCCATATAGTCATAAGCTCTCTGATCGTTTAAATCTGAAATAGCTGGAAAAGCTTGGTCAAATGAAACTCCCATAGCAGGATTAGTCCCCCATGTTACCATAGGCGCCAAATCAGATACATCTAAGCGAATAATCTTGTCATACACAGCATCGTCATCCGAAACAAGTGTTTTCCAATCTTCAATCGCTTCTTCTATAGCTTCTGGCGCATGGACTGTCTGTCTCACATAGGAAAAAGTCTTTTCATCAGGGTTCATCATGCCAATTTTTGATCCAAACTCAATCGACATGTTACAAATCGTCATTCGTTCTTCCATGCTGAGTGAATCAACGGCTTCCCCTCGATATTCAACCGCATATCCAACGCCAACACCAACACCATAACGAGCAATCAATGCCAGTATGTAATCCTTAGCATAAACACCCGCCTGAGCTCGACCAATAAACTCCACTAATAGTTTCTTTGGTTTTACCTGCCAAATCGTCTGAGTAGCAAAAACATGCTCTACTTCCGATGTACCAATTCCAAACGCAAGTGCACCAAAAGCACCATGCGTTGCCGTATGACTATCTCCACAGACAATGAATTTTCCTGGTTGAGTCCGTCCCGTTTCTGGTCCAATCATGTGAACAATACCCTGATTTTCTGAACCGTGGTCCGCACAATCAATTCCAAAATCAGCTACATTTTCTGCCAATTTATCCATCTGCGCCTTAGAAATAGCATCACGAATATCAAAAATATTAACTGTTGGAACATTATGATCAAAAGTTCCAAAAGTCAAATCTGGCCTACGGACCTTGCGACCAGCATCTCGCAACCCTTGAAAAGCCTGAGGACTTGTCACTTCGTGAATATAATGTTGGTCCACGTACATGAGCTGTGGCTGTCCCTCATCACCAGTGATAACGTGTCGGTCCCAGACCTTGTCAAAAATAGATTTTCCAGCCATCTTACCTCCAGATAAAATAAATAGCAACTAAATCAATGACCATGCCTACAAACCATGCCATTTTAAAATACCACTTTCTCGTCTTATGATGGAAAAAAGAACCGCCTGCCCAAGCTCCTAACCCACCAAAGAAATAGGCCATAAGCAACAAGGTCCTTTCCGAAATTCGATATGCCTCTCTCCGTGCTTTCCCCTTATCTATACCGTAGGTGATAAAGGTTACCAAATTCCAGATAAGTAGAAATAAACTAACTAGTTGTTGAATAGTCATAAATTCATCAAAATGGCTTCCAGCATCTCTTGTGTAGAAGCTTTTCCTCCTAAATCTTGTGTGAAAGTGCCTTGAGTCAGCGTTTGGTGAACAGCTTCTTCAATTTCTAATGCTGCTTTTTCTTGACCAAAGGAATCCCTCAACATCATAGCAACCGAAAGGATCATACTAATGGGGTTCGCAAGCCCTTTTCCAGCAATATCTGGAGCTGAACCATGAATCGGCTCGTAGAGACTCGGTCCTGCCAAAGAGTGGGATGCCGAAGGCATAACTCCTAAAGTTCCAGAAAGGACACTAGCTTCATCTGAAAGAATATCACCAAATAGATTTTCAGTCACAATAACATCGAATTTACTTGGATTGGTTACAAGTAGCATAGCCGCACTATCCACAAGTTGATGTTCCAAGATTACATCCGGATAATCCAAAGCAACTTGATCAGCCACTTGACGCCAGAGTTTTGAAGTCGCAAGAACATTTTGCTTATCAATACTAGTTACTTTTTTACGACGCAATCTAGCTTGTTCAAAAGCCATCCGAATAATCCGCTCAATCTCCTCACGGTTATACTCGTTAATATCAAATGCTTTATTTTCTTCTAGATTATGCTGACCAAAGTAAATCCCTCCCGTTAATTCTCTCACAACTAGGAAATCTACACCAGCAATTCGCTCAGCTTTTAGAGGAGATAAGTGGCTCAGACTATCAAAAATTTTAACCGGACGTAAATTTGCAAATAGTTGCAATTCCTTTCTAAGAGATAGCAACCCTTCCTCGGGACGAACTATTGCTTTATCATACTGAGGACCACCGATAGCAGCTAGAAGAATGGCATCTGCCTCTTTCGCTGCCTGTAAAGTTTCTGAGGGTAGGGGATGCCCACTGCTATCTATGGCCGCACCACCAAAATCTTTTTCTTGAATAATGATATCCAACTGATGGCGGCGGATTTGTTCTCGTAGAACTGCAAGTCCTGCCGCCATAATTTCAGGACCAATACCATCACCTGCTAAGGCAAGAATCATCTTTGTCATACTGTCTCCTATCTGGGATTTTCTTTTTCTGAAAGTGATGTAGTGAAGGTTCCTTCATTTTCCTTTTGAACCATGATATTAGCATTAATATAAGCAATAGCTGATGCTTTCAACACATCAAAGTCAATCCCTGTTGCATTGAAAATAGTATCCGTATCTAGATTTTCAACCGTTACATTCACCGCAGCCTGAGCATCAATCCCATCCGTAATAGCATCGATTGTAAAACTATCCAACCGCACTTCTTGGTGGAAGAAGAGATCAATTGCATTAAAGATAGCCTCAACGGATCCTTTTCCATCTGCGGACAGTTCAACAATTTCTTCTTCTTGATTAATCATGCTGACAGTAGCAGTAATGCTTTCATCTGCATTGGAACTAAGTTTCAGGTCTGCAAAATGGAATCCTTCCACATTTTCAATTGCCACACCTGCTACTAAGGCACGAATATCGGCATTGGTAATCGTTTGTTTCTTGTCCGCTAGTTTTTTAAACTTGTTAAACAAAGCCTGTACTTCTGATGGAGCAAAGTCCAGTTGTAGTTCTTCTAATTTTTTGATGAAAGCATGACGACCAGATAATTTCCCAAGTGGTAGAGAGTTTGAAGTAAAACCTACCAATTCAGGTGTAATAATCTCGTAAGTCAACGGATTTTTTAAGACACCATCCTGGTGAATGCCTGATTCATGAGAAAAGGCATTTCCACCAACAATAGCCTTATTTTTAGGTAGAGGCAAACCTGAAAATCGTGAGACAAGTTCTGATGTATTAACTGTTTCCTCTAACACAATTGGACAGGTTACATCATAATAATCTGATCGAATATTAAGAGCAACTGCCACTTCTTCCAAAGCAGCATTCCCGGCTCTCTCCCCAATACCGTTGACTGTTCCTTCAATGCGAGTAGCCCCATTTTTTATTGCAGCCAAAGTGTTGGCAACAGCAAGACCAAGGTCATTATGGCAATGTGGACTAAAATGAATCGTACGCTCTGACTTAATATGTGAAATCAAATAGTTGAAAATATGACCATAATCCTCTGGAGTTGTATAGCCAACCGTATCAGGGATATTGATATAAGTCGCGCCAGCATCAACAGCTGTCTGAACAGCTTCTAATAAGAAGTCCAATTCCGTTCGTGTCGCATCTTCGGGAGAAAATTCGACAACTTCAAATTTGCTACGAGCATAGGAAACATGCTCCTTGATAGCTTCTAGTACTTCTTCTTTTGACTTATTCAGTTTAAATTCTCGATGAATGGGACTAGTAGCAATAAAAACATGAATTTGCGGATATTTAGCATCCTTCAAAGCTTCGTAGCAAGCATCAATATCTGACTTAACTGATCGTGCTAAACCAGTAACAGCTGTTCTGGTCAGTGTCCTAGCAATCGTTTCTACAGCCGCAAAGGAGTCCGGACTGGCAGCAGGAAAACCAGCCTCTATAGCAGAAATTCCCCATTTCTCCAATTGCTTAGCAATAGCAACTTTTTCCTTAATCGTAAAATGAACTCCTGGTGTCTGCTCACCATCTCGTAGACTTGTATCTAAAAATTCAATAGTACGCATAGTATACTCCTTTTCACTCTTGTAAAATAAAAACATCTCACTTGATACCAAGCGAGATGTTACTGCCCGCTTGGTAAGCCAAACAGGACTAATGCTTATAGCACTAGCCCTACCGCCTCAACAACAAAACAACTTGTCTAGCTGAACTCATTTGGCTTCTCCTTGAGATAGAATACTGTTATTATAGCCTGATTTTAAAAAGCTGTCAAGAATTTTCTGACAATTAATTAAAAAAGAAGTCAACCAGCGACTTCTATTCTCTTTCCTGTAAAATGCTAGCCACCTTAGTATTAATTAAATCGATGGCCACCACATTAGAAACCCCTTCAGGAATTACTATATCGGCATAACGTTTTGTTGGTTCGATGAATTGATGATACATAGGTTTAACCACAGTGGTATATTGTTCAATAATACTATCCAAACTTCTACCACGCTCTTCCATGTCCCGCTTAATCCGACGAATGATACGAATGTCATCATCTGTATCCACAAAAATCTTAATGTCCATCAAATCACGTAAACGCTTATCTTCCAAGACTAATATTCCCTCTACAATAAATACATCCTGCGGTTCTTGACGATAAGTTTCATCGGAACGAGTATGTTGAGTATAGTCATAAATCGGAATATCCACTGCCCTGCCAGCCAACAACTCACTGATATGATAAATCATCAGTTCAGTATCAAAGGCAAGCGGATGGTCATAGTTGGTTAGAATTCGCTCCTCAAACGTCAAATGAGATTGATTTTTATAATAAGAGTCATGTTCAATCATAGAAATTCGAGCATCTGGAAAATTATCTAAAATCGCCCGAGATACGCTGGTCTTACCTCCACCAGAACCACCAGTTACACCAATAATAATCGGTTTTTTTGCCATTTCCAACTCCTCTTGTTTATTCATATTATTTTACCATGAAACATGTTATAATGAAAGGCAGAAGATAAGAGAGGTAATATAATGCTCACACTAGGAATAATTGGTACCAGTCCTATCACACATCAGTTCATCGACGCTGCACATTCTAGCAAACACTATCAACTCCGAGCAGTCTATTCACGTAGCCTAAACAAAGCACAAGACTTTGCCAAGTCTTACGTGGATGTGGATACTTATGCAGATTGGCAGGATTTTCTGGCGGCTGACCTAGATATCATCTACATCGCCAGTCCCAATGCCCTCCACTTTGAGCAAGCCAAGGCTGCCCTTGAAGCTGGCAAGCACGCTATCGTTGAAAAGCCCATGGTATCTCGCCCAGAAGAATTCATTCAATTACGGGCTCTTGCTCAAGAAAAAAGCCTCTTTCTCTTTGAAGCAGCCCGTAATTACCACGAAAAAGCCTTTGAAACCATTCGGGACTTCTTAGCTGGACAAACCATTTTGGGTGGCTATTTTGGCTACGCCAAGTATTCATCGAAAATGGCAGAGCTGCTTGCAGGACAAGAGCCAAACATCTTTTCAGCCAAGTTTTCTGGTGGTGCCATTATGGACCTCGGAGTTTATACCCTCTATGCTGCTATCGGACTCCTAGGACATCCTAAAACAGCCCACTACAAGGCTAGTCAGCTAGAAAACACCGTTGACTTAAATGGAACTGGTCAGCTTATCTATGATGATTTTGTGGTGACGATTCAGGCTGGTAAGAACATTACTAGCAACTTACCGAGTGAAATCTACACCAGTACAGGTACCCTAACGCTTAACAGTTGCCAACACATTCAGTCTGCTATTTTCACAGGTCATGATGGAAATCGTATAGAACTTCCTATCTCACCTGTCAAAAACAACATGCTAGAAGAAGCTCTGCAATTTTCCCATATCATCAAGAATAAGGATACCGCTACTGCTAACAAATGGCTAGACGACACGCAAGCAGTCCACCAAACCATTTTCACTATGCGTAAAGATGCTGGCATTGTCTTTGATGCTGATTGTGACCAATAGAAAGGATAGACCTCGGTCTGACGATACGATATGAAACACCAACTACCAGCCAGCTGGCAAGAACTGCTTGACCAGCTTGGTTTCGACAGCTTTACAGCTATTCAGGAAGAGGCTTTTGAGCCGATTTCGGAAGGGCAGAGCCTGCTGGGCATTAGCCCAACGGGAACAGGCAAGACCCTCGCCTATCTCCTGCCTAGTCTACTCAAACTCAAACCTAAGAAAGCCCAGCAACTACTGATTTTAGCACCTAATACGGAACTGGCAGGGCAGATTTTTGACGTCTGCAAGACTTGGGCAGAAGCGATTGGATTGAATGCTCAGCTCTTTCTATCCGGATCCAGTCAGAAACGCCAGATTGAACGCCTGAAAAAAGGGCCTGAGATTTTGATCGGAACTCCGGGACGAGTGTTTGAACTCATCAAGTTAAAAAAAATCAAGATGATGAATGTGGATACCATTATCTTGGATGAATTTGACGAGCTCTTTAGCGATTCCCAGTACCACTTTGTCGAGAAGATTACAAGCTACGTGCCACGCGACCACCAGCTGATTTACATGAGTGCCACAGCCAAGTTTGACCGTAGCAAGATTGGGACAGACATCCTGACCCTTGACCTGTCCGATCAGCAGCTGGATACGATCCAACACTGCTATATTCAAGTGGATAAGCGGAACCGCTTGGAACTGCTTCGCAAGTTTGCTAATATCCCTGATATACGAGCCTTGGCCTTCTTCAACAGCCTGTCTGACCTAGGTGCTAGCGAAGAAAAACTGCTCTATAACCAGGCGAACGCCGTTTCACTTGCCTCTGATGTCAATGTCAAGTTCCGCAAGGTCATCATGGAACGCTTCAAAAACCACGAGATTAACCTACTCCTTGCGACCGACTTGGTGGCACGAGGCATCGATATCGACAGTCTGGAATGCGTCCTCAACTTCGACCTGCCTTTCAATAAGGAAACCTACACCCACCGAGCTGGGCGGACAGGCCGCATGGGCAATGAAGGCCTGGTCATCACCTTCATCAGCAATCCCAACGACCTCAAACAACTGAAAAAATACGCCCCTGTAACAGAAGTGACTCTAAAAAATCAAGTCTTGTATAAAATATGAGACTAGATTAAAAATACATAGGGAGTGGAAAGAACTCGACCAGTCTAAAAAGAGTTCGTCAACAAGTCCTTATTTCCAGTTGTTGAGCTGAAACAGTCTATTCCCAGACTGTTTCACTCCCACCCCCGCACAGCTCAAAATGTTCAGTGAACCTTTTGAGGTTGGAAATAGATCGAACTTTGTTCGCAACAGTCGTAATGGTCAGATTTGGAGTGTAAAACACGAACAAATCTGTCAATCAACCACTGCGCTGGGCTTTCTGCCCAGCCTCTGAATACATACTTCTTCTCAAAGCAGAACTGCCCAAACATGGTTAACATCTGAAGGCTATAATAAACAGACTATAACACACTAAAACCACCTGCAAAGACAGGTGGTTTTAGTGTGTTAGCTACAAACCGCTCTACCGTACCTTTATTCCCTCACCGTCTCCACCTTCCACTCCTTCCAACCTCGGAAGCGAATGGCTCCTTGCTGGTCGGTGCGATACCAAACAAATTTTAAGTGAACTAAAATGTAAAAGGTCACATCAAAAAATGCGACCTTTATTTTTTCAGAATAGAGTACATTGTATTAGCGATTGCTAGGTTTTTCGCAAACTTTATCTCTTGTTGAAGCATTTCTTGGTGCTGGTTTACTTGCATATATTGACGTTCTTGGTAAAATAAATTGATAGCCTCTTGAAGACTATTTACTCTTCCTTGACGGTAATATTGATACAGTGTTCCAAAGAATAATGTACTACTTTCACTACCTTGTTGCTGAATTAGCGGATGCTCTTTCGCCTTTCTTAAGGTAAATTCAGCTGCTTCTTGAGCTAGCTGTAGTTGTTGTTGAACCACTTTCTGATTGGAAAGTTTATTTTTTTGCAAATAGATCCAAGCTCCAATTGGTACAGCTGGTATTATGAGTACTTTGACATAATCAAAAATACTATAATAAGAAATTTCAGGAATAATTTTAAACATCACTAAGATTGAAAGAGCAATAATCGGTAAAACCCATCTCCCTTTTTTCCTATTCCAATCTCCGGTCTCTCTTATTTTTTGCAACCATAGTGCTACCGACTCATACCTACTGATGAGAATCGTTGCATCAATAATAAACTGCTGCATAACATCAGCCTCACTATGAGACTTCCTCAAAGTTTGGTAAAAAGTTGCAAACCAATTTTCAGAGGAACAAACTTCACTTACTAAAGGTTTTTGAAATAAACCATCACCGAACATGGCACTAGATCGATTATAGGTTTCAAGAATCTCCAAATCTCTTGAAGAAAAATGAATCTTATCCTGCAAATATTCTTCATATGACGTAGTTAATTCATCCCAATTATTCCTAAATCGAGGGGGTACACTATAGTCAACCTGCTCTTCTAAAACTCTTTGTTTTTGAAAACTCGTTTCCTCAATCCACTTTCTTATCTTTGCATAGTCCTCAGGAGTATAAGACCCTAATTCTGTCCAAATCAAATCACTCATATATACCATCACTCCTTATTGTTACCTATTTTCAATCCACTTATTAGAACAATTTTGACATTGATAGTATGTCTCTGGTTTCTCTACACTTGAAAATAGTAATCCCGAGTGATTGTCTCCAATTTTAACAACACTATGACTTCCACATTTTGGACACATACTTTTTCCTCCTTCATCACCATTAGGAAGTATTGACTGGTAAGTCAATACTTGATATGCATAGTATATCAAGCTTTTTTGGAAATTATCATTCCCTCACCGTCTCAATCGTCCACTCCTTATAACCTCGGAAACGAATAGCTCCTTGCTGGTCAGTTCGATAGACTTGGATATTCCGACTGTCAAAGCGGTCCAAGGTTTCTTGGTGAGGGTGCTTGTAGCGGTTGTTTTCTCCTGCAGATACCAGGGCAATCTTGGCTCCGATATGGTCTAGAAATTCAGAATAGGACGAACCTTTGGAGCCATGGTGACCAGCTTTCAAAACATCGACAGGCAGGTTGGGATAGGTTTCTATCAAGTCCAGCTCCCCTTGCTCCAAGTCCCCTGTGAAGAGAAAATTGGTTTCCAACAAGCGACCGTAAAGGACAACAGAGTCATTATTGCCACCGTCACCTGTCCCGTCTGGATAGAGGACTTCCAGATAGGAGTCAAAAATCGGCAAGCGGTCGCCCACCGCCACCACATGAACAGGAACATTAATTTCTTTCAAGGTGACTACAAAGTCAGGCACCGTCAGGCTTCCTGGCGACACGACAATCCGACCAATTTGCACCTGCTTCGCCACCTCCAGCACATCGCCCACATGGTCCGCATCGGTATGGGTCAGGACCAAACTATCAATCCTATCCACACCCCGACTATGCAGATAAGGGATCAAGGTTCGCTCTGCATTTGCCTGCGAAGACCGCTCCTGCCAAGCTTCCTTGGCCGCAAAATCGACCCGTCCGCCCACATCAATCAGGACCGTCCGCCCCCGCATATCCCGCAAAAAGATGCTGTCCCCCTGCCCGATATCCACCACCGTCACCTCGTTTTCCAGCGGGTGTTTGGTTATGAAAAATAGCAGAGCGAGGACCAGGCTCAGTCCTAAGAGCCATTTTTTCTTCCTGTGAAAATCGTAGAGCATGAAGAGGCTGACCAGCAAAAGCAAGAGAACCAGCCCAGACGGCTTGCCCAGTATCCAAGGCCGAAAGCCCAAATCCGCCACCCAGACAATGATGTTTTCCATAAAGACAAAAAATCCGTTGACCCAGGTTATCTTGACAACTGGCGACAGGAGAAAAATGACCGACAAACCTGGCAAGAGCAGGACATCAAAGATAAAGGAAAAGGCAAAGGTCAAGAGGATAGACAAAGGCTGAAAGGCATAGAAATAGGTCATGAGCACCGGCAAAATCCCAAGTGAAATACTGAGGCTCTCCACCGCAGCCTTTTTGACCTGCCCCAAGTCTTCAAAATCAAAAACCGTCAGCAAAAAAGCATAGGTAAAGGTCAAGATACCTCCAGCTGTCAGCAGAAATCGGGGCAGAATCAGCAGACAGACAAAGACTGTCACCGCAAAGTTATCCAGCTTCCGCAAGCCCAGATTACCCAGAATTTTTTTGATCAAAGACCGCACCACCGATACGGAAAAACCTGTCAAACCAGCATAAAAAAGTGAAAAGGGAATCTGCAACTTATCTACGGCTTCCTTGGTCAAGCCCAAACGCAGAAAAATCCAGCGAAACTTGTCGATGAAAAATCCAACCTGCATACCAGACAGGGCGAAGAGATGAATGATGCCCAGACTAGAATAGAGGTCACTCATCTGGTCAAAATCACTATCCAGTTCCCCAAACAAAAGCCCTGTCATGTAGTGACTCATGGGAGCAGGAAAATTGGTTTTGACATAGACCAAGGCCTGCCTCCGCCAGCTTGACAACCAGTCAAAAACATTCCAAGACTGGGCAGGGACAATCTTCTTAATCGCCGTTAGCTTGACAGTCCGATAGATGCCCTGTGTTTTCAGATAGCTCTGATAGTCAAAGCCCTTGAAATTCCGCTGACCAGCTGGCAGGCTGACCTCTGCTTCCACTTCTAGCTGGACCAGATCTGTTAGTTGTTGAAAATAAATTTGCTCCTCCTGACTGTCTAATTTGTAGAAAACCTGATAGGTTTGTCCGTCAGCCCGACCGCGAAAGGACAGACTGTCCCCGTTGATGTCAATGGTATCTGGAATGACCTGCACAGTCGTCACTTGCTCTGGGGCTGACTGGTCTGCCCGCTCCCATTGGACCTTCTGGCATCCGAAAAACAGACCACATAGGGCTAGAAGCGGCAGCGTCTTGAGAAAAACTGTCTTGCCTTGCCGAACACCAAAGACAGTTAACACCAAACTCAGCAGGCCCATTGTCAAGAGGGAAAAAGAATGGACTGCAAAGTAGGCCGCCACCACCAAGACTGCCAGGTGAATGGGTTTGCAGGGGAGCTTACTCAACCGTGACATAAGGTCGAATGCTTTCCATAGTCTTGTCGCCAATGCCCGAAACATTGTTGAGATCGTCCACCGACTTGAAGCCGCCGTTAGCCTCACGATAGGCGATAATGTCCGCCGCCCGCTTGGCACCGATGCCCGAAATGGTCTGTAGATCCGCCTCGGTCGCCGTATTCAGATTGACCTTACTTTCATTTCCTTCTTGGGACATAGCAGAGCTGGCAGTCGGACTAGCTACCACCGAGATGTTTTCGTCTTTACTTGCCACATAGACCACCGCCTCATCCGTCAATTTTTGTGCCAGATTGATAGACTTTGGATCTGCCTGACTGGTCAAGCCTCCAGCCGCCTCAATGGCATCATTGACACGCGCTCCAACATCTAAGGTGTATAGTCCAGGCTTTTCAACTGCACCCTTGACATCCACAAGAAACTGGCTAGGCACCTCACTTTCTTCTGTACTAGATTCTTCAACAAGCTCTGAACTGCTAAAGGTTTGCTCGGTCTGTGGAAAATCTGTCAGACCCGTCTGATTAGCTGATTGAGCTGGTTGGCTAAAAATTAAAAAGCTTGACACTATCAAAACTGCAACTGATGGCAAGGCAATCTGCCATTTATAATCTTTTAGAATTTCTACATAGGTTTTAATCTGATTCATCATTTACCTCCACCTATATAGTCCGGAAAAAGATACAAAAAACCCGCATTTCGCGAGTTTCAATCTTATTATTTATCTAACTGGGTACTTGGTTTCCAGAAAAAGCTTGCAATATAGCTGAAAATATAGGTCAATCCTAGAATAATGGCAACTAGTAAGAGAACTGGAAGTCGGTAGATATAGGTCAAAACGTTTGGTTTTTTGCTAGTTTGGAAGGAGCTTGCATAATCATCCAAGCGCTTGAATTCTGCCTCAATGCGACGAGTCACTTCTGCTGTTCCTTCATCGTCCATCCGTTTGATGTCAGAAACATCGATTGGATTGCCAAAAGCCACATCAATACGCTCACCAGCTAACAAACCTTTTAGCTTCATCGGACCAACATAGGTGGCTGGCATGAGTTTGACCTTGGCTGTCTTAGCAATAACTGCTACTCCACCCTTAAGCTCAGTAGTATGACGGCTTCCAGAAGGGAACATGACTAAAGAGCGATTGCTCTTTTTCAGCATATTAACAGGATACTTGATTGCTGCCATGCCAGGATTTTCCCGGTCAATCGGAAAGGCACCACACTTTGAAATCCACCAGCCAAAACCACGATCTTTGAACAATTCTTTCTTCGCCATAAAAATAAACTGTTTCGGTGCAGCCGCATAGCCTAAAAAGACCGGATCCCAGAATGTTTTATGGGGTGCAATCAAAATATAGTTCTCTTCCTGAGGCAAGATATTCTCTTTATCATGATAGTGAATATTACCGTTGATAGCCCACAGCAAGAAGGATAAGAGGGTACGTAAGTATGAATAAAACATAAAATTCTCCTTTAATCTTTCTTATTATACCATATAAATTCAAATCTGCTAAATGTCTTCTGGATTAGCACGCTTCAACTATCAGCGAAGACCAGTCCCGTCTCTGCATTTTTTCTCACTTTCTGCTATAATAAGAACATGATTGAAAAAGTATTTCGTGATCCGGTTCATAACTATGTTCATGTGGAGCATGAACTGATTTATAATCTAATCAATACCAAAGAATTTCAGCGACTACGCCGCATCAAGCAGTTGGGAACTACTTCTTATACTTTCCACGGTGGCGAGCATAGCCGCTTTTCGCATTGTCTTGGGGTGTATGAGATTGCACGACAGATAACCAAAAAATTTGAAGTTAATTATCCTAAATTGTGGGATAAAAATGAATCTCTATTAACCATGGTTGCTGCGCTCCTACATGACTTAGGACATGGAGCTTATTCACATACCTTTGAGCGACTTTTTGATACCGATCACGAGGAGATGACTTGTCTCATTATCACATCCCCAGAAACAGAAATTAACCATCTGCTTCGTCAAGTATCACCAGATTTTCCAGAAAAAGTCGCTTCTGTCATTAATCACACTTAT
This sequence comes from Streptococcus sp. NSSLK0004, assembly GCF_059039125.1. NCBI lineage: Bacteria > Bacillati > Bacillota > Bacilli > Lactobacillales > Streptococcaceae > Streptococcus > Streptococcus sp. NSSLK0004. Next base: position 568,188 of record NZ_CM180142.1, on the reverse strand, counting down.
CCCAACAAACAGGTTGTCCAGCTAATTTCCAGTCAGATTGATGTAGATCGCATGGATTACTTACTCCGTGATTCTTACTTCACGGGTACTAACTATGGTCAATTTGACCTAACCCGTATCTTACGAGTCATTCGTCCAACTAAAAATGGAATTGCCTTTCAAGAATCTGGCATGCATGCCGTAGAAGACTACGTTCTAAGTCGCTATCAAATGTATATGCAAGTTTACTTCCATCCAGCCAGTCGTTCTATGGAAGTTCTCTTGCAAAATCTTCTAAATCGTGCGAAGATGCTTTTCCCTGTCGAACGTGAATTCTTTATCTCAACCTCACCAAAACTTCTACCATTTTTCGAGCATAATTTTATCCTTGAAGATTATCTGGCCTTAGATGACGGCGTCATGAATACCTACTTCCAATCCTGGATTGATGGCCCCGACCGAACTCTGTCTGATTTAGCTAAGCGTTATATCAACCGAAAGGTGTTCAAATCTATTACCTTCAGACCAGAGGACGAAAAAAAATTAGATTGTTTGCGTAGCTTAGTAGCTGAAGTCGGTTTCGATCCAGAATACTATACGGCTATTCATCACAACTTTGATCTTCCTTATGATATCTACCGTCCCGATGCAGAAAAGAAGCGGACCCAGATTGAAATCATACGAAAAGATGGAAGTTTGGTTGAGCTCTCTCAGCTATCTCCAATCGTTGCTTCCTTATCTGGAACTGTTCATGGAGATAGCCGGTTCTACTTTCCTAAAGAAATGCTAGCTGAAATTGGGATTTTCACACCCCAAAACCTAGAATTTATCAGCTACATTCAAAATGATCACTTTATTTACGGAGAAACAGATGAGTATTAAATTAGTTGCCATTGATATTGACGGTACCCTATTAAATAGCCAACACCAGATTACGCCTGATGTACATCAGGCTGTACAAGAAGCAAAAGCTGCTGGCGTCAAAATTGTCATCACAACCGGTCGTCTGCTGACAGGAGTTCAAAAAATTCTCAAGGAATTACATCTACTTGAGGAGGGAGATTACGTCATTACCTTTAACGGTGGTTTGGTACAAGAAACTGCGACTGGTCATGAGGTATTCAAAGAAAGCTTGTCCTACCAAGATTACATGGACATTGAATTTCTCAGTCGTCAGCTAGGTCTTCACCTCCACGTCTCTACAAAAGATGGCATGTATACTGCCAATCGGCACATCGGTAAATACACCATGTATGAGGCTAGTTTAGTAGACTCTCCTGTTTATTACCACACACCTGAAGAAATGGTTGACAAAGAAATGATCAAAGCTATGATGGTAGATGAACCTGAAAAAATTGATCAGGCCCTCCCTCATATCCCAACTTCTTTCTTTGACAAATACAATATCGCCAAATCTGCACCATTCTACCTTGAAATCACTCCCAAAACGGTCAGCAAGGGCCAAGCTATTATTGCCTTAACTAAAAAATTGGGATTGAGCATGGAAGAAACCATGGCTATCGGAGATCAAGAAAATGATCGACCAATGTTGGAGGTTGTTGCTAATCCTGTTGTTATGGAAAATGGCAATCCTGAACTGAAAAAAATTGCCAAATACATCACCAAGTCTAATGACGAAAGTGGTGTCGCTTATGCTATTAGAGAGTGGGTATTAAAATAAATGTTTTCTTATAAAATCGGTATTTCCGCCCAAGAACATGATAATTTTGCAAAACAGTCTCCCCAAGTCAACCTGCTTCAAAGCAGTAAATGGGCAGATATAAAAGATTCTTGGGGAAATGAGCGTATTGGCTTTTACGAAGATGGTAGTTTAATCGCTGTGGCTTCTATCCTGATTCGCCCTCTACCAGCTGGCTTTAGTATGCTCTACATCCCCCGCGGTCCAATTATGGATTATAACCGTTCTGATTTAGTCAACTTTGTTATCCAGAGTCTAAAAAGCTATGGGAAAAAAAAGCGAGCTCTGTTTATCAAATTCGATCCCGCTTTACTGCTTAAGCAATACAAAATTGGACAAGAAGTCGAGGAAAACTCTGATACCCTTGCCAAACTAGCCATCCTTCAAGAAGCCGGTGCCGAATGGAGTGGACGAACTCAAGATATGGCAGACAGTATTCAACCACGCTTTCAAGCTAACGTCTATACTGATAAAGACTTATTGACAAACTTTCCAAAACATACCAAACGTTTGATGAAGGATGCACAGACACGTGGAGTAACCACACACCGAGGTACTATATCCGATGTCCCTGCCTTTGCTGATGTCGTGGCTCTAACTGAAAACCGTAAAGGGGTAGCTCTTCGAAATCATGATTATTTCAAAAAAATGATGACAGTCTATGAAGAAGATGCCTATCTCCACCTAGCAACCGTCAACCTCCCTAAACGATTGAGTGAGTACAAAGAGCAATTAGCTCAAATCGAAAAAGATTTGGCTGAAACAGAAGATCATCAGAAAAAGCGCTTGACCAAGCTCAATCAACAAAAAAACTCTGTCAGCAAGTACATCTCAGAGTTTGAAGAATATGTTACCAAGTATCCAGACGAGCTTGTCATAGCAGGAATTTTATCCATTCGCTTTGGCAATGTCATGGAAATGCTTTATGCAGGAATGAATGATGAATTCAAAAAATTCTATCCTCAATATTCTCTCTATCCTCAAGTCTTTGAAGACGCATATCAGGATGGAATCATATGGGCAAATATGGGGGGAGTAGAAGGCAGTCTAGACGATGGTCTAACCAAGTTCAAATCAAACTTTTCCCCAATGATTGAAGAATACATTGGTGAATTTACTATTCCAGTCAACGCTGTCCTCTATCGCCTAGCTAATCTTGCCTACACTCTGCGAAAAAAATTAAGGAATCGTCACTAATGCACCTTACCGAATTGACTCTAACAGACTATCAAGCCCATGCCAAACAAGTATCTCAACGATCTTTTATGCAAACAGAGGAAATGGCAGAGCTTCTTAGCAAACGAGGCATGACTGTCCGATTTATCGGTCTTGTACACGAGTCGACTGTACTCGTGTCGGCTATCCTCTACACCATTTCTATGACCGGTGGACTTCATATGGAAATTAACTCTGGACCTGTCTACCAAGATGAAGCCTACCTAAGCGACTTCTATCGACTGCTCAAGGACTACGCTAAACAACATGGTGCCCTTGAATTGATTGTCAAACCTTATGAAATTTACCAACTGTTTGATAGCAATGGTCAACCAACAAGCAAGGAACAAACCCATCTCATTGATAACCTGACCCAAAACGGTTATCATTTTGACGGGTTACAAACAGGCTATCCTGGTGGAGAACCTGACTGGCACTATGTCAAAGATTTGAATGGCCTGAACCCCGAAAACCTGGTATCTTCCTTCAGTAAGAAAGGGAAGACACTGATGAAGAAAACTCACTCTATGGGGATGACCGTCCGTGTCTTACAACGAGATGAATTGGCACAATTCAAAGCAATCACTTCTGCTACCTCTGAGCGCAGAGAATATCTTGACAAAAGTCTAGAATACTACCAAGACTTTTATGATAGTTTTGGCGATAAAGCAGAGTTTACTATTGCTAGTATCCATTTCCCTTCCTATCTTAAACGGTTGAGCGAAAACCAGGCAAAACTAAAAGAGACTCTGTCACACATCGAAGCGGATCTAAAAATCAATCCGAAATCTCGTAAAAAACAAAACGAACATCGAGAAATTTCCAGCCAAATCGATAGTTTTGAACAACGTAAACAGGAAGCACAGACTTGGATTGACCAGTATGGTCAGGAGGACATTGCTCTTGCAGCCAGCCTCTTCATCTATACAGACCACGAGCTAGTTTATCTCTTTAGTGGCTCTCTGACAGAATTTAATAATTTTTACGCACCTGTCCTTCTACAAGAATACGCTATGCACCAAGCAATCAAGCGTGGCATATCATTTTACAACCTTTTGGGAATTACAGGAAACTTTGATGGCTCAGATGGTGTCCTACGTTTCAAGCAAAACTTCGGTGGTTTTATTGCACGCCGCATGGGAACCTTTCGCTACTATCCAAATCCATTAAAATATAAAGTCATTCAGTTGATAAAAAAACTAGTTGGACGTTAAAAAAGTTGGGAAATCCCAACTTTTTTATTATTTATATGATTAATTTGTAAAACGACCTGTATAGTCCAAGTTTAAATCAAAATAAGAGCGTCCCACTAGGAGTTGAGCAACAGAAGTAAACTGCCAAGCTGCTGCGCCTGAGTGTAAGCTCAATGAGCTTGCTTGATCGACCGATATCGGATTATAGCTATATGGATATTGAGCAATCCAGAAGTTACTCAAACCGAATTGACTAGTAATAATCGGACCAGCAGTTCCTAAACCACTCTTATCAATCCAGCTAGCCCCCGTATAGTGAACAAGATTGCTATACCCCAATCGCTTCATTTCAGCTTCCCAAGCCTTCATATTTGTATTGATATTGGTCCGAGTCTTCCATTCCTCAATATCATTTACCATTACTGTGTTTGTTGGAAGACCCAACTCCTTAGACATGGCTACAAAATAGCGTGCTTCTGCCTGTGCACCTGCCTCATCTGTGAAATGAGAATAGTGGTAAACAGATACTTTCAAACCCGCTGCTTGAGCATTGCGAATCTGCTCAGCTGCATAAGGGTTGCGGTAACTTGTTGCTTCAGTTAATTTGACAACAACACCCGAAACCCCTTGAGCCATCATATTTCGATAATCTGTAACAGATAGACTACCATTATGACTACTTACATCAATAAAGGTACGGATAGTTTTAGATTGATACGTCACCGATGCTGTTGTCGAACCTACACCATATTGCTTACCTCCAGAAGTAATGTAGAGGTGTGCATTGTAGATCCCAGTTTCATATTGGTGATTTGCAACACGAACTGATGCAGTATAGGTGCCATTTGACTGCTTGGTCGCTGTATACCAGGCAATATCATTTTGACCATTGACAGAGGACCATACTGGAATCATAACTTTATCTACTCCCGCTGGAGCGAAAATATCAGACACGACTACTTCAAAAAATCCATAAATATTATTAATGTTTTTAATTGCAATAGTAGCCTCTGGTTTCACCTGCGTAATGGTCACTGAGGTTGTTGTAGAGGTAATGCCGACTGTTTGACCACTTCCATCTTTTATGTACAGGTGGACTTGGTAAGTCCCCGTACTATATTTATGGTTCCGCGATTCAACCGTGACCTTATAAGTTCCATTGGACTGTTTGGTTGCTGTATACCATATGATATCATCCTGACCTCCCGTTTCAGACCAAACAGGTACCTGCACACTTGCAACACCATTTGGACTGGCAACGCCTGTAACAACAACATCAAAGGTCCCTTTGGCTTGATTTTGGTTTTGAATCGAAATAGTCCCTGCCAAGACTGTCTGCGGTAGATTAACTTTTGTTGAGGTAATCCCAGATGAACCACTACTGTACTGATAATAAAGATGAACTTGATAAGTTCCGACTCCATTTTTGTGATTGGCTTTATCAACCGTTACCTTGTAGGTCCCATCAGATTGCTTGGTAGCAGTATACCACTTGATGTCATCTTGACCATTGCTATCTGTCCAAACTGGTACTTGCACAGATTGGATAGTACTGGTTCCAACGACATTTGACACAATCACATCAAAGGTTCCCGCTTGCTTATCAATATTCGATATTGTTAGCGTCCCAGATGCTTTCGTCGTAGCCGCTGTTCCCAGTCCGTAAAAGGCAATTCCTTCTTGTTCCCACCCTCTCTGTGCTAAAACTGCATATTCATTAGCATCGGTTGTATAGAGATGACGTTGAAGGGAATTGTTATATAGACGATAAACTGGGAGACTTCCATAAGAACGAAAGGCTTGTCCTTCTTGTTTCCAACCACGACTAGCCAATACAGCATACTCATTTGCATCGGTTGTAAACAGATGAACTTTCAAACTAGAGTGGTAGAGACGGTATACAATTGTACCCTGATTAGTAGAGATTTGCCATGCTTGTCCCTCCTGCTTCCAACCAGAACGTCCCAAAGCTTGGTACTCATTGCTATCTTTTGTATATAAATGAACCTTTAAATCAGCATTGTATAATCGATATAAAATAGCGCTTGTACTGGCCTCTGTCACAGTTTCACCAACCGACTGGATAGAGCTTGTTTGACTCGTACTGCTAGCTATCACACTAGAAGTACTCGTAGTCAAACTTGATGAATCGTCTGTGATGCTCGTCGAACTTGATAAACTTTCGCTAGCATCTACTACCCAATTTAATTCTGTCTCTTCAAAGTTATGTACGACACCTTTAACACTAGTTATTGTAACTTGAAACCAAAAGTTCGATATATCATCCGCATAGTCTTCTCTACTAAGTAGAGCTACTAAACGTCCAGTTGAATCAGTTGAAAATGCAATCTCCTGAAGGTCCGTCTTGTCTGCCCGACTCCACATACTAACAGTTGCTGAGCTCACATCGACTGTAGACTGTAACACTAGCTTCGTTTCGCCATCTTCTTCAATCAACTCAACTTCCGCTGTCTGTCCTGTGGTAGTTGTCAGTTGAACGGGATTTGATTGTAAAGAAACTGTATCCGAAGCAACTGTAAAACCTACCAAACTAACCATTGTGACCATGAAAACTAGCAAAATGGATTTAAATTTCATTTTTCCTCCTTATAAAAAAAACTTCTAACTATCTAGCTAGAAGTTCTTCCTTCATAACCTGAAGTTATTTAGAAGTTTAAAAGCGCCAAGAAGCTTTCTGCTTCAAGTGATGCACCACCAACAAGAGCACCGTCAACGTCTGGACATGCCATGTATTCAGCAACGTTTGATGGGTTTACAGAACCACCGTATTGAACACGAACTTTGTCAGCAACTTCTTGACCAAAGTCTGCAGCAACTACGTCACGAACAGCTTTACACATGTTTTGCGCATCGTCTTTAGTAGCTGATTTACCAGTACCGATAGCCCAGATTGGCTCATATGCAATCACAAGTGATGCTACTTGCTCAGCAGTTAAGTCTTTCAAAGCTGCAGATACTTGAGCACCTACGAATTCAACGGCTTTACCAGCTTCGTAAGTTTCAAGTGACTCACCACAACAGATAATTGGAGTCAAACCGTTACGGAAGATTGCATGAGCTTTTTTGTTGATATCTTCATCAGTTTCGTGGAAGTAATCACGACGCTCTGAGTGACCAATGACAACGTAGTTAACGCCCATTTCAGCCAATACTTTTGGAGAAGTTTCACCAGTGAAGGCACCAGCATCTTCAAAGTAGCAGTTTTGAGCAGCTACTTTCAATTCAGAATCCTTCGCGAACCACAACAAAGCGTTCAAATCTACAGCTGGAGCTGCGATTGCTGCTTCGATTTTGTCTCCCGCAGGCAATTTCCCTGCAATCGCCTCAACAAAAGCCTGTGCTTCTTGAGGATTTTTATTCATTTTCCAGTTACCAGCAATAATTGGTTTACGTGACATTTCACATACCTCTTCTATTTTATTTTACAAAGTCCATTATAGCATAATATCAAATAAGATAAAAGCTTTTAAGCAAAAAAACTCTCTGCCCAAGGACAGAGAGTTACAATTAAGTTGTCTGACTATAATTGTTATTTCTGGGAACGTTGTCGAATTAAGCTTCGATTTCTGTAACCATACCTGAACCAACAGTACGTCCACCTTCACGGATAGAGAAAGTAGTACCTTGTTCAACGGCGATTGGGTGGATCAATTCAACGTCGATAGTAACGTTATCACCAGGCATTACCATTTCAGTACCTTCTGGCAATTTGATTGAACCAGTTACGTCAGTTGTACGGAAGTAGAACTGTGGACGGTAGTTGTCGAAGAATGGAGTGTGACGTCCACCTTCTTCTTTAGTAAGGATGTAAACTTCACCTTTGAATTTAGTGTGTGGGTTGATAGAACCTGGTTTAGAGATAACTTGACCACGTTCGATTTCGTCACGTTGAACACCACGAAGAAGCACACCAACGTTATCGCCGGCAAGACCTTCGTCAAGTTGTTTACGGAACATTTCAACACCAGTAACAACTGCTTTAGATTTTTCTTCTTGAAGACCAACGATTTCGATTTCGTCGTTAACACGAACAGTACCACGGTCGATACGTCCTGAAGCTACAGTACCACGACCAGTGATTGAGAATACGTCCTCGACTGGAAGAAGCAATGGCTTGTCAGTGTCGCGTTCTGGTTCTGGAATGTACTCATCAACAGTGTTCATCAATTCCATAACGATATCTTCGAACTTAGAGTCACCTTCAAGAGCTTTAAGAGCTGAACCTTGGATAACTGGAAGATCATCACCTGGGAAATCGTATTCTGAAAGAAGGTCACGGATTTCCATTTCAACCAACTCAAGCAATTCTTCATCGTCAACCAAATCAACTTTGTTCATGAAGACGATAAGGTGTTTAACACCAACCTGACGTGAAAGAAGGATGTGCTCACGAGTTTGTGGCATTGGACCGTCAGTTGAAGCTACTACAAGGATCGCACCGTCCATTTGGGCAGCACCAGTGATCATGTTTTTAACGTAGTCCGCGTGTCCTGGAGCGTCGATGTGAGCATAGTGACGTTTTTCAGTTTCGTACTCAACGTGTGCAGTATTGATAGTGATACCGCGCTCGCGCTCTTCTGGAGCAGCATCGATAGACGCATAGTCTTTAGGTTGGTTAACTGATGAAGGCAAGCGACGTGCCAATACAGTTGTGATAGCTGCTGTCAAAGTAGTTTTACCGTGGTCAACGTGTCCAATTGTACCAATGTTAACGTGTGGTTTACTACGATCGTATTTTTCTTTTGCCATTTTGGTAAAAGCCTCCAATAAAATATATTTTATAGATAGACAGTAGGCAATACAGTCTAACTTTACCTTACTATTCTATCAAATTGTAGCAGAATTGCAAGCATTTTCTATTGTTTTTTAATTTATACCCCTTCTACAAGGGCAACCCCCTTCGATTGCAATACAGTTTCCTGTCCTGTTTCAACTAAACCATTAGCCAGAATGATACTTTCAGGACTCACAAGACTTATAGCTTTATTTCCCTGATTGAAATAGAGTGTTATTGACTGATTTCCAAGCCTGTAGTTCATTTTCAGTATCTGATCATCTGTCGCTTCAAGACCAAATTTTCCTTCCTGGATCAATTTTTGATATTTCTTCCGAATTTGAATCAATTCTTTTACAAATGTCAACAGCTCTCTATCCTGTTGTTCTTTTTTCCATGGCATAACCCTACGGCAATCTGGATCCTCTCCACCAATCATTCCGACTTCTGTTCCGTAATAAATACACGGACTCCCAACTTGGAAGAAGAGAGCAACTAAGGCTGCCTTAACTGCATCTTTATTTCCATTTGCTGTAGTCAATATTCGTTCTGTATCATGTGAATCAAGAAGATTAAAGAGCACTTCTCTGATTTGTTGACGGTAGGTAAACCGCTGACTGTTCAGTGAAGCAATAAAGTCCTCACAAGTCAGCTCTTCTTTGAGGAAAAACGAATTTATTGCATTAGCAAGCGGATAATTCATGACCGAATGATGCTCATCTCCAATGAGCCATGATTGAGCGCTATGCCAGATTTCCCCAAGAATAAACAAATCCGGTTTGATAGATAGAACTGTTTTTCGGAATTCTTTCCAAAATTGATGATCAATCTCATTGGCAACGTCCAGGCGCCAAGCATCAATACCACACTCTTCAATCCAGTAACGGGCAACACCTAAAAGATATTTCCTCACCTCAGGGTTTGACGTATTTAATTTGGGCATTTTTCCTTGAAAGGCAAATGTCTCATAATACAGATTTTCTTTACCATCATGAACTTCAACCAATGGAAACCGTTCAATGTGAAACCAATCTCGATAAACTGATTGCTCTCCATTTTTAAGAACATCCTGCCACTGCTTAGATTGATAACCAATATGATTAAACACAGCATCTAACATGACCTTCATGCCACGCTTATGAGCTTCTTTAATCAACTCCTTCAAGTCGTCTGTAGTACCAAATTGAGGATCAATTTGATAGTAGTCACTCGTATCGTACTTATGATTGCTCGGCGCTTTAAAAATAGGACAAAGATACAAACCTGTGATGCCCAAGTCTTGTAAATAGTCCAAATGCTCAGTAATTCCTGCTAAATCTCCACCAAAAAAATCACTTGTAGTTGGAGCCAAGTCTGGATTCCAATCTCTATACTCCTGTTTATCAGTCTTTTTCTTTCCTCTAGCGAACCGTTCCGGAAAAATCTGGTACCAAATTGTTTCTGAAACCCAACTTGGTACTTGGCACCGATCAGCCTCATGCAAATAGGGCAATTTAAATCCGTTCATAAATTGATTTATGTTACTACTTGTAGCATCCAGTGGACCAACATCTCCAAATAGAATCTGTTGTTCATCATACCCAATCAACTCAAACAGATACTGCAACCGCGAAAAATCAGCTCCAAGTTCCACTTGCCAATAATCAAATAGATGGTCACTAGCTAAAATTTCCATATCTGTTTGATATTGATATCCTTGTTTGTAAAAAATAAACGGGTCTCCGTGGTGTACACGTATTGACTTTACGTTATTCCTTTTGGTTCTAAAACGAAGATGAACTACATTTCTCTTATATAAGTATGCATACTCTGAATCGGGACGATGATAAAGAGCTGTCAATTCTATCATGTTTGCTACCTCCTCGCCTACCCATTTTATCACTCTTCCAGCATACATGCAAACGTTTTCTTTGTTCAATGATAAAAATACATTAAGAAACTATTCTACGATATGAAAAAGGCATCCGTACAATTTCCTTACGGATGCTGATTCTATGCCTTTTATAACGTGAGCATTCCATACTTGAGCTAACACTTGAAAGCTTCCCTTGCTTTCTATACATAATTTCTCAATAGTCTAGTTGATAATAGGGTTGCATGGAAGTAGAGGCTCCAATACTCGAAGCATATACCCACTGTCTCCCTTCCAATGGTGCGAAATCTTCTGCTCTACCAGTAAGGATAATCCCAGAAAATTCAAGTTTATTGATCTCTCCTTGCTTGGTAAAATCAGTTTCTCCGAATTTATCTACATAGACCTCTAAAGTTCTCCTTGCCGAAGGAGATAGGCTATAGTCCCCATTATATTCCAGCAACGTTTTCCTGGCCTCAATTGGACTTGTATATGGAAATTGAGTATTTACATACTCCTCCTGCGTTACTGCGACTAAATCTTCCGAATCCATTCCAAATAGGCTAACTAGAGGCAGGTCTTTTGCCATTGTTTGACTGCTATTTGTCCCTATCCAATACCAATTTTTTTGAGGTTGCTCGGTATCATATCTTCTATTTCCTTGAAAGTATATTTCCTATCAAATGTAATGGCTACCTCAACCAACTGCCCCTCCATATCTTTAACAAATGTTAATTCATTTCCTACATTATTCTCAAGACTTTCGATATTATAAAAAACTGGAAGTTTGGTGTTACTATCTTGATGATACTGATAGTCGCCGGATGTCAGCGGGAAATATTGCCCAAAATTTGCAAATGTTCCATAAATACCGTACTCTACCTCCAAGTGTCCAAATGCAATTGGAACACCAGCAATATTTTTCAATAATGAATAATCAATGTAGCCTGAGACAATGCCTGTCTGATTCACGAAGGTCTTGTTTGGTTCTACATTGGGATAGGCCACTTGGAAAGTTGCATCAAATAATTCCTTAGCTTGCTTACTCCGATAATCAGAAAAAATCCGTAAAGCAAAAATGCCACTTATCAGCAAAACGAATACTAAACAACTAGTGATAATGACTGTTTTTCCACAATTGCTTTCTTTTATTTTTCTTTGTTGCCATTTCAAAAGTTTTCATCTTCGTACCCTTTCTCCTTTAATAATCTAGCCATTTGTTTTCTCCCCCTAAAAAGATGAATTTTAACCCAACTCTGACTATGTCCTAAAATATGCGCAATCTCCTTAACACTCATATTTTGGAAATAGTAGAGGTCAATCACCTGCTGGTATTTTTCTGGCAAGGTAGCAACTGCATGATAGAGTTCTTCATAACCCTCTTGATCATAAACCAAAAGATTTTCTGGTGTAAAAAATTCCTTTTGTAAAATTTCATAGTAGCGCTTGTCTTGCCTGTATTTATCAATATAAGCCCTGACTGCAGATCGATAAAGCCAGGCTCTTAGTTTTTCAAAAGGGAGGACAATATCAGATCCAAGCAATTTGACCAGAACATCTTGAGCAATATCCTGACTATCGGCCGAGCTGGCTCCCGATTTTTGCAAATAGTAGGAAATTTCCTCAGCTATCCTGATCACTTCTTTTTCATAGTCATCTAATCGGATGATCATCTCCTCCTTTCACTAATATAACGAATGAAATCCCACTTGGTTACAAAATCATTATATCTTTTCAGTGCAATAAAAAACAACCTCCGAAGAAGTTGTTTTGCATTGGTATTAACCTGAGTTTCGCAGACCTGTCGCCACACCATTAATAGTAATGTGGATGAGACTTTCCTGTTCCTTACTGAGTTCACCACGACGGAGACGGTTAATCAATTCAATCTGAATATAGTTGAGCACATTGAAATAAGGCATACGGTAGTCTAGACTGGCTTTAAGGAATGGCAATTCTGCGAGTAGTTCCTCATTCTGTTCAATAGCTAAAATCATATTTTTGGTCAATTGCCATTCGTCCAAAATGGTGTAGAAAATTGCGCGCACTTCTTCATCTTCACACATCTTAGCATATTCGAAGGCAATGTTCATATTGGACTTGGATAGAACCATGTCCACATTTGACAAAAGCGATCGGAAGAACGGCCAGTTTTGATACATAGTCTGAAGTTTGGTCAAGTTTGATGGATTTTTATCAATATAGCGTTTGAAACTTGATCCAACACCGTACCAACCTGGTAACATCACTCGGTTTTGTGACCATGAGAATACCCATGGAATCGCACGTAAACCACCAATTTCTGTGATAGTCTTGCGAGCAGCTGGGCGAGAGCCAATATTGAGACTAGAAACTTCACGAATCGGACTCGCTGCAAAGAAGTAATCGTAGAAATGTGGATTATTAAAGACTAAATCACGGTAGATCTGATAACTATCTGACACAATCTCATCCATACTGGCACGGTAATCATCAATTTCATTTGGATCAACGATCATCTGGGTTACCATACGATCTAGTGTAGCAGATACGAGCATTTCTAAGTTGTAATAAGCAGCATCTTTATTACCGTATTTATTCCCAATAACTTCACCTTGTTCAGTTAGTCGAATCCGATCCTTAATTGAACCAAATGGCTGGGAGGTAATCGCGTCATAAGACGGTCCACCACCACGGCCTACTGTACCTCCGCGACCGTGGAAGAAAGTGATATTCACTCCTTCTTCTTGACCAATTTGAGTCAATTCATTTTGAGCTCTATAGAGGGTCCAACCAGACGACAAGTAGCCCCCATCCTTATTAGAATCTGAATAGCCAAGCATGATTTCCTGATATCCCTTGTTGCCAGCAATCCAGCGTTTAGCTATGTCGAGTCTCAAGTAACTGCGCATGGTTTCAGAAGCATTATCTAAGTCTTCAATTGTCTCAAAAAGCGGAACGATCTGTACTCGCGCTTTATTTTTATCCACTAAACCGACTTCTTTGAGTAAGATAGCCAACTCTAGTAAATCAGACACACTTTCTGAATGTGAAATAATGTGCTGTTTGATAACTTCGTCACCTAACTTATCTTTCAATTCACGCGCCGTCGCAAAGATTGCCAGTTCTTTTTCTAATTGCTCAGATTTGGGTGCATTGGTCGCAGAGAGAATACGTGGATCCTCTTCTAACTCCGTAAGAAGGATCTGACACTTCTCACTTTCTGACAGGTCAGAGTAATTTTCCACAATACCTGCCGAAGCCAAAAGTTCTGCTACACTAGCTTCATGAATGGAAGAATCTTGACGCATATCAATACTAGCTAAATAGAATCCAAAAGCTTCCACTGCTTCCAATAATTCTGTAAAATCCCCTTTAATCAAAGCTTCTGTACGATTCTCTATTAAGGAAGATTTAATCGCAAGAAGGTCAGCTTTGAACTCAGATACATTATCATAACGAATATCCGATTTTTTATCTTCAATCAGATAAGCACGAGTATTAGCAAGTTTCATTTGAATGTAGTGGAACGCACGTCGATAAGGCTCATGCTCTCGATAAACTGATTGATCTTGAGACAAATCAGCTAACGTTTGGACTGCTGGACTGACATTGATAATGGTCGTTGAGAGAGAAAACTTCCGATAGAGTTTGTATAGTTGCTCATCATAATAATTCATGATGACATCACATTGTGTCAAGGCTGAGAGTTTAAGGGTATCTGCAGTGACAAAAGGATTTCCGTCACGATCTCCTCCAATCCACATCCCCATAGTAATCGGACGCGGATTAGTAAGTTCAATACCTTTCTCAGCAGCCAAACGCTTATACTCTCTTTGAAGTTTGGTTACAGCCTTAATAAATGAACTGTTGTAATACTCCATAACGTTAGTAATTTCGTTAGTTACTTTAAGCTTTTTCTCCCGAATCATGTCTGTCTGCATGATTGTCTCTACATAGAAACGAAGTTCATCTTCCCACTTACTTTTATTGAGTAAGCCGAGCTTAACATCACGGTATCGACGAAGCAATTCATGGATATGTTTCGTCAGGTCTAGCATAGATTGACGTTGAACTTGAGTTGGATGAGCAGTAAGAACGGGAACAACATTGAGTTGTTCCAAAATCTCTGCGGCATGAGCATGTTGCGAAACCACATCAATAGTCGTAGAAAGCTTTCCTAAATAATCTTGACCAATATTATTTTGATGATTAATTTCATAAGCCAAATCTACATCTTCAGAAATATTGATTAGGAGTGGTAAGACTGCGAAATAGCGTGAAATAACAGCCAATTCCTCAGTCGAAAGATCGCTAACAATAGCTAGCAGTGCTTGATAATTATCCTTAGTTGAGAGCTCACCCAATTCAATAATCTTTTTGAATGTCTCTTCTGAAATCATCTTTTTGGCGACATCCTGAAGAAGATTGGTTAAGATCTCTACTTCTTCTTGAATGGTTTCTTTGTTGTTGTAATTTTCTAATTTATGAATAGTCATGATAGCTCCTCTCAGCTCTATTAATACATGGTCTGTTCCATCTCTTCTTGAATCAAATCACGCTTCTCATTTGCATCGATATTTAATACAAAGGCAATCCCTATGGAAATGATTAACAAACTATTTCCTCCTTGAGAAAGAAATGGGAAGGTTACTCCTGTTGCAGGAATCAAACCAGATATCCCTCCGACATTGACAAACGTTTGAATCAGAAGCATTCCAGCCACTCCATAGGACATCATAGCATTGAATGGATTCCGAGCACGAATTCCTACCACGATAATCCGTAGAATTAAGAAAAATAGAATAGCAAGAATCAAACTAGCACCCAAAAATCCAAGTTCTTCAATCACTATGGAAAAAGCAAAGTCCGTATGGGCTTCTGGTAAATACCCCTTCTTCTCAATAGAGTTTCCTAAACCTAAACCAAACCAACCTCCATTGCTCATAGCATAGTAAGAATTGGTCAGCTGTAGCCCCGACTCTGTTGCATCTGCAAAAGGATCAAAGTAAGCTGCAAATCGACGAGCGATATAGCCAAAAACAGGAATTTTTGATACTAAGTCAACACCAAGAAGTTTGATGGACCCCAACAAGGCCCCCGCCGCAAGAATAATCCCAGCCAAGGCTGTTGAAAACCAACGATAGCTGATACCACTGACAGTTACCATTATCACAATTATCAGAGCAATAATAGTGGCATTTCCAAGATCTGGTAAACTACCCACTAATACTAGAAAGATAGCCGAAATGACACGCCAATCGTTAAACTGCCTTGGAATCCAACTACCTTTCGTCAACGCTTGATAATCGTAAACGCGAACATCTCCTTGTAATTTTGAAAATTTATTTGCTAAATACCAGACGATAATCAATTTAAGATATTCCGCTGGCTGCAAACCGATAATCCCTCCAGGACCTAACCGAATCCATCCATGCGCACCGTTAACTGCTGCAAAAAATCGCGAGGCAATTAACATCCCAGCTTCCACCCACAAAACAATGGTAATCACACCGTTATTCCGCAAAAAGCTAAGTTTCATCCGATAAACAATCCATATAACTATCAAACTCAAAATCCAAAAAGCTGCTTGATTAATCACCAAAGAAAACGGAGAACCGCCATTTTGGATCTGCAGAGCACTAGTCGTTGAATAAACGATAATTAATCCCACAACTGATAATATTAAATAAGGGATTAGAATCGAATAGTTCAACAAGTGTCGTTTATCAATCTTCATATTACTTGTCCTACCTCTTCTCTTTTTGTGTATCGTTATCATTATAGCACACTTTTGACGAAATCCCCTAGCTATTTCCAAGTAAACAAGAGAAGTACGAGTAAAATCCAAAAAAATACCGTAGTTTCATATAAACTACGGTAGACTACTATTTGAAGGTTGTTAACGAAAATACAATTTCATCGTTTTCTGAGACTAACTGATTCTCTGCCCCTTTAGATGCAAACTCCCCATTGACCTCATAAGACCAATACGTACTCGTTGCCTCATCTTGACTGACTCCGTCAATAGACGTAATAAATCCTTCGGTCTCTTCTACTGTAAAGGACTCCTCTAAAGCATCCATAACAGAAGCCCCTTTTTTTACTGTAACAGTTTTTTCTATCGTCTCTTCTTCGGAAAAATGTACAGTTATGGTAGCTGTGTAATACTCCTCTTCCTGTTTCACTTCCTGTTGACAAGCTACAAGTAAGAACGTCGAAATCAGTACCGCTATACTACTAATTAATTTTTTCATGGGTAAAAATCCTCCTAAAGATAGAATAAATAATTGGATAGAATAAAATAGTGGAAACGGCGTGTGCTATATCAAATGCTAAGCCATTCAGCCAATACACAACAAAATTCATTTGATATTGCACAACATACGGTAAACTAATTAGTGCTCCATAGAAAAATATCAAAATACCTACTACAATGCTCTCTAGAAAAATAGAGAGGGAAAGTCGTTTTATTAACCAACTCCAAATACACATCAGAATAGCAAAAGTCAATATCTGCCACAGCACAACGACCCCAAACCCCATCAACAGACTGCTTCCAAGCATGGTCAAAGACATTACCCACAAACTATCCATTCGCTGAAAGTAACTCATGCTTACAAAAAAAATAGCTGATATAGGCTTGACATTTGGAAAAGACATAAAAGCAAAACGCAAAGAGATACAGAGAGCTGCCAGCATCACAATCCTCGCCATTCGTTTTAATGGCATCCTCCTCTACCTCCTTTAACCATTCACTATAAGCATAGCTTATCACTTAATTTGTGTCAAGATATAAACTATTTTTTTGATTTTTGCAGACTTTTACGATAAACTGGAGGAGATGAGAAAAAAAATAAAGCCCATATTTTTATTATTATTCTTCTTACTCTTTGTAGGAATACTGCTAACGAGTAGGGGAATGATGCAAGAGACAAACAATAATGGTCAAACAACCATCAGCTCTAGTACATCGAGTTCATCAACTTCAACTTCCGCTTCCACTTATCAAGCAGAGCAAATCTATATTACAAATGCTCTTGAAATGAAGCCGATTATCGATATATCTGCTTGGCAACGACCTGAGGAAATTGACTACGATACTCTCTCTGCTAATATATCAGGCGCTATTGTCCGCGTACAAAGTGGGTCTCACACTAAGAAAGACAATAGTGCCACAGACGAAAATGGAATGGATAAGGCTTATAAAACGCATATTGAGGAATTCCAAAAGCGTGGCATTCCCGTAGCAGTATATGCCTACGTCACCGGAAATAGTATCGAGTCTATGCAGAGCGAAGCAAAAACATTCTATGATGCTGCTTCTCCATACAATCCTACTTTCTACTGGTTGGATGTCGAAGAAAAAACCATGGAAGATATGAATGGAGGTGTAGAAGCCTTTCGACAAGAACTACTGAAGTTAGGAGCTAAGAATATCGGAATTTATATCGGAACCTACTTTATGGAAGAACACAGTATCTCGACAGAGAATTTTGATGCAGTCTGGATTCCAACCTATGGAACTGATTCTGGTTATTACGAAGCAGCTCCTAATACCGATATTGATTATGATCTTCATCAGTATACTTCGCGAGGTGCTATTAATGGCTTTGCCAATTACATGGACTTAAATTTGATTACTACTCTCAAAGATCCTAATGAAGTCTATCAAAAACTATTTACAACACCAGAATAAAATGATACAATCTCACTAACTACATATACACAAAGGAGTGCTTCGGCTGAGATCGCAACTGCGAAATCCTCGAACCTGATCTAGTTAACACTAGCGTAGGAATTGTGTGCTTTATAGAATAACTTGCATTTTATCTATAGAGACTCCTTTGTTATTCAATCAAAAGGAGTTTTTTTATGTCCAAATCTAAACTGTCTATCCTAGCTGAAGTCGCTATTTTTTCTGCCATTGCACTCGTCTTTGATAAAATTCCTCTGTTTACAATGCCTCAAGGGGGATCTGTATCCTTAGTCATGCTCCCAATTTTACTCCTTTCTCTGCGACATGGAGTGAGAATAGGGATGCTTTCCGGTAGCATTGTCGGAACGATTCAACTTTTCTACGGTGGCTATTTTTTGAATATTTTCCAAGTCTTTCTTGATTACGCACTATCTTATGCGGGGGTTGGAATTGCTGGTTTGCTAGCACCAACATTACACAAGAAAAATACATTGACACAAGCATCTATTACTATTGCATTAGCCAGTTTTTTAGGTGCTTTCATTCGCTTTCTAGCTAACTTTTTAGCAGGAATTATTTTCTATGCAGACTATGCACCCGCTGGTACACCCATTTGGCTCTATTCCTTTACCTACAATATCAGCTATATTCTTCCTTCTACTGCTATTGCCTGTACTCTGCTTATTTTACTCTATAAAGCAAGACCACAATTTTACACTCTTTAAGAAAAGCTGCCTGCCGGATTTAATCTAACAGGCAGTCTTTTTGATTATTTTTTACTTACTTTATGCTATAATAGGAACGTTATAATACATTTTGGAGGAAATCATGGCTTCTTGGATTTCAAGAATAATTAAAGGTATGATCATCGCACTTGGCTTTATCTTACCTGGTGTCTCTGGGGGAGTGCTTGCTGCTATCCTCGGAATTTATGAACGAATGATTGGATTTTTAGCAAATATTCGCAAAGATTTTAAAGAAAACTTTCTTTATTTTGTTCCTGTAGGAATTGGTGGAATTTTGGGAATTGCACTTTTCTCTTTCCCAGTTGAATTTCTCCTGCAACATTTTCAAGTTCCTGTTTTATGGGCATTTGCAGGAGCAATCGTCGGAACCATTCCTAGCCTACTAAAAGAATCTACTCAAAAAAGCAAGCGTGATCGTATCGACTTGGCTTGGTTGTTTGGTACATTCATCATTTCTGGCCTTCTGCTGTACAACCTAAGCGATCTTGTAGGAACTCTTCCTGCTACTTTTACTAGTTTTGTATTGGCAGGGGCTTTGATTGCCTTGGGTGTGCTTGTGCCAGGACTCAGTCCATCTAACCTGCTGTTGATTTTAGGGATTTACACGCCTATGCTCAATGGTTTCAAGTCACTTGATTTAGTTGGGACTTTCTTACCAATCGCGCTCGGTGGAATTCTCGCAATGGTCGCATTTTCAAAAGCAATGGACCATGCTCTCAAAGTCTACCATTCACGTGTTTATCACTTTATCATTGGTATCGTCTCATCGTCGACTCTTCTGATTTTGATTCCACAGGCAAGCAATAAGGAATCTATTTCCTACACGGGTGCAGGTTTCGGTACATGGATTGCAGCACTTGTCCTATTCATCTTAGGAGCATGGTTGGGATTATGGATGAGCAAACTAGAGGAAAAATATAAGTAATGGCAAAAAAGGTTAAAATAAAGAAAACCTTGGTGGACCAAATTTTAGACAAGGCTAAGATCAATCATGATAGCCTTGTTTTAAATGCCCTTGACGGTCAACTTCCACCTGGTATCGAAAAACATGAAATTTACAAAACACTGGCCCTAACAGGAGATAAAACAGGTCCAATCATTGGAATTGTTCCCATTACAGAACACCTGTCTGAGAAAAAATTAGCCAAAATTTCTGGCAATAAAAAAGTTAGCATGATTCCGCAAAAGGACTTGGAAAAAACAACTGGTTATGTTCACGGTGCCAATAATCCTATCGGTATTCGTCAAAAACACAATTTCCCAATCTACATTGACCAATCTGCTCTAGAACTTGGTCATCTAATTGTTTCTGCTGGCGAAATCGGTCGTTCCATCCGCATTGACAGCCAAGCATTAGCAGACTTTGTAAAAGCGGATTTTGCAGATATTATTGAAGGGAGAAAATAAGCTTTGAAAATCTATTTTGTACGTCACGGTAAAACTGAGTGGAATTTAGAAGGGCGATTTCAAGGCTATTCTGGCGACTCTGCTCTCTTGCCTGAGTCCTACCAAGATTTAGAAAAATTAGGAAATTACCTAGCTGATGTCCCTTTCGATACTATCTACTCTAGCGACTTACAGCGCTCACATATTACTGCTACAGAAATTGCTAAAGTCAATCACTATTGCCATAAAGTAGAAACAAAACTAGGCTTTCGAGAATGGAATTTTGGACGATTAGAAGGAACAAAAATTGGATTATTCCGTGATATTTATCCACATCAGTACCAGGCTTTAAAAAATAATGTGGCTGTATTTCAAGCTGACATATTTGATGGAGAAACAGTCACACAAGCTACCAACCGTTTTATCAATACATTAAAGGAGTCTATAAATAAGACAGATCATACCATTCTCATCGTTAGCCACGGAGCTATTCTAACAGCTTCCATCCGAACCTTGCTAGGCTATCCACCAGCCTTACTTCGCCAGCGTGGCGGCTTAGATAATGCATCAATTACCATCTTAGAAACGACCGATTTTGAAAACTTTACTGAATTGACCTGGAATGATACTAGCTACAAATCTCATTAAGAAAGCAGTTCCATGCTTTCTTTTGTACCTTTGTCAATGATGTGAGACCCAAAATGTTATTTTGAAGATAACTATTTGTTAAGCTTTACTAGGAGCTAGCTCCTAGTAAAGCTTTTCTGATATCGATAGGAGATTTCCATCCTAAAGTTTGCATAGGGAGTCGATTAGAACGATAAAGATGGGTTTTCATCTGCTTGATCAGATCGTCATAGGAGTAGAAGGTCAAGTGCTGGTAGAAACGTCGAATGTCATTTCGATGACTGCGTTCAACCTTTCCATTATGTCTGGGTGTTCGAGGACGAATCAGCTTGTGCTCAATGCCAAGTTCCTGACACAATAAGTCTAGTGGGTGAACTTGTTTGGTTTCTTTGAAATGAGTGAACTCGAAGCCATTATCCGTTTGAATGATTTTTGGTTTGTATCCAAAGTGTTTGATAGCCATTTTGAGAAATTGAACCGTTGAGTAGGACGACTGTTCTTTGAAAGGGAATATAAAACGTTCTCGACTGGCCTCATCAATGACGGTATACTGGTAGAACTTGTCAGGTAGTTTTCCTGTGTAGCAGTGAGTCGGGACATATTTGACATCCATCTGCCACTTGATACCGAGTTTAGTCGGAGTGTCATATGGTTTTGGTACATAAGGTTTTTTCTTTGTTTTAGGGGATTTGAAGAAGTTCAGCTTTCTCAAGATTCGAAAGAGTGAGCAAGGATGTCTATGATATCCCTTATTCGTTTTGAGTTTGTAAAAAATTTCGATGAGGGTTGCGTTTGGATTTCTTTTGATGCAGTTTTTAATCCAGGTCAGCTCTTGCTCGGTATGCGCCTTTGGATGCGGTGTTAGAGGGCGATGAGAACGGTCTTTCAGCGACTCTTTTGTGCCATCAAAACGCTTGTTCCAGCGCATGAGAGAAGCTTTTGAAACTTTGTAACGTCGACAGATGAAGGCGACAGAGGCTCCATTTCGGTAAGTTTTAACAGCGTGGTAGCGTGTTTCCAAGGTGTGTGGCAAATAACGAAGATTTTGTGGTATACTAGTCATGAGAAGATTCCTTTTTTGGTGAGTGGTGGTACTCTTATCATATCAAGGAATCTTCTTTTTGACTTCTAGAAGTCTCACATCAATTGTAACGCTACATAAGAAAGCAGTTCCATGCTTTCTTTTTTGCTGATTTTTTCCCTATTCTATGATAAAATAGAAAGAACAGACTTTGGAGGAATGAAAATTTTATGTCAACTGAACATTTTGAAGAATTAAATGACCAACAAATTGTCCGTCGTGAGAAAATGACGGCTCTTGCTGAACAAGGAATTGACCCATTCGGAAAACGTTTTGAGCGTTCTGCAAACTCCGCTGAGTTGAAAGCTCAATACGAAGACAAATCAAAAGAAGACTTGGAAGAATTGGAACAAACAGCTATCATCGCAGGTCGTATCATGACCAAACGTGGTAAAGGAAAGGCTGGCTTTGCCCATATTCAAGACCGTGAAGGCCAAATCCAAATCTATGTCCGTAAGGATGATGTTGGTGAAGAAAACTATGAAATCTTCAAAAAAGCTGACCTGGGTGACTTTATCGGTGTCGAAGGCGATGTCTTTAAGACCAATGTTGGTGAATTATCTATCCACGCTCGTAAGTTGACTCACTTGTCTAAAGCGCTCCGCCCATTGCCAGAAAAATTCCATGGCTTGACAGATATTGAAACCCGTTACCGCAAACGTTACTTGGACTTGATTACCAACCGTGAAAGCTTTGACCGTTTTGTGACACGTTCAAAAATCATCTCAGAAATCCGTCGTTACCTTGACGGACTTGGCTTCTTAGAAGTAGAAACACCAGTCCTTCATAATGAAGCTGGTGGTGCTGCGGCTCGTCCATTCATCACTCACCACAATGCCCAAAACATTGACATGGTTCTTCGTATCGCGACAGAACTCCACCTTAAACGTTTGATTGTCGGCGGTATGGAACGTGTCTATGAAATCGGTCGTATCTTCCGTAACGAAGGGATGGATGCAACCCACAACCCTGAGTTTACTTCGATTGAGGTTTACCAAGCCTATGCAGACTATCAAGACATCATGGACTTGACAGAAGGCATTATCCAACACACCGCCAAGGCTGTTGTCGGTGACGGTCCTGTGACTTATCAGGATACTGTCATCAATATCCACGAACCATTCAAACGTATCCACATGGTTGATGCCATTAAGGAGCAAACTGGCGTGGACTTCTGGCAAGATATGAGCTTCGAGGAAGCAAAAGCTCTTGCAGCTGAGCACAAGGTTCCTGTAGAAAAACACCATACAGAAGTTGGACAAATCATCAACAGCTTCTTTGAAGAATACGTTGAAGCAACTCTTATCCAACCCACTTTTGTCTATGGCCATCCAGTAGCCGTGTCACCTTTGGCTAAGAAAAACGATGAAGATCCACGCTTCACAGACCGTTTCGAGCTCTTCATCATGACCAAGGAATACGGAAATGCCTTTACAGAGTTGAACGACCCAATCGACCAATTAGAACGCTTTGAAGCACAAGCTAAGGCTAAAGAACTCGGTGACGACGAAGCAACAGGAGTTGACTACGACTACATCGAAGCCCTCGAATACGGTATGCCACCAACAGGTGGCCTCGGAATCGGAATTGACCGCCTATGCATGCTCTTGACAGATACCACTACTATTCGGGATGTACTCCTATTTCCTACTATGAAATAATCCTCTACAAAACATGTCTCAAAAGACTTTGTAATTAGGATTATGATAAATTACAAGATTACAAAGATAAAATAAACTTACAACTTC
Source organism: Streptococcus sp. NSSLK0004 (assembly GCF_059039125.1). Classification (NCBI taxonomy): domain Bacteria; kingdom Bacillati; phylum Bacillota; class Bacilli; order Lactobacillales; family Streptococcaceae; genus Streptococcus; species Streptococcus sp. NSSLK0004. Next base: position 544,189 of record NZ_CM180142.1, on the reverse strand, counting down.
TCTTGGAACTCCCAAGGGAAGTTTTTTAAGTCTAAAAAGTATATAAGGGAACGAAAATAGACAAAAAATGTCTATTTTTAAAAATACCAATAACTACCAATTAATATTTTAAGAAAATTATATAACTTGAAGAATGTAATAATTGATAAAAAGAAAAAACGGCTCTGTATGCTACAGAACCAAATTTTTCACAATAATTTTTTAAAATTCAATCCATATCAAGAATTTGCGACACCAGAACTAGTCTGGTCATAGTAAATGAGTTGTGGATTGAGATTGCCTCCCAGTAACTCTGTCGTTGTAACTAAAGTATACTCTTCTTTGGACAAGTAATCTAGAATACTTGGTAAAGCCTCTACTGTAGTAGGATGGATATCATGAAGAAGAATAATGCTTCCTGGATATGTGTTCCCCTGTACCTGAGAAAGAATAGCTCCTGCATTTCGACTTTGCCAATCATTCGAATCTACTGACCAATAAATGATAGGCATATTGATAACTGTCATGACCGATTGATTGACTGCACCATACGGCGGACGCATCAAAGTCGGCTCTACTCCAATTGCTTCCTTGATAGCTACTTGAGTATCTTCAATTTCTTTACGAACCTGATCTGAGGAGAGAGTTACTAAAGATGGATGATTCCAACTATGGTTAGCCACTTCGTGCCCTTCACTAGCCATTCGTTTCAAAATATCTTCATTTCCTGCAACATTTTTACCCAATACAAAGAAGGTTGCTTTGACACCATATTTTTTAAGTATGTCCAACACACGAGGTGTTGTCGCACGATTGGGCCCATCATCAAACGTGAGAGATACCCGCTTTTGACTTGCTATCTTTTTTTGCTCTTCCTGATAGGTATCATAAGCAACTTTATCTGTGTCAGATAGATATGAACTTTGTAAAATGTTGTAAAATGCAGTAATCGGAACACTGATTTCCTCAACTCCATATACACTTTTTGGAACCCGCAGGCTCAACTTACTATCAGCATAATCAAAAGAATAGCTACTAATGTCACTAGAAATGAACTGATTCACTATATTTTCAACAGTTGACTGCTCCTGACCATTTTTAGTCAAGTCTTGATTTAACTGCCCCGCAAAAATGGAACGTGCCAAATCTAAATTGGATAAAAACGTTCCAACCGTAAATTCTTGATTGTCAGATGTTAACCATTGACTATCTAGTTTCTTCGACTCCTTTTTAGAAATAGAAAAACCATCGACATGATAAGAGACAGCCTCTACATTTTGGAGGTTAACTCCTTGAAAATTACTTTCTTTTACGGTAGTTTTCACAAAAACAATATTTGTTACACGTTTTTCTTGTTTTTTAGATTCAAACTGTTTATTTAAGTAAGTCTGCACTTTCTCATTAACAGATACCGAGGGTTGCCCATCCGCACCCTTGGGAATATAGGTGGAAATGTATGTGGTTCCAGAATAGCGACTTTCATGATAAAAGTCACCTTTTTTTTGTAACTCTGACTCTGTTTTCTTTATGAAATTTGCAACATTTTTTGTTTCATAATATCCAATTATTTTGCTTGTAGTAAATAAAACTAGACTTAATAATAAAATAATTGCCAAAAATACTAGCACTATTTTCTTCGTTGTTGTAGAATAATTCACTTCACTCTCCTAATTTGATAACTCATACTTCTCTACTTTCAAGCATATCAAAAAATACGAGGATATTCAAGTTTATCCATTAACAAAAATAAAAGAATTCGGAAATAGATATTCCAAATTCTAATTTGAACGAATTACTTCCACACGATACCCATCTGGATCTGTGACAAAATAATAGCGACCTGGATTTCCTGGTAAGCCTTTAATGTCTGTCGTTGGATAACCCAATGCTTTATGCTTAGCATTATCCCCTTCTAAGTCATCTGAAGAAAGAGCTAGATGAGAGAAGCCATCTCCTATGATATATGGACCATGGTCATAATTGTAGGTTAATTCGATTTCGAACTCATCCCCTTCAAGTGCCAAGTACACCAACGTAAACTTATGCTCCGGATAGTCTTTACGACGTGTTTCCTTGAATCCAAATGCTTCTTCGTAAAACTTTTGAGATGCTTCTAAATTTTCAACACGCAAACATGCATGTAGCATTTTCTTACTTGCCATAAAAAACTCCTTTTACCTTGTAGTACCTCCAGTATATCATACTCTCTCTGAAAAATCCGATATTCAAAATAAAAAAGCCTGAGCAAGCTCAGACCTTAAATAAATTATGCTTCCAAGTAGTACTCTTTCACAATGTTCAAGTTTTCATCCAATTCGAATACAAGTGGTGGGAAGTTTGGAATTTCCACATCCATGATTTCGTCATCAGACAATTGTTTGATGTGTTTTACGAGGGCACGAATTGAGTTACCGTGTGCACCTACGAATACGTTTTTACCATCTTTCAAAGCTGGAGCAATCTTATCTTCCCAGAATGGAAGGGCACGCTCAAGCGTTACTTTCAAGTTTTCAGCATCTGGAATAACTGAATCATCAAGATGTGCATAACGGCGATCAGTATGTGCTGAATGCTCATGATCTTTAGCCATTTCTGGAGGCAATACATCGTATGAACGACGCCAGATATGAACTTGCTCATCACCAAATTCAGCAGCTGCTTCAGCTTTGTTCAAGCCAGTCAAACCACCGTAGTGACGTTCGTTTAAGCGCCATGATTTCTCAACTGGTACCCACAATTGATCTGCAGCTTCAAGAGCCAAGTTTGTAGTCTTGATAGCACGTTTCAAAACAGAAGTGTAAGCAAGGTCAAATTCGATACCTGCTTCTTTGATCAATTTACCTGCATCGATTGCTTGTTGTGTACCTTTTTCAGACAAATCAACATCAGCCCAACCAGTGAAAAGGTTAGCTTTGTTCCATTCAGACTCACCGTGGCGAGCAAAAACCAATTTTACCATTAATGGATTCTCCTTTTAATTTTGAGGTTTCCCTCTGATACCCTTCTATTTTACACGAAAAATTGAAAAAATGCTAGCTTTTCCACAATCTGTTTGCGCTTTCATTCCCTTTTATGTAAATTCAGTCCATAGACCTATCTTTCTTCTTATGAAAAAAAATGAAATCATGGTATAATAGTTGGGCTGAACACGACAGTTCAAAACGATACCATATAGGAGTTATCATGAAGAAAGTAGCTATCGTGTCTGCCTATCGTTCTGCTATTGGCAGTTTCGGAGGTAGTCTGAAAGACATTCAAATTGCTGATCTGGGAGCGCAAGTTCTCGAAGCATCCCTAAAAAATAAACATATTCCAGCGGATAGCGTTGATGAAGTTATCTTCGGAAATGTTCTCTCAGCGGGACATGGACAAAATATTGCACGTCAAATCGCTATTCGTGCATGCATTCCTCAAACAGCCTCTGCCTATGCAGTGAATAAAGTCTGTGGGTCGGGTCTTAAGTCCGTCCTGCTGGCTGCCCAAACCATTCTTCTCGGTGATAATGATGTAGTCGTGGCTGGGGGCATTGAAATCATGAGCCAAGCTGCCTACCTCTCCAAATCCAGCCGATTTGGCAGTAAGTTGGGGCATATCTCCCTCGAAGATTCCATGTTGACTGACGGTCTGACAGATGCCTTTAACGACTATCACATGGGTATTACTGCAGAAAATGTAGCTGAACGCTATCAAATTAGTCGTGAAGAGCAAGATGAATTTGCATACGGCAGTCAAGAAAAAGCAGCAAAAGCGATTGCTGAAGGACGATTTGTCGACGAAATTGTCCCAATTAAGTTGAAAAGCCGGAAAGGTGAAATACTGTTTGCCACAGATGAGTATCCTCGTCTGACACCTCTTGAAAAACTGGCAACACTCCGGCCAGCTTTCAAAAAAGATGGAACGGTTACAGCGGCCAACGCCTCAGGTATCAATGATGGTTGTGCTGTTCTCGTACTTATGTCTGAAGAAAAAGCTAAGCAATTAAATATTGAACCCCTTGCCTTTATCGAAAGCTATGCCACAAGCGGTTTAGACCCTGCTTATATGGGATTAGGTCCTATATCAGCTAGTCAAAAAGCTCTTGAAAAAATCGGCAAATCCGTCGAAGATATTGACTTATTCGAACTCAATGAGGCCTTCGCAGCCCAATCAATCCCTGTTGTCAAACAACTCGGGATTGACCCTGCAAAAGTCAATGTTAACGGAGGAGCCATTGCTCTCGGTCATCCAATCGGAGCCAGCGGCAGTCGGATTTTAGTCAGTCTTATACATGAGCTTATCAAACAGGAAAAAGAGCTGGGACTATGCTCTCTCTGTATCGGAGGCGGTCAAGGAATTTCCCTTATTGTTTCCAATGCACAAAAATCTTAACCTATCATTTGTACACAAAGGATATATTATGAACATCGGTATTGATAAAATCGGTTTTGCGGCACCCGATTACGTTTTAGATTTGGCTGATTTAGCCCAAGCCCGCAATGTTGATCCAAATAAATTTAAGATTGGACTTCTCCAATCCGAAATGGCTGTAGCTCCAATCACCCAAGACATTGTTACACTTGGGGCCCAAGCTGCTGAAGCAATTCTAACCGACGACGATAAACAAAGCATTGATATGGTCATCGTCGGAACAGAATCTAGCGTGGATCAGAGTAAGGCTACGGCTGTGTCTATCCACGGTTTGTTAGGCATCCAGCCCTTTGCTCGTTCCATCGAGATGAAGGAAGCCTGTTATGGTGCTACTGCTGGACTTAGCCTAGCTAAGAGCCACATCGCTCAATTCCCAAACTCAAAAGTCTTAGTCATTGCTAGTGATATTGCAAAATATGGAGTCGCTTCTGGCGGTGAAGCCACCCAAGGTGCTGGTGCTGTTGCCATGCTGGTCACTGCTGATCCACGTATTTTGGTACTGAACAACGATAATGTCTGTCAGACCCGTGACATCTACGACTTTTGGCGTCCAAACTATGATAAGTACCCGCGTGTTGACGGTCGTTTCTCCACAGAACAGTACACAGATTGCTTGACAACAACATTTGATTATTACCAGCAAAAAACGAGCAAGTCGCTTGAAGAGTTTGCTGCCATGTGCTTGCACATTCCTTTCTCCAAGCAAGGTCTTAAAGGATTGCAGGCTATCGCTCAAGATGAATCAACTCTAAATCGTTTGACAGAGCGTTTTCAAGAGGCCATCGTCTACAACAAGGTTGTCGGCAACATCTACACTGGCTCTATCTTCCTCTCCCTCCTTTCCCTTTTGGAAAATAGCAGAGCTTTAGAAGCAGGAGATCAAATCCTCTTTTATAGCTATGGTAGCGGTGCTGTCTGTGAGATTTTCAGCGGTCAACTGGTTGAAGGTTACCGAAACCACTTGCAAGAAAATCGCCTAGAACAACTCAACAAGCGTATCAAGCTCAGCCTTGAGGAATACGAACAAGTCTTCTTCCAAGAAATCACTCTTGATGAAACAGGTACATCTGTCGACCTACCAGAAGATCAAAGTCCTTATGCTCTTCTCAAAGTGGAAAACCATAAACGTATCTATCGTAAATAAAAGCCAAAACGGCGCCCTTTGGCTCTCTACCAAGGGGCGTTTTTTTAGAAAGAGGAAATTATGTCAAACTTCTCAGGATTCTATAAAAAATCACGTCAAGAACGCATCGACATTCTCCATCAACATACCACTCTATCAGAAGATAGTCTAGACATTCTTTACAAAGACGATAATCTTCCTGAAAGTATCGCAGGAAAAATGGCAGAAAACCATCTTGGAACTTTTTCTCTGCCTTTTTCTGTCCTTCCTGAGCTACTTGTAGACGGACAGACTTTTTCTGTCCCTATGGTAACGGAAGAGCCGTCTGTAGTTGCGGCAGCATCTTTTGGAGCGAAAATCATCGCTAAATCTGGTGGTTTTCATACAACCATTCACAACCGCATCATGATTGGCCAAGTGGCTCTCTATGATGTTCCAGACCATGAGCATGCTCGTGAGAACATCCTAGCCCATAAAACTGCTATTCTGGAAACTGCCAATCAAGCTCACCCTTCCATTGTTAAACGAGGCGGTGGGGCGCGTGAATTGACTGTCGAGAGTAAAGATGAATTTTTAATTGTCTATCTTCAGGTTGATGTTCAAGAAGCCATGGGCGCAAATATTCTCAATAATATGCTGGAAGCTATTAAAGAGGACTTAGAAAAACTCAGCCAGGGACATGCCTTGATGGGAATTCTATCCAACTATGCGACTGAATCTCTGGTCACTGCCCAGTGCCACATAGCCATTTCTAGTCTTGCTACCAGCTCTGCTATTGCTCAAGAAACAGCTCAAAAAATAGCTTTAGCAAGCAAACTGGCGCAAGTGGATCCTTATCGCGCTGCCACCCATAACAAAGGAATTTTTAACGGTATTGATGCTGTCGTTATCGCTACAGGAAATGACTGGCGGGCGGTGGAAGCTGGTGCTCATGCCTATGCCAGCCGTGATGGACACTACAAGGGGCTGTCCACTTGGAAAGTCTATGGGGAGTATCTGATTGGCTCTATCACCTTGCCACTTCCGATTGCTTCTGTCGGAGGCTCCATTGGGCTCAATCCAAAAGTGACTGTTGCTTTCGACCTCCTTCAACAGCCAAAAGCACGCCAATTATCTTCTATCATCGCTTCTGTTGGCCTCTGTCAGAACTTTGCTGCCCTGCGAGCTCTTGTTACTGCAGGTATTCAAGCTGGTCACATGAAACTCCATGCCAAATCCCTAGCCCTCCTTGCTGGTGCAGAGGAGCATGAAGTAGACCAACTAGCCCAACTCCTGCGCAAAGAAAAACACAGCAACCTAGAAACTGCACAAAAACTATTGGCAAAAATGAGAGAAAACTAAAAAAGAGGGGCTTCCTCTTTTTTTAATCGATTATTTGCTCCATACGAAACTTTTGTGGCTTCATTCCCAAGCGTTCATAAAAACGGACAGCTCCTGCGTTATCAGCCCACACATCCAAGGTAAGATTGTGACAGCCCTGCTCCTTTGCGTAGGAAAGGGCAAAGTCATATAATTGCTCTCCAATTTTTTGACCACGCGCTGAATTAGCTACACACAAATCATCAATAAACAGAGTTTTTACTGGCTCTAAGACGTCACCTCTTGCAATAGATAACTCACAAAAAAGATGCCCAACAACCTGTCCATCTAATTCATAGACAAAAATAGGCTTGTCAGGATCTTTTAAAAGTGCTACTAGTTCATCTTCAGAAAACTTTTGACCTGAACTCCTAAAAATATCCGGTCGTGCTTGGTGATGAACCTGTAAAATATCTTGTAGTAATTCGTTCAGGACTGAAATATCAGATGGTCTAGCTTTACGGATTGTCATAAAAAGCTCCCCCTTTTTTCATTTTTCTATTATAGCACATGTTCATTTTTTTACAAAATAGGTCTATAGACCGATGAAGAATCTGAAAATTCGATTATACTATATATGTATCCTAAAATTTTTCATAAATCTCCTAAAAACCGATGAAAAATCGGTTTTTTGTATTTCAGATGTAACATTTTTATTGCAAAAGTATCTTGCCTATTCAAACATGGAATGTTATACTTAGACCAATAATAAAAAGGAGATTTGTTATGAATAAAGTGAAAAAGAAAGTTTACCGTAATACCCCTGCCTTTACATTGATGGCCTGGGCTTCATTTTGTTTCTTTGTAGCCTTAATTTTAATCGGTCTGTATACTCTAAAAGAACCATTGATGGTAAAAGGTTACTACCTGATGGGGTCGGTAGGGCTTATCTCTTCGTCTTTCACTGTTTCAAAGGTAGTTCGTGATAACCAAGAGGATGAAGATAATTACAATCATCTTTTGCAACAAGCTGCTTATAATACTGAAGAAGATAAATAAGCTACAAGCCAGATTAGTCGCAACTAGTCTGGCTTTTTATCTCCTTAGAACTCACTAGCTTGCTTCACTAAAACTTATTCTTAGGATATTGCCGAACCTGCTCTATCTCCAACCTCCGAGAGTCACTCCCCTGACTATTTGAAGCAAAAAATTTTTGCTCCATTTCCAACCTCCGAGAGTCACTCCCCTGACTCTCGGAGCCCCAAAACACAGAAAAAAGCCTACTGCACAACGTAGAAACGTTGATACAATAGGCTTTTCAAGGGTAGACTATTTTACCGCATCCTTAAGAGCTTTACCAGCTTTGAATGCTGGAACTTTTGAAGCTGCGATTTCGATTTCTTTACCAGTTTGTGGGTTGCGACCTTTACGTGCTGCACGCTCACGAACTTCAAAGTTACCGAAGCCAATCAATTGTACTTTTTCACCAGCTGCAAGGTAGTCTGCTACTGTTGCAAATACTGCATCAACAGCTGCTGCTGAATCTTTTTTAGTCAATGAAGTTGCTTCTGCAACTTTTGCAATCAAATCTTGTTTGTTAGCCATATGCTAAGTCCTCCAATAATTTTCTGAGTTAATTACTCACCACTATATAGTACCTAATTTTAGGGAAATGGTCAAGTTTTTACCCCGAATTCGTTGACTTTTTATATAAATCAAAAATAATCTGATCATTGTATAAATCAATAGTATTCGCTTTGATGTAAATCCCCAAATCGTTCTCAATTTCTACCAATAGAATACTTACTGTAGATTGTTCTGCATCAACTTCAACAAAACTAGGTAGCTTATAACTCTTCTGTACGTAAGTTAGTATCTCTTTAGTGGGGAGTGAAAGAGTACCTGCAGATATTTCATTAATCGTTAGCAGTATATTCCCATTTTCCAATTTATTCGGTTGGAAGTAAATATAAAGTGGTACTTTTGTTCCAAATAATTCATAGCTTGCTTCAAAGAGAATCTGCTGATTGGTAGCATAAAGTTTGTACGAAAAGTCTTTTGTTTGGTACTCTTCCAAGTAAGTTGCTACAGTATCATTTAACTGATCCCGCGTAGTTGTAAACGTACCAATTTTTGCATCTGAATTGTTACTACTAACCTGACCAATGTTTTCTCGACTAGTCGTGATGCGACTGACAATGACAATTGATAAACCTATCAAACAGGATAGAAGCAATAAAAATGCCCATTTCCAAATGTTAAAATTACCAGTTTTTCTTTGTCTCACGAATTTTCTCCATTATTGCTTCTTTGATAATTTCATATCCCGTATAATTAGGGTGGAAGGAATCATCTTCATATAGGAGGTTATTAGACGTAGTATTTGTTTGACTTATCCCCTCTTCACCCTCTATTCCCTTATACAGGAGATCATTGATAGGAATAAAATAAACCTTATCTAGGTCACTGACCGTATCTTCAGATACTTGGTTCCAATTGTTTACTACGGTCTGCATCTCAGTCATATCAGGGAAGTTCAGATAAAAAGGATTATATATTCCTACTAGGTAGATGGGTAAATCTGGATTGTTTTCTCTTGCTTTTTTGATAATCTGCAAAAGCCGTTGACTATATTCTTGTGCTGGTTGATCAAACGTACTTACTTCTAAATTGGAAATATTATCTAAAATCGCCTTACGTAAATCATTTCCTCCAACTGTCAACGTCATAAGATTTGCAGTTTTTAAGCTTTCGCTAATAGCGGTATCTTCTTCCATACGTTTAAGAATTTGACTACTAGTATTTCCTGATACCCCGAAATTCTCATAGCTAACTTGATAGCTATATTCATTAGTCAAGGATTGAGCCAGAAGTGGCACAAAACCTCCCTGATTGGTTGTATCTCCTACCCCTTCTGTCAAAGAATCACCCAGAGCAACATACCGTAAGCTACTCGTGCTTTTCTTAGAAAAATCCTCAGATGACAATAAGGGCTGTGCTGATGGAATCAATAGGTGGAAAAATAATAGAAAACCTAGTAGACTGCTGAAAAAGACAACTAGGTTTTGTAAAATCTTACGACTATTCATAACGAACTAAAATTGCCCAAGCATCTTCGCCTGTATGAGTTTGAATAATGGATCCCGTCTCCAAGATAGGAATATCTTGGGGAACAAAGTCCTGTAGCTTCGCTTTTATTTCCTCAGCAAATGCTGATGTTCCAGCGTAGGAAATCCCCAACTCAACGACTTTCCTATCCGCAAGACTTTGTGCAAACTCATCTAACCATTTCTTAAAAGTCTTAGCTCCACGCCCCTTGACAATTGGATTGAGCTGATTATCTTTCATTTCCATGATGACACGGATATTGAGCAGGGAGCTCAACAAACCTGTCACCCTACCAATTCTTCCACCTTTGACAAGGTTCTCCAAAGTAGACACTCCAATATAAAGTTCTGTCTTTTCTTGCACTTGCTCAATAGCTGCTAAAATCTCTTCTTTGCTTGCACCTGCTTGTGCTAAACGTGCTGCTTCTACAACTTGGAATTTGGCTGCCTGATCTGTAAATTGGGAGTCGATTACCGTTACATCTGCACCTGAAAGTGTTGCTCCTTGACGAGCTGCTTCTATCGTTCCTGAAAGGGCATGAGAGAGATGAATAGCAATAATCTGGCTACCGTCTGTTGCTAAGTTAGAAAATACCTCAGCAAAGACACCTACCGGTGGTTGGCTAGTTTTGGGAAGATTTTTACTTTCTCGCATGAGTTTAAGGAATTGACCTTCAGCCAGGTCAGCATCGGAATAAACTACCCCATCTACCATGACAGATAGTGGTACCACTGTAATTCCTAAACTTTCAATCAAACTAGGTTCAATTGTGGTACTAGAGTCTGTTACAATTTTAATAGTACTCATATAATTTCCTACTCTTATTTCTTATTTTTACTATTATATCAAATATTTATAAAAAATGGTTTTAACCAGTCGTAATTCCCAATCAATTCTTAGACTTTTTCTAACAATTCTCTTGCTTGTGTCCGTGCTGCTTCGGATACCGTATCACCAGCAAGCATCTTGGCAATCTCTTCCACGCGCTCCTCTTGCTCTAACAAACGCACACGGGAAACCGTCTTACTGTCATCAGATACTTTTTCAATAAAGAATTGGTAATCCGCAATAGCAATAACCTGAGGCAAGTGAGAAATGGCCAAGACCTGTCCAAACTGGCCAATTTTATAAATTTTTTGTGCAATGGCTTGTGCTACCCGACCAGACACTCCCGTATCAACCTCATCAAAAACAATAGAGGTTTTGCCTTCTTTACGAGCAAATGCTGATTTTATTGCCAACATCAGTCGAGACAATTCACCACCTGAAGCCACCTTTACCAAAGGTTTCAAATCTTCCCCTGGGTTTGTCGCAATGTAAAATTCCACACCTTCATTGCCCTCACGATTAAATTTTCCTGCTGTAAACATGACTTGGAAACGAGCTTTTTCCATATACAAGTCCTGCAATTCCTGACGAATTTCCCCTTCCAAAATCTCTGCCAAATTATGCCTTGCTTGACTTAGTTGACCTGCTAGACTAACCAAGTCTTTTTCTAACAGTTTGAGTTGGCTTTCCAAATCTTCTCCAGATAGGTTATTCCCAGTCAGAAGATTATATTCTTCCGTAATTTTACTCAGGTAATCAAGGACATCGTCGACCTTACCACCATACTTTTTGGTCATGGTATTCACTAAATCTAAACGTTGTTCCAACTGCATGAGGCGATTACCGTCAAAATCAAGATTTTCCAGCAAGTCTCCTAATCGCTTAGTTACATCTTCAATAACATAATAAGATTCTGTCATATTACTGGACAATTCCTTATAGGTGCTATCATACTCCTCTAAACTTTGCAAATCATTCATGGCAGAGCGCAGATTGGAGAGGCTTGAAAAATCTTCATTGTCTAACATGATAAAAGCATTGGTCAAGGTGTCTGCAATCTGCTTGTGGTTGAGTAGCTTATCCCGTTCTTGATTGAGCTGAACATCCTCTCCTGATTGTAAATCTGCCGCTTCAATTTCAGCGATTTGGTATTCAAGCATCTCTATCCGTGCTTTGTGTTCCTGCTCGTTCCGCTGTTTTTCGTATACCTGTTTGCGTAGGTTACGATAGGCATCGAAGGTCGTTTGATAGCGGTCCTTCAACTCCCAAAACTCAGTCTGTCCAAAGCTATCCAAGAGACGAATATGGTATTGGGCTTTCATCAATTCTTCCTGATCATGTTGCCCATGAATATCTACTAGATATTGACCGACCTGTTTAAGAATGGAGAGATTGACCAACTGACCGTTGATTCTACTAACCGAACGACCATTTTGCAGGATTTCCCGTCGAATAATCAACTCGTCCGTCACTTCGATTCCTTGTTCTTCCAAAATCTGTTCTAAAGCTCTGCTATGTTCCAGCGAAAAAAGCCCCTCAATCTCAGCTTTAGGACATCCATGACGAATGACGTCTGTCGTGGCACGTGCTCCGAGCATCAGGTTCATAGCATCGATAATAATAGACTTACCAGCGCCTGTTTCTCCTGTTAAGACGCTCATTCCCTTGTCGAAAGTTAAGGAAACCTCCTCGATAATGGCGAAATTTTTAATAGAAATATCTAGTAGCATACTACCAATCCTTTAGTGTTTCTTCAAGTAAGGCAATCTTTTCTGAATTGTATAGATGAATCAGAATACTATCATCATCGGCAAGGATACTGAAGATTTCAGCTTCAAATTGGTCCCAAATTTGCCGCTTAACAACAGCACTACTGCCTGGTACAAGTTGTAAACTGATTAGCTGTCCCATACTCTTGATTTCTAAAACATTGTTTCCCAAATGTTTCTTTTTCGGAGCTTTGGGCAAACCATAGATATATCCTTTGTCAGCTACAGGCACTTTGATTATCCCTAATTCCTTAATATCACGCGATACAGTAGCCTGAGTGGCATGGACACCTAATTCTTCCAATCGCTCTACAATTTCTTCTTGGGTATCTATTGGATAACGAACTACTAAATCTTTAATTAATTCCAATCGTTCTCGTTTATTCATCCTTTTTAAATTCCTCATGTGCTTGATAGACTATTCTTGTTATTTCCTGTTTATCAATCTGGCTTGGCTGACTTGTTTTTTCTAAATGAGCCAAAAATTCAATGTTTCCATGACCACCTTGAACAGGTGAAAAGCTCAAGGATTTGACCGAAAATCCAGTTTCCACTGCCATACTAGTCACATCTTCTAAGACTTTCAAGTGCACTGCCTTATCCTTGACAATACCATTCTTTCCAATTTGCTCACGTCCTGCCTCAAATTGAGGTTTGACAAGGGCAACAACCTGACCACCATCAACTAAGATACGGTGAAGAGCTGGTAAAATGAGACTCAAAGAGATAAAGCTGACATCAACGGAAGCAAAACTTGGTTGAACAACTTGAAAATCTGCCAACTCAGCATAGCGGAAGTTATACTGCTCCATGCTGATGACGCGCTTGTCCTGTCGCAATTTCCATGCCAGTTGATTGGTACCGACATCCACCGCGTAGACTTGCTTGGCACCAGCCTGCAACATGACATCTGTAAAGCCACCTGTCGAAGCTCCAATATCAATCGTCGTTTGCCCTTCAACTGATAGTCCGAAAACCTGCAAGGCTTTCTCCAATTTCAAACCACCTCTGCTGACATATTTGAGCTTTTCCCCCTTGAGCTTGAGTTCAATTCCTTCATCAATTTTCTCACCGGGTTTATCGTATCGTTCGCCATTGATGACCGACACAACCAGACCTGCCATAACCCCACGTTTAGCCTGCTCTCTGGTTTCAAAAAGCCCTTGCTTAAAAGCTAGTACATCTACTCTTTCCTTAGCCATTGATTCGTAAACTTTCTATGATTTCGTTAATTTCTTTCGTTGAAAATGGGACTAGACTTGCCACCTTATCTAGCTCACTAATCGCTTGATTTAGGGTATCATTTAGAAATACTTTTGAGGATTCTAAGCCCATGAGAGCTGGATAGGTAGACTTCTCTGCCAATAAATCTTTTTGAGGTGTTTTTCCGATTTCCTCAAAAGTGGCTGTCACATCTAAGATATCATCCCGCACTTGGAAGGCTAGACCGACCAATTGACCTGCTTGACGTAAAAAGTGGATAACCGTTTCTGACTGCCCAGCAATCAAACCTGCTGCCACAAATGGAAAGGTCAATAATTTACCTGTCTTATTGGCATGAATGGTCTGTAGTTGCTCCAAGGACAAGGCTTGGCCTTCTCCTACCATATCCAATACCTGACCTGCAACCATTCCAAAAGTACCAGACGCCTGTGAAAGTTCCTTGATAAGAGTGACCACCGTTTCTGCTGGTAAGTCAACTTGAGCTAAAAATCCAAAGGGATCTAGGAAGAGGCTGTCGCCTGCTAAAATAGCTGTCGCCTCATCAAATTTCTTATGGTTTGTCAAACGCCCACGTCGGTAATCATCATCGTCCATGGCAGGCAAATCATCATGGATTAAACTACCTGTGTGTATCAACTCGACACAGGCTGCCACTTGGTAATGAGCAGTCTGTAGCTCTACTCCGAATGATTCTAAAATCGTCAACAAAAGCATAGGGCGGATACGCTTGCCACCTGCTTGAAGTGAATAGAGAATAGACTGGTTAAGACCTTCAGCTACATGAGGTTGGTAAAAGTCTGCAATAGTTTTCTCAAGGGTCTGCAATTTAGTTGCCACCATTACTTCATCTCCACTTCACTGCCATCCGCCTGCATGACCTTAACTAAGGTCTTTTCAGCTTCTGCTAGTGTCTTTTGTAGGTCTTTGGATAGGACCATTCCCTTTTGAAACTCAGTAAGTGCCTCTTCTAAAGCCACATCGCCTCGTTCCAACTTGGTTACGATTTCTTCTAATTCAGCTAAGTTTTCTTCAAATGTTTTTGTCTTTTTGGACATGATTTACCTCCACATCAAGTTGACCATCCTTCATCTGAATGGTTATATTTTCACCTGTTTGTACCTTTTCTACACTATCTAAGACCCGACCATCTTGTAAAACCATGGCATAGCCACGCGCCACAATTCGACTAGTATCTAGCAGGGTCAAGGCCTCAATCAATTTATCCGCCTTGGCCATCTTATTGTCGTAGATATTGGCCATATTGCTTTTTAAAAGTCGCTCCTGTTGGAGAACCCTTTCTTGAAAACTTTCTACTTTCCGACCAAGTTGAAGCCCTTGTAAACGCTGATTAAGTAGTAAAGTCGTTTGTTTCTGCTGACCATAGATTTCTCTCATCCGTGTCTGCAACTGATTGGTCAGGCGATCCAATTTTTGCAAATAACCGTCGTATAAGCGTTCAGGCTGACGAAAGATGACAGACTGGCTAATCTTATCAACCTGCCCTCTTAGGAATTTCAAGCGATTGGTCGTAGCTTGGTAGGCTCGGTTTTCTTGTTGGCCAAGATAGCCCAACAAATCAGCCTTTGTCACAGGTGTCGCCAATTCCGCAGCAGCAGTCGGAGTAGCTGCCCTCCTATCTGCTACAAAATCTGCCAAGGTCGTATCTGTTTCATGACCGACACTAGAAATAATGGGAATACGGGATTCAAAAATTGCTCGAACCACAGGCTCCTCATTAAAAGCCCACAGGTCTTCGATAGAGCCACCACCACGACCAACGATGAGGACATCTAAATCATCACGCTCATTGGCTCTTTGGATATTGGCAACCACCTCTTGAGCAGCTCCATCTCCTTGCACCTTGGTCGGATAGAGAACAATCTCCACCCCTGGGAAACGCCGACTGACCGTCGTGATAATATCTTGGATGACTGCTCCGCTCGGACTGGTAATGACACCAATTTTCTTTGTAAAACGAGGTAAGTCCTGCTTAAATTCTTGTTTAAACAGACCTTCCTGTGTCAGAGCTTGTT
Source organism: Streptococcus sp. NSSLK0004 (assembly GCF_059039125.1). NCBI lineage: Bacteria > Bacillati > Bacillota > Bacilli > Lactobacillales > Streptococcaceae > Streptococcus > Streptococcus sp. NSSLK0004. The sequence continues at coordinate 528,419 of NZ_CM180142.1, read as the reverse complement.
TGAGTTGCTCAAACTTGATGGCTAGAGCTCCAATACCATCTGGCTCCGCTTTTTCAATAACAATCGAATAGGAACCGCTGGGTTCATAGAGCTGGATACGCCCAATTGCATTGATTTTCATTCCTTCTTCAAGCTCAAAGCCCAAATTTTTATAGATACCAGCCCACATGGTCGCCTGAATGACTGCCTTGTCATCTTTGAGTGAAAAATACTGGTGGCTAGGTCTCTTGCGGAAATTGGACACTTGACCCGTCAAATAAACCTTCTCCAAATAAGGATCTCGGTCAAATTTTAATTTTAAATACTTCGTTAGATGACTAACTGATAAATATTCAACCATGTCCACTCCTTTTGTCTGTATCCCTATCATTATACCAAATTTTATACAATTATACAGAAATAGACCGTCAAAATATACGAAATCTCTACATAATTTCACATCCCATTCAAAAGATGAGCATATTCAAAGATATACAATTACCATGATATATTTATAAAAAATAATCAATAAGATTATGTAGTGACTATTTTTAAAGGAGAGAGCGATATTATCTATCCTTCCATAACTGCTTTAGATAGGCCAAATTCAAATAACTTATATTCGGTACAAGAGCGATATCGGTACCTAAATCTTCTGCTCGGCCTACACCAACTGGGAATGAGTCTGCTGCTACAAGAAAAATATCCAAGTCTAGCTTCGACTCCACAAATAATTTGTTCAAGCAGAAAAACCATTACATGCAGTATCATGGCAATCAAAAAAAGAAATTAGTCTGTCCGACCAATTTCAATATAATAATTTATCAACACTTTTCACTTCTTACACAAGCCTCATAAGTCTGCTCCATCAGCATGGTAATAGTCATAGGACCTACTCCACCTGGTACTGGAGTGATAAGACTAGCAACTTCTGCTACTTCATCGTACTTCACATCCCCAATCAGCTTGCCGTTTTCATCACGGTTCATACCTACGTCAATCACAACTGCACCGGGCTTGATAAAATCCTTGGTCACAAAATGACCACGACCAATAGCCACCACCAGAATATCTGCCTGTCTTGCTAATTCAGGCAGATTTTTTGTACGAGAATGAGCGATGGTCACTGTGGCATTGGCATCAAGTAGCAACTGAGCCATAGGCTTACCAACGATATTGGAGCGACCAATAACGAGAGCGGATTTCCCTTCTAGATCCACCCCGTATTCCTTGAACATTTCCATAATCCCAGCTGGTGTAGAAGGAATCATAACAGGGTGACCCGACCAAAATTTACCCATATTGGTTGGGTGAAAGCCATCCACATCCTTGTCTGGATCAATGGCTAACAAGATTTTTTCTTCACTGATATGGCCTGGTAATGGCAATTGCACCAAGATACCATGCCATTCATCATCCTGATTATAGCGGTCAATTAAATCCAACAATTCTGATTCAGAAATCGTATCAGGAACTCGGACTACCTCACTTTTAAAACCGGCAGCCAAGGCTGAACGTTCTTTGTTGCGGACATAGACCTGACTGGCAGGGTCTTCTCCGACTAAAATCACGACTAGTCCTGGCACCAAACCCTTTTCTGATTTTAAATTGGCAGTCTTTTCTGCAAGTTCCGTCTGCATTTTCACTGCAAGAGCTTTTCCATCTATTACTGTCATATGCTATCTCCTCATACTATTTTCTACATTATACTAAAATTAGGCAAGATTTTCGAATCTGCTCTGCTATTTATCAAGGAACGAAAAGAAAACTCCGAACATTGTCGGAGCTCTTTACTTGGATTAGAGAACCTTAGACAAAAAGTCTCTGGTCCGCTCTTCACTGGTATTATCAAAGATATCTTCTGGTGTCCCGTCTTCAACGATGACCCCTCCATCCATGAAAATAACACGATCTGCCACTTCACGAGCAAAGCCCATTTCATGCGTCACAATTACCATGGTCATACCTGATTTGGCCAAGTCTTGCATAACAGCCAGTACCTCACCTACCATTTCTGGATCGAGTGCTGAAGTTGGCTCATCAAAGAGAAGAACATCTGGATCCATAGCCAGCCCACGTGCAATGGCAATCCGTTGCTGCTGACCACCTGATAAACTTTGCGGATAGGCATCTGCCTTATCAGGTAAGCCTACCTTTTCCAACAAGTCCAGAGCAATGGCTTCTGCTTCATCTTTTGGAAGCCCTTTGGTCTTAACAGGGGACAAGGTAATATTATCTAAGACAGTCATATTAGGGAAGAGATTGAACTGTTGAAAAACCATGCCCATTTTTTCACGCATTTTAAAAATATCGTTGGACTTGTCTGTAATGTCTACACCCTCAAAGGTCACAGTTCCTTTAGTAGGCACTTCAAGTAAGTTCATGGTGCGTAGGAAAGTCGATTTACCCGATCCGGAAGGACCAATAATGACCACAACCTGTCCCTGCTCAATCTCCAGGTCAATTCCCTTAAGAACTTCATTTTTTCCAAAATACTTATGTAAATCTTTAATGGAAATAATCGCATTAGCCATGAGCTCGATCTCCTTTGTTCAATTTCGTTTCTAAAGCCTTGATTCCCAAGGTCAAAACACTTGTCATCATCAGGTAGTAAAAAGCAGCTACTAGATACGGTTCTAAGGTAATATAGTTGGTCGTCGCAACGGTTGCCGCACTGTTCCACAACTCCATAACCCCAATTGTAGTTAAGAGCGAGCTATCCTTAACAATAGTAATAAATTCGTTTCCAAGAGCAGGCAAAATATTTTTAATTGCTTGTGGCATGATTACATATCGCATAGCTTGACGTGGACGGATTCCCAATGAATAAGCCGCTTCCAACTGTCCCTTTGGTACTGCGTTAATCCCTGCTCGAACAGTTTCTGACAAATATGCACCAGAGTTCATTGAGATAATGATAATCCCCGGAATCAAACGAGATAAATCAACCGAAAGAATCCCTAGCTGGAAAGTTGGTGCTACAAGATGACTCATAGCAAAACCTATACTAATTTGAACAATCATAGGTGTTCCACGAAAAATCCAAACATAAATATTGGCCAACCAAACCAGCGGGCGAAATTTACTACGTTGAGCAAAAGCCAATAAGACCCCTAATATAGATCCTAAGAAAACGACGCAGACAGCGATAATAATCGTTACAATCGCTCCATAATTAAAATAAGCTAAATATTTTGAAAGGAAAGAAAAATCCATTTACATACTCCATTTACATTAGATAGCAACTACTATACCATGTTTTGTATAAAAATACAACACTTTGACTTAATATTCATTAAATTTCCAAAAGAAAAAAGCACCTGCGTGCCTCTTTCAATCATCTGATTAGTAAAGCAATTCGTAAATTTCCATAGCAATCAAATCAATGCTATCAAATGTATAGGTTTCACGAGCTGCTACATCACGAAGCGTAAAAACAGAGCCATTTTCTTCATCATAGCTGTACGCTACTTCTGCAACAACAACTCCTTCGCGCTCGAAATTACGTTTCAAAGTACCACCGTCGCTTGCCATCGCTTCCAAACGGTTGATAATTCTCACCAAATGTGATTCCATAGTTATTCTCCTCTTATTAGTATAGGAATAGTTTACCATAAACTTCTCAAAAAGTCTTGCTTTTGTGCTAATTCTTAGACTTCTCTCTACTTTCATCGTATCAGATACTTGCATTTTAATCAAAACTTGCTATAATGGACTTATATCTGACCTTTATTGACTATTCGTTACTATAAAGGCTATCTCGAAAGAAAGAGGGAAGACTATGCTTTGTCACAATTGTAAAATCAACGATGCAACCATTCATCTCTATACAAACCTAAATGGAAAACAACAGCAGGTAGATCTCTGTCACAACTGCTACCAAATTATGAAAACCGATCCAAACAATGCTATCTTACAAGGCTTAGGCGATTTGACTAATCCTAATAACATGGATCCTTTTAGCGAATTTTTCAACAATTTAGGTGGCTATCCTGGTAACACGCCTGCTGGCAAATCTCGCAATCAAACCCCTCCTACACAAGCTGGCGGTGGCAACGGTCGCAACAATGGAAATGGTGGCGCACAACAGCCCCCACAAAAACCAAATGGATTACTGGAAGAATTCGGTATCAACGTAACAGAAATTGCACGCCGTGGTGACATTGATCCTGTCATTGGTCGCGATGAGGAAATCGTCCGTGTAATCGAAATTCTCAATCGACGTACGAAGAACAATCCTGTTCTTATCGGCGAGCCAGGGGTTGGTAAGACAGCTGTTGTCGAAGGCTTGGCTCAGAAAATCGTGGACGGAGATGTACCTCAAAAACTACAAGGTAAAGAAGTCATCCGTCTAGATGTTGTCAGCCTAGTCCAAGGAACAGGTATCCGTGGTCAATTTGAAGAGCGAATGCAAAAACTCATGGAGGAAATTCGCAATCGCAGAGAAGTCATCCTCTTCATTGATGAAATTCATGAGATTGTCGGTGCTGGTTCTGCCGGTGACGGTAATATGGACGCAGGGAATATCCTCAAACCTGCTTTAGCTCGTGGCGAAATGCAACTCGTTGGTGCAACCACTCTCAACGAATATCGAGTTATCGAAAAAGATGCAGCCTTAGAACGCCGGATGCAGCCTGTCAAAGTAGATGAGCCAAGCGTAGAAGAAACTATCACCATTCTCAAGGGTATTCAGAGCAAGTACCAAGACTACCACCATGTTAAGTACACTGACTCTGCTATCGAAGCTGCAGCAGTTCTTTCTAACCGCTATATCCAAGATCGTTTCCTACCTGATAAGGCTATTGACCTCTTAGACGAGGCTGGCTCTAAGATGAATCTAACCCTTAATTTTGTTGATCCAAAGGAAATTGACCAACGCCTAATTGATGCCGAAAACCGCAAGGCACAGGCTACCCGTGACGAAGACTACGAAAAAGCAGCCTATTACCGCGACCAGATTGCCAAATACAAGGAAATGCAAAAAGCAACCTTGAGTGAGGAAGATACCCCCCTCATTACTGAAAAGGAAATCGAAGCCATTGTAGAACAGAAAACCAATATTCCAGTTGGGGATCTTAAAGAAAAAGAGCAATCTCAACTCATCAATCTTGCAAGCGACCTCAAGGCTCACGTTATCGGTCAAGACGATGCAGTAGATAAGATTGCTAAAGCAATTCGTCGCAATCGTGTCGGCCTTGGGGCTCCAAACCGTCCAATCGGTAGCTTCCTCTTCGTCGGACCAACTGGTGTTGGTAAGACTGAATTGTCTAAACAACTTGCAATTGAACTCTTCGGCTCTGCTGATAGCATGATTCGCTTTGATATGTCCGAGTACATGGAAAAACATGCCGTTGCCAAGCTGGTCGGAGCTCCTCCAGGCTATGTAGGCTATGAAGAAGCTGGTCAGTTAACTGAAAAAGTTCGCCGCAATCCTTACTCCCTCATTCTACTCGATGAAGTTGAAAAAGCCCACCCTGATGTCATGCATATGTTCCTCCAAGTCTTAGATGACGGTCGCTTGACAGACGGACAAGGACGGACGGTTAGCTTCAAAGATACCATTATCATCATGACCTCCAATGCAGGTACTGGAAAAGTTGAAGCCAGTGTCGGATTCGGGGCGGCAATGGAAGGACGCACCCAGTCTGTCCTAAACCAACTCGGCAACTTCTTCAGCCCAGAATTCATGAACCGTTTCGATGGAATTATCGAGTTCCAAGCGCTCAGCAAGGACAATCTCCTTCACATCGTTGATCTCATGTTGGTTGATGTCAACAATCGCCTCCAACAAAATGGCATTTCCCTCCATGTCACAGACAAGGTTAAGGAAAAATTAGTTGATTTGGGCTACGATCCAAAAATGGGAGCTCGCCCACTTCGTAGAATTATTCAAGATCAGATTGAAGATGCCATTACCGATTTCTACTTGGAAAATCCAACGGAGAAGGAGCTCCGTGCCGTCATGACTTCAAGCGGTAAAATCGTTGTCAAATCTACTAAGAAAGCTGAATAACCAAAAAGCAGATATGCTCTGCTTTTTCTTAAACAATTCCTTGACAGCCTTGCCCAAGTCCGCTATCATAGAAGAAAAAAATGAAAAGAGTTTGATATGTCCCACGCTACCTTTGGAGAGAAAATCTCTACTGTTACTTACACCAACCGCTACGGTGTCTATGCTGTTATTCCAAATCATGAAAAGACCCACATCATCTTAGTTCAAGCACCCAATGGAGCTTGGTTTCTACCTGGTGGTGAGATTGAAGAAGGGGAAAATCACCTGACCGCTCTAGAGCGCGAGCTGATTGAAGAGCTTGGCTTTACTGCAACAATCGGTCGCTACTACGGCCAAGCAGATGAGTATTTTTACTCTAGTCATCGAGATACCTACTATTACAACCCTGCTTATATCTATCAAGTACTTGACTACCAAGAAGTCGGTCAACCTCTTGAAGATTTTAACAATCTTGCCTGGTTTCCAATTGAAGAGGCTATCACAAAACTCAAACGAGGTAGTCACAAATGGGGAATTAAGCAATGGAAATTAGAGCAAAGTGAAAAGAAAAACTAGAAATATCAGACCAAGAGTGCTATAATAAAGCAAAAGAATAGGAGGTCACACATGAAAATAATCAATACGACCAATAGTCACGCTCAACTGGTGCAACAGCAACTTGCAAATACCGATGCCTTCCTTGTGGAGACCTATTCAGCTGGAAATACCGATGTTATTTTCACTCAAGCACCACGCCACTATGAATTATTAATTACCAATAAATATCGGGCTGTTCAACAATCTGAAATTGAAAAGATTCGTGACTTCTTCCTTCATAGGAAAATTGATGAGCGAACTATCAACCCAGCAGCTATTCAGACCATTCATACTGATAGACTAATTGAAATGTCTATCCCAATTATTTCAGAACTCTAAGATTGAGGAAGCTATGCTTCCTTTTTTAATACTTTAAATTGTCAAATTAAGTTAGACTTTTTATATAACTCAGAAAAACTTGGTAAGGTGTTTGATAATTCAAAGACTTTCTAGGGATTCTATTTCTTTTATCAGCTATAGCTGATAAAAACTGCTGAGAAATATCAGTAAAATCCATCTGTTTCGGAAGTCCGTGTCGTCTTAACAAACCGTTCGAGTGTTCATTTAGACCTCGCTGCCCAGAGCAACCTGGATCAGCAAAGAAAATATCAATGTCATGTGCATTCGAAATAGACTTCCAATTAGAAAACTCTTTCCCACAATCAAAGGTTATCGACTTAAAGAGATGTTTAGGAAGTTTAGACAGCCATTGATTGATGGCAGCCTCAATATCACTTGCTTTTCGTCCCTTGGTTTTCAGTGTGATGATGGATTTTGAAAGGCGTTCTACCAAGGTAATAACCGCACTTTTGTGCTTTTCCCCAACAATGGTATCTCCTTCCAAGTGTCCAAATTCTGCATTAAAATCAGGATAGAGTTCAGCCCTTTCACGTAAATCTCTGCGAAACGTTTGTTTTCCTCGTTTTTCACTATGACCATTTGGTTTTCTCTTCCCTTTCCAGGGGAAATCCTCTTTCTTGAAAATACCACGGTCAGCCAGTCGATAGAGAGTTCTCATAGAGCAAGAAATGTTATCTGAATAAGCTCCTTTGATGACATCAAGGCTCCAATCTAAATCCAAATGAGTTTGAATAATGTCTTTTTCTGCTTGCGAAAGACTTGTTTTCCTCCGACCACAGCGTTTCTTATTGGCTATATAGCGTTCGTAGTAGTCATAGGCGGAATGGCCGTCTTTGAGAAAGTTGATAACATTATAGATAGTCTGCTTTGACCTCCCCAGAGATATCATAATATCTACAACTTTTACGCCTTCTTGGTAGTATACCTCTATCATTACGAGCTCATTTGTGGTAAGATGGGTATAGGTCATTTATGTTAGTTCCTTTCAGACAAATGTGGTAGTTTATCTGAGCCTAACATAGATGGCTTTTTCTGTCTAGCTTAATTTTACAAATTGGGTACAATAAAATCCCTAACTTCTTAAAGTTAGGAATTTTTCTTTTATTTAGTTTCAAAACCTTGAGCAACTGCTTCTGGGAAATTTTCTTCCACAACACTTGCACAGTGGTCACAGATAGTTGCACCATAGCTTCGTTCGACAACACTCGTATCAATACGACGGCAACGATCGCAGACTTCACCACTTGCACGCTCTACAGTAAATGCTACTTCTTCTACAAGAACAGCCGTCTCAGGAGCTGCTTCAGTTGTTACAGTCAAGTTTGACACAATCAGTAATTGAGCAAGGTCAGTGTTCAAGCTCTCTAAGAAAGACTTGGTTTCAGCTGAAACGTAAGCAGTCAAATGCGCTTCCAATGATTTACCAATTACTTTTTCATTACGCGCCTCTTCCAAGGCTTTTTGTGCCTGAGTACGGAAGTTCATAAAGTTTTCCCAATCAGCTAAAAGCTGCGCTTCATTCACAAAGGTTTCCACCTCTGGCATTTCCGCCAATTGTACAAACTCTTCTGGTTCGTGTTCCAAGTAAGACCAGATTTCTTCTGCCGTGTGTGGCAAGATTGGAGTCAAGAGCTTGGTAATTTTCACCAAGATGTCATAGAAAACAGTTTGCATCTGACGGCGAGACAAGGATTTCGCACCATCAATGTAGACCACGTCCTTAGCAAAATCCAAGTAGAAGGCTGACAAGTCAAGTGTGACAAAGTTAACCACAGACTTGTAGATAGCCATGAAGTCATAGTTGTCGTATGCTTCGCGGATTTGAGCTACCAGTTTGTTAAATTTCACCAAGAGGTACTGGTCAACAGAACGAAGCTCTTCGTAAGCCACCGCATCACTTGCAGGATTGAAATCAGAAGTGTTGGCAATCAAGAAGCGAAGGGTATTACGGATTTTACGGTAGGTTTCAGAAACCTGGCCAAGAATGTCCATGGACACACGTACATCATTTGATGTATCAACAGATGTCACCCACAAACGCAAGATTTCCGCACCAAATTGTTTCTCCACATCGCTTGGAAGAATGGTATTACCCAATGATTTAGACATTTTCAAGCCTTTACCATCCAATACAAAACCTTGTGACAAGACAGCTTTGTATGGAGCATGACCATTAACCGCAACAGAGGTAATCAAGGATGAGTTAAACCAACCACGGTATTGGTCAGAACCTTCAAGATAAAGATCTGCTGGATAGGCTAGGTTTTCACGAGCATTCATGACTCCGTTCCAAGATGAACCTGAGTCAAACCATACGTCCATGATGTCTGTTTCTTTTGTAAACTCGCCATTAGGTGAACCTGGATGAGTAAAGCCAGCTGGCAAGAGGTCTTTAGCTTCTGATTTCCACCAGATGATCGAACCATGTTCTTCAAAGAGTTCCGCCACATGGTCTGTCACGTCCTTGGTCATGATTGCTGTACCATCTTCGGCATAGAAGATTGGGAGCGGCACACCCCAAGCACGTTGGCGAGAGATAACCCAGTCACCACGGTCACGAATCATGTTGTAGAGACGTGTTTTACCCCATGCAGGAATAAAGGTTGTCGCTTCGATTTGGTCCAAGATTTCCTGACGGAATTTTGAAACAGATGCAAACCACTGTGGCACTGCACGCCAGATAATTGGTTTCTTGGTCCGCCAGTCAAATGGATAAGAGTGATTAATCACTTCACTAGCAAGAAGCAAGTCTCCTAGTTTTTCTTTTACAGTTGGAACAACCTTGTCATAGAATTGTCCTTCAAAATCAGGACCAGCATTTTCCATCATCAAGCCACGTTCGTTGACTGTAACGGCAACTTCCAAGTCATATTTGACACCGACATTGTAGTCGTCCTCACCAAAACCTGGTGCCGTATGGACGATACCTGTACCAGAATCTGTCGTTACGTGATCACCCAAGATAACCAATTCATCCACTTCTGTATCCCATGGGTGTTCGGTCACGATATATTCAAACTCGGCCCCCTTGTGTTTTGAGACAATTTCAAATGTTTCCCAGCCGAATTTGGCTGCCAAACTGTCAACCAAGGCTTCTGCCAAGACATATTTACGGTCTGAGCCTGCTGGTTGAACCAGAACATAGTCAATATCTGCTCCCATTGTCAAACCACGAGAAGCAGTTACTGTAAATGGTGTTGTTGTCCAGACAACGATGTAGCTATCTGTATCCAAGAGGCCCTTTCCATCCTTGACCTTGTTGGCATAGTAAAGGGAAGTTGAATCAATGTCGTGGTATTCAATTTCTGCTTCTGCAAGGGCAGATTCAGATGACCATGACCAGTAGACTGGCTTAGCACCGCGGTAGATATAACCCTTGTCTGCCATAGCTCCAAAGACACGGATTTGTGCAGCTTCGTAGTCTTTTGTCAATGTGATGTAAGGATTTTCCCAATCTGCCGAAACACCCAAACGTTTGAAATCGTCACGTTGTTTATCCACTTGGCTAAGGGCATAGTCACGACACATTTCAAGGTATTCAACCAAATCCATTTCCTTACGTTTCACACCTTGTTTAGCCAAGACCTGCTCGATAGGAAGACCATGCGTATCCCAACCTGGTACGTAAGGTGCACGGAAGCCCATCATAGATTTAGAACGGACAATGATATCTTTCGAAATCTTGTTCAAGGCATGCCCAACGTGGATATTTCCGTTTGCATATGGAGGTCCATCGTGAAGGTGGAAGGCTGGCTTTCCTTCATTCAATTCCTGACGTCTCTGATATAACTTAGCTTCTTCCCAGACTTTTTGCCATTCTGGTTCACGAGTTGGCAAACCAGCGCGCATTGGAAAAGCTGTCTGACCTAAATTGAGTGTTTCTTTTAATTTCATCATAACTCCTTTTTACTTACATTTAATTCCATTTTTATTTCATTTCCATTCAAGCCTAATGACCGGAATCCTAGACTGGACAAGATGGACCGCATTTTATGATTTCCAACAACATAACTGACCTGAATCGTTTTGCAATTAACATCTGCTTTTGCACGCTTCATAATCTGTCGCAGGGCCTCTTTACCATAACCTCTCCCTTGTTGATATTGATCAATCATTAGGCGCCAAATCAACCAAGAATGACCTTCTTTGGCTAATAGTACAAAGCCAACAACCTGCGTTCCTGCCCAAACAGCCAGAGGTTCTATCTGATCTGAATCACGATAGAGCCAAGCCTGTGCTAAGGAATAAATATTGGAAGCCACCCGCCGTTCTTCTTCCTTGCTGACTGTCAAATCTATCACCGCATCAAAACTGCTTTCGTCTACTAATTCTAATCGTATCATAGCAAAATAAAAAAACTCCCGTCAATAAGGACGAAAGTTCGTGGTACCACCTTAATTTAGACAGAATCTCTCCTGTCCCTCGATACTCGTAACGTGAGCTAAGCGTTTTTCCTTACTGACACATGTGTTCAGGAAAAAGTAAGCAAAACGATAACCAAATTGAAAGAGATTGCAGGACTTCCACCATCACCTACTCGCTGAAAATATTTCAATCAGTCTAATTTTTGCACAATACTTTACTATCTAATTTTCATTTACTGGTATCTCCTGAACCTCAGGATTTTCAAATACCTCTTCTTGATTCACTAAGTCTGTCTCAGCATTTTCTGCTATTGAAGCAGAGACAGTCTCTACTTGACGAGTCAAAGCTTCTACTTCCTCAGCCGTCATCTGACGCGTCATTTCTAAATCTTCTTTAGCAACAAGTACTTTTTCAGTCAAAGCAGACTCTAATACTTCACGAAAAGCTTCATCGCTAGTTTGAAGATAAGTAGCTGTCGGACGAAGAATTTCATCCCATTCTGGGGAATTAATAAGGGAAAGTTGACCCTCTACTGTTGATTTTAGTCTCTGATGGAAAAGACGAGCCTTATTTTTCAACTCCTCCGTCTCCACAGCTACCTTTTTAGCATTATCAGTTGCCAATCGAAGAATTTCATTCGCCTTATCCTTCGCTTCGTTGAGAAGTGTCTGCGAATCATACTCTGTTTGCTTTATGATGTTGGCAGCTTGCTCATCTGCAGATAATTTTACCTTCTTAGCAGTGTCTTGTGCAATAATAACAGACTGGCTAAGAGATTCCTTCAACTCATCAAAATAAGCTAGTTTTTCTTTTAAAACTTTAATTTCTGCCTCTTGCTCATGATTTTTTCTCACAAGCTCTTCATAATCGACTGTGACAATATCTAAGAATTCATCAACTTCTTCAGCATCATAGCCACGGAATTTCGTACTAAACGTCTTGTCTTTTAGTTCTAACGATGTAAGTGCCATACTATTCCTCTTATTTTCTAATAATTTCGATTTCTATTTTTAATTTACCTTGCTTAGAATATCCTACTTTTTCTTTGAGGCGCACACGCCCAAATCCTCTGACACTGACTAGCTGACCTATAGTAAGACCCTTACTAACCTGCTGACTGAGACTATAATCTACCTTTACCTGACCAGATTCTATTAGATTTACAGCTTGAGAACGTGATAGTGAAAAAGACACTGCTACCACTTTATCTAATCGTAGATTAGAAACTAAAATTTGCTTAGTAGAATATGAGGCTTGGACTTCCCCACGCCAGCTATTCAATTCTCGTTCTTTCCATTTTACTGGAACTTTTCCAATACGATGAATTTCTTGCTGAGCAAGTAAACTAAATTTAGTATCTATCAATATCAAGCATATACTATCATCAAATACAATATCTCCTAAAAATTCCCTTTTCATTCCCAAACAATTGAGCAAGGTTCCTAGTACCTGAGAATGTGTTAAATTATAGAATCTTTCTGGATACTGTATTTCTAGTAACTGGATTTCAAAATCCTTTGGATCTAATTGGTAATACTCCGGCGCAAGAATACAACGTGAAAACTCCGTTTCAATGAATTCCCGACTAGAGAATACCTGTAAATGAAAACGCGCACCAAGCATTCGAACAATCTCTTCCTGTTTTGGATTAAGAAATCTAGTCAAGCGAAAAGTGTAAGTCTGTTCAACTTGTTGACACGTATCTAAAATCATCTCTGCAAAAACGTGCTCTTCTCTAGGAATATGTTGCAATAAATCTTTCTGTTTTACCATCATAATAGCAATAAAAAGCGAATTAACATATTAGCTCCAACATTAAGGAGAATCATAACTAGGAAAAGCGTCCAATCAATACCAAAAAATTGTAAATTCATTCTTCTAAAAGGCTTTAAAACAGGTTCAACCAGCCAACTTAACAAATGCCCCAAGGGACTATTGTAAAGGGGAGGCACCCAAGAAAGAAGGGCATATCCTATTAGAATATAAGAATAAATATCCACAACTTTAAGGATTGTCATAATAAGAAACTGCATAGAATTTACCGTCTCATATCAAAATCAAAAGACACGTCTTGATTGCCATTTGAATTGGCTGAGCGTAATTCCTCAATATTGATAATCACATTGACTGGTGCTAGAAGCCACATGGTAGCGGAAACTTTTTTCAAATTTGCTGCCAAAACCGAACGTGCTCCGTCTAAGTAATCTAGACAACGACGTGCTTGTTGTTCAGACATATATTGAAAATCAATAAGGACACTGCGATTATCCAAAAGTAAGTTGACAATTTCTGGAGCATCTTCATATTTTTTAGGGAATTTAATTTCAATAGTTGATTTCTTATTTTCCCTATCTCCATTAGCAGCCATACGTTCTTGTTGTGCATTTAAACGCTGAAGGTTACTTTCAGGCTCACTAGTCTTTCCACTTCCACGGCGCAATTCTGCTGTTGACTCTGATTGTTTAGGCATTGGCGCTACAGGCGCAACTTTTAATTGCGGCCCCTCATTCGGCATCCGATAAGGTGCTGGAGTCTCATCATATCTTTCTGAATCATCGATTTCAAAATAACTAAATATATTTTTTAATTTATCTGTAAAAGCCACGTTTTCTTTCCTTATTTAAAAAATGCAGTACCAATACGAACAAAGGTAGCTCCTTGTGCAATCGCTTGGTAGAAATCACCACTCATCCCCATACTTAATTCGGTAAATGGCATGCGTGGTAAGCAACGACTAGCTAATTCCTGTTGAACTTCTTTTGCTTTAGCAAAAATTTTCTTCTGTTCTTCTTGACTTGCGTCAAGGGGAGCCATCGTCATCAGACCTACTATTTCAAGCTTATCTAACTTCTCTAACTCCTGCAGAACATCATCAATTTCCTCTAGAAAAAAACCATGCTTACTTGCCTCTTTGGAAATGTTCACTTGAAGAAAACACTTAACCGACTTATTGGCTCGTTTCTGAATTTCTTGAGCTAGTTTAATTGAATCTAGAGCATGGAAGTAGTCAACAAAATCAATCACATCCTTAACTTTTCTGCGTTGCAAACTGCCAATCAAGTGCCAAACAACCTGAGTTTCATCTTTCAAAGCCTGATACTTATCTAAAAACTTATCTACACGATTCTCACCAATATGAACAACACCTGTATTTATGAGTTTTTTAGCAATAGAGCTGTCAACATACTTGGTGACAGCTATAATGTTTACTGAATCTTGTAAACGATGCGACTCTTCAATAGCCTTATCTACTGCTGAAAAGATAGCATCTTTGTTACTTTGTAGCGTCATATTAGCGATTTCTGAAGAATGGTGGTGTATCCAATTCGTCTTCATCCTCTTCAACAGAGAACTTCTCTACAGAAACAGAATGGTTCTCACCACCAACTGGGCGAAGAATATTCTCACGGCGCAAATCCCATTCACCAAAAGCAGAAGCTTTTGCTGGTTCTGACTGGTAATCAACTGTGACAGCTTTTGGAGTACTCAAGACTTCTTGACGATGCTCTGTTAAATTTGCTCGGCTGTAGTCTGGACGAATCTTGCTTGGTCTTTCACCCATTTCTTGGCGAACACCTGTTGCTACAACAGTAACACGAATCTCATCCTTCATTGTTTCATCAATTGAAGTCCCAAGCCAAATATTTACGCCTTGTCCCGCAGCTTGATGAACAATTTCAGATGCCTCTTCTGCTTCAGTTAAAGTCATGTCATAGCCACCTGTCACGTTGATGATTACATCATCTGCACCATCAATAGTTGTTTCGAGTAGGGGAGAGTAGATTGCTCTGCGAGCAGCCTCGATAACACGTTCTTCACCAGAACCGATACCAATTCCCATTAGAGCATTGCCTTTGTTCTCCATAACGGTCTTCACATCTGCAAAGTCCAAATTAATTAAACCAGGGTTGGTAATCAAATCTGTAATCCCCTGAACTCCTTGACGAAGCACGTTATCTGCTTCACTCAAGGCTTCCATCAAAGGAGTTTTCTTATCCACAATTTCAAGAAGATTATTATTTGAAATAATTAAGAGTGTGTCTACATGCTCGCGCAAACCATCAATTCCTTCAATTGCGAAATTGCCGCGCTTGTTTCCTTCAAAACCAAATGGGCGAGTTACAACAGCAACTGTTAATGCACCAAGATTTTTAGCAATACGTGCAATAACTGGAGCAGCTCCTGTACCTGATCCTCCTCCCATACCTGCTGTAATAAAGACCATATCTGCACCAGACAAAACATTTGTCAAGGCTTCTTCGCTCTCTTCCGCAGCTTTACGACCAACTTCCGGTTGACCTCCTGCACCAAGACCACGTGTCAATTTTGGTCCCAACTGAATAACTGTCTCTGCTTTTGAACTGCTAAGAGCTTGGACATCTGTGTTGGCTGCAATAAACTCAACACCAGATACGCCTTCTTCAATCATGCGGTTAATGGCATTTCCGCCACCACCACCAACACCGATAACTTTAATAACAGCACCATGAGTTGCTGCAGCTTCAAATGAAAATGTCATAGTTCTATCACCTTCTTATTCTTATTCAAACATACTTCCGAAGAGTCCTCGAATGCGATCAGTTAGCGACTCTTTTGGTTCGTTTTTTTCTTCATAATTGTCGTTGTAAATAGGAGCATAGTCCCGTTCTTCCACTGGCTCTGATGGCGCATTGCTTTCAGGAGTGGTTTGATGTACTGCAGGAACTATTGGACGTGTTTTGGGTTGCGTATAAACTGGTTCAATAGGTTTTTGACGAAGCTGCGCTTCTCCATTCACAGCTGCCTGAGCAATCATCTCTACTTCATCCAAACAACCAACGTATTCAACCAAACTAATCACTTGTGCAAAGGATGGATTGCGAATACCAATTTGATTCGGAATATACAGTTTTGTATTAACACCGAATACCTCTTGGGCTAACTCTGCCACACCAGGTAATGTTGCACCTCCTCCAACAAGCACTATACCTCCTGGCAATTCTAATGCACGTGTCCGCTCCAAATCTTGTTTCACACGATTAAAGATTTGACGAAGGCGAGCAGCAATGACTTCCGAAAGATAGTGTTCTGTCACTTCAACTGGTGCTGATTCTCCAATTACCTCAACCAAGAATTTTTCTTTTTCAGTTGCTTGTTGGGGATAAGCAATTCCGTAGTTGAATTTCAGATTTTCTGCGATACTTTGAGAAGTGGTCAATACTTTTGAAATGTCTTTAGTAATGTAGTCGCCACCTTCTTGATAAATATTGGTGTATTGCAACTCCTGATTGCGCATAACCGCAACTGTAGTTTGACCACCACCTAAGTCGATGACTGTAGCCCCAAATTCTCGCTCACCTTCATTCAAAACGGAGCGAGTAACTGCAAGCGGAGCAATGACAATATTTTCGACACTAACACCCGCACGCTCAACTGTTTTGTGAAGATTATGCAGAATGGTTCGTGGTCCAGTGTAGAGTAAACCACGCATTTCTAGGCGGATTCCCATCATACCACGTGGGTCTTTAATACCTTGGAAGCCGTCTACCACAAACTCTTCAGGTACAAAAGTAATCACTTCTCGTTCTGGTGTCATACTCTTAGTCAGAGCAGATTTCACAACATTCTCAACATCTGTATCTGTAATTTCTTGTGATTCTGTAGTTACTGGAATCATACCTTGAGTGGGTTCGATTTGCAGAAGATTCGCTGGCAAACCAACATTAACCTTATCAATTCGAACTCCAGATTTTTCCTCTGCTTGTGCTATAGCTGTTTTTATAGCACTTGCAGCCACATCAATGTTCACAATGATTCCATCTTTGACGCCAGCACTCTTTACATTGCTAACGCCAATCACATTCATTTCACCTTCAATATACTCGGCAACCAAAACCTTAACAGAACTCGTCCCGATATCTAATCCCGTAAAAAAGCCATTTCTAGCCATCTTATCAGTCCTCTCTTACTTCACAACTTTTAACAAATATTTTTCCTATTTCTGAAAACAATAGAATTATTCATTCTTCATTATATCATACTATATCAGATAATGGGGAAATTATTCGCTATTTTCTGTAATAATTTCATCGCTAGCCTCTTCTTCTGTCGTAGTCTCCTCTACTCTGTCAGTCGGATAGCTAAATATACCGACCTCCATATCAATTGTGCTAGCCACCGTTAATTGAGGGGCAATCTTTGGATAATACACCATTTTTTCACCCAGTTCAGTCAATGGAACCACAACTTTATTGCCATCATACAGGTTTAACGTCAACAAATCGGAGGTGACCGCACTTGGTGTCAAATCAATCGTCTGAATATTCGTCCGTAAACTACTATCCAATTCCGCTAATTGTAGCGCAAGTTTCTTAATCAAATCTTGATCCTGTAGATTGATGGTAGTGAATTGACCTAACAATGCCTCTCCAGTGTAAGCTTGCCCTAAAATAGCACCATTTGCCAACACAGAATAGTAGTTCTCTTCCCGTTTTATATACCCAACTGTCGCATACTCTTCTATCGTAATCACAAATCGATTCGGAAATTGATAGTTGATTTGAGCTGATTTTACTAATGGACTGCTATTCACTATATTTTTGGCATAATCTTCTTTAAACAACCAAAAGGTAAGTACATAATCATTTGCAGTAATTTGACTAAATTCTTCAATCTCTGTAGACGTTAGAACCTGAGCTCCCTCCACATCAATTTGTTTTTCCTTGCTATAAGGACTAACAAAATATATCGATAAAACTAGCAAAGATAATGTCAATAAAAGAATTGGAAAACTTTTCAACCAGACAAGCGACGGAATATCTTTAAAAATGGAGTTGCGTTCTCGAATGGTCCGTTCTATGCTTTCTATATTTTCACTAACGTTTTCCTCTTCTGTCCAATAATTTCCGACAATAGGTTGTTGGTGAAGTTCTTCCTCATGCTCATCTTTACTCTCTGAAGGAATATCTTCAATAGGCTCGTTGGTTGGTTCTGATACTGCTGCAGCATCCTGAATCTTTTTTTCTACTTCAATATCTTCTGAATTATTATTTTCAGGCATTGGTTCGACTTCTACAGGTTCTTCAGTTTGCTTTTCTATTCCTTGTCGAAAATCTTTAGTTTCAGATTGTATAGCCTCTGTATTTTCTTGTTTTTTTCCAATGTAATCCTGACGGCGCTCCAACCACCTGGCCATAAATTCATGATGTTCTTCTTGGAAACGATTCTGTTCACTCATTTCGGACCTTTCTTTCTATGCCGCTCATCAAAATCTGGTAAAAATCATCTAGGGATTGGATATCTTCCGACTCGCTCATACTTTTGAGATACTTGTTCTCATCAATTTGTAAGTCCCTAATTGTTGATAAAAGTTGTTCAAATGTTAAATCTTCTTCAGCCAGCTGTTTAGCATAGCCTTTTTCTTCAAAGTATTGAGCATTTTCCAACTGATCACCCCGACTTGCCTGTTTACCAAGAGGGACGATAATATGTAGCTTCCGTAGAGCAACCAATTCAAAGATTGTATTAGATCCACCACGGGTTATAACAATGTCCGCCTCTTCCAATAAAGGTTGATATAGATCCGTTGCGTAGTCAACCCGATAAAGATTCTTGGACAGTTGATTCAAATTCTCATCACCTGTCAAATTGACAATATTATAACGTTTGGTCAACTCTTGTTGATGTTGGCTAACAAAATCATTGAAAACCTTGGCACCTCCGGAACCACCTACAAACAGAAGCGTCGGTAATTTCTGATCAAACTGTTCAAGAATCTCTGGTAAGTGAATAGAAGTAATTTTTCCCAACTGATTCACCTTCGTCACAGCTCCGACATGTTTGACCTTAGTTAAACTAGTCGGTTGTTCGAAAGTACTATACATAGTCGTCGCAAATTTGTAAGCAATCTTATTGGCCAAGCCCATAGAACGATCAGACTCATGAACAAATACAGGTACACCTAAAAGTCGTGCCGCTACAACAGGCGGTACAGATACAAAGCCTCCTTTTGAAAATAAAGCTTGAGGATGAAGGCGAGCTATGATTGCTAAAGATTGCAAGATTCCCCAACCCACCTTGAAAACATCCAGCATATTTTGCCAGGAGAAATAGCGACGCAATTTACCAGTTGCAATACTGTGAAACTGTACCTCTAATCCTGATTGGTGGATCTGGGTGTACTCAATACCATTGCAATCACCAATGTAATGAACTTCCCAACCATCCTTCAAAAAACGTGGAATAAGAAGCAGGTTCAGAGTTACATGACCAACTGTTCCACCACCTGTAAAGACAATTTTCTTCATGCTTATCCTTTCAATTCCTCTACGGTTGCCAAAAAGACATCCCCACGTACTTCAAAATTGGCATACATATCCCAGCTAGCATTGGCTGGACTTAATAACACGATATCTCCTGCCTCTGCCGCTTCAAAAGCTTTTCGAGTAGCATCTGCAATATCGCTAGCATCTACATAACTCACATCTGCAGCATCCGCAGCTCGTTTGACACGAGGAGCCGACTGCCCCAAAATAACCATTTTTTTCAACCCTTGCAAATCAGGGACCAATTCATCAAATTCATTGCCACGGTCCAAACCACCAGCAATCAGGATAACTTTACCATTATCAAATCCCGACAAGGCTTTTTGAGTCGCTAGAATATTGGTTGATTTACTGTCGTTATAGAAGGAAACTTGGTTAATCTCGCCGACATACTGTAAGCGGTGTTTGACTCCACCAAAATGCGCCAAGGTTTCACGAATGGCTTGGTTATCAATCCCCATTAACTTAGCTACAGCGATAGTTGCTAATGCATTTTCCACGTTGTGGGCGCCTGGAACACCAATCTCATCTGCAGCCATAATAATTTCATCCTTAAAATAGAGATGACCGTCCAACAAATAGGCCCCATCCACCTTTTCTACCGACGAGAATGGAACAACAGTTGCTAGTGTCTGCTCTGCTAACTTCTTGGCCTCTTCCTGATTAAAATTAAGAATCACAAAATCATCTGCTGTCATCTGACGCTGAATCATCCACTTGGCTTCTACATAGTCCTCAAAAGTCCCATGATAATCCAAGTGACTGGCAATCAAATTGGTAATAACAGCGATATGGGGACGGAAAGACTTTGTTCCCATCAACTGAAATGAAGACAACTCCATGACCAAAGTATCATCCACCCCTGCTTCTTGAGCAACTGATGAGGCTGGATAACCAATATTTCCACATAATTTTGCAGGTTTATTCCCCGCATTCAACACTTCTGCAATCATGGTCGTCGTTGTGGTCTTACCGTTTGATCCTGTAATACCAACAATCTGAGCTTCTGAAATCAGGTAAGCCAATTCCACTTCTGTCCAAACAGACATTCCTTTTTCCAATGCTTTGACCACCATTGGATTGTCATAACGAATCCCAGGGTTTTTAACTAAAAGGGCAAAATCTTCATCCAGCAAATCTAAGGGGTGATGACCACAAATAACACGAATCCCATCTTCTAATAAAGATTGAGCCATTGGATTTTCCTCAAAGGGCTTGCCATCATTAACCGTCACAATAGCTCCTAGTTTATCCAACAAACGTGCCGTAGCCTCTCCTGACTTAGCTAAACCTAAAACCAATACTTTTTTATTTGTAAAATCTGAAATCATTTTCATACACATACCTAACTTTCCAATATACTATTGTACCTTGAATGACGGGCTTTTTCAAGCGATAGAAACAAAAAGCGGCTGGCAGAGCCAACCGTTTTTCACTTATAACGATATTTATAAGGTCTTTTCTTTTTTTCTTTTTTGACATCTTTGTTACTCATAAAATAGATATCACGCATTGCCCATAGGCCCAGAAGACTCATAGCAATTCCTATCCAAATTTCTGGAGGAGATTGAACCACCCTAAGAAAACCGAGCATCAATGCAATCAATAAAGCCGCTAGAAGAAAGACAGAGGCAACTAAATTCATAGTTCCTTTAATATTATTAGGAGCCATAAAGATATAGAAGAGTACCAAGATAATGGCAATAATCAAGTAAAACATGATTCCTCCTTGTTTCTGTCAACTTATTCTTCTGTAGCTAGTTTTTTCTTTTTAGCTGCCTTGTCACGCTCTGCCTTGTTCAAGATTTGTTTACGAAGACGAATTGACTCCGGCGTCACTTCCATGTATTCATCGTCATTCAAGAATTCAAGCGATTCTTCAAGGGTCAAGATACGCGGGGTCTTGATCACAGCTGTTTGGTCCTTAGTAGCAGAACGGACGTTGGTCATTTGTTTAGCGGTCGTGATGTTAACAGTCAAGTCGTTATCACGTGAGTTTTCACCGATAATCATACCTTCATAGACTTCCGTACCTGGGTTGACAAAGATTGTACCACGCTCTTCGATACGCATGATAGAGTAGGTTGTTGCCTTACCTTGATCAATTGAAACAAGAGCTCCGCGGTGGCGACCACCGATTTCACCTTGTACAACTGGCAAATACTGATCAAAGGTATGGTTCATAATACCATATCCACGCGTCATTGAAAGGAATTCTGTTGAGTACCCAATCAAGCCACGAGCTGGAACAAGGAAGACCAAACGTGTTTGACCATTACCAGTTGAAACCATATCCAACATATCACCCTTACGCTCTGAAAGAGACTGGATAACAGAGCCTTGGTATTCTTCAGGCGTATCAATTTGCACGCGCTCAAATGGCTCCATTTTCACGCCGTCGATTTCCTTGATGATAACTTCTGGACGTGAAACTTGAAGCTCATAGCCTTCACGACGCATGGTTTCAATCAAGATAGATAAGTGCAATTCTCCACGACCAGAAACAGTCCATTTATCAGGAGAATCTGTCGCATCAACACGAAGGGATACATCTGTCTGCAATTCTGCCAACAAACGTTCTTCAATCTTACGGGATGTCACCCATTTACCTTCACGACCTGCAAATGGCGAGTTGTTGACCAAGAAGGTCATCTGAAGAGTTGGCTCATCGATACGAAGAACTGGAAGTGGCTCAACTACATCAGTAGGTGTTACTGTTTCACCGACGAAGATATCTTCCATACCAGAAACTGCAATCAAGTCACCCGCTTTTGCTTCTTGAATTTCCTTACGCTCAAGACCGAAGAAACCAAAGAGTTTTGTAACACGGAAGTTTTTGGTTGTACCATCCAATTTAGAAAGGGTAACTTGATCCCCAACTTTAACCGTACCACGGAAGACACGACCAATACCAATACGACCTACGAAGTCGTTGTAGTCCAAAAGAGATACTTGGAACTGCAAAGGCTCATCTGAGTTGTCCACAGGAGCAGGAATATGCTCGATGATGGTATCAAAGATTGGCGCCATAGTTTCCTCTTGGTCTGCTGGATTGTCAGACAAAGATGAAGTACCGTTGATAGCTGATGCGTAAACCACTGGGAATTCCAACTGGTCATCATCTGCACCCAATTCGATGAAGAGTTCAAGCACTTCATCTACAACTTCTTCTGGACGAGCAGATGGTTTGTCAATCTTGTTAACAACCACGATTGGAGTCAAGTTTTGCTCAAGGGCTTTTTTCAATACAAAACGAGTCTGTGGCATAGTCCCTTCGTAAGCATCCACGACAAGCACAACACCGTCAACCATTTTCATAATACGCTCAACCTCACCACCGAAGTCTGCGTGTCCTGGTGTGTCCATGATGTTGATACGAGTACCGTTATAAGCTACGGCAGTGTTCTTAGCAAGAATAGTGATACCACGCTCTTTTTCGATATCGTTTGAGTCCATGGCACGCTCATCCAATTGCGTACGCTCATCAAGCGTTTGGGATTGTTTCAATAATTCATCAACGAGGGTTGTTTTTCCGTGGTCAACGTGGGCAATAATGGCTACGTTACGGATGTCTTCTCTAAGTTTTGTCATAATATCCTCTGTATATTTTAATTTAACTAAAAAAGTATATCATAGATTGGCGTAAAAATCACAGATAATCTTGTTGTAAATGTTTTCAGATAGCAGATTGAAAGCAGAAGAAAAGAGATTGAAGTCAATCTCTTATAAAATGTTCTCAAAATTATCGCGCACTTCTTGTGGCCACACACTAGACTGCACTTCACCAATATGTTTCTTACGAAGCAAGAACATGGCCAAACGGGATTGACCGATACCGCCACCAATCGAAAGCGGGAAGAGACCATTCAAAAGGGCACGATGCCAATCAAATTCCAAACGGTCCTCGTCGCCTGTAATAGCAACCTGGCGCTTCAGCGCTTCTTCATCCACACGAATCCCCATTGAGGACAACTCAAAGGCTGAACCAAGTGCTTCGTTCCAAACCAAGATGTCTCCATTGAGTCCTTTGTAGCCTGCTTCTGATGGGCTTGTCCAGTCATCATAGTCTGGGGCGCGTCCATCATGTGGTTTGCCATCTGCCAGCTCTCCACCGATACCAATTAAGAAGACTGCACCGTATTCTTTTGCAACCACATTTTCACGCTCCTTTGGCGTCAAATCTGGGAAGTTTTTTACCAAGTCCTCTGTATGGATAAAGGTAATCTTTTTCGGCAAGACAGACTCAATATCATAGCGGGCTTCAACTGCTAATTCTGTCAGACGGATAGCTTTATAGATTTGCTCAACCGTTTCTTTCAAATAAGCCAAGTTGCGTCGTCCATCAGGAATGACCTTCTCCCAGTCCCACTGGTCTACATAGACAGAGTGAATCGGATCCAAGGAATCCTCATCTGGACGAAGAGCTTTCATGTGAACAAAGAGCCCTTCTCCCTCATTAAAACCGAAACGAGCCAAGGTATGGCGCTTCCACTTAGCAAGTGAATGAACCACTTCATAGGTCGCATCTGGAATCAACTTCACATTGACAGTTACCGCATTTTCCACACCGGACAAATTATCCTGCATACCATCCCCGACACGACTTAAAATCGGTCCTTGCACTTCTACGATTTCTAACTTGTCTTTTAAATACTGGGTGAATGTATTTTTGACGAAAGAAATCTCCTCTTGCTGATGAATGAAGCTTTTCTTCATACCTTACCTCCTTAAAATTTATACAACCTATTATACTCTTTTTTGCCTACTTGTAAAGTCTTTTTATTAAATATTCTGATAATTTAATAAATGTTTTTTACTTCCCTTGTTAGAACTTGTATCACCCTCTCGGTCAAACGTCTTGGACCACGAACAGCCCGTACTCCCAATTCCATCATTCGCTCTCTTGGAAGCATATCATCAGACAGCTCTGCTATTAATTCTACCCGCATAAGCTTCTTATCCGTTGGAATATCTGACTCCCCATGATTTTCCAAATTTGCTCCTAATACACGACAAACATAGCGAATAGCCTGCACGGGTGCTGTCACATAGATGGCAACAATGTCCTCAGCTTGAATGGTTGATTTCTGAGGCCAGTAAACAATCTTATTCTCTGCAAACTCGGTATCAATATCATAGACCTTTGGATTGGCTGGAATAACCCAGTAATCAGGGCCTTGCTCTGCCTTGTAGGATTTAGGCCCCACTAAGGAACGACTAACTTCCAAGAGCGACATGAGCTTATCGTCCGCCACCGTCCCATCCAAAATCACGGTCAACCAATTTTTCTTATACATGTGATAGGCAGGGTAGAATCCATCATGCTTCACCAACTCCAAAATCCTATCCTCTGGCAACTTAAGATTCAGAACCTCGACGACTTCATCCGAGCTACTATTATCTACTTTTGCCCTCTTGAGCGTCACAATAAGAGCATACCATTTTTGATTAGACGGATGTCGAAAGGTTCCTGTCGTCCGTGCTTTTTTAAAAGGATAATCCAGTAAATCTCCCCACTCATCTTTGATTTTCTGAGCAAGCCGGTTGCTTTGGTCTTTGGAAAATGGCAGAGCGATAAAACAAGTATCCAATAGTTGCAAGAGAAGCTGCTGGTACTCTGTCTTAACCTGACTAGCATACGCACCTAATCTAATCTGACTTCGAAAGAGAGTGTAACTCTCCCCCAATTCTCTGTCAACTACTTGTCCCCAAAGCTTACCTTCTATATCCAAACAAAATGAAGCTTCCAAATCCCCATTCATCAAGTCTTGACTAAAAACCAAATTTTGTCCCTTTTCGACAAAGCCAAACTCTACAGCAAGCTCACGGTCCCAAGTCCCTTTTCTTTCGAGTTTTTCTTCTATCATAATTCCTCCTGAAATGAAGAGAGACGGCAAATACCGTCTCTTTCTTAGCTAATTTATTACTGAAGTACCTCAAGGGCTGCAGTTGCCTGACCAGAACTACCACTAGTCGTCGAAACAAAGTAAACTTCACCTGCTACCAATTCCGGTGTGCTAAACAAGACACTTGAAAACTCAACTGGAGCTGTTAGAGTCGCAATTTCATTTCCTGCTGCATCTGTTATAGTAATGGTATCACCTGCTACACCATAAACAGTTGTCATAATATAATTTTGACTAGCTGTTGTAAAGGATTGAGCCATATTGCTCGCTCCGACTGCCCAGACAGTCCCACCTGTCAAGCTAGCGGTACCAGAGTAATCCATAGCAGCATTATCTTGACTAGGACTAGTAAAGACAAGTGTCCCACCTGCTACTGTCAGATTTCCATTAGAATCGACGCCATCACCTGTTGCAACAATTGAGGTGCTACCTCCGTTAAAGGTAATATCTACAACCGATTCTTGACCTTCGATATAGAAAGGATCCTTCGATACAATTCCATCATCTATAGAAGTCAGATTGGCTGTTCCACCATTTACAACGACGTGCTTTCCGACATAAGCTTCGAAGGCACTGGACACTGTAATTGTTCCATCATTCACTGTTAAATTATTTCCCGCAAAAATCCCAGTCGCACCTTCTGCTTGACCTGCAGCAATATTCACAGTTCCACCATTGATTGTCACATTAGCCTGATTGGCATCTGTCTCATGCTTGGCATACAGTCCAGACCCTTCTGAAGTAATAGTGATTGTCCCTGACTCAATCAGAAGCTCTTCACTAGCAAACATTCCATAGGTTGTCACATTCGCAATGTCTAAACTTCCCTGGCCTGTCACGGTAAGACGTGGCGCTGTCACTCCCGTTTCTGCACCGGACAAACTATTTACTGTTCCATCAATCAGTTCCACTGTATTGAGACCAGTCGATGAAAAGGCGATAGAAGAAAGACTGGCATTGTTCAAACTAATCGTCACATCCTCGGTCACTGAGTCTGTAACAAGAATCTGTACTCCTTCCGCCTGCCCCGTCACTTCATACTGTCCCGCTTGAGAAATAGTAACAGTTGTTCCATCAATTGCTACCGCATCACTGGTTGCTGTTGCTGTCCCATCCGCAAGGGAAATTGTCACCTTTTCCGAACTTGTCTTGCTAGACTGTGTAGTTGAAAAGCCACTACCCCCTTGCAAAACTGCTACTGCCCCCATGGATAACGCTCCAGCTAAAATAGTTGCACTTGCTATTACATACAATCGTTTATTCATTCTGTCATCCTTTACTCTTTCTCTTAAAATAGTATAGAATCATTCCCGTAGTTATTTATTCCCGTCCTATCACCAGATTAGCACGCTATAAAAAGAAAAATCGCCACGTTAAGTAGCGATTTTTCCCTTTTGTGAGCCTCAATGCAACGTCAAAGCGTTATAATAGTTTTAAGTCAAAAATCTCTATTAGCGAGGTCTCACTATGAAAATTATAACACAGCTTAACCTTTTTGAGGATCAGGAACTAGGTGATTTAGAAAAAATTTTGATGGTATTAGATGGTCTTCCAGAAACGGGTCTATTTGATGAGTTAGAAGCCAAACGCAAACACGGGCGTAAGGATTATTCTGTTCAATCTTACTTCATTGCCTATATTGCTAAAATAGTTCTTCAATTGGAAACCGATCAACAGTTGATTCGTCAGCTTAATATGAATAGCCAGCTCCGTCAAATCTGTGGCTTTGAAACTCACGGTGTTAAGCTCAAAAATGGTACTATTAAACTTGTTCATGCTCCCTCTAAGTCTGCTTATTCTCGTTTTATTCAGGATTTGGAAGAGGTCTGTCCAGACATTGACGAGTGGGTTTTATCTGGCATATCTGAACTATACAACCTTCTTCCGGAATTTGGTGTTGACTTAGCCCTAGATGGCAAGTTCATTGATAGTTATGCAACACCATATGGTAAGAAACAAAGAAAGGATAGACGCTCTGACTGTGATGCCGATATGGCTATAAAAAAACGTCATCATAAAAATGGAACGGTCTCTATGGAGAAACACTATGGCTATCGTTGTCATCTTGTGGTTGATGCGACCTATGAACTGCCTGTTGCTTGGGAAGTGACGACGGCCTCAGAAGGGGAACCTACTGTTGCCAAAAGGCTGATTCGAAACATGCGTCAAACGACCATGCAGAGAGCGGAATATTTGATGGCAGACCGTGGTTATAGTGGAATTCCTCTTCAGAATCTCATAGAAGAAGCCACGATTATTCCTATCATTGATCATCCTCATAAGTGGAAAGAAGATGAAACCAGGCAATACCTTGATACGGATGTGATTTACAATCAATCTGGAGAAGTCTTTTGGGTGGATGACAAGGGCAAAGCGATTCAGCTTATCTATAAGGGGTACGATAAGTCTTGTGACAGTTTGCGGTATGGTTTTCATCCCCGTTATCAGGACAATCGCATCTTCCGTTTAAAACGGTCGGTAGAACCTATTATCTTTAATCAAGTAGCTAGAGATAGTCAGAAGTTTAAACGACTCTACAAGAAGCGGACAGCTGTGGAGAGGGTGAATGGGCGTATAGACCGCGACTTTCGATTCGAGAAGCACACTATCCGAGGGCTTAAGAAGATGAGTCTAGCTATTGCCATGAGTTTTTTAGTGATGGTTGGATTTGCCTTAGCCAAACTCAAACAAGGCCAGAATACTCATTTAGCCAGCTGGGTAGTCTAAAAATAAAAAATAGTTCAAAAACCAAGGGGGTAGTACGCCCTTTTTTTCAGTTTTCGAGCCATCTCAATCCATCAGTGGAGGAAAATTCTTGAGTTTAAGAGAGTTAAACCAAATATTTTTGTCAGAAAAGCGAACGGGTTTTGAAAAATACAACAAAGGGAATGATTCGTATAACACAACCTTGTAAAAAAATAACATTTTTGTTAGAATATGGTGGTCTATTATCAATGGGAGGAAAAATGGATAAAAAAACTATCAATGTCGTGGCAGCAGCAATCGAAAAAAATGGACAAATCTTTTGTGCTCAGCGTCCCGAAGAAAAAAGTTTGGGAGGCTATTGGGAATTTCCCGGAGGAAAACTCGAAATAGGAGAAACTCCTGAGGAAGCCTTAATCCGCGAAATCAAAGAAGAATTCGATTCCGAGATCGAAATTATTTCCTTCCTCAATGAAGCCTCTTACGAATACGATTTTGGTATTGTGACTATGAAAACCTATCTGTCAAAATTAGTAGACGGAGAATTAACTTTATTAGAACACCAAGATTCTAAATGGCTTCCAATCGAGCAATTAGATGAGTTAAAATGGGCACCGGTAGACATTCCAGCCGTCAAATGTCTACAACAAAAATAGAGATTCATTCGAATCTCTTTTTTTATTTATCTGTCAAATATTTATACAAGTTTGCCTCCACTGGTGAATCTAGCTTAAACAGAATTTGAACTACTGAGTCTCCATTTTTCAACATTTCACTTGCACTATTTTCAACATATCTTAGTGGACCAAGATAATAGAATTCTCCACCCTCTGAATCATCTTTTATGACAAATAGTTCTAACCGCAATCCATTTTCGTTGGCATTAATAATCGTTGAAACATCATTCGAATCTAAAGTGCGTTTATTTTTTGAAAACCACTTTAATGTTGATTCATTCAGCAACTCATCTTCGTACTTGATAGTATCACTTATATCTTCACTTTTATGGTAAGTGATGAAGATGGGGCAAGAATTAGTTGTCTTATCAATCTTATATCCACCTATATTTAATGGCGGCTCATCTTTTTCGACATTCATTAATTTAAGCACGTCGCGTCGAGTGTATTTCTGACCCAGTGTGAAAATTTCAGGGTAATCTTGTGATTTCAATATTCCAGTTTCAATAACATCTAAAAATAGTTGAGCAAATTTATTGTTATTCAACAGCGATTGATGAATTTCTTTATTCAATCTATACATATCCCCATCAAAATCAACTAAAGGATCACTACCATATTTCTTTTGCTCCTGGGCTTTTAAAAAGGATAGGTCCAACACCCTAGTTACAGAATCTAAGATATCTGATTGAAAATCTAAATCATGCTCAATAACGCCTTCAAACCACTTATCTGGTGAAATTAGTCCATCATTTTCTATAAGCAGCTTCAGCAAATACAATTCATGTTTTCGTTTTCCGTTCAAAGTCTCAAATGTAATGAAATTCAAAAATCTTTTTTCAACGTCTGATAGAATGACTGTCTCATCTGAAAACTTATTGACAACATCTCCGAAATTTTGAAAACTAGAGTTTTCAAAAAAGACAAGTGGATCAATGCTATTCAACTTCACGAAATCTGATAAATACGGAGTACGGCCTAATTTATTTTCTAAATCCTTATAAGCATCTCGTAAAATCTTGATAGAGGATAGTGTAGTATTTGTTATAGATGAGAAAATTTGTTCTTTGGCAATCTTTTCAAAGTTAATCGTTGTCAAACCTTTGAGTATGTTGGGTTCTCTAACCTCACGACGATAATTGTCCTTGTTCATAGATTGGTCTCCAAAGAGTGCTACGGGAATCAGATAGTTGTTTTGATAATTTCCAATAAAATCAATAATGGTAACATATTCTTTTGAATCGTGCTTGCGCAAACCTCGACCTAATTGTTGAATAAAAATGATACTCGATTGGGTATTACGAAGCATGACAACCTGATTGACACTCGGAATATCGATCCCTTCATTGAAAATATCAACCGTTAAAATGTAATCCAAGTTCCCATGTTCAAAGTCTTGAACAACTTTCTGTCGTTCCTCTTGACTATGCTCCCCAGACAAGGCGCGTGTGCGAAGTCCTCTAGCATTAAACTTACTTTCTAGCTCTTTAGATTCTTTGACTGAAGAACAGAAAATTAACCCTTTTACTGTCTCACCACTCACTCCATAATAAGACACTTTTTCTAAAATGTGATTAACACGTTGTTCTGATACTAGATTAGAAAAACTAGTATTGTCATCAATCAATTGACCATCAATTTTGATATCTGAAACACCGTAGTAAATGAATGGACAAAGCATATCGTTATCAAGAGCTTCTTGCAAGCGAATCTCGTAAGCAATATTGTAATCAAATAACTCATAAATATTTTGACCATCCGTCCGCTCAGGTGTCGCCGTCATTCCTAAATAAAAATCAGGCTGAAAATACTTCATCATTTTTTTATAGGTTTCGGCACCCGCTTTATGCACCTCATCAATTAAAATATAGTTAAAGAATGTTGGGTCAAAGGATTGCAGATTGTCTGCTCTCGAAATCGTTTGAATAGTCGCAAAAACATATCTCTTTTGTGAAACATCCATCCCACTCTTATAAATACACCCTTCATTGTCCTCAAATCCCAACACGTTTTGAAAATCTTTTAATGATTTTTGAAGAATCTGTTCTCGATGAACGATGAATAACATTTTATCTGGATTGTATTGCTTAACATCAAAAGCAGAAAGATAGGTTTTCCCTGTCCCTGTTGCACTGATAACCAGAGCTTTTTGAGCTCCGTTTTTTCTAACAGTTGCGAGACCTTCTAGAGCTTGTTCTTGCATCTTATTAGGACGGATAGTTGCTTGATAGGTCTCTATTGGCTCATCTTGAATGGTTGCTGTCTGTATAACCGTCTTTCGACGAGCTGCATATGCATTGATTGCATCGACATCCAGAACTATTGATTTTTCCCAAATACGTTCAAACTCATCTTTCGCATTCTGGATAAAATCACCATTTTGCGCTGAGGTTAACTTAACATTCCACTCGTAATTTACTTTTAAAGCTGTGTGGGTTAAATTTGAGCTACCAGAAATGATAACCTGCTTACCTTCTTGTTCAAACAGATAAAACTTAGCATGCATTTGCATATTGACTGGTGTTATACGGACTTGGACATTTTTCAGTTTAAGCAATTCCTTCATCGCTATGGGATCATTAAAATCTAGATAAGGGGAAATCAAAATTCTACCTTGTATTCCCTCATCTGCCAAATCTGATAATTGACTTTTAATCAGGGCTAGTCCAGACTGAGTAATAAAGGCCACGCTGAAAGCAAAGGATTTAGCCTTGCTTAATTCTTCTTGAATATCATTTAAAACATAACGATGAGTTTCTGTATCATTAATTAAAATTTTAGGCGAATAGACCCCTTCTTGAAAAACCTCTCTATCAATAAAACCATATTGCACCGACTCCAATAATTGAGCTTCAAAAGTTGATTCCATAAAAATAGTCCTATCTAGTTGATAGAACTATTATCTAATATATTAGGGAGGATGTAAAGAGGGAGAAGATCAATTCAATAAGCTACAGTTCGATTAATTGAAAGATACTTCATTCTTATTTAAACCGGCTCACATATAATCCATTATATACCCTATCAATAACTATTTTACTTTTTGAAGGATTATTTATTTTCAAAGAATGAACCACAACATTTGAGCAATGGTCCTCAACATCCACCAGCTCATATAAACTATTAAGCTTTTTTGAGCGCAAATTTTTAATATTAAATCCAACCACTGTAGGAGATTTAGGTATAACATTTTTGATAATATTTGCAATCTCATAAATTCCTTTTATATTCAAATTCCCCCACCTCATCAACCTAGTTTCTCTTCATTATACCACAAAACCCAGCCTTTTTAGGCTGGGCATTTTATCGTATTTTACCTACTTAACCAGTTTCTTCATCTCTTCAATCCGCGCTACTGTCGCATCATATTTTGCTTGGTAGTCGGCTTGTTTTTCTTTTTCCTTTTCAACGACTTCTGGTTTGGCGTTGGCGACGAAGCGTTCGTTGCTGAGTTTTTTGCCGACCATGTCTAGTTCTTTTTGCCACTTGGCAAGTTCTTTGTCTAGACGAGCCAACTCTTCTTCGACGTTGAGGAGGTCGGCGAGTGGCAAGAAGATTTCAGCACCGGTGATAACGGCTGACATGGCTAATTCTGGTGCAGCGATGCTTGAGCTGATTTCCAGATGTTCTGGATTTGTAAAGCGTCGGATGTAGTTTTCATTTGCCTTGAAGAAGGTTTCAAGCTCAGCATCCGCCGTCTTAATCAAGATAGTAATCGGCTTAGATGGCGCAACATTCACTTCTGCTCTGCTATTTCGCACCGAACGAATCAAGTCCTTAAGGCTTTCCACTCCCTTGTGAGCTCCAGCATTGTCAAATGCTGGGTTGACAACAGGGTAAGCCGCCACCACGATAGAGCCCTCTGCGTACTGAGCGAAGATCTCTTCCGTTACGAACGGCATGATTGGGTGGAGGAGGCGAAGGATTTGGTCCAGCGTGTAGAGAAGGACAGAGCGGGTCATAACTTTCTCAGCCTCGTTATCGCTGTAAAGCACTTCCTTGGTCAATTCAACATACCAGTTGGCGAACTCTTCCCAGATGAAGTTATAAAGGATGTGACCAGCCACACCAAACTCGAATTTGTCAAAGTTTTCAGTGACCTTGGCAATGGTTTCGTTGAGGTTGTGGAGAATCCAGCGGTCCGTCACGTTACCAGCCTCGCCAGCTGCGACTTTGGCGACATTGTCACGCGCCGCATCCAAGGTCAAGCCTTCATTGTTCATGAGGATGTAGCGAGAAATGTTCCAAATCTTGTTAATGAAGTTCCAAGACGCATCCATTTTCTCATAAGAGAAGCGAACATCTTGACCAGGGGCAGAGCCGTTTGACAGGAACCAACGCAAAGCGTCCGCACCGTATTTCTCAATGACATCCATTGGGTCAATCCCGTTTCCGAGCGACTTGGACATCTTGCGACCTTCTTCATCACGGATCAAACCGTGGATCAGCACGTTCTTGAATGGCTGACGACCTGTGAACTCAAGCGATTGGAAAATCATCCGAGACACCCAGAAGAAGATGATGTCGTAGCCCGTTACCAAGGTTGAGGTTGGGAAGTAACGCTGGAAGTCCGCCGCATTTTCGTCAGGCCAGCCCATTGTTGAGAATGGCCAAAGGGCAGAGCTGAACCAGGTATCTAGGACATCCTCATCCTGTACCCATCCGTCACTTGCTGGAGCCTCTTCTCCGACATACATTTCGCCAGATTCGTTATACCATGCTGGAATCTGATGACCCCACCAAAGCTGACGAGAGATAACCCAGTCGTGTACATTTTCCATCCATTGTAGGAAGGTATCGTTGAAGCGTGGTGGGTAAAATTCTACCTTGTCAGCTGTGTCTTGGTTGGCAATGGCATTCTTCGCCAATTGGTCCATTTTAACAAACCACTGGGTTGACAAGCGTGGCTCGACTACAACACCTGTACGCTCAGAGTGTCCAACAGAATGCACACGGTTTTCGATTTCCACAAGGGCCCCCAGTTCTTGCAACTTAGCAACCGTTGCCTTACGGGCTTCAAAGCGGTCCATACCTGCAAATTCACCCGCCAACTCGTTCATAGTACCGTCATCGTTCATGACATTGACTTGTGGCAGATTGTGGCGTTGACCGACAAGGAAGTCATTTGGATCGTGGGCCGGTGTGATTTTCACAACCCCTGTACCAAATTCAGGATCTGCATGTTCATCCGCAACGATTGGGATAGGCTTGTTGACGATTGGCAGGATAACATTTTTGCCAATCAAGTCCTTGTAACGTGGGTCTTCTGGGTTAACCGCAACCGCAACGTCACCGAACATAGTCTCAGGACGAGTTGTCGCAACTTGAAGGGCACGAGAGCCGTCTTCCAACATGTAATTCATGTGGTAGAAGGCACCTTCGACATCTTTGTGAATAACTTCGATATCAGAAAGAGCTGTGCGAGCCGCTGGGTCCCAGTTGATGATAAATTCACCACGGTAGATCCAGCCTTTTTTGTAGAGTTCTACAAAGACCTTGCGAACGGCTTTCGACAAGCCTTCATCCAGCGTGAAGCGGTCACGTTGGTAGTCCAAAGACAGACCCAACTTGCCCCATTGCTCACGAATGGTCGCCGCGTACTCATCCTTCCATTCCCAGACTTTGTCGAGGAATTTTTCACGACCCAAGTCGTAGCGAGTCACGCCTTGCTCCCGCAAGCGTTCCTCAACCTTAGCCTGAGTGGCAATCCCCGCGTGGTCCATACCTGGTAGCCAGAGGGTGTCAAAACCTTGCATGCGTTTTTGGCGGATAATGATGTCTTGAAGAGTGGTGTCCCACGCGTGTCCCAAGTGCAACTTGCCTGTTACGTTTGGCGGCGGAATGACGATAGAATAAGGCTTGGCCTCCGCCTCGCCTGACGGCTTAAAGACATCTTGGTCCAACCAAGTTTGGTAACGACCAGCCTCAACCTCGGCTGGATTGTATTTTGGTGATAATTCTTTTGACATTTATTTTTCTCCTTCAGTTTTCTTTAAGAAAATTGGTTTATACTATCCTCAAGCTAGAAATAGCCCAATTCTTTTTCATATAATCTCCTAGAAATAGTCAGTCCTCTGGACTGGCTATTTCGTTTTGCCCACCAACTCTATCTTGATTCCATCTGGGTCTTCTAGATAGAGGGCATAGTGGTCTGGTCCTCCTGCGTGGGGATAGCGGTCGTCATAGAGCAGTTTGACTCGCCTGGTCAAAAATTCCTTCCGCCATTGGTCAATCTCATCAGGTGTTCCCGCATGAAAGGCTAGATGATTGAGGCCAGTACGGCAACGGTGGAAACCTGCCTCTAGGAAATCCTGAGGCGTTTGGACAAAGACCAGGTATTGCTCTGCCTTTTTATAAGATAGCCCGGCCTCCCACTCCTGATAGAGCGAGTAGCCCAGCTTGGTCAGGAGAAAGTCGTAAAATGCACGCGAGATTTCCAAGTCAGAAACGTAAATTTCAACATGATGTAGCATATTTCTCCTTTCCAAATGAAAATCCCCGCCTAGACTTACTAGACAGGGACGAAATACAAACTGTTTTCCGCGGTACCACCCACATTCGGATGATAATACACCCGCAACTTACCTATTCGATTCACATCATCAGCAACCAGTTTTGACATTTGTGCGGATTTCTCAGTACCACCGCTTCCTGTGACAAATGGGCTTCAAAACACCTCTGATGATTGTTATTTTAACAGAACTAACTTGAAAAATCAAGAATTCCTCTATTGATAAACGTGCTCTAGGGCTTTTTCGATAGTATTTGGTTAAGAAGTTTGACTTCCTCTTCTAATTTTGCTCTAGGATAGGCATCTACTAGATAATACACCGGCATCAGTACCAGTAGGATAAGCACTGAAGCTACTACCCTCTCTGAGTCAGGCTTTGCCCCTCCATCATTAAAGTAATACATCATCAGCAAACCAATCAATACGGCCAGAAAAAACATAATGACTGTACTCCAAAAAGCTCGACGGTAAGCTCTTGCTTTCAGAATATCTACCTGCTCATAAAACAAAACTTGCTTGTTTTTATCCAACTGATTGAGCAAATGTTCTCTCTGGTTCTTCAAACCAGCCTCGTATAATCTCATGCTTTCGTATTCTGCCTAGTTTGACCGAGAAGGTTTACCCCCTCAACTCAATCCCTTTTTCCTTCAACTGCTTAACGGTTGCGGGCCCGATACCTTTCAAGCTCAGCAATTCTTTTTCTGTATGCTTGGCAAAATCGGCTACAGAACGAATACCTGCTTCATAGAAGGTTTCCAAACGTGCCGCAGCTACCCCTTCCAATTCAGGAAGAGCAGAAAATTCTTCCAAGGATATCGCTGAAGAAGTCACCTCTGCAACAACTTCTTTCACCTGCTCAACAGCCTTTTCTACAACTGATTCTGCCTTGTGAGCCACTGTTTCTACTACATCACTTGCGCGCTCCAATCCAGTACGACCAGCACGTTTCAAGTCTGCCAATTGTTTCTTTAATTGTTTTTTACGATTTACTTTCTTCTTAGCCATTTATCCTTTTTTCCTCTCCTAATAATGACGTTCCCCAAACAAACCATCTGGAAGATCATGAAAATCCTTTCCTGCCGCATAGTTGGCAAATTTCCCCTGAATGAATTGGTAAGCATCCAACTTACTTTCATAGCGAATGTAAGCATCTGCCGCCCGCTCATCCTTATCCTCTTCCACAACCTTGCGACTCTGTTCCATTGCCATCTCATTAATCATGATTTGGGTCTGAATCCATTCTTCAAAATCTTTCAAAAACTTCTGTTCGTAATTCAATTCAACTACCAACTCCTATTTGCAATTTGTCGGGCGAACCCATCCCTCCCATTATACCATATTCTTAGCAGAAAAAAAGAGGTAGGATAAGGAAAATCACGCTTTCAGGCAGATTTTCCCACCTATCTCTTTTCATCATTTACCAAAGAAAGCGATACGTCGTTTCCGAGACATAATTCTGATCCTTTTCCAGTAAAATAGAGCCGAAACCATCTACATTGCAAGCATTTGGTAAGGCTTGGCATTCCATACTGAACACACCATGGTAGGCCGCTAGACTTTCCTGCGGGAAATTGTAAGTATAGATAACCACCGCAGGCTGATTTGTCTCCACCTGCAAACGCACTTTTTGGTCTGAACTAATGACCTCCACAGCTGTCGGAACCTTATCTAAGAGCCACGGGTGATCATAGCCCTTGACCAAGATGTTTTGCGGATGATTGCTCTTGAAGCCCTGATTAAAGGTCGCAAACTCTCGGAAGTCAAAAGGAGTTCCCTCCACTGCCTCAAAATGTCCCAGAGGCAGATTATCCTCACCCAACGGAACATAGGATTGGGCCCCTATCCTCATCTGATGCTCGCCAATATCCTCTTGAAACTTCCCAGACAGGTTGAAGTAGACATGGTTGGTCGGATTGAACAAGGTATCCTGCTCCGACCTCGCCCGATAGGTTACCTTGAGCTCATTTGCATCCGTCAACTCATAGACGGCCTGCACAGCCACAGGTCCCGGAAAACCATTCAGGCCGTCCTTTAGGACAATACCAAAGGTAACTGATTGTGTATCGTTCGCCAAGTCAACATCCCAGTATTGTTCATTTGCCGTACCGACACCACCGTGCAGGGTACGATTGGGTTCATTTTCTGTGAAATGGTAAGTCGTTCCCTTTATCTCAGCATGAGCCCCTGAAATCCGACCCGCTACTGGAACAATTGTCGAACCTGGATACAAATCTGTTTTGCGATAATCTTCGTCCGACTTAGTAGCCAAACTCACATTTCGCAAACCGCCATTTTCCTCAACAGGTAGCAAGACCTCTACCACCCTAGCACCAAAATCCGTTAGACTGACCTGCATGCCATCCTTATTCTTCAAACAATACAATTTGGCTTTTTCACCAAAAGTTTTTACGTCAATCATTTCTGTTCCTCACAAGCCAAATGAGGGAGTCAACATTGCAACTCCCTCAGGACACTTAAAGTCTCAATAATCACGGCTAGATCACTAGGTTCTAGCTCCTTATGGAATAAATTCGTTGCTTCCTATTTCTAGGATCGGGCTGAAAAACTCCACTGGAGTTTTTCACTCATCTTCATCACTGTCCGTAGTCAACAACACATTAACATGTACGATATTACTTGTGCCAAATGCCACGTAGTCTACCTCTTCACCAAGCAGGGCTCCGTTCAAGAATCCGACAATCATTGGCATATTCATGCCAGCATATAGATCAAATTCCTTTCCTTCTAAGAGAAGACGAGAAACTACATTGGCTGGTGTTCCACCTAGCAAATCCGCAAAGACTACAAAGTCATCTAACGAAGCGATTGTTGCTTCAAATTTTTCCTTGAAGTCATCTGGACCTTCTTCTGGTAAGAGTGCTACTGTATGGATATCCTCTTGAGGTCCCATAATCATCTCAGTAGATTTTTTTAACTCCTCACAGAAGAGACCATGACTAACTAATACCAGACTCTTCTTCATTATACCATACCAAATAGGAAATGACCAATAGCAGACAGACCTAAAGCAAGTAGGATGATGATTAGAATAGCTTTAGTAGATGTCATACCTTTACGTCCTAATAGCCAGAAGACAAATCCTGTAAAGAGGGCTGGAACAAGGCGTGGGAAGATTGTATTGAGCAAGTCTTGAATGTCAATTACTTTCTCACCAATCTTAGGAGCCCAAGTGATTTCAAAGTTAATCATGGTTGCAATCAAAGCACCCATCATGAAGACACCCATCACAGAAGCAGCATCAACAAGAGCTGTCAACTTATCACGCATAGTTGTAATGAGCTTAGTACCTTCCTTGTAAGCAACTTCTAGCTGTTTCCAACGGAAAATATCGTAGGCAATCGCTACTGCAATCCAAAGGAAGATTCCAACAGGAGACCCCTCTTTACCCATAGTAGCTGCAACAGTCCCCATGATAGCTGGAACAAGAGAACCAAAGATTGAGTCACCAATCGGAGCAAATGGCCCCATCAAACCTGTCTTGATACCATTAACCGCATCTTTAGACGCCACACCATCGCTTTCTTCAAGTGCCAAGTCAATACCTGTAATAATGGTATGGAAGAATGGTGATGTATTGAAGAACTGGGTATGTAGTTTCATCATTTCCTTCAACTCAGG
Organism: Streptococcus sp. NSSLK0004; assembly: GCF_059039125.1. Taxonomy (NCBI): domain Bacteria; kingdom Bacillati; phylum Bacillota; class Bacilli; order Lactobacillales; family Streptococcaceae; genus Streptococcus; species Streptococcus sp. NSSLK0004. The sequence continues at coordinate 489,387 of NZ_CM180142.1, read as the reverse complement.
AGTACCATCTCCATATATTTTGCGTAATTGTGGCAAAATCATATAGAGGTAACCTGAAGCTTGCATCCGCTCATAGTTCCAACCAAGTTGGAAAGTGAACAAGCTACGTTTGTTGATTTGATTAAAATCTTCTTTTGTTAGTTTGTAATTAGATTTCGTCATCTTCAATTTCCCCACTTTCTGAATTTGATGGAGCAACCACAGTTACCTTTTGGCTATTTTTGAAGTGAAGCACTGAAAGGAAGGCACCTATAACAGCGATACCAATCATTGACAAGCCTTTGAAGTTATTGACAAAGGAGTACTCTGCTTTTGCCAATCCTTCAGCCAAACTTTCTAATCCACCAATTTGGCTCACTGCAAGTCCCAATGTTGATACGTTACCATACAGAACAGTCAACATAGCTGTAATGACGAAACCAACTGCCAAGTAGTGAAGGTTGCGTTTAAGTGGAAGGTAGTGAAGTAAGATCGCAAATCCGAGACCTGGAAGCATCCGAGCTGCCAATGTCAAACCTGCTGCAATCCATTTGTATTCTGGTAATTCAATTGTGGTTACAAGAGTTTCGACAAGTCCTCCACCAAATTGTAATGCAAGGAAGACTGGAAGGGCGCGAGAGAGAGCCCAAGGAATCGCACCGAGAAGATAGTTACGCTCAATACCAGCGTAGTCAAACCGCTCAACAGCGGCATCTACACGGTGAGCAAAGAAGGTAGTGGTAAAGCGACCTAATATATCTGTATACACTAGCAAACCTGCAACTGGTACACCAATAGTAGAAATAGCAATCTCTGGATCCAACCCTTGTGAAATAGAAAATGCTGTAGCAAGAACTGCACCTGATGTTGCATCAATCCGGGAAGCACCACCAAAAGTTCCCACACCCAAAACAACAAGTTGCAAGCTTGCACCAATTAACAATCCTACTTCCATATCGCCCATAATCAAACCTGTAATGAATCCTGCAAAAATGGGTGATCCCGCTGAGGATACAATCGTCAACTCATCGCAAATCTGATAAGCAGAATAGAGCGTTAGAAGTAATATTTGCCACCATTGCATAATAGTGTTCCTCCTTTAAAATTTTTCAAAAATATCCGAATATTATCTAACTTTATCCAAGAGTGGCATAAAGTCTTTTGGTGTGTCACCTGGTACCATTTGAGCAATCAATTTCACACCCTTAGCTACCAAGGCATCAAAATCAGCAATGTCTTTATCTACAACATTTATAGAACGAGTTACAGAGCGCGTTTCTGGTGATTGAGACATATTTCCTACGTTTAATTCCGGAATGTCTACACCATACTCAACCAAGCGAAGGAAGTTTTCTGGACGGCGCGCAACGATTAAGAGACGTTGGCTGTCATACTTGCCTTCCTTAATATTATTTGCGGCCTTTTCAATCGGTAAAATTGATAATTTCACCCCCGGCGGACAAGCCAATTTCAGTCCTTGCTTTTCAATGTCATTTTGAGCAACAGCATCATCGATCACCATGATACGACTGATATTTAATTTCGTCGTCCATAAATTAGCAACCTGACCGTGAATCAAACGACCATCAATACGTGTCGCAATAATTGTCATAAGTGTCTCCTTTTCTTCATAAATCTTTGTCTGACTAGCCCTTCCTAGACTATATTATCAGATTCCATATTTTTATAAACATGTTCCTGTGAAAATACCAAACTTTCTCTGAATGTTCCTTCGGTTTCGAAGACGATAATCTCATTAACTCCTTTCTTTAAGTATCCTTTTGGTAAATAGAGAGAAAGATGTGGTCCCTTTTCCCAGAAACGTCCAATATTTACATTATTTACAAATACGACTCCCTTACCAAAACCTGTCATATCGAGATAAGTATCTGACAAGTCTCTCACTTCTAATTGGTAACGATAAAAAGCCGGTTGCCCTTCCTTCCAATCACCTGTAAAATCTAGACCAGATAAGTCATCTAGCGGTAGGGGATAAATAATCCAATTCCCAATAAAATGCAAATCTACCATAGCTCCACGTCCCAAGCCTTTAGACTGGGTTGGAGCTGTGAGCTTGTGCCCATAATTGACACGTCCCATATTTTCGACCAGAATACCTAATTCAACAGTTTCATAGGTCTGGTAAAGTTTGATATCCTCTCCAATCTCTTCCTGATACTGAGTAATGAGCTTCTCTCCATCGACAAAGACCTGGATACGATCACGCGCATCAATTACTCGGAAACGCTCTACCTCTTCTTTATCTTTTTTGATTTCTGTTCGATAGTAAATATACCCCGTAGATTGCTCCACTTCTTCCATGGTTAGCGGATAGAACGACTTTAAGGAACCGCTTACATTTTTTAGTGTCGAAAACAAACTAACCCTATCAGTCAATTCAACTGGCTCATAAGTCCCAATTTCCTTTATTAATGGCTCATTATAGGCTAAATCTGGATAAGTTTTTTTCATCAAATCCTGTATAGCATAGAATTTCTTGGTTGGATTCCCTGCCTCATCTAAGATAGCGTCGTAGTCATAAGAAGTCACCTGTGGTAAGTCAATTTGACCTCTAGCTGAACATCCATTCATGAAACCAAAATTGGTTCCACCATGAAACATGTAAAGATTAATCGACCCCAGTTCAATACACTCCATAACTGCCTGAGCTAATTCATCTGGATCCCTACGAATGACTTCATCTCCCCAACGATTGAACCAACCATCCCAAAATTCCATACACATGAGTGGCCACTTCTTACCGTACTCATCAAAGAAATCTTGCATCTGTTTGAAGTTTTCGCTAGCCTTAGATCCAAAATTTCCTGTAACCAGAATATCTTCCTCTATTAAGGTCCCAGCTCTTAAACAAGCCCTCCAAGGACCATCAGATGTGAAGAAGGGAGCGGTGAGACCATGCTTTTTCATCAAAGCGCTGACAGCTCTGAGATAGGCTTTTTCTTCACCGTAGGATCCATACTCATTCTCAATCTGAAACATGAGGATATTTCCGCCATTAGATAGCTGATGCTTCACTAACTTAGGAAGAAGGAAAGCGTAGTAATCATCCAAATGTTGTAAGTAATTCGGATCACTCGAACGCACCCTAATCTTCTCCTTCATTAGCCAAGCTGGCAAACCACCCCACTCCCATTCCGCACAAATATAAGGGGAAGGCCGAACAATCGCATAGAGACCAAGGTCTTGTGCTTGCTCTAAAAACGCTTCAATATCAAGTATTCCTTCAAACTGAAACTGACCTTTTTGAGGTTCGTGCATATTCCAAGGAACATAGGTTTCAACTGTATTGAAGCCTAGAGCTTTTAAATTATACAAAGAATGATACCAATCATCTGGATGAACCCGAAAATAATGTATGGCACCTGATAAAACTTTGAAAGGCTGACCATCTAAATAAAATCTCTCCTTTATTTGAAAGTCTTTCATAGCCTACTCCTGTAACTATTTTATTTCTATCTATATATTAACACATGTATCTGGTTATGTCCAGTATGTTTTTAATTTTTTAAAAAATTTTTTTTATTTCTGATAAATATTTTTAAATTAAAAGAATATTTAGTATAATAAGCTTAAGGGAAATATGAATAATACCAGAAAGGACACTTTTATGAAAGTACCAAAATATCAACTAATTCAAAATGATTTACGTCAACAAATTATATCTGGAAAGTTTGAAAATGGCGACAAATTCTACACAGAAGCTGAACTTACAAAAATATTTAACGTCAGTTCTATCACAGTTATCCGTGCTGTAAACGAACTTGTTAAAGACGGTTACCTGATTCGCCAGCAAGGAAAAGGAACCTTTGTATCACGATCACGTAAAGGAAAACTAGTAGAATTCTCAGATATTGAAGTCTTCTCATTGGACAATGATGAAGTAACCGTTCTCTCTTGTGAACAAGGAAATGATGCTACAATTCTTGAAAAATTAGAGCTCGATAAAAACGATAGTTACTTTAAAATCACTCGTGTTCGCACTGCAAACGGTCAACCTTACATCTACCACCAATCCTATATCCCAAAACGCTACATTCAAAACAGTCAAGCAGGCCTAGAGCACTTCAAATCAATCTACCAACGTTTCAAACTAGACTTTAATTTGCACATGTCTGAGGAACCATATGTAGAAACAAATGAGGTAGCTCTCCCTGTTCCTAAAGAGGTTGCCAAGCATTTGAAGCTCAATGAAGCAGAACCTGCTATCCTTCAAATAAAAACAACTCGTAAAAATGGCAGCGATGAAGTGCTAGAATATGTCGAAACTTATAAACATTGGAAATTTTTCAAATTTGAAATTTCAGCCAACAAACGCTAACACAGTGAAAAGCTCCATTCATCTATCTTACAGACAAACCCCAAAGAAGGTTTGTCTTTTTGTTTTTAGTAAAACACACCTGAACAGAAATAAACAAAGCTTCCTAATAAAAAAAGAAAGACTCCCTTACGAAGTCTCTCCACGTTTATGACTAATTTTATAACGAAATTGATCCGCTCGAGCAATACTGAACGTATATTCTATCAGCATATTTTTATCATTGTAAGTTTTTCGGAGGAGATGTAATACAGGACCATTTGGGGAAATTCCAAGCAAATTCGCTTCATTGTCCAAGGCCAAACTAGCATAAAATTCCTCTTCCGCCAAACGAATTGTTTGGCCGTAATCCTCAGCAAAAATCTCATAAAGAGGTTTTTGATTGAGCCGTTCCTCTGTCAGTCCAGGAACTAGGTTAGCTGGAATATAAGTCCGCTCCAACATCATCGGAACTCCATCAGCAAGCCTTAAGCGCTCTAACTCTACAACTTCTTGCCCCACCTGTAATTGGAGATTCTTAGAAAGATAATCATTTGTAGCTATTGTCCGGAGCAAAAGAATACTTGTCTTAGGTATTTTTCCAATCCTTTTCATCTGCTCCGTAAAACTATAGGCCGCAGATAAATCAACCGCTGGTTCACGAATTTCCGAAACATAGGTTCCCTTACCATGCTTCTTATAGACAAGCCCTCGCTTCTCTAATTCTTGTAAGGTCAAGCGAACTGTAATTCGACTAACACCATAGACTTGTGTCAATTCTCTCTCTGATAACAACTTCTCATTAGGAGCCATTGTTTCTCTAATTTTCACTTCCAAAACATCTACCAGCTGTAAATACAGTGGCTTTTCATTTGATAAATTAGACATTCCAAACCTCCTATACAGTTGGTTATATTCAATTTTAGTATATTATTTTTATCCGATAAAATCAAGAAAAGACAGAAAATTATCTGCCTTTTTTTACCAATTTCACAACCGCCTCAACCGGTGTACTATTGTCCAAACTAATTTCTAAGTCTTCCTCAATGATTGGAAGCTTGAAATGAATGGCTTTTACCCAACGTCCTGCTTTATTTTTGTCATCATAAATTTCGACTTTTTCAATCAACATCTGACACAATCGCTTCTTGTCGATATCTTCCATGACGTCCATAAATGATGCAAAGTTGACCAATATTTTATAAATATTATCAGCGGTCATTTTATCCTTTAGGATTACCTCTCGTTTAGATTCACTTGTCTCAATTAGCATTTCTACATCTGCTAATTTATCATAAATAGTATTTAATCTCATATCTAAATCAATTGACTTCTGCTGAAAATGAGGATCTTCAAAATTTAAGGAGTCAATCTGTTGGATTAAATTCATTTTAGTTGCATTGAGTTGGCGAAAGAGACTCTTATATTGTTCAATTTCACTATCTATCCTACTTGTATCAACCTGAATATTTATTTTCTCTTGCAGTTTTCTTGCAAAACCAGGTCTTGAAACTAACTTACTAATGATTGATAATACTTCATGGTCTAAATTTCCTGTTTTTAGTTGCTTATTAAATGTACACTTGTGACCATCTACATGATTTCTATGTTTACAAGCATAGTAGTAATAGTTTTTATAGTATTCATCTTTCTTGTTTTTATTTCTCTTGATACTTTTATTTCCATAAAGCCCAGCATTGCATAATGGACATTTTATCAACCCTGAAAGTACATAGATAGAATCGCCCTTGTTTGGATTTTCACGTTTATACTTATGGGCATTAGCTTCTCGTTTTTTCCTCACTTTTTTCCAAGTCTCATCGTCAATAATTGCTTCATGGATTCCGTCTGTTAGAATATAATTTTCAGACTGTGTGACTTTCGTTTCACCAGAAATTTTATCTCGAGTGCTTTCACGCCTGCCAAAAGCAATTTTTCCATTGTAAACTGGATTGTCTAAGATTCTTGCAATACCACTTGATGAAAAATATGGAAGCGTACTATTGTGTCGAATTGGCTTCTTTATATCTAGGTTGGCTAAATGCTTGGCAATAGCTATAGTGCCCATATCACTATTGGCAAACAAATCAAAGATCATCTTTACGGATTCAGCTTCTTTATAATTTACTTGCAATTGACCATTAACAAGGGAATATCCTACAGGCGCAAATCCACCATTCCATTGACCAGCTCTTGCTTTTTGTCTGCGACCTTCCATAGCTTGAGAAATAATATTTTCTCTTTCCATTTCAGCAACTGCCGACAAAATCGTAATAACTAACTTTCCTGAATCCTTTGAACTATCCAGTCCATCATCAACGCAAATCAGATTTACACCATGAGATTCCATGATAGCTAGAGATTTTAAAGTATCCGCAGCATTTCGACCAAAACGTGATAATTTGAATACAAGTACGTAGTCCACACTATCTTTCTCTGCTTCGATGTCTGATATCATGGCCATAAATTCCGTTCGTCCTAGTATGGTTTTACCTGATTTCCCAGCGTCTTGATAGGTTTTCACAATCTCAATATCAAAAGCATTCGCATATTGATGAATTCTTGTTTCTTGAGCATCTAATGAAAATCCTTCAACTTGCATATTTGTAGATACCCTTGTATAGATATAGGCTTTCTTTCGCTTCATTTTATTTCTCCTTGAAAAGTTTGACCAAAAAATACCCTTATAATCTTAAGGGTATTTTAACTCTTTTTAGCAAAGAATACAAGCAACTACTCATCAGTGTACAGGTTTTCTTCCTTGATTGGCAAAGTAGAGAAATCAATGTTATCTCCGTATTTCAGAAGCATTTCTTCCAAAAATCTCACTAGTTCATCCATAGATGACCTCCAAGTGAAACCTTTATTCTCTGATTCTCCATTGCAAAAGGCAGAAGTAGTTGCTTGTAGAAATGTAAATCATGTAAGTTCATGATAAACTCCTTCTATAACTCAACTATATTCTGCCATTTTTTGGAAATTATAAAAAACTGTTAATGTATTTGATATTACATTTTAATTCCATGCAAAAAATCTTCTTACAGGAAGTAAAAAGATTTTAGTTTTAAAACATTGTTAGAGGTGTACTAGAAGTATATATACAGTACGATTAAACATAACTCTTGTCAACAATTTAAAAATTAGTATCCACTTAAAAAATTGCCTCATTCATCAACTTCATTTCATAAGGAATTAACTTTGAACTTATTTGCGAAATATTATCCTTTAGATATTGGATAATATTAGGATAGCCAGTTAACTCCTCTGGTAATTTTACTTTTTTGACTGCTGAACTAGGTACCCCATAATCAATTAAGAATTGTAATCTTTCATCAACTTGTTCATTTTCTAATAAAGAAGCAAACACGCTATAGTCCCCGCACTTCATTTTTGATTGGCTAAAAACATATTTTTGAATAGAATCAACAACAGCAAGAAGCTTTGGGATTTCAAAATTAGCATCAGTTCTCTGAAATTTCAGCATATAATCTATAGCTCGATCCAAAGGATCTTTCTTATTTTTTTTAACATAGTAAGCGTATTGTTCATAAATCAATTCTTTGAATGATAGATTTATATATTTCAAGGCTGTTACTGCCTTATTTTGACTATAGCCATACTTATCTTTATGCTTTAGGTACTTATATCCTAAAAATAATGTTTGCCATAACTGTTCATATTTAGGGATCCCTTCCCATACTAAAAAGTGAAGATCTGACTTATTGTTTTCTATAAAGTTGTAAAGAGCTTTTTGACCATTTATAGAAATTAAGTTTTTACTGATTATATCCTGAAGTTCATTTCCAATTCCTTTAAGTAACTCCACTTTTCTATCAATTTCTCTAACATCATTGTTCGGTATATGAACTAATATCTCATCAGAGACAGGTGATTGATCAATACTAGGAACATCTATTACGAATTCCTCACCTTCAATTTTATCAATAAAAAGGTACACATTGCCAGTAAAGTGTTTACTCATTCTACCAGCTCTCCCTTGAATATTCGCAAAGTCAAAGAAATCAATTAAGTTATCGCCTTTGTTTTGACTATAGATAAACATATTCTTAGCAACAGTGTTAACGCCTTCAATCAGTGAGGCTGTCGCAAAAAGAACTTGTAGCTTTTTATCATTGAAAAGATCCACAATGGAAGTAACAACATGTCGTGGCAATGCACCATTATGAGTTCCGATTCCATAATTTAAAAATTTTTTTAACTGCCAATTCGTTGAAATATTATTATCAATCCATTCAAATAATTCAAGGTCAGCATATTTAATACCGCTCCCCCTTTCAATCAAATAATTTGTATACTCTCTCGCTAACTTGTAAGCCTCAGTAGGAGATTTAACATATACTATACTTGAATCATCTTGTTGAGACAGCATTTGGAACAATTTATTTTTTTTTGAATTACCGTAAAGGAGATTATTATTCCTATTCCTAATTTCAATGACATTTGTATTAACTAAAGCATAGTCTGTTTTAAAAAAAGTGACATGATATTTTTCTCGAAATGCTTCTGATAATGAGTTGACTGAAGGAGTTAAAAACATAGCTTGGGGCTCATGACTCATAATTTTTAATAAAGCAACATTTAAAGCATCGATTCGACTATCATTTAGTCTGTTGCTAATCTTATAAAATTCATCAATAATAAAAAAATCAATACGAGGCAATTCAGGGAGTTCTAATACTCGTTCTGCAGTTAAAATAAAAATATTATTTTCACCAATTTTCTGTCTAGTGTTAACTACAAGATTATAGAAATCTTTATATTTTGATAGCTTCCTTCTGGTTTCATCAATTAACGCCAATGTAGGTTGAATTATTAAGATATTGTCATAGTATTTCCGAGCCACAATCTCTTCAATTAATAAACTTTTTCCAAAACTTGTCGGTGCACTAACTGCAATGTTCTCACCTTTAGAGATAGCATATTCAATTTCTTTCTGTTTTTCGTGAAAATAAATATTAGGAAGATATTCTGATTTAAAATACTCTGTTTTTATTTTTTCTTGAATAGATTGTTGATAGTCTTCAGTAGAGTTGATCTTTTCTATATAGTATGGGTAAAATCCGGCTCTACCAATTAAATCTATCCAAATATTTTTAGCATCACAATTTACATTTTCCCAAATATCTAGAATATGAATAATGATTTTACGTGCCTCAGGCTCGTCAATTATGCTTGAGACATACTTAATCAATAAAAAATTTTCATTAAAATCTCTGAATTCTGTTTGATTCGTGAAATTACTCACATTTATCATATTTGCTGAGCCCCTTTTAATTTTAAATGTAAATCTTTGACAAATTGGCGTTTATTATCTATTGGAAAAAGAAATAGATAAATATTTAAATACTTATTCCAAGAATGCATTGGAATTTTTCTATTAGCTCTTTCCCTTAATTTTTGTATCTCAACATCAAGTTCTATTTTAAACTCTTCATCATCTTTATAGTTTTGTAAGGATCTGCTATCAAAACCAGCAAATAATGCAATATTAATATTAGCCAACCGTTTTAATACTTTCGTTTGAGGAGATATTAACTCTTTCATAAAATCATCTAGTTCAATACCACTATCATGTACACGATTGTCAATAATAGTGAATTCGGTATCAAAGAAATTTGTATTAAAATGTTCACTTAAATCTTTCATCAATTCATCAATCGCAGAGGTGCCTGATGAGTATAACTTAGATTCCCCTATCCATAAAATACGATTTTTCGAATCCACATGAACCGCATCAAAACCATGCGCAGATAGTCCGACATTATCTTTAAAATATATTTTCGAAATTAGAGCATCTGCATTAAAATATTCGTGAAGTAAATGATAGAGCAACAACTCTCCAAACTCACCGCGTCTTATATATTTGTCTTCAACGAAATCTGATTCCAAATAATACTGACTGGCCTCTTTCAATTCTGGGATACTATACATTTTTCTAAATGCTTCTCGTTGAACTTTGGATACATCTTGAGGTGTTTTTATCCGTTTCATTACATTTTGGGTACCAAATGCAAACGCTGTGATGTCGTCAAAAAGTTCATCATAAAACTTAGACTTAACCTGCGATAAATTTCCTGAATTATCTAAATCAAATCCAATATAAAATGTATGGACATTTTCTTTAAACATAACGTGCTCAGAATGATTGTGACTCATCTACTCCTCCACTTCAAACTTAGGTAGACTATTAACTAAATCGACAGTTTGTACAGATACATTGATGATTCTGAGTAAGAGATTGAAAATATACTTTTCATCAGTGCTATAGTCGTTCGGATCGTCTGTAATACCTGATTTCTTATCGGTTTTGATCTGATACTGGTCCATGATCCATTCTATTGCTGAACGACCATTAACCATATACTCATAAGCTTTCTCGGGGATATTTTTGATAGTAATATCATTATTATAGACAATAGCAGAGCGGTCACCTTTTTTGATGAATTTCATCTTGGTCACCTTATAAGAAGGATGACCTGATAACTGAGTATCCACATCATCATAAATAGGAACTTCTTCATAGTTAAGATGCAAGTCCATCAGGGCTTTTCCGACTTCAACATATTTCTCTTTGTACTTCGCAATCGGAATGCGTGCAAAATCTTTCTTCAAATCATTGGCATATTTTTCCTGGTACTCACGTGAATTAAGTAGCCCATATACATAAGCAAAGGTGTCATCTAAACTCAACCCGAGTTTGTCCGCAAAAGCCTGATTCAAATTGTCATTAGATTGGAAAAGTTGCGTCTCATCAACTTCATTATCATAACGCATAAATCCTTGACCGTTCATTTGAAGCTGAATATCAGGAATATGGTTAGTGACAATAACAGAAAAATCTCTTGAAGTTCCTCTTCCCGTAGTCGTAATAACTAAATTATCTTGACCAAATTTTTTGTAGTATTTTCCAGTTCGATGAACAAAATTTTTGTCATAATATAGCCATTTTTTAGTGAAGGGCCTATACAAAACCTCTATTTCCTGAGAGTTATAACTATGCTTAATTCCGTTAATAGCCTGTTTTTTTAACTCGCTTGTCCACTTAACTAAACTTTCATCACTCGTTAAATGCTGTTCTTTATCCTCAAGTGAATATTTCGAAATCCTATCAACTTCATTATTATAGTTCTCAATTAACTTTCTAGAGTTTTTGATAACGCCAGATTTACTAAATGCATAAATCCAAATGTCTCTATTCGTGTTCACTCCTAAAGCATTATTAAAGAAAATCGAATTTTCTTCACCAACTAAACTAGTGTATCTCTGATAATTCGGGTCTCTCTGATTAAGCCAATCATTATTGCCGTCAGGTTCAATATTCTGCCACTCAACAGCTGAAATATCCACAAACTTCTCAATGATAGTCAGTTTCTCCTTTTGTGACAGGTAGTCGCCAATATCATGATAATGGATATCATGCTGATCTGAACCATCTTTAACTAAAATAGAAATTGCCACAGGAGTTCTACTACCTGAACCGAAAATCTTTCCTCCTTCCTTTCGAGATTGTTCCCCAATTGTTCGTTGGTCGCCTCGAAGATTAAAGATATAGAGATGATTAAACTCTTCATATAATCCAGCACGTAGTCCGTCTGCTGAATTAGTATTGAGATAATTTCCGTTTGTCACAAAGCCGATGACACCATTCTCCTTGAGGCGGTCCGATGCCCAGCGAAAGGCTTTTATGTAGCTATCATATAGCCCTTTAGTTGTTATTGATTTACTTTTTGCAACATAGGTATCTGCTAAACGTTGGTCTAGTTTAGGATATGAGATATTTTGGTTATTATCATTTTCACTACCTTGACCGATAGAATAAGGCGGATTACCAATAATAGCTGTAATTGGTGTTTCCTGCTGTCGTTTGAGACGTTGGTCATTGGTGCCGAAGAAGGAGTCATCCAGCGTATCTTCTGACTCTGTTGATTCAAAGGTATCTGTCAAAACAATCCCTTCGAATGGGAGATAATCTTCCTCGCCATTTATGTCGTCAAATACCGCTTCGATATTGATAGCAGCGATATAATAGCTGAGCAGGACGATTTCATTGGCATGGAGTTCTTGCGTATATTTTCTCACCAGGTCAGCATAAGTGATTTCTCCCTTATCCATAAGTGATTTAAGGTAGTGAAGAGTACGAGTGATAAAGGTACCTGTTCCAGTAAATGGATCAAGAATATGGACATTTTCACTGGCAATAGTCTTGCCAAAATGTTTCCTCAAGACCACATCAACTGACTTAACGATAAAGTCAACCACTTCAACAGGTGTAAAGACGATACCCAAACGTTCTGTCGTAGACTTGAAACCAGTGGAGAAGAATTTGTCATAGAGTGTGATGATGATTTTCTGCTTGGCTTGGGCATTATCAATCCCTTCCGCACGCAGACGAACAGAGTTATAGAAGGGCTCAAGTTCTTTTTGCTCCTTCTCAAATCCATATTGAGACAGTTCTGCCACGATTTGTTCCATGGCAGAGCTGACAGGATTATTTTTAATAAAACCATACTCGCCAAAAAGGGCATCAAAAATTGGTAGTGTAATCAAGTGCTGAGCCAACATCTCAATAGCTTGATTTTGATCAATTGACTCATTGATATTATGTTGCAAACTATGCAAAAATCTCTTAAAAGCTTTTTTGCTCTCAGGATTTGATTCCAATACAATGTTAATTCCTTGAATATGACGGCGAGCAATATCAGCTACATCCTTAGACCAGTCTTCTAGATAACGGCGGTCCCCAACCTTTTGCACAATTTTCCCGTATATTGCTCCTTCAACGGCTTCCCATTCAAGTTCAAGCTCAGTTTGATAAGGTGCCTGCGGTTCATTGATGTAGGTACCATCTCCAGTATTGATAGAAGGATCATCTGGAGCACCACCAACACCAATAATTTGGATATTCTTTGGCTTCTTTTTATTCAACTCTAGTTTATTGATTGTCGCTTCAAAGCGTTCATCAACTGAACGCAGGGCATTCAAAACCTGCCAAACGACATCATAAGACTTGTTATTATCTAAAATTGTTTCAGGAGTTTCACCAGCAGGAATGACAATAGGAAGGATGATATAACCATAGTCTTTCCCTTCAAATTTACGGATAATTCGACCGACTGCTTGGACGATATCGACTTGTGACTTACGTGGAGAGAGAAAGATGATGGCATCCAAGTTCGGTACATCAATCCCTTCGGTCAAGAAGCGGACATTGGATAGGATTCGAGCAGAATCCTCTGGAATATCATCACTAGCAAGCCAATCCAAAGCTTCATTCTTTTCCAAGGCATTCATATTCCCATCTACATGACGGACATTAACCGAATAACCTTCCTCAGAGTTAAGATAATCATTGACGACATTTTCAAATTGAGCAGATAGACGTTTACTGTCGTCAATGGTTCTTGAGAATGCAATGGCACGTTTCATAGGCTCACCAGATACTTTATCCGTGAAACTTTCCCGTTTTATCATACCATTCCAGACACCGATGATTCTACCAACATCATCAATATTCAATCCATTTTCAGGATCTGACAGGGACTTTTGCATATCTTTTTGAACCACTGTTTCATCAACTGCTAAAACCATTAACTTATAGTCTGTTAGAATATCATGACTGATGGCATCACCGAAGCCTAGACGGTAAAAGACTTTACCATAGAGTTCCTCGTCATCCATACTTGAAATGACAATAGAGTTATCCTGTGCTTTCTTTTTAGCATCTAGACCATAAAGTTTTGGTGTAGCTGTTTGATAAAGTCGCTTAAGCCCTTTAACATTCAAGTTACTATGAACTTTTGTAAATGAAGAATCTTCCTCACCTAAAGCTTTGGCACCAGTTGTACGGTGAGCTTCATCAGCGATGATAAGGTCAAAATCAGGGAATCCATTTTTTTGAGCCTTTCCCAAGACCTCAATTGATTGATAAGTACCAAAGACAACGAGCAATTCTTTCTTTGGTTGGGTCAACAACTCTTCATAATTTTCAACAACTTTCTTAGCTGATGTTGTCGCAGGAAAACCAATATCGCTGACTTTAATTTGGATGTAGGTCTCCTCATCCTTATCTTTTTTCTTAACACTTCCACGACTAGCGTTTCGATCACTGGTAACAGCCATTGAAGACATGGACATATCTGTATCATTATTCCAACCACGCAAGGTCTGAGTCAGTAGTTGGATACTTGGGACAAGATAGAGAACAACATACTGTTCCTTTCCAGCTTCCTTTGCCATTGCCTCAGCAACTTTTAAACTTGTAAATGTCTTTCCTGTACCAGGAGCCATAATCAACTGTCCACGATCATGCTCTTTGAAATATTCTAATGCAGATGTGATAACATTATTCTGATAGTAACGTGGTTGTTTTTTAGCTTTCACGGTTACAACTTCAGGACGATCAAAAGAAAATTTTGACCAATCAATTCGTGAATTTCTCAGTTCTGAAAGCCCAATCCGAACAACATCACTTCGATCAGCAAGTGCTTTCTCTGCATTAGCTCCCCATTTATCAGTAGAGGCAACAATAATTCCTGATTCATAATAATCTTTGCCAAGCTCGCCAAGAAAAGAATCAATATCTTTCTTCCGAATAGCATGATTATAGAACTTTGCTTGGATAGCTACCAATTCACCAGTGTGCTTTTCTGCAACTAAATCGACTCCAATATCAGCTTTAGGAATACCAAATTCCGCTGGAACATCCGACAACATCCAAACGTTTTTAAATTCATTCTTATAAGTTGGTTCATTTTGAAAATAGGCTCGTGCCAGATATTCAAAATAGGTTCCACGATCACGCTGTGTTTCCGATGCTGTATTGATTTGTGCGACTAAATGATCAAAACTCATATCACTTCTCCTTAAAATTCTAAATTATTCTCAAATTAGCTTATCAAAATCACGTTTACTATAAAGAATTCGGCGGATTTCCATAGTGTTTTCCATTAGCACATAAAATATCGTAAAGTTCCTAACTTTGATTGTGTAATAATCATGAGGACGCTTTTTGAGTGTAGGAAAAGGTGCATAGCCTGCTGGATTCTTTAATCTTTCAAAAATAACCTTTTCTACCTCATCAACTAAATTCAAAGCAGCTTGGGGACTATTTAAAGTATTTGTAATATAGTCCACAGCTTCATTAAGATCTTGTTCAAAGAGTGGTAGAAAAGTAAGTTCATAGTGTTTATTCTCCATCAATCCTATTTCTCACTCTTCCAAAAATTTCTTCGGCTGTATATCGTTTTGAACTTATAGCTGCTTGCTGATCTGCTTCATCCAATGCTTTCTCCCTTGTGTCCGTTAAGAGCGAATATTGCTCCAGACTCATAACAACCATAGAACCATACCCATTTTTTGTCAAAAATACTGGTTCACCATTTTCTATAACGTCTGATTCTATTTCACTGAATCGATTTCTTAAATCTGAGACTGGTCTAATATTAAGCATTTCTGCACCTCCTGTTTTTGATAAAATTATATCAAAATTTTATCAAAAATAACAGTGAAGAATGAGAACTCCTTTTCTATTTCGTACTCTTATTTTCATCATCTACAAACTAGCTTACGCCTTATTTACTGATGATTTCTAAACAATGTCTTTGTGATTCTTGGGCATTGTCTTTTCGTCCTTAGGGACGAATATGCCGTCTGCAAGACCCCTCGGAGAGCGTTTGTAGTTTTGATGAACCGTAGGGTTGTCAAAACTACAAAAACGTTACTTTTTGACAAAAAGTAACAAAAACCTCTGTTACTTGCTTCTCAAATTTTTTTAAGGAGAATCATTGAGTCTAATTTATTTGGCGAGGAATAGCGGAGCGCCTCGCCGTTGCTCGCTATTCGAGCAATCATAGCACAAAATTTTCAGATATTGAGAATTTAGAAAATAACATACCAATCTTAAATAATCACTTTTCTACAAAAATAATGGAATCATTTATCTATCCATTTTTTATAGTCATAATGGGTAACTTTATAAAACCATTATCTGTTAAAGAATGGATTACTTTATTGGTCCGCTGTTTTTGAAAACATGGACTTCTTTAATTAGTCCATTAATTTAGAGAATATGGACTAGTTTATTCAGCCATATATTATACAATTATGGACTACTTTACTAGACCTTTCATTTTACAAACATGGATTACTTTATTAGCCAATGTTTTTCAATCATGGAGTAATTTATGAATCCATTATTACAGCCAAAATGGTCAACTATACAAAACCATTAATCGCTTGAATATGGATTACTTAAATAGTCAATACATTTTTCTATAATGGACTTGTTAAGTTGTCAATTTTATTTTAATAGTAGGAGATCGGTCCCCATAGATTTCAGTTCTAAAGAATAAGACATCAGTAATTAATTACTTGGTTCAGGGATAGCTCCCAACGAAATTCATTCTCAAATTTTTAAAATGAGTTTTTAAGGCATACTGTATTAAAGAAAAATTTTTAAGGAGTATACGTGATGCCAAAATTAACTATTTCATTTAAAACAAATCCGAGAATGACAAACATTCGACATAATAATCGAGATTTGACAGAAAAAGAATGGAAGAGTCCAGAACATTCACACATTCTTAGAGATAAAAGTCATCAAAATATTGTAGTTAAACAATTAGATATTCGAGAGCTATATGAAAAGGAATTTGGACCTTCTTTGAAGGAATACAATGAAAAGCAGATAAGAAATGATCGAAAAATCAAGGATTATTATAAACATGTTGGTAAACTTGATACCTTAGATCAACAGAGAGAGTTTATCATTGGTATTGGATCAAAAGCGGATTGGGACAAATTACCAGAAGGATATAAACTCAACATTGGGTCATATTTAGCTAAATATGCGCAAGATTTCGAAAAACGTCATCCACATTTCCGTGTTTATAATGCAGTAGTGCATCTGGATGAAAAAGGTGCTCCGCATTTACATTTAAATGTCGTTCCCATCGCAGACGGTTACAAAAATGGTCTTTCAAAACAACCAAGCTTTTCAAAAGCATTGAAGCAAGAGGGATTTACAGAAAAAGGAAAGTTTCAATTGATGGCTTTTCGCAACAACGAAATTAAAGTCCTTGAGGACATGTTAAAAGAAATGGCAGTTGAACGTAAAAAAGTAGGTACGAACAATATTAAAGACATTCGTGAGTATAAAGAAATGATGGCTGAACTTGAGGAGGAAAAAGAAAAGAAACTGAATGATATTAAAGCTGAAATCACTTCTGAGGTCTCAAAAGTAGAAAAAGAATTTGCAGAAAAGAAAGAGAAGTTAAATACACTTGAAAAAGAGATTGATAGAAAAACACAATCAATTGAACAATATGATAATGTCATCCATTCAAAGCAAGAGTCTGTTAATAAGTTAGACAAGATGTTTGAAGCTAAAGCTGACAAAGTTGAATTGTTATTGGCACAGGAAGAAGCTATAAATGCTATCAACGAACAATTATTAAAGGATATTGGAATTAAAGAGGATAAGAATTACCTATTCACAAAAGACTTTAAAGTAGAAGAACGTGGATTATTTGGAAAAAAAGAAAAATTTGCAGTTGTACCTTTAAAAATTTTTGAAAAAATGTTATACCAAGTAAATACCAAACCTATGAAACAAATTTTAGACGATTTTATTGATAAAGTCTTTAACAATAGTATTGTCCAAGGATTAAAACAGAAAATTAGCCAATTAACTGGTGAATTGAAAAGAGCTAGAGAACAGCTTCAACATGAGAGGTCTGTACGAATTGCTGAACAAAAAGAAGCGGAGAAAAAAATGGATTCGCTATTGAAGGAAGTGCAGCCTGCAATGAACCTATACGAAGATTTTCAAAACTATCTCACTGAAAATGATAAGAAAAAAGTATTTGAACGCATCGAAAAACACAAAAAATTACACCAAAAACAAATAAGTAAAAATCGCAATACAAATGATTATGAACGTTAAAAAGTGCAGATCAATTCTGCACTTTTTAATTTATTTAATTACTCAATCATTCCAAACCAAGTTAACGCATCGATGATAGCTTGTTCTTTTTTGGGTGGACAATTTGGAACTCTTTGATTTTCTTTCTTAGAGTGATTATAGTTCTCTCGCTCGATTATCCCAAGTTTCCTTTTTACTTGTGCAATGTTAAGGGTAGATACTTTTAATTCAAATTTTCTAAAGACATAATCTTTGATTTCTGAATAAGTGGCATCCTTCTTGACAGAAATATCTTTGAGATCTTCTTCATTGATTTCAAGATCAATATGATGGTTGATATCTCGTTTGGACAATTTCACAACCGCCTCTGTTCGTGCAGTATGCGGAAACATGTCAACCGACTGAATATAGTGTACGTCGTAACTCTTCACTAAATGTACCAAATCACGTGCCAATGTCGATACATTACAGGATACATAGACCATTTTCTCCGGTTGGTAACGCAAAATGGTCTCCAATAAAGCCTTATCCAAACCTGTTCGAGGCGGATCGACCACTAGGGCATCTGCTCTATAGCCATCCTCGTACCACTTAGGAATAATCTCCTCCGCCTTACCAGCCTCGTAATAAGTATTATCCAAGCCTAGACGTACTGCATTCTTCCTAGCATCCTCAATCGCCTCAGGAATGATATCCATACCTCTCACCGACCGCACTCGCTTGGCAAAGGCAAAACCAATCGTTCCCACACCACAGTAAGCATCGATTAATGCCTCATCACCACGCAGATCCATAGCCTTGACCGCCTCGCTGTAAAGAACTTCAGTCTGCTCAGGGTTTAATTGGTAAAATGCCCGAGGTGACAGGGAGAACTCGTAGTCCAAAACAGCCTCGTCAATAGCTTCCTGCCCCCAGATAATCTCCGTTTTCTCACCGTAGATGTCACTGGTCTTTTGCCGATTCCAGTTGATCGCAACCGTCACAATCTCTGGGAAAGCTGCCACCAATTCCTGAATCAGTCTGGTTAGATTAAGCTGACAAGAGACCACAAAAATCAACTGAACTTGACCTGTTTTCTTAGCCCTACGCACCATGACGGTCCGAACACCTTGAATCTTCCTCTCATCATAAATCGGAATCCGGTGCTTGGTCAGCAAATCAGCCACACGATTGATGACTGACTGAGTCACCTCATCTTGGACCAAACAATCTTGAATCGCAATCAAACGATGAGAATTTTCCGCATATAATCCTGCTTGCACTTGTCCCTTGAACTGCCGTGTTTGGAACTGCAGTTTTGCTCGATAATGTCGTGCCTCTTCCATACCGAGTGTTCTACGAATCTCAAATTGCTCATAACCTGCCGGCTGGAACTTCTTCAAAGCCTGCTTGAGTAAGTCCGTCTTGAAATCCAGTTGTTGTTCATACTGCAAATGCATGAGCTGGCAACCACCGCAAGCTTCATAAATAGAACAGGCAGGCTCCACACGAAATTTAGAAGCCTTGTTAATTTTTAACAATCGAGCTTCTACAAAGTTTCGTTTTACCGCCGTTACCTGACAATAAACTTCCTCACCCTTCAATGCTCCTGGTACAAAAACAAGGGTCTTCTGATAAAAGCCAATCCCCTCGCCATTGATACCCATACGCTTGATTTTCAGCGGAATCCGCTGCTTCACTTGTAATTTCATACTACTATTTTACCTGAATTTCCTGTATAATGAAAGAATGAAAATCACAAAGATTGAAAAGAAAAAACGACTCTACCTACTCGAGTTAGACCACACAGAACATCTGTACGTCACCGAGGACACCATTGTCCGCTTTATGCTGAGTAAAGACAAGGAAATTTCACCTCAGGAACTCACAGACATAAAAAACTTCGCCCAGCTTTCCTATGGAAAAAATCTTGCCCTCTACCATATCAGTTTCAAACGACGAACCCGCAAGGAAGTCCAAGACTATCTCAAAAAGCATGAAATAGAACCAATGATTATTCCAGCCATCTTGGACCAGTTAGAAGCAGAAAAATGGATTGATGACCAAGCCTATATCCAGCAAATCCTCTATCAAAACGCCAACTCTGGCGATAAGGGGCCTCAAGTCCTGCGACAAAAGCTAGCCCAAAAAGGCATCGCCAAATCCTTAATTGACCAAGAGCTTGCTTTAGAAGATTTTGAAGAAATAGCAGAGCGACTAGCTAAAAAACTCTTAAAAAAATACCAAGAAAAACTCCCCCAGCGTGCCTTGAAAGACAAGCTAGCCCAGTCCCTGATTGCCAAAGGATTTAACTATGAACTAGCTAAACAAACAATCACACAACTGGATATAGAAGACGACCCAGGACGAGAAGAAGAACTCATATACAAAGAACTGGACAAACAACACCGCAAGTACAGCCGAAAATACGAAGGATACGAGCTAAACCAACGCCTTCTCCAATCCCTTGCACGCAAAGGCTACGATTATGACAACATAAAATCTGCGCTCCGCCATTACTTAGAATAAAAAATCCCCACTGATGAAAAAAATATGATATAATAGGTAGGATTAAACTGAAATTGTAGAAAGTTGGTAACCCATGAAATTACCAAAAGAAGGCGACTTTATTACAATTCAAAGTTATAAACATGATGGCGAACTCCACAGATCGTGGAAGGATACCATGGTACTAAAAACAACTGAAAATGCAATCATCGGAGTTAATAATCATACATTAGTAACAGAAAATGATGGCAGACGTTGGGTGACAAGAGAGCCCGCGATTGTTTATTTCCACAAAAAATATTGGTTTAATATCATTGCTATGATTCGTGAAAATGGCGTATCCTATTACTGCAACCTAGCAAGCCCATATGTCCTAGATAGTGAAGCCCTTAAGTACATCGATTATGATTTAGATGTCAAGGTCTTTGCAGATGGGGAAAAACGTTTGTTAGATGTTGACGAGTATGAACGACACCGAAAACTCATGAATTATCCAAACGATATTGACTTTATTCTCAAGGAGAATGTCAAAATTTTAGTAGATTGGATTAACAATCAACGCGGCCCCTTCTCACCAGCCTACGTCAATATTTGGTACAAACGCTATTTAGAACTGCGAAGTCGATAAAGTCATAAAGAAAAACCTGCTTAACAGGCTTTTTTCTTACCCAAATCACCTTCCATACATTTAGAAAAGGACTACTATGGCATTTACAAATACAAAAGGGCGTTATGCTAGTTTTGGCATCGTCACCTCTATCCCTGGAGATTTAATTGATAGCATTTGGTTCTGTATTGATAACTATCTCAAATACGTAATACCACTCAAACATATCATTAAATTCTCTATTAAAAACCGCTCAGGAAAAATTACATTAGTTTTCTCCCAAGAAAATTTCAAACACCGCTTAGAAATTGATTTCAACATTCCCTTTGATCCCTACTATCCTAGGACTATCCTAGTTATCGACAGAAAAGGCAAAGAAACAGTGACCCTTCCTGACGAAGTAAATCTAATATAAATTATCAAGGAAACTATAAGATAGGTTCGTGCATACTCTTTTAGACATTCCAAAAGAGTGTGAAATATAATATCTTATCATTTTGACAGTACCACATTCAAATAAAAAACTAGAGGCTAGAGGTGATCAATAACTTCAAATACATTGCCACTTTGAACAGTAAAAAGGACCAACAGAGTCCTTTTCATTTTATCTTCTGAAACTTCAGGATATTTAAGACACACGGTTAAGATCTTAATCATCCTTTCAGAGTTTCAGAGAAATTGAAAATCTAAAAATAGGTATTACTTACTTTGAATATGAACAAAAAAAAGAAGATTTCCTAATCTTCTCCAGTCTTTGTTTTCCATCAACCACTATAATGATAAAAAACTGATTTACTATCGGGAAGACAGGATTCGAACCTGCGACACCTTGGTCCCAAACCAAGTACTCTACCAAGCTGAGCTACTTCCCGATATCATTAAAAATAAACCTCCCCTAATGTACACACATTAAGCGAGTCATGCACCCTAGAGGAGTCGAACCTCTAACCGCCTGATTCGTAGTCAGGTACTCTATCCAATTGAGCTAAGGGTGCTTACTATATCTATGCCGAGGACCGGAATCGAACCGGTACGATGTTGCCATCGCAGGATTTTAAGTCCTGTGCGTCTGCCAGTTCCGCCACCCCGGCCTCTCAAAGCGAACGACGGGATTCGAACCCGCGACCCCCACCTTGGCAAGGTGGTGTTCTACCACTGAACTACGTTCGCAATCTTTTCCTAATGCCGGCTACATGACTTGAACACGCGACCCTCTGATTACAAATCAGATGCTCTACCAACTGAGCTAAGCCGGCAAATTTATATTTTCTTTATGCGGGTTAAGGGACTTGAACCCCCACGCCCGAAAGCGCCAGATCCTAAATCTGGTGCGTCTGCCAATTCCGCCAAACCCGCATATGACTCGTGCTGGGCTCGAACCAGCGACCCATTGATTAAAAGTCAATTGCTCTACCAACTGAGCTAACGAGTCTAAATCAATGTTATTTCCTTCAATTCTTTTAAATTGAACGGTCCCGACGGGAATCGAACCCGCGATCTTCGCCGTGACAGGGCGACGTGATAACCGCTACACTACGGGACCTATGGGAGTTAACGGGATCGAACCGCTGACCCTCTGCTTGTAAGGCAGATGCTCTCCCAGCTGAGCTAAACTCCCTTTCGCTAAGCGACTCCCTTATCTCACAGGGGGCAACCCCCAACTACTTCAGGCGTGCTAGGGCTTAACTGCTGTGTTCGGCATGGGTACAGGTGTATCTCCTAGGCTATCGTCACTTAACTATTGAGTCTTGTCAACTCAAAATTGAATATCTATATTCTAACAAGATTAACCACGCTTGTCAATATTGACTGGTGAGTAATTGTATTCAGGCTAAATTCTTAGTGAAAAAGATAAACTTCCTAGAGTCTGTTGACTCTGCCTCAGTTTCCTATTTTCATACAGAATTTTTAACGCCTTCATTACTTACTTTGGATAAGTCCTCGAGCGATTAGTATTGGTCCGCTACATGTGTCGCCACACTTCCACTTCCAACCTATCTACCTGATCTTCTCTCAGGGCTCTTACTAACATAAAGTTATGGGAAATCTCATCTTGAGGTGGGTTTCACACTTAGATGCTTTCAGCGTTTATCCCTTCCCTACATAGCTACCCAGCGATGCCTCTGGCGAGACAACTGGTACACCAGCGGTAAGTCCACTCTGGTCCTCTCGTACTAGGAGCAGATCCTCTCAAATTTCCTACGCCCGCGACGGATAGGGACCGAACTGTCTCACGACGTTCTGAACCCAGCTCGCGTGCCGCTTTAATGGGCGAACAGCCCAACCCTTGGGACCGACTACAGCCCCAGGATGCGACGAGCCGACATCGAGGTGCCAAACCTCCCCGTCGATGTGAACTCTTGGGGGAGATAAGCCTGTTATCCCCAGGGTAGCTTTTATCCGTTGAGCGATGGCCCTTCCATACGGAACCACCGGATCACTAAGCCCGACTTTCGTCCCTGCTCGAGTTGTAGCTCTCGCAGTCAAGCTCCCTTATACCTTTACACTCTGCGACTGATTTCCAACCAGTCTGAGGGAACCTTTGGGCGCCTCCGTTACCTTTTAGGAGGCGACCGCCCCAGTCAAACTGCCCGTCAGACACTGTCTCCGATAGGGATAACCTATCTGGGTTAGAGTAGCCATAACACAAGGGTAGTATCCCAACAACGCCTCCGTCGAAACTGACGTCCCGACTTCAATGGCTCCTACCTATCCTGTACATGCGGTACAGATACTCAATATCAAACTGCAGTAAAGCTCCATGGGGTCTTTCCGTCCTGTCGCGGGTAACCTGCATCTTCACAGGTACTAAAATTTCACCGAGTCTCTCGTTGAGACAGTGCCCAAATCATTACGCCTTTCGTGCGGGTCGGAACTTACCCGACAAGGAATTTCGCTACCTTAGGACCGTTATAGTTACGGCCGCCGTTTACTGGGGCTTCAATTCAGATCTTCGCTTGCGCTAAACCCTCCTCTTAACCTTCCAGCACCGGGCAGGCGTCACCCCCTATACATCATCTTACGATTTAGCAGAGAGCTGTGTTTTTGATAAACAGTTGCTTGGGCCTATTCACTGCGGCTCAGTCTAGCTGAGCACCCCTTCTCCCGAAGTTACGGGGTCATTTTGCCGAGTTCCTTAACGAGAGTTCTCTCGCTCACCTGAGGCTACTCGCCTCGACTACCTGTGTCGGTTTGCGGTACGGGTAGAGTATGATACATCGCTAGAAGCTTTTCTCGGCAGTGTGACGTCACTAACTTCGCTACTTAACTTCGCTCCCCATCACAGCTCAATGTTATAGATACAAGCATTTGACTCATATCACACCTCACTGCTTAGACGGGCTCTTCCAATCGCCCGCTTTAGTTAGCCTACTGCGTCCCTCCATCACTTCATACTCTAGTACAGGAATATCAACCTGTTGGCCATCGGATACACCCTTCGGTCTCTCCTTAGGTCCCGACTAACCCAGGGCGGACGAGCCTTCCCCTGGAAACCTTAGTCTTACGGTGGATGGGATTCTCACCCATCTTGCGCTACTCATACCGGCATTCTCACTTCTATGCGTTCCAGCACTCCTCACGGTATACCTTCTTCACACATAGAACGCTCTCCTACCATAACACCTTAGTGTTATCCACAGCTTCGGTAAATTGTTTTAGCCCCGGTACATTTTCGGCGCAGGGTCACTCGACTAGTGAGCTATTACGCACTCTTTGAATGAATAGCTGCTTCTAAGCTAACATCCTAGTTGTCTGTGCAACCCCACATCCTTTTCCACTTAACAATTATTTTGGGACCTTAGCTGGTGGTCTGGGCTGTTTCCCTTTCGACTACGGATCTTAGCACTCGCAGTCTGACTGCCGATCATGAATCATTGGCATTCGGAGTTTATCTGAAATCAGTAAACCGAGATGGCCCCCTCATCCAAACAGTGCTCTACCTCCAAGATTCTTACATATCGACGCTAGCCCTAAAGCTATTTCGGAGAGAACCAGCTATCTCCAAGTTCGTTTGGAATTTCTCCGCTACCCACAAGTCATCCAAGCACTTTTCAACGTGCCCTGGTTCGGTCCTCCAGTGCGTCTTACCGCACCTTCAACCTGCTCATGGGTAGGTCACATGGTTTCGGGTCTACGACATAATACTAATCCGCCCTATTAAGACTCGGTTTCCCTACGGCTCCGTCTCTTCAACTTAACCTCGCATCATATCGTAACTCGCCGGTTCATTCTACAAAAGGCACGCTCTCACCCATTAACGGGCTCGAACTTGTTGTAGGCACACGGTTTCAGGTTCTATTTCACTCCCCTTCCGGGGTACTTTTCACCTTTCCCTCACGGTACTGGTTCACTATCGGTCACTAGAGAGTATTTAGGGTTGGGAGATGGTCCTCCCAGATTCCGACGAGATTTCGCGTGTCTCGCCGTACTCAGGATACTGCTAGGTATAAAGACTATTTCGAATACGAGGCTATTACTCTCTTTGGCCTACCTTCCCAGGTAGTTCTTCTATAATCTTTAAGTCCACATTGCAGTCCTACAACCCCAGAGAGTAAACTCTCTGGTTTGCCCTCCTGCCGTTTCGCTCGCCGCTACTAAGGCAATCGCTTTTGCTTTCTCTTCCTGCAGCTACTTAGATGTTTCAGTTCACTGCGTCTTCCTCCTCACCACCTTAACAGTGATGGGTGACAGGCATCAACCTGCCGGGTTCCCCCATTCGGACACCCCTGGATCATTGCTTACTTACAGCTCCCCAAGGCATTTCGTCGTTAGTCACGTCCTTCTTCGGCTTCTAGTGCCAAGGCATCCACCGTGCGCCCTTATTAACTTAACCTTATTAACCTAATTTTTTTAAAATTAGAAAACTCATTAAATATTCACAGCGTTTTCGGTTTATTTTCTTGTTACTATTTCTATACGTACTGTTACATACGTTTAGGAATGTTTGATAGATATTCAATTTTCAATGGACAAGTTTAACAACTTTCGTTGTTAATGGAGCCTAGCGGGATCGAACCGCTGACCTCCTGCGTGCAAAGCAGGCGCTCTCCCAGCTGAGCTAAGGCCCCACAAGACCTCTCAAAATTAAAGAAGACTAACGTACAGGTTCCATTTCCTTAGAAAGGAGGTGATCCAGCCGCACCTTCCGATACGGCTACCTTGTTACGACTTCACCCCAATCATCTATCCCACCTTAGGCGGCTGGCTCCTAAATGGTTACCTCACCGACTTCGGGTGTTACAAACTCTCGTGGTGTGACGGGCGGTGTGTACAAGGCCCGGGAACGTATTCACCGCGGCGTGCTGATCCGCGATTACTAGCGATTCCGACTTCATGTAGGCGAGTTGCAGCCTACAATCCGAACTGAGACTGGCTTTAAGAGATTAGCTTGCCGTCACCGACTTGCGACTCGTTGTACCAGCCATTGTAGCACGTGTGTAGCCCAGGTCATAAGGGGCATGATGATTTGACGTCATCCCCACCTTCCTCCGGTTTATTACCGGCAGTCTCGCTAGAGTGCCCAACTGAATGATGGCAACTAACAATAGGGGTTGCGCTCGTTGCGGGACTTAACCCAACATCTCACGACACGAGCTGACGACAACCATGCACCACCTGTCACCGATGCTCCGAAGAGAAACCCTATCTCTAGGGCGGTCATCGGGATGTCAAGACCTGGTAAGGTTCTTCGCGTTGCTTCGAATTAAACCACATGCTCCACCGCTTGTGCGGGCCCCCGTCAATTCCTTTGAGTTTCAACCTTGCGGTCGTACTCCCCAGGCGGAGTGCTTAATGCGTTAGCTGCGGCACTGAGTCCCGGAAAGGACCCAACACCTAGCACTCATCGTTTACGGCGTGGACTACCAGGGTATCTAATCCTGTTCGCTCCCCACGCTTTCGAGCCTCAGCGTCAGTTACAGACCAGAGAGCCGCTTTCGCCACCGGTGTTCCTCCATATATCTACGCATTTCACCGCTACACATGGAATTCCACTCTCCCCTTCTGCACTCAAGTTTGACAGTTTCCAAAGCGTACTATGGTTAAGCCACAGCCTTTTACTTCAGACTTATCAAACCGCCTGCGCTCGCTTTACGCCCAATAAATCCGGACAACGCTTGGGACCTACGTATTACCGCGGCTGCTGGCACGTAGTTAGCCGTCCCTTTCTGGTAAGATACCGTCACTGTGTGAACTTTCCACTCTCACACACGTTCTTCTCTTACAACAGAGCTTTACGATCCGAAAACCTTCTTCACTCACGCGGCGTTGCTCGGTCAGGGTTGCCCCCATTGCCGAAGATTCCCTACTGCTGCCTCCCGTAGGAGTCTGGGCCGTGTCTCAGTCCCAGTGTGGCCGATCACCCTCTCAGGTCGGCTATGTATCGAAGCCTTGGTGAGCCGTTACCCCACCAACTAGCTAATACAACGCAGGTCCATCTCATAGTGAAGCAGTTGCTTCTTTCAAGCATCTACCATGCAGTAAATACTGTTATGCGGTATTAGCTATCGTTTCCAATAGTTATCCCCCGCTATGAGGCAGGTTACCTACGCGTTACTCACCCGTTCGCGACTCACTTATCTCGGTGGAGCAAGCTCCGGTGAAATAAGTGCGTTCCACTTGCATGTATTAGGCACGCCGCCAGCGTTCGTCCTGAGCCAGGATCAAACTCTCATAAAAAGTTTTGATTCAAACTCAAGCTATGACTAGCTTTCCGTTTTATTGTTTTGTTTTGTCATTGACGATTTATCCTTTAGATAAATCACCCTGCACGTTTGGTTCGTCTTCTTTAATTTTCAAAGGTCTTGTCTACCGCTCTCTCAAGCGACAACTATATCAGTATATCAGACTCCATTTTTCTTGTCAACACCTTTTTTGACTTTTTTTAAACTTTTTTTGTTTCCCACGTTGTCAAGTCAAGTGCAACAAGTTTACTGATAACTAAAGTTCCGGTGATTAGGCTGTTTGGGCTAGCCTAAACAGAAATTTCGCACTTTTGTAATTGTGAATACGCCTAGGTCGCTCATTTATTGATGTGAGATACTGATTTAGTTCGTTAGTTGATAAGGAATTAAGCGACATTCCTTTAGGAAGAAATTCTCTGAGAAGACCGTTAAAATTTTCGTTTGTGCCTCTTTCGTGTGATGAGTAAGGGTGAACAAAATAAATCTCAACCTTCTCTAAATCGGATAAGAGGCTAAACTCGGAACCATTATCAGCTGTAATGGAAATGATCGGATACTCAATAAGTAAATTATTAACAGCACTATTTATTGTTTCCGCCTGTTTATCTGCCAGTTTTACACCGACCGCATAGCGTGTTTGGCGTTCTACTAAAGTCATCACGACAGACTCACCTCTGGTTTTCTTACCAAGAACTAAATCAATCTCCCAATGTCCAAATTCAGAACGGTCATTAATGCTTTCAGGACGTTCCTCAATAGACTTACCAAGTGTTTTCTTGTTGGTTTTAGTGCTTTGTTTAGACCGTCTTCGGATACTGACCATCTTAGGTAAGTCAATTGGCTTAACAACTAATAGTCCCTCTTTGATATAGCGATAGACTGTTTTAGTTGAGAGAATAAGCTCCTCAGGATGTGCTGTTTTATAAGTTTGAACAAAGCTGTCTACGCTATGTAGCCGAACTCTTGTTTTCAATGCTTCTTCCAATTGTTCAATGAAACTCTCAGAACAGTAATCCAACTTACGGTAAGTGCAGTTTTGGCGCCTAGTTTCATAGGCTCTTTGCCCGCTATCAGCGAAATAGGCCTTGTAATAGACTCGCTTCCCATTCTTTTCTTGCACCTGATCTACAGTACCACGTTTCATTTCGCGGCAAATAGTTGAACGATGACGACCTAGAAGACGAGCAATCTCAGCCGGCTTTTTCCCCATTTTAAGATAGGCAGAAATTTCGCCGCGTTCTGAGGCTGAAAGGTGTGAATAAGACCGTTTTTTGGTAGAATTAGAGTTGGACATGTTTATCTGCTTTCTATACTGAGTTGGGGAATTCTAGTATATCAGACGAACATGTCTTTTTTGTTGCACTTCATTTTACAACGCGAGAAGAAATAATTTCTTCCAATTGAAAGCTTAAAAAATCTACTATATTTAATAGCTGATTGTCAAGTAAAATAGAAGCCTCCTTTTTCAGGAGACTCTTATTTTATTGTCTAACTTCTAACAATCCAAGATCGCCATCTTCTCGTTTATAGATGACATTTGTTGTTGCATCCTTCGCATCTGTGTAGATAAAGAAATCATGCCCTAGCAATTCTAATTGTAGAATTGCTTCTTCAATATCCATTGGTTTTAAATCAACCTGCTTAGTACGAACAATTTTTACTTCTTCATCTGCTTGATCGGCAAGGTCATCTCGGAAAATTTGACCAGTCGGAAGTTTTTGTCGATTTTTTTTCTCGATTTTAGTTTTATTCCGGCGAATTTGACGCTCAATCTTATCGACAACTAAATCAATCGAACCATACATATCTTGCGAAACATCTTCTGCACGAAGAGTGATTGAACCAACTGGAATTGTCACTTCAACCTTTGAACGTTTGTCTCGATAGACTTTAAGGTTAACTTTTGCACTCAATTCTTGATCAGCATGGAAGTACTTCTCGATTTTAGCCACTTTTTCTTCTACATAACTACGAAGTGCTTCTGTAACTTCCAAATTTTCTCCACGAATACTGAATTTAATCATAGGATATACCTCTTTCTAGGCTTTCGCCTTTCTTCACTTTCATTATACCACTAAAAAATATTTTTGCAAGCGTTTGCTAACGCGCAATTGAAAAACTTTTGACTGTTTTCGCTCCATTTTTCATAAGAATTTCCTTAGCTAACTGAATTGTGACGCCAGTTGTATAGATATCATCTACCAGTAAAATATTTTCTGGTAGCGGTGTTTCCGCTATAAGATAGAATGGCTGCCTGATTTTCAATCGTTCTGTTCTGCTTTTAGCCGATTGTTTATCAACATCTTCTTTCCCTAATAGGCTACGGTAGGGAAGGCCAGCCTCATCTAATAGGGCTGTAACTTGATTAAAGCCTCTTTCTTCTAAACGCCTCTGACCAAGTGGTATGGGAACAATGGTGTAACCTTCCCATTGTTTAAAATAAAGTATAAGCTCTTTAGCAAAAACTTTTCTTAATAAATAATCACCTTGAAATTTGTAGCGACTGAAATAGTTTGCCATTTCATCATTGTATTTAAACAAGGCTATGTGAGAAACTGTTTTGCCTTGTTTTTGCCAATACTGACAATCTTGGCAGATTGTTGACTCTCCGCTTTTAGAACAACACGGACAGTGTTGCTCTGCTATTTCCTCAAAAGTCGAAAAGCAATCGCTACAAACTCCCGACTGTGCTTTACTAAAGAAGATAAGATTCGAAAATCTCGTCTTTATTTTCATGGCTTGGTCGCAAAGTAGACAGTTAGACATAGCCAGCCTCCTTGTTCATTTGTTTGATTTCTGCAATGGCTTTTTCAATCGAGCGAGTAGAACCCTCATGGAAAAATTGAAGGAGGCCTGTTGGACGATCCATGCTCCTGCCGACACGTCCAGCAATCTGTACCAAACTAGATGAGCTATAGAGATAATGATTGGCTTGGACAACTATGACATCTACACCTGGAAAGGTCACCCCACGTTCGAGGATGGTTGTCGAAATCAAGATACTGATTTCTTTGTTACGAAATCCTTCTACTATTTCAAGCCGATTGTCAGTCTGACTTGAAACAAAGCCAATTACTTCTCTTGGAAATTCTTTTTTCATTATTGTTGCAAATTCTTGACCTTTTGAAATTTCTGGTACAAAAAGGAGTAAAGGAAAGCCTGACTTTCGTTGTTCTTGAATAGCCTTTGCTAATTTTGGTTGGAGTTTATTCTTCTTTAAATAGCTATCAAATTTCGAAAACCAAATCTTTTGAGGTACAACCAGAGGATTTCCATGAAATCGTCTGGGCAAGCTAAGGCGTTCTAATTTACCTGTCTTGACCTTTTTCTCCAGTTCATCTGTTGAAGTTGCCGTCAAAAAGACTTGGACACCATCTGTTTTTACTGCATTGTCGACTGCTCGATAGAGCATGGGATTATCTGCATAGGGGAAGGCATCCACTTCATCAATCAAGACCAGATCAAAAGCCTGATAAAATTTTAGTAACTGATGGGTAGTGGCTACTACAAGCGGTGTACGAAAATAAGGCTCTGATTCTCCATGTAACAAGCTGATAGGAAGAGTAAAGTCATTTTGCAAACGTTTATAGAGTTCGATACAGACATCAATCCGAGGACTAGCTAGGCAGACTGCCCCACCCTTATCGATGACTGAAGCAAGGGTATGATAGATCATCTCCGTTTTTCCTGCTCCTGTCACTGCATGAACTAGGGTAGCTTTTCTTTTTTCAACATTTGCACGAAGACCATCTGAAATTCTTTGCTGCCAATCGGTTAATTGTCCTTTCCATTTTAGACAAGAATTTTGGGGAAAGGCTTTTTGTGGAAAATAATAAAGCTGTTCATCCGACCGTACTCTTCCCAAAAGGATGCAGTTCCTACAATAGTAAGTTGCATTTGGTAATTTATTTTCTTCCTCGAAAGGTGTTCCACAGCGGAAACATACCTTATTTTCTGTTAGACTTGAGATGTTGACTGCCTTTTCTCGTTCACTAGCAGTTAATTGGTATTTGGTAAAGAGTCTTCCATAGTAATTTTCTAGTTCTTTCATCACTTATTTATTCGGAATTTCTTGTCAGTTTTGAAAAAAATTAGTACAATTTGGATATGAAAGAATTTAAGACAATCAAAGAAGACGGTGTAATTGAAGAAGAAATCAAAAAATCACGTTTTATCTGTTTTATGAAACGAGTGACTAGCGAGGTGGAAGCTCGCGACTTTATCAACAAGATAAAAAAAGAACATTACAAGGCTACCCATAACTGCTCTGCTTTTGTCCTTGGAGAAAATATGGAAATCAAGCGTTCCTCTGATGACGGCGAGCCATCTGGGACTGCTGGCGTTCCAATGTTGACTGTTTTGGAAAATCATGAACTGACAAATGTCGCGACAGTTGTTACTCGGTATTTTGGTGGTATAAAACTGGGGGCTGGTGGACTAATCCGTGCTTATGCAGGAGCTGTTGCCAATGCGGTTAAGGAAATTGGAATTGTAGAAGTAAAGGAGCAAGAGGGCATTTCTATCAGCATGTCTTATACCCAATATCAAGAGTTTGCCAATTGGAGAGCAGAGCAAGGCTTAGATGAATTCGATACTCAATTTACAACCGATGTCGAAACCATGATTTTTGTTGATAAAGAATTTCTTGACCAGACACTTGCTAGTCTGACAGATTTTTACCATGGAAAAATCTCAGCAAAGAAAACAGATTCTCGAATCGTTGAAGTTCCTGTCCATTAAAAAAGACTATCACCTGATAGTTTTTTTATATTATACTTTTTTCTCTTTCTACTATATAATGTAAAATAACATTATTTGGAGGTGCCATATGGCTATTTATCAAAGTATTACTGAATTAGTTGGAAAAACACCAATTATCAAGCTCAACAATATCGTTCCAGAAGGTGCGGCAGAAGTCTATGTAAAACTAGAAGCCTTTAACCCTGGATCTTCTGTTAAAGACCGTATCGCCTTGGCTATGATTGAAGATGCTGAAAAAGCTGGCATTATTAAACCTGGAGATACCATCGTTGAGCCAACAAGTGGTAACACCGGTATCGGACTTGCTTGGGTCGGTGCCGCAAAAGGGTATAAGGTGATTATCGTTATGCCTGAAACCATGAGCGTCGAGCGTCGTAAGATTATCCAAGCTTACGGTGCTGAACTTGTCTTGACTCCTGGTAGCGAAGGGATGAAAGGTGCTATCGCTAAGGCACAAGAAATTGCTAAAGAGAAAAATGGCTGGGTGCCATTCCAGTTTGCTAATCCTTCTAATCCAAAAGTTCATGAAGATACAACAGGACAGGAAATTTTGGAAGACTTTGGAGCAACTGGTCTAGATGCCTTTGTATCTGGTGTGGGTACTGGGGGTACCGTTTCTGGCGTTTCACACGTTTTGAAAGCTGCCAACCCTAACATTGCTATCTATGCCGTAGAAGCTGATGAATCAGCTGTCCTATCTGGTGAGGCACCTGGTCCACACAAAATCCAAGGAATTTCAGCCGGTTTTATCCCTGATACACTGGATACAACTGCCTATGACGGCATTATCCGCGTCAAATCAGATGATGCATTGGCTACTGGTCGTGCTATCGGTGGACAAGAAGGTTTCTTAGTCGGAATTTCTTCTGGTGCAGCAATTCACGCTGCCATAGAAGTCGCAAAAGAATTGGGCGTCGGTAAAAAAGTACTAGCCATCTTGCCTGATAACGGAGAGCGTTATCTATCTACTGCCCTATATGATTTCGAAGTGTAAATAACAAAAAAGGAAGTCTTCAAATACTTCCTTTTGTTATTTACTCAAATATTCTTTAGCTTCCTTGGTCCACTGGGGAAGCTTTTTTGCTAGGGGAGCGAAGCCGATTTTGTGCCGTTCATTAGTAAAGCGGTGATGACGAGGAATTTTTTGTTTTTCTTCCTCTAACGTACGCAGAGATAGACTAGATTTTCCTGTATATTCGTCCAAATCAACAACTTGAACTAAGATTTCCTGTCCAATCTTAACTATCTCAAAAATATTGTCTACATAACCTGTCTTAATTTCTGAGATATGAATTAGTCCGCTACTGCCATCTTCTAATTCAACAAAGGCTCCATACGGTTGAATACCTGTTACCTTTCCTTTTATTTTATCACCAATTTTCATCTTAATCTTCATCCTTGATTTCGATGGTTTCGATGACAACATCTTCTACTGGTTTGTCCATAACCCCTGTTTCAACACTTGCAATAGCATCGAGTACTGTATACGATTCATTATCTAGTAATTGACCAAATACTGTATGACGGTTATCTAAGTGTGGTGTTCCTCCATTTTCCGCATATAGCTCTGCTATTTCAGAAGGCCATCCACCGCGCTCTAATTCTTTTTTAGAGTATGGGAGACTTGTATTTTGTACAATGAAAAATTGACTACCATTAGTATTTGGTCCAGCATTAGCCATAGACAGGGCACCTCTTATATTAAAGGCTTCCATCGAAAATTCGTCTTCAAATGCTGCTCCATATATAGATTCACCCCCCATACCTGTTCCAGTGGGGTCCCCTCCTTGAATCATAAAATCTTTAATAATACGGTGGAAAATAACTCCATCATAGTAACCATCTTTCGCTAATGCGATGAAGTTTGCAACTGTTTTGGGAGCAATCTCTGGAAATAGCTTAATTTTCATCGTTCCATGATTTGTTTTAACATAAGCAACCGGTCCTTCAGCTGTTTCAATTTCGACTTGCGGATAATACTTCTCTTTTTCTACCATTCCTAATTTCTCCAAGGCATCAAAGATGCCATCTTCTTCTACTTTTTTTGTGATGTAATCAGCCTTAGCTGCTAAATCTGGATGGGAATTCCCCATAGCGATACTAATACCTGCGTAATCAAATACTTCTAGGTCATTGAGCCCGTCCCCAAATACCATAACATTTTCTGGCTTCAGACCTAAATGTTCTACAACAGCTGCAACACCTGCTGCTTTTGAAGCTTCTTGTAAAATGATATCTGATGAAATAGCTTCCCAACGTACACTACGCATGTGTTCTTTTAAGTCGGCAGGTAATTCGACTTCTTGTCCCTCTTGCTCAAAGGTCCATATTTGATAAATATCATTATCTTGATAGAAGTCTGGGTCAGTTTCTAAATTATCATAAATTGGATCAATTGTGTGGCTAATACGATCATCACGGTAAGAAAGCACTGCTTTGTGGCTCCCCATCAAAC
Source organism: Streptococcus sp. NSSLK0004 (assembly GCF_059039125.1). Lineage (NCBI taxonomy): Bacteria > Bacillati > Bacillota > Bacilli > Lactobacillales > Streptococcaceae > Streptococcus > Streptococcus sp. NSSLK0004. Next base: position 454,158 of record NZ_CM180142.1, on the reverse strand, counting down.
CATAGTCTATACCGATATTTTTTGTCCAATCAATTACCTGTTTCACCATATCTGTGGGAATCATTTCCTGACGAATAACTTTACCTTTTGCATCTTCAACATAAGAACCGTTAATCATAGCAAAAAAATCAGGTTGTAGCGCCATTATCTCAGGCACAATCCCATAGATAGCCCGTCCTGAGGCAATACCTGTCATAATCCCTTTTTTTCTCAAGGAGGCAAAGACTTGTTTGATAGATTCTGGCATATAACCAGTATCTTTTAAACGCAAGGTATCGTCTATGTCAAAAAAGACAATTTTTATTTTTTTAGCCTTATACTTTAATTTTACATCCATTTTTTGTCATTCCCCACTTCATTACTTAGATAAATTTCATTATACCATTATTCCTCATCTTGTTCCACCAAGCCATGTTGGAAAGCATAGACAACCGCCTGCGTACGATCACTGACAGCTAACTTAGAGAGTATATTTGAAACATGAGTTTTGACGGTCTTTAGAGAAATAAACGACTCATCTGCAATGCGTTGATTATCATACCCTTTGGCTAAAAGTAATAGTATCTCATGTTCTCTAGCCGTCAAATCTTCATGCAGTGCTGGATGCTTGCGATGGTTTTCAACTTTCTTTTCCACCTCAGTTTCGATAGCTAACTGGCCCCCATACACCTTACGAATCGCTCGAAGAATTTCCTCAGCACTTGAGGTTTTGAGCATATATCCACGCGCCCCTGCATCTAGAACCGGATAAATTTTTTCATTATCTAAGTAAGAAGTCAGTATCAAAATTTTTGCGTCTGACCATTGTTCTAAGATCGCCAATGTCGCTTCTACACCAGTCATATTAGGCATAACCAAGTCCATAACAATAATGTCTGGTCGGATTTGGAGAGCTCTCTCAACCCCTTCTTGACCGTCTTTTGCCTCTGATACAACCTCTATGTCTGACTGCAAATTTAAAAAACTTTTTAATCCTAAACGCACCATTTCATGGTCATCGACTAGCATTACTCGTATCTTGTTCATCTGTCTTTCCTTTCAAAAGTGGAATACGAATATCAATAGATACTCCTTTTCCTTTGGCACTACGAATTTTGATGGTCCCCGCCATATCCTCTACGCGTTCTTGAATATTTTGTAATCCATAACTGATTGCTCGATCATCTGACAAGACAAAACCAACACCATCATCTGTCATTTTTAGCTGAAGCTCCGATTCAGATTGAATTAAATAAATATCTAGATGTTTAGCCTTAGCGTGCCGAAGTGTATTACTGATAATTTCTTGAGCAATCCTAAAGAGGTGGTCCTCGATAGATTTAGGAAGCTCCCTAACTTCGTGAATAAACTGCACCTGCACAGAGCTCTTATCACTGACTTCTTTGAGTATGTACTCAAATCCTTCTACCAAAGTTTTACTATCTAATTCACTCGGTCTCAAATGTAGGAGTAATATTCTCAAATCTCGCTGAGCAGTCTCAATCATTTCTTTAACAACAATGAGCTGGTCAGACACCGTCTCAGAAGGTATTTGCTTTAGATTGCTAGCTAGACCCGATAAAATCATAGAAGTCGCAAAGAGCTCTTGACTAACTGTGTCATGTAAATCACGAGCAATTCGTTTTCTCTCTCCTTCTACAATTTCCTCTTGTTTGACCAAATCCTGATTGTCAATCAATTGAACTTGTCTAGTTAAACTACGAACTTTATCTGACAAGTCCAATAAAAGTTGGTCTTCCTCAGCTTGGCTACGTAGAGTTTTATTTTGCAAAATCATCCTAATTTTTTGTCGCATAACCTGAGTTGATACCACACTCACCGATTGAACCAAAATAGATAAAAACAAGGTCAGTAGTATTACCAGCAACAAAAGAGTAAACAACAACTGCTCTGTTGAAATCCAAAGACTGACATCTAATAAAGAATGATTAAGGAGAGGAAATACTGCTGCTAGAACAACGAGAACTATCAGCAATGCATACCAAAACAGAAGAAAAAAGCCACTTTTCCTCATCATACTCTCACCACCTCCACATCACCATAGAGGCTATTCACTACTACCTTAACCCTCTTATGCGACTCTTGATAACCTGGACTAGCCACTGCTAAACGTTCATTACGCAAATCCCAACGTGATAAACCTAAGAAACCGACTTGACCATAAAGAGTTGTTGCCGACAGCGAAATTTCTACATCAATCGGTAAAATAATCTTTGTCCGACCAAAGGTCTTGCGAATGATAACAACATTATCACGACCAACCAAAACTGTTTCATCCAAGTCGACTACATCATTACCAAATAGACGAATAATATTGATATCTTCAAATCCATAATGATCTTGAGAATGTTCTTGGTTCCCCCACCATTGGTTTTTTTGACGGAGTGGCTCCATTGATTCGTCATCTAATAAGATGTGCGTATATTGATTCCGTTTTTCGTTACGAGAGAAAAAGTTAATCAAAATATATACGATTAAAAAGAGAATTCCTAAAATAAAATAAGGATTAAGAGCAAAAACCAAGAAAAAGAGAAGAAAAGCGCTAGATAGTAAGGAACTGTTAAACTTCCTCCCTGTCACATACCAAGTTGTTACAAGTAAGACAGCAAAAATCAATATGACTCGAGATGTTTCACTAGCCACTACATCAAAAAGCGCTAGAGTAAATACAATGCTCTCTAGAAGTAAAAAAAGTTGAACTTTTCTCATAGATAGAATCCTTTCTCCTCTATTGTAACAGATTTTTTCAACTTTTCCTCCTCCTGAAGTAGGAAAGGAAAGAGGTTTTTACATAGCTGAATGCGTTATAATGGAGACAGTACCATTATCCAAAAAAGAACAAGGTCGGATCTGAAATTCAGAAAACCATCCTTGTTCGACTTTTACTTCAAATTATACAACCATCCACAATCACAAAGTATTATTTTCGTGTTTTTTCCAAATAATCAATTGCTTCTTGGACAGTTGTGACAGGGACAACTGTGATATCTAGATTTTCAGATTCCACCGCTTCCATAGCTTCTTCGTAGTTTGTTTTTGTATCTGGTTTTTCTTTTAAGACTTCTTCATCTACAGGATTATTTGGAACAAAGAAAATTTCTGCCCCAGCTTGAGCTGCTGAAATAACTTTCTTGTCTGCTCCTCCAATATCTCCGACCGAACCATCCTGTTCAATCGTTCCAGTTCCTGCAATTATCCGACCATCCCGTAAATCTGGATCAGCTAATTGTGTATAGATTGCCAGAGTAAACATGAGTCCAGCACTTGGACCTCCAATTCCAGCCGTATGGAATGTAATCTCCTGATCCGTCTTCACTTGAGTGTGATCCACTAGGCTGATTCCGATACCATTCTTTCCGTTTTCTAATTTGATAATGGTTCCGTCTGCCTCATATTCCTGTCCATTACTAATATAACCAACGGTTACGTCACTCCCTAAATCTAAACTACCAACATAGGCTATCAAATCAGCAGAATTTTCAAAGGTCTTTCCATTTATGCTAACCACTGTATCTGCGATATTGAGAATTCCTTGAAAGCTAGAATCTTCAGCAAGTCCCATTACATAGACACCAAAAAATTCTAACTCCGCGTTTTTACCTGCCAGAGTCAATCCTTGGTACTTCGCCATATTTTGGGAAGTTTCCATATAATACTGGCTAATCCGGTAGTATTCTTCGCTTGTTGCTCCTCCGGTCATTTCCTCCTCGGTATAAATATCAATATGAGGATTAAAATAAGCGGCGAAGAGCTGAACAGCTGTTGCTTGTGACACATTTATATAGACAAAATTATAAGAACCGTCCTCCTGATCTACCTCACCATTCACTGACAAGACTGTCCGGATGTCATCTGCTCCTCCGGGTTTCTCTAGATAATAAGGTAGCGGAAAAAGCAAAGCAAACCAGAGTAATAGGCAGGCTCCAACAATGGATAGAATTAGAATAATTTTTTTAGTGTGTTTCTTCATGTTTTTTTATCTCCTCATAAACTAGGGTGGGCACATAGGGTCCAATATCCTGTTTGAAATACAGTAACTCTCGCACTTGACTGGACGATACAAACTTGAGTTCTGGTTTAGCAATCAGGTAGATCGTCTCCAAATCTGATGCTAGATTGCGATTGTAAAAATCAAAACTAGATTCGTATTCCAAATCGATCGCATTACGCAGTCCACGAACCAAGTGAGTCACTCCGTAACGCTTGGCAACATCAACTACCAGTTCATTTTCAGATAGAATAACCTTGATATTCTCCTTGCTCGCAAAGAGTTTTTCCAGGATTGCCTTTCGTTCTAGTCCTGTCAGCAAACCTTTTTTTTCGGGATTGGTAAAAACTCCGACATACAAGGTGTCAAAGAGTCCACTCGCGCGCTTAATCAAATCCATATGACCATTGGTAATGGGATCAAAAGACCCTGTAAACAATCCAATCTTATCTAACATACACTGTTACCTTACTAATTCCGTAAACTTTTTCCTTCCAAATTCCCAGCTCTGCTATTTCCTCTGGAAGAGAAACTGTCTTATCCGTCTCACAGACCACCATCACATCTTGGGACAATAGCTGACGCTGACACAGCTCAGTAATATCTGCCACAATGTCCTCTGCTGCATAAGGAGGATCCAAAAAGACCAATTCAAAAGATCCGCTCAAACTAGTCAGAGCCTGCTTGGCTTCCATAGCTAGAAGTTGAAACTTGCTCTCTTCCTTTGTCATCTTGATATTATCGCGGATAACAGCTTGTGCTCTCCGATCTCGCTCGACCAGAACTGCCGAATCCATCCCGCGAGAAATAGCCTCGATGGACAGACCGCCACTTCCTGCGTAAAGATCCAAAACTCGACCACCGTCAAAATAAGGACCAATCATGTTAAACATGGCACCACGCACCTTGTCCGATGTGGGTCTGGTGGTCTTTCCTTCTAAGGTTTTTAAGGGCCTACCGCCATAGTTTCCTGACACAATTCTCATAAAGACTATTATAGCAAAATTTTATACAGTTGACGAGAATCACCCAGAAAAGCTCAATATGAGAATGGAAAAAGCCCAGGGAACTCAGTCCCTGTGGCTTCGATAGCATTATGATTTTATCTAGCTGTTTTCACTTTCCCGTTCCAACCATTCAGACCATAGCTAAGGATGTAAATTTCATTAAATCCTTGTTTCTTCAAATAAAGGGCTGCTGGTGTCACCAATTGACCACGGTCATTTTCATAAATCAAGACAGGTTTGTCCTTACGAAGAGCGGCTGTAGATTGTTTCAATTGTTGATAGGGAATATTCCTTGCACCAAAGATATGCTTTCTGCTGAACTCACTCGGATCACGTAAATCAACCAACTGACCTCCATGAATTTTTTCAGCAAATTCCGCATTATCAATAACAGTCGCCGCACGGCGTAATCTCCAATAATTAAAGCCCATCCAGCCACCTAAAATAGCGACAAATACGAGTATGGTCCATACTGTTTCCATTATCATTTCTCCTTACTTCTCTGATACTCTAACTCCAAACGATGTTCCCGGCGCAAAACCAGTTCGGCTTCCATATATTCTAGCCTATCTAGGACACCTGCCTGATAGACTCGATTAAGCTCGATCTGCATCATTTCAATGTCATAGAGGCGATTGCCCATGTAAACAATTATTCCGAATCGTTTCAGCAACTGTTGCACATCATATAGTCGTTTCATAGAAAAATTTTAGCAAAATATCAGGAGATTTTCAAGGGGAGGGTCAAATTTCTCACTTAGTTTACAGCCAGCCCTTTTCCTGTGCCACCTTAACAGCAGCAGTGCGGTTTTCAGCACCCAGCTTGGACAGGATAGAGGTCATGTAGTTTCGGATCGTTCCGTCAGACAGGAAGAGTTGGCTAGCAATTTCCTTGTTGGACAAGCCGTCAGCAACCAGCTTGAGCAGCTGATGTTCTTGGGCTGTCAAGGGACTGCGTTGAGTCAAAAGAATGTCCATTAACTCTGGTGAGTACTCCTTTCGCCCAGCCAAGACCGTTTCAATGGTCCGCATGAGGTCCGAAATCGACCGTTCTTTCAGCACATAAGCATCCACATCTGCCTTGACTGCTCGTTCAAAATAACCCGGTCGCTTAAAAGTGGTCATGATGACAACCTTGACAGGCAAGGATTTCTCACGCACCCATTCCAAGACATCTAGACCAGTCTTTTCAGGCATTTCAATGTCTAAAAGAAGGACATCTATCCGCTCTTTTTCCAGTAGAGAAATGGCCTGACTGCCATTTTCTGCCTGTAAAACAGCCTCAACCGTATCTTGAAAACCCAAGAGTTGACAGAGGGCGTCTCGCAGCATAGCTTGGTCTTCTGCGACTAAGATTCTCATTCTACCACCTCCTCAAACGGAATCCGAATGGACAGGCGGGTGGGCTTGACCAGAGAAAGAAATTCCAAACTTCCTTGAACAGTCACTAGCCTGTCTTTTATGGTATGCAATTCCTGCCCTGTCAACTGGGCAAAGCCCACACCGTTATCTTCGTAGTGCAAAACCAATTCTTTCTGGTCTTTTTCAAAAACCAAACGGCACTTGCTAGCCTGGCTATGCTTGAGCAGGTTATTGCCCAACTCTCTCAGCACCATAGCCAGCTTGTTCTGGACGGGCAAGCTGAGCTGCTCTGCTATTTCTCCGCCCAAAACGACCAAATCCACTCCTGCCAAGTCCAACATCTGCTGCAAAATCTGGAGTTCCTCTGCCACGGTGTGCTGCTTGAGGGACTGGACAATCTGGCGGACCTCCTGCATGGAGTCCTTGGCTAAGGTCTGTAGCTCTAGCGCTTCCTTCTTGGCCTGGTCAATCTGGTCGTGGTCCAAGAGAGTCTGTACCAGCTCCGCCTTGACGGATAGCATGGCAAAGACATGACCAAGTGTGTCGTGCAAGTCCTGACCGATACGGTTGCGTTCATTCTCAGCCAGAAGGAGATTGATGGACGCATTCTGCTCCTGTAGGCGTTGCTGAAGGGCTTCCCGCTTGGTCTCAATCCAGCTGAAAATCAGCAAGGCCAAGCCGAAAAAGTGAATGACGAGGGCAAAGGCTCTCATCTCAAAAGGAACTGGACCAAAGAGAGCCCATAGGATAATAGCCAGCAACAAAAGCCCGTAGGACACCGTCCGATAGGTCGGTCGATTCTCTTTATAATACCAGCCCAGCATAGTGGACAGATTAAAGATAAAGAGGGAGAATTGCAGATTGCCCCAAAAACTCATGACGGCGATATAGCCAATCAGGTAAAACCAAGCCAGCAGGGAATAGAGCTTGTGGTCGGTATAAAAGAGGGAGCAATAGACCAGGGCAAAGAGAATGGTCGCTAGGACAACTGCCGTCGGATTAGGACTATACTGGGCGTAATAAAAGGGAAAATAGAGAAAGACCATGCCCACGAAGAACATGAGTGGTACCTTTCTTTTTTCAAATATCATCTGTCACCTCACTGCTTCTCGGATTTTCTATTCAGAACTAGAGCAATTCCTAAGAAAATTATCGCATAGCCTAGGACAATTAGCAAGGATTTCCAGAGAAAATCTCCCTCTTGGGCATAGGTGGTCACCAGCTGGTTGACATGGTAGCTGGGCATGAGTTTACAAATCCGCTGCACCCAGTCTGGAAAGAGTGAAACAGGCATCCAAGAGCCACCCATGATAGCAAGGACAAAATAGAGTAGATTGGCCACCACCGACATGGTTTGTTCCGACTGAATTTGCACCAAAAGCAAGCCAATAGCTAGAAATACGATAGAGGTTACTAAAAGTAAGAGAGCCGAAATTACCCATTCCTGTGCTGTCAACTCAACTCCCTTGACCAAGCCTCCAACCGCAAAGACAATGGCGATGGAAGACACAAAGCAGAGAAAGACCCGTACAATTTTAGATAGATAATATTTCCAGATTGGAAGTGGAGAATGTTGTAGGAAGGTCAACCAGCTATTATTTCTATCCTCTGCCAGCATCATGGGAAAAGTAAAGAGAGCAAAGCCTGACATGGAAAATCCTGTCATGGTTAACATATAAGACTGAATAAAGGCCTTTTGCAAGTTCTCATCACCTAAGTCAACCGTCGAAGAAAAAATCAGGAAAAAGATAACTGGCATCCCGATAGACAGGAGAAAAACTCCCAAACTCCTAGATAATTTTAACGCCTCTACTTGAACCAATGCTTTCATGATTCTTCCTCCCTTGTCTTGTCAAATAGGCTATTAAGCAGGGTTTTGTTCTGAACCTCTAGGTCTGAAATCCGACAACCTGCCTCCTGCAAGCTAGCCCAAACCTGCTCAATGGCTCGGGTCTTAAAGCTGACCGTGTCCTGTTTGTAGCTAATCTCATTGATTTCAGCCAAGCTCTCCACCACCGCCGCAAAGGCAATCGGCAAAGTCACTTCTTTTTCTTGCTCCTCACTCCGCATGGCAAATGGCGTGGTATCTCTTAGTAACCTCCCCTGGTGCAAGACCAAAATCCGCTCCGCCGTATGCTCCACTTCCTCGATGTAGTGGCTGGTATAAAAAATAGTCACACCCTGAGCCTTAAGTTCATGGACAATCTCCCAAAAACGATGACGGGTCGAAGTATCCATGCCCGCCGTCGGCTCGTCCAAGAAAAGCAACTTGGGCTTGCCAATCAGGCAGATGACGAAAGCCAAGAGCCGCTTCTGACCACCCGATAGCTTACCTGCCAGTTGATTTTTTTGCTCTGGGGAAAAGCAGAGCAGGCTGTCGATTTCCGCATCTGTCAGACTATCCTTGTAGATGGCTTGGAAAAAGCGGAGCAATTCCTTGACCTTCAGGTCTGTCGGGATAGCATTTTCTTGTGGTAAGACTGCCACCTTTTCCTTATTAGACTGAGCCTGTGGAGCCAGACCGTCCAACAAAACCTGGCCTTTCGTCGCTTTCCTATCTCCCAACAAACAAGACATAAGCGTCGTTTTCCCAGCCCCGTTTGGACCGATTAAAGCCACACATTCTCCTGACTTGATTTCAAAGGAAATATTGGACAAAATCGTCCGTCCTTTGATGATTTTTTCTAACTGATTGACTTGAATCATCCTTGCTCTCCTTTCTGACATATCACCGCTCCAACAATCCCAATGACCATACTTGCTGGCAAGGACCAAGCCAAGTAGGTCATTACTTGCAAGCCTTGACCAAACAAAATGCAAGAAGTATAGAGGAGGATAAAGGCAATAACGAAATAAGAACTACCTGTTTGAACAAATGATTTCATAACAATCTCCTTTATTGATTATTGGCTAAGTGAATCTTACACACACAGTATAGCCCTTCCACCAACAACCCTACTAGAAGCCTTTGTCATGACTGAATATGACAAATGTCATAAATAGCAGACGACAAAAAAGAGCCCAATAAATTTGGCTCTTTTTTACGTTTACGATAGGATGGAAGATAGAGTTTTGAAGAATAGAGAGTAATCTTGGTTGAGCGACAAGCCCGAAACCTGACCATCTCCTGTTTCCAACACCTTCCACATCCCGTCCTCTAATTCTGCAACATCAACAGTATAGAATGGGCTCGGAAGATTTCGATACTTTTCGATTAACTCTTTAGGTGGACTGAGGGTTGAGGTAGATTGCTGACTATTCTGACTAATGGATACAACAGAATTTTTACATATAAACACCCTATATTCATTCGTCTTCGAGCCGTAATATTTCAAAGGCAGTATCTCTTTGAGACAGATACCCCCTGTAAATAGATTTCCCCTCAATCGATAGAAGGTAGCTAACAGTTCTTCCAATTCATCCTGATGGATTCCTGAAGAGATTTTGGACGGAATTTGTGCCCCTTTGACAGACTTGACATAGTCTTTGAGCATAAATTCAGTAAAATGCTCCCGAATTTCGATTACATTCGGTCTCTGACCCTCTGGGTAGACCAATATCGAAGCAGTATCTTCCTTGACCAACGGGTACACTTTCGGAAATAAATGAAGTGCCTCATACTCTGTTGGCCGAGTCAGCAAATCCAGCCCTTGTTCTGATAATTGATTAAAGAAATTTCGATAGACTTCTGGTTTCATCATCCAACCTCGATAAATACAAGTTTGAGGGACATCTACTTTCTTGGATAACCTTAATTTCCCCTCTTCAAACCAGGCTAAGTTATCAAATAGTAGAACTTCAAAATATTCTTTAGCCGCTTCATATTCTGCTTGTAATTCCTCATCAACTTGCTTTATCTGGAAAACATCCGAAGGAAATAACATTACTGGTTTCATCTTCTTACTCACAATTCCAGACAATTTCAACTTCTTTACTTAAGCGCTCTTCAGGTTGCGAAAGTTCTGTAAACGAAACCTTCGACCCCGAAGTAAAGCGAGGAGTTTCACATTCCATCCAGTCAATGCTTTCTAAAGCTTCTGAAGAATGCCAGGAATTGTTCTTAACTTCTTCGATTCCTTTGAGCGTTTGATTAGAATACTTGGCAATTGATTCAGCTTTTTTCTTGGAATCCAAGACCGCCTTTTCCAATAGCCTTTCTTCAATTTCCTGAGGATTACTGTGGTAATATCCTACCGTATACTCTGGATAATAATCTGAATCAGCCAATACTTGAACAATTTTATCACACAATTCAAGATTCAACGGTACGGCAATAGAGAACTCTCTTCTGCATACTCCAGCCTCGTCATCCGCATAATTCTGAAAATCAATCTCTTCTTCATGCAAACGGACAACTTTAAGATTTCCAAGCAAGTCTTTCAAATCCGATAACAATTGTTCGGTGTTTTCCCTCAATACAGCAATCGCCCTCTTTGGACTACTTTCAAAACTATTGATAGTAATCCGGATTTTCATTAAATCCATTTGAACATATTCGATTGCTTTTCCTGTAACAATAATTTTTCCCATTTTCGTTTCTCCTATTCATTATTTAAAAGTAAATATTCATGATTCTTAAAATACGGTTGCGTCAATTCACGCCATCGCCTTTCGAAAAAAACTGCTGCTTTCAAAGGATTCAAACCATAATTACCAAGTGCATAACCATCATTGATTTCGACAATGAGTGTCTGTCCATCTTCGGTTACTCCGATATCCATTGCATATGCAGCAGGTGCGTTTTTCCAGCTTACAATAGCTTGATCAATGATTGCACCATCATAATGATAATGATAATCTCCTCTATAAGGACGCACATCTAACACTTGACCATCAAGAACAAAGACACGCCATTCTCTTTTAAAGTCAAGTGCTTGACTTATCCAAATCGGATAATCAAATGGCAAACCGATACCTATTAAATCGCTCGCCGACCGAATCACTCTGCCTGTAAATTTTTTACTACCCACCATCGGCTTTATAAACACTCCCCAATTTTCAGGATGATTGACTATTTCTCCAATTCTCCCTCCTTTAATCCAACGTCCATAAAATGAAGCCAATTCTTGTGGATAATCTAACTCAGAAACCTCTATCCCCATTTTTTCTAGAATCCATCTTGTTTCATAAATATAATCAATTAAAATATCTTCTTTGTAGAGTCGCTTAATTTCAGAAGTATCTTTAAATAAACGCACTTCCTCACCTCTCAGATGATAGCCTACTTGTGCATTAAATTTATTCACCGACGTTTCCTCTAAAAATTTTCCTTCACGTATATATACAACCACTTTCTACCACCATCCATACACTAGTGCAACACTTATCTCATAAATAGATAGGGATGACTCCCTATTTTTGTAAACTCCCCATGATATCATCAAATGTATCAACTGTATTTAATAACAGTTCGACAATTTGCGACTTAGTAAGGCGTAATCCTCTTCGATCCCTAGCATCCTCAATAAGATGTTCCAAATGTTCCAAGTTCTTATCATCCAAACTAATCATAATTCGATTTTTATCTGTTGCCATCCTTACCCATTTCTAATTTCTAATTTCTATTTTCTTATATCTTAACACAAGTGTTGCACTAATGCAAATATTTACATCCTAAAAATTTATAAAGAATTCAAAGATACCATTTCTATTTCTCTCAAAATTTTTTAGAACGTAATTTATCCAAATCATTTGGCGACAAAAAAGAACCCACCTGGGCTCTTCTAATTCTTACAAACCTGGGGCTTGACCTAATTCAGCCTGTAGCATCCAGATATGTTTTTCAATGCTGGCTTTTGCTACGTTGAAAATATCATTCGTTACGCTGTCACCTTCTTCATCACTAATGTCAAATCCTTCTTGGAAGAGGGAGGCTAGATAGCGGAATACCTCTACTACACGCGCCAATTGCTCTTCAATTGTCAAATTATAATCACCTGACACTTCTTTAAGCTGACTATTGTCACTAAACTCTTTGAGAGTAGAAAACGGTGCCCCACCCAAAGTAATCAAACGCTCGCTCATCTCATCCAAATAACCATCGATTTCATCCATATACTCATCCATCTTTGGATGCCAAATCATGAAGCCACGACCACGCATGTACCAATGTACTTGATGGAAAATAGAATGGGCAACTGATAAGTCTGCGACTGCTTGATTGAGAACAGCCTTCGTATCAGCCAATACTGCTGATTGACGTGGACTAAAGGAAGCAATTTCTGCTGGAGATTGATAATATGTATTCATAAACAGACCTACTTTCTTTTATTTATAATCATTATAAACAATTTCTCGAATAAAAACAAGTAAAACTCCTTGGAACAATCCTAATTTTAGAACCTTTTCACACAGGCTTTTTTCTTTTATAAGGTATAATAAAAGAAAAGGAGTTTTCTATGAAAAAAATAGTTTTTGTCTGTTTGGGCAACATTTGCCGTAGTCCCATGGCAGAATTTGTCATGAAAGATTTAACCAATGCCCTTCATATCGAAAGTCGGGCAACATCATCTTGGGAACATGGCAATCCTATCTATCCAGGAACACAGAAGATTTTCAAGCAACATCAAATTCCCTATGATACAAGCAAAACCTCCCAACAAATCTCTCAAAAAGATTTTGAAGAATTTGACGTCATCATTGGTATGGACAGTAATAATGTCCGAGATTTGCGGAAAATGGCTCCTTCCCATACCCAAGATAAAATTTTCCAATTCGCAGAAAAATCCGTCCCAGACCCTTGGTATACCGGCGATTTTGACGAAACATATCGGATGGTCAAACAAGGATGTCAGAATTGGGTTGAAAGATTTTTATAGTATGAAAACTTTATAAAAAATCTGTAAAATGCTATAATCAATATAGTATATAAAAAAAGAGATGGTTGCTATGGATAAACAAATAAAATTTACAGTTTTTAATAGACCAATAACAGAACTTTTAACACGGAAAAATATTGAAATTTTCTGCATTATTCTCATCTTGGTATCTGCCCTATCTGTTTTTATCGGTCGTATTCCTACACAAAAGACTTTAACCTTGGATAACGGAGCAATCACCTATCATGGTTATGTTCTTTCCAATAAAATGACTGGAAAAGGAAAATTGACTTTTAAAAATGGAGATACCTATGAGGGAGATTTCAAAAATGGAATTTTCCATGGAGAAGGAACCTTTACAGCTGCTTCTGGCTGGACTTATGTTGGCGAGTTTAAGAATGGTCTGGCAGATGGAGAAGGAAAACTGACTACAGAAAATAAAACTATTTATGAAGGAAAATTTAAACAGGGGATTTATCAATATGAGGATTAAATGGCTATCAGCAATACGAGTATTGGGTTTAATTTGTGTCCTACTCTACCACTTTTTTATCAAATTTTTTCCTGGAGGTTTTCTAGGAGTTGATTTATTTTTTACCCTATCAGGATATCTGACAACTGCACTCCTGATTGATGAATTTTCTAGAGCTAACAGCATTGATCTTAAAGGATTTTTTAGACGGCGTTTTTACCGCATTCTACCACCATTACTATTGGTTATTGGTATCGTAACACCGCTAGCTTGGTTCATTCGAAATGACTTTTTGGCTGGAATCGGCAAACAAATACTTGCCGCGATTGGTTTTATGACCAATATTTATGAAATTTTAGCAGGTGGTGGCTATGAAAATCAGTTCACTCCTCACCTCTTTTTGCACACATGGAGTCTGGCTCTTGAAGTGCATTTCTATCTGATATGGGCCCTGTTGATTTGGGGGCTAACACGAATTGCCAAGACAGCTGGTCAGCTAAGAGGAATGATTTTTCTAACTTCTGGAGCAATTTTTCTTCTCAGCTTTCTATCTATGTTTGTATCCAGCTTTTTTGTAACAAACTTTTCTAGTATTTATTTCTCTAGTTGGACACACCTCTTTCCTTTCTTTTTAGGTAGTCTTTTAGCTTGTTTAACAGGAATCCAGCAAACTACTAGAGCTTTTCGACGAACTGTACAGCAATGGCCACGCAATAAAACTTTATTGGTTCTTATTACAGGATTTTCATTAGAGCTAATTCTTCTATTTACGTTTAAGTTTACAAGTATATGGACCTATCTTTTTGGATTTTTGCTGTCAGCTATTGCCACCTCCATAATGATTCTTGCAGCTAGAGTTCTTCATGAACAAACCGAAAATATAAAAGAACCTGCAATCTTACTCTCTATAGCAGACATTTCTTATAACCTCTATCTTTTTCATTGGCCTTTCTATATCATTTTTTCAGAGTTATTTGATAACCTGCTAGCAGTATTTCTCACACTTGTGTTGTCCATCCTTTTCTCTAGTCTATCCTTCTATTTGATTGAACCATTCCTCATTGGAAAAGTAGGTAAAATTTTTGGAAAAGAAATTAATCTAGCTCCTTATCGCAAACAATTAATGGGGGTTGCCGGTTTCCTACTTTCTCTTACCCTTATCACTTGCATCTTTGCACCAAAATTAGGAACACTAGAGCAACAAATGTTAGTAGACGGCCTCAACTTAGCAGACAGTCGGATGTCTCAAACCAAGACATTTGCTGAAAAAGGCAAAGCGACCGCCTACGAAGTCACTGACGGTGTCACGATTATTGGGGACTCTGTTACATTGCATGCAACTAGTCAATTAACCGAGCAAATACCAGGTGCTATCGTTGATGCACAAGGTAGTAGGAATACTACGCAAGCTTATGAGATTCTCAAAGTCAATATCGATAGCGGTACTCTAACAAAGAATGTCGTCATCGCAACCGGTACGAACATTGTCTACAATTATGAAGAAGAACTCAATAAAATTATAGAGCTTCTTCCGAATGGTTATCGCCTCATTTTTGTAACTCCTTATGATGGTAACTATGCATCATATGATAACCCAGTTGCAGAAAAGCAAGCTACTTATGAAAGACAACTAGCAGAAAACTATGATTACATTACGATCGCCGATTGGAATGCCGTTGCAAAGGCCAATCCTCAACTCTGGGTCGGTACAGATAATATTCACTTCGGTGGAGATAGTGCAACTAAATTGGAAGGTGCCACTCTCTTTGCACAAACAGTAAAAGCTGCTCTAGATACTGCAGAAAATGGACCTGTCAAACAACCAGAATAACTAAAAAATCAACCTCTTCACTAATTGAAGAAGTTGATTTTTTTATTTCTGTTTACTCTGAAAGCGCCATTCAAAGCGTTTTTGGTCATAATAAGGAAATAAAAGCAACAAAAGTGCCAATGCTAATAACCAACCACCGATAATATCTGTCGGATAGTGTACCCCAATGTAGATACGAGATACTGCAACTAGAACCGCTATAAGTATCAAGACAATTTGAATTAAGCGTTTCGCAAGCAAGGACTTTATCCGTTGGTTCACAATAATGACAATTACACCGGCAACCATCATAGTAGAGGCGGTATGCCAACTTGGGAAAGAATAACCGATTGTATCAATTAACCATTCAATACTAGGACGAGGACGTTGGTAAACATACTTCAGGGCTGTTGATGCTACCCCCATCGTTACAAAACTAGCAAGAATGAAATAAGCCTCTGCCTTCCATTGCTTCCTATAAAATAAAAATGCCAAAACCAAGCAAATTCCCAGTATCACGACAGTGTTTCCTAAAACCGTAATCGAGGTCCAAAAAGTCGTTGCAAAAGATGGCAAATCCCCACGAACAGCTGTTTGAATCGCTGTATCAAAAGCAGTCAAATTCCTAGGATAAAATTTGACTACATAGCCTAAGATAACAAAGGCCAGAGCAGTAAAAGATGCGTTTGTTAGATAAGTACGTTTATTTTTCATGTAGATAGGATATCAAGAAATCCTTAAACTTTCTTTATAATAGGACCAGCCGTTCTGTAAACAAGGAAAAATGCAACCGAAAACAGAATTCCTTCCACAATATTAAAAGGAATAACCGCATAAAGCATATAATATCCAATACCACCAAAATCTGCTGCTGACATATTAAAAACAGCCATATATAAAGGAAGGGCATAGAAATAATTCAGTGCTACCATTGAAATAACCAACCCAACGGTTGATAGAATAGAGGCTAGTATATAATTTTTAAAGGTCTGTTGCTTTTTCCACACAAAAGCAAAAACCAGAATAAATACCCCGACTGCAACAATACTCAAAGGCATTCCTATCAGGGAACCTGGATTTCCATTGAACAAGAGTTTCAAAACTGACCGGATAATCAGAATCAAAAAGGCACTTTTAACATCGAAAATAACCAATCCTATCAATACTGGAACAATGGAAAAATCCACCTGTAAAAAATCTGTGAACAGGGGAAATTGAAAATACATCAGTAGATAAGCTACTGCAGAAAGAATGGCGATTGTCACCATTTTACGTGTGTTTGTCATAGGTTCCTCCAATTTGTAACAAATTAGAGAAGCTTGAGGATATCCTCTCGTCTTCTCCCATCCAGACTATACTGTCGGTTGTGGAATCTAACCACATCAGCTTTCGCTCGCAGACTTCCAACGGGCTACTTTGCTCCAAACTTTGTTAGCTCATCTCGACATACTATTAGTATAGTCTTCGATTCGCTGCCTCGTCTTAAAGCAAAATCGCCTCGTTGTTCACTGCCGGTCGGGAATTTCACCCTGCCCTGAAGACTTCTTTATGATAACAAAAAAGCCTTGCATACGCAAGGTTTTGAGATTAGTTTATTTGAGTTTGTCGGTCTCGTAGGTATGGACTAGCTCCAAGCCTACAAAGTCTTGTTGACGAAGAGCTTCATAGATGACCATACAGACGGCATTGGAAACGTTAAGACTACGAACATGTTCATCATTCATAGGAATGCGAATAGCTTTTTCAGTATGCTGGCGCATGAAGTCTTCTGGTAAACCTGTATCTTCTCGACCAAATACAAAATAATGAATCTGGTCAGAGGAATAAGACCTGTCCGAGTAGGTCTGATCTGCAAATTTAGATACCAGATGCATTTGCCCCTGCTCTGCTTTTTCCATAAAGTCTTCCAAACTATCGTAAAAACGCACATCTAGTTTGTCCCAGTAGTCCAAGCCAGCGCGTTTCATCTTACGGTCATCAATAGGAAATCCCATCGGCTTGATGATATGGAGAGGACTGTTGGTCGCTGCACAAGTTCGGGCGATGTTACCAGTATTCTGGGGAATTTGTGGTTGAAAGAGTACCACGTGATTGCGTGACTGCTCCTCCGTATAAGAAAGCTTTTCGATATTCATAGTTCCTCGTTCATCTTGACAAAAAAAATGCCACACTGCCCGGAGTCAAGCTCAGCAAACAGTATGGTGAATGACGATTCATTCACTTAACTCACAACAGGTTTGAGTTAAATCAATGAAAATCTTGTTACTATTATATCACAAGAACATAACAAATCAAGTAATATGTGGTATTTTTTTAAGAAAATATTTTCAAAATGTTTTCAGCATAAAATAAAAAATAAGAATAGAACATTTTCCCGATTTCTATTCTTATTTTCGAAGTCAACCTTATTCGGCAGCAATTCCTTTTTCGGCAGTCAATTCGAGTTTTTCATGACTTGAGTTGCTATCCGAACCAATATAAACATCATAATATTTCACACGTTTATTTACCGCTGTAATACTTTCACGTTCAAAAGTCGGAATTGCAAAGGCTTGCTCGAAGGCATACTCTTGCCAAGCCTTGTAGTTTGCAATATTCTTCTCTTCATCAAACGATTCAGCTGATGCAATTTTATTCAGAAGAGCTGTGTTTTCATCCGAAACAAAGCGCGTATAATTGTACATAGCTTCTGGTCCCCAAAGGGTTGTTGGGTCTGGATCTAACCCTGCAATCCAACCTGCTAGATAGACATCAATTTCCGCATTATTCGCCGCTAAAGATTCATAGAAAGTATTGTACTCAATGGTACGTCCTGTATAGAGCTCCACATTCAGACCAATTTCTTTCCACCAAGCAATGTATTGCTGTACCAAGGTTTCTTGGGTTTCAGTAGATTCTTGAGCTGCAAAACTAATCGTGAATGGCTTCCCATTTTTATCTTCACGAATTCCATCTCCATCGACATCCTTATATCCAGCTTCATCCAACAATTCTTTAGCTTTTTCTGGATCATAGCTATAGCCAGCTAGTTCAGAATCATGAACGTCCCCAAAGAACGAAATAATGAGTGAATTGGCTGGATGGTACAAATTATTATATAACTTTTCACCAATAACTTCATTATTCAAAGCATATCCCATCGCTTGACGCAAACGGACATCGTTCATCTTTGCATCCGGATTCATGACATTCTTCCCTGTTGCTGCATCATACTCACCAAGATTGAAGCCAAGATAGTTATAGATTCCATCCAAACTACCTAGTAGAGTAATATTAGACAAATCCTTATAAGATTCATATTGATCTGTTGGCATATCAGCCATATCGTAATTTCCTGCCTTCATCTCGGAGACAATTGTGTCTGGTGAAACAATATCAATCTTATAACTATCTAACTTGACTTGTCCTTTAAAGTAATACTCGTTTGGAACATATGTAACCGACTCACCACTAACGATTTCCTTAACTTTATACGGTCCCATTCCGACAACTTTTGCCGTACGACTGTATTCGCTTGTTTCCCAATCTTTAACCGCGATATCCTTGAAAATATGCTGAGGCATTACCAGATAGGGAACACCGCCACCTGCATACATCATAGATGGATACATTTCTTTAACAGTGAGGACTACTGTATAGTCGTCTACTTTCTTCACCCCTGAAATTTCACTCGCTGTTCCAGCTTGAAATTCCTCAAATCCAACTATATTTGTATAAGTAGTATCTGCACGAACTCCGGTATAATCAGGACTTGCCAATTGTTCAATCGTAAAGATATAATCGTCAATTGTGAATGCTTGTCCATCTGACCATTTATAGTCTTGTCCTGTCAAACTAACGGTAACAGTTTTAGCATCTACATCAAACTCTACTTTAGCAAGACCTGAATCATCTAACTTACGTGTACCATCATAGCCAAACATAGAGATATCAACCATGTCTGCAAACGTTGAGTCCACTGCAGTCTGAGCAAGTTCATCAATTAAAATACCTGTAGATGGTGCTGACGCAACGAGAGCGTAATTAAATTGGCCACCTTCAATCACTTGACCATCATGGGTTACCTCAGATTCAAAAGCTAAATCTACATCATTAGTAGCTTCCTTGGTTTGACAAGCAGTTAAAACAGCGATTGAGAATAAGCCAGCTCCTGCAAGAGCAAGTTTTTTTGTTCTTTTCATACACATCTCCTTATATTTTATTTCAAATAGTATAGCATAACAAAGTATAATTATGCAACATCTCTAAATAAAAAATTCGGTTTTTGCTATATTCTTGATAATAAACCGGCTCTAAATCTGTTTTTTACATATTTTTTCTATAGAATGTGTATAATTTTTCAACACAAAAAAGTAGGTTTCCCTACTTCTGTATATTTTTTTTCAGACTAAATATCTCAGGAACTGGGTCTTCACCACCTTCAACAAAAGGATGACAACGCCCAATGCGAGCCAACCCCATGAGAACACCCTTGAGACCGTGCTTATTTATTGCCTCAATCATATAATTAGAACAGGTTGGATGATAGCGACAAGAAGGTGGAAAAAGAGGCGAAATCAGCTTCTGGTAAAGACGAACCAATCCTATTAAGAGGCGCTTCATCGTT
Source organism: Streptococcus sp. NSSLK0004 (assembly GCF_059039125.1). NCBI lineage: Bacteria > Bacillati > Bacillota > Bacilli > Lactobacillales > Streptococcaceae > Streptococcus > Streptococcus sp. NSSLK0004. The sequence goes on along the minus strand of NZ_CM180142.1, from coordinate 434,096 downwards.
TTTTCTTACCTGTCTGTGACTTGGTAACTGCCAAGGTATGCAACTTGCTAATATCTTTTTTATTGAGTTTACGAGCCTCTCCTGGATGCAAGCCTGTCAAATCCAAATTCCCAAAACGTGTCCGCGACAACTTATCCACTTGTAATCCAACCGCTTCAAACATCTTTTTCACCTGATGGTTGCGACCTTCGTGGATGGTCAGTTCCACCACAGAACGATTTTTGACTGGATCTACCTTAAGAATCTCATAGACTGCCGGTTTGGTTTTCTTCCCTTCAATCACCACACCCCGTGTTAATGGTCGCAAGACATCCTTATTGGCAATCCCCTTGACACACGCCACATAGACTTTATCAATCTCATTGCGGGGGTGAATCATCTCGTCGGTAAAATCTCCATCATTGGTTAAAATCAAGACACCAGACGTATCCCAGTCTAGACGACCCACTGGATAAATCCGTTCCTTGACCTGAGGCAAAAGGTCGACAACTGTCTTTCTTCCCTTGTCATCTGACACACTGGAAATGACTCCGCGTGGTTTGTGGAGTAAATAATAAACTTTTTCTTCGTTGTAAATGGGCTGTCCTTCGACTTCTACTTTGTCGCCTGACTTGATAATCGTTCCTAATTCGCGAACAATCTGGCCATTAACTGTTACCAAGCCTTGCTTGATTAATTCTTCTGCCTTACGGCGACTAGCTACACCTGCATGGGCAATGTACTTGTTAATTCTCATCTTCTATCTCATTTCTTTCTGTAAAGAGTTCGACCTCTTCTTCTACCAAGTCTAAGTCGGATACATCCGGCAATTCGTCTAGATTGTTTATTCCCATGTAGTCCAAGAAATAATCTGTCGTCACATAAAGATTAGGACGACCGATGACCTCTTTTTTTCCATTCTCACGAATCAAGTCAAAAGCCTGAAGCTTACTGATAGCTCCACTGGAATTGACCCCGCGAATGTCATCCACCTCCACACGGGTAATAGGTTGCTTGTAAGCTACAATAGAGAGCGTTTCTAACAAGGCACGAGACATAGTTTGATTAATAGGCGTTTTGGCATAGATCCGCAAGAGCTCCGCATAGTCTTTCTTAGTCACCAACTTATAGCTATTCGATGATTCCAAAAGAGAGAGGCCTGATTGACTATCTGATTGATATTTCTCCGCTAATTTTTCCAATTGTTGCAAGACCGCAGACGGTGTCAAATCCAGCATTTCTGCCAAATTCCGTACAGTCAGTCCTTCTTCACCTGCTACAAAGAGCAGAACTTCAATCTCAGCTATTCGACTCATTTTCCCTCCTCACTAGATAAATACTACCAAAGTTTTCCTTTTGTTCTACCTCAACTTCATGGACCTTGACCAGTTCTAAGGTTGCAAGAAAGATGGTAATAACTTCGTTCATATCTCGACTTTCTTTGAAAATATGGCCTAATTCCAAACGGTTAGCATCAGAAAATTGCCTCCGTACATAGTCCATCATGTCTTCAATCTTGTACTCATCGCGAGCAATGGTGGTGTGGGACTGGCGCAGACTAGCTTGCTTTTCAGCCATAACCTTGGAAAAGGCAAGAAAGATGTCAATCGTTGTCTTATCCTGTGCCAGAGTTATATCTTCATAGACCAAGTCTAATTTGGGTTTTGAGAAAAATTGGGCACGTTCATTGTGCTGTTTTCCTAACTTTTCACTGATTAACTTAAACTTGCGATATTCTTCCAACTGATCCAAAAGCATCTGTTCTGGATCCTCTTCCTCAACTTCCTGCTCTACCACTTTAGGCAAGAGTCTACGGCTTTTGATTAACATAAGCTGGCTAGCCATAACCATATACTCCCCAGCCACCTCCAAACGCATGGCCTGAAGGGTCGCAATGTAGGCTAAATATTGTTCGATAACTTCTGTAATCGGCACCTCATAAATATCCATTTGATACTTGGATACTAGATGCAATAACAAGTCCAAGGGGCCTTGAAAATCCTTTAATTTTATATCCATTACTTGTATTTTCCCAAACTACTTGATGTTTTCAAGCCTAATTCCTTGGCAACTTGTTCCAAGGATTGACCTGCTGACAAGCGACTCAAGATAAACTGTTCACGGAGAAACTGGGCGGTCCATTCCCTATGGCCTAATTGACCAACATACTCTGATAGACGATTAAAAAACCACTGCCGTGAATAGTTTTTCCCTTGTTTGTCAAAAAGATAGATTTGATTATTCCGAGTTTCCAAATAGGGAAGGAGCTGTTTGGGCAAGGAAATTATCCGCTTCTGTCCAGCTTTTTCTAAGGTCAATACTTGAAAATCCAAATCAATATTCTCTAATTTGAGTGTCATCAGTTCACTCGGAGTCAGGCCTAACTGACTCATCAAAAGAGCCATGAGCTGACCGTCTACGAATGCTGTTTCCCCCCATAATATTGATAAATCTGCCAAATCAGGTTTCGAAGTTGACAACATAGGACTACTGGGCGATGTCAACTTATAAAATCGCTCCAACTCCTCTCTCTCATAAAGAAAGTAGAGAAATTGATTGACAGCAGATAATTTCCGCCGTTGAGCTGTCGGTTTGAGTTGACTTAAAAAGGCCTGATAGAGAGCCAATCCCTGTTGGTCTATACTCGGACAAACCTCCAAAAACTGTTGGAGATCCCCCTTGTAGGCCTGCTTAGACTGAACTGCTAAGTCTTTCTGATCAATAAAGGCTGTAATCAGTGTCGTATTCATGCCTTTTCCTCTCCAAAGCCCTGATGATGAAGCAGAGCATTGATGGCTTTTAAAATAGATTTTCGGGTAATAATACCTAAAAACTGCATGTCTTCCCCCACAACGGGAACGAAGGATTCATCAATCAGTTTACGCATGACTTCAGTCAAGTCATAGTTGGCTCCAACCGTCGCTACTTCTGTCTTAGCGATTAGAGCGATGTCCTGCCCCAACTCTTCATCTGTCAAGCCATTTTCAGACTGATAACGAAGAATCTCTGTCAGACCTATTGTCCCAAAAAAACGGTTGTCTTCAGTCACAACAGGTACGCGAGAGTAAGTCATATGACTGAGCAAAAGTTTCGCATGATCCATGTTGTGCGTATCCACAATCACTGCTAGTTTGTCAGCAGGAGTCAAAAATGTTTCTTCCTGATCTAATAAAAATTTTTCAAATTGAGGTGCAATCATCTAGCAACTTCCTTTGTTAATGCTGGGTAAGGCTGGTGTTGGCGATTATAATAAGTCACTTTGAACTCCTGATCCGTGATGGTCACCAAAGCATATAGACATTCTCTGACCACGCCACGTGGCTGACTAATGGATCCCGGATTGAGAAAGAGGGTTTTTCCCCTTACTTCCGCATCTGGTACATGAAGATGTCCGTAGAGACAGATATCAGCTTCTACCTCTTGTGCCCAATAATCCAAGCGTTGCCAACCGTAGTTAATACCATAGAGATGGCCATGAGTCTGGGCAATGCGTACAGAATCAAGATCAATCACTAGAGTATCAGGAAATTGTCCCCTATAATCACAGTTCCCATTAACAACATAGATCCCCTCCCAGATCGAATCGTCACTGTCTAACTCAGAATCACCATTATGAAAAATAGCATCTACCTTTCCTTGATAATGATATTTGATATTTTCTACAATGTCTCTATCACCATGAGAGTCACTCATGACTAAGATTGTTTTGCTTGCTCCTGCCATACTGGAAATGCCCCCACTAATTTTTCTAATGCTTGTGCCCGATGGGAAATCTGATTTTTCTCTTCCAAGGTTAGCTCAGCCGAAGTCTTACCTGTTTCTCCAACCAAGAAAAGCGGATCATAACCAAATCCATTCTCCCCGCGTAGCTCCATTCCGATAAAACCTTCCCAATCTGCTTCTACCACTAAACTCTCACGATTGGGGGCAGCCATAACCAAGGTACAGTGAAACTGGGCTGAGCGATTTTTCAGGTCAAAGACCATGGCCAACTCATGCAGGAGCTTTGCATTATTAAGCTCATCTGTCGCATCTGGACCTGAAAAACGGGCCGACCAAACACCTGGTAAGCCACCTAGGGCATCAACTTTCAAACCTGAATCATCAGCCAAAACTATCTTCCCTGTCAGCTCTGCAATGGTTTCAGCCTTAAGTCGAGCGTTTTCCTCAAAGGTCATCCCAGTCTCTGCCACATCAGGAAGGTCTGGGTAGTTATTGAGATTCTCCACTTGGTAGCCAAATCGCTCAAAAAACTTGCGAAATTCCTTAGTCTTGCCCTCGTTTTTTGTTGCAATTAAAATGGTATCGCCCACTGTGGTCAGTTGCTTCTCTTTTCCGAAGAAATCTGCCGTGCTAACTCCTTCTTTGGGCAGGTGTACCAAGAGTAGTCTGTCACCCTCGGTCACTAAGATAGCCCCTTTGTGTTGCACAATGCTGAGTGAACGCCCCGACTGCTGATTAATAGTTTCCACCAAAAAACGAAGGAAGTGGAAATGAGCTGCTAATTGCACAACGTGTACTTGAAGCCCTTCAATTCCCAATTCTTTTACCAAAGCATGAAACTGATCCTGAGCCTGTTCGTAAACTTGGTCATCACCAAAGCAAGTCAGGTAGTTAAACTCCTCCCACTTACCGATAAACCAGTTTTGATCGTCTTTATATTCGTATATCTTATCTGTCATAGTTCTACATGCTCCACTTCAATCGCCATACCTAGCCAATTTTCTGCAATCTCTCGAAAAGCTGCTGGGCTAGCTGTTGTGTAATACCGGTGCTGGGTGCTAGTTTCGGTCCGACTGCGGTTGATTTCAAAATAATTGAGTAGGACTGAAATGTCCCGTGCACATTCTGCTCCAGAGTCAATCAGTTTGACCTGCTCTCCCATGGCATTTTGAATAATAGGCCTCAAGAGCGGATAATGGGTACAGCCCAAGACCAAGGTATCCACCTTCCCTAGCATGGGACGGAGAGTCTCATAAACCACCTTCTTGGCTAAGCTCGACTGGTAGTTATTGGATTCCACCAGCGGAACAAACTTAGGGCAAGCCAAACTTTCCACCTGCATATCAGGAGAAAGTGCTTGAATTTTCTTCCGATAGATATCCGATTGGACAGTCATGGCCGTTCCTAAGACTCCAATTTTTCCTGACTGACTAGCCTTGATTGCTGCAGATGCTCCCGGAAGAATGACTCCTAAAACAGGAATTTCTAACTTCTCCTTGACTTCTTCCCATGCAACTGCTGTTGCAGTGTTGCAGGCAAAGACAATCATCTTAACATTTTTTGTCAAAAGAAAATCCACTAGTTGCCATGTATATTCTTTTATCTGTTCAGCGGGACGGGGACCATAGGGCGCCCGAGCTGAGTCTCCGATATAGACGATTTCTTCGTGGGGTAACTGTCGCATGAGTTCACGTGCTACCGTCAGACCTCCCACTCCCGAATCTAAAAATCCAATAGGTCTATTATCCATACATTCTTCCTGTACTTACCCGAAATAAAAGGACTTGGGAATGAATCCCCAGCCCCAGTTGTTTACTTATTTTTTCTTATTTGCTACTTTTTGTTGGCTCTTGATTTGGCGCAATACCTGTTGCACCTTTGCCTCGCTTGGTTTTTGACCCATTTGGCTCATCATCATGCGAAGGGCATTTTCATCCAAAATTGGCTTATCTGCGATATAGTTCTCCACTTGTTTGCGCGCCAAGAACATTCCCAAAGCGACGCCACCTGCAAGTGCTACAAGCACTAAAATAATTACTAAAACGATATCTAATTGCATATCAATCTCCTCAATATTCTTAATTCTACATAACTGTCTACATTATACCAAAATTCAACTTGTTTTCCAAGACTTACCTGTCAAAATCAAATCCATATAGGGTTGCAAAGTAATCTTCTGGAGTTTCTGCCCGCCGAATCATACGCGCTGTGCCATCTTCCTGTAAAAGAATTTCAGAGGAACGCAGACGACCGTTGTAGTTGTAGCCCATAGAGAAGCCGTGGGCACCGCTATCATGGATGACCAAGGTGTCTCCTACTTCTGCGCGTGGTAATTCACGATTGACTGCAAACTTGTCGTTGTTTTCACAGAGGGAACCTGCCACATCCACCACTTCGATTGGGGCATCTGGGCGGGTGATGTTGGTGATGTGGTGGTAGGCTCCGTAAAAGGCTGGGCGCATGAGGTTGGCAGCTGATGCATCAACTCCGATGTAGGTACGATAGGTTTCCTTACGGTGAAGGACCTTGGTAATCAAGTGACCGTGTGGCGCCAACATAAAGCGCCCCAATTCCGTAAAGATTTTGACATGTCCCATACCAGCTGGCGTGAGAATTTCCTCATAGACCTTGCGAACTCCCTCACCAATGACAGCAATGTCGTTTGGTTCTTGCTCAGGACGATAGTTAACACCAATACCACCAGATAAGTTAATAAAGTCTAGAGTTACTCCAGTTTCTTCACGAATTTCCAAGGCTAATTCAAAGAGCTGTCGAGCCAAAACAGGATAGTAGTCATTTGTAACAGTATTTGATGCTAGGAAAGCATGGATACCAAATTCCTTGACACCCAATTCTTTCAACTCTTTATAGCCTTTCATCAACTGCTCTTTGGTCATTCCAAACTTAGATTCTTCTGGATGGTCCATAATATCAGTACCTAGTGAAAAGACCCCACCCGGATTGTAACGCAGGCAGACAGTTTCTGGGATACCGGCAACATTTTTCAAAAATTCGATATGCTCATAGGCATCCAAGTTGATGGTTGCCCCAACTTCTCTGGCATAGACAAATTCTTGCGCTTGTGTATCATTCGAAGTAAACATGATATCTTTAAAGCCCAATTTTTCACTCATCAGTACTTCAACATCCGTTGCACAGTCCACTCCACAACCTTCTTCTTGAAGAATTTTTAGAATGGCCGGCGTTGGAGTTGCTTTAACTGCAAAGTATTCCTTAAATCCCTTATTCCATGCAAAAGCTGCATTCAAGGCACGTGCCTTCTCACGAATACCCTTTTCATCGTACAAGTGAAAGGGAGTCGGAAATTGGGCAGTAATTGCTTCTAATTTTTCTTTACTTAAAAATGGTGTCTTTGTCATATCTCTACCTCGTCAATTATTTTTCCTATTATATCACAAATATGTAAGGAACTGTATCTTTCAACTCCATCAAATACTTGCAAAATAAATTATGAGCGCTATAATGTGAATATCAAAAAAAGGAGCAATATATGTCAACATTAGATTATGAATTTACAGAACGCTTGTACGCCGACTATCTAGCTAATCCAAGCCTACAAGCCACCGAGAATGCCGTTAGCCACAATGGTCTTTTGAAATCTTTAGAAACACGTCAAAGCGCTATTGACAATGATTATGTCTTTTCAATTGATTTGACCAAGGATGCTGTTTCAAACCAAAAGGCTTCTGGACGTTGCTGGATGTTCGCAGCACTCAACACATTCCGCCACAAACTCATCTCTGACTTCAAATTAGAGAACTTTGAGCTGTCTCAAGCCCACACTTTTTTCTGGGATAAATACGAGAAATCCAACTGGTTCCTAGAACAAATCATCGCCACAGCTGACCAAGAAATTGGTAGCCGTAAGGTAAAATTCTTATTGGACACCCCTCAACAAGATGGCGGTCAATGGGATATGGTTGTTGCCCTATTTGAAAAATATGGTGTTGTCCCAAAATCCGTTTACCCAGAGTCTATTTCGTCCAGCGCCAGTCGTGAGCTCAATCAATACCTTAACAAATTACTCCGTCAAGATGCACAAATCTTACGTGACCTCCTAGCAAAAGGAGCTTCTTCGGAAGAAGTTCAAGCTCAAAAAGAAAATTTACTTCAAGAAATCTTTAACTTCCTAGCTGTCAACCTTGGGCTCCCTCCACGCAACTTTGACTTTGCTTACAGAGATAAAGACAATGTCTATCACCGTGATACAAATGTGACACCTCAGGCATTCTACGAAAAATACGTAGGCTTGAAACTATCCGACTATGTCTCCATTATCAATGCTCCTACAACGGATAAACCATACAATCAATCATATACAGTCGAATTGCTTGGAAACGTTGTTGGTGCTCCTGCTGTCCGCTACCTCAATGTGGAAATGAATCGCTTCAAAGAATTAGCTATTGCTCAACTCAAAGCTGGTGAGTCTGTTTGGTTTGGTTCCGATGTCGGTCAAAGTAGCAATCGCCAAACTGGTATTATGGCAACAAACACCTACGACTTCTCCTCAGGTCTTGGCATCCGTTTCCACCAAGACAAGGCTGGAAGATTAGACTATTCCGAAAGTTTGATGACTCATGCTATGGTTTTAACAGGGGTAGATCTAGACGATAAGGAACAACCTCTCAAGTGGAAAGTAGAAAACTCTTGGGGAGACAAAGTTGGTGATGAGGGATATTTTGTTGCATCAGATAGCTGGATGGACGAATACACTTATCAGATTGTTGTCCGCAAAGAATTCCTCACGCCGGAAGAGCTTACAGCTTATCAAGCTCAACCGCAAGTCCTAGCCCCATGGGATCCAATGGGGGCTCTAGCGTAACGAAGAACAGCATACAAAAAAGAGGCCGAGCCTCTTTTTTGTATTTCACTATTAATCTCTACTTAAACCACCAAAGATACGAAGTAAGTTAAGGAAAAGGTTAACAAAATCAAGATAAAGTTGCAAAGCCATGGACACGACCCAACCTTGACCAACATTTCCACCAGTTTGTTCAAAAACATTACGGATACGTTGGTTGTCATAAGCAATCAAGCCTGAGAACACCAAAACAGAAATGATAGACATCATAAAGCTCAATCCAGAGCTACGAAGAAAGATATTAATGACACTTGCAATAATAATTCCCCATAGAGCAGCACGCAATGCTTGTCCCATCGCCGATAAATCTTTCTTAGTAGTCGCTCCGATAACAGCCATAACCACAAACATCAAAACCGCGGTCAAGAAAGCTGTCAATACTGTTTCACCAGTATAAGCCCAAAGTACAATACTAAGCGTAAAACCATTTAAAGCTGAATAGCCAACAAACATCGGTAAGGCCATTGGGCTATTTTTAGCCGCCATAGCTGATGCAGCAAAAACAAGGGCAATCTCCGCAATCATAATCAGCCAAATCACCATAGGCGAGCTAGTCACAATACTGTAGGTGATTGGTAAGAAAACCGTTGTAGCTAGAGATGCAACCAAAGCTGAGATACCAAGACCAGCTGCAACAAATCCATAGATTTTAGCAAAGAAACGGTTTAGTGCCGTATTATCAACCTGATTGATAATAAATTCATTGTTATTCATATAAAACTCCTTTTGATAGAAAATTAACTAAAGCGTAACATCTTGCGGTTTTTCCACAAAGTCTGAAGAGGCAAGGTCGCCTCACGAACAGCCCAGTATTTGTCCACACAAGTGACAACCCAAGCTTCCTTGTAGCGCGGCGGTGCCAAAGTTGCCCCAAACATATGCTTGATGATAATGTCTTCTTCCACCTTGTTGAGCTTAGTCAACTTGCGGGCATTGCGGACAGCAATCCGAGGATGTGTCCATGCATGACTCTTGGTGAACTTGGTGTCTCTCCAATCGTAGAAAAATAGGTCATGAAGGAGACCGCCCCGCGCCGTAGCCCGAGCATCCCAACCAAACTTTTTCGCAATCTTATAGCTTGTATAGGAAACATTAATCGAATGTTCCAAACGCGTAGAGTGATAATGGTGGGTAATATCCCCCAATTTCTGAACCTTGGGACTAGCAATTAACCGCCCCACATAGTGCATATATTCCTTATCTTGTTTGTAAACTGTCATACCATTTCCTCATTTCTAGATTATACCACAGTTTACCGCGCTTGACTTAAATAAAGCTAAAGAGCAAAATTCCTGCCGCCACAGCCACATTCAAACTCTCCGCCTGACCAGGCATGGAGATATGGACCAGCTGATCAGCCTGTTCCGCTACTAGCCTTGAGATCCCCTGCCCCTCATTTCCCATGACAATGGCAAAGCTAACAGCAGGTTTGACTTCCTTATAATCAACTGACTGGCTTGAGAGAGTCGTTGCGAGGACCTGCACCTGATTTTCCTGCAAATGCGTCAGGAGCTCCGCTATGGGCATACGGTAAACAGGCAGGTGGAAGTGGCTGCCTTGCATAGACCGCAGGACTTTCATACTGTAGATGTCAGCCGACTTATCCGATAGAAAGACCCCGTCGTAACCCGCCGCATCCGCAGTGCGAATCATAGTTCCGACATTGCCTGGATCCTGCACATCTTCTAAGACCAGGTAGCGACCTGTCAACTCTACTGGCAAGGTCTGTTTAGGAAGGGCCAACTGGGCTACAACTCCCTGCGGTGTCTGACTGTCTGCCAAATCCTGCAAGACCTCTGGACTAACCAGCTTTACATTTTCTAGACCTGCCACTCTGTCCGCATAGTCTTCTAAAACGAAGACCTGCTCGATGACCGCTTCCGCCTGTCTGGCTTCTTCCAATAGGTGCCATCCCTCAATCAGATAAGAAGACCTACGGTATTTTTTCTGATGTAATTTCTTGGCCTCTTTGATACTGGCATTGGCCTTGGAACGAATAATTTCCATGCTTTCCTCATTTCTTTCGCTTTGCATTCATGATATAATAAAGTTAAGTTCTTGTCAAAAAGGAGAATCCTATGAGAAAGGTAAAAATGATTGCCTCTGGTCGTGTTCAAGGTGTTGGATTTCGCTGGTCTGTTCAGTTTTTAGCAGTGGAAATCGGAGATATTTACGGCAGGGTATGGAATAACGAGGACGGGACCGTCACTATTCTTGCCCAGTCGGAAAACAATGAGAAGCTCAGCCATTTTATCCATGAAATCCGAAAAGGTCCCTCTCGTATGGCCAAAGTTACCTATCTAGATGTCGCTTTAGCCAATTTCGAAGACTATAAGGATTTTCAAGTTACTTATAGATAAAACTTGTATATTTTGAACAAAAAAAGTAAAATAGAAGGTGCTTTATATAAAGAAAGGGAATACTTACACGTGAAAAAAATCAATCGTCTAGTCTTGTCAGGTTTGAGCCTGACCACGCTTTTACTCCTCTCTGGCTGTGTACAGACCGATAAGGAAACCGGCAACCCGACAGGAATCGTCTGGGATTTACTCGGACAACCTATGTCTTACCTGATTAAGTTCTTCGCTGAAAATCAAGGATTTGGTTTCGGCCTGGCCATTATCATCGTGACCATTTTGGTCCGTCTTGTCATCCTACCACTAGGTATCTATCAATCCAAAAAGGCTGCCTATCAGTCTGAAAAGATGAACTACCTCAAGCCTGTCCTAGCTCCAATACAAGAACGCATGAAAAATGCTAGTTCTCAAGAAGAGCAATTAGCTGCTCAACAGGAACTCCTGGCGACTCAAAAGGAATACGGTGTCAGCATGTTTGGAGGATTAGGCTGCTTACCAATCTTGATTCAGATGCCTTTCTTCTCTGCACTCTTCTTTGCAGCTCGCTATACACCGGGTATTTCAGAGGCTAGCTTCATGGGGATTAACCTTGGTTCGTCCAGCTTAGTTTTAACAGCTATTGCCGGCGTCCTCTACTATGGACAATCCCTCTTGATGATGGTCGGTATGGATGAGGAGCAGAAAAAACAAATGCGCACCATGTCCTTGATGAATCCGCTTATGATTGTCATGTTCTCGTGGTCATCACCAGCTGGAGTGACGCTTTACTGGGTAGTCGGAGGGGTATTTGGTCTAGTGCAACAAGCCATTACCAACTTCATTATCAAGCCTAAGATTCGTAAGCAGGTTGAAGAAGAATTCAAAAACAAACCTCTCAAATCTAACGATCGCAAAGCAAAAGATGTAACACCGAAAGCATCTGCCATCATTGAGGAAAAAATATCTAAAAAGAAAAACCGCAACGCAGGCAAGCAACGTTCACGCTAAATTGAGAAAAAACTTATAAAAATAAAAAGCACTCCAAATCAGAGAAAAACTGTAACAATTGGAGTGCTTTTCTTATAATCTGTTTAAGAGATAGAGATAAAAAAAGTAGTGAGTACTTTCTCCCGTCGGAGATCTCCTCACTACTAATCTTAGTATGTTTTTATTGAAGAGTATAGAAAGCTATGCCTTCATAATTCCAGCCTCGTTTACGCAAGGTATCACTTTCATTTTTATCAGCTGTATACAAATGAACTTTTAAACCTGGGTGATAAAGGCGATAAATAGGTTTGGTACCACTTGAATACCATGCAATCCCTTCATATCTCCATCCACGTGTGCGAAGAACATTACGTTCGTTTAAACTAGTTGTGTAAATATGCTCACGAGTTCCTGAATGGTACAGACGATAAACTGGAGTACCAGTGGATGCTGTCTTAAATTTTGGTCCTTCATATTTCCAACCAGCTTCTGCTAATTTAGCAGCCTCATCCATATCTTGCGTATACAAATGTCGCTGAATTCCTGGGTGATAAAGACGGTGAGTATCTCGTCTAGTCTTCTCACTGGAATTTGTGATTTCCAAATTTGTCGCCTTCTCATTTTTTGCATACTCAATCAAACGGAGTGTATCTGCCTTCACTTGACGTGCAACGTTAAAGGTCACTCCTCCATTTGTAACTCCTGCAATATGGATTCCTACAATCTGATTGCTGCTATTAAGAACAGGACTGCCACTTTGACCACCTTCCGTATCAATCGTGTAGGCCATCAAGTTCCCCTCCAATGCTTCAACTCCACCAAACATCGTATACATGGTATAATTTTTGCTTGTTGGTGTAGGATATCCTGGGACTTGAACACGTTGTCCTACGGAAACATTGCTAACTGGAGCAAGCGAACCTACTGCACTATTTACAGAACGATACAGTTTGATAACCGCCATATCATATTCTGAGTCACCACCATTAAATTTATATTTCCTGAAAATATACAGCTCTTTAGATCCATAGGAACCATATGGGTAGTTACTACCTGTACGAGCTGGATAAGCTGTTACATAACTTGCATAGCTACCTGACTCTGCATCATAGACATTATGAGCTGCTGTTAAGATTGTATCCGGACCAACCATAACCCCTGTACCATAGCCAGTTCCATTCCAGAAAGCTGAGCGGAGTAAAACAATCTTACGGTAAGGGTTAGTTGTTGGACTAGAAACTTTAAATCTATTATCTGTACCAACAATCTTCTCTAAAATACCTTGAGAAGACAGGATAGATTCTATATCACCGCTAAGACCTGCTTCAGTTTTCGCATCTTCTACTGACACTGAACTCGTTGATGAAGTCGAGCTACTTTGTTCTCCTAAGCTACTAGTGCTACTTTCAACAGTTGAGCTAGAAGAATCTCCTGTACTGCTACTATCACTGGTCGAAGAACTGATACTAGTATCAAGAGTGCTACTAGTATCAAGGGTGCTACTAGTGGAATCCTCAACAACACTAGTCGAGCTAGATGTGCTCTCTGTTGTAGACTGATCCGTCGCCTGTGCAACTGGTGCAAAACTTGCCACCAGCAAGACTGATAATAATAATAACGAAATCTTTTTCATATGACTTTCCTCCCATTTTCCATTATATCTTATGCAAGAGTCTTTGTAAATAGTTATTTCTGTGCGCACACTACATTGACAAGAAAGAAGAAAGTTGCATTTATAAGCCTAGTGTCTACAAACAGGTTTTCATTTCGTTGGATACCCTTGTCTTAAATCGGATGTTACTAGGAAGTCGATTAAAAGTGGAAGACTGAACTTTTCCATAATGAGAGTAGGTATAACAGCATTGATCAGATATAGCCATAAAAAAAGCAGCATTTTTTGCTACTCTTAGTCATTATTTTACTACATAAAAAGAGATGCCTTCATAAGCCCAGCCACGAGTTTGTAAAACAGCACGCTCATTACTATCTGTTGTATAAAGATGGACCTTTAAACCAGAATGATAGAGACGATAAACAGGCACATCTCCATTAGAATACCATGCCTCCCCTTCATAGCGCCAACCACGAGTCTTTAAAATATCACGTTCATTAGCACTGGTCGTGTATAAATGTTCACGAGTTCCAGAATGGTAGAGACGATAGACAGGAGTCCCTGAAGTAGCAGTCTTAAATTTTACCCCCTCATTCGTCCAGCCAATAGAACTCAAATAAGTTACTTCTGATAAATTTTGGGTGTATAGATGTCTCTTGATACCGGGATGGTAAACACGGTAGGTATCTTTCCTAGTTGATTCTGTATAATTTGCAATATCTGTTGTTCCAGAATTTCCTGATTTAGCTAACTGAATCATCGTCAAGACATCACTTGTAATTCTTCTAGCAATATTATAATCGGTGCTTCCTAATATATGGATACCAACAATCTGATTCTGGCTATTAAGTACTGGACTTCCACTTTGACCACTCTCAGTATCTACCGTATAAGCCAGTAAATTACTTTCTACGATGGTAACGGGTGCAAACATAGTATACATCTGATAACCACGATTAAATGGATAAGGGTACCCAGGTACCTGTACTGATTCACCAACACTCACTTCTGTTACTGGTGTCAAATAACCAATTGAGGAATCCAATGCTGTTTTCAATTTAACAACAGCAATATCCGACTCTGCAGCTCCTCCATTTGTTTGATACACACGGAACATATAATAGTCATCTGCTTCATAAGCACCATACGGCTCTGTTGTACCTGATTTAGCTGGATAGGCAACTACAGAACTAGCCCAAATTCCCTTATTCACATCGTAGATATTATGGGCTGCCGTTAAAATTGTATCCTTACCAACTACAACCCCGGTTCCATATGTAATAGTACTGGAAAATACTGAACGCAACATCACGACCGATTGATACGGTACAGTAGTCGTATCTAGCACCTTATAACGCTCATCCGTACCGATAATGGACTCAATTATGCCAGAAGATTCAAGACTTATTTGCTGATCTGTCTCCTCTGTTTCTGTTGAAACTTCTCCCGAACTGCTAGAAGTCTGGGAAGCATCATCGCTGAAAGTAGTGCTTGTAGTCGATGTTGTTTCAGTCGTTGGAACAAGTTCCTCCGCAGATATCATTAAAGAAGAACTTAACAAAAACAACGATAAGAAGAGATAGGATAACCGACTAATCTGCTTCATGTTTCCTCCTACATTGAGATTTATATCACTTTTCTAACTAAGCAAAGAAATATTGCTTTTTACATTAAAGCTTACAATTAAAAAAGAATAGAAATGCCGAACATCTCTATTCATTACATTTTACTTAGTCTTTTCAACTTTCAAAATTTTGATATCATAACTACCAGCTGGTGTCTGTACTATTACAACATCTCCTGTCTTCTTGCCAATCAATGCTTGACCAATCGGACTTTCGTTAGAAATTTTGTTGGAAAAGGCATCTGCACCTGCTGCTCCAACAATGATGTATATTTCTTCGTCCACTTCACCAACTTCTTGAACAGTAACTGTTTTACCAATTGCAACCTCGTCTGCAGCAACCGCATCACTATTAACAATCTCAGCATAACGAATCTTAGTTTCAATGGTGGAAATTTGCCCTTCTACAAAAGCCTGCTCATCTTTTGCTGCTTCGTACTCTGAGTTTTCTGAGAGGTCCCCATATGAACGTGCAATTTTGATACGTTCAACAATTTCTGGTCGGCGAACCAATTTAAGTTCTTCTAGTTCTTTCTCCAATTTTTCCTTTTCTTCAATCGTCATTGGATAAGTTTTTTCTGCCATATTCTTTCTTCTTTCTTTTTCTTTTGTGAAAACAAAATTATGTGGCCTGCCACATAATTTTGCCGTAGAGCTGAGCTCTAGTTATTTAATTGGCTGTTGACATATTTTTCAACGTTTTGATTATGTTCTTCTACTGTTTCTGAATAATAAACAGTACCTGTTTTAACATCCGCTACGAAATAATAGTAATTCGTTTTATTTGGATTGAAGGTTGCTTCGATAGCTGCTAAGCTAGGGCTATCAACTGGACCTGGCATCAATCCTGTATTAACATAAATATTATAAGGCGAATCAATACTTGTATCAATCGTTGCATCTTCTGCCAAGGTGGTCTTCTCTCCCAATTTGCCCAATGCATAAAGAATAGCAATATTGGACTGTAATGGCATGTCAATATTTAAACGATTATAGAAGACACTAGCAATATTTCGACGATCTTCATCAGTTGATCCTTCTTTTTCTACCAAAGACGCCAGTGTCAACAGTTGATTCACAGTTAGCCCTTTTGATGCTAGCTGATCATAATATGGTTGGAGATTAGCATCCATCGTTGCTATCATCTGCTCTACTAAGTCCTCAATTGTTGTTGAGTCCGTATATTCATACGTAGCAGGGAAAAGATAACCTTCCAACTGATACTTGACACCACTATCTGCAGCAGGCAAACTTGCAAATAGATTCGGATAAGTAGTTGCCATACGACTGATGAATTCTTGGTTAGTAACTGTCTTCATGAAGTCTTCAGCTGTAAATGGTGTCGTATCTGATTCATCATCCGTATAAGAGTTACTCGTCACGGCTTGAGAAATTTGTTCTAGCGTATATCCTTCGATGACCAATACTTTTCCTGCAATTGGCTCTTGTGGCTGAGCTGAACCAGATTCCTGCAAGGTCTTAGCCAACTCTTCTAAAGACATTGATTGATTTAAATTATAGTAACCACTCTGAAAGTTATTATAGCTCTTCAATTTTGCATAATAATTAAAAACGGAAGCATTCTTGATTAGATTATTTTCTACCAGAATTTGGCCAATCTGCTGGGTTGACGAACCTTCTGGAATTTCAACCTGAATATTGGTTGTCGAAGTTGCATCAATTGGATCTAGGCAAGATTTCAGATAAGAATACCCTGTAAAACCTGTAATTCCTAAAGTCAATAACACTATTGTCACTACAACCATAACAATCCGGTTAGCTACTTTTTCCTGAGTTTGACGATGAGCTCTGCGACTCCGACGGTCTTGTTTTTGGGATGGTTTTTGTGAAATAATCGTTTCCTCCAAGACATCTTCGTCATCATTCGAATACGCTTGCATGGCTCTATCCAAGGAAAGCTTAGATACTGCTATAGTCTCCGTAAAATCCTCTGTTTCCGATGTCCTTACTTCCTGAAGAGGAATTTCTGTCACGAGCGTGTCTGTCATTTCGACTTCGTCTGTAGAAATAGCTTTCTCCCAGTCCGGCTCAACTTCTTCGGTCAGCTCAGAGAAGAAGGGTTCTCCTTCTTGGGACGTTGGAATAAACTCTTCTATTTCCTTTGGATTCTCAAAGGTATCATTTCCTAAGCGCTCTTTTTTTCGTTCGTCTAATTCTCGCAAGATTTGTTCACGAAAACCAGACGATCGTGTGTGTTTTTCATTTGAATCGTTTGACACAGATGGGCTCCTTTCACACAAATCCACGTTAGTATATCAAAAATCTCTTTAAAAAGCAAGAGACGTCCTTTTAAGGGGTTTTCCAATACATATCATACCATTGTTGATTCCCCAATCGAGACTCTGAAATACCACAGTCTTCAAAGCCGTTCATTTCGTAATAACGAAGAAGATAATCCTTGCAAGTTAAGCTAACTCCACGATATCCTTTCATTACAACAAGCTCTTTTAAAGCAGCCAAGAGTAAGGTGCCAACGCCTTGACCCTTAAACTTTGGTGCAACAGATAAACTTGCAATTGCTAAGTACTTCATTTCTTCCACAGTATCATCTAACTTATAAAATATCTCATCCGTCACACGATTTCCTATGGTTGGTCGAGCCAAGAGGTACCCAGCCAATTCCTGCTGATCACTTTCCATAACTAGACAAGTTTGATTCAGATGATTTACATAATAGGTTAAAATTTGATCAGCAATTTGCTCTTCTGGCTTAAAATTTTCTCTTTCTAAAGAAAGAATTGCAGGCAAATCTTTTATGTTAGCAAGTCGTATCTCCATTTCATCTCCTCCAGTGAGAAAAAGGCTGGGGATTAGCCAGTCTCTTTCTCCTATTGTACATTATTCGATAAATTAGACAAGAGCCGTTCAAAAGAGTATTCGTAGGACTGAATATCACCCGCTCCCATGAAAACATAAACAGCATTATCATGGTCAAGGAGAGGCGAGGTATTCTCAACAGTCACCAGACCACCTTTCTTGCTGATTTTAGCCGCCAAATCTTCCACTTTTACCTGACCGTTATCTGTCTCGCGCGCTGATCCATAAATTTGCGCCAAATAGACTGCATCTGCATCATTCAAGGCTTTTGCAAAGTCATCCAAGAGGGCAATAGTACGTGTAAAGGTGTGAGGTTGGAAAATCGCTACAATCTCTTTACTTGGATATTTTTGACGAGCTGCATCTATGGTCGCAATAATCTCTGTCGGATGATGAGCAAAGTCATCAATAATGACCGTTCCATTGACTACTTTCTCAGTAAAACGACGTTTGACTCCACCAAATGTTTTCAAATGCTCTGCCACCAAGTCTAAATCAAAACCAGCAACATAGAGATTGGCAATCACTGCTGTCGCATTCATGACATTGTGTTTTCCAAAAGTCGGAATTTGGAATTCCCCAAGCTCTTCCTCACCATGACGCACCTTGAATTGTGAGCCTGTAGTTGACGGTTTCAAATCATAAGCAACAAAGTCATTGTTTTCTTTGAAACCATAGTAGTAGATTGGCGCATCAGCTGTAATCTTACGGAGTTGCTCATCTTCTCCATAGAGGAAGAGGCCTTTTTTGACCTGTTTTGCATAATCATTGAAAGCATTGAAAACATCTTCTAAACTCGTAAAGTAGTCTGGATGATCAAAGTCAATGTTAGTGATGATACTATACTCTGGATAGTAAGGCTTGAAGTGGCGTTCGTATTCATCCGATTCAAAAACGAAATATTGCGCATTGGCAGAACCACGTCCCGTACCATCACCAATCAGGTAGCTTGTATCTGTAATATTGTGCATAACGTGGGCTAAAAGACCAGTTGTAGAGGTCTTTCCATGGGCACCTGCTACGCCAAGACTAGTAAAGTTTTTCATAAACTCACCAAGGAATTCATGGTAGCGTTTATAGGTCAAGCCCTGCTCATCAGCATAAGCAATTTCAGTGTTGTTATCTGGACGAAAGGCATTTCCTGCAATTAGTTCCATATCTGCCGTGATATTCTTAGCATCAAATGGTAAAATTGCAATACCTGCTTGCTCCAAACCACGCTGGGTAAAGTAATATTTCTCAACATCACTTCCCTGTACCCTGTGTCCCATTTGGTGTAACATCAGGGCAAGAGCACTCATACCAGAGCCCTTGATTCCAATAAAGTGGTAGGTTTTGGTCATTAGATTCCCTCTTCTATATGTGTTAAATTTAATTCTTGCGCCAATTGGCGTTCTTTTTGTACCTTGTTCTCAGGGTAATTATAAACCTGACTCTTTTTCAAAAAATCATATGAATTCTTCTTAGCTGTTTGTTCTTCCTGGCGATCTTCTTTCTTCAAAGAATAAACAGTGGGTAAGTCTGCTAATATATACGTCTCTTGACGCAGTTTGTCTGCTAAATAGCCTAAACGTTCCACACGACTATCTGTCACAGGATTCATCGGTTCTCTCTTAACCACTTTGGCTGGCTGTGGTTTATCATCTGTTAAATAGGCTGCAGATTTTTTTCGCTTAATATCCTCACGAGCCATTTCACGAGCTAACTGCACTTGAGTTTTTCCAAGGAAACGTTCTTCACGTTTTGGTTTTTGCAACCGTTCCTTTCGAGAATAAGAGCTAGTCCGTGCTTCAAATAAAGGAGGTAATAAGTCTGTTTCATCAACTACCGAAGAGGTTTTTTGCGGTTGACTAGCTTCTTGAGGTGCTTCTCCTTCAAAGGTTCGTTCCTGATAAGGGCCCCTAATATTGCTAATGAGGTCTGCCTCCTCATATAAATTCATGACGGCCTGCTGACCCACTAGAATTTCATCGTCTGCAATTAGAGGAAATCGTCTTTCAAATACCATTATCGATTCATCCTTTCAAACCCTAATTATATCATATTGTAACATATTTAGCCATCTTTATACTCTTAAGAATACAAAAAGAGATTGGGGAAAGGCCCAACCTCTAACTTTATTGTGATGAGTTTGTTGTAGTGCTAGTGCTCGAAGATGAACTTGTAGTACCAATAACAGAGACATAGAGGGTGACTGTATCACCAATGGGCTCTCCCGCTGCTGGATACTGGTTTACTACAAGATCTCCAGATGGACTAACGTAATTCTGATTTTCAACTCGCTCAATTATAGATACGGACACCCCTAAATCTTGGAGCTGTCTACGAGCATCAGCATAGTTCACCTGCATTACTCCGAAGTTTGGCATAACAATAGCAGATCCCTTTGAAATAACTAGATTAACCGTACCATTCTTCGACAAACTGGTATTGGCTTCCGGATCTGTACTGATAACGAGGCCTGAGGCTACCGTATCACTGTACTCTTCTGTAATCGTTCCAACTTTAAAACCAGCATTTTGTAAGGTTTGGGTTGCCGAATTCTGCGTCTTCCCAATCACATCTGGGACTGTCAGCTGTTCGATTCCTTCAGAGACTACCATTGTTACTGTGCTACCTTTTGCTTGGCTAGAATTGGCTTTAGGGTCTGTTTCAATAACTAAGCCTTCTTCAACACTATCGCTGTTCCTATATTCAACTTGAACAACAAAGCCAGCGTTCTCTAACTCTTGCTGGGCAGTCGCTTCATCTTTTGAAACTACATCTGGAACACTGACTGTTTCAGTTGTTGCCAACACAATGTCGACAGCACTTCCTTCACGTTTAGAAGTATTGGCTGTAGGATTGGTCCGAATAACCTTACCTTCTTCAACATCAGCTGACTCTTCCGAAGTAACCTCTCCTACAATTAAACCCGCTGACTCAATTTGCTGAGTTGCCGACTCCAAGGTTTGTCCTGCTACATCTGGAACTTTCACCGTTGCTGGGGTATTATAAATCAGTGCAATAAACGCTGCAATTAACAACAAAAATGTTGCAATCAGCACTTTGTAACGCATTCTAAGTTTTTTCTTTTTAGGCTTAGGCGTTAATTGTGAAGGAGTTGGGGAAGCTTTTTGGGGAGAAGAAGCCAATGGTTGCTTCATCTCAGATGTCGCTTGAGAAAGTTTGGGAAGAGTTTTTGTATCGACTTTATTACCTTCCAACCGAACACGCTGTTCATGACGACGGTCCATAGACAAGGCAGATGCTAAATCCGCATACATCTCTGCAACAGTCTTATACCGCTCAGTTAACTTCTTTGCTGTCGCCTTTAATACAATATTTTCAAGCGATTGGGGAACCTGCGGATTTTCTTCTCTCACAAGTGGTAGGGGTGTTTGAAAATGCTGAAGAGCAATCGTTACGGCACTATCTCCGTCATAAGGAAGTCTTCCTGTTAGCATTTCAAAAAGAATGATCCCCATGGCATAAATGTCACTCTGAACAGTTGCTTTAGAACCACGAGCCTGTTCTGGCGAAAGATAATGAACGGATCCCAGCATGGAATTCGTTTGGGTTAGACTAGTCTCAGCAAACGCGACTGCAATACCAAAGTCTGTAACTTTGGCAACACCATCTCGAGTCAAGAGAACATTCTGTGGTTTCAAATCCCGGTGGACAATCCCCCTAGTGTGCGCAAGTCGCATTGCAAGAAGAATTTGCCCCATAATTCTCACAGCATCAGCGTTTGAAAGCGGAGCGTTTTCTTTAATATAACGCTTCAGATCCAAGCCATCTACGTATTCCATCGCAAGATACTGTTGCCCATCTTCTTCACCGATATCTGAGATTCGAACAATATTAGGATGATCTAACTCAGCCATAGCCCGCGCTTCCCGTTGGAAACGTTGCACAGCAATTTGATCTGTTTGGTAGTTGGTTCGCAATACTTTGACCGCAACTTCCTCACCATCCAAAATCAAATCTCGAGCCAGATAAACATCTGCCATCCCGCCACGACCAATCTGACGAATGATTCGATAGCGACCAGCAAAGATTTTTCCAATCTGAATCATTACCTAGCCTCCTCCGTAATATAAAGGAGAGCTACCGTAATATTGTCTGTTCCACCAGCATTATTAGCAAAACGAATCAATGTTTCTGCCTTACTATCCAACGCGACATCACTGAGCATAATATCACGAATATCATCAGCCGATACCATATTCGTTAAACCATCACTACTGATAACAATATAATCACCAACCTCCAAGGTTTTCAAAGCTATATCTGCTTCAATGGGGTCCTGTTGTCCAATAGACTGAGTTACAAAGTTCTTTTGTGGATGATGTTGAGCTTCCTCTTCTGTAAGTTGACCCGCACGTACCAATGCACCAACAAGAGAATGATCGTTGGTTAATCGTATGTACTCGCCATTGCGAACAAGCCCGATACGAGAATCGCCCACATGAGCATATATCATTTGGTTATCAATGATGATAACCGCCTCTAAGGTTGTTCCCATCCCTTTGTATTCTTCCAAGAGGCCTAACTCATGAATCTTTTGATTTTCCGCATCTAAGATAGAAACTAGCCATTCCCTCGCATCATTCAAGGTTGTGACTTGTTCATCTACCCAAGCAGTTCCTAAATCTGTCGCTGTCATCTCACTGGCAATATGACCAGCACGATGCCCACCCATTCCGTCTGCCAAAACAATTAAATCAATTCCTGCACGATTGGTGTAGCGATTGACATAGTCTTGATTGTTGGAACGTTTTTGTCCCACATCTGTTAATAGTGCAATTTCCATAGTATTTACTTGCTGAAAATCAGCAACCTCCTCTTTAGGATTTTCTTCTTACTTGACCGATGAAAAAGCCATCAGTCCCATAGAGTTCAGGGGTAATCAGGATACAACCCTCTTGAACAATGTCTGAGCAAGGATGTGTCAAAGCTACTTGTTCAAAGTCAGGATGTGTTTCCAGAAAGGCCTGAATCACTTCTTGGTTTTCCTTACCTATAATAGTACAGGTGCTATAGGTTATTATACCACCTTTTTTAAGACTTTTGCAAACACTATCCAGTATCTGAAGTTGAATAGCCTGCAAGGAAGAAAAGTCTTGTGCCTCTTTGTTATAACGGATATCTGGCTTTCTTCGAATCAATCCGATTCCTGAACACGGAGCATCCACTAGGATTTTATCAAAGGTATCTGGTCCAAATTCCTCATGTACTCGACTGGCATCCAAGCGCTTGGTCTCAATCTTATCTGCTAGACCTAAGCGATTAGCATTTTCCTCAATCAAGGCTAGTTTATGGTCATATAAATCTAGTGCGAGAACTTTACCGCTTGTTAGATAACTTGCTATATGACAGGTTTTTCCCCCCGGAGCCGCACAGGCATCTAAAATCATCTCATCTCCCTGAACATCCAAAGTTGGAGCTACCAGCTGACTGGTTTCATCCTGAATGGTGATGAGACCCTTTCTGAAATAATCCGTGCCAGCAAAATGTCCATGGGATTTTACCAGACCAACAGGCGATAGCTGAGAATATTCGGCATCAAATTCCTTTACCAAGCGTTCAACTTGTTGGTAATCCGTCACACGAACGCTGGCTTTATTTCGAACATGTAGACTTTGAAAAATTTGCTCCGCACGCTCATCACCGTATTCTGTAATTAAGGTTTGAACTAACCAAACCGGTACTGAATATTGGATGGACAGGCGTTTATTCTTCCGTTTGATATCCGCTGGGTTGGGCAAAGAATCTCGACTAATTTTACGCAAAATGGCATTGACAAATTTGTCAGTCCCATGCTGTCTCTTGGCAATATTGACCGCTTCATTGACAACTGCGTGAACAGGTAGTTTATCCAAATAGACCAACTGGTACAAACTCAGCATGAGTAGATAGTAGACCCACTTATCTAACTTGTCCCTGTCTTCTATGAAATGAGCCAAGTACCACTCTAGAGTCATTTTCCGTGAAACCGTACCGTAGACTAACTCGGTCGCCAATCTCTTATCCTGCGCTGATAGCTTAGAAGATTCCAAGGCTTTATTCAGCGCAATGTTGGAATAGGCTCCTTGTTCAAAGACCTGCTCCAGCACAGTTAAGGCTAGACTTCTTGCTGTTTCATATTTATTGACCACCAAATTGATCTCCTACTGCGATATCTCGACCGGCACCATTTAAAAAGTCTGCAATGGTCATTTTAGGCTTGCCAGCTGGCTGTACGGTTTTCAAGGAAATAGCTCCCTGTCCTGTGGCAATGACTAATTCTTTTTTGGTTCGGGAAATGACTTGACCGATTGGACCTGAACCTTCAACTTCTACAGCTTCTTGAATTTTGAAGCGTTCTCCTTGCCAATGGGTATGTGCCACTGGCCACGGATACATGCCTCGAATCTGGTTGAAGAGTTGACGAGCCGTCTTATTCCAATCAAGTACTTCTTCTTCTGGCTGAATATTTGGAGAGAAGGTCACTTGTTCTGGATTTTGAGCGACTGGTTTCAAGTCACCAGCAATATAAGCTGGCAATGTTTTCAATAACAAGTCCCGTCCAACGATAGCCAACTTTTCAAACAAGGTACCAACATTGTCACTTTCCTCGATGGCAATGCTGTCACTTGAAATCATATCGCCAGCATCCATTTCCTTGACCATTTCCATGATGGTCACACCTGCTTGCTCATCACCATTAATCAGGGCATAGTGAATCGGTGCACCGCCACGATATTTAGGAAGGAGGGAGGCGTGAACATTGACGGAAAAATCAACCGAGTTCAACAATTTTGTCGGCAGGAATTGTCCAAAGGCTGCCGTCACAATACCATCTGCTCCTAGCCTCATCAATTCTTCCATCTCTTGACTGCCTGATAGTTTCTCTGGTTGATAGACTGGCAAATGATACTCCAAAGCTACTTCTTTCACCGGTGTCATTTGAATGACTTTTTTCCGACCGACAGCTCGGTCTGGCTGGGTCACTACAGCAAGTATGTCATATTTTTCATCAGCCAATAGACCTTTTAGGACTGTCGCTGAAAATGCTGGAGTTCCCATAAAAATCAACTTCGTCATCTTTTCGTTCTCATCTCCTTTTCATTTTCTGGTTCATATCAATTATACTATCCCCTAATTATATCATTTTTACTTATTTTTTCCTTAATTAAAGGCTGATTCGCATCAAAATGGGCAATAAAAAAAACGACCCTAAGATCGGCTTTAAGCTATCTAGTTAAAATCACGGTGGTTTTGACTAGGGTCAGGGTGTGGAATATTTTGATTTTCACGTATTCTATGTCGCAACTTCATGTAATAATGGCTTATGCCCCAGAAAAAGATAATGAGCAAAATCGATTGATGCAACACGTGAGCACCTATTAGTAATGAGACCACGATAAAGAGTACAATTCCCAATGCAAAGATAGCAAGGTACTCTATTTTCATCCGATAAAGTTCTTGATTGTATAGAGTTGTCAAAAGCGTTCCGATATAAAAAAGCGTTACACCAATTAGAAACATTTGGAGCCCTGTCCCTGCATGATGGTGGTCAGCAAGGAATTCACCCCCCACTGTAAAGAAATTAATCCCCATGAAGATTAAGATATGCATGTAAAAAAGTGGCGCCACATTAGCAGGACGATGATGATCAATGGCCAAAAAAGTCTAGGTCATATAGAACATGAACATCAAGGCCATTCCAAAGAATAAAAGCGCGCCCTGATAAAGATTTTCCGTAATAGGATAGGTACTGATAATTGCGATAACAGCCTCACCAAATGTCAGAATGGTTACCAACTGACTTCGCTCTACTGCATGTGGAAAATTGGTCTTGGTTTCAACTCCCTTGTAGAAAAAATGATTGGCAAAACGCGGTAAGATAAGCGGCAAAAGATAGATTGCTAGACTAATCGGACCAATATCTAACCATCCCAAAACTGCAGGAATCAAAGACATGATATAGATACCCATGAGCCCCATGTTGACCTTCATATCTAGATTAAAGCCAAGAACACGTCCCTTCAAGAAATATTGCAAGGCAATCACTCCATAGGATGTAATTAAAAGCAGGTTAAAAGAGACGACAGTTGGACTTCCAGCATTTAAGGAGCTAAAATCCATATTGAAGTTGAGAGCCATATTCCCAAGGAAAAACATGAGAGCAATGACAGTAAAAATATCAATCCTTCTAGAATCACCATACTTCTCATAGAAAAAGACCTCATTAACCCAGACCATAAGCAAGGTGACATTTGAAATGATGAAGGCTAAGATAGCATCTACAGTAATCTCCTCTAAGTGCATAGCACTGGTTAGTCTCCCAATCGCAAGAACCAAGGCTAAGTCAAAAAAGAGTTCGTAGTTAGACACACGTTTTGCGCGAACAATTTTGTTAGACATATGCTTCCTTTCAAATAGTTTTCCTATCTATTATACCATAGGGAATAAATCGCTCCTATAAAATTTTCAAAGCAATAAAACACTCCTGTTTCTATTTCAACAGGAGTGTTTTTACATCAATATCACATCATATTCTGTGGTTCATTATCAATAACCAAACGCAAGTCCTTCATCTCCTTTTCCTGTGTCCAGTCCAGGATATGATTGAGAACAGCCTCAAGATTTTCTTCCTTGCGGTACTTGAGGATGATCTGATAATGATAAAGATTGTGGGTGCGGGCAATAGGTTTAGGTGTAGGACCCAGGATGCGGATACTATCACTGAGATTTTCCCGTAAAAAGCTAACTACCTCAAAAGCCTTCTGCACCACAAACTCTTCCGACTTGTGCGATAGGGTCAAACCCACTGTAAAATAGTAAGGCGGATAGCCAAGATTCTTCCGAATACCCATCTCATAACGGTAAAAACCCTCGTAGTCTTGCTCTTTGGCAAAAGCAATAGCATAGTGATGAGGGTTGTAAGTCTGAATCAAGACCTCTCCCTCCTTATCTGCACGACCAGCCCGTCCAGCCACCTGAGTCAAGAGTTGGAAAGTCCTCTCCGATGAACGAAAATCAGGCAAATTCAGGGCTGTATCTGCATTGAGAACACCAACCAAGGTCACATTTGGAAAATCCAACCCCTTAGCAATCATCTGAGTTCCCAAGAGAATATCCGCTTCTCCTCGACCAAAGCGTTCTAAAAGCTCCTCATGAGCCCCTTTTTTCCGTGTAGTATCGACATCCATCCGTAGAATACGCGCCTCTGGCACTAACTCTTGCAATTCATCAAAAGCCTTCTGTGTCCCTGTGCCATAGTAACGAATGGACCGCGATTGGCAGTTAGGACAAGCCTGTGGAATAGCCTTTTGAAAACCACAATAGTGACAATTCATAGACCGACTATCCATGTGTAAGGTCAAGGAAATATCACAATTGGGACACTGGTCAACCGTTCCACAATCCCGACACATGACAAAGGAGGAATAACCCCTACGGTTCAACATGAGAACCACTTGCTCATCCTTGGCTAATTTTTCTCGAATCTTCTCCAACAAGACCGGTGTAAAATTGCTGGCTTCCTGTTGCCCAATGTAGGCTCGGAAATCCACCACCTGCACCTCTGGAATTTTCGCCAGAGGATTGGCCCGCTGATTGAGCGTCAAAAGTCCGTACAGTCCTCGACTGGCTCGAGCCCGCGTTTCCAAACTAGGTGTTGCCGACCCTAATACGAGAACGGCTTGATTATAGTCTGCACGCAACTTAGCGACATCACGCGCATGGTAGCGAGGATTGCTGTCCTGTTTATAGGTCGCCTCGTGCTCCTCATCGATGATAATGGCCCCCAGATTTTTCAAGGGAGCAAAGACTGCCGAGCGAGCACCGACCACCACCTGCGCCTGTCCTTGCTCGATTTTGCGCCACTCATCATACTTCTCTCCATCTGAAAGCCCCGAGTGTAAAATTGCCACCTGCTGTCCAAAACGAGCAATAAAACGGTTGGTAACCTGGGGCGTCAAGGAAATCTCAGGTACCAACATAATAGCAGTCTTCCCCTGAGCCAAAACACGCTCAATCACCTGCAGATAGACCTCTGTCTTACCCGAACCCGTCACCCCCTGAAGCAGATAGGTCTGACTTTCTTGACCGATTGTCGATACAATCTGATTGACCGCAATAGCCTGTTCAGGATTTAGCGTCAAAGGTCGGCTACTTTCCACCTTGTCAAAATAAGCCTGACTACGACGAACCTCTTCCTCCCAAACCTCTATCAAACCTTCCTCTTCAAAAAAGTCTAAAATATCCTTTGAATAGTCCCCTCGTAAGCTCGCTAGGGGCGCAGGCTCTGCCTGCTGCAAGAGCAGAGCTTTGAGTTGCTGGCGTTTCTTGGCACGCTTGCTAATGTCAAAATCTGCTAGTTTGTCCTGACAGACCCGATACCATTTTTCCCGTTTGATATGCTTTTTATCTGTGGCAACATAGTCCACCTCAATCTTACCAGCCTGAGCCAATCGCATGACACCTGCCTGAGATTCAACATCCAAATCCGAAAAACGAATTTCCTCCTGATTGCCAAACAAACTTTCCTGCTCTGCTTTTTCCAAAGAAGCCTTAGGGCGTAAAATCTTATCGTAGGTCGAGTTAAGAAGATTGGGCAACATAGCTTTTAGGAGGCTAATCTTGTAGGAAAAAACCGTCTTTCGTAGCTGTTCTGCCAACCAAAGTTGCTCGGTCGTTAAAACAGGACGAAAGTCCAAAATCTCTGCGACGTCCTTGATTTCTGCTTTTGCAGGTTCATCCAACAAGCCAATTACAATCCCTTGAATCAGGCGGTTGCCCTTGCCAAAGGGAACGTGTACCCGCACACCGACTTCAATCATGCCCTCCCATTGTGGTGGAATCCGATAGGAATAAGGTTTATCCGTCTGCATGAGGGGAACATCCACGATGATTTCTGCTAACATAGCGCCTCCTTTCTCATTCATAGCCAAAAGAAACCCAGCTGCTTCCAACTGAGTTCTTCCTTGTCTTAAATCTTGTCGCCTTCTTCTTTTTCTTTGGCGATTTGTTCTTTAATTTTGCGTTCTTCTTCTTCCTGACGACGACGCTCTTCTTCTGCACGGCGACGAACAGCTTCACGCTTAGCTTCTGGATCAGGATGAATCACTACATTGCCAGACTCAATTTCTTCCAAGGCACGCAAGGTTGACTTAACAGAGCTGAAGTTTTGAGTCGGTTTTGCACCAGCTTCCAATTCATGCGCACGCTTTGCTTCCAAGATAACCAATGAATACTTTGACGGAACCTTGTCCAACAAGGTGTCAATAGAAGGTTTTAACATCATAATTCTTTACTCTTTTCTATTTTTTACCGAATACTAGCTTGTTCGCTAATCATCTCATCATAACGACCAATGACACGATCCACACGGAAATGTTCTGCCTCAATGATGCGTTTAACACGTTCGGCAGCTAAAGGCACTTGGTCATTCACAACCGCATAATCATATTCACGCATGAGAGCAATTTCTTCCTTGGCACGTTCAATACGTTGTTCGATTACTTCCTGACTATCTGTACCGCGACCAACCAAACGGTCCTGTAATTCTTCCAAATCAGGTGGCGTCAAGAAGATAAAGACACCATCTGGTACTTTCTTCTTCACTTGAAGAGCCCCTTGCACTTCAATTTCCAAAAAGACATCTACACCACGATCCAAGGTCTCATTGACATAGGTCAATGGTGTACCATAGTAGTTGCCGACATACTCAGCATATTCCAACATCTGTCCTTGGCGAATCAAGTCCTCAAACTCTTCACGGCTACGGAAGAAATAATCAACGCCGTCCACTTCGCCTGGACGTTGTGGGCGGGTAGTCATGGACACAGAATATTCAAATTTATTATCGGAGCTTTCAAAAATCTCCTTGCGAACTGTTCCTTTCCCCACGCCAGAAGGCCCAGAAAATACGATTAGTAAACCACGTTCAGTCATGACATCTCCTTTAATCTTTCATTCTAGTGTAACAAAAATCAAGGCAGATTTCAACTGCTTTGAGTAGGAAAATCATATCTCCTGTCATTGCATTTCTCTGAATCGCTCAAAAGAAAAACAAGCCAAAGCTTGCTTTCTATTTGGCAACGTCTGTTGCACGTGTTTCACGAATGACCGTGATTTTGATATTGCCTGGATAATCCAAGTTATTCTCAATCTTCTCGCGAATATCATGTGCCAAAATGGTAATCTTATCATCATTTACGATATTCGGATGTACAATGATACGCACTTCGCGTCCTGCTTGAATAGCATAAGCCTGCTTGATGCCATCAAAGCTATGAGCAATTTCTTCCAAGTCTTGCAGACGCTTGATGTAAGCTTCCATAGACTCACGACGTGATCCCGGACGAGCTGCACTAAGAGCATCTGCCGCTGCCACAACAACTGCAATTGTTGAAGTTGGTTCTACATCTCCGTGGTGACTGGCAATAGCATTGACAACAATTGGATTTTCCTTGTACTTCTTAGCCAACTCTGTCCCGATTTCCACGTGGCTGCCATCAACTTCTCGGTCAATAGCCTTACCAATATCGTGTAAGAAGCCTGCACGACGAGCTAGGTTGACATTTTCTCCTAGTTCAGCCGCCAAAACTCCCGCCAACTTAGCCACTTCAATAGAGTGACGAAGGACATTTTGTCCATAAGAGGTGCGGAAATGCAAACGTCCCATAATTTTAATCAAATCTGGATGTAAGTTTGGTGCACCTATTTCATAGGCTGCTGCCTCACCATATTCACGGATACGATGATCCATTTCCACACGATGCTTTTCAACCAACTCTTCAATACGAGCTGGATGGATACGACCATCTTGAAGAAGAGCTTCCATAGTCATACGGGCGATTTCCCGACGAATTGGGTCAAACCCTGAAAGAACTACTACCTCCGGTGTGTCATCAATGATAACATCAATACCCGTTAAGCTTTCAAAAGTACGGATATTTCGTCCCTCACGACCGATGATTCGTCCTTTCATAGTATCATCTGGGAGATGAACAGAAGTGATTGTTTGCTCTGCAACGTATTCCCCTGAAATACGCTGCATAGCTTGAGCTAGAAGATCCTTCGCAGTCTTATCTGCCCGTTCCTTGACTTCACGTTCTGCTTCTTTGATACGAGTCGCAATCTCATGAGAGAGTTTATCACGCGTATCTGTCAAAATAATTTCGCGTGCTTCTTCTTGGCTAAGAGAAGCCACTTTTTCTAATTCTTGAGCCTTTCGCTCTTCCAGTTTTGCAACTTCCTGCTCACGCTCATCAATGTGTTTAGATTTATCTGTCAGGCTTTGTTCTTTTTGTTCTAAAGCCTTCTCTTTATTCGTTAAATTATCGTCTTTGCGGTCCAAGCTGCTCGCACGCTCTGTTAAACGTGCTTCAGTTTGTTTCAGCTCTTGTCGTTCTGACTTGAACTCCTCCGCCACTTCCTCCCGATATTTACGTGCCTCTTCTTTGGCTTCCAAGAGCAATTCTTTCTTCAAGGATTGACGATCACGTTCAGCTGTTTTAATAATAGCTTCTGCATCATTTTCGGCCTTCCCTCTAATATTACTTGCTTCTTGTTCAGCATTCAAAACTGTCAGCTCTGCCGATTCTTTGGCAGATTTCATTTTCAAAGAAATGGCTAGGTAACCAATCGCTAAACCAATGAGAGCAGAAATCAGGGCTACAAGAATTGGTTGTAGTTCCATCTTCTACCTCTTTTTATATTATTTTTAGATTCAAAAAAAATCCTCTTCTATTCTATCATAATTGAAACGATTTCACAATCTAAAAACTGAAAACATGATATAATATTCTTAAAGAAAAAAAGGAGAAAGACATGCCTAAAGAAGTAATTGTTGAAAGTTTTGAATTGGATCACACTATTGTAAAAGCGCCCTATATCCGCTTGATTTCGGAGGAAGTTGGTCCTAAAGGAGATATCATTACCAACTTTGATATTCGTCTGATTCAGCCCAATGAGAATGCTATGGATACTGCAGGTTTACACACCATCGAACACCTACTAGCGAAACTAATTCGTCAGCGAATTGATGGATTAATTGACTGCTCTCCTTTTGGTTGCCGAACTGGCTTCCATATGATGATGTGGGGTAAGCAAAATCCAACTGAAATTGCTAAAGTCCTCAAGTCGTGTTTGGAAGAAATTGCTAACGGCATAAGCTGGGAGGACGTTCCGGGAACAACCATTGAGTCTTGTGGAAATTACAAGGATCACAGTCTTCATTCTGCCAAAGAATGGGCAAAATTGATTTTAGAACAAGGGATTTCTGACAATGCCTTCGAACGAAATCCTGTATAGAAAAAAAGCGGTCGCCCGCTTTTTTGTTTTCATCTACTTCATATTAATAGTCTAGTGCATCTGAATGACCTGAACCATTTCCGACGAAGTAACCTGTCTTACAGTTGATTGAGAAAAGGTAGGTTCCATCAGGTTTGAAGAGGTTGTAGTAGCCATTGCCATTGATAATATTCACTTTCTCAAGGATATAGTTATTTCCTGTGATATAACCACGTTGTTGCGAAATGGCAATGATTTTTTCGAGAACACCTTCTCCAAAGACCCAAGCTTCATTCGTTGCATCATCAATCTTAGTTTGGTCGTAAGGAACGCGGCTAAGATTTCTCTGCAAGGTAACTCCTGCTGGTACCGCAATACCATAGAGTGGATTACCAGTAGTCGCTGCTATTGTTCCACTTGACGTAGCTGCTGTCGTACCGCTTGTTGTCCCACTTGTCGTCGCGGATCCTGTTGTATCTGCTACTTGAGCAGATGCAGTCGCTGCTGTTTGTTGAGATTGTCCAAAGTTAATGGCAGATGTCAACAAGGTATCCACACTACTTAAACCTGTTGTGGTTGCTGTGAAAGTCGCATCAGATTTAACGGTTGCAGTGGTATCCAACTCCCCGTTTACAATCAATTCTTTATCAAATTGATAGTTGAGTGTTTGGATAGCTTGAATGGCTTTTGCCAGAGCATCATATTTTGCTTTAGCTGTTTTGTAAGCCTCGCTACTTGTGTCCATTTTATCTAAGAGGGCTTTCAACTCTGATAACTTTCCAAACTCACTATTCTTTAGCTTGGTTTGCTCTGCATCCACAAAGAAGCTAGCATATAAGGTATTAAAGGCTGTCAAATTGGCATCTTCCGCACTTGAGCTACTAGTGCTAGCAGTTTGGCTAGTACTAGTACTACTATCCGTGCTAGACTGACTGTTGTTCAGCGAATTCATTAGCATAAAGATGCCACTTACTACGGCGACGAATAAGACGAAAAGGCTAACCAAAATGATTTCCTTTTTCTTGCCCGACTCCTCTTCATACACTTCTTCAGATGTATCTAAGGGAGTCGTTTCTATTTCTGACTCGAGTCTCTCTTCTTCTGTCGCTTGGGACTGTTCTGCTTCTTCTTTGGTTGCGAGAGGTTCTTGATCTTGTTCTACTTCTGACTGACTTAAATTTTCCAAGCCTGTTAAATCTAATGTTTGAATTTCTTGTTTCTTAGTTTCAATTTCTTGGCGATGTTGTTTGATATATCGATCTAGTACTCCATCATCCTGAGTGATGCCTGCTTGAATTTCCTTATGTTTCTTCACTGCCTCACCGACAGTCATATCTTTAGCAACTTCAAATTCCAGTACATTTTCTTCGTTACCATTTAACGGTTGTTTTCCTTTTTTAGCCACTAATTCTTCTCCTATTCCTGTCTGTTACGTTTGACACGCTGGCCAAAGTATTGATACAAATCAACTTTCAAAGTTCCATTATAGAGCTTGCGTTTCTTATCCGCCACACTACCGTAACGACTTTCAAATTGCTCATCACTGGTTAGAATGAACTTAGACCATGTTTTTAAAGGAGCAAAGGTTTGTCCCATCTCCCGATAGAGCTGAGCAATCCCTTCATCATCCAACAAGCGTTCCCCATAAGGAGGATTGGAAATAACGACACCATTTATTTTATCCGTATGCAAATCCTGCAAACGCATTTGCTTGAACTGAATATCTTCTTCAACACCTGCCGCAAAAGCATTTTTCTTTGCAATTTCTATCATACGGGCATCGATATCTGATCCAACAATATCCAAATCCAAATCATCTTTGATAGCCATTTGTGCCTTCTTACGGAATTGCTCTACTAAATTCTGGTTTACCCAATTCCATTCTTCAAAAGCAAAACTACGTTTCAACCCTGGGGCTATGTTCTTAGCCAGCATCGCAGCCTCAATACAGAATGTTCCAGATCCACAAGTTGGATCAATTAGGGGTTTATCTGGATACCAGTTAGACAGTTGCAAAATGGCTGCAGCCATATTTTCCTTGATAGGTGCTCCACCTTTTTCAACCCGATAGCCACGCTTGAAAAGACTAGAGCCTGTGGTATCAATATAAATGGTTGCCATATCCTTCAAAATTGAAACCTCAATCTTGAACTCTGCTCCCACTTCTTGTAGTGGGACTCCTTCTGGCCTAGAAAAGTGCTTTTGTAACTTTTTAACGACTGCCTTTTTAGAAATCGCTTGTACACTAGGTTCGTTATGTAATTTTGACTTAACACACTTGGCCTTTGAAATAGGAAACTTGCACCCCAAGGGCAGATAGTTCTCCCAATCTAAGCTAAAAACTCCTTGAAAAAGCTCTTCGAAGGTTCTTGCTTGAAATTGTCCTACTACAATCTTGATACGGTCAGCTGAGCGCAACCAGAGATTGGTTTCTATGATGGTTTCTATTCCACCTTCAAAGCGGACGCGACCATTCTCTACCTGACATTCATAGCCGAGGTTGCGAATTTCCTTGCCAACAACAGCTTCTAGCCCTGCCGCTGCTGTAGCAACTAATGTAAATGTTTCTTTCATTGATTCTCCGATAAGAAAAGCTAGCAGAGCTAGCTACCTATTTATGCAATTTTCTATAAGCCATGTTTTGTTCCAGCGATACTAGGCGCTATCGCTTTCGATAATCATCTGTCTACCGTTTTAAAAAACAGTCAGGACTTCTGTTCGTTTCCATCCATCCCATGCCCCGACCAAAGTTTGGGTTGCTAGCTTGAGGGGTTTACCGCGTTCCATTTTTTACGTTTCCATAAAAACTTCGTCACTGTGGCACTTTCAGGCTTACTTTGGCATATCTGAAGACTTAGCCATTTTAGCCGCCGTAACGTCTTAGACGTCCCTAGGCTTATGCATTCGCCTAGCACAAACACTACCGGCATCACAGCCAGTGCTAGCATGGACTTTCCTCATGGTAGCGAACTACCACGCGATTATCCAAAAATTGCAAAAAATCCAATCACTCTTAATCTTGTGCGATTTGTTTGCCAAACACCTCTTTTTCAAGACGATTTAAACGGCGTAAAATATCAAAATTCGTCGCCGAAGATGCACGTTCAGTACGAAGTGTCTCTACATCATCTGACACTGCCACACTAGCAGGCCGAGGAGCATTCGCTGCCTGAGCTTTCAAGCGAGCAATCTCACCTTTCAACTCCTTAATAATTGCCTCATAAGCATCATAATCTTTCATAATATCATCAAGAAAGTCATTGACTTCATCTTGATCATATCCACGAAAACCAATTTTAAAATCTTGCTCAAAAATATCTTTAGTTGTAAATTTAATACTTGCCATTTCTCTCTCCATTAGTAAAACATTATCGGTACTATTATATTAAAAAAAATAGGGAAAAATCAAGTCATATTACTTATTTTTCTTCAAAATTTTCTGCCACTTCATTCAAATGGTCGAAAGTCAGTTCTTTTCTAGAGTAATTGTTCTTTTTTAAGATTAGGTGATAAAGATATTTCAAGTTTGTTTCATTTTCACTTTCGTAAAAAATATATGTCCCATCTGTATTATCAAGTAGAAAATGATTATAGTCTCTAAATTGACGCGGTGTTTCATAACGAGGATAGGCATATTTAACAAAATCAACCGATTTAAATTGATTTAATTTGCTTTGATTATTCTCATTCCAATTCTCTCCATGATTCTCAAAAGGAAAAATTGTAGCTAATTTGCAATGATAGCCTTCACTTCGTAGCTCCTTTAAAATTTCTAGACACCAATACTCAAAGCCTAGATTACCAGTAAAGACGAACCAATCTGTCCCTTCTTCTATCAATTTTTCCAAATCATCTCTGATTGCTTTTTTTATTACCGACATTCTGGGGTCTTTATCAGAATAAATTCCTAAATCCGTGTGTCGATAACCTGCTATCAAAATACTCGTCATACGCTTAACTTGTACTCTTTTCTTTGATTGTGATATAATATACTGATACCATTTTATCAAGAAGGAGTTCTATGGTCAATTATCCTCATCAGATAAATCGAGCTTCCAAGGGGACAGAAGCACCTCCTCTAAAAAATCGGACAAACTTTGCGAATCGCGGTATGTCTTTCGAGGCAGCCATAA
This sequence comes from Streptococcus sp. NSSLK0004, assembly GCF_059039125.1. Lineage (NCBI taxonomy): Bacteria > Bacillati > Bacillota > Bacilli > Lactobacillales > Streptococcaceae > Streptococcus > Streptococcus sp. NSSLK0004. The sequence goes on along the minus strand of NZ_CM180142.1, from coordinate 397,714 downwards.
ATGATAGCAACCTTTACTATCTTGCACACGGAAAAGCGGTCATCCATAAAAAACCCACTCCTGTTCAAATTGTAAAAGTAGACTATCCAAAGCGTAGTCGTGCAAAAATTGTCGAAGCCTACTTTCGTCAAGCTTCAACTACCGACTACTCCGGTGTATTTAAGGGGCGGTATATCGATTTCGAAGCCAAAGAGACGCGTAACAAGACTGCGATGCCTATGAAAAACTTTCACGCTCATCAAATTGAGCACATGGCACAAGTCTTGCAACAAGACGGCATCTGCTTTGTGTTGCTCCATTTCTCCGTCTTGAAACAAACTTATCTCTTACCAGCAGCTGATTTGATTGCTTTTTATCAGATCGACCAAGGTAAAAAATCCATGCCTATAGACTATATTCGTCAACATGGCTACGAAATTCTATTAGGGGCTCTCCCAAGTCTTCCCTATCTAGAAGTTATTGAAAAAAATTTATTAGGTGGTGACTTTAGTGAAAAAGTTAAATACTAAAAGACTTATCCTACATTCCATTAACGCAATCCTTGTGGGTATTCTATTACTGGGGATTGGGCTAGCTTGTTATGTAGTTTACTGTGCTTCATCTGCTCCTAAGTTAACAGAAGAAGCCTTGACTGCAACCGTTTCAAGTAAAATCTATGACAAAGATGGTTTTTTGATTGCCAATCTTGGTTCAGAGAGACGTTCTAACGCAGAAACAGGAGAAATTCCAACTGACTTGGTCAATGCAATTGTTGCGATTGAGGATCAAAGATTTTTTGAACATCGAGGTATCGATGTCATTCGTATTGCTGGTTCCCTAATTAACAACATTTCCGGAGGAAATTTGCAAGGTGGTTCAACCCTAGATCAACAATTTATCAAATTAACCTATTTCTCTACTTCTGCTAAGGACCAGACTATTAAACGCAAAATCCAAGAAGCATGGTTAGCACTCCAACTAGAACGTCGCAATACCAAACAAGAGATACTAACATACTATGTCAATAAGGTTTACATGTCTAATGGAAACTACGGTATGAAGACGGCGGCAAAATCTTTTTACAATAAGGAACTCAAGGATCTTTCTTTGGCACAACTAGCCTTGTTAGCTGGTATGCCACAAGCTCCTAATCATTACGACCCTTATGCCCAACCCGAAGCAGCAAAAAATAGGCGAGATTTAGTGCTATCTCAAATGCTAGAACAAGAGTATATCACACAAGAGCAATACGATGCTGCCGTAGCAACTCCTATCGAGGATGGTTTGCAACCTTTAACCAACAACAGTGCTTATCCTGCCTATATGGATAATTACCTGAAGGAAGTTATCGAAGAGGTAGAAGCAAAGACCGGCTACAATCTCCTAACAACTGGAATGGATGTTTATACCAATGTTGATAGTACAGCTCAACAAGAACTATGGAACATTTATAACACTGATACTTACATAACTTACCCAGATGATAACTTCCAAGTGGCATCAACCGTTGTAGATGTATCAAACGGTCGCGTTATCGCCCAGCTAGGTAGTCGAAATCAGGATGCTAACGTCTCCTTTGGTACCAATCAGGCTGTTGAAACTAACCGAGATTTTGGTTCAACCATGAAACCCATCACTGATTACGCACCAGCATTAGAGAATGGCGTCTATACATCTACTGGCGATACCATTCTCGATGCCCCTTACAATTTCCCAGGCTCCACAACGCCCGTTTACAACTGGGACAGGGGCTACTATGGAACTATTACACTAAAAACAGCGATTCAGTATTCGCGCAACGTTACCGCTGTCAAAGCACTGGAAGAAACAGGGCTAACAAAAGCAAATGACTTCCTAAATAGCGTTGGTATCTATTATCCCGAACTACTCTATTCAAATGCTATTTCAAGTAATACAACAGAGTCTAGCTCAGAATACGGAGCTAGTAGTGAAAAAATGGCTGCAGCCTACGCTGCTTTCGCAAATGGCGGAACCTATTATGCTCCTTATTACGTGAATAAAATTGTTTTCAGCGACGGAACAACAACCGACTACAGTTCCGAAGGCAAGAAAGTTATGACTGAAGAAACAGCCTACATGATGACTGATATGCTCAAGAGTGTAATGAGCTATGGGACAGGGCTAAACGGTGCAGTCTATGGCGTTCCTATGGCTGGTAAGACAGGAACTTCTAACTATTCCGATACAGAAATCACTGATATTTTAGCTTCAAACGAAGCGGCAAATTATAGTTACATGGTTGTTCCTGACGAAAATTTCGTCGGCTATTCAACCAAGTATTCTATGGCTGTTTGGACCGGTTATACTAATCGAAAAACTCCTGTCCTTGACAGTGGCATGAATATTGCTACTGATGTTTTCAGGAATATGATGGCCTATCTCAACCCTGTTGAAACAGCTGTGGATTGGGAAATGCCAGATGGTCTATATACGTATGGTAACTACCTGTATCTTGAAGGAGCATCTCCTAGGTACAATTATTCTTATTCCTATTCTTATTCTTACAGTTCATCTGAACTACCGTCTTCAAGCGATAGCGATATCAATAGTGATAGCAGTAGCTCTGGTCAAACGACGATTACCTCTAGTAGCGATGTGACAACAACTTCTTCTACTGATGATATAACTACTACAACCACAACGCCATCTTCGCCATAATTAACCAACCCAGATTAAATCTGGGTTTTTCTTTTTCAGCATTTATGTTATGATAGACTTATGAAACCAGAAGAATTTTATCAAGCACTGGCAGAAAAAGGTTTTATACTTACTGACCAGCAAAAATATCAATTTCATCGCTATTTTCAATTACTGATTGAATGGAATGAAAAAATCAATTTAACGGCCATTACTGAAGAAGATGAGGTTTATCTTAAACACTTCTATGATTCGTTAGCTCCCGTGTTGCAAGATTATTTGAACAATCAGCCAATTCGACTCTTAGATATTGGTGCGGGAGCCGGCTTTCCCAGCCTACCTATAAAAATTCTTTGTCCGACCATAGAAGTAACCATTATTGACTCTCTTAACAAACGAATCTCCTTTCTACAAGTACTTGCAGAAGAGTTACAGTTAGAAGGAGTACATTTTTATCATGGTCGGGCAGAAGATTTTGCTCAAAACAAGACATTTCGTGCTCAGTTCGATATCGTCACTGCTCGGGCAGTTGCTCGCATGCAGATTTTATCCGAGCTAACTATTCCCTACCTCAAACTAAACGGTCGCTTAATTGCACTCAAAGCTTCTCATGCGGGAGATGAATTACAAGAGGCTAAGACTGCACTCTCTCTATTATTTGCAAAAGTTATCGACAATAGGGACTATTTCCTTCCGAACGGCGATCCTCGTACTCTGACAATCGTCGAGAAGAAAAAAGAAACCCCTAATAAGTATCCCCGCAAAGCTGGAATACCAAATAAAAGACCCTTATAAAAAGACTGGAATGTTCTGTTAGACATTCCAGTCTTTTATACTTACTATTTAATCCTAGGATATAACATTAAATAATAATCCCTTCCAAATGATCCAACTCATGCTGAACAATTTGGGCTTGGAAGTCTGTCAGCTTTAGGTTCTGCTTTTTCCAGGAAGTATTATAAAACTCCACTTCAATCTCTTGATAGCGAGTAGTTGGGCGAGTCCCTTCTAACGACAGGCATCCTTCTTCTGTCTGATAAGGTTTGGATTTACTGATAAGGACAGGATTGTACATGACCAGATTGGTAAAGCCCATGTTGACGATGATAATCCGCTTTTTAATCCCAATCATATTGGCCGCCATACCTACACAGGCGTGAGAGTTTGCTACAAGAGTGTCCTGTAAATCCTGTCCGATCTGCACATCAGCTCGGGTCGCAGGCTCAGACTTCTGCTGCAGGAAGAAAATATCTTTCATAATAGGTTGAATCATGGGGGATCTCCTTACTTTCAAATTACATCTAGTATAGCAGAAAAGCCTAGTTCCCACTAGACTTCTTTTGCTTATTCTTGACAATAAATTGTAATAACCTGACTGACAACGACCACTATTTGTCCCCTACACTCCCTTGCTTCCGCCTTATAGGTTTCTAGTTGACTATCGTGTTTTGTCATTTCTCCACCCTCATCGGCACGCGCCCATAGGTCTGCTCTGCTATTGCGTTAGCGCCCAGTTGATAGACCGCATCCGCCTGCTGGGTCAGGCTGTCCCAGGGCTCTTTGCCGATCCTCGTCACCAGGTCCACCCGCTCCTTGACTGTCTTGAGATAGGCCTGGCCTCGAGCCGAAAAGCCTAGGACATGGACCGCTTCAGGCAAGGGAGTTTCCACCGCATTGACCAGGATGTAGGTCAGCACCCGCCGCACCCGCGCCTTGGTGTAGCGCTTGGTCGCAACAGCATCCACTAACTCCTCCACGGTCGCTGCGCTCCCAATGGCAGAGCGGATACGACTGGCTAGTTCATCGTTGACTTGAAAGACTTGTGTTAAGTCGTGGTGGGTCGTAATCTGGTAGCGGAGCAGCGAAAAATAATGGTCCCAGTTTACCTTAACCGCCTCTTCAAAGAGACTGGCAGACGGTAAAAAGTCACGCACCAAGTCCAACTGGTCGGCACCCTTTCGGATAGCCGTAGCCGAGGCGTAGGTCGTTTCCACCTCTTCCGAGTGAAAACCAGCTCCCTGCCGCAGAACTGGACCGAGCTGAATACCTGTTCCAGCCACCGCCTTAGCGTAAGCTAGAGCCAGAATATGATTGGGCGTATCACCTGTGAAGGTCAGCCCAGCAAACTCCTGCCACATGGCTTGGGTCTTCTGTGGATAAGATAGGCTATCTGGCAAGTTTTTCACATATCTTTCCATTTCTTCCGACTTATCCACATAGATATCCGCAATTTTCTGGTAATCCAGCATTTCTTCCGTACCGAAAACCAGTTTTTCCACACCTAGCCTGTGTAAAATGCTGATGGCTCCCTTTGCAAAATGGTCAGCCGACTGGACCGACACCAAAAAGGGCATCTCAACAACAAGATCTGCCCCGTGTTCCAAAGCCATCTGAGCCCGTGTCCACTTATCCACGATGGCTGGCTCACCCCTTTGCATAAAATTGCCAGACATAACCACGATTTTCAAGCCTTCCGCCTGTTCCAGCAGGTATTTATGCCCTGTATGAAAAGGATTGTATTCTGCAATAATCCCTGAAATCATGCCTTGACCGCCTTGAAAAACCACCGCTGGCTAGTTTCTGTCGGAGCTTGATCTTCAAAGTCCGCAAAGACTTCCACAGATGTAAAACCAGCTTGTTTCAAACATTCCATATAGGTTTCAATCGGATAGGTCCGCTCTTCATGAACTTCATCCCGACGGATAAAGCGTTCTTCTTCGCTTTCCTCATCTTTCACAAAGAAGGTCAATTCATGAACGATAGAATGCTCATGCTCGCCCTCATAGGTATCCCAGACGAAAGCAAAATCTTCATAGTTTTCATGGTAGCTATAGCCTGCAAAAACTTCTTCCATCTGATAGATGGAGTGAACGTCAAAAAGGAAAGTACCACCTTGATTGAGAACAGAGTGAACCCCTTCAAAGACCCGTAAGACAGCCTCTTGATCCGCCATATAGCAAAGACTGTCCGAATAACAGGTCACCGCATCGAAATCTCCAACACCTTCCAGAGCCAGCATATCAGCCTGCGCCAATTCCATCATGACCCCAGCAGCTTCTGCTTTTTTCTGGGCTAATTCTAGCATTTCATAAGACAAGTCCAAGCCTGTCACTTCATAGCCCTTTTGAGCAAAACGAACAGCCTGAATGCCTGTTCCACAAGCCAATTCTAAGATTGTCTTGGTATCTTGTGGCAAATGTCTTAGACTAAAATCCGTCCATTTATCATACAAGCTGTCATCCATAATTTCATCATAGACAGCCGCAAAGGTTTCATAAGTTGCCATTGTATTTCCTTTCATAAAAAGCAGTCAGTCGACTGCTTCTATTTATTTCTCTTCTAAAAGTCTGCTACTTCCAAGAAGCTACCTTCGTGCCATAATTTTTCGAGGTTATAGAGGTCACGCATTTCTTCTGAGAAGATATGAACGACAACGCCTCCTAAGTCCAAAAGGACCCAGCCTCCGTTACTATCGCCTTCTACACGGCTACCCTTAATCCCAACTTCCGCTACCTTTTCACGGATGTTTTCCGCAATAGCTTCTAACTGACGACTGTTCATTGAGCTTGCAATGACAAAGTAGTCTGTCAGACTAGTCACACCTTGAACATCAATCACCACAAGGTCCTCAGCTCGCTTATCATCTGCAGCCTGGACCACAACTTTTACTAAATCAAGTTCTTTCATCTTATCCTCTTAAAATATTTTCTAATGTATCCACCTGGGCAAAATTCCATGACCAGATGTTTTGGTAGTGGTCAATCAAATCTTTGGTATCCAATTGACCCGAATAGCCTGTCGTCGTTCCATCTTTTATCACAGCTACCTTATAGCCCAATTCAAAGGCTACTTTAATCGTCGTATCAATGCAAAAATTGGTCGCCATTCCCATGATGATGAGCTGCTCGATTTCCTTTTCCTGCAAATAAGCATGAAGCCCTGTTTCCTTGAAGGCACTGTTAAAGGTCTTATCGAAAATCTTCTCATTTTCAATCGGAGCAACCACCGAATGTATCTCCCAATCTGGTGTTCCTTCCTCCATATACTGATCATGGTGGCGGATATGGATGATATCAATTCCTGCCTGTCTAGCTAGAGTAAGACTATCTTTCCAAAGTATCAATTGTTCCTCAATTGCAAAAGGTTGCTCCGCCACAGACATATTCTGAACATCAATGACTAGCAATGCTGTTTTCATACGACCTCCTAAGGCGTTTCCAAACGGAAGACCAATTCCCTTTCTTCTTCGCTATCCAAGACAAAGCTATTTTTCTTTAAAAGATGAGCCATTTTTGCATTCCCCTTGACATAGGAAACAATCAGATAATTGCAGACAGGATGGGCTTTGGCTTGTGCAATCACGACCTCCAAAGCTGCCTGACCATAACCTTTTCCTTGAAACTCTTGACCAATCATAAACCGCCAAAGCATATACTGCTGAATCTCCTCATCAATATCAATCAAAGCAAAACCAACCACCTGCTCGTCTGCCCAAATAGCATAAGGAAAGACATCACCGTTCATTCTATATAACCATGCATCCGTTAACGAACGCACGTTGGGAGCCACGAACCCCTTGTCTGCTTCGGCTACTGTCAAGTCTAAGACTGCTGTATAGGAACTTTCATCCACAGGTTTCAGTTCAATCATCCCTACTCCTTCAAATAAGAAACATAGCCATTATAGGTTTCCAAGGTTTGCGGATAAATGGGAATACCCTTTTTAGCTAGATAGGAAATAGTTTGAGCCGTTTCAAAGGCAACAGCCTTATCCAAGGATTCTGTTGCAATCCGACGAGCCTCATCAACTCCTGGAAAATCCCGATTGGGTTCAATGTAGTCCGCCACATAGAGCACCTTGTCCAGCAAGGTCATCTGACCCGCACCAATGGTGTGACGTTGAATAGCTTGAAAAATCTCTTCATCTTCCAAACCAAAATCTTCTGCGATTTTATAAGCACCAACCACACCATGCCAGATATTATTGTCCCAGTTGAGTAAATCCTTATCCAAGTCATACTTGGCAATCAAGTCAAGAAAAACTTGGTCTTCTACTTCCTTGGCATAGTCATGTAAAAGAGCAGCTAGACTGGCTTTTCTGACATCACAACCATATTGCTCTGCTAAGGTAAGTGCCGCCTCTTCCACTCCTAAGACATGTTGGAAGCGTGATGGCTTCATGGCCACACGAATTTTTTCCAAAAGCACCTGACGATCAAAAGTCAAATCCGTAGCAATCATTTGTAAAGTCCCTTTTCTTCGATATAGTCCAGAACTTCATGAGGCACCATAAAATTCGGCACCCGTCCTTGCTTGATAAAGCTCCGTACCATGCTGGAGGAAATGTCCATCAAGGGCACATCTACCCAGATAACAGGATAGGACGTCCCTGCCTTGTAACGAGGACGCTGAACACCCACAAACTGCACCATCTTGACCAATTCATCAATCCTATGCCATTTTGGTAGGTAATCCACCATATCTGCACCGATGATAAAATAATAGTCTGTGTCCGGATTTTTTTCGATTAACAATTTCATGGTATCGTAGGTATAACTAATCCCTTGACGCTCCAATTCGATGGTTTCAATCCCCATACCTTCAATACCTGCAATAGCCATCTTGAGCATGGAATAGCGATGGTACTCATCTATGGTTTCTTTCACATCCACATGTGGCGGAATAAATTCTGGCATGAGCAAGACCTCATCCAACTTCAACTGTTGACGAACCTGATCTGCCACAATCAAGTGCGCATTGTGGACAGGGTTAAAGTTCCCTCCTAGAATCCCCACTTGCTTGCGATTGGTTTCTTTCTTTTCAACCTCTAATTCAACCTTGGTAAAGGGTGTTAAGAGTTCAATAGCCATAGGCTCTCCTTCTTAGATTTCTTTAACCTTCTTGGAAATTTTTCTATTCTCTTTCTTGCTAGATTGTTTAAACAAAATCAAGATGCGACCGATTTTTTGAACAGTGTCTACACCGATTTCATTTTCCAATATCTCTGCTACTTCGTGGATATTTTCATCTGTATTTTGTAGCAAAGTTACCTTAATCAATTCACGCGCATCAAGCGCCTGACGAACACTAGTTTTAATTTGGTCATTTAACCCATTTTTCCCAATCTGAATAATAGGTTTAAGACTATGTGCCTGACTATTCAAATAGGCACGTTGTTTTGAAGTAAGCATAATTTATTATACAAAGGGCGTTGTAACAGACTAGGAGACTCTGTTACAATCGGGAAATAAAGAAAACAAAGTTTTTTCCTCATTGCGCCGATATACTTAGCCCGTGTTCAAATCAGAAGACTTGAACTTCCTTTCTCTTTAATTGTAAAAACTGAAATTAAATAATGGCTTTACGGATGACAACATCCACACCCTTAGGTGCCCAGGCAGCAATCTTGGCTTTTTCATTGACACGAATCCAACCAAGACCTGAGAAGACCACATCTGTCTTTTCGTTGATGGTAAATTCATGACGGACTAATTCAGGAAACTCTTTCAATTCCTTGCTAGTTGGCGGCACTAAGAGAGTTCCTGCATGTTTCTGGTAAAATTCACTAGCACCTTCTAACTTGGTACGATGAAGCTGCAATTCATTGTCAAAGAAGGCCGTAAAACCTTGGCGTTCACCAGCCACAAAGTCAAATCGTCCCAGACCTGCCAAGAACAAGGTTTGTTCTGGATTGAGCTGGTAGGTCTTTGGCTTGATTTCTTTCCGAGGGCTGATGTACTTGAGGTTTTTAGCCGTCAAATAATGGGCCATCTGGTGACGATGGATAATTCCTGGCGTGTCATAGATGTATGAACCATCATCCAGAGGAATTTCAATCTTATCCAGCGTAGTTCCAGGGAAACGTGAAGTCGTAATGACATCCTTGTCCCCTGTGATTTCTTGGATAATAGCATTGATCAAGGTTGATTTGCCGACGTTGGTCACACCGACCACATAGACATCCCGCCCCTTGCGGTGTTGTTCAATCTTTTCAATCAAGTCCTTGATAGCCTGCTTATTTTGAGCAGAAGTCAAGGCCACATCAACTGGTCGCATGCCGATTTCATGCGCCCGCTCGGTCAACCACTGGGTGACCTTGCCTGTCTTGACAGATTTGGGTAAAATGTCCTGCTTGTTGCCGACCAAAAGTACATCATTGCCTGAAATAAAGCGAGGCAAACCCGGAATGACTGAACCATTGAAATCAAAAATATCAATGACATTGACCACCAAGGCATCGCTTTCTCCCACGCTATGGAGAAGTTTCAAGAAATCGTCATCCGAGATATTGACATCTGAAATCTCATTGTAATGGCGCAAACGGAAACAACGTTGGCAGTAGAGTTGCCCTGTTTCCAAGCCTTTTTCTAGGGCTGATTGAGGTGTAAAACCAGCGACAGCCTTGTCTAGCGTCTGAATCTGGGCACCACAGCCGATACAAAATAATTCTTCCACTTACATCTCCCTTTTGTAGTCTATCGCTCCATATTTAGCGATGATTTTCTTCATGGTCCGTCGCTCACGCCAACGGTTAATCTGCGTATTGATCGAATCCGACTGAATCAAGGGCTTGACCAAGACAGACTTGAGACCTGCTCGCTTAGCAGCCCGAATGTCCGTCATCAACTGATCGCCAATCATGACCACTTCATGTCGCTGGACATCATAGCGTTTCAAAGCACGGTTAATCCCAAAGGTGAAAGGCTTGAGAGCGAAGGCTTCAAATTCAATCCCAAATTTTTCAACCGCACGTTTGACACGTTCGTATTTATTGTTGGAAACCACCACAACGGGAATGCCTGCGTCTCGCAAATCATGTAACCACTGGCGCATCTCTGGCGTTCCATCAGGGTTATTCCAAGCAATCAAGGTGTTATCCAAGTCAACAAAGACTACTTTTATGCCATGTTTTTTCAAACCTTCAACGGTTACATCGTAAGCTTTCTCCAAGGCAAAGTCCGGTATATAATTTTCTAAAGTCACTATCGTCTCCAAAGATTTTTATCTGATAATTATACCATTTTTCCCTTAAATATGCGACTGATAAACGAAAACACCTGGCAAGTTGCCAGGTGTTTTCAGGAGATTATATGAAAAAGATGGATTAAGTATAAGCCAGTTAGCTTAAACAAACCTTAAGCAAGTATTTTTACCAAAACAACCGTGTGCCATGGACCTGGTTGATACCCAAAGTCTGCAAAGCGGTTAGGTAGTTCTGCTGATTTAAACCTCCACCCACTACTATCTCTATTCGTCCAGCAGCATAGGCCACAATTTCTTGAATCCAATCCAAGTGTTCCACTGCAGAACCAAATACCCCTCCTCTAGTTAATACTCTGGTCACTCCGTGTGCAATAAGCCAGTCAAGGGCTTCAAATTGGCGTTTCCGCGGAATTTGATCAAAGGCCATATGAAAAACGGTTTGACAACCTTGAGCCACCTCCAATAGCCGTTCTAAGGCAGGCTCGTCCAACCAATTTTCTTCCGTCAAAACTCCGAATACAAGGCCATCACTCCCCAAATCTCTAGCAACTTGACAATCTAAGACCATTAGGTCTATCTCTGCTTGATCATAACAAAAATTCCCACCTCTAGGTCGAATCATAGTCATGACAGGAATCTCTTGTTCATGGACCAGCTTGCAAACATAATCTATCACTGCATAGCTGGGAGTGGTCCCTCCAACTGCTAAATTATCACATAACTCAATTCGATTTGCTCCAAAAGCCAAGGCTCTTGCAATCTGGTCATGATTTTCTGCACAAAATTCCTTAATCATAATCCCCTCTCCTTCTATATGTAAGCCTTTTCTTTTATTATAACAAATAACGGAGCATTAGCCAATGCTCCGCTTGTTTACTTGTAAATCTTTGAGAGAAATCAAGAGTACAGCAACCAAAATCAGTATCATACCAGCGATGTCAATCAGAAAAAAGCGTTCATTGACTAACAAAACCGCAAAAAATACTGAGGCGATAGGTTCGATAGAAGCTAAAAGACTTCCATTGACAGGCCCCACCATACTGACTCCTTTAAGAAAAGCGGTATAAGCAAAGATTGTTCCTACCCCAACAATGCCTGATAACCCTAAGAAAATTCCACCATCAAAAGAGAGATTATATTGCCAAGTTTGCAAACCAAACGTCACTACAAAACCACCCATCAGCATTCCCAGGCCAATTACCACTATGCTACCGTATTGGCGAATCAACCTTCCAGGTAAAATAATATAGAGTGCATAAGTAAAAGCAGAGAAAATTCCCCAAAATAAACCGATAGGGGTCACCGCCAATTCATCTATTTTACCATGGGTCGCAATTAAAAATGTTCCTACAATAGCCAAAACAATTGAAATCAACTCAATTCCTGATGGCTTCTCCTTATTTTTCAGGCAGGTGTAAGCCAAAACTAAAACCGGACAGAGATACTGAAGAACTGTAGCCGTACCTGCGTTTGTATGATAAATAGCTTGTAGATAGGCCATCTGATTGAGAACTAAGCCAAACATCGCAAAAACAAAAATCCCCAACAGTGCTTTTGTACTTTTCAAGACCGTGACTAATTGTTTCTTGGCTGTCAAATAAGCTAGTCCAACCAAAAAAACTCCCGATACCAATAAACGCACTGAAGTAAGCACATCCACTGATACACCTCTATCCATTAAATATTGACCACTAACACCTGACAAACCCCAGGCAATCCCCGCAATCAGGGTAATAAGGGTTCCTTTTGCTTTTTCTGACATCTGCTCTCCTTTCGATACCGAACTAGAGTATAACATACCAAGCAACAGAGAACAAGGCCAAAAATGACCACCAAAATTTGCCAAACGTTTTCAAAAAGAGTAAGATAGAAAGTAACAATGTAAAAGGAGAAACATATGAAATTTTCAGACTATACCTATGCCCGTCCAGATTATGCAGCTATTAAAGTAGATTTTACTCGCTTGACTGCTGACCTAGCCGTTGCTACCACTCTTGAAGAAACAAAAGCTATTATTCTAGATATTACCAAACTTCTTAGTCTTGTTGATACGCAATATAATCTTTGGTTAATCCGTCATTCGATTGATATGAATGATGAATTTTACAATGAAGAAACGAAGTTTTGGAATGAATATTCTCCATTATTCGAAGAACTAACCACCAATTACTATCGTGTTGTCGTTCAAACTCCTTACAGGAACGAATTGGCAGATATCCTACCAGAAACTTTCTTTAAACTAGCTGAAAACAAACTCAAAACTTTCTCATCTGACATCATTCCACTCTTGCAAAAGGAAAATGAATTATCTGATGAATACAGTCAACTGATTGCTGGTGCGGCTATCGACTTCCAAGGAAAGACCTACAATCTTTCTCAACTTAGTCCATTCGGTCAGTCCACAGATCGTGAGATTCGTAAAGCGGCATCTGAAGCCAGCACTGCTTATTTTGTAGAAAAAGAAGCAGACTTCGACCGTGTCTATGATGAATTGGTAAAAGTCCGCACCGAAATTGCTCGGACGCTTGGTTTTAAAGATTACGTTGAATATGGTTATCTCAAGATGAACCGTTTTGACTACAATCGTGATATGGTTAAGGTTTACCGTGAAGAAATCCTAAAACACATCGTTCCAATCGTCCAAAACCTACGTGACCGCCAAGCCAAACGCCTACAAGTTCCAAGCTTAAAATACTATGATCTTAATCTGGAATTCTTAGATGGAAACGCTGTTCCTCAAGGTGACCCTGATTTTATCGTCGGTCAAGCACAAGAAATGTACCGTGAACTATCTGCTGAAACAGGCGAATTCTTCGACTTCATGGTAGAACACGAATTGCTTGATTTGGTCGCAAAAACAGGTAAAGACAGTGGTGGCTATTGTACTTATATCCCAGATTTCAAGAGTCCGTTTATCTTCTCGAACTTTAATGGTACAAGTGGAGATATTGATGTCTTGACCCACGAAGCAGGTCACGCCTTCCAAGTTTATCGTTCACGTTGGATCCAAAGTCCAGAAGTTGTCTGGCCAACCTATGAAACCTGTGAAATTCATTCCATGTCTATGGAATTTATGACTTGGCCTTGGATGGACCGCTTCTTCAAAGAACAAGTCGATAAGTACAAATTCAGTCACCTGGCTGGCACCCTTCTCTTCTTGCCTTACGGTGTCTTGGTGGACCACTTCCAGCACGAAGTCTACGAGCATCCAGAAATGACACCAGCAGAACGCAAGGCGACTTGGGCTCGCTTACAGACTCAATATCTGCCAGATCGTGACTACTCTGAATCTGAAGCCCTCAGCCGCGGTATCTTCTGGTTCCGTCAAGGACACATCTTTGCTAGCCCATTCTACTACATCGACTATACATTGGCTCAAGTTTGTGCCCTCCAATTCTGGAAACGCACACAGGTGGACCAGGATGAAAAGGCTTGGGAAGACTACATCCGTATCTGTGACTTGGGAGGAACAAAATCCTTCTTACAAGTGGTTGAAGCCGCAAACCTCCAATCACCATTCAAAGAAGGTGCCCTTGAAAGCACCGCAAAAGCTGCTGCCGATTGGTTAGATGCAGTTAAGGATGACGAACTATAAAACGCAAAAATCTGAATGAACAGCTCATTCAGATTTTTTTGATTTGACAAAGTTGATGTATTTTTCCCCAAAAGTTTCGATTTGCTCCAAGACCATTTTAAATTCCTGCCCAATCTCGCTCAGTTCATACTCGACCTTTGGCGGAACTTGTGCATAGACTTTACGCGTAATCAATCCATATTCTTCTAATTGTCGGAGTTGCTTGGTCAAGGTTGCTTGGGAAATCCCTGTTAATCGACGATGCAATTCATTGAACCGAATCGGTCCTTCTTCGATATGATGGAGCAATAACATACTCCATTTCCCTGATAATACACTTTGAGTAGCCACATAAGGGCACTCTGGAACAGTATGAGATGTAAATGTTGGCATATTTACCCTTTCTTTTTTTCTTGATACGACGCATTACTTCATAAATAAATAGCGACTATTCTAAAAAAACGTACTTGTATTATTTTTTGTACCTGTTACAATAATACCATAAACTACGAAAGTAGGAAAGAATTTTCTTAAGAGGAGGACATATGTCTCTTATCTCAACTTTCAAAAAAATCTTTACAAAGAAGGAAGAAAAACAAATGAAGAACATCTTATTTATCGTCGGTTCATTGCGTGAAGGTTCATTTAACCACCAAATGGCTAAACAAGCAGAAAGCATTTTAGAAGGTCAAGCTACTGTAAGCTACCTTGATTACAAAGATGTCCCATTGATGAACCAAGACCTTGAGACACCTGTCTTGCCAACAGTCCAAGCTGCACGCGATGCCATTATGGCAGCAGATGCCATCTGGATTTTCTCACCCGTTTACAACTTTGCTATCCCAGGTACTGTGAAAAACTTGATTGACTGGCTCAGCCGTGCCCTTGACTTGTCAGATACTCGTGGTCCATCTGCCCTTCAAGACAAAATCGTTACCGTATCATCTGTTGCCAGCGCTGGTCATGACCAACTGTTTACTGCTTACCAAGCTCTATTACCTTTTGTTCGTATGCAAGTTGTAGGTGAATTTACAGGTACAACTGTAAACCCAGAAGCATGGGGAACTGGACAGTTGGTATTGTCAGAGGAAGCTATTGCTGGTTTGCAAGCACAAGCAAAAGCATTGTTGGAAGCTTAACACAAACTTTCTTTACAAAATTAAGATTGAATAACCAACACTAACTAGAACTTCGGTTCTAGTTTTTTTGAAAATCAATCGAATTCTCCCTTGATATGATACAAAACTTCACCTTAAGATAGTGACTATCCAAAAATTACGTACTTGCAAAATAGTTCGTATGTATTATAATGATTATACGATCATTTATTTACCTTATGAATTTATTCAAGCCAAATTAGAAAGCTAGGTATTCCTATGTACAATTCCCAATTTGAACTGGGCCATGTTGCCCTCAACGTCCGTGATCTTGAACTCCAAAGTCTCTTTTACCAACAAGTCTTGGGGCTCCAAGTCCTCTCCCAAAGCCCGAACCAGATTGACCTTGGTGTTGGAAAAACCACCCTTGTCCGCCTGATTCAAACAGAGCAGAAAGGCGAAGTCAGCCACAGCTACGGTCTCTACCACTTGGCTATTGTCCTACCTAGCCGTGAGGACTTGGGCACCATTTTCCGTCACTTTATCGACAATAAGATTCCCCTCCAAGGCGCCAGCGACCACGGTTACAGCGAAGCCATTTACCTAGCCGACACCGAAGGCAATGGCATCGAAGTTTACCGTGATCTGCCACAAGATGCATGGGATGTTCGCCCAGACGGTCGCATCATCGGAAAGACCGAACCTATGGACGCAGAAGCGATTTATGCTTTAGGGAAAAAAGCTGACGCAACCTATCAGATGCCTGCTGGCAGTCGTATGGGGCATGTTCACCTTTCTGTTCGAGAAAGCGCTGCTTCTAGCAAATTTTACCAAGAAGTTCTAGCTGTCAGAGATAATTTCACCGTTCCATCTGCATCCTGGTTAGCTTCTGGCGACTACCACCACCACCTAGCTGTCAATGAATGGGGAGGAAAAAATCTGAAAACCAGACATGAAGGCATGCCAGGACTTGCCTACTATACTGTCATCTATTCCAATCCAGAAGCTTTTGAAGCAACCTTGAATCGTGCCATTGCTGCAAACCTAAATCTTCACAGATTAGACAATAGCGCAGCCTTTGTTGATATAGACGGTATCAAAACACAAATACTCCTAAAATAAGCGAAAAAGACTTACTGTAAGTTCAACCGAACTCATCTGTAAGTCTTTTTTTAGTCTTTAAGTTTTTATCAAACACTAGCCTTTAATGCGATTCAAGTAATCCTGATAAGACTCTGTTTCCATCAAGGCTTTTGCATTTTCAACACGTGCTTTTGTCGGTGGCTTAGTCCCTTCTAGTGGATAAGGTCTCCCCAACTCACGCCACTTAAATTCACCAAGATTATGGTAAGGCAAGACTTCAAAACGTTCTACATTGTTCAAGGTTTTAACAAATTTTCCCAATTCAACCAAGTCATCATCACGGTCAGTCAATCCAGGCACCAAAACATGACGAATCCAAACAGGTTTACCAATATCAGAAAGATAACGAGCACACTCCAGAATCGTTTTATTGCTATGCCCTGTAACAATCCGATGCTGGTCCGGATTAATTTCTTTAATATCCAACAGCACTAAATCTGTCACTTCCATCAAGCGATTGTATTTTTCCAAATACCGCTCGGTTGAACGGAAGGTCAGCGCACAAGTATCCAGTGTCGTGTGGATGCCTTTTTCTTTGGCCAAGGTAAAAAGAGCAATCAAAAAATCAATCTGAATAGTAGCTTCACCACCAGAAACTGTAATTCCGCCTTCCTTACCCCAAAACATACGGAATCGTAAAGCTTCATTGAGCACATCTTCTGCAGTACGTTCCGTCGCTGCCGGATTGACCAAATCCCAAGTATCAGGATTATGGCAGTACTGACAACGCATGTGGCACCCCTGCATAAAGACAACAAAGCGCACACCTGGACCATCTACTGAACCAAAACTCTCTGTTGAATGTACCAAACCTGTTACATTTTTATAATCAACCTCTGTCATTATCTCATCCTCATCATTTGATAAGATTAGTATAACACAAAAATGTAAACGCTACTATCATTGAAGACCACTATTTTTATGAAGATAGCTATTATATTCTACCTGTATTCATGAGTGTACTATTGACAAGCTGTATTACCCCTGTTCTCCTAACACATATAAAAAACCAGCCGCCAAATGGTAACTGGTTATCGCTTATTCATCCGATTCATCTTCTTCAAGCGGAGTAATTAATATTTTTAACTTCGTCACCCGACCATTTTTAACCTTATCGTTAATAAAGACTAGATGATGATTCTTACTGTCTACTTCAAAAATCATTTTTTCTTCTTGACTTGGAATAGTACCTACACCTGTCAAATAATAACCAGCAATCGTGTCTACATCATCGCTTTCCAGTTCCGTATCAAAATGCTCATTGAAGTCGTTGAGTGTCATATTACCCTGAACAATGTAAGTATTGTCAGCAATTTCACGAACAAAAATCTCTGTCTTATCCGTTTCATCATCAATTTCACCGACGATTTCTTCCAGCAAATCTTCCAAGGTAACGAGACCCGCAACTCCACCATACTCATCTAACAAGATGGCCATCTGATTCTGAGTATTACGTAAAGATGTCAGTAAATCATCTACAAAAATCGTTTCGGGAACAAAGAGTGGTTCCTGCATAATGCGACGGATATTAAGATTATCAAAACCATTACTGAAAGCTTCTGACAAGATTTTCTTGGTATGAATCAGACCAATGATATTGTCCTTATCGCCATCATAGACTGGAATTCGTGAAAAATTCTGTTTCAAAATGGCAGCCATAATGGTTTCTATATCATCTTCAATATTTACCATAAAAGCATCTGTACGTGGAACCATCACTTCACGTGCCATTAGCTCATCTAAAGAGAAGACACCTTGTAACATTTCAATTTCTTCCGCATCCAAAGTCTGCTCACTCTTGGTCAGAATATATTCAATTTCATCCCTTGTCATCTGCTCATCTGCATCATCAAAATTCATTGGGGTGATTCGACTAATTAAATTTGTCGCAGCTGATAATAACCAAACAAATGGACTAACGATTTTTCCTAAAAAGATGATGACTGGTGCAGTAGCTACCGCCAGATTTTCCTTCATATTCATGGCAATCCGCTTCGGATACAATTCACCAAGAACGATTGAAACAAAGGTCAACATAGCCAAGGCCAACCAGTAGCCTGCTGTTTGAGCTGTTGAAGAATTTCCCATCCATTTAGCAAAAACCTGACCTAAATCATTAGCCAAGCTGGCACCAGAAAGAATGGAGATAAAGGTAATTCCGACTTGGATGGTTGATAGAAAATTGTTTGGATTTTCTAAAACTGAAAGCAAACGAATATATTTCTTCTCGCCATCTGCCGCCTTTTGCTCTACTCGTGAACGATTGAGGGAAACAAGCGCCATTTCAGAAGCCGAAAAGAATGCATTGAACAGAGTCAATAAGAATAAAATTAATAGTTGTAAGTAAATGGTCTGACTACCAGGGTCTTCCATGATGTTCTCCTATAAAAAATGATATAATAGTTCCATTATACCACAAATAAAAAATTGTGGTAAATGGAATACCGAAAATCTTCATTGTAAGTATTTTCAATAGACAAGGAATGTACTATGATATTATCGATGAATCATTTGTCCTACAAAAGACAGGGGAAGTATCTATTAAAAGATATCAATTGGGAATTTCGAAAAGGTGAGCGTTGGGCCATTTTAGGACTAAATGGTGCTGGTAAATCGACTCTCCTTCGCATTCTGATGGCAGAATTTTGGAAGACCTCTGGGGACTTGACTGTCTTGGACGTTGAATTTGGCAAAGGAGATATTCCTAGCCTGCGTACCAAGATTGGGGTCGTAGGCTCTTTTTTAGCCGAACGTTTTCCAATCGATTTGACGGCAGAACAAATTGTCCTAACTGGAAAATATAAGTCGTCTATCCTCTACCGTGAATATGGTCAAACAGAATTGGATCAAGCCATAGACATGCTAAACACCATCAAAGCTGATCACTTGATTGGACGGACCTACGCTAGTTTGTCCCAAGGTGAACGCCAACTCCTGCTCATCGCCCGCAGCCTCATGGAAGAGCCTGCTATTTTGATTTTAGACGAAGCAACCGTTGGTTTGGACCTACTGGCTCGTGAACGCTTGCTCCATCACATTGACTACATCTGCCAACTCCCTACTGCTCCTGCCATTATCTATGTGACCCATCATGCTGAAGAAATCACGGACAACTTTACCCATGTCCTTCTTCTCAAAGATGGCAAGGTCTTGGCTCAGGGCCCAAAACAAGACATCTTAACACCTGAGCTCCTCAGCGATTTTTATGGCAATCAGGTGGAGTTGATTGACTTGGGCGAGGGAAGATTGTTTATTAAGCCGATATTATAAAATCAAATCCAGCCCTAGTTTGAGCTGGATTTTAACCGTTCTATCATGACCAAAAATGGTGGGGTATTGACTTGGTTGAGCGGTTTGTAGAGCATGGCTGTAAAGACGGTCTGGTCTAGCTGGCTGACAAAGTCTAAGACCGCATCCTTCTCAACTGCACCACCTTCATGACCATAGTAAATCATGATGGCCAAACGACCGCCAACTACCAGTCTGTCAAGAACTTTTTCGACAGCTTGAAGGGTGGTTGCAGGCAGGGTAATGACTGATTTATCCGCCGAAGGTAAATAGCCCAGATTGAAAATGGCAGCCTTGCATTCATCCACATATTGATCCAGGTTTTCGTGTCCTGTCAAAACTAATTGGGCGTTGGTCAAACCAGCTTTTTCCAGTTTTTCAGCCGTTGCGGTCAGGGCTTGTTCCTGAATATCAAAGGCCACTACTTTTCCTGCTCGCTGGGCTAAAAATAAAGTATCATGTCCATTTCCCATGGTCGCATCGACCGCTAAGTCCTGGTCTGTCAAAATCTCATCTAAAAAGGCGTGTGCCATGTGTAGGGGTCTAAGCATTATCTCTCCTTAAGCTAATAATCTTAAATAATAATCTGTCAAGGTGGTTTCGTCCACCTTTTTGCGTTGTTGCAACCACCAGCTGACTGTTTCCACAAAGGTCGTCAGGACAAAATGCACTAGTAAATCCTCTGGAAGATTGCGTTTGTCCTGCATATAATCTTCCAAAACTTTTGGAAAAATATCGTGTTTTAGTTCTGCTTCCAATTCTCTTAGAAAATAGGCATTACGAGATAATAAAAGGCTGGCCACTCGGTCTTGATTGGTCCGAAAGTGTTTGAAAATATGCGCCAACAAAACTCGCACATCCGCATCTTCACGACCTGTAAACAAATGATGAAACAGGTCATGACAAAGTTCCTCTAATAAAGCTTCTTTACTGGCATAATGGGCATAAAAGGTTGAACGACCAACATCCGCCAAATCAATGACATCTTGCACGCGCATGTCATCATAGCCTTTTTCGTTTAATAAGCTCAAAAAGGCCTGAAAAATAGCTTTCTTCGTCTTTGCAATTCGTCTATCCATTTTCGTACATTTCAAACAATTTGTTCAGAAAAACACAAACTGTCCCTCTTGTTTCTAGTTTTTTGTGTTTATCCATAGCATAATAAACCTATAAACAGTATAACACAGAAAGGGATTGTCATGTCATCTAGTAAACGTAGCTTTATCGCTTTTCTCCTCAATCTCAGCTTTTCCATCATCGAATTTATCTTTGGCTGGCTCTTTGGTTCCAGCGCCATCTTATCAGATGCTGTCCATGATTTAGGTGATGCTCTTGCTATCGGAAGCTCTGCTGTAATGCAAAAATATGCCAATAAACCTGCTGATAAGCTCTATCCATTTGGCTACAAAAGATGGAACATTGTGGCCGCTCTCTTAACTTCTAGCATCCTGATTATCGGTTCTAGCTTGATTCTTGTCGAAAATATTCCAAATCTCTTTCATCCTCAACCTGTCAATCAAGATGGGATGCTAGTGCTTGGAATCATCGCTATCATTATCAATCTTGTCGCATCTAAGATGGTAAAAGATGGTCATAGCCATAATGAAGCTATTCTCAGTTTGCACTTTTTAGAGGATATTTTGGGATGGCTGGCAGTTATTCTAGTTTCCATTATTCTCCAATTCACTGATTGGTACTTTCTCGACCCATTACTCTCGCTCGGTATTTCGTCCTTCATTCTCTACCAAGCTCTTCCGAAAGCATGGGATAATATCAAGATTCTACTTGAAACAAGTCCGCAAGGCGTAAATCTTGAAGAAGTTAAAGGAATCCTCATGGCTCTTGAAAACATTCGTGAAATCACTCAACTAAATGTCTGGACCATGGATGGATATGAACATTGTGCGACTGTGACGGTCAAACTGACAAATCCTGCTGTAGCAGACAAGACCAAAGCAAAAATACGGAATTCTCTGATCACCTTTGGCATTGTCCAAACGACCATCGAAATTTTGTAAAAAATTTTTAAAAAAACTTTACATTCTTTCACCCATTTGCGAATTAATAGGTATGAAGACAATTATCCTATTTTTCCTTGGAGCTTCTATCGGCTCCTTTCTGGGATTGGTCATCGACCGTTTCCCTGAACAGTCCATTATCGCCCCATCTAGTCACTGTAATGCCTGCAAACGACAGCTGAAAGCCTGGGATTTGATTCCCATTCTCTCCCAGCTTTCTACAAAATCCAAATGCCGTTATTGCAAAGCGAAGATACCTTACTGGTACCTAGGACTAGAGTTCTTATCTGGTCTAGTCGTTTTGCTCTGCCATTTTCAAATCCTAACCATAACTCAAACCATTCTCATCTTGGCAGGGCTGGTCTTGACCATTTATGACATCAAACATCAGGAATATCCTTTTCTTGTCTGGCTGATGTTTACCTTTCTCGCTTTAATCCTCTCCCAGCTCAATTGGCTCTTCTGTGGCTTTTTGGTCTTGGCCTATCTGACTGAAAAATGGCAACTCAATATTGGGTCGGGCGATTTCCTCTATCTAGCCAGCCTTTCTCTCCTATTTGGTTTTACGGAAATTCTCTGGATTATTCAGATTAGTTCCATCTTAGGACTGGCAATCTTTTTCATCTTTAAACCCAAATCCCTTCCTTATATTCCTTTTCTATTTTTGGCCAGTCTAATTATCAATATCACCCTCTAAATCGAGCCAAGCTCGATTTTTTTGATATAATGGAGATGATAAAGGAGAGAGCTATGACAGTTTTTACAGATGACAGTTTAACCCTACATACTGACCTCTACCAGATTAACATGATGCAGGTTTACTTCAAACAAAATATCCACAATAAACAGGCTGTATTTGAAGTCTATTTTCGCTCACAACCATTCAAAAATGGCTACGCTGTCTTTGCTGGTTTGGAACGTGTGGTAGAATACCTCAACGACCTTAGCTTTAACCAGACAGATATTGACTATCTGACTGAATTAGGCTATCCAAAGGAATTCCTTGATTATTTGGCAAACCTGGAAATGAATTTAACCGTTCGCTCTGCCAAGGAAGGTGACTTAGTCTATGCCAATGAGCCAATTATGCAAATCGAGGGGCCGCTTGCCCAATGCCAATTGATTGAAACAGCTATTCTCAATATCGTCAATTACCAGACCTTGATTGCCACCAAGGCCCGTCGTATCAAAGCAGTCATTGAAGATGAGACGTTGATGGAATTTGGCACACGTCGTGCTCAAGAATTGGACGCTGCTATTTGGGGAACACGCGCAGCCTTTATCGGTGGTGCTTCTGCCACTTCCAATGTCAGAGCTGGAAAGATTTTTGGCATTCCTGTAGCTGGTACCCATGCCCATTCTCTCGTACAAGCTTACGGTGATGATTATAAGGCTTTCAAGGCCTATGCCGAAACTCATCGCGATTGTGTCTTTCTAGTCGACACATATGATACTCTACGTATTGGTGTTCCTGCTGCCATTAAAGTTGCCAAGGAAATGGGAGATAAGATTAACTTTAAGGGAGTACGCATCGACTCAGGTGACATGGCCTATATTTCCAAAAAAGTCCGTCAACAGTTGGATGAAGCTGGCTTTACGGAAGCAAAAATCTACGCCTCCAATGACCTGGATGAAAATACCATCCTCAACCTTAAAATGCAAAAGGCAAAAATTGATGTCTGGGGAGTTGGTACCAAACTGATTACAGCTTACGATCAACCTGCTTTGGGAGCCGTTTATAAGATTGTATCCATAGAAGATGAGCATGGAAAAATGCGCGATACCATCAAACTATCTTCAAACGTTGAAAAAGTGTCTACTCCAGGTAAAAAACAAGTATGGCGGATTACCTCCAAAGAAAAAGGTAAATCCGAGGGTGACTACATCACTTTTGCCGATACTGATGTCAGCCAAATGGACAGTATCTATATGTTCCATCCGACCTATACCTACATCAACAAGACTGTGGAAAATTTTGAAGCCCGCCCCCTACTCGTTCCAATTTTTGAAGACGGTAAACAAGTTTATGAGCTGCCAAGCTTGGCAGAAATTCAAGCCTATGCCAATCAAGAGTTTGATAAACTTTGGGATGAATACAAACGAGTTCTCAACCCTCAACTCTATCCAGTTGACTTAGCTCAAGATGTCTGGGACAACAAGATGGAGATTATCAAACAAATCCGTGAGCAAAGTCAGGAAAAATCCATCTAAGAAAGGTACATTATGACCCTACAAGAAGCAATCATCAAAGAGTTGGGTGTCAAACCTACTATTGATCCTAAAGAAGAAATTCGTCGCTCTATTGACTTCCTCAAAGATTACATGAAAAAACATCCCTTTTTAAAGACATACGTCTTAGGAATTTCTGGTGGTCAAGACTCAACCTTAGCAGGTCGTTTGGCCCAGCTGACCATGGAAGAAATGCGAGCTGAGACTGGAGATGATAGCTATCAATTTATCGCCATTCGCCTGCCTTACGGAATTCAAGCTGACGAATCCGATGCCCAAGCTGCCCTAGCCTTCATTCAGCCCGATGTCAGCCTAACCATCAATATCAAAGACTCAACAGATGCCATGGTTGCAGCCGTTAATGCCAATAGGCTGTCTATGTCTGATTTTAATAAGGGAAATGCTAAAGCCCGCATGCGCATGATTGCCCAATACGCCGTTGCAGGCGAACGCAAGGGGGCGGTGATTGGTACCGACCATGCTGCAGAAAATATTACTGGTTTCTTCACCAAGCACGGTGATGGCGGAGCAGATATTCTTCCCCTTTTCCGACTCAACAAACGTCAAGGAAAACAGCTTCTAGCTGAACTTGGGGCGGATGAAAAACTCTACCTCAAAGTTCCTACTGCAGACTTGGAAGAAGACAAACCAGGTCTCGCTGACGAAGTAGCCCTCGGTGTTACCTACGACCAAATTGACGACTACCTAGAAGGTAAAATCATAGACACTCAAGCCAAAACCATTATCGAAGGCTGGTGGAATAAGACAGCACACAAACGCCATCTACCTATTACTATTTTTGATGACTTTTGGAAATAAGCACACACCCCCTGACGATTGTTAACCGTCAGGGGGTTCTATTTATTTACTTTCCAAGTAATCCGCAATCGCTGCTACATCCTTGTCTCCACGACCGGAAACATTGATAATAATAATCTTATCTTTATCAAGCTGTGGCGCTAAACGGAGGGCCTCTGCAATGGCATGAGAAGACTCAATAGCAGGAAGAATACCTTCTGTACGACTCAAGGTCAATAAGGCATTGACCGCCTCATCATCAGTTGCTGCCACATAATTAACACGACCAGTCTCCTTGTAGTGGGCATGTTCAGGACCAACACCTGGGTAGTCCAAACCTGCCGAAATAGAATAAACAGGTGCTACTCCACCATTTTCATCAAAGAGTGAAATAGTCTTCATTCCATCAACTACACCAACCGTTCCCTTGGTCATGGTCGCCGCGTGCAACTCTGTATCAACACCCTTACCAGCAGCTTCTACGCCAATCAATCCAACCGACTCATCAGGCAAATATTGAGAAAATGCTCCAATGGCATTGGAACCGCCTCCGACACAGGCAATGACATAATCAGGCAAACGCCCCTCTTTTTCTAAAATCTGACAGCGAGATTCCACACTGATAATCTTTTGAAATTCATGAACAATAGTGGGATACGGATGAGGACCAACTGCTGAACCTAGCACATAAAAGGCATCCAAGTCGGCCATCCATGCGCCAAATGCCGCATCTACCGCTTCTTTCAAGGTCTGGGTCCCTTCTGTCACAGCGTGAACACGTGCTCCCATCATCTCCATACGGAAAACATTCAAGCGTTGGCGGTTAACATCTTCTGCCCCCATATAGACATCACAGCCCAAACCAAAACGGGCTGCAACCGCTGCTGTTGCCACGCCATGTTGACCAGCACCTGTTTCTGCAATCACGCGAGTTTTTCCCATACGTTTGGCCAAAAGAATTTGACCTAAAACATTATTGAGTTTATGGGAGCCTAAGTGGTTCAAATCTTCTCGTTTGAGATAGATTTTCGCTCCACCCAATTCTTTTGTCAATGATTCTGCAAAGTAAAGTGGCGTTTCACGACCAGCATAATCTTTCAAATACCCTTGATATTCCGCAATAAACTCCGGATCATTGCGATATTGTTCAAATGTTTCTTCTAACTGATCCAACAAAACCTGAATTTGCTCAGGTACAAAGCTACCACCAAACTGTCCAAAATAACCTTTTTCTGCCATATCTATTCCTCTTTCTATTTTCATCTTGTTGAATTTTTTCATTAACTACATCAATCATTCATTTCAATATTTGCTACGCCATCGTTTCATCTTGATTACCTCGTTTAGATAATAGTCTTTCAGTTTACTTTTAGTACTCGCTCTAACTGTCTGGGAGACAGTTAGAGGTTGGAGATAAAGTGAACCAAGTTCACATCAAAAGCTGCAGGCTGTACTGAAGTACGGCAAAGCGAGTTCAAATAATGATGAAATTATTTGAAGTTGGAAATATGGAAACGAAGTTTCCTCATTCGTCGACGTAATAAAAGATAAACTGAATGACTATAGAAAAAGCCCCCGCAGGAAAAACAACCTGCGAGGGCGTCAATGACACGGTGCCACCTCACTTATGGGAATTGTCTAGAATCCTCCCATATCTCATCTCCTCTAACAAGGAGTTGCACTGTAAGGTGTGCGGACCGAACTATCATTGTTTTAAGTTCATTTGTTTGATTGTTTTGGCTGAAACTTTCGTTAGCTCAGACCACAAACAATGCACATCAGCCCATTTCATAAAACTCCGCCACCTGTTCTCAGCACCACAGGCTCCCTGAAGACTTTTATTTTACTACTTCTTCTGATTAAAAAAGATTATACGGCACCTACTAAATATTGTCAAGTGTTTTTTTGAAATTTTCTAAAAAATCTGAACAATTCAATCATTATCCATTCTTATTTCTGACGATAAAGTCGTGGAAGTGACGATATAGACAATATGCAAGAATACCTCCTAAAGTATTGGTCCAGAGGTCATCGACTTCAAAAACACGTCCTGCATCTATCAGCAGGTCTAACAGGAGTTGCGTGCACTCTATAAAGAGGCTCATACAAAAACTATACCGAATAACCGCTCGAAGGCTCCGCCATTCTTCACGAAGGAATAAATGAAGAAAAACTAGGGGGAAAAGAAGAAAAATATTGGTAATATTCTGCAAGAATATCCAGCCCTGATCTGCCAGACTGTCCATCTTATCACCATTGACAATACTGTTGAAAGGCGTGGGTAAAAGGTAGAGCCGACCGATTTGGACAATACCTGGTGTGGAAAATGTCTTATACTTGGGGTACCAAGTCTGAGGTAGGAAACAAAGTAAAACAATAGCCAGAGCATAAGCCCCAGCTAGAGTTATACAAATTTTTCTTCCTAACGTTGTCAGATTTCCATCTGCTTGGAAGATTTTTTTCATGCTCGGATACCTGCCTTAGCCTTAGCAGCTGCAATACGAGCACGCGCTTTTTCACGGTCTTTCTTTAGCGTATTGGAACGCAACTGTCCACAAGCTGCATCAATATCTGTACCGTGTTCCTGACGAACGACACAGTTAACCCCATTTTTCTTCAGGACATCAAAGAAAGCTAAGGTCCGTTCTCTAGTCGAACGGCTGTACTGGTCATGTTCGCTAACTGGGTTGTAAGGAATCAAGTTTATATAAGACAATTTGCGAATATTTTTTGTCAAATCAGCCAATTCCTGAGCCTGTTCGACCCCATCATTAACCTCATTGAGCATAATGTACTCAAAAGTCACGCGGCGGTTGGTCACTTTTATATAGTCTTCAATGGCTTCAAACAAAACTTCAATAGGGAAACGACGGTTGATTCGCATGATACTTGACCGAAGATCATTGTTTGGCGCATGAAGCGACACTGCCAAGTTAACCTGCACACCCTCACGTGCAAATTCACGGATTTTTGGTGCTAAACCAGATGTCGAAACTGTGATGTGACGTGCACCGATTGCCAATCCCTTGTCATCATTAACCACACGCAAGAAGGTCATCACATTATCGTAGTTATCAAGTGGCTCACCAATCCCCATGACAACGATATGGCTGACGCGCTCATTTTGATTGCGCTCATCCAAATACTTCTGTACCAGCATAATCTGAGCGACAATCTCACCACTATTCAAATCACGTTGTTTTGGAATAAGACCTGATGCACAGAAGGTACAGCCGATATTACAGCCAACTTGTGTTGTCACACAGACTGACAGACCATAGTGTTGACGCATGAGAACTGTTTCGATCAACATGCCGTCTGGTAGTTCAAAAAGATACTTGATGGTACCGTCTTTAGATTCTTGGACGATACGCTGTTTAAGTGGATTAACCACGAAGTGTTCTTCCAATTTTTCAATCAAAGATTTTGGTAAATTCGTCATTTCCGCAAATGATTGAACACGCGAACGATAAAGCCATTCCCAAATCTGTGTCGCACGGAATTTCTTTTCTCCATTTTCTAATACCCAGTCAACTAGGTTGGCTTGTGTAAATGCATAAATTGATGGTTTCATGTTTCTCCTATTTCTGGCGGATGACAAAACTACGCTTGGTTTCAGTTATCTGTTGTTCTTTTTTATTTTTGCTATTGAACTGTTTTTTACCCTTATCTCGCGATTCAGCTAAAGATTTGTCTGCCTTATCCTGTTTTATAGTAAAACGTCCAGCCTTTTGGGACTGTTTTTTATTCTTCTCTTTACTCGATTGATTTTTGATAGTGGCTTTTTGTTCTTGACTACGATTACGATTGCGATTTCTGCGTCGACGTGGTTGTCGATTTTCAGGCTCTTCTGGCATTTCCTGCGGATTTGGATTTTCCAAAACAAAATAGGCACACCCAAAACTGCAAAACTCTGTCAAATAATCATCTAGACGGCTAATTTTTAAATCTGACCGAACAGCTTTCTTGTCCTCATAAAAACCCTTCAGACGCAATTGCTCATTGCTCCAATCTCCGACTATATAATCAAACTTTAGCATAATTCGGGAAAAGCGTTGACCAAAAATAGTTTGATCAAATGCTTCTTTGTAATTTTCTACTAAATCCAGTTCGATATTTTCTGCCACAACCTTATTTCCAATGCGGGCAAAACTTGGCCCTGGAAACTTATTGTAATTATATAATTCTGGAGAAATTTCTTTCTTCATATTTCCTCCTGCTCTTTGCTATCTATCTATTATACCATTCTTTTTCATCATTTTCCTAGCTCTTCATCTATAAGAGAAATTTCTGACAATTATCATTTAAATAGAGTTACTCAATTCCTAGAATCTCTCGTATTTCCCCTGCTGTCATACTGGCTCTCTCTATACCACCATCAAGTAAATTTGTTACTAAATGACGTTTAGACTCCTGCAATTCCAAAATCTTTTCTTCAATGGAGCCGCGGGTGATTAAACGATAACATTCTACTTTCTCTGTCTGCCCCATACGATGAGCTCGACTAATGGCTTGCGATTCAACAGCTGGATTCCACCACAGGTCTACTAAAATTACTGTATCTGCTCCTGTCAGATTGAGACCAACACCGCCAGCTTTTAGCGAAATGAGAAAGGCATCTCGGCTACCCGCATTAAAAGCCTGAGTCATATCTTGCCTTTGCTGAGCCGGTGTCGATCCCGTCAACATATAGCTCGTCAAACCAAGATCTCTAATCTCTTCTTCAATGATGGTCAGCATCTGTCGAAATTGCGAAAAAATCAACATACGGTGATTCTCTTCTTTCAATCGTACCAGCAATTCCTTCAAACTAGCAATTTTCCCACTCTCTCCCTTATAATCCTCTATGAAGAGCTCGGGAGTATCACAAATCTGCCGCAATCGAGTAATACCCGCTAGGATTTCAATCTGATTATCTGCTAAATCCTTGTCACTAGCTCCAGAAAAACGTGAACGCATCTGTTGCAACTGTGCCAAATAGATAGCTTTTTGTTCATCTGTGAGTTCATTTAACAAGGCCATCTCTGTTAAATTTGGCAACTCCTGCAGCACATCTTCTTTTCTACGGCGTAGCACAAAAGGCTTTGTTTTCCGAGCAATTTCTGCTGTAGATAATTTCATATACTCTACTTGGCTAGGCAGGAGACCTGGTAATACAATCTGAAAAATAGACCATAACTCTGCTTGGTGATTTTCAATTGGTGTCCCTGATAGGGCAAAACAGGTCTTAACGTCGAACTGTCTCAGTAACTTGGCAATCTTGGTCTGAGCATTTTTCATGACCTGAGCTTCATCTAATATCAAATAATCTATAGTCTTTTGCTGATATAGCTCCACATCTTGCCGAAAAGAAGCGTAGCTAGTTACCAATATTTGATGGTCTGAAATAATTTGTTCTGCTCTTTTTTCTTTCGAACCGTACACAACTTCCACATCCAACTGTGGAGCAAAACGCCTACATTCATCTTGCCAGTTATAGATTAAACTAGAAGGCGCCAATATCAAAACCTGCTCCCCTTCTTGCAAATGCCCAGACAAAAAAGCAATGGCTTGCAGAGTCTTACCGAGCCCCATCTCATCTGCCAAAATACCTCCAAATCCATAACGTTTTAGCATACTCATCCATCTGACACCAACTTGTTGATAATCCCGCAAGGTGACTGCTACATCAAGTGCTGGCAGTGGAAAATCTTCTGGTCGAGCCAAGTCTCGAGCCATTTTCATAAACTCTTTAGAAAAGGTAACATTCTCATCTGTGGCAAAAAAATCTGCTAACTGATACGTAGCGAGCGGACTAAGAGAAATCTGTCCTTTTTGAGCAAATCTAGCTCGTAAATGCCTTAGCGTTTGGCTAATTTTTCTAGTCTCTTCATCAAATACCAGCAACCGCCCAGACTGACTAGTAAAATGTGTCGCATCATTCCATAAGGCTTCTAAAGCCTGACTAATCTCCTCCTGCTCAATACCATCAAACGCAAAGGAAATTTCCAACAAACTCCCTTTATTATCAATAGAAAGAGTTGGCTTCTTTTGAATAAATAATGCCTGTAGTTCTGTCGCTAAAACAGTTGTTCCTAACGCTTCAAATGTGGGTAAGCTGTGAACAAAGAAACGATAAAGATCTGTTCCGTCATCCTCAATAAATTTAATGGCTCTAAACTTTCCTGAAAAACCATGCTGATCCATAATTGTAAAAATGTGCTCCAGATGCCCGATATGGACTGAAAAGGGCAATGTTTGTAAATCAGTGATATTCTGTACCAAGCGATTGGAAAAACGGAGACTCAAATCCAATAAGAGATTTCCATCTTCATCCAAAGAAAAATGAAATTCAGGTTTAAAATCATGAATCTGAAATTTTTTAGGAGCCTTTATCCTACCAATTGTCTGAAAATCTAACAGACTTAAGGCTAACCTATTCTGGTCCTGAAAATCCACCTGAACTTTCCTCAGACCAGATTCTATTGGAGCTATATTACGAATAGCTGTGAGCATATGCGCCTGCTTACAATCTGCATGATACAAGTGGTTTCCAAACAAAATATAGGAGCCATCTAACATCTCCTTTGCAGGCATTTCATGGATAATGAACTCTATCAGCTTGGTCCTGACCTTGACCTCGAATTTAAATAAATCTGCAGTTGCATCTAACGGGAGAACTTGTAAGTCTGTATAAGTCTGCAGTTGATGAACAAGTGTAAAATCAGATAAACCGCGCAGCAAATCTAGCCCTTCTTCAAAATTAGCTAATGGCAAACGTAAATGACGTCCAAAACCAGTTAAGATATCATTACTGACTGCAATTTTTCCTGGGACCAATCTCCACAAAAAGTCAATCAGATTCTGACTGGCTAAATCAAACTGCTCTAAAGCAATCTGCTCAAAATAATGTTTTCCAAACTGATAGTTTCCTCGTTCCCTCACCACCTTCAAAAAAGCACCTATATCCTTTATAATATAGGTCCGACTATCTGGAAAGCGACTAATTTTCAATGTCCAATCAAAATTACGATCATAAGGAAGTACTTGACCCTCAACAGCCAACTGATAGCGAACTCCATCACTTGCTTGGAATAGTATATCATCTAAAAATAGGCCGCCAAAATAAGTCCTACGCCCCAATTCTTCCTGCTGTTGCTCTTTTTCTTTTAATGATTCTGCTAATTGTTTTCCTTCCGTATCATTTTTAAAAAAATACTCAATCGCTGCTAAATGTTGACAGTAGCCTTTCTGTCCAAATAAATCACAGTCACACACTAAATCATCGTCCGTTAAACTATAAGAAAAACGAGAACCATTAACTATCAAATTCACTCGTCCCTCAACATGATCCAGCACTTTTAAAAGTCCCTGCTCATAGAGTTCAATTCCCTCTTGGCGAATCCGACCCGGCATCATTCGACCCATCTTAGCTCCTTTATCCCTCAAACTACCATCAGCTAATTATTAAACAATATCTGAAACATTATCTTTTCATTATAGCATATTAGAGAGGGGGAAGAAAGTTTATCAGAGAGATTTTTCCTTAGGTATACAAAAAAGTATCGACTCTAGCCGATACTTTAAGGAGATTATGAAAAATATTTAGGATTGAGATTAGTATACACTAACGACTGCTTATCAACATCGGTCTTAAGTCTGATTTCTTTCCCTTTTTCAAATCGCTACATTTATGACCGCTGTAAAAATAACCCTTAACCTCATATCCTGTCAGTATTATCTTTACTTCCGTTTCCGTGCTATCAAATGAATCGGTGTTCCTTCAAAGACAAAAGCCTTGCGGATTTGATTCTCCAAGAAACGCATATAGGAGAAGTGCATGAGCTCTTCTTCGTTGACAAAGACCACAAAAGTTGGTGGCTTGGTCGCAACCTGCGTCGCATAGAAAATCTTGAGACGTTTGCCCTTGTCCGTCGGTGTCGGATTGATGGCAATGGCATCCATGATGACATCGTTAAGAATAGCCGACGGAATACGGGTATTCTGGCTCTCACTGATGACCTTGATCATCTCAGGCAACTTGTGCAAGCGTTGCTTGGTCAGAGCTGATACAAAGATAATGGGTGCGTAAGACAGGTATTGGAACTGATCACGAATATCGTCTTCCCACTGTTTCATGGTGTGGTTGTCTTTTTCAAGGGTATCCCACTTGTTAACTACGATAATCATGCCCTTGCCAGCTTCATGGGCAAAACCAGCAATGCGCTTGTCGTACTCACGAATACCTTCTTCAGCGTTGATGACCATCAATATGACATCAGAACGTTCAATGGCACGCATGGCACGCATAACAGAGTATTTCTCCGTATTTTCGTAGACCTTACCAGACTTGCGCATCCCTGCGGTATCAATCATGGTAAACTCCTGACCTTCTGGGTCTGTAAAGTGCGTATCAATAGCATCACGAGTCGTTCCCGCAACAGGCGAGGCAATGACGCGTTCTTCACCCAAAATAGCGTTAATCAAACTAGATTTCCCAACGTTTGGACGACCAATCAAGCTAAACTTGATGATGTCTGGATTTTCCTCCGCTTCGACAGCTGGAAGATTATCGACAATCGCATCCAAGACATCCCCTGTACCGATTCCATGAACAGAAGACACAGGATAGGGATCGCCTAAGCCAAGTGAATAGAAATCGTAAATATCATTACGCATTTCAGGGTTATCGACCTTATTGACAACCAAAATAACTGGCTTATTGGTCTTATAAAGAATGCGCGATACGTATTCATCCGCATCCGTTACTCCTTCTTTACCAGATACGACAAAGACGATAACATCTGCCTCATCCATGGCAATCTCAGCCTGATGCTTGATTTGATCCATAAAAGGTGCATCCACATCATCGATACCCCCAGTATCAATCAAGGAAAATTTACGGTTGAGCCACTCAGCAGTGGCATAAATACGATCGCGGGTAACACCTTCCACATCTTCTACGATGGAAATACGCTCCCCCGCAATGCGGTTAAATAAAGTTGATTTTCCAACGTTGGGACGTCCAACGATGGCAATGGTTGGTAGAGCCATGGCTCCTCCTCTTCTAGTTTACAATAGTTTATGTTTCTCTAATAATTCTCTGGTTTCTGGCTGTTCGCCCTGACCGAACTGTCCAATCAGACGCTCTGACCAGGTTTCTTTTTGGCGAGCTCCTGCGTATTCTGTCTGGATTTGGTCATAGGCCTCAATCGCTTCCACTCCTTGCTCCACGTACTCTTCTTGGAAGACAATAGCTTCCGTTGCCAAACGTGGTTTGACAGGATGGTTTTGCGCCGGATGCCCAAGTGCAATGCAGAAAATCGGATAGGTATAATCTGACAAGTTGAACAGCTCTGCTATTGCCAAGGCCTTATGACGAATCATACCGATAAAGACCCCACCGTAACCCAAGCTCTCTGCTGCCAAGAGAGTATTCTGACCTGCAAGTGCCGCATCGACCGAGGAAATTAAAAGGTTCTCCGTTCCTTTGGCATCAAAATTCGTACCATGTAGCTGCGCTGCCTTGCTGGCGCGATTATGATCTCCTACAAACAGCAAAATCGCCTGAGCCTGCAAAATAGCAGGTTGTGGTACCAAATCATAGAGAGCCTGTTTCTTTCCTTCTGACCGCACTACAATAATCGAATAGGATTGAAAATTCTTCCAACTAGAAGCCGCACGACCCGCTGTGATAATAGCTTCCAGATGCTCAGCCTCTATCGGTGCTTCTGTAAAACGACGGACAGAGCTATGACTCAACATCAAATCAATTGTTTCATTCATCTACGATTAACCCCCTGTAAGTGCATTTCCTGAGCTAGATAGCGGATACGTTCCATGACTCTCTTGGCCTGCCAAGTCTCATCCCCTGACTTTCCTGCGGAAAAATGTCGCTCCAAGTCCGCAAAGGAGAAATTGGAGGTAAAGAAAGTCGGAAGATTTTCCTGCATCCGATACTGGAGAATGACCTGCAAGACATCATCCCGTATCCAAGAACTGTGTTGTTCTGCCCCGATATCATCCAATACCAAGACCTGAGCTGTCTTAACCTCGTCAATCCGTTCTTTCACAGATCCGTCCTTAATAGCATTCTTTATATCTACGACAAAAGTTGGGTAGTGGAGCATGGTCGTTGACAACAAGTGAGTCTTAGAGAGAAGATTGGCTAGGTAAGCCATGAGGTAGCTTTTACCAATTCCAAAGGTCCCGTAGAGATAAATTCCCTTATTGTCTTGGCCAACACGCTTAACAAATTCAGAAATAGCCAACATAATTCCAACCCGGTTTTCATCCTGACGATCCAGGTCTGCAATGGTTACATTTTTTAGGCTAGCTGGTAGATTAATCAGCTGAATGCGATCTTTTATCGCCTCTAGTTTACGCAACTCGACCAACTCTGCCGTTTCCAGATAGGACACATCTGCATACCCTTGATTCATGACCAAAACAGGTTGATAGCCCTTAGCAATGTACGCCTCATCCTGCGACTGAAACTTGTCACGTTCGTTGATAAATTCATAAAACTTGGAAATAGAGCGGCTAATTTCATCTTGATTGAGTCCTTGTTGGCGGATAAAGTCTGCCACTTCCTTGTCTTGCATGATTTCTGCAACCAATTGGTCATAGGACTGACGACCGACGTTGCTAGCTTTCCCTAGTCTATCTTGAACAGATTTCATAGGCCACCTCCCTTATTTTCCATTTCTTCAAACTGGCGATAAAGATCCGCCAACTGAGCCTGACCTTCCGCTGTTTGTTCTGTATTAACTTCTTGCTTGCTCCAATCCGGAACATTATTGGTTACAGTAGCCACTGTCCGCTTGGTTTGCGTTTTCTTACCGACTTGGTTGTCTCTCAAATAAAGAATGGCTGCCTCTGCTGAATGAATGTCCTTATAGGAGAAATCATTGGCCAGCTTGATTGCATACTTCTCATTGAGGTTGGCTGAATCCACCTTGTTAAAGGTGTAGAGCACTAAAACATTAATCACCTCATCCAACAAGCCTAGCTCAACGAGATTCTTAATAAAGGTACGTTCTGAGCTAGTCACTGTCGCCTTACGCGTTTCCTTCAAAAAGACCAAAAACTCCAGCGCTGTCTTGGAACGACTTTCTTGAACAATCGCCTGTTCCTGTCTAGTCAGCTGCTCGCTCCCCTGCACCCCTTTTTGGATTTCCTGTTGCATTCGTTTAGGCTGAATTACCTTCTCATGGGCCGTTTTCTTAGCTATCCGATACAATTCTAACCAAGGTAGACCTGACTTTTCAGCCAAATGATGTAACGCCAAAATGTCATCCGTCTCATTTTGATAACGCAACTGATCTCTTGTCATCATCGTTTGAAAAGCTTCTATATCAAATCCCTCTTTAACACTAGGAGCGATATTCGCCTGCCCTTTACTATCAAACACATCCGAAAATTGCTTAGACACCTTCGTCTTGATAGGTACTTGCCCCTTTAACAACTCTACATTTGCCTCGCCAATTTTCTTAACCAATAATTTCTGATAGAGGCTTTTTTGGAGAAAAGCAGAGCAGGATAGAGGCTCTCGTAAAAGCAATTGGTACCCAGACTCATCCTGATAGATGTCTAGCAACTCCATTGCTGATAAGACATCAAAAGCCTGTTCTAAAGACTGTGTCGCCTGCTGCCCAAGATCGATTTGATTCAAAATTTGGCTAAAGCGATATTTACCACAACCATTATCGTAGTGAGCCCAAAGATACTGGTACAAAACCAATCCTGACATGGTAATAATAGGCTGATAGCATTTTATCAAACTCATCCAATCTGGACTAATTGCATTTTTTTCAACGTACCCATAGGTATCATTCGGTTTCATAAGCACTATCTCCGATTCTTACTCCCCTTTGTGAACTGCTTAAGTAGATTTTCTAGCTCCTCAACATCCTTGAAGGAACGGTAAACAGAAGCAAAACGAACATAGGTAATTTCATCCAGTTCCATCAGTTCTTCCATTACTAAGTTACCAATAACATCACTCTCTACTTCGCTTTCACTCTGTAATCGAATTTTTTGTTCAATCCGATTGACAACTTCATCAATTTCGCTACTAGACACCGGACGTTTCTGTGCAGAACGAATGATTCCATTAAAGATTTTTTCCCGAGAAAATTGCTCTCTCGTACCATCTTTCTTGACTACGACCAAGGTTTTTTCTTCTATTCGTTCGTAGGTTGTAAAGCGGTTGCCACACTGTTCACATTCTCTGCGACGACGAATGGTATTTCCATCTTCTGCCTGACGACTATCTACAACACTAGATTTCAAACTCGTACATTTCGGACAACGCATACACTTACTCCTAACTTATCATTATCACTTCATTGTACCATATTTTAAACAAAAGGACTAGGCAAAAAAAAGAAGAATCATTCCCTTTGTTGTATTTTTCAAAACCCGTTCGCTTTTCTGACAAAAATATTTGGTTTAACTCTCTTAAACTCAAGAATTTTCCTCCACTGATGGATTGAGATGGCTCGAAAACTGAAAAAAAGGGCGTACTACCCCCTTGGTTTTTGAACTATTTTTTATTTTTAGACTACCCAGCTGGCTAAATGAGTATTCTGGCCTTGTTTGAGTTTGGCTAAGGCAAATCCAACCATCACTAAAAAACTCATGGCAATAGCTAGACTCATCTTCTTAAGCCCTCGGATAGTGTGCTTCTCGAATCGAAAGTCGCGGTCTATACGCCCATTCACCCTCTCCACAGCTGTCCGCTTCTTGTAGAGTCGTTTAAACTTCTGACTATCTCTAGCTACTTGATTAAAGATAATAGGTTCTACCGACCGTTTTAAACGGAAGATGCGATTGTCCTGATAACGGGGATGAAAACCATACCGCAAACTGTCACAAGACTTATCGTACCCCTTATAGATAAGCTGAATCGCTTTGCCCTTGTCATCCACCCAAAAGACTTCTCCAGATTGATTGTAAATCACATCCGTATCAAGGTATTGCCTGGTTTCATCTTCTTTCCACTTATGAGGATGATCAATGATAGGAATAATCGTGGCTTCTTCTATGAGATTCTGAAGAGGAATTCCACTATAACCACGGTCTGCCATCAAATATTCCGCTCTCTGCATGGTCGTTTGACGCATGTTTCGAATCAGCCTTTTGGCAACAGTAGGTTCCCCTTCTGAGGCCGTCGTCACTTCCCAAGCAACAGGCAGTTCATAGGTCGCATCAACCACAAGATGACAACGATAGCCATAGTGTTTCTCCATAGAGACCGTTCCATTTTTATGATGACGTTTTTTTATAGCCATATCGGCATCACAGTCAGAGCGTCTATCCTTTCTTTGTTTCTTACCATATGGTGTTGCATAACTATCAATGAACTTGCCATCTAGGGCTAAGTCAACACCAAATTCCGGAAGAAGGTTGTATAGTTCAGATATGCCAGATAAAACCCACTCGTCAATGTCTGGACAGACCTCTTCCAAATCCTGAATAAAACGAGAATAAGCAGACTTAGAGGGAGCATGAACAAGTTTAATAGTACCATTTTTGAGCTTAACACCGTGAGTTTCAAAGCCACAGATTTGACGGAGCTGGCTATTCATATTAAGCTGACGAATCAACTGTTGATCGGTTTCCAATTGAAGAACTATTTTAGCAATATAGGCAATGAAGTAAGATTGAACAGAATAATCCTTACGCCCGTGTTTGCGTTTGGCTTCTAACTCATCAAATAGACCCGTTTCTGGAAGACCATCTAATACCATCAAAATTTTTTCTAAATCACCTAGTTCCTGATCCTCAAAAAGGTTAAGCTGTGTTATAATTTTCATAGTGAGACCTCGCTAATAGAGATTTTTGACTTAAAACTATTATAACGCTTTGACGTTGCATTGAGGCTCACAAAAGGGAAAAATCGCTACTTAACGTGGCGATTTTTCTTTTTATAGCGTGCTAATCTGGTGATAGGACGGGAATAAATAACTACGGGAATGATTCAAGAAAGCTTTTCAGCTTTCAATGTTATTTATGTATCCATTTGAATCCCTTTTTCCTTCAATCGATAATAGGACCACTCTTTTACTAAACGGTAAACTACAGCAAAGATAGGAGTAAAGAAGACCATTCCCAAAAGACCAAATAGGTTCCCACCAATCAATGCCGCTGACAAGGTTAAGACAGTAGGAAGCCCTACAGATTGACCAACCACACGTGGGTAAATGACATTTCCTTCAATTAACTGCAGAATTTGGAACAAAATAATGGACCATAAGGCTAACAGAGGATTTTGTACAGCAACAAACAGGGCGCTAATGAGACAGGCAGAGAAAGGACCAATGTAAGGAACAAAGGATAAGACACCCGCCAAGATTCCGGCCATACTAGCATAAGGGATACCAGAAAGTGAGTAGCTAACAAAGACAAGCGTCCCTATAATGACCGCCTCTACCATCTGACTCATAAGGAATTTATCGTAAGTATCAATAATCACTTCTCCAATATAACAAATGACTTTTACTACCTTCTCTGGCAAAGCTGCTAGCAAAAACTTAACCGTCATAGATTGTAGATGCTCTTTACTGCTTAAAATCGCTAATGTAAAGAAAAAAGCCATAATCAATGTCATAGTTTCAGAAAAAATCCCAGATACGTTACTGACAAGACTGGATAAAACTGGAGTTACATAGGTAGATAGAACCGTCCAATCCGTCAATTTTAACAACCAGCCACTGATTTGTTCCCCAAAGGACCCAGATAGAAGGCCATTTGCTTCCAACCAAGTTGTCAAGCTATTGACAATCTTGGGAACGGCTGTTGAACTAACCGCTACCAAATCTGATACAGTTGTTGTCAAGGTTGGTAGGACAATCACGACTAAACCTGTCACAATCAAGACAAACCCCACCAATACACCAATGATAGCCAAGCCTCGTTTCTGCTTCTCCAAAAACTTAACCTTACCAATTAAACCCTCTATTTTTTTCATAGGAACATTTAAAATAAATGAAATCATTGCCCCCCAACAAAGCGATTCCATGCTCCCCAGCAGGGTTTCACCAATTCCGTAAAGATCAGACCAGTGAAGAACAGTCAACAATGTCCCACCTGCAATCAGTATTAATAGTAGCTTCTCCCTAAATGTTGAACGCATTCTATCTCCCTTTTACCCTACTCTTCTCGCATCACATAACCAATCCCACGTACAGTCCTTATATAGGAGGATTGGCCTGGCAGGTCTAGTTTCCCGCGCAAATAACGAATATAAACATCAACAACGTTGGTTTCTGCTGCCGATTCATATTTCCACACTCGTTCCAATAGCTGTTCTCGACTAACTGGCTCTGGACTATTCATCAGAGTTGCTAATAAATCATACTCCCTTCTGGTCAAGTTAATCAACTCGTCACCACGTGTTACGGTACGATTTTGAAAATCAATTTTCAAATCCCTATACGCTGCATGTAGATGAGCTTGTTTACAGTTATTATCAATGAAATCTCTACCTCTAAAAATAGCTGTCACTTGTTCAACAAGCTCACTAATAACAAACGGCTTGATAACATAAGAAACTGCATAGGTTAAGATATCTGCACTATGGCTTTCTACATATTCACTATCGACTGCCACAATGATCACTGTTGCTGGTTTGATAGCTAGTAATTCTTGTGACAACTCCTTACTGGACATGTCCGAAAGTTGAAAACTCATTAAGATTAAATCAAAATCCGTCTCATGGGCAAGTGAAAGAGCCTCTTCTCCCGTTGAAGCATAGTCAACCAAGTATTCCTTTTTCTGCAATTCCATGGAAACAAAATGCGAAAGATTACGCTCTCTTCCAGCAATCAAAATTTTCTTAGCCATATATCTCTTTCTTGTTTATATCATTACATGGAATGCGTATCATAACCCGAAAGAAGGGCGCTCACACGCCCATCCTTCTTATTTTGATTCGCTATACCAGTCGTAGTGGAAGACACCTTCTTTGTCTTTACGGTTATAAGTGTGAGCACCGAAGTAATCACGTTGTGCTTGAATTAAGTTTGCTGGCAAGTTTTCTGCACGGTAGCTATCAAAGTAAGTGATAGCCGCAGAGAAAGTTGGCACAGGAACACCTGCTTGAACTGCCAAGGAAACAACATCACGAACAGCCTGTTGATACTTAGCTGTTACATCAAGGAAGTATTCATCCAAGAGCAAGTTTGCCAAATCTTCATCACGTCCGTAGGCATCTGTGATTTTTTGCAAGAAACGAGCACGGATGATACAGCCTGCACGCCAGATTTTCGCAATTTCACCAAATGGCAAGTTCCAGTTGTTTTCTTTAGATGCTACGCGCAATTGTGCAAAACCTTGTGCATAAGACATGATTTTTGAGAAGTACAATGCTTGACGGATTTTTTCTACCAATTCAGTCTTATCACCTTCATAGGCAAATGGAGCTGGTTTTGGAAGAACCTTGCTTGCCGCTACACGCTCATCTTTGTAAGTTGAGATATAACGTGCAAATACAGATTCTGTAATCAATGACAATGGCACACCCAAGTCAAGTGATGATTGGCTAGTCCATTTACCAGTACCCTTGTTACCAGCAGCGTCCATAATGTAATCAACGATTGGGCCATCTTGACCTTGATCATCCTTACGTTTCAAGATGTCAGCAGTAATTTCAATCAAATAGCTATCCAATTCGCCCTTATTCCACTCAGTAAAGATGTCTGCCATCTCATCAACAGACAAGCCAAGCAAGTGTTGCATAAGGTCATAAGACTCCGCAATCAACTGCATATCGCCATACTCGATACCATTGTGAACCATTTTTACATAGTGACCAGCACCATCGGGACCGATATAGGTCACACATGGAGCACCATCTTCTGGTGCTTTTGCTGAAATTTCTTCCAAGACATCTGCTACCAATTCATAGGCTTCTTTTTGACCACCAGGCATGATAGATGGTCCTTCAAGGGCACCTTTTTCACCGCCAGAAACACCTGTACCGATGAAGTTGATGCCAGAGTTTGCCAATTCTTTTGAACGACGGATAGTATCTTCGTAGAAAGTGTTACCACCATCAATCAAGATGTCACCCTCATCTAAGTGCGGCAAGAGTGCTTGAATGGTTGCATCTGTACCAGGACCTGCTTGAACCATCAGCATGATGCGACGTGGTTTTTCGATAGAAGCTACAAAGCTTTCTACATCGTAACTTGGTACCAAGTTTTTACCTGGGTTGCTTGCAACAACATCTTCCGTTTTATCAGCAGAGCGGTTGTAAATCGCTACAGTATAGCCACGTGATTCAACGTTAAGTGCAAGGTTACGACCCATTACAGCCATACCTACAACACCAAAATTTGCTTTTGTCATTTATTTACTCCTCTTGTTAGTATCTCTTTCATTATACACCGAAAACGCATAATTGACAAGAATTTTCTGATAATTTAACCATCCAAACAATTGCTACTCATTCTCGCTATCGAATAAGCCTTGCAATTGGGCAAAAGGACTGTTGGCTTCTTTTCTCTCTTGGACATCTTGCTGGAATGCTTCTTCCGTCATCAAGGTCCAGGTTTGACCTGAAGGCAGCTCAGTCCCTGCCTCTTCCTCAGGTGTCAAGACCTTGATTGGAATAGCTAACAAGATATTATCCGCCACACTTTCCTCTAGGACGATGTGGTCATCTTCAACTACCAAAACCATATCCTCATCAATCAAATCCTGCTCCTTGAGTGCCACTTCGTTGGCTACAAAAAGTTCATTAACCTCTTGGACCTCATGCAAAATAACTGGTTGTAACGAACGACTGGATGCTAAGGTAATATCGTAAGTCATCTGGTAATCCAAGAAAAAGAATCCTGATTCAAAGCGGACATTTCCAGTTACTTGAACTGGCGACAAACCTAACACTTCACTATTTCGAGCTTGTAATTCTTCCTGTAAATCCAGGGTTTTCTCAAACGAAA
This sequence comes from Streptococcus sp. NSSLK0004, assembly GCF_059039125.1. Classification (NCBI taxonomy): domain Bacteria; kingdom Bacillati; phylum Bacillota; class Bacilli; order Lactobacillales; family Streptococcaceae; genus Streptococcus; species Streptococcus sp. NSSLK0004. The sequence goes on along the minus strand of NZ_CM180142.1, from coordinate 355,018 downwards.
TTCCATCTGGATTTTTCTGAATATCATAAATATGAAACATGATTTTCCCCTATTCAGCTAGTTCTGTGATGTAGTTATAGACTTCTTGACCAGCAACCGCACCATTTCCAACTGCCGTTGCAATCTGACGAAGTTGATTTTGGCGAATATCTCCGATGGCGTAGATACCTGACTTGCCGGTTTCCATCTTTTCATTGGTCATAACCCAACCAGCCTCATCCGTAATACCCAAATCAGCAACAGCATCCGTCATCGGATCCAAACCAACGTAGATGAAGACACCACCAAAATCAAGTTCAGAAATCTCTTCGGTTTTCACATTTTTAATAACAACACTTTGCACTCGTAAGTCGTCACCCTTGATTTCTTCCACCACACTATCCCAGAGGAAATTGATTTTTTCATTAGCGAAAGCACGGTCCTGAATAACTTTTTGAGCACGAAGTTGGTCACGGCGATGAACAATGGTTACAGACTCTGCAAATTGAGTGAGGAAGAGGGCTTCTTCAACAGCAGAATCCCCACCACCAACAACCAATAGTTTCTGACCACGGAAGAAAGCACCATCGCAGACAGCACAGTAGGAAACCCCACGGCTGTTGTATCTATCTTCACCTGGAACACCTAGTAAGCGGTGTTTTGCTCCCATTGCTAAGATAACTGTTTTAGCTTCTAAAATACCATCTTCTGTGATGATTTTCTTAATAGGACCGTCTTCTTCAATTCGCACCAAGGTACCAAAAATATGATCCACTCCAAATTTTTCCAATGGTTCAAACATCTTTTCAGCCAAATCTGGTCCTGAAATGTGGTCATAACCCGGATAATTCTCGATTTCGGCAGTATTGTTCATTTGACCGCCATAAATCCCACGTTCCAAAAGTGCTACTTTTAAATTACTCCGCCCTGCATAAAGTGCTGCCGTCATTCCAGCAGGACCAGCTCCAATTACAATTGTATCGTACATCATTTTCCTTTCCTACGCTTTTAACATCAGTAATATCCCGACTACTCCAAATGATAAAATCGGAATTGTCATAACAATGATTGTCAAAAGATCAAATAAAAACTCTTGTCTTTCTTGCCTTGTTTTATCTACTTCTCGGACTAGACGGAGAAAGAGTACGCAAAGACTAACAAAGATGACTATCCCCGCAGCAATCAATAGACTTTGCAAATATAGTCCTAAAATAATCTGTAACATATCGACCTCTGTTTTCTTTAAAAAGTCTGCCTTTTAGCCTTCCGCTCTGCACGACCTTTTGCTCTAGCTTCCACTCGCTTCGTTTTACGGCGTTTTTCATCTACAGCCCACTGGATTTTTTTCTTGTAACCTGGCTTAACTTTTTTCTTTTTCTTCTTGACTAAGCCAATCATCTCTAAATCCAATTTTTCACGGGATTTTTCACGATTGGCACGGCGGTCTCGGTCATAAGTATCAACAAACTCACCGTCCTTTATTTCTTTAGGCTGGAAGTTGATATTCAGTTTTTCTAACTCCCGAATATCGGCATCATCACTTGGTTGATAGAAGGTAATGGCAATTCCACCCAGACCATTTCGGCCTGTCCGCCCCACACGGTGAACAAAGAAAGACAAGTCCTGTGGAATAGCATCATTGATAACATGGCTGACTCCTTCGATGTCGATCCCACGTGCTGCCAAATCTGTCGCAACAATGTATTCAAAATCTAGATTTTTGACCTGGTTCATGATGCGCTTGCGTTCCCGAGGAGCAATATCTCCGTGGATTTTAGCCACACGCAGACCATTTGCAGTCAGATAGCTGTGCAATTCATCCGCACGTGTCTTCGTATTGACAAAAATCATGGCTAGATAGGGTTGCATAAGCTTGGTCATTTCCAGGATTTGCGCATTTTTGTCGCGCCCCTTAGTCGAAATTAGCCAGTTTTCAATAGTATCTGCGATAACCGTCCGCGTCTTGATCTGTTCAATAACAGGATTTGACAAGTACTTTTTTAAAAATGGTTGTAATTTTTGTGGAATAGTAGCTGAAAAAACTAAAAATTGCAAGTCTTTCGGGAGACTCGATGCAATACGATCTACGGTTTCTAAAAAGCCCATATCCAAGGTCATATCTGCCTCATCAACCACAAAGGTCTTAGCCTTATGAATAGCCAAATCACCTGATTTGACTAAGTCATAAATCCTCCCAGGTGTTCCAACAACGATATGAGGTTGACCAGCTTGTAATTTTTCAACCTGACGATTTTTATCTGTCCCTCCGACATAGTTGACCACACGAACCTCTGTTTCCGAATAACTAGCAATCTGACGTGCAGCCTGATAAATCTGGGTTGCCAACTCACGTGACGGTGCAGTAATAACTGCTTGCACATGGTCTGCTCTCTCATCTAATTTCTGAAAGATTGGAATTAAAAACGTATGAGTCTTCCCCGAACCTGTCTTGGATTCACCAACAAGGTCGCGTCCTGACAAAACAATCGGAATCAACTTCTCTTGCACCTCCGTAGCAGTTACAAAGTTGATTGCCGACAAGGCCTCCTGTATATAATTTTTTAGGGTAAATTCTGTAAATTTCATGGTATCCTCTTTTTCTAGTTCTTTCTATTATAGCACAAAAAACAGCAGACCCTGCTGTTTTTGAATTATTCTTATAGGTACAAGATTGCGAGCGTTAGCAAGCTCATAACCAATCCGAGTCCCCAAAGGAAGAAGTCAACCTTCCATTCGCTCCATTTCCCGTGCTTTCCTGTCAATCCTCCCAACTCAAGATGATGATGGAAGGGTGTCATACGGAAAATGCGACGACCTTCTCCAAATTTTTTCTTGGTGTATTTGAAATAAGAGACTTGCAACATAACAGAAGATGTTTCAATAACATAGACCAAACCAACCAAAAGTAAAGTCCATTCCACGCGTAAGGCAATGGATATCGTTGCCAACATTCCTCCTAAAGCTAAGCTTCCCACATCTCCCATAAAAATCTTAGCAGGCTTGTGGTTATAGATAAAGAAACCAAGCAAACCTCCAATCATAGCCACACAAACCAAAAGAATATCAAATTTGTGGTCTACATAGGCAATGACTGAATAGGTCGCTAAACTGATCACCACAGAAATAGAAGCCAAACCATCAATACCATCTGTCAAATTGACCGCATTTGAAAAGCCTACTAACCAGAATAAAACAAAGGCAAAGTAAAGTGGACCCAGTTGTACAAAATAACCAAGTATATTTAATTCTCCACCTACCCCTGCAGCTTGAATATGAACAAGGTAGAAGACTGTCCCCCCTAAAATCTGTAAAGCTAATTTTTGCTTCGGATTGAGACCCTCATTAATCTTACGAAAAATCTTCAAGAAGTCGTCTAAAAATCCAATCAGACCATAGAGAAAGAGGATAAAGAGAATAGCCAATACCCCACCTGTCAGCATGTGAAAATGAGAGGCAACAAAATAACTGACTAGGATAGATACCACAAGAAATACTGTACCACCCATGGTTGGAGTGCCAGCTTTGAATTGGTGCTGTTTGACATCTTCGTGCATCTGTTGCCCTTCGATGCGCTTAGCCTGATAAAATGTTATAAAATGTGGTATGAGTAAAACAGTACCTACAAATGAAAGTAGACCTGCCATAATTGCAGAAAACATGTTATTCTCCTAATGTTATGGTAATATTTTTTATATTTTTTAATTCTTTTCCAACACTCTCACTTTGACCTACCACTATGGAACCTTCTCCTTCATACGACACTTCTATCCCTGTCCATGAAGCAAAAATATCCATATTTTCTTTGGTCCATCCATACATATCAGGTACCGTAGAGAATTTATTGGTAAGCAACAAAATTTGTTGATTGGATGCCAAGTTAGAACCTACTTCAACAGAAACTTTCTCAATTTTATCCCCATTCCCCAAGATTACAGGTTGAACAAGATACTGTCTAAGTTTTTCTGCTGTAGCACCAGGACCTTTCCCAATAATGTCTGGCAAAGCATACTCCGTTTCTGTTTCAATAGCTGTTAAAGCTGGAGCAGGCTCTGTCAGATTTAAACTGTCTTTTAAGAGCATTGCTTCTTTCAAGGTTGGATTGATAATATCCTGCCAATATAAAAGACTGAGTGATTGTGGTTGTTGAATCGTTACATACATGATGAACTCTGGGTCCTCCGCCGGTACCATTGCAACAACAGAGTTCATTGTATCATTTACACCATCCATGTAACCAGAACCATCTTCCTTTGCAATCTGAGCAGTTCCAGACTTCACAGCAATGTTATAACCATCTACTTGGATAACTGCTCCACCAGCAGCTTTAGAATAGAGAGTTCCATAAACTGGGTCTGTCCCAACGGTAATCATGTAATTTCTAGTTTGCTGTGCCGCTGTAGCCGATACTGGATTCCCCATAATTTCAGGTTCTGATAGGCGGACAGAGTCTGTATTAGAGTCATAAAGGGCTGAAATAAATTTAGGTTGCAACATGATTCCATCATTTGCAATAGCTGAAAAGGATCGCAACATTTGAACTTGTGTAGCAGAAATTCCCTGTCCAAATGAAGACATCGCAACTGTGGCTACGTTATCCTCTGGAAGCAAACCAGATGTCTCACCTCCCATACCAAAACGCGTTGGATACCCGAATCGGAATTTATTAAGATAATTGAGCCATGTCGCATCTCCCATTTGTTGTTCCAACATCGTCATCCCAATGTTACTTGAAAAAGCAAATCCTTGAGCTAGGGTCATGGTTTGTGGTTCACCACCCATATTGACAGACCAGTCCCGAATCGTAACATCGGCAATCTCATACTTATCAGCATAGTATGTTGTATTTGGATTGAAACTACCATTATCAATCGCAGATGCTAAAGTAATGACCTTCATGGTTGATCCAGGTTCATCATTTCCTTGATATAGAAGTGAATATTGTAACAGTCCGTCATCATCTAGACCTTCTTTGGTGTCTAGATTATAGCTTGGTCTCTGTGTTGTAGCTAAAATCTCACCTGTTTTAGCTGAAATCAGGGTTGCATTGGCATACTTTCCTTTTGCCTCCTGAAAGAAAACATCCATGTAAGTCTCCAAGGAACGTTGTAGATCCGCAGAAATAGTAGTATAAACATCCTGTCCGTCAACCGGAGTCACCTGAACATCCTCTGTTCCAGGTAAAATACGTCCTTGACTGTCTTTTTCATAGATGATTTTTCCATCCTGACCAGCCAAAATGTCATTTAGATAATACTCCATCCCAGAAGCACCCTGCAAGCTATGGCTTCCGTCCGTATTTTCAACCAGATTAGCAAGTCCAATGAAAATAGAAGCAAAATCGCCATTAGGATACATACGTCCAGGACTAGTTGAGAAGCTGATTCCTTTGATTCCAGCCTTCTCCATAGCATCACTGATGCTAGTCATAGTACCATAAGAAATATCCTTCCCTAGCGTCCCAAAATAAACCTGTTTTAAATTAGGTTGTTTAAGCTGTTGAAGAACATAGGAAGTTTCCATTCCTAATTGTTGGTGGAAAATTTCTGCTACTTGATCAAATTGGCTTGGCTGGACATACAAGATTTCATTTAAGGCCGATACGTACTCTGTATCAATCACAGCATAAACAGTATAGGTAGTAGAGTCTTTCGCAATCGGTACCCCTGTACGGTCATAAATTGTACCACGCCTAGCCTGTACAGTTATTTCTGTCTGATGGACCTTTTTTGCTCCTTCAGACAAATCTTGACCAAACTTACTATCTGTTCCAATAATGATAGCAAAATTAATTAAAAAAAGAAAAAAGACAAAAACCGTCAACAGAATCAGGCTTTGCCCCACTCTTCTACGATTCTTTGACGGAATATAGCGTTGTTTTAAAACATAGCGCAACAATCGATTATTCTTCGGCATTATTCTGCAACTCCAATATTATCATTGTTAAATGTCAAGCCCTGTTTATCTGCAATTTCCATAAGGCGAGCTTCTCGAACAAGATCATTAATGGCTTGCTCAGCATCATCAATCTCCACTTGCTTTGCATTTATTTCTTGGTTTATTTGAGCCATTTCTGACTGTACTTGTAAGAGACGAGTTTGCATAAATACTACACCAATCGCTAACAAAAGACCAGACAGAACAATACTCCCATAGAAGGCTCTCTCAACACGACTGAATGTTTTAATTCTATCGCTAATGATACGAACAGCCACATCTCTACGTCTATCTTGTAACATACATAGGTACTTCCTTTATTTACTTGTACACTTTTTTGGCCACGCGCAACTTAGCAGAATGCGCGCGGTTATTCGCTTCTAACTCCTCTTGACTAGGTAAAATCGGTTTGCGATTGACCAATTCAAGCGGTGCCTTCAAATCATCGGGGATAAAAGGCAAGCCTTTAGGCACATCAATAGTGCTGGCCTCCTTGAACAATTGTTTGGTCAAGCGATCTTCTAAGGAATGGAAGGTAATAACCGAAATCCGTCCATCTAAAGCCAATAAATCAATGGCCTGTTGGATAGACTGGTCCGCCGCCCCCAATTCATCGTTGACCTCAATTCGAATGGCCTGAAAAATTTGTTTAGCTGGATGCCCTTTTTTCTTGAGTTCCTTAGCCGGCTTGGCTGACTTGATCAATTCTGCCAGCTCAGTCGTCGTTTCGATTGGCTTCTCGGCACGAGCTTGCTCGATTTTGCGAGCAATCTGCTTGGAAAATTTATCCTCACCATATTTGAAGAAAATCCGTACCAAATCATGATAGTCATAGGTATTGACTACATGGTAAGCCGTCAGGTGACCATCACGGTTCATTCGCATATCAAGCGGAGCATCTTGTTTGTAAGAAAAACCACGTTCCCGTTCATCTAATTGAGGACTAGACACTCCCAAATCATAGCAAATCCCATCAATCTCTGTCACACCAAGTTCTGCCAAGCGTGTCTTGAGATTGCGAAAATTGTCCTTGATAAAGGTCACCTGCCCCTTTTCAATATAAGAAGCCAAACGAATCTGAGCATGGTCGATGGCCGTTTGATCCTGGTCAAAGGCATAGAGGTGCCCACCATCTGTCAACTGGCTCAAGAGGTACTCACTATGACCTGCCCCGCCCAGCGTTGCGTCTACGTAAATTCCATTTGGTTTGATGTCTAGCATATCTACTGTCTCATGCAAGAGAACAGTTGTGTGGTTAAATTCCTTGGTCATATCTTTTCTATTGTACCACAAAATAAAATAAAAAGTTGTTGCAAACTTTTTACAAAAAATATGTCAAATATAGTTGACAAGTTTTCTTGATGGGTATATAATAACATTACAGAAAGGTGTCAGATATAGTTGACATCAACAGGGAGGCCTCCCACATTTTTTTACAGTTGTGTGTCGGATATAATTGACAATTATTTAAAAGGATATCCAACCTATCCTCTCATTTTTAACCAAATGTGTCAGATATAGTTGACATAGAAAGGAGGGCACATGAACCGTGTCAAAGACTACCGCCTACTGCTCGGTATTTCCCAACTAGATTTGGCCAAGGCCATCGGCGTATCCAGGCAGACCATCAACATGATTGAAAACAACAAATACAATCCCTCACTAGACCTCTGTATCAACCTGGCCAAAGCATTACAGACCGATCTCAACAGCCTCTTTTGGAATGAATAGAAAGGAAAATATCATGAAAAAGAATGCACGCAAAGCCCTCATCTCTACCCTTATTTTTATCCCCCTTTTTGTCATCTTTCAACTTTGGGGCAATAGCGGAGCAGATACCTTACGTACCATCAGCCAAGCAACATTCTGGTTGAAAATGTTGATTACTGGGACCATCTACTTCCTTGCACTAGCTTACCTGCCACTCATTTTTCGTCGTAAATAAAAGAAAATACTAGAAAACAGATAATAAGGAGAATCAACATGAAAAAGAATACACGTCAAGCTCTTATCTCTACCCTTATTTTTATCCCACTCTTTGTCCTCTTTCAGCTTTGGGGCAATAGCGGAGCGGGCATTTTGCACATTATCAGTCAGGCTAAATTCTGGGTGCAACTGCTGATTACTGGGACAATCTATTTCCTTGGACTAGCTTACCTGCCACTCATTTTCCGTCGTAAGTAAATAGGAGTATCGTATGAAAAAGGAAACCTTTCAAGATAAATTGATCAAACGTTTTTACGGTATCGCTGGTCCCCTTGATGAATACCGCAAACAAGAAGCCTTCCGACTAGGCAATACCTGCTTTATCCTACTCTTTTGGGGCACCATGGCTCTTACCCTACTGGCAATTGCCTTATACAAACGCTTCCCAGAAGTCGTTGCCTATGGCTACCCAACGGCCCTACTCCTGTCCACTCTTTCCTCCAGTATGTATATGACATCCAAGATGCGCCACAGCCAAGTGGACAGTTTAGATGTAGAAGAACTGACTAACAAGGAACAGAAACAACTCAAGGGAGCAAGTATCAAATTCGCCCTCTATTTCACTACCGTTATGTACATCTGGGTGGTTGTTTTCGGTGCCTGGATGGAGGGGCTCAATCCTCTCGATCACCTATTTGACCTCCGAAAATTCCTAGCAGCCTGTCTAGGTGGTGTTTTCACGGGCATTGCTCTTGAAATCATGTTACGCAAACGCATGAAAAAGGCTGAAAAACTAACTGTCAGCTCTGCTATTTCCAAAGATGAACCCAAGTGGCTCCAAACTATGATACGGCATTTCTATGGTATCCGTGGTCCTTTAGACGAGTACCGACGGACCAAGGCAGACGCTATCGGCGGTCACGCTTTTATCTATCACTTCTACTTCCTTGCCCTTGGAAACGCTGTCGCCTACTTCCTAGCTATCCGCTATCCTGTGGAGGTTGCCAACTATTATCCAATGACAATTGCTCTCTTTAGCTTTATCTTGCTAGGTATCGTCAATATGCAGACCCTCCATGCTGACTTGCCCCAATATGACTTGGATGAGCTTAGTCCTGAGGAAAGACAAGGCCGGCCCCTTAACCCACTTCTTTGGGGACTGGGAGTGGCACTGCTTTCGACAGTTTTTGCTGGAGTGGCAGACCTCTTCAGACTTGAGCTTCCCCTACTCGCTTCTATCTTCCATGTCAAATCCCTATTATTTGGAGCGACAATGGGAATCTTTGCTAGCATCGCCTTATCTGCTTTTGCCTATCTTCAAAAACTGGATGCAGAAGTCACTAAGAAAAAATAAAATAATGTAAACTATTTTATTATTCTTTAATCAGACCGATCTTTATTCTTTTTTCCTCATAACAGATATCAAGTCATTGGAAAGATTAGCCAAAAAAGTAAACTAACTTTTCACATTATTTTATTCTCCTAGTGTGTTTTTTCACTTATTCCATCGTTTAATAAAAACTAAAGAGACTTCCTACACAAATTTTTTCAAAAAATTGCATTTTTGCTTTATTTTTTACGATTTTGTGCTACAATGTTGTCATATTTTTATTTTTGATGAAAAGAAGGGGACTTATGTCTTTTTTCAGGGTTAAACTTTCGCCTAGTCAACGGATTGTTTTGAGCTTTTTCATGGTAATCCTGATAGGCTCTCTTTTGTTACATTTGCCAATTTCGCAACTGTCAACTTCTTCTGCAACCTACTGGGACAATCTTTTCTCAGCAGTGTCCATGGTCTGTGTGACGGGACTCTTTACAGTACCTGTTTCTGAGACCTATACCACCTTCGGTCAGATTATCTGTATGTTACTAATCCAGATTGGTGGACTAAGTTTGATAGGGTTTATCGGACTTTTTGCCTTACGAGGCGGACGAAAGGTAAGCTTTATCAATATGGCTACTCTCCAAGAGGCTTTGACCCGTTCGGACACGAAGCATTTTCGAAGTTTTATCAAATCTGCCTTTAGTTTTACTTTAGCAGTAGAGACATTAGGAGCACTCATCCTAGCCTTTCAATTCGTTCCAGAATTCGGCTGGGAAAAGGGACTTTTCTCCGCTATATTTGTAGCTGTTTCTGCATTCTGTAATGCTGGATTCGATAACTTTGGTGCCACCAGTTTAGTTAACTATGTAGAAAATCCCTTGGTCAACCTGACTATTGCTTCTCTGATTATCATGGGGGGCCTTGGTTTTTCTGTCTGGTTTGATTTTCAAACTCAAATAGGAACCAGACGCAACTTACGTAAGCTCCGTTTTCATACCAAGGTCGTTCTAAGTCTAACTGCTATTATTCTAACCACTGGCACACTTTTGACCCTATTGACCGAATGGAACAATCCTGATACCATTGGAGCATTACCTTTTGGTAGCAAACTCTTAGCTAGTTTTTTCCAGACAGTCACCATGAGAACAGCAGGCTTTGCTAGTATTGACTACACGAAGGCTGAGCCTGTAACACTCTTACTCTACATCTTTCAGATGATGTTAGGAGGAGCACCAGGAGGAACTGCGGGCGGAATCAAAATCACAGCCTTCCTTACGCTCATTCTGTATGCTCGCAGTGAAATCATGGGGTTGCCTCATACCAATTTCAGACACCATACGATTGATGGGTTGACTATCCGTAAGGCTTTTGCAACCTTCAGCGTCTTTATCATGGTCTTTCTGGCTGGGCTTTTTGCCATTAGTATGACAGACCCTCGTCAGCCTCTACTTTTTCTCATGTTCGAGGTCATGTCAGCCCTTGCAACTGTTGGGGTAACTGCTAATCTGACTCCGTATCTGACCCAAGCTAGCCAGCTGATATTAATAGCTCTTATGTTCTTTGGCCGTATCGGACCGATGTCTATCTTGGTCAGTCTTTCTACGCGCAAACCTTCTAAGGAAGAAACGTTACACTACGCTAAATCATCTATGATTGTCTAAAGGAGAAATCATGTCTACACAAACTATCGGAATTCTAGGACTCGGTGTCTTTGGAACGACTATCGCTAAAACTCTTCACCAATATGACTGTAATATCATAGCTGTAGATAATCACGAACAACGGATTAATCAGTTAGAATCCATCTTAACTCGTGGCATTGTTGGTGATATTACTGACCGTTCACTCTTGCGGGCTGCTGGAATTGGCAACTGCGATACTGTTGTCGTTGCAACAGGGAACAACCTCGAATCCAGCGTTCTTGCCGTCTTGCACTGCAAATCACTCGGTGTTCCAAAAGTCATCGCCAAAGTAAAAAGCAAGACAACTAGAGAAGTTCTCTTAAAAATCGGAGCCGATAAGATTATCTCTCCTGAGCGTGAAACAGGTATTTCTCTTGCCAAGCACCTCATTCACCAAGGAACGACAGACCTCTTTGAACTAGATGACCAAGTAAGTATTGTCGAATTTCATCCACCCACAAAATGGATTGGTAAAACCCTTGCACAACTCAAACTTCGTCAAAATTACAAGATGAACATCATCGGCTACCGCAGTAAGTTTACCAAAGAATTGAACATCCAGTTAACACCCGATTACACTTTTAATGAAGACGAGTTGATTATGGCGGTGACGGACAATAACACCGTTGACCACTTTGAAGAATACACCAATAAAATGTAAGATGTAGCCTACTGAGATTTTTTCTCTTCAGTAAGCTAGCTTGTTTTCACAAGGAGAATTGATGAAAGATTTAACACAGGGAAAACCCATCCGGGTTATTCTCCAATTTGCCAACCCCCTCTTGATAGGAAGCTTCTTTCAGCTAGCCTATAACTTTGCAGACTCTATGATTGTCGGACATACCTTAGGAAAGACCGCCTTTGCAAGTGTCGGTTCAACTGCTAGCTTGACCTTTCTAATTATCGGATTTGCTCAAGGAGTAACGAATGGATTGACCATTGTGACTGCTCAGCGATTTGGAGCTGGAGACTGGGAGGGGCTAAAAAAATCCTTTGTTCATGGACTATTCTATGCCTGCTGTATTAGTTTGGTTCTGACAGTCTTGTCCATGACCTTTCTGCGACCGATTTTGGAACTCATGCAGACACCTGCGGACATTATTCTACATTCTGAACACTTTTTAATTGCCATATTTGGCGGGTTGACCTTTACTGTTTTTTATAACTTCCTATCGAGTGCTATCCGAAGCCTAGGAAATTCCAAAACTCCTTTAGTCGCCCTAATCATTGCTTGCTTTATCAATATTGGACTTGATTTCTTCTTTATTCTCAATATGAGATGGGGAGTATTTGGAGCTGGTTTTGCTACTATTACTGCTCAGGCCTTCTCTGTTCTATATCTCATTATTTATATCTATCGTAAAGTCCCACAATTTCATCTGACTTGGAGCGATTTAACCTTAGACAAAGAAAACCTAATCCGCCACGCTCAACTTGGTTTTCCTATGGGATTTCAAGCTAGCATCATCGCTATTGGAGCTATTACCCTGCAAATTATGGTCAATCAATTAGGAACAGATGCCATCGCAGCCCAATCCATTGCTCTACGAACCGACCAGCTGGCTATGCTACCTATGGTCAATCTGGGGCTGGCTATTTCTACCTTTACCGCTCAAAACTACGGTGCTAAGCTCTATGATCGTATCCGCGAAGGAGTCCGTCAGGCACTTTGGCTCGATATTGCTTGGTCGATCGTATTTGCAATCTTACTCATCATGGGTAACCGTTTCTTCTCCAGTCTTTTTCTCCCAAATGCTAGTCAAACCGTATTAGATTTGGCACTTGTTTACTATATTATAAATGGTTCTTGCTACTGGATTGTTGCCAGCCTCTTTATTTTGAGAAGTTTTATACAAGGACTAGGAAAAGGATTGATTCCAACGCTGGCAGGTTTTGGAGAATTGATTTTCCGTGCTGCTGTCGCTATCATCGGCATGCACTATTTTGGTTTTTATGGAACAGCTGCTGCCAACCCGGCTGCCTGGATTGGTAGCATCATAGTTCTCATCCCAAGTTCCATCATCTTTATGAAACGTTTGAAAAATGGACAGAATATTTAGGAATCGTAGAAAACGCATGATTTTCATCATGCGTTTTTAAAATAGTATTTCCGTAGAAATTGGATATGAAGGATATTCCAGAGCGCAGCGTAGCTGATAGCCACTAAAAAAGCTAAGCCATATTGCCAATTAAACTCTAATATGAGACTGACAAAAAGAGTTAGACCCAAAATGACCAATAATATGAACCCTGTCATTTACTTACTCCACTTAAAATAAGCTACCAAGGGCTTCTCAGGACAAGCTTGTACTTCCTTGAACTGCTTGAAACCAGCACCAAGACTGGCTCCAGCCGCCCCCATGATGGCTCCGACAAAATAATAAGGAAGGACATAAACCGACAAATAAGCTACTGTAAAATAGGCAATCACCAACAAGGCATACATCAATTTTTTCATGACCAACCTCCTTTTTCCTAATATAGCAAAAAAAGGGAGCGAGACAGCACTCAAACTGAGTTCGTCGTCTCGCCCCCGCATAGTTGATTAGAACAGATTTGGAGGGGTTGCACGAAAAAATCTGTCAATCAACCACTGCGCTGAGATGTTGACACTAACTCAGAAAAGTCTGCCCAAAAAACTCTCTTGTTTTTTTAGCACACTAAATCTTACGAATTAGGATCATCTAAACTACGGCCATGCAAGCCTTTTTCACGTTGGACTTGACGAAGTTTTTCAGGCGTCACATCGTTGCCATCCTCATCAACAATCTTGATGCCTTCCACATGGGCACGCACGCTACGGCGATAGCCCTCAATGTACTCCTCACGAAGAGCTGCTTGCTCCTGCAACTCCTCCTCTGTCAAGCCTTCCGCCTTTTTCTTGCGGGCCAATTCATTGATGCGATCAATTTTTGCTTGTTCCATAATAACTCCTTTTATCTCTTAAAACACGGTCCACTTCCCTTGATTGTCCGGTAAATACGCTTCCTGTGGCATCAGAGGATTATAGGCAATTCTCACCACATCAACATTCTCTAATTGTCTTTTGCCTGTATAACTAACCGGAATTGGACCTAACTTAATAACTTCACCTATCTTATAAATTATAACATCATAAATTTCATAGGTTTTTCCATCCACATCATAAGCATAAACATAGACATAATTCTTCTTGAAACGTAGTCGCCTCATAAAACGTCCTTGAGTTTCAGCAGTACATAGTTTCTGTTTGCATTTTTTGCGAATAGCAGGTTTAGCATTACCCTTTTCTATCTTAGATGTTCGCCACATCCAACGAAAAAGGAATACTATAATAACAATCATCGCCAAAGCTTGCAAAGGAATGATAACATACAACTCTATAATTCTGAAAAGAGACATACTACCTACTTACTATTCAAGAGATTGAAGACCGCCACAGCACTTGCCTTATCCGCCAAGGCTTTCAAGAGAGCCAAACGGTTGGCTTTGACCGCTGCGTCGTCCGCCATAACCATGGTATTGTCGAAGAAGGCCGCGATGACTGGGCTGAGAGCAAAGAGCTTGTCCAAGTTGCCCGCCATATCTTCTGTCAACTCCAAGCCAGCCACTGCTGCAGCAAGTGCTTTCTCCTGCTCGTTTTCGAAGAGGGCCTCGTCAATGACAGTCGCCTCAGCCTTTTCAGCCAAGTTGAAGACCCGTGACAAGTTTTCCACGGCTTCCTTGTAGTCAGCCTCTTTTGATTTTTGGAAAATAGCAGAGCTGGCTGCCAGTTGCAGTCTGACCACAAAGGTTGAGCTAGCCAGTACAGCCTCACGGATGTCTTTCGGAATCACCTTGTCCATCATCTTCTCTACACGGGCACGGATAAAGTCCATCACAGCTGGCTGGTTGTCGTAAGTCAAACTAGCAAAATTCAAGCTGTAGAGCTCCGCAATCAACTGATCCAATGGAATTTCCCAACCAAACGCTTCCAAAATCCGAACGATACCTTGTGTTGCACGACGAAGAGCGTAAGGGTCGTTGGAACCAGATGGAATCAAGCCAACTGAGAAGAAGGATAGGAGGGTATCAAATTTATCAGCCAGCGCCAAAACCGCACCGACCTTGCTTTCAGGCAACTCGCCTTCTGCTGAGTTTGGCAAGTAGTGCTCACGGATAGCTACTGCCACCGCAGGTTTTTCCCCTGCAAGAAGGGCATACTTCTCACCCATAATCCCTTGCAATTCATCAAACTCGCCGACCATGCCTGTCAAGAGGTCAAACTTGTAGATGTCCGCCGCACGCGCCACATCTGCCTTCTCATCCGCAGACAAGCCTGCCAAGTCAGCCAGTTTTTCTGCGATAACCTTGGTGCGTTCCATGTGCTCGTAAAGTGAGCCGATTTTCTCATGGAAGGTCACGACTTTGAGGCGTTCTACCAAGTCAGTAATCTTGAGTTTTTGGTCTTCACGCCAGAAGAACTCGCCGTCTTCCAAACGAGCCACCAAGACTTTTTCATTCCCTTTGATAACATTGTCAAGTTGCTGGTCGTTCCCGTTGCGGACGGAGATGAAGTTTGGCAAGAGTTTGCCAGACTTATCACGCACCACAAAGTATCGTTGGTGGTTTTTCATGGAAGTTACCAAAACCTCTTCTGGTACTTCCAAATATTTAGTGTCAAAAGAACCCATGAAGGCAGTTGGGTACTCGACCAGGTTGAGAACTTCATTGAGCAAATCTTCATCAATCTCAACTGTCACATTGTGTTTGTCCTCGATAGCCTTGATTTGCTCAACAATCATATTTTGACGCTCTGCGGGATCTGTAATGACAAACTGTTCACGCAAGTCTGCCTCGTAAGAATCTGCACTTGCAATCTCAGTTTCATTTCCAAGGAAACGATGACCACGGCTGATGCGAGCGGATGTAATGTCCAAGAAATCCATATCCAATGCTTCGTCATCCAAGAGAACGGTCAAGGTGTGGACAGGACGGATGTAGGCGAATTTGTTGGATGCCCAGTTCATGCTGACAGGGAAGGTCATAGCCTTCAAAACCTCTGGAATGCCCGCCAAGACTGCCTTAGCTGGCTGACCTGCTTCGTGTTTGGTCACATAAACATACTCTTCGCCCTTGATCTCGCGGAACTCAATGTCAGCTGTCGTCAAGCCTTTGCCACGGACAAAGCCTTCTGCAGCTTTAGTGAAGTTTCCGTCTGCATCCAAGGCAATCTTCTTAGCAGGACCCTTGAAATCTTCCGTCAAGTCAGTCTGCTGGTCTGCCAAACCACGCACACGAACAGCCAAACGGCGTGGCGTTGAAAAGACATCGATGCTATCAAAAGCCAAACGGTTGTCTGTCAAAAAAGTCGCCATGCGGTCACGCAACTGGTGCATGGCTGGGGTTACGATGTAGGCAGGAATTTCTTCCAAACCAAGTTCAACAAGTAAATTCTTTGTCATTATTCTGCGTCCTCCTTCAACAATTCTGCTCGTGTTGCTTCGTCTAAAAGTGGGAAGCCCAGTTTCTTGCGCTCTGCCACAAAGGTCTTGGCAACGACACGAGCAAGGTTACGGATACGGGCAATGTAGCCTGCACGCTCGGTTACAGACACAGCTCCACGCGCATCCAGCAGGTTGAAGGTATGCGAACACTTGAGCACATAGTCAAAGGCAGGGTGAACCAACCCTTCTGCCAAAGCACGCTCTGCTTCTTTTTCAAACTTAGTAAAGTTTTCAAGGAGCATATCTTGGTCTGATACTTCAAAAGAGTATTTTGAGTGTTCGTACTCTGGCTGAATAAAGATTTCTCCGTATTTAACGCCGTCAGCCCACTCAATATCGTAAACAGAGTCAACTTCTTGGATATAAGAAGCCAAACGCTCCAAACCGTAGGTCACTTCTGCTGTAACAGGACCAGTCGCCAAGCCACCAACCTGTTGGAAATAAGTAAATTGGGTGATTTCCATACCATCCAACCAGACTTCCCAACCTAGACCAGCTGAACCAGTTGATGGGTTTTCCCAGTTGTCCTCAACGAAACGAATGTCATGTTCCAAGGGATTAATCCCTAAACGCTCCAAAGACTCCAAGTAAAGTTCTTGGATATTAGATGGAGATGGCTTCATGACTACTTGGAATTGGTGGTGCTGATAGAGACGGTTTGGGTTTTCCCCGTAACGACCATCCGCCGGACGACGACTTGGCTCAACATAAGCCGCATTCCAAGGCTCAGGACCGATCGCACGCAAGAAGGTATATGGGCTCATAGTCCCCGCACCTTTTTCCGTATCATAAGCCTGCATGAGCAAGCACCCCTGCTCATTCCAAAATTGTTGTAAAGTCAAGATAATTTCTTGGAATGTAAGTTTTTTTGACATAATTTCCTTCTTTCTATGTTAAATGTTCTTGCGACGTGAGCCTTCCTAGCCGACAATGCTAGGAAAGGCGAACTAGTACAGCGTCTAGCTCAGGCGCCATAGCAATGAGCGTGTGGCAATTCGACTGAAAGGAGATTATGCCACTGACGCGGTGAAAGGTTAATTTTTGACATAGTATCCTCCATTAAATCAGTCTATCAGACAAAAAGAACCACATTCTCTTCCCTTGTCAACAGACATAGGGGCGTTGAGAACGCGGTTCCACCCTAATTTATTACTTCATTTGTATGATTCTAATTGAGTCGGACAAGGTCACGACTAGGAAAGTGCCAATTATTTCAAGACTGGCTTGGCTTTCACTCTCCCAAGCTCGCTAGACAGGCTTTTGAAACAACCTTCTTTCATGTTTAGTATTGTAGCAGAAAAAATGCGGTTTGTCTAGAAAGAATACAGCTTAAAAATTCACTTCATCAGGATCATAAGCCCCAGTCACACCTGTAATAGCGGTAATTTTCTGAATATCTGCCTCCTCCAGTTCAATATCCTGAAAATCAAGGTTTTCGATGATGCGGCTCTCCGTCACTGACTTAGGCAGAGGTAAAAACCCGTGAGACCAAGACCAAGCGAGTGCAATCTGAGCAACTGTTTTCCCGTATTTTTCAGCTAATTCCAACATGGTTGGATGACTGAATAGTTCTCCACGACCAAGCGGACTCCAAGCCTCAATGATAATTCTCTTGTCCTTACAGTAGGCTACGATGTCTTCCTGATAAACTCCTGGAGCCAAGCGAATTTGATTGACAGCTGGTACAATGGTCGCCGTTTTTAAGAGTTCTTCCAAATGGTGTATCATAAAATTGCTGACACCAATGGTACGAATTTTTCCTTCTGCAACTAGCTCTTCCATGGCCTTCCAAGTAGCCGCATTAGCCTCTTGCCAACGGTCGCGAATACCTACCGGGTTTGGCCAATGAATCAAATATAAATCAATATAGTCTAACCCTAACTTCTCCAAGGACGTCGCGAAAGCCTGCTTAGCCTCCTCATAACCATGAGCATCATTCCATAATTTAGTAGTGATAAAAAGCTCTTCCCTCGGAATTCCTGAATCCTTGATCGCTTGACCGATGCTGACCTCATTTCCATAAAAAGCCGCCGTATCAATATGGCGGTAGCCTGCTTTCAAAGCAGCTGAAACAGCCTGATAGACTTCCTGACCATCCTGAGATTGATAAGTACCAAAACCAACTGCTGGAATGGTTAAACCATTGTTCATCAAATAGTGTTTCATGTGTATTTCCTCCACTTTCTATTTCTAGTATAGCAAAAATAGAGCCAACTGGCTCTATTTTACTACAAAATCAACTTATTCCAATCACCTAATCTAGCCACTTCTAACCGTTCTCGAATGGCTTTTGCTGACTGTTCCAAGAGAGTACGTTCATTCTCTGTCAGTTTTAATTCCAATGTCCGCTCAATTCCGGCTTGGCCGATCACCGCTGGATAGCCTAGATAAACGTTGGAAGCTGCATAATAATGAGATACAGGTAAAACCACTCGACTATTGCCTAAGACTGCCTCAATCAAACGATTAGCTGCTGCTGCAATTCCAAAATTGGTATATCCTTTACCGAAGAAAACTGTATGCCCACCCATGCGTGCCTCCTCAGCTAATTGAGCTAGTTCCTCTGTTGACAACAAATCTGTAATAGGAGTTTGCCCAACCCGCACTTGACTCCAAGCAGTAAATTGAGAGTTCCCATGCTCTCCTAAGTTATATCCAGAAATACTGGTAGGAGATACTGAAAATTGTTGTCCTACTGCACGTTGCATCCGTGCAGTATCTAACAATGTACCCGTACCAATCACCCGCTCTTTCGGAAAACCTGTATACTCCTGATAAAGTTGGGTAATAATATCCACAGGATTTGTGATAACAATAAGAACACCTGAAAATCCTGACTGTTTTAAATTTTCTGAAACCTGCTTAATCTCCTGACTAGTAAAAGGTAGTTCTGCAAAACGACTCTTAGAAGCGTTCCCTTGAAGCTGGATATTTCCCAGACTAGAGACTACAATATCAGCATCCGATAATGCCACATAATCATTTATAATAAATGTCGCTTCTTGACCAGAATTGGCTATTCTATCCTGCATATCTAAAACATCTGCAGCAACCTTTTTCTCATTCTTATCAATTAGCACATAAGTATCAAATGTCGAGTGAGCTACAAGATCATGTAATAGAGTAGCACCTACATGTCCCAAACCGATAATCCCTATTTTTCTAGCCATATACTTCTCCTCTATCAAAGTCCGCTGCCAGCTCATCTAAACGATTGATAGCAACTAGAATATCATCTGGCGTTAAACTAGGATTAAGCAAGATAAAGGTCTCCTCCTGCGAAGCAGCATGCCGAGCTACTTTTAGCTGAGCAGTCTGTTTATCCTCAGTGATATTCAATTGATCCCAACTGTACAGAAAGTTATTTTTCTTATAGTAAGGAAATAGTTGCAGGACTTCCTCTTCATTTCCTGTCACACACAATTGAACCAATATGCCGTAAGCTACTTTTATTCCATGTACTATCGAGTGCGTTTCAGGAAGGACTGTCAAGCCATTATGGATAGCATGTGCACCAGACACATAATCACTGGTTTGACAGCCGACATTCGCTGCTACTGCATAAATCGTATCTACCATGCGTTTAAAGGCTGGAGTAACCTTTTTTTGGTCTGCCGCCAACAATGCAGCCTCTGTGTCTTCAAGAAGAATATTCTTGCTAACACTAGCTGTTGCTAGGGCTAGTTGAATAAGTGCAGGAAGTTCTGCAGGATTCTTACCACGATGAATAGCCTCTAATTCATACCACTTAGCTAAGGTATCTGAGATACCACTAATCAAATATTGCTTAGGCGCTTCGATCAATAGGTTGTAATCCACCAAAGTCATAAAGCCCGACCGCTGACAGTAATCGACAGATTTAAAACTATGATCAGGATAATAGGCTACAAGGAGCGGAGTTGAGCAAGCACAGGTAGCTGCAAGAGTGGGAACCAGTACCACTTCAACCCCAATTCGGTCAGCCGTTCCCTTGGTTGTATCCATAACCTTCCCACCACCAATACCAACGAGAACATCCGCACCAAGTTCTTTGGCTTGCGCAGCTAATCGTTCCATATCTTCATGGCTAGCTGTTCCATCGTAAAAAAGTACCGGCCAATCACACTCTCTGCCAAAATGTTTCACAAAAGCTGCATAGGATTTTTTTCCCGTAATAACGACAGGTTGCCTAAATAAACGCAATCGTTCCGGTAACTCCTTCAAACTTCCTTGAGCAGCTACATATTGTCCTGGCTCTCCACGGACTAATTTCGAAAATTCCATACTCGACTTCCTTTCTTATTTCTATAAAGACAAAAAACAAAGACACAGACGGATTTTCCTTGTCTTTGTTTCCATTGATTATCAAATCCTTAACGATGATTAATCTTCTTAGTGATAAAATCTCCGAGAAATTGAACAAAGAAAATCATCAAGAGAATCAACAAGGTCGCAAGAAAAGTTACATCATGATCAGAACGGTTATAACCATAAGAAATAGCTACGTTGCCCAATCCTCCTGATCCAATCGCTCCCGCCATTGTTGTATAACCAATCAGCGAAATCAAGGTAAGGGTCGTTACACGAATCAAATCCGGAAGTCCTTCTCGAAGATAGACACCTATAATATCCGGAATCGTTGCTCCTGAAGCTTGTGCTGCTTCAACTACACCTCTATCCAATTCAGACAATACAACCTGTACCTGACGAGCGTAAAAAGGAAATACAGACAATGATAAGGGAACCAAAGCAGCTGTAGCTCCAATACCTGTTCCTACAATTAATCGGGTAACTGGGGATATAAAGGCCAAGAGGATGATGAAAGGTACCGCCCGAAAGAACGAAGCAACTTTATCAAGTACCCAAAAAACATACTTATTCTCAAGAACCCCTCTCGGACCTGTTAAAACCAACAACAATCCCGTCACGAGCCCCAATAACCCTCCGAAAACAAAGGACCAAAATGTCATGTAAATAGTCGATTCTATAGCCGCTTTCCACCCATAGGAGGTATCCCATCCCATCTTTATCACATTTTCAAATGTCGTTTCAATCCATGCATTCATTCAATCTCTCCTTTCAAAATCATCACATCCACATTCGCATCACGAACAGCTGAAAGTGCTGTCTTCAAGCGATCAGGCTCTCCTGATAAGATAACTACTAATTCTCCAACTGGCGTATGATCTAGGATCTCAATATTACCATAAAGAATATTTGATGATACCTGATAAAATTTATAAAGATCATTTACAATAGCAGTATCCGTACTCGATCCAGAATATTTGAGTTGGACTAATACACTATTTTCAGGTAGATTCTGAACAATATCCTGCTGATTAATCTTAACTAAAGCTTCATCAATTCCTGTTGCTGTTTTAATGAAATCTTGAGTTAACTCTTCTTTCGGATGAGAGAAAATTTCCAGTACAGAACCCTCTTCAATCAATTGACCGTCCTGCATAACTGCCACACGATTGGAAATGTCTTTTACAATTTGCATTTCGTGAGTAATGAGAACGATAGTCAAGCCCAATTTTTCATTGAGTTCTTGCAATAGAGCTAAAATTTGCTTAGTCGTTTTAGGATCCAATGCTGAAGTAGATTCATCAGAAATCAAGATTTTAGGATCATTAGCGAGCGCACGCGCAATAGCTACACGTTGCTTTTGCCCACCTGATAATTGCGCTGGATAATTATCAGCACGATCCGACAAACCTACCAAATCTAATAATTTTTTTACTTTTTCTGCTTTTTCATCTTTTGAAAGACCAGAATGCTTAAGAGCAAAAGCTACATTTTCCGCAGCCGTAGATTGCGCCATCAAGTTAAAGTGCTGAAAAATCATCCCTATTTCCCGACGTTTTTCCCGCAACTGTGCTGGGGTAAGAGTCACTTTCTCCCCCTCAAAAATCACATCTTCCCCAATTGTAATTTTTCCAGCAGACGGCACCTGTAAAAGATTGATAACGCGAACTAAGGTAGACTTCCCAGCCCCCGAATAACCAACGATTCCATAAATATCTCCCTGGTTAATGTGAATACTGACATCTTTCACCGCTGTAATCTTTCGATTTTTCTGTTGGAAGGTCACATCAATATGATCTAATTTTATGATTTCCTTACTCATAAGCTCCTATTAACTCCTCTACTAATTCTACATGTGCAATATAATCTGCAATCTTAATATTTTCATCACCCGCATGATCACGGCTACCTTCGTGACCTAAGCCAAATCCTGCAATTGGAACACCTAGTGCATGAAAAACTGTGTGCATAGGTCCAGTTCCCGGAGAAGTTGGTAAAACTGCAACTCCCTTAGGATAAAAATCTTTAGCTAAATCAATCAGTTGTAAAATAGCTGGCGCTGACATGTCAGAACGGTAAGATTCCTCTCCTAAAGTATAGGTCACTTCCACCTTCTCAAAACCATTACTCTCAAAATGCTTACGAATACTTTTTAGAACACCTTCAGGAGTTAAGCCAGGTACTAGACGAACTTCCATTTTAGCAGAAGCCTGAGCTGGTAAAATAGTTTTAACACCTTGCCCCTGATAGCCACTTGTTAAACCTTCAATATTGATGGAGGGTTCAAAATACAAACGTCTCAGCAATTCTTTTCTATCATTGCTTAGAAGAGGTAATTCTAGTCCATACACTTCACGTAAACCAAATTCGTCTTGAAGTGCAAACTCCTCCACTAAGGCAAGCTCTCGATCATTTGGTTGTTGAACTTGGTCATAAATACCGGGAACCGTTATAGTCCCATCAACATTCCGCAAACTATTTAAGGCTTGTACCAGATACCATGCTGCCGATTCAATTACACCACCAAAAGAAGAATGAATGTCCAAAGCAGCACTCTTGACTGCTACATCAAATGTCACAATCCCCTTATTACCTCCAGCAATCACTAGCTGGTCTTGATGATTCCGAATCCCCTGTTCCCAAATCAGTAAATCAGCTTTGTAAAGTTGACCCTTGTACTTCGTTAGATATTTATCTAAATCGACAGAAGCTGATTCTTCCGCTCCCTCCATGACAAAAAGGATATTAACAGGCAATTTCCCATTCTTTTTCAAGTATTTTTTCACAGCAGACAGACGAGCAATAATATGTCCCTTATCATCATCTACTCCGCGACCATACATACTATCTTCTGTAATTGTCAACTCAAAAGGTTTCCCCTTGAGCCAAATCTGATCACTATCTGCAGGTACCGTATCATAATGATTATAAAAAATCAGCGTCTTTGCTTCTGGGTTAGGTGATGTAAATTTAGCGAGAACAAACGGTGCCGCATATGACTTATCCACTAAGACTTCTGCCCCCGCTTCCTCAAACAAAGTCTTCAAGAAGTCTGCAGCCTCTTCTAAACCAATCTGTTGAGCAAAGATTGATTTTTTGCGAATAAAAAACCGCAAGTGGTCAATATCTTCCTGAACAATTTGGTCTTGCCAAAATTTTTTTATCTGCTCTTTTTCACTTAAAAATGCCATGAACAATCCTCTCTAAAAATAGGAAGAGAAGCTGAAACAATTGTCACCAGCTTCCTCTACTCCCTATCCTTCCCTATTCCCATCTAGTATTCAGCATACTTTGAAAAACAAGGGATAACTTTTGTAGTATTCTACAAATACTTATTTCGTTGAAACTTCGTCCCAGATTGGGAAATCAGTACCACCAGAAGCACGCTCAACGATTTCCGCTACTTCATCTGTATTGTAAGCAGCAATCAACGCTTTAATAGCCTTAGCTTTGTCTGAATCTTCCCATCCGTTTTGTGCTGCGATTACATTGTACCATACTTCTGTATTCGCACCTTTTTGCTCGATATAGAGTGCCTTATCAGTATCCAAACCAGCTTCTTTAGCGTAGTTATTGTTGATAACCGCTCCATCTACTGATTCAAGGGAGCGAGCTGTTTGGCTAGCATCCAATTCTGTAATGGTAATGTTTTTCGGATTTTTAGTAATGTCAGCAAGTGTTGCCAACTCCCCATCTTCTACATCCAACTCGATTAAGCCTGCTGATTCGAGCAAGAATAGGGCACGACTTTCATTCGTTGCATCATTCGGTACTGCAATTTCTGCACCGTTAGGAATAGCATCAATAGAAGTGTACTTGTCCTCATCACCTGTCACTCCTGAATAGAAACGAATCGGGCTGTAGATAGTGTAACCTGCAACTTGTAAGTCACCACCATTTTCTTCATTCCAGTTATTCAAGAAGTAAATATGTTGAAAAGCATTGACGTCTACATCACCTTCAGCCAAGGCTTTATTCGGTTGTGAATAATCTGTAAACTCAGTTAATTCAACTGTTACACCTTCTTCTGCAGCCAATTCTGTAATCTTATCCCATAATTCTGTAGTATAATCATCACGAGTCATAATTCCGACTTTGATAGTTTCAGTATCAGAAGACTCGGTACTAGAACTACTTGAACCACACGCTGCAAGTGTTGCGACAGACAATGCAGCTACTGCTGCAAAAGAAAACAATTTTTTCAATTTCATAAAAAGTAACTCCTTAAATTTGAACTATACTTATCTTATCACAGAAAATAAATTCTGACCAATTGACTTTTTTTATGCTTTGATATAAACAAAAACTATAACCAATACACATATGGCTATTAGTTTTGCCATGGGATTCTCATTTTTTCTATTCCCTATAGTTTTTCTACCAAAAATCGGAACAGTCGTCTATTATCCTCACAATCATGATGGAGGTATTCTGGGTGCCACTGAATTCCCAATAAACTTTGCCCCACACGGCTTTCATATGCCTCAATCGTATTATCACGTGGATCAATTCCTGTAGCAACAAGCGTTGGAGCAAGCCGTTTAATCCGTTGAGTATGAAAAGAATTAATTTGACTTCCCTGTTGAAATAATTGGCTAATCTGACTTTGTGGCTTCACTTCTAAACTATGGGAAGTCCCGTCTGAGACCGTTTGCCAATGATTTTCAACAACCTGTTGCAAACTTCCTCCCAATGCAACGTTTAGTAGCTGCATTCCACGGCATACTGCAAAAATCGGTTTCCCTTGCTTCAAAGCCGATTCAATCAAAGCTAACTCAAATCGATCTCTCTCCAAGAGATAGTCACCACTATCAACCAATTTCTCCTCTCCATAAAAACTAGGTTCTACATGCTGACCTCCCGAAAGAATTAGCTTATCTACCATCCCTACATAATCATCTGCTAGAGCTGGGTCTCCTACAGGAATGACGATTGGCAATCCTCCAGCTTCTCTCACTCCATCAGCCATTTCCCTAGCTACTGTTATAAACTTTTTGCCAGATAGGATTGGTAATTCTCTTTCGTTTCCTGTAATACCTACGATAACTTTCTTCATGCCCATCCCTCCTTCGTTTTTCCCATCATACCACAGGGCATCTTCTCTGTCTAATATAGTTTTCTTATCAAAACTTTAAATTTTTTTATCTAGGTAGCCAATTGGCATAAACAACCTATATGTAGAAGAAAATAACAGTAAAAAAACTATCATTCGCCATTCTGTCCTCAATCCAACCTTCTAATAAAAATGACTGTCCCCCGGACTCTTAGATACAAAGAAAACTGCCTCCCGGCAGTTCTCATTTCCAACCTTCTAGGACGTCCCACGTACAAGGAGAATCGTCTACCGACGATTTCTATTTCTAACCTTTTAGTATAAAAAAAGTGCTACTAGCACTTTTTTATATTAAAACCCA
This sequence comes from Streptococcus sp. NSSLK0004, assembly GCF_059039125.1. Taxonomy (NCBI): domain Bacteria; kingdom Bacillati; phylum Bacillota; class Bacilli; order Lactobacillales; family Streptococcaceae; genus Streptococcus; species Streptococcus sp. NSSLK0004. The sequence continues at coordinate 329,007 of NZ_CM180142.1, read as the reverse complement.
TCTACATTCGTGTAGATTTTTTGGACGTCTTCGTCGTCTTCGAGGGCGTCATAGAGTTTTTCAAATGTTGCAAGGTCATCGCCTTCAAGTGATACTTCTGATTGTGGTATCATTTCAAGTTCTGTTACATTAAACTCTTGGATACCTGATTCTTTCAATGCCACGATGGCTTTATGCAAATCAGTTGGGGCTGTATAAACTGTGACTGCGCCTCCTTCTACCTCTACATCATCCACTTCTACATCCGCTTCTAAAAGCAATTCAAAGATTGCATCTGCATCGTCACCAGCAAATACTACTACACCTTTTTTATCAAACATAAATGATACTGAACCAGAAGCACCCATGTTTCCGCCGTTTTTACCAAAAGCAGAGCGAACATTGGCTGCTGTACGGTTTACGTTTGATGTCAAAGTATCAACAATAATCATAGAACCATTTGGCCCAAAGCCTTCGTAACGACCTTCTACGAAAGTTTCATCTGTATTGCCCTTTGCCTTGTCAATGGCCTTATCAATGATATGCTTTGGAACCTGCGCTTGCTTAGCACGGTCGATAACGAATTTCAGCGCTGAGTTTGTTTCTGGATCCGGGTCACCCTTTTTCGCTGCTACATAGATTTCAACACCAAACTTGGCGTAAATTTTTGAGTTAGCACCGTCTTTTGCGGTTTTTTTGGCTACAATATTGGCCCATTTACGTCCCATGGGGAACCTCCTACATTTTATAAAATCGCTTTATTATACCATAAATCGTGTCAGTTGAGAAGGTGCTTTTACAGAGAGAAAAAGAGAGCCTGGCTCTCTTAATAATCTCTTTTCTTAATTTCATCAAAAATTGCAGGGATTAATACTTTCAAATATGTTCCCTTCATTCCCAAAGAACGACTTTCGATGATTCCCGCACTTTCTAGCTTCCTCAAAGCATTGACAATGACTGATCGGGTAATACCGATACGATCCGCAATCACAGATGCCGTCAACTGTCCCTCATTTCCGTTCAATTCACCCAAAATCGCCACAACTGCCTTCATTTCAGAGTAAGAAAGCGTATTGACAGCCATATTAACAGCCGCCTTTCTACGAATATTCTTTTCATCCTCTTCTCTCTGGAAATTAAGTAGCTGAATACCAACAACTGTTGCCGCAATTTCTACCAAAATCAAATCATCTTCGTGGAATCGCTCTTCGTTTCTCCATATAATGAGAGTACCAAAACGAATCCCGGTCACATGAATAGGGGCAATCGTCGTCAATCCTTTTGGATAAATCGCACGTGACTCAATCGGAATAGCCGTTAATTCACTTTCTACAGGGAGATTAACTTGTGTATCATAGACCTGAGCAACTGCCTTGACATATCCTTCCGGGAATTGTTTGTTTAAGAAAAATTCTTCAACACGATCATTGTTGATTTTATAGTTCATATGATAACCAAGGACTTCTCCTTCGCTATTAATAATGCAGGAATTGCAGTCAATAATATCTGACAGATGCTCCGCAATAGCATTATATGGTAATTCCTCTGCGAGTTGCTCCTCAGAACGTTTAAGGATAGAGGTGATATTCCGCGTTTTTTCTAGTAATGTTGTCATAGTTTCCTCTTTACACTGTAATTGCTTTCAGTATAACAAAAAAAGAGGTATATTTCAACAATTATCAGAAAATTATCTATTGTCTTAAAAATATCAACAATTTAAAAGACTGGATATTCTCCAGTCTCTATTATTATCGTTTATACTGTCGTAAAAAACGCGTCATTTTCTCTTGGATTTCTGCCAATTCATCCACGCGTGGCAAATAAACAATTCGGAAATGATCTGGATCTTTCCAGTTAAAACCACGTCCGTGTACTAGAAGAACTTTTTCCTGTTTGAGGAAGTCTAAAACAAACTGCTCATCATCATCTACACGATACATCTCTCTGTCAATTTTTGGGAATATGTAGAGACCAGCTTGAGGTTTAACCGCTGATAACCCTGGGATATCGTTGATTGCCTTAGTGATAAACTCTCGTTGCTCATATAAACGACCACCTGGAATCAAAAGCTCATCTACAGATTGATATCCCCCCAAAGATGTTTGCACAACCTGTTGAGCTAAGACATTGGAACACAAACGCATATTCGACAACATATTCAGACCTTCAATATAGCCTTTAACATGATGTTTAGTTCCTGACAATACCATCCAACCTACACGGAAACCACAAATGCGGTGAGATTTTGACAAGCCGTTCATAGTTACTACAAACAAGTCTGGTGCCAAGGTTGCAATTGGAATATGAACAGCACCGTCGAATACCATGCGATCATAAATCTCATCTGAAAAAATGATTAACTCATTCTGCCGTGCAATTTCTACAATCTCTTCTAAGACTTCCTTCGGATAAAGAGCTCCCGTCGGATTGTTAGGATTAATCAGAACCAGAGCCTTTGTACGACTGCTAATTTTAGAGCGCATATCATCTAAATCTGGATACCAATTTGCCTTTTCATCACAAACATAATGAACCGCCTGTCCACCAGCTAGACTGACAGCAGCCGTCCAAAGAGGGTAATCCGGCATCGGAACAAGAACTTCATCACCGTTATCCAATAGGCCTTGCATGGACATTGTGATCAACTCACTGACTCCATTTCCCAAGTAAATATCTTCAATGTCCACATTCGGAAACTTCTTCAACTGGCAATACTGCATAATTGCCTTTCGAGCAGAAAAAATTCCTTTACTATTTGAATACCCCTCTGATTTACGAGCATTGTGTATTAAGTCATGAATAACCTCATCGGGTGCCGTAAAACCAAATTCTGCAGGATTACCTGTGTTAAGTCGTAAAATTTGCTCACCATTCGCCCGCATTCGCATAGCTTCTTCCAAGACGGGACCTCTAATATCATAGGCTACATGGTCTAATTTCATAGATTTATTAAACTCTCTCATGGAGTCACCTCGACTTTCTAATGCTCTTATTGTAGCTTAATTTAAAAAAAATAACAAGAAATACTTTACTTTTTCTACCAAATAGCTTATAATATATATGTAACCAGAGTTGGTCTTACCCCGCTCTCTCGGTAATGAAAGGAGTGTATAGCATGATTCAATCTTACAAAACAATATTAGTTGCAGTTGACGGCTCAGTCGGTGCAGAGCTTGCTCTCCATAAAGCTATTCATGTAGCCAAGCGCAATCAAGCCCGCCTCATAATTGCCCACGTCATTGACACTCGTGCTTTACATAACGTAGCGGCCTTCGATGCTTCAGTTTATGAGACGTTAGAAAAAGAGGCACAGAGTCTTTTAGCTACTTATAAAGACCAGGCTATCGAAGCAGGATTGTTAGATGTTCGTGTAGTTATTGAAATGGGCAATCCTAAGACACTCTTAGCTCACGATATTCCGAAAGAAACCGGAGCTGATTTAATGATGCTTGGTGCAACAGGGCTTAATGCCTTTGAACGCTTGCTTATCGGATCGTCATCTGAATATATTCTACGTCACGCATCTATCGATTTACTCATCGTTCGCGATGAAAATAAAAGTCTTTAACACCTAATGATCTGAGTGGACACTCAGATCATTTTTTCTTTCTATCTGCCTAGCCATCTCCTCTCTTAAAGCAGGCTCTGGGGCATATTTGTCTTCCCAATCATCTGGTTTAAGAATTTTATGAGTCCTTGGATCAAAATGTGCTTTTCCATCTGGAAAAATCTTCCCCATATTTGCTCTATGAACAATATCAAACAAAGGAGCCGGATCTACTCCCATCAACACAAAAGTCCCATAAGTAAGATAGAGCAAATCAATCAAGGCATCAACTTGATCTACCAATGGATTTTCAGATAGGCCTTTCTGACCAACCTTGATTACTGCACGATCTAAAGCATGATGTAAGTCTGCAATCAACTCCTTAAATTCAGCTTCATCCTCTGCTGTAGCATGAAGAAATTCCACCAATTCTTCTAACTTAAAATCTGCACGATGCCTAGACTCTTCTGCAGAGTAAGGCTGTACCACCTCTTGTGTCCTCCCATCCATTTTTGCATGAAAAGCTTTTACACAATTAAAATTACTATCTTTGCTCTGAAACATAATCTTCACCCAACAAACCAAAATGTACTAAAGCTTTAAAAATACCATCTTTGTTATTCGAGTCTGTCACATAAGAAGCAGTCTTCTTTGCCAATTTTGTGCCATTCTTCATAGCAACTGAATACTCAACCCCAGCCAACATTTCCAAGTCATTATTTGAATCTCCAAATACCATAACCTGACGAGAATCAAAGCCAAATTGTTCACCGATACGAAGAATACCTTTAAGCTTCGAATTTCCTCTACTAATCACATCCGTTGCGTAAGGACTTGATCTGGTAAAAGTCAAGAAATCATAACAACTAGCCAATTTTTGCGTTTCTTTTTCCGTAGCCAACAACATCATCTGATAAATAGGCTCCTGTTTTAGAATATCAAAATTTACCTTCTTTTGAGGTTTTAATTTCCGAATTACTCGATTAAAGAGAAATATAATGCCGCTTGCCCAAGAATCTGGGATTAAACGAACTAACCAATAAAGACCATTGCCAGTCCCAAAACGCATTACACCACTGCCTGCAACACCTCGTGCCAAACCAAAAGATAGATCCTTCTGATTCATTTCTGCAAATTTAATTATAGTGTCCAATTCTTCTTGCTGAAGAGCTTGCTCAAATAGAACCTCCTGACGCGAAAAAATATACTGACCATTATAAGCAATCACTACATCCAAGCCCAAAGAAGCCATGTAAGGTAAAAGAAATTGTGGATCTCTTCCTGTCGCTAAGCCAACCAAAACCCCTTGTTTTTTCAAAGCATTAATCGCGACAATCGTGGATTTACTAATGGTTCGACTATCTGTCAACAGCGTTCCATCCATATCAAAAAATACAGCCTTAATTGTCACCATATCACCCACTTTTCTGCTTTTATGTTACAATTAGTATATCACAAACTTGAAAGAAATTGAAAATCTATGAAAAAAATTCTCGTTCTCCATACTGGCGGTACTATCTCTATGCATGCTAATGCTAAAGGACAAGTTTCCTCCAGTCATATTAATCCCATGACACAATTAGACTCACCACTAGAGGATATAAAAGTCACTTCACTTGATTTTTTCAACCTACCTAGTCCTCATATTAACTTGAATCACATGATGCTTCTGGCAAAAAAAATCAAGGAGGAGGCTAATCAATTTGACGGGTTTGTTATCACTCATGGAACTGATACGCTGGAAGAAACTGCCTATTTTCTAGATACATTAGTTCTTCCAGCTAAGCCTCTTGTTTTAACTGGAGCTATGCGCTCATCGAACGAATTAGGGAGTGATGGCGTTTATAATTATCTAACCGCTCTCCGTGTTGCTGCTGATTCCCGCTCTAGCGATAAAGGGGTTCTCGTTGTTATGAATGATGAAATCCATGCAGCAAAATACGTCACTAAAACCCACACCACAAATCTTTCCACCTTTCAGACACCAACCCATGGCCCACTTGGACTCATTACTAAAAAGGAAATTTTATATTTCAAAACTGCCGAACCACGTGTCCGATTTGATTTGGAACAGGTGACCGGTCTAGTCCCAATTATTAAGAGCTATGCAGATATGGATAGTATCTTACTAGACTCTCTTGCAACAAGCCATATTGATGGTTTAGTCATAGAAGCCTTGGGCGCTGGTAACCTCCCTCCCACAATTCTCCCAGCTCTCGAAAAATTGCTTGATAAAAAAATTCCTGTTGTGCTTGTTTCTCGTTGCTTCAATGGCATTGCAGAAGCTGTTTATTCCTATCAGGGTGGGGGAGTAGAACTCAAACAAAAAGGAGTCCTCTTTGTTAAGGAACTCAATGCACAAAAAGCACGAATCAAACTCCTCTTCGCCCTCCAAGCAGGGTTAGAAGGCCAAAAACTATCTGATTATATTCAGGGCTAACAAAAAGACTACACAGTCTGAACACTCATCGTAAAAAATTAAATATAAAAGAAAACACCTCTGCTATTTCTAATAAAATAGAATCGGAGGTGTTTTCGCATATAAATACTCCATCTCAGCATGAAATGAAAAAGTAGATAACATCAACCAAGTTATCAAAAATAGAAAACAACTCTATCAAGTTTAGAAACCAACTTTCTCATTTCCGCAGACCAAAATTCCAAGCAGGCTCTTTACCTTATCATTATTTTAGTCCAAATTATCCTTCTCACGCATATTCTTAACTAAAACTGCCCATTCAGGATTAACCTTCCAGTCAGATTGATTAACAATTTGATTGGCTACTCGCCGTGCTTCTTCTAAAATAGGGTAATCTTCGATAATATTCGCCACTTGAAATTCCGGTAACCCCGACTGTCGAACACCAAAAATTTCTCCTGAACCGCGCATCTTCAAGTCTTGCTCAGCCAAAACAAAACCATCTGTTGTTTCAGTCATGATTTTCATTCGATCTTTCCCCGAATCAGTTTTTGGATTAGCT